>NZ_JBNKRX010000023.1:0-358092 GCF_050296975.1 Sulfurimonas sp.
AGATAGAAGCAACAGATGGTATAAGTCTTAAATGTGGATCAAACGTTTTAACAATAGACCCCTCAGGTATACACTTTAACACTGATAACTTTAAAGATAATAGTGGGTTGGATGGGGTTGTGGCTGATGCAGTTGAGAAAAATTCTCAAAAAACTATCACGAATACTTATTGGTCATATGGAGAAGATGAAATAAAAATTTCAGATACTTCAAGACACTATAGTGATTTAAATTTACATTTGGAAACTTTAGATTATGAAGCTGGAGAAGATCTAAGTATAGATATTAAAATGGGAGAAGAAATACATAGCTTTTCTACTCAAGTGCAAGAGGATGGTACAGCTAAAATTTTAAATATATTTGAAGATAAAACTTTAATATTAAAGGAAGATTAATATGGCGGGAATGGCAGAAGTTCAAGTTAATGGTCAAACTATAAATACCATTAAAATTAATAGACCAAAATATTCTGATTTAGAACCATATTTTATGAAAGTTGTTAAACTAAAAGCTTGTGAAGTATTTAAATTGATACATAAAGAGTTAGCAGCAAGATGCAAGGGTGAGCGAGAATCTGAAGGTTGTCATCAAGTAGATTATAGTAATGCTTGTGCGACAAGAATGAGTTATACTTTTAACAAAAGTAATTTTAAACTAAAGCTTCCAAAAGATTTTCAAGATGAAAAAACTGGTGAACCGTATGTTCTTTCTGTTAATAAAATGACGCAAGTTTTAGAAAAGGCATTTGGTAATTCAGATATAACATTTGATGGAAATCCTAACAACTTTAAATCTGAAATCAATGGTAAAAAAGGAATACTTATTTTTAAAGTTTCTGGATGGGGTGATGCAAATGGACATATTACTTTATGGGATGGTACTATTTGTCCTAATGGTAATTTAGATTATAATCACTGTTATTTTGAACATCATCAAAATGGAGTAAAAACAACTGATATCATATTTTGGGAGTTAAAATGAAAATACTATTATGTATATTAATGTTTATATCATTACTTTATTCTCAACAAGATTTACCAAATAAAATAAATGATAACATAGTTTTTGCAATTGGTGCGAATCATTTATCTTTAAATGAAACAAAAAAAATTGTTAAAATATTAAGAGATTCCTCAAATAAAAAGCTTAAAAAATTATTAGATGATGGGTTAGACCCCAATTCTGCATTAGCATATAAATTTCCAATAAGAATTTTACATGCAGCAGTATATTCAGAAAATATTGGGGCTGTCAAATTGCTTATCAATTATGGTGCAAACCCCAATGTATTAGCTATTAAAGGGTTTATCCATACGCCACTAACATCAGCTATTATAAAAAATAATTTGCGAATAACAAAATATTTACTAGAACATAATGCTAGTTTAAACATAGAAGAAGAAATGAATTTTGAGTGTAAAGGAAGCTATGTAGAACCACCTTTTTTTTATGCAAAAACAAAAGAAATGATTGAACTTTTAGTTTCAAATGGTGCGAAAATAAAACAACAAACTAGAAACGGGGAAACTATTCTAGATAATATTGATGATTTAACTTTAAAATCTTGGCTTATTAAAAAATATAATTTACCAACAAAATATTTTAAATGTGGTACTCAATTTATAAATATGGAAAAAATTATAAAAGTTACTCATACAAATGATGGATATAAAGAATATGATGCCAATGATAATTTGGTATATGAAGTTAAAAATGGAAAAACAGTTTTTCAAAAATGAAAATCTTGATATATTATCATCAAATCAAAAAGCAAATCAATTAGTTACTTCTTTAGAATTAAATGTACTTGCAAGTTTATGGTATTGGTTTGAAGGAGATAAAAGTGCATCTATTCGAAAATATGTTGCAAAAGATGACATATATTGGGTGTCAGTGAAAGTAAATGGTAGAAAAAAACAGAAAAATCCATATTATACAAATAAAAAATTAGAACCAAATGGAGAGAGAACTAAAGAAAATGCAGAATTCCCCTCAACCAAAGAGATAACACAAGAACACTATCCATCTCTAACTATTCAAAGAGCAAATAGTAATTTTGAAGAGTTCTTGAATACAACAGAAGTTGGTATAGGAAGTATAGACTTTAAAGTTGTAAATTATCGAAAATTTATTTATACAGGGGATAAAAAACATTGTTTAAATGGAGATAGTTGGATGGAAGGTTCACGGGGGCAAAGAAAGCATCATGAACCTTATTCTTATAAAAAACTTTATATACCAGATGATGATGCAGAAAATAATAAAACTGTATCTGATATACATCAAACTTTTATACACTTAGCATTTGATGGGAAAAAGCTAGAAGTAAAAGAGATACTTTTAGAACAAGTAAAAGATAATGAAGGTACGTTAGAACTTATCCCGCCAAATAAAGAAGAAAAAAAATCTCAAGATAATAGCTCTACAGATTTTTGATCTGTCTACAATAATTCATACAAAGAACAAATAAACGCAGATTTTTATAATTTTTCTTTAGGCTTTTCTATAAAATAGCCTTGTGATTTATCAACACCTAGCTCTTTAAGTTTTTTCTCTATATCTTCATTCTCAACAAACTCACCAATTGTTTTCATATGCATCTCTTTTGCAAACGAAACAATGATAGAGGTAATCAGTGCTGATTTTTTATCATGAACGATATTTTTGATGATACTGCCATCAATTTTTATATAATCCGCTTGAAGTCGCATGAGATATTCAAAGTTTGAATATCCTGTTCCAAAATCGTCTATAGAGATTTTAGCACCATACGATTTAACTTCATGTATAAATTTTTCAACAATATCAAACTTCTCAATACCTTCTGTTTCAACAATTTCAAAAGCAACTTTATGCCCTATATTGTACTTTTGTAGCGATTCTATAATGTATGAATTGATTTTTGGATCAAGAATATCTTCAATTGTAATATTGACTGAAAAGTTATAATCTTTATCTTTAAAATATTCAAAACTTTTGTTTATGACAATTTTTGTAAGTTCTTTATAGAGTTTTGATTTTTTTGCGATTTCTAAAAAACTATGTGGAGAGATGACATTTCCATGAGTATCTAAAAGTCTTATAAGTGTTTCATATTTATAAATTTTACCTGTTGGATTGTCTTTTATCGCTTGATAATAGAGTACGATTCTATCTTTTTTAATAGCCTCACGAATCTCTTTTACCCATTTGATATTGTTTTCATACTCGTGGTTGAGTGAAACTTGGTCAGAGTAGATCACAATATGTTTTCCAAGACGCTTAGCAAATTTAAGTGCCATACTCGCAGTTTCTAATAAACTTTCATTCTCTTCTAGTGAAATTCCTACAGAGATGCCTATACTTACCTCTTGCCCATCTATACTAATTGGTGTATCATTTAAGTACTGAACCATATTGTTGATATTGTTTCTTAATACCTCTGCATCTCGCTCTACAGAGAGTACAACAAATTCATCACCAGCAAGTTTATAAAGTTCACATGTATCTCTTTGCTCAACAGCATGATTCATAATTTGACTAAAAGCTAAGAGAACTTTGTCTCCAAAAGATTCTCCATAAAGGTTGTTAATTTGACTAAATTTATCTATATTTATAAGAACTAAAGAGTTATGAGCATTTTTATTTTTATCTCTAAAAAGTGCTTTTCTATTTTTTAAGCCTGTTAAAGTATCTGTATGGAGTAACTGTGTTAAACTCTCTTGTTTTTGTAAAATTTCAGTGATGTTATAACGTATAGCAATAAATTCTACGATGTTATTGTCTTTGTCTAAAATAGGAGATATGGTACTTTGAACCCAGTATGTTGTACCATCTTTTCTCTTATTTTTAAGTTGCCCATGCCATGTTTTTTTTGCTAAGATAGTTTCCCATATCTCTTTATACACACTATCATCGGTCTCTGGATGACGTACTATATTGTGACTTCTGCCTAAAACTTCATTTTCACTATAACCTGAAATATCATAAAAATTTTGATTTGCAAAAGTGATATTTCCATAAAGGTCAGTTTTGGTTACTACAAGGTTTGTATCTATACTTGTTTTATAACTTTTTAAAAAGGAGATATTGTTGTTCACATCATCTTTTGTTTTATCGATAAAATATTTTAGAAGAAAATAGATACCAGAGAGAATGGTTGCTAAGTTAAGAAAAAATAGTACTTCTTTTACATTATGAGATAGTTCATAGTTTGGAAGTTGATGTTCTAGCGGTAAAGAGATAATTAATAATAGTAAAAAAGCGTAAAACCAGAACAAAGCCTCTTTTTTTTCAGTATATAAAAGTGCCATAATAGGAGCCATAAAGCCCCATATGATAATGTTACTTCCATTATCATAACCACCCAAGTTCCACATCATCAAAAATGGAAGTAATAACATCATTACCATTTGCAGACGTATAATGAGCGCTACTTGGAAAGTTATTTTATAATATACTAAACTCATTAAAGAGACGAAAATATATACTAAAGTTATGCTAGAAGCTACAAATAGTTGATAGTAAAGCATTATAAGCATCCAAAGAGATGCTATAGGTAAAATATATTTTATAAGTGTAATAATAGAAATAGTATGTTTAAAATTTAAAATATTTGGCTCCGCTTTATAATTAGTGGATGGAATTATATCACAAAAATATCACATAGATATTATATGCTTGATATAAAGTATTAATATGTTACTATTTTATAAAATATAATCTATGCTATAAATTAAAAAAGGGAAATAATGTCATTTGAAAAGCTTGGGGTTTTTAAGCCTTTACTTGATGCAGTTGAGGAACTTGGTTATAAAGAACCAACTTTGATCCAAAAACGTGCAATCCCTTTAGTGATGCAAAATAAAGATCTTTTTGCAACAGCACAAACGGGAACTGGAAAAACAGCAGCTTTTGCACTTCCTCTTTTACAAAAGTTAAGAAAAAAAGATGAGAGCAAAGGGGTGCGTGCTGTTATCATCTCCCCAACAAGAGAGCTAAGTGTTCAGATCTATAAAGATATAAACGATTATGCAAAATACATGGATGTTAAGTCTGAAGCTATCATTAGTGGAAAAGATATAACAAAGCAGATAGCAAAACTTAAAGGTGGAGCGGAAGTAATTGTAGCAACACCTGGGCGTTTACTTGAACTTACTAAAAACGGACTTAAGCTTGATGATGTTGAGGTTTTTGTTCTTGATGAAGCTGATCGTATGCTAGATATGGGATTTAGCAAAGATATAAGAGCGATCCACCCGCTTTTACCAAAACGTCATCAGACGTTACTTTTTTCGGCGACATTTTCTGAAAAAGTGAGAAAGCTTTCAAAACTTATTTTGACTTCACCTGCATTTATTGAAACTGCAAAGAAAAATACAACGGTAGATACGATCAATCAAGTAGCATACCTTGTTGATGCTGATCGAAAAGCAGAGCTTTTAGCATATCTGATCGGCTCACGTAACTTTCCACAAGTTTTAGTTTTTACAAGAACAAAAACAAGTGCTGATTTATTAGGAAAAGAGCTTGAAAAAGATGGTCTAAAAACGGGTGTAATTCATGGCGATAAAACAAAAGCAAACCGCCTTAAAACTCTTAACCAATTTATGGAAGGAAAGTTCCGTGTACTAGTTGCAACAGATATCGCTTCACGTGGTCTTGACATTGAAGAGTTACCGTATGTGATCAACTATGAACTTCCATCAATTCCAGAGGATTATGTACACCGTGTTGGGCGTACAGGTCGTGCTGGAAGAGAAGGAGAAGCTATCTCTTTACTTGATGTATATGAGAAGTTTGAGATCCGTGACATTGAAAAGCTGATCGGACAAAAGATTGAAAAAGAGACAGTTGAGGGATTTGAACCAGACCCTAACATCAGACGTGTAGATCGTGATGAGGTAAAACTCAAAGCAGAACATAAAAAAGTAGAAAAAGCGTACTTCCAACCTAAAAAAGAGGTTAAAAAAGTAACTGCAAAAACAATCAAACAATCAAAAAAAAGAAAAACTACTAAAAGAGATCCACGATAATCTTCTATGTTTGCAAACTACACTTTAGAGATAATCTACCAAGATGAATATTTAGTCGCTATCAATAAGCCAAGTGGTTTATTGGTGCACAAATCGATGATTGATCGGCATGAAATTTATTATGCAATGAAGATGTTGCGTGATCAATTGGGGCAGTGGGTCTATCCAATCCATAGACTTGATAAACCAACAAGCGGAGTGCTTCTATTTGCCCTTGATAAAGAAACAGCCAGACTTTTAAATGAACAATTTCGTGCCCGAGAGCCAAAAAAAACTTACATAGCAGTTGTGCGAGGCTACCTTGAAGATGGTGTGATCGATTATCCATTGCAAGAGAAACTCGATAAGATTGCCGATAAAGATGCACGGGAAGATAAAGAGCCCCAAGAGGCGATTACAGAGTATAAAGTATTGGACAGTATAGAGCTTCAAGCAAATGTTGGCAAATACGATACTGTACGTTACTCCTTGGTGGAACTTTATCCAAAAACAGGACGAAAACACCAATTGCGCCGTCATATGAAACATATCTCCCATCATATCCTAGGCGATACAAAATATGGGCGAGGGGAACACAACAAGTTTATCCGAAAAGAATATAATGTGCATAGATTATTATTGCATTGTAAAAGTTTGGAATTAGATCATCCTTATAATGGAAATACAATTGTTTTAAAAGCAAAATTAGATAATACATTTATAGAATTATTTAAAAAGTTTAATTGGAGTCGACCTCTCTTATAACCTCTGAATATACTTCAGAGGGCTAAAAAAAGTTAAGATTGTGCAAAATATTTTTTGAAGCATAGCCAAAGCTACGCTGATGAAAATTTTTGTGCAAGGTTGATTTTTTTTAACCCTCCCTTCGGGTAAACTATACAAGCGTATACTCTGCGTTAGACAACCTTCAGCATAGTTCACTATGCTAAAGAACATCTGCCTTGATTATAAACTTGTATAGTTTACTGAAGAAAATTCAGAGGTTATAAGAGAGGTCTAGATGAGTGAAGTAAAAGAGATATTTTTAAAAGACTATAAAGAACCAGATTTTAATATCGAGAGTGTCAATCTTACATTTGAGTTATTTGAAGATGAAACAGATGTAACGAATATTATGAAAATTGAAAAATTAGATAATGTAAGCGACTTAGTTTTAGATGCAGGAGAATTAGAATTAAAAGAGATTGTGCTTGATGGTGAAGTACTTGGAAGTGACAGATACATAACAAGTGAAGAAACGCTTACGATCTTAAATGTACCGCAAAACTTTATACTAGAGATCAGAAATAAAATCTATCCGCAAAACAATACCGAACTTGAAGGTTTATATAAATCGGGTGCTATTTTTTGTACTCAAAATGAGCCCGAAGGGTTTCGTAGAATTACACCATATCTTGATCGTCCAGATGTGATGAGTGTATTTACTACAACTGTTATCGCTGATAAAGAGAAATATCCGATACTCCTTAGTAATGGAAACAAGATCCATTGTCATGAAAGTTTTGATACTCGTCATGGTGTAACGTGGCACGACCCACATCCAAAACCATCATATCTTTTTGCGTTAGTTGCAGGGGATTTAGATTTCATTACAGATAGCTTTACTACTGCTAGTGGTAATGAAGTTGAACTTAACATCTATGTTGACAAAGGTAATAGCCAAAAAGCTACACACGCTATGGCAAGTTTGATCAATGCAATGAAATGGGATGAAGAGAAATATGGACGTGAATACGATCTTGACATCTATAACATCGTAGCAGTAGATAGTTTCAATATGGGTGCAATGGAGAATAAGGGGCTGAATATTTTTAACTCTGCGTATGTGTTAGCAGATGCAGATACAGCAACTGATGCAAATTTTATGGGAATCGAGTCTGTAATCGCTCATGAGTATTTTCATAACTGGACAGGAAATCGCATCACATGTAAAAACTGGTTTCAATTAACACTCAAAGAGGGACTTACAGTCTTTCGTGATCAAAGCTTCTCAGCTGATCTAAACTCTAAAGAGGTGCAACGCATTGATGATGTAAAAGCATTACGTGAGCGTCAGTTTGTAGAAGATGCCTCTCCAACTGCACATCCGATCCAGCCAAAGTCGTATATATCTATGAATAACTTTTACACGGCAACCGTATATGAAAAAGGTGCGGAAGTAATTCGCATGATCCATACTATGTTAGGCGATGAGAACTATAGAAAAGCCACAGACTTGTATTTTGAGAGTTTTGATGGACAAGCGGTCACTACTGATGACTTTTTATGGGCGATGAAGCAAAATGGAGAATTTGATCTTGAACACTTTAAACTTTGGTACGATCAAAGCGGTACACCAACACTTCAAGTTACAGAGTCGTTTGAAAATGGAACGTATGCTTTAACACTTGCACAAAAGATACCAAATAAAGTAGGTGGTGAGACTCAAAAAGCGATGTACTTTCCACTAAAAATAGCACTCCTTGATAAAGATGGGAATGAAATTTTAGAAAAAATGCTGATTATCTCAAAAGAGAGTGAAACATTTAGATTTGATGATTTAGTAGCAAAACCTACACTTTCAATCAATAGAGATTTTAGTGCACCTATCATTATAGATCATCAAGGTGTTGATTATCCATTTTTAATGAAACACGATCAAAACAGCTTTACACGTTATGAAGCGGCACAAGAGTTTGCAGGGCAGAGTATGTTTAAACTGATCGATGGGGAAGATATAAGTGAATTTGTAGATGCATATGGATATCTACTTGATTTAGAACTTGATCTCTCTTATAAAGCACTCTTGTTAGAGTTGCCATCTATCACAACACTTATGCAAAAACAAGAGGTTGTAGATTTTGAACCACTGTATGAGGCAAAAGAGAAGTTGAGTATGATGATTGCCCAAAGATATGAGACAAAACTTTTAGAGCTTTACACGCAAAATAATGAACCAAATAATAGTGAGTTAGATAGTTTAAGTATTGGTAGACGTGCTTTAAAAAATAGAGTTTTAACACTTTTAGGTGCTTTAAAATCTGAGAAAGTACTCACACTTGCAAAAGAGCAGTATGATAATACAGTCACAATGACAGATAAAGTAGTCGCTTTAGATGTATTGGAGATGTTTGAAGAGAGTGAGAGAGTAGAAGCATTTGAAGATTTTTATAATAAGTATAAAAATAACACTTTAGTAATGAACAAATACTTTGCACTTCTAGCAGCTTCTTCGAGAGATGGATTACTTCAACGAGTTCAAGATTTACAAAGTGATGCAGTATATGATGAAAAAGTTCCAAATTTAGTGCGTTCATTAATCGGGGTATTTGCAAGAAATTATAAATATTTTCATAAAAAAGATGGAAGTGGCTATGATTTTGTCGCAAATAAGATCATTGAGATAGATAAATTTAATCCACAAATGGCTTCTGGACTTGCAGGAGCATTTAAAATCTACCCAAAAATGAACGAAAAAAATAAAAATTTAATGGAAATCACGCTTAAATGTGTAATTTCTACACAAGGGCTTTCAAAAAATACATTTGAGATAGTCAATAAAATTTTAAAGTAAAATAATTTTTTTTAATTAATAATTCTATTTGAATACGATAAATAAGTGGTTTCAAAATTATTACAGCGGTTACAAAATTGTTATATCGAGAAGTTTAAGTTTTTTATGTGATAATAATGTGATTTTATTCTGTTAAAGTTATGTAACAACTTATTTAAGGGGAAGGTATATATGGCAAGATTAGTCGTACTTGGTGGTGGAGTTGCAGGTCATACTGCAGCTACATTCGCCGCAAAATGGTTAGGTTCAGCTCATGAAGTTGTAGTTGTAACTCCAAATGCAAAATGGAACTGGATACCATCAAACATTTGGGTTGGTGTCGGTGAAATGACAAAAGAGGATGTAACATTTGATTTAGCTCCAGTATACGCGAGTGCAGGTATTACATATAAACAAGCAAAAGCAGTATCATTAAACCCAGAGGGAAATGAGTCTAGTGATAAACCTTTTGTAACGATCGAATATACAGATCCAAACAAAGCTGGTGAGAGTGAAAATGTTGAGTATGATTACTTAATCAATGCAACAGGTCCAAAACTAAACTTTGATGCAACTCCTGGTCTTGGTAATGGACAAGGGCAAATTGGTGAAAATACAGTTTCAGTTTGTACAGCAGATCACGCAGTTCACGCTTCAGAAGAACTTGCAAAATGTATCGAAAAAATGAAAAATGGTGAACGCCAAAAATTCTTAATCGGTACTGGTCATGGTATGTGTACATGTCAAGGTGCTGCTTTTGAGTACATCTTTAATATTGAGCACGAGTTAGGCAAAGCTGGTGTTCGTGATATGGCAGACATTAAATGGATCTCAAATGAGTCTTTCTTAGGTGACTTTGGTATGGGTGGACTTCATATGAAAGTTGGTGGTTATGTAGTTAGTTCTAAGCTATTTGCAGAGTCATTATTTGCTGAAAGAAATGTTGAGTGGTTAATTGGTGCTCACGTTGCAAAAGTTGAGTCTGGAAAAATTAACTATGAACTTTTAGATGGTAGTACAGGTGAAGAAAGTTTTGACTTTGCGATGTTAATCCCACCATTTGCAGGTGTTGGTCTAAAAGCATATGACAAAGCTGGAGAAGATATTACAGCTACTGTATTTGCTCCAAATGGATTTATGAAAGTTGATGCTGATTATACTCCAAAACCTTATGCTGAGTGGAAAGCAAGTGATTGGCCAAGCACATATCAAAACCCAACATATAAAAATTTATTTGCTGCTGGTATTGCTTTTGCACCACCACATATTATTTCACAACCAATGAGTTCTCCAAATGGAACTCCAATCAATCCTACACCACCTAGAACTGGTATGCCTTCAGGTATCATCGGTAAAGCGGTAGCTCACTCTGTATGTGATCTTATCACTCATGGTGAGGGTGCACACTTACATGAAGCTTCTATGGCTGAAATGGGTGCAGCTTGTGTTGCATCAGCTGGTAAAGGTATATTTAGTGGTCAAGCAGCTGCTATGACAGTTTATCCTGTTGTTCCAGATTTTGAAAAATATCCAGGAACAGGTCGTGATACAGATCATACATTCGGTGAGATTGGTCTAGCTGGACACTGGATTAAACATATTTTACATTATATGTTTATCTACAAAGCTAAACTTAAACCAGGCTGGACTTTAATTCCAGAATAAGAGAGGAGTATTATTATGAAAAAAGAAGAAGTAAACTTTGGTAAAAGTAGAGATTTTAACTTAACTATGATTCCTGGTAAATTTGCAAGAGCAATGAGAACTTGTGTAATTTGGCAATTTATCAGATTTGTTGCGATTAACATCAAAATGATTATTGTTGTAGGCAAAAGTCACTAATTATTTTTTTCTATCTAAGCATTTTAGCTTAGATAGAGTTCTAGGGTTTTAATGGTAAAAGAGATTATAGAGTATCCAGCGCAGTTGAGTGTTGAGTATGGAATCAATGTTCGTGTGTTTGATGAGAAGTTGTTTTCATTGATAGAGGATCTAAAAGATACTATAAATGAAAATAATTTACAAGCCCTTTCTGCTTTTCAGATAGGTGATTACCATAATGTGATAGTTCTAAAGAATGAAGATGGAACTTTTTTAGAACTTATCAATCCAAAAGTTATTTCACATAGTGGTGAAGTAACTACCAAAGAGACAACTTCATATTATCCAAATCTCAGTGCTGAAGTAACTCGTTATGAAAATATAAGTATCATCTATGTTGATCGTAGTGGTGAAAATCAAGTTTTAAAAGCTGATGGGGAACTTGCAATTCTTTTACAAAGAAAGATCGATTACACATTTGGTTCTACTTTTTTACCAAAACTTTCTAAAACTGAGCGTGAAAGATTTGAAGCAAGTTTAGAATTTGGTTCGGACATAGGGTATGAGAACTATTGCCCTGTTAGTTTTTTTAAAGATAAGATTTTAAAAGTTATAAAGATTATCACTGCTTTACTTTTTTTAGTTTTTTTAATATCATTACCTATTGAAGATAAGAAAATATTATCTTACATTTGGCAATCGCAGCTTTATGTATCTTATTTTACAGTACTTTTAACTCTTGTATATGTAATTTATGGAAGGTATGAAGGGTCAAAATATACCTCTTGTACAAGCTGTCAAATAGGTAATATACTTGGGAGCGCATTTATAGCTCTTGTTAAACTCTCTGTAGTTATGACACTTTCTTTTTTCTTCGTAAACTAAAGATATTAAAGAAATGGAAATGGCAGAAAATATTGAAGCCCTACGTGGGTATAGAGAAGTTTTTTCAGCATCAAAAAGTCAAATTCTTTGGCAATGGGTAAATTATGAAACCTCTTCTAACATACTAGAACTGCACAATATCGATAAAGACTATTTTATTCAAATGTATGCAAGTGGTGTATTTGACTACTTTATGGGGGTTATCTCAGGGGATACAGAGATAGGGAATTGTCCTGTAATGCAAGATTTTTTAGCGTATCTAAAAAATAGAGAGATTAGTGCTGATGAACTTTTTGAGCTTTGTAGCCATTTTCGTCGTTCAATGGTGGACTTTTCTTATGATGCAAAAATCAACTCAAAAAATGTTTTTGATGCTATCTCCTATGTCTTTGATAAAAACTTTCGTGGAATCTTAAAATACTATACAGACGTTATCTTTCAAAAACTTGTTGATGCGAGGCAAGAAGCGCTTCTTGCTTCTCAAGCAAAAGAGTACTTTTTATCAAATATGTCACATGAGATACGAACTCCACTCAATGCCATTTTAGGATTTGTAAATCTACTTTTAGATGATGAACTTACAAAAAAACATAGAAACTATCTCGATATTATTTTAAATAGTGGAGAGAATCTTTTAAGTATTATCAATGACATCTTAGACTTTTCAAAACTTAGAAGCGGTGAGTTTCATATAGACCCAAAAATATTTTCACTCCATGATGAACTCTCTCATACAATGGAGCTTTTTGTTGCAAGTGCAAAGATGAAAAATATCACGATTACCTCGTTCATTGATCCTAAGATTCCACTAGAACTCAGTGCAGATATATTAAGAATTAAGCAGATACTCTCTAACTTTTTAAGTAATGCAATTAAGTTTACACCTGCGAATGGGCATATACATATAGAAGCAAGTTGCCATGATAAAGTTCTTAGAATTAGTGTAAAAGATAATGGTATAGGTATCTCAAAAGAGGATCAAGAAAATGTATTTTTAGCTTTTGCACAAGCACAATATGCAAAAGATTCTCGGATTGAGGGGACTGGATTAGGACTTTCTATTTCGTATCAACTTGCAGAGCTTATGGGTGGAAAAGTTGGTGTAAATTCGGAACTAGAAAGAGGAAGTGAATTTTGGATGCAGATACCTGTATCTATCTACAAAAATACGCATCTTTATTTTGATGAGGTTGAGAAACTGAAAAAATATACGATAGCTATATACGCACCACATTATTCACTTAATTATAAACATAAATCATTTTTAAAATATGCGCAAGTATTTAACATGGATATCTCAATTATCAACTCATTTGATTTAGAGTATGATATATGTGTCTTTTTACACGAAGAGTTAAATTCTCAAGATATAGCAGCAGTGATTAAATCAAATAAAAATTATATAGCTATCGTTTCTCAAGAGTGTGATATATTTGATAACTATATGCATATCAATACACTCTCATTTCCACTATACTGTGAGAAGCTCAAAGTTGCTTTTGAAGAGCTTTTATACCCTCAAGAGTACTTAGAACACAGAAAGAAAATAACAAAGCTTTTTAAAGGCAATATACTTGTTGCAGAGGATAATGAAGCAAATCAAGAACTTATAAAAATCATCCTTACAAAATATGGTCTTGATTTTGACATTGTAAGTAATGGAGTTGATGCGATAGAGCTTTATAAAACAAAGAGATATGATCTTGTTTTAATGGATGAGCAAATGCCTAAAATGGATGGTACACAAGCTGTCGAGAAGATCAGAAAATATGAAAAGAAATATGAACTTATCCATACCCCTATATCTGCACTTACAGCAAATGTAGTAAAAGGTGAGAAAGAAAAAGGGTTACTTAGTGGATATGATGCCTTTTTAGGAAAACCTATAATCTTAAAAGATTTAGAACATATTTTTGATACTTACTTAGAACCAGACTTTAGTAATGAAGTTGAAAATATTCCATTGGAAGATAGTGTAAATATTATAGGCTTAAATGCAAAAGCACTTACAAAAGAATTAATGTTAAGTATGGATGAACTTACAATGCTTTTAGAGCTTTTTGTCAATAAAATGCAAGAAGTTCTCCCAATGTTACAAGAGGCGATAGCACAAAGAGATTTTGTGCAAATAGCCAAAAAAGCACATAATATAAAAGGTTCTAGCGGAAACTTTAGAATAGAGTTCTTACAAAAAACAGCCAATGAAATGGAAAAGATGGCGAACAAAGAAGATGCAAAATATAACTATGAAGAGAGTTTTCAAAAGATGAAAGAGGCGATAGAGTCTATAAGAATATTATAGATTAATCTTCCTCTATGTAGTAGCCGATTCCAGAAGCATTTTTGATGATATCGGTTGCAAGTTTATTTCTAAGTCTCCATACAAGCGTACGAACACTATTTTCTGTTGCACCTTTTTCTTCCCAAACATAATTTACCGCTTGATCAAATGTTACAACTGAGCCAAGTTGAGCAACGAGAAGTCTTAAAAAAGCGTTCTCTTTTTTTGTAAGTTTGAGTTTTTTCCCTTTGTAAAATGTTTCGCAAATACTTATATCTAAATGGTAGTCATATCCAAAAGGAACGATTGGCTCATCAGATGATCGTTTTGCATAAAGCATTTTTTCTAGGTTTAATTTATCCACTTTAAGTGTATCAATATCATTTTTTCTCTCACTTTCTACTTGAAACTTAAACAAAGCCATTTGAATAGTCGCATGGAGTGAATTTGGATCAAAAGGTTTTACTATATAACCATATGGTTCAGTCACTTTTGCACGAGTTATCATCTCATCATCTGTATATGATGTGAGGTAAATAAATGGAATAGTAAAGTGTTCTTTGATAAATTTTGCTAGTTCAATGCCATCATCACTCTCTTGTAAAGAGATATCAATGATAACAACACTTGGATGGTGAGTTGAGATTTTACTTTTAGCTTGTTCGATGTTGTCACATACGCCAACAACGCTATAACCATGTTTTTGTAAAGATATATTGAGATTGAGTGAAGTTATTTCATCGTCTTCTACGACTAGTATTTTGTCTTTTGTATTCATCTTTGCACTTCCTATATCAAAAAAAAATGATGATTATGTGATAACATTACCTCTAAAATTATAATATAACTTTTTTTTATTTACAATACTTAATCTAAATAAGTGTAAAATTTGTTACAAAATGATACTAACAATTTATCATAATAATCATAAAGGATTGCTAATGCGCGTGTTTTACATACTTTTTTATTTATTTATAGCAACAGTTTTAGGAGCTGAAAATTCAGAAAATTTACCCAAATTGGAACTAAATCCATTAACTGAAAAAGAAAAATATGTCATCATTTATAAAGGAACTGAAAGACCTTTTAGTGGAAAATATTATGATTTTGATGAAAAAGGTGAGTACCTTTGTAAACATTGTGGAGCAGTTTTGTTTCAATCAAATGATAAGTTTCATAGCGAATGTGGTTGGCCAAGTTTTGATGATGCAGTACCGGGAGCTGTTAAAAGAGTACAAGATGCTGATGGAATTAGAACAGAGATTCAGTGTGCTCATTGTGGTGCACATTTAGGGCATGTTTTTAAAGGTGAGGGTTTTACCGATAAGAACACTCGTTATTGTGTAAACTCAATCTCACTGAATTTTCAAAAAGCTAACCATACAAACTTGAAAAAAGCTTACTTTGCAGGTGGGTGTTTTTGGGGAGTTGAGTACTACTTGGAGAAACAAAAAGGTGTAAAAAGTGTAGTCTCTGGTTATATGGGAGGGAAAAAACCTCACCCCTCTTACAAGGATGTTTGCACAGGTGATACAGGACATGTTGAAACTGTAGAAGTGACATACGATCCAAAAGAGGTGGATTATGAAACATTGGCAAGATTGTTTTTTGAGATTCATGACCCGACACAACAAGATGGGCAAGGACCAGATATAGGGCAACAGTACCATTCAGTTATATTTGTACAAGATAAAAATGAGCGAGAGACTATAAAAAAATTGATCAAGCTTTTAGAGTTAAAAGGGTATGATATTACAACAAAAATTCGTGAGAAACAAGAGTTTTATAAAGCCGAAGAGTATCATCAAGATTATTATGAACGTAAAGGGCATAAACCTTATTGTCACGGGTATGTAAAAAGATTTTAGGATAAAAAATTGATCGAGTATGTGTTAATGGATGAGTATATAGAACTCTATAAGCTCATAAAATTGTTAGACCTAGTAGATAGTGGCGGACAAGCAAAACAGATCGTAGCAGATGGACATGTGATCCGAAATGGCGAAGTAGAGCTAAGAAAAAGAGCAAAAATCATCCAAGGAGATGTTTTGGAGATAGGGGAAGAGGTTACTATCAAGGTTGTGTAAGATTTTAAAAACTATTAGCTACAATTGATTTGGAAATTTAAACATAATAATTTTAAAATAGTTATAAAGGAAAAATTGAGTATATGGAAGAGAATACATGGTTAGACTATATTTCCGCTATAGGTTCTATCACTACACCTATTCTTGTCTTATTACTCACTGCTGTGGGATGGAAATATAGACAAGCAGTAGAAAGAAAGTTAAAGTTAGAAGAAAAACTTCGAGATGATCGTATAGAAATTTATAATCAAATTTTAGAACCATTTATTATACTTCTTATGAGTGATATTGCTTGGCAATCAGATAAAAGAAATAAAGGTAAAGATAAAAGTGAAATTGCAATTGCTCAAATGCTTTCATTAGACTATAGAAAAACTTCTTTTAAGTTATCCCTTATAGGCTCAGATTCTGTAGTAAGTTCATTTAATAATTTAATGCAATATTTTTATAATAATACAGATAATGAGCAAAATCCATCAAAAGATCAAATTAAAAATATGATGTCACTACTTGGCTCATTTTTATTAGAAATTAGAAAAAGTATGGGAAATGAAACAACTAAAATTGATAATTGGGGGATGTTAGAATGGTTTATTACAGATGCTCGAGAAATGAGGAGTGGCACATATTTATAGCAAGTTGAAAATATTTACGAAAGCCAAAAAGAACTAATAAGCCCAATCAACCCTCCAAAAACTCCACCCCATACAACAAGCCATTGTAAATGTTCATGTATAAGTTTTTGTACCATCTCTTTTACCATTTGAGGGGTAAGCTCATCAAGTCTGGTATCTATTACACCCTCTATAGAGTTTAGAATGTCATCATTGAGTGATGAGTTTTGTAGGTGTTTATCTAATGTCGCAGCAAAACTTTCAGAGTTTACGATGGTGATGATAGATGATTTTAGTTTGTTTGTAAAAGGTTCACGTAGACCCTCTAATGCTTTTTCTCCTCCAAACATCCCAAGCATTCCACCAAAAGGGGAATCCATTACACTTTTTGTAAGTGCATCAAATGCAGGAGAGAAGTCACTCTCTTCTATAATGGGTGTGAGGTCTATTTTTTTCTCCTCTTTTGCAAAGAAGTTGTTTAATTGCTCTTGTGTAAAAAACTGTTCCATCAAAAGGTTTTTAATCGCCAATTTGAAAGCTTCAAATCTATCTAAAATAACTCCAGAACCATAAAGAAATGGAACTTTTTCAAAAAGCATGTGGATTGCCAATTGGTTTGTCACCGCTCCAGAGAGAGCGAACAGTCCTGTATAAAGCAGAGGTTTTGTAATGTCTGGTTCAAATGGGATAAAAAGTGCTGCTATTACTAAGATAAGTGCTAAAAGATTGGTTATAAAACTTTTATTTAGATTCAATATAAACTCCAAATTTTTTGGGTAATTATATATAAAAATTGGCATAATTTCCCAATGAAAACTTATTTATATCTAATTATTTTAGTAACAGCTTTGTTTAGTGAAACACGTACCCAAGTGCATATGGGTACAATGGTAAGTATTTCATTGGATGAAAATCAAGAACTTTTTGGAAATGGATTTAAAATTATTCACGAGGTGGATAATGCTTTGACATCTTACAAATCTTGTGGTGATATATATAAACTAAATAAAAATCATGTTGTTCAATTAGATCCTTTAACTTATGAAGCATTAAAACTTTCAAAAAAATATTATCAACAAACGTATGGCTATTTTGATATTACGATTGGTTCGATTACAAAAGGGCTGTATCATTTTGGAGAAGATGAAGAGTTTATACCCCATCCAAAACTTTTAAAAATTGCTCATACAGGTTTTTATAATCTTCATTTTTCTACTAGTACAGCATCTACAAAAGAGGGTATTAAAGTTGATCTTGGAGGGATGGGTAAAGGCTTTGCAGTACAAAAAGCAAGTGAGTATTTTCTTGATCAAGGAGTAAAAAGCGCAGTTATTGCTGCAAGTGGAGATATTCGTTGTATTGGTAAGTGTGAAGTGGCTTTACAAGATCCTTTTAGTGAGAATACACTTTTTATTATGAAAACGAAAAAAGATGAAACAGGGATAACAACAAGTGGCAATTATCGTAGATACGTAGCTTCCAAAAAGTATAATCATCTGATCAACCCTTATTTTAAAACAAGCAATGAAAAATTTGCATCGGTAACATTGATCTCAGATCGAAGTAGTGCTGATCTTGATGCATATGCAACAGCTATATCTGTAATGCCTTCCCCTTTGGCAAAGAAGTTTTTACAGAGTTTTAAAATCGCATATATTATTATTACAGTAGAGAGAAAAATGATAATTAGTAAAAATATAAATGAGTATATTGAGATTATTCAAAAATAATCGAATAAAGCAACACTAAAGAGATATAAAACAATAAAATGATAAAAATGAAAAAACTAAAAAGTTTTATCGTACTAAAAAATTCAAATCCCATGAAAATTGCTAAAGGGGAAAAAAGTTCTAAAAAAGCAAAGATATATAATGTAGGAGTGAGAATTTTTAGTTGAGAGTTTGATTTGCTAAATACCAAAAAATGTAGCATTATCATCGCTAAAACTCCAAATACAAAAATATGGGGAAGGTTGATTTTTAATATCCCCTCCAATGATTTTTCAGAATAATACTTCAAAATACTCGCAGCTTCAAAGCCAATCTTTTGGACAAAGATTATGATAGCACTTGATAAAAGAAGCCACATGAAAAGGATGAAATAAACTATAAGTTTTTTGTAATGTTTAGTTAACATAGAGTCTCTTTAGTGAGGTTACAACCATGTATAAAGCACCTATATGCCAAAGATAAAAAGTTCCCAAATATATAAAACTTAGTTTAGGATAGAGAAAAAAACATCCTGCTAAACTAAGGAGTGAGGAAAATGCACAAATCATTGTCAAATGGGTAATGTAACTATCAAATTTAATATGGTTGGATAAACGGATAAATACTGCACTTAAAGTAAGAAGAATCATCATCATAAAAAATATCTCTACATGCCAGTTTTCTAAAAACACACTCGTTTGCATAGGGTCAAGATACTCTTCATCATTTCCAAAAAGGGTACTTTGAAGTGTATTTTGTGTAACTCCTAGAGAATGTGCTTTGACATAAAAATCACTTGGGATATAAAATAATATAAAGAGTAACAGACCTGTCAATATTGGTTTAAAATGTTGATCATGTTTGAGATTTTTTACAACTAAAAACTTCATTATTGCTCTTTTAGTTTAATTGTATACAATGCTTGGGCTATACGTGCACCCTCGATAATACTTTTAGCACTAAGAGTAGCTCCAGTAATTGGAGTGACATTGCGTCCAAGCTCAGGGTGTTGATCAAGAGGTAAGTTGTCAAACTGTTTTTCCCATGAGCCTTTGGGGAGGTATTCAAGTGGCTCATTAAATGCAATAACTTCTATGTTCAGTATTTTTCCTTGATGATCTAAAAGATAGAGCACAACACCATTTTTAGAACGAATTTTTCTACTGATTAAAATACCGTAAGCTTTTGTAGAAGTGTCACTTTTTACTATATATATTTTTACTATATGTGAATGTAGTTTTAGTTTTGCAAGTTTTTCAACTTCGTTACTCTCTTTTTTTGTTAGTAAGATATTTTGTTTTATTATTTGTAAGTTGTGTGTATTTAAAGAACTCTCTATGGCCTTTTCTACGGTTGTTAAAACCTTTGCATTTAAAGGGATAATGCTTAAAAATATAACTGTTAATATAAAAAGAGATAGTTTCATATTTCTTCCTTTTTTTAATGGAATCATATACAAAAATGTTCCACTTTGTCAATAATGTTGAAAATCATTATCAAAACTTAATATAAAATTAATAACGATTATCAATATAATTTTTCTTAAAGGTTCTTCTTGGTAGTATTTCGATAATCAATATCAATATCAAGGAAAAAAAGATGAAATTGGACAAAAAGTTTATAGGAGCAACAACCTTAGTAGTTGCACTCGTGTTTAGTGGATGTGGTGGAGGAAGTGATTCTTCTAGTGAGGATGCAGGTATAACAGCTGCTCAGAAAAAAGCAGTTTTAACTACGTATGCAGATATAGCTCTTGCAAATTATACGGATGCATTGAGTGATGCAGAAGCTTTACAAACGGCAATTAATACTTTTGTAACAACTCCAACACAAACAAATTTTGATGCTGCAAAAGCAGCGTGGCTTACTGCACGTGAGTCTTATGGAACGACAGAAGCATTTCGCCTTTCAGAGGGTCCAATTGATGCAGAAGAAGGTTTTGGGGCAACATTTGGTGCACCAGAAGGTCAGTTAAATGCTTGGCCGTTAGATGAAAATATGATCGACTATACAACAGCAGCTGATGGTAGCACGACAAGTGGCAATATTATAGATACTACTGGTGTATTTACTCCAAGTGGTGATGAAGCAACTGAGGTAAATGTTACTACTATCACAAAAGAGGCTTTAGCATCTTTAAATGAAAATGGTGGTGATGCAAATGTTGCAACTGGTTATCACTCAATCGAGTTTTTACTTTGGGGGCAAGATCAAGATTATAACTCTTTTGTTGCAGATACTGTAACAAATGGTGCTTTAGTAGCTGGACAACGTCCACTTACAGACTTTACCTCGGCTGCAAATGCTGATCGTCGTTTAGCATATCTACAAGCTGCTGCTGATCTTATGGTTGATGATCTTCAAAGTATGGTAGATGCTTGGACTTCAGGTACTGGAAGTTACCGTGAAGCACTTTTGGGTGGAGGTACAAATGCTATAGATGCTGATGAAGCATTAACACAAATATTTGCAGGTTTAGGAGTGTTTATAAAATCTGAATTAGCAAATGAGCGTATGGCAGTTGCAGTTCTTACTCCAAGTGAAGAGGATGAACACTCATGTTTTTCAGACAATACACATAGGGATATTACTCTAAACTATGAAGGTTTTAGAAATATCATAAAAGGTGAGTACCCAAAAGGGACATCAAAAGGGACAAGTTTCTATTCGCTTTTAAGTAGCTCAACAAAAGCTGAGGTAGATACTTTAATTGAAACGATAGATACTGGTGTAGATGCTATAGATACAGCAGCAGCAACTGAGCATTTTGATTATCAGATTCAATCTGGTAGCTCTTATCGTCAAAATATAGTAGATACAAAAAATTCTATGCGCGACTTAGGCGATGAGATGGTAGATGTAGCAGCTGATTTTGGTATTAGTCTTACGGAAGATGATGTCACTGATCCTGATGAAACAGTGATAGAGTAAGGTAATATTATGTTAAAAAAATCTTTGCATATAGCACTACTTGCTTTGGTAGTAAGTGGGTGTAGTTCACAAACTTCATCACAAGAACAAAGTGTTGCTGTATATACCAAAGATCAGAGTAAACATGCTTTTGCTCAAGCAGTAAAACTCTCCCATGAAGATGAAGATTATCGCATCCTTGGGAGGAGTTTTTTTTCTATCCCTTGGGTAGAAGCTCCCTCTGCAACTACTGCTAGAGATGGTTTAGGACCTTTGTTTTCTGCAAACACTTGTAAACATTGTCATACAAATAATGGTGCAGGAGTAGCACAAAAAGAAAATGGGGAGATAGATCGCTCTTTGGTAATGCGTTTGTCAATTCCTTTTACAAAAAACCTTAATAATAGCTTGATAATGAGAAATGGATTTGTTCCAGAACCTACATATGGTGGACAGCTTAGTTTCAATGGAACAAGTGATGTGAAGTATGAAGGAAGTGTTTCAATCTCCTATACACAGATAGAGGGTAAATACGCTGATAATGAGCTCTTTACTTTGCATCAGCCACATTATAAGCTTACAAGTTTGCAATATGGAGATATGCAAAAAGATGTCAATGTCGCACCCCATATCGCTTTGGCTTTGATCGGACTAAATGCTATAGAAGCGATTGATACACAAGAGATTCTAAAAAATGAAGATATTACTGATACAAACAAAGATGGGATTTCAGGCAAGGCAAATTGGGTATTTAACCCTGAAACAAATACTACTCAGCTTGGGCGTTACACTTGGAAAGCAGCAGCCGCAAGTGTAAAACAGCAAGTAGCAAATGCGGCACATAATGATATGGGGCTTTCAAACCCTTTGTATCCAGGTGATAACTGTACGGATAAACAAGAGGAGTGTTTAAAAGCTCCAAAAGGGCGTGGAGAGTTTGATCTTCCAATGGATCGAATTGATGCAATCACATACTATCTCGAAACTTTAAAAATACCTGCACAAAGAAAAGGGAGTAATTTTGAAAAAGGTCAGGAGATATTTAACGCGTTGGGGTGTGTAAAGTGTCATATTTCGAGTTTTATAACAAAAACAGGTGAAACAATCCATCCATATAGTGACTTTTTACTTCACGATATGGGGACACAATTAAGTGATGGACACACAATATTTTTAGCTGAAGCAAATGAGTTTCGCACCCCTCCACTTTGGGGAATCGGGCTTTATGAAAAGGTTTCAGGGAAGTTAAATCTTTTACATGATGGACGTGCAAAAACTGTTGCAGAAGCTATCCTTTGGCATGGCGGTGAAGCAAAAACTCAAAACGAGGCATTTAAACAACTCACTAAACAAGACAGAGACGCTCTTATAGAGTTTTTAAAAGGGATATAGATGAGAGATGTGGTTTTAAGACTGTTGCTATTTTTGGGGTTGATGCTCCAAGGGTGTGGCGGTGAAAATAGTTATGATGGAATACATGGGCTTAAAAGTAGTGAAAATGTGGATGTGAGTGCAGCAGTTGAATCGATATATACGATCGTGCAAAATGATGCAAATACAACGTACAATCTCGCTTTGGAAGTATCTGCATTAACAGATGATGCAAATAGTTCTTTGGATAATTTTGAAGCATTACAGACAAAAACACAAGAACTTATACTTGCATATAAAAGAGTTGAAGCACTTTATGTTGCTGAAAAACTACAAAGTTCTATGACGGATATTCCTGCATACGTAGAAACATTTAGCGCAGGAGATATAGATAGAAAAGAGCCTATTTTAAATGAACTTGCAAACATTTTAGACTCAAACAATACAACAGCGATTGAAGATGCACTTTATAAAAATGCGTATAAAAGTCTTACAGGTTTAATATACACGCTTTATGGAGATCAAGAAAGCTCCACAGAAATATTTGCAAAGATGGATACAAGACGTATGGAAGCCATGAAAATTATGATTGAAAATATTGCTACACAGCTTTTGATTATTCAAGATTTTTATGAAAATAATACAACGTTTTTAGAAGATGATGACAACGCTATTACTATTTTATTAAATCGGCTTGCTATATCAAGTAACCGCTTAAAAGAGTGGCGTTTAGGTGATCCAGGAGGACTTACACAAAAGTATAAAAATGATCCTGATTCTACACGCTTTGAGTATTACGCTTCTTTAAGTTCACTTGAAGCGATCAAAGCGATTATACAAACACATCAAGATGTATTGAACAATGGGCTTTATGAGATCGCTACATTAGGGAGTGCAACTTCCGAAGCAGATGCAATTCAAGAGCAAATAGAGTATCTTTTAACACTTTGTGAGAGTTTTTCTCAGCCTATAGAGAGTGATCTTGATGATGAAAAAATAGCACAACTTTATAATGGAGCTTATGTGTTGCAAAATGATTATACAGCACTTATTAATGCTCTTAATTTCAAGCAAGATATCATTGAGGCGGATGGAGACTAGCAATGCAGTACTTGGGATTTGAGTATTTTTTAAATGCAACACAGCGGGTTTATTGGATATATATATTAAGTGCTCTTTTGATTGCACTTATATATACACGAGTATATCCAGAGACAAAAACTTACTTTTCAAAAAGTGTGCTTTGGCATACTTCAGCTCAAATGGATTACCTCTATTTTATAGTGATTAGTGCAATCAAAATAGGAGTTATCTTTCCTTTAATACTCAGTTCTAAAGATGTAGCTTTGCAAACTACATTTTTTATGCAGAAGCAATTTGGTTTTTTACATTTGGATACAGCACAGATAGGGGTGATTGCAACATATACTATAAGTATTTTTTTGATTAATGATTTTACACGCTATTGGCTGCATAGATGGATGCATGAGAGCACATTACTTTGGAAATTTCATAGAGTGCATCACTCAGCAGAGGTATTAAACCCTTTGACATTTTACAGAGTGCATCCTATCGAAAATATTTTGTTTGGGTTGCGATATGCACTTAGTGTTGGTTTTGTTACAGGGGTATTTATATATCTTTTTGGAGCAAGTATAGGTGTAGTAGAGATACTGGGTGTTAATGTAATTACCTTTTTGTTTGGTTTAGCAGGGAGTAATCTACGTCATAGTCATATTCCTTTACGTTATGGGGTTTTTGAAAAGCTGATTATATCCCCTTTTCTTCATCAACTACACCATGCAAAAAAGAGTATAAATACAAATTATGGGTCTGTTTTAAGTGTCTGGGATCAGATATTTAAAACATACTATGTAACGCAATCAAATTCAAAACTTGATTTTGGTGCAGATATAAAACATACAACGGTTTTAGAGATGTTACTTGAGCCGTTAAAGACAATTATGAAAGAGATAAATTTAAAAAAAGGAACTTATAATGAAAAAAATATTGCTTAGTTTAGTGGCAGCAAATGCCCTTGTATTTGGTGCTACAAACGATGAGTTAGCACAAGAGATAGAAAATCTAAAATTAGAGATTAAACAGATGAAGTCTGAACAGACATCTACAAATGAGGCTATTTTAGATGAACTTAGTCAAAAAAATTATAAAGATACAAACAAGTATGATAGTTTTAGTTCTATGGGTGGGGCAGCTTCGAAAGTTTACTATGCAGAGGATGGTTTGAGTATTGGTGGTTATGGTGAATACAAATATACAAAATATATAGATTTTAAAAATTATTCAGATGATACAGCAAACGCTACACGTAATAAAGGGGAGTTTAACATCGTACGTTTTGTTCCTTACTTTGGCTATAAGTTTAATGAGTATGTCATTATGAATACAGAGATAGAGTTTGAAGATGGTGGTGCACGAAGTGACAATACGAAAAACTATAAGTATGCAATCGTAGAGTTCTCATATTTGGATTTTTTACTTGATCAAAGTTTCAACATACGTGTAGGACATATTTTAACACCTATGGGACTTACAAATCTAAATCATGAACCAACAGCATACTTAACATCAAGTCGTCCAGCAGTTGAGACACTTATCATCCCTTCTACTTGGCATACAAACGGTATTTTAGCTCATGGAACAATGGATGATTTTGAATATTATGCAGGTGTTGTAACTTCTGTGGATGCAGGTGGATTTACTGAGGGAACATTTATACAACAAGGGCGTTTAGGTGCACGTCAGTTTAGTGATGACTTCTCTTTTGTAGCACGTCTTTCTTATGATGTAATAGAAGGATTAAATGTGGGTGGATCATTTATGTATGGAAATTCAAGCATAGCTGAGGAATCAAAACCAGGGACTTCAACAGGGCATAGCGGTGATGCAGAAGTGACAATAACGATGGCTGAGATACATGCATCATATAAAAATAATGGTTTTGATATTAAGGCTCTTGCAACATTTGGTGCACTTGGAGGAGATTATGCACAGTTATCTGGAAACACGACTGCAGATACAAATGGAGATTATGATCGTATAAGTAATAGGGTGAACGGACAATACCTTACAGTGGGTTATGATATTTTTACACTGATGCAAGGGTATGGACGACTTTACGTTGTTGGTGAAGTGGAGCGTTTAGATATGGATGCTTCTGGAAAAACACAGTATGTAGATAATAACCGTTTTTTTGAGTATACAGGAGGTGTAACTTATTATCCTGACCCACGTGTTGCGTTAAAAGCAGATTATAAAACAAGAAATTATGCCACACATGCAAAACTTGCTGATGAAAACTCATTTGCTCTTTCTTTGGGATTTATTTTTTAAAAAGGGACGAGGATGAAATTTTTAACAATATCAATAGTAGTTGTAGCTATATTATTTAATGGTTGTGGTAGTGGAGAAAGTTCAGATATACAAACAACAAGTATTACTAAAGAGGAGCTTGGAGAGAAACTTTTTTTTGATACAAATCTTTCACTTAATCGTGGAACTTCATGTGCAACTTGTCACGATCCAGAACATGGTTTTGTAGATGCTCGATTTGCAAACGAAGGTGTAGATCAAGATATTTTTGTTGATGGAGCATTTTCAGTTGGTGATGATGGTGTAAGTCTTGGTGGGCGAAATGCTCCAACTGCTGCGTATGCACAACTTTCTCCAGAATTTGGGCTTTATGATGGCGAGTATAAAGGTGGGCAATTTCATGATGGACGAGCAAGTAATTTAGCAGATCAAGCAGGTCGTCCGCCACTTGATAGTGCTGAAATGATGATGAGTGACAAAGCTTCTATTATAAATCGTATCAAAGAAAATACAGAGTATATAGAGGATTTTGAAAAGCTTTATGGCACAGATATATTTGATGATGTGAATGAATCTTATGAAGCGATGCGTGAAGCTATAGCAAAGTATGAAAAAACAGAAGAATTTGCACCATTTGATTCTAAATACGATAGATATCGAGCGTGTAAAGATAACGGTGGTTTTACAAGTACATGTTTGAGTGAAGGAAACTGGAGTATTGAAGAGCAGCTAGGGTTTGATCTGTTTTTTTCAGAGGGAAATACAAACTGTTCACAGTGTCATACACTTAATGAAACGCCAACTGATCGTACAGAGGAATCCTTTACAAACTTTAAATTTGAAAATATTGGTGTCCCTAGAAATATTACAGCAATGGATAGACGTGCTTACCTTGGGCTTCAAGATGAAAATGCAACATTTTTAGGACTTGGTAAAACTGTAAATGATTCTACACATTATGGAAAAACAAAAGTTCCTACTTTACGAAATGTTGCAATAACAGCTCCATATATGAATAATGGACAGTTTAAAAAATTGCGTACAGTGTTAGAGTTTTATGATCATATGGCTGGTCAAGGTAATCATCCAATTAATCCAGAAACACAAGAGATTTGGGGAGCAAATGATCATAATACAACGATCAATACAACAATACTTCATGACACTGCAGCATTAAGTGATGCAAAGATACGAGCCCTTGAAGCATTTTTACGAACACTTACAGATCAGCGATATGAAAATCTTTTACCAGAACTCGCTCCAGAGGGTGAATTAGGAAACTAAAATGTTGTATATAAATGCTAAAAAGCGAGTGAGCTTAAATAAATTTCGTTTAGTTATTTATAATTATATAAAAAAAAATAGGCTCCATTATTCGGATCAACGTGAACGGATACTTAAAATTTTGCATACACAGAACTATCCTGTAAGTGCAGAGTTTATCTCTAAAGAGTTAAAAAAGGAGAAAATTGGTGCGGGATGTGCTACTGTATTTCGTCACCTAAAATTTTTTGAAGAGTTAGAACTTGTAATAGTTGTCAATAAAATCCCTAAAGGGTATCTTTTAAAAATAGATATTGACTGTGATGAGGTAGAAGTTTTGCAAAGTGAGATAGAATAGTAAAATTCAGATTATAATTGTATCATTACAAAAAAGAAGGTGCTATGAAAGAATCAACTTATACTCTATTTGCTAATGCGTCGCTTGAAGAGATTGTTCAAGAGATAGAAGAAGAACTAAAAACGCGAAATGAATCTCCATTTTGGAGTGAAAAAGTTGGTCCATTTAGTAGTGCAATATTGTCTGTTTTGATTCCACTTAGAGATAGGAATATTTTATTTGATCCACAAGGTAAAAAGATAGATATTTTAACACCTGAGTTGTTTTTAGAGTGGAGTGATTTTGTATCGCTAAAGATGTTGGTTTTTATTTTGGCAAAGTCAAATGAGGCAGGGCAACTTCTCAGAACAAAACTAAATGTTGAAGAGTGTAAAAGATATGAGTCAATTGACCTTGAAAAGTTAGGAAGTTATCTCAGTAACTATAGTGTCAACTTAGAAAATGAAGCACTTGATTTTCCAATAGCAAACTACAACCTACATCAAGGTGTAAGTAACGTTATAAAGTCGCTTCTTTAATAGAAGATAAGGTACAACAAGCCCCAAAGTAAAAAAACTAAAAGGGCGATTACTCCAAAAACAATCGTTACCCGGAGTGTAAAAGCGACTAAAAACTTTAGAAAGTTTTTCATGGTTTATATGGATATGTAGGGAGTTTTAAACCTTTTGTAGCGTAATCCATTCCCCCTTGAAGGTTAATGACATTATAGCCTAATTTTTGTGCCATCCAAGGTCCAACTAAAGATGTGCGGTTACCTGTATGGCAGATGATGGCAAAAGGTTTTTTCGTATCAACTTTTGCATTTAACTCTTTTAAAAACTGATCTATATTGTAACCACCACGTTGATCGAAGAACATAATGGGAATAGCACCTTTTAAAAGACCAGTTTCCTTCCATTCTGGTGGTGTTCTTATATCTACTATAGGTGTTTTTGAATCCACAAGTTCTTTTGTAATATATTGACTTTTATACTCTGCAAAAAGTGAAAGTGTAAAAAAAGTAAGTAGTAAAAAAATCTTTTTCAATTTTTATCTCCAAATTAAAATTGTATAATTATAACCATAAATAGAAACAGGATAATACTAGTGGCTTCTCAAAAAGCAATAGATAATGCAAATAGATTACGATATATAAGAGCATTAGAGCGATTTCATAAAAGTATAAACTCGTATCTTGCAAACAGTGAAGAACTCTCCAAAGAAACGTTTATAAAAAAAGTAGATAACGGCTTAAAACTTTTAAATAGAGTAGAAGAGGCACAGTTGTACAAAGGTGAACTTCAAGATTTAGAAACTTTGGTAAAAAAAATTATCGCCTATAAAGAGAGTGATGAAGATATAGAAAAAATAAAAGAAGAGGTTACCTACGCTTCAAATCAACTCGATAAGAGTAAAAATGCGCGCCGTTATAAAAAAGATAAACATACCCAGTCCAAGTATAAAGACTGGGATGTATAAAGATTATTGAACCCCATTTTCCCCATGTGATTCAACAAGCATACTGTCAAGTAGATTAAATAGAACATGTGATGCTTCTTCCATTTTCTCAAAACTCTCTATAAGTACTTTTTCATCTTCAAGTACTTTTTGTTCTGCATTTGGAAGATCAATATATGCAAGGTTTGCATTTGCTTTTTCATGAACTTGTGCATGTACATTTTCAGTTTTTGCATATGCTGTAGTAGTCCCAAATCTGCGTTTACCTTCACCATCGTACCATTTACCAAGATTACATTCATGGTGAGAAGATGGCTCAAGCACTTTTTTGAGTGTAATAAGTGAGTTGTATGCACGCGCTTTGTAAAGGATATGATCGATTTTTGCAAGGACGATAAAGAAACTGTTTTCCATATAGTATGATTGGTCAACAATTTTAGATGAATTAGAGCTGAGTTCGATCAAGGTATCTTCAAATGCCCCAATTTTTTCTGTTGATTCATCAACAGTTATTTTCATAGCTTCTGAACTCTCTTGAATCTCATTCATACCTTGCTGTAATGATTTGATTGATACAGAGATTTCACTTGTAGCTTTGTGTGTACGCTCAGCTAGTTTTCTAACTTCATCAGCAACAACAGCAAATCCACGCCCATGTTCACCTGCACGAGCAGCTTCGATAGCAGCATTGAGTGCAAGTAAGTTTGTTTGATCGGCAATATCAGTGATAAGATCAATAACAGTAGTGATGCTACTCGTTTGTGATGCTAACTCTTCGATACTTCCATTGTTCATCGTTACTTGTTCGTGAAGAGTATGGAGCTCACTTACAACTGATGCGATATTTTCACGTGAATCGTTTGCAAGACTAGATGCTTCTTTTGTAGATGAAGTTACAGCTTTAAGATTCTCAATATTTGTTTTTAAATTTGTTTGGATAAGTGTTAGAGACTCAGTAACATTGGTACTTTTGACACTGAGTTTAGAGTTAAGTGCATCACGTTTTACTTTTTTGCTTTGCTCTTTCATAAACTCTATACTTTTTGCAACACTTTCAATCGCTAGGATAAATTCACCTTTAAGACCTTCAGAAGAGATAGGTTTTGAAAAATCTCCTTGAGATGCATTTGTGATAGTGATATTGATTTCACTTATGAGTGTTTGTACATGTTCTAAGAGTTCAGCTAGGTGGTTCCCCATGATGCCAAGTTCTGTTTGTGTATTTGGATCAACATTACATTTATGTGAAAAGTCACCGTTTGATGAGAATGTAATCAGTTCAGTAAATTCTTCAATACCAGAGGTGATAGATTTTCTAATGAAAATTGCTGCCATGAGTACCACTACACCAACAAATATTCCTGCGATAAATACAAAATATTTAAAGAAAGATATTTTATTTTGCATATCTTGAGAATCTTGCATAAGTTTCTCTTGTCTCATCTTTGCAAGTTCTTTAAAGTATTTTCTAGCTTCTACTGCATAAGGTGTAAGATTTTTTCTATACTTTGCATATATTTCTGCTTTTGAGTTGTCAATTTCATCAAGTGTCAGTGAGGAAATCATAGCGTATGCATTATCTAAAAAGATAAGTGTAGAGTCTTTTGCTTTGACTGAGAGTTCATACGAAGAGTCATTTTGAAGCAGTTTATCAAGTTTGTCAAAGTCAGCTTTAATTTGATCTATAGTGTCTTTAATTCTTTGAACATCAGCATCATGATCGCCACCAAGCATAACAGCTCTATCTGTTCTACTAACATAGTTCATATTTTTTTCTATCTGTAAAGTTAAAAGTCCTGCTTGAAGTGAACTTTTATGAAGTTCTTCATAATCTTTATCGATAACACTCATAGCAAAAAATACAAATGCTGTTGCAGCTAAAATTGCAATAGTCGCTATTGCAATGAGGTAGTTCATTTTTTGTTTGATACTCAAATTTTTGAACATTTCCATCCCACCTTTTTTTATTTTATATTATCATTCTAACACATACAAAGAGATTTTAAGATTAAAAAAAATTGAATTTTTTAAAAAAACTCTCTTTTGTGATACAATTGATGGTATAAAAAATATTTATTAACAATTGATAATTTCAAGGTGATTAAAATGGGATTTGTAGAAACAGAAATACAAAAATTTGAAAATCCAAACTGTGCTGAAAACAATGTTTTTTATCAAGCAATGGAGGAGGTTATATACTCTATAGCACCTCTACTTGAATCAGATAAAAAGTATGTGAAGTATTCCATTTTAGAACGTCTAGTTGTACCAGATAGAACAATAAAATTCAAAGTAACATGGTTAGATGATAATAATCAAATTCAAGTCAATACTGGATACCGTATACAATACAATAATGCACTAGGACCATATAAAGGGGGACTTCGTTTTCATCCATCTGTAAATGAGGGTGTTTTGAAGTTTTTAGGGTTTGAGCAGATTTTGAAAAATGCCCTTACAGGTTTGCCAATTGGTGGTGCAAAAGGTGGTAGTGATTTTGATCCAAAAGGTAAAAGTGATTCTGAAATTATGAAGTTTTGTAAATCATTCATTATTGAACTTCATAAATATATAGGTCCGTGTATAGATGTTCCGGCTGGAGATATAGGTGTTGGTAGTAGAGAGATAGGGTATCTTTTTGGTGAGTATAAAAAAATAACTTCACGCTATGAAGGAGTTTTTACAGGAAAACCTTTTTTCTTTGGTGGTTCACTTATGCGTCCAGAGGCGACAGGATATGGAGTAATCTATTTCACACAAAGTATGTTAGAAATGGAATCAAAAGACACACTTGAAGGGAAAATATGTACAGTGAGTGGCGCTGGAAATGTTGCTATCCATGCGATAGAAAAACTTTTACAAATTGGAGCACTGCCTGTGAGTTGTTCAGATTCTGGAGGGACTATTTATGATTCAAGAGGAGTAGATTTAGAACTATTAAAAGAGATGAAGTTCGAAAAAAGAGAATCGTTAGAAAAGTATCTACAAACACATCCAGAAGCGAAGTATATCCCTATAGAAGAGTATCCTGAGGGTGGACATGCAGTTTGGGATATACCATGTTATGCTGCTTTTCCATGTGCAACACAAAATGAACTTACAGAGATAGATGCACAAAATCTTATTCAAAATGGTTGTGTAAGTGTAACAGAGGGAGCAAATATGCCATCAACTCCAGAGGCGATTGATCTACTACAATCCCATAAAATTTGTTTTGCACCTGCTAAAGCCGCTAACGCTGGTGGAGTTGTTGTGAGTGAGTTTGAGATGAGTCAAAATGCTTCTATGAGCAGGTGGAGTTTTGAAAAAGTTGATGAAAAACTAAAATCGACTATGGAGATGATTTGTAAAAGGGTAGCTTTAACCGCAAAAGATTATGGAGTTGAAGGGAACTATGTTGATGGTGCAAATATTGCTGGATTTAAAAAAGTAGCAGATGCGATGATTGCAGAGGGGATATAGACAAAGTATGAAAAAACTGTTTTTTATTTTAACAACATTTATTTTAGTAAGTAGTTCATTTGCATATACAAAGTTTATCGATGCGCAACTACAAAACTATTATAAATTAAATGATGTAAACATCTCAGAAGATGAGATTAAGCAGACTATAGAAAATGAAGCTAAACTTTACCATGTGGCTTTACAAAATTTACTCTCAGATAAAACAAAATTTATCAAAGGGTATGAAAAATATGAAAAAGAGATGTTCTCTTTAGAAAAAGTTATCACAATCAATGAACGAGTTGGAAACTCCACAGCAGTATTGCGAGATGAGGTTAAACTAAAGTCATATCAGATTTTAAACTTACAAGGCAAAATGATTAAAGATATTGTTCTTGCTTTAGATCAGTCTAGTTTTGAAGCATATGAAACAAAACTTGCACAATATATAAATCAAAATCAAGAAGATGTAACCAAAATAAATAACACAAACTACAAAGAGTACCTCTCTTGGGAGCCAAATTCAAAAGTAGTTACACAGTTGCAAGAGAATATAAAAGAGTATTATGCAATTTTGGAACTCAATAAAGATTTAATTGTTTATTTGTTTAGGTTTAAAGATAAAATGTACCGATTAAACAAGTATGCAAATCTTCATTTGAGTCAAATCGCTTTTGAGATAGATTCTTTTGAAGTCATTAGGAGTATAAATTCAGCACTTGAAGAGTATGGCGTAGATATTATTAAACTTTTGATGATGATTTTCATAAGTGTTTTTGTTTACATTTTAAGAAAAATTACACTTATTTTTCTACAAAAAATCTTATATAAAATCCCTTTTTTAAGAGCATATGCAGAAAAAATCATTATCAAATTAGTGCGTCCAATCGATACACTTTTTGTTGTTATAAATATAAATCTACTTATATATCTTTACAATAATTTTAGTTCAGTAGAGTTTGTAGCAAGATCGTTTAACATCGTCTATGGACTTTATGGAAGTTATATCTTTTATATCATTGTAAACACAGTCGCAGCTATAAAACTAAGTTCACTTGATACTAGTAGTACAAATGTGAGAAAAGATGTTATCAATGTGAGTATTAAAATTGTAAACTTTATTATACTGATTATAGGTCTTTTACTTGCTCTGTATTTTGCCGGAGTTGATCTTACAGCGGTTCTTTCTGGTCTTGGAATTGGTGGTTTTGCTCTTGCATTTGCAGCTAAAGATACAATCTCAAACTTTTTTGGAACTATTTCAGTTTTATTTTCAGATGTTTTTTCTCAAGGAGATTGGATAGAGATAGAAAATAAAGAGGGTGTTGTTGTTGAGATAGGTTTACGTGTAACAACACTAAGAACATTTGATAATGCTTTGATTGCTATACCAAATGGTACTTTTGCATCCAAAGAGGTAAAAAACTGGAATAAAAGAAAAGTTGGTCGAAGAATCAAGATGAATATTGGTGTGAAATACAACTCTAAAGTTGAAAATATTCAAAATGCAGTAATACAAATACGAGAGATGTTACACAATCATCCAGATATCGCAACACCACATACAAAGTATGAATATATACATAGAGATATGACCAAGTTAGTTTCAAAGGAAGATTTAGAAGGTGTAAGAACAACACTGCTTGTGTATATGGATCAATTTTCTTCATCAAGCATAGATATATTGGTATATTGTTTTTCGAAATCTGTTGAGTGGGAAAATTGGCTTAAAACAAAAGAGGATGTAATGCAAAAAATTATGAAAATTTTAGAGCAAAACTCTTTAGAATTTGCGTTCCCATCACTCTCTGTGTATCAAGAAAAATAAATAATTTTGATTTTAGCATTTTATGCTAAGATTTGCACTTTCAAATAAAAACATAAAGAGAGAAAATGTTAAAGTTAAATGCAGGTCTTTGTGTTCGTTCACTCAGTGTTGAGAGTGAATGTAACAGATGTGAATTAGCTTGTCCAACAAATGCTATTAAAATGCAAGAGGGCAATACCTTACCAGCTATTAATTTTTCAGAGTGTGTATCATGTGGAGCTTGTGGGGCAGTGTGTCCAAGTGAAGCACTAGCACTTGATGAGTTTTCTCCTACAGAGTTTTTCTTTAACTTTATGCAAGAGCAAGATTCACTTATCTCTTGTAGAAAAAATGTCCCTTGTATTGCAGCACTGAGTGTTGAACATCTTATCTCACTAGCTGTATTAAAAAAAGAGCTTGTTTTTGATATGGGACATTGTGCTGAGTGTGAGATAGCTTCAACTTGCAAAAAACAAATAGAAGAGAGTTTTGAAGAGGTGTCATATATCTTAGAAGCGATAGAAAGTGATGCAGTTATCACAATGCAAGATGTGAAGTATGAAAATCAAAAGCAAACATATAAAGATAGAAGAGAGTTTTTAAATACGCTCAATCTAAAAACAGTTGCAAAGGCTCGAAAGTCATTTCAAGATGAGGTGCAAAAAGCAACAGATGAAATTGTTGAGCATAATCTACAAAAAACAGATATTGCACTTTTAAGAAAGAAGATCATCCCTGAAAAAAGAAAGATATTTTTTACCGCAATCAAAAGGGTTGAAAAACCATCAACTTTTCATGTTATAGATGCGACAGAAGTGAGTTTTACTTCGCAAAAGCTGATGAACGAAGAGACGTGTAGTGCATGTCAAATGTGTTACAGAGTTTGTCCAACAGGAGCACTAAGTTCTGATATGAAAAACTCTAAGATTGACTTTGATCCATTTGTATGTATCAAATGTAATATCTGTCATGATGTGTGTGAACCAAATGCTATAACACTTTCAAGCTCTTATAAAATCAAAGAGTTTTTTGAGCCGGAAGTTGTGAACTTGATCCGCTTCCAAGTAAAAAGATGTGATGAATGTGGTGCTGTTTTTAGTGCAAACTCAGATGACAAGTTGTGTCATAGATGCAAAATTGAGGATGAAGAAGCAAAAGCACTTTGGGGAATAAAATAGGATAAAGACAATGATGAATAATGACAATAAAATCTCTGTAGAGACAAAACTATTTGGTTATATTGGTGAACATGCAGGGGTGAGTAGATTTTGCGCACTTATAAACAAACTTTTTAAAGAAAATAGCGATGATGTAATGATAATTCCTATGAATATTCGCCCAGATGATTTGTACTTTACAGTGAGTAATATGAAAAACTCTCATGTTAATGGTGCAGTGATTTCAAGTGAGTATGTAACTGAAGTGGTAGAAATTCTTGACGATGCCTCATCATTAGTTAAACGCAGTGGGATGTGTGACATCATCTATAGAGAAGAAAACAAACTTAGAGGTTGCCTTTTCTCTATAAGAGTTTTGAGCGAACACTTAAAAGATATATATGCTTCAAAAATCGCAATCATTGGAACAAATCATTATTCAAAAGCATTCTCATTTTTAGCCTGTGGTTTTAATGTAAGTTATTTTAATGATAACCTTGAAGAGCTTTTGACATTTACTGAGGAAATTGAAATCAGTGATGCTGACATAAACAGAATAGCAACTGGAATGGAAGTTGATTTTTCTGGCTTTGATGCTGTGCTTGATTTTTCAGAGTTCAATGATCTCTCAATGGTTACACAACTTGCAAAAAATAACTTTGATATGAAAAACACAAAACAATTTTCAGCTCTTAAAAAACGTGCAAATGAACTAGGAAATAGTTATACAAGTTATGATGATTTGCTAGAAAAACTTACAAATAAAGCTTACAGTTTAATCAAATAGAAAGATTGTAATTTTGTTATATTTGTTGAATAAATAGCTATGTGGATAGACATGTATAAACACACTCAAATATTTTTAGTATTGGTTTTAATTATTTTATCTGGATGTTCACGGACAAATAAACTTCCAGCTGGTTCGGATATGCAAAAATTTGATTCTATTGTCTGGCAAAATGAGTCATCTATCAAGTCAAAGAATAATTCTATAAGCGCAAGAGAAAAAATGCTAAAAGACCTAGTGGAAAATGTCTTACCTAATAAAACAAAAAATGAGATTGAGGATTTACTTGGCAAGTCATTAGAAACAGTATACTTTAAATCAATTGATAAAGATATGGTTTATTACCTCGGACCACAAAGAGATAGTTTCATGAATATTGATTCGGAATGGCTTCTTATCTGGTTAGATGACTCTGGCAAGTTTAAAGATTATCGAGTAGTAAATGACTAAAGCACATTATAAATTATATAAAGGTTATAAGAAAAAGTGAGCTTCTCGATGAGAAGCTACTCCACATATTCTAGGGCTCCAATATCAAAATTTTCTTCTTGAGGACGAAGTGTTCCTAAAAAGTCCTGTAAAATGTTCTCATTGTTGCTAAAGTCAGCTGTAAAATCTTGCTGGTATGTCAAGTAACTGTCAGTTGCAGTATCGATTGCTAGGCTTCCAGAATTAAGTGAAAAATTCCCCTCACTAGTAGAGATGAATTGCGGATTGGCAATGAAATTACCATCACCATTAACCTGATTGTTAATCGATGAAGCTGTTGAATGTGTTTGACTATCATTTTGCAGTTTAATGATGCCTGACCCACCACTATTATAGAAAAGATTATTAGTGATTGTTACATTGTTCGCAGATTCTTCTTGATCATAAACAATCCAAGCAGTGGGACATTGTGCAAAAATATTGTTTTCGATAGTTGTAGTTAGCAATCCACCTTGCCAAGGACCACTGAGGCAGGTTGGAGTATCATAAATAGTATTGTGGGCGATGGTAACTGGACCTTCTCCAGATTTTTCCATTTGGATTCCATAAGCATCGACGTTATGAATAATGTTATTAATGAGATAACCATTCCAAACTTCTTCAATACGAATTCCATTTGCCGATGCGTAAACTTCATTGCCAATTGCCCAAAAATTTTGAGGAGCACCATCCGATCCGATGACAATTGAAGCACCATCTGAACCACTGCTTCCAGTTGTACAACCAGAGCTGTCATCATAGCAAAACTCAACACCTGCTTGAGTTGCTTGATGATTGTAAGCTATGTTAGATGAAAGGATGATATTTTCTCCATACTTAAAATCAAATCCATTTTCGCGGTTTCCATAGGCAGTATTATGACCTATGTAAATATTTCGTGGTGGGTTGTCGGAGCAACCATGACAAAACTGAATACCATCTCCACCATTATGATGAAATTGGCTATTTAGCACCCAGATATTCTCACTTCCTTTCACAATGGTAAGTCCATGTTTATCATCTCCTTGATGATGATGAGATATAATATTGGTCACTACAATATTATTTCCTCCTAAAGAAACACCATTTTGAAGATTAACATTTGATTGACCATCAATGTCAAGATTCCTAATGATAGCATTAGATAATTCAGAAGTAACCAGTCGTCCACCAACAATATCAAAACCTTCAAATAGAGCATAATTTCCACTCATTTGAATTTTAGTAACACTACTTCCACTCAATTTAGGGTTTCCAACACCATAAACGTATATAGGTTCATTTGCATTCCCATTAAAGACGAAAGATTTGTTTCCACTATAAGGACCACCATGTACCTCCACAACACTACCAGCTATAAGCTGTGTTGGAATTGATATCCGTGGCTTATCAGGATAACCATAGGTATTGCTACTGTCTGTAGCGTCAGGATGAGTGTTATCGATATAGTAGTATCCTACTGATTCTGTAGTTGGCCAATTTGTAGGGGTTGTAGGAATTGATGTATCAATACCATTGCCAAGTATTGACCCAAGAGATGGTTCGACAATTCCTACTGCTAAAGAGAAATTGTTGAGTGTACTTCTTTGAGTGGCTTCATTGGAATTTTCCCCTGTGCCACAACCTGAAAAAATAATAGTACTGATAAAAAAAGACATGAACAAAAGCTTAGATTGACATTTTAATCTTAACAAATTTCTAATTGACATAATAACCCTCTTAAGTGATTGCTTTTCATTTTAATATGTTTTTTTTAGATTGTCAATGGCTTCCTATTTAAATCGCTGGGAACCTAGTTTAATTAAAAAAGAGTAATTAGTTTTAAGTACCCTTGCCACAGCAGTGCAGATGAGATTCCTGCTGCAAAACCAGCGATGATGTCATCGCCCATTACTCCGATTCCACCTTTAGCTTCTCTATCAATTTTCCCAATGATTGAAGGTTTTGTAATGTCAAAGTATCTAAAAAGAGCAAAAGAAAGCAGTGCTTGGATTAAAAAACCATTTTCTAAAGTGAGAACTTGATCGAAGCCTACTTGTATAGCAGGGGCAACACTTAGTGCAAACCACATCCCTGCAAGTTCATCTATAACGATTTGTTGGTTATCATGGATACCTGAACTTTCTTCATAGTTGTTGATAACTTTAATAGCTATAACTGAGATTAAAAGAGTTGCTAAAAAAAGAGTACTTGCACCAAAGTAGATAAGTATAGCTATCCCAAATGGTAATGATACGAGAGTTCCAACAGTACCTGGTGCTTTTGGAGAGAGTCCACTGTATCCTAAGGTTAAAAAAAACCAATTCATTAAGTTCCTTATGTTAAAGAAGTTGTTTGATACAACTTCATAAGTTCAAGATAAAAATCTTTTTCTGTATGCTCTTCAAGCAAACCAGTTACAGGAAAAGTATCGTAGTAAAGTTTTTCAAGATTTTTAAATCTATTTGGAAACTGTTTTGAGAGAATAAACGATGATATCTCTTTACGGATAAGTACAGCTGGTGGTAAAAGACCATACTCTAAAAGCTCTAAAAGAGAGTCTGAATGGTATGAGATTTGATGATGTTGTCCGTGTGGGCATGTATTTTTACTCACAAGTGTACGACATTCATTACAGTATACATATTCACTTGCTACGGTGATCTCTAAGTCTATACCAGTTACTCTATCTACAATTGATTTGTTTGAGTTACAATCATAAAACATCCCAAGACCAGCATGATTTCGTCCAATTGTCAGTCTATCACATCCATAGTTTTTTGCAACAATAGCATCGATAATTATCTCATTGTATCCTGCAAAGATATAACTGTTTTCTAAAGGGACTATTAAAACTCTATTTTTAGGAAGATAGTTGTTTATAAAGTACTCTAAAGACTCTTTTCTAATCTCATAACTCAAATTTGCATTGTCATATGGTTTAAGCAAAAATATTACAAGTAAGTCGGTACCATCTAAAGTTTGACGAATAAGTTTTTCATGTGCACGGTGCAGAGGATTTGCTGCCATTACTAATGAGCTTACATGTTTTGCTTCTATAATCTCTTTAGCCTCTTTGATACGCTCTTTTGATTCGTTAAATGGATGATTGTGTAATTCATATTCACCGCAAATCGCAAAGTTTCCGAGTCTTTTTATAGTAGCTAAAACGCCTGGGTGGGAGAGATCATCTGTTCCATATATCTGTTTAACACGCTCTTTTGGATCAATTTTAAATACTTCATCAACTTTTAATGTTGCATATTCAACACCATCACAAAGAAGCACTATCTCTTCACCAACTTCTAAAGATTTGATAATTTCTTCGTTCTTTTTTCCTGAAGGTGCTAAGATAAATGGAAAAGGGAAAGTTTTACCATCAATGAGACCTGTACGCAGAACCTCTTGTGATTCTGCTTCACTCATCAGTTTTGTTACAGGGAGTAAAAGACCATCTTTTACAAGTTCTAGCGCAGAGGCTGCCTCTTTGTCAATATAAAGTGTTTTATTTTTTCTTGATGATGTCATATTTCTTTCGCTTCTCCCATAAGCTTTTACGACTGATACCTAATTTTTTTGAGAGTTCCGTGTCAGGATATTTATCTTGATAATTTAAAACAATGTATTTAACATAGTCTTCAATTGGTAATATTTCATTTTTGTCAAAAACATTACTTTCACTTTTGATCTCAATAACTTTATGTTGCACATCATCAATTTTATCTGTTGAAGATATGATTGCTTTTTTGTTGGCAATTAAATCACAAAAAGTTTTTTTATCAGTTTTTTTCAACGTTTGATAGTCAATAAGATAAATTATACTGTTTTGTGGGAGATTTTCTATCTCACTGAGTGCTTTTGGATCACTGAGTGTTACAAATTGTATAGGTAGGTTTTGTCTTCTAGCGTATTCAAAAGCAAAAGCATCTGCAAATTTTTGAAAATTTGAAGAGATAAAGAGTGGTAATTCAACATTTTCTAGACTAATTTCATTCTTTACACTTGCAAAAGCGTGGTCAAGATATTTTTCATATGCTTCATTTCGCTTTTTAAGTCTTTCGTAGTCTTGGTAATGATCTATCTTTCTAACCAACTCTTCGATCATAAAAGGTTTTAAGATGTAATCTTTTGCCCCAGCACTCAGTGGTTTTGAAACAGTATCATTACTGATATATGAAACCATTAAAATAACAATAGAGTTTTTAAATGTTTCAATAACAGGATTGAAATCTTGCCCATTAATATTTGTAGAAAGAAGAACCACATCATAATTGTTTCCTCTTATAGCATCTTTTGTAGAGGTACACATCTCACAAACATGACCGAGTTCACCAAGCTTTGTAGCTATACTTTGTGCTAAATACACTTCATTTTCAATAATTAATATCTTCAATTTAATTCATCCAATTAAAATATTTTAAATTTGCGTTTGACCAAACGCCAACACCTTCAGATCTACCTATAAATCCAAGTTTTTCAGTGGTTGTTGCTTTTATATTGACTTTTGATGTCTCAATTTGCATCACTGATGCAAGAGTTTTGCGCATTTGATCTTTATACTCTGCTAAACGTGGTGTTTGAGCTGCAATAGTTAGATCAACATTGACAATCAGATATCCAAAGTTATTGATCTTTGTCACAACATGATGTAATAGTTCTTTGGAATCTATCCCTTTATACTGTTCATCGTTGTCTGGAAACATCATACCAATATCTCCCATTCCTGCAGCTCCTAAAAGTGCATCTATTAAAGAATGGATTGCAACATCTCCATCACTATGTGCTTTAAATCCAAAATCAGATTCAATTTTTACACCACCAAGCCACATCTCACCTTGTGTATCAAATGCATGTACATCAAAACCATTTCCGCTCAAGATATCTGTTGTGGGTGGTTGTAAACAAGGAATCTTTTTCAGATCGTCAATATATGTAATCTTATGCGCATCTTCATCGCCTAAAATAAACTCTCTAGTACCTCCAGCAGCTACAATAGCACTACTTTCATCAGTAAACTCTTGGGATGTTTCTAGTGCCTTTCGTAAAACATCTGTCTTTGAGAGTTGAGGTGTTTGAACACGTTTAACTTTCTCTCTATCAATAGTTTCTTTTTCATACACTATAGTGTCTGTTGCTTGTAGGTAAGGGACAATACAGTCAGCATTACCTTTAGCATCTATGATAGTTGTCAAAAAAGAGGCATTTACACAAGAACGAGCAATATCACTTACTAAAACATACTCAGTTTGTACTTTTATAAGTGCATTTTTAAGTGATTGTTGCCTTGTGTCTCCACCAACTACAAACTCGTAAGAGGCATAGTTTTTCATAAAAACAAGGTCTTGCGCAGAACTAACAATAATAATTTGTGCAAAGTTTTGTAATTTTTCAAAACTTTGAGCAACGTAGTGCCATAAAGGTTTTTCACCTATACGTAACCATTGCTTCTTAACTTCCATCTCAAATCGAGTGGAGTTTCCAGCAGCAAGTAATACAAGTGTCAAATTTGACAATTTGTCTCCTGATCTATAAAAGTGTTACGAAATTATACACATCAAAAACTTTTTAAATCTTAAACAAGACGATTATTCCCCTCTTTTTACAAATTTTTTTAGGTTAAATTAACTTTATTTGACTATATTTCCAATATATAATGATGAAAAACTAGGAGAGGCTATGAGATCTTCATGGATAAAAGAGCGTGAAAATGATTCTGTTCGTACACAGATGTATTACGCTAAAAAAGGCATAATCACACCAGAGATGGACTATGTCGCAAAAATCGAAGATTTATCTCCTGAATTAGTTCGTAGTGAAATAGCACGTGGAAGGCTAATAATTCCAGCAAACGTGAATCATACTTCATTAGAACCGATGGCGATAGGTCTAGCAGCAAGATGTAAGATCAATGCAAATATTGGCTCATCTGCAATAGCTTCAGATATTCAAGGCGAAATAGAAAAAGTGCAAGTATCGCAACATTATAAAGCTGATACGGCAATGGATCTTTCAACTGGTGGTGATCTTGACGAAATTAGAAAAGCGGTTATTGAAAACTCTAAGATACCAATAGGTACAGTGCCGATTTATCAGATTCTTCATGATGTAAATAATAAAATTGAAGACTTAAGTATAGATGTAATGCTTGAAGTATTAGAGCGTCAGGCACAACAAGGTGTTTCATATTTTACAATTCACGCAGGTTTCTTACTTGAAACAATGCCAAAAGTTGCAAAACGTAAGATGGGAATTGTATCTCGTGGTGGATCATTGATGGCTGCATGGATGATGCACTACCATAGAGAAAACCCGTTTTATACAGCTTTTGATGAGATATTAGATATTTGTCGTAAATATGATGTTTCGCTTTCACTTGGGGATTCTTTACGTCCAGGTTGTTTAGCTGATGCTTCAGATGATGCACAGTTAGGTGAGTTAAAAGTTCTAGGGGAACTTACACTTCGTGCTTGGGAAAAAGATGTTCAAGTTATGATTGAGGGTCCTGGACACGTTCCACTCAATCAGATTGAGCGTAATATGAAAATCCAGCGTGAATATTGTCATGAGGCTCCTTTTTATATCTTAGGACCACTGGTAACTGACATCGCGGCAGGATATGATCATATCTCTTCTGCTATTGGTGCTGCTGTTGGTGGATGGCATGGTGCATCTATGCTTTGTTATGTAACACCAAAAGAGCATTTAGGGCTTCCAAATGCACAGGATGTTCGTGAAGGTATTATCGCATATAAAATTGCTGCTCATGCTGCTGACATTGCACGTGGACGTAAAGGTGCTCGTGATATAGATGATGCGATGAGTGATGCACGTTATGCATTTGACTGGGAAAAACAGTTTGAACTTGCACTTGATAGTGAACGTGCACGTGAGTACCATGATGAAACCCTTCCTCAAGATGTATTTAAAGAGGCGGAGTTTTGTTCTATGTGTGGACCTAAATTTTGTTCTTATAAAATTACACAAAACATTATGGAAAATCCAGAAGCTATTGCAAAAATCGCCGAAGAAGCGAAATTAGCGGAAGCTCATTAAAAATTTTAGAAAAGGAAAATATATAACAATGAATGAAGAAATTGTAAAATCAGCACTTTCAAAAGTTATGTATCCAGGTTTTGCCAAAGATATCGTAACTTTTGGATTTGTAAAAGATATTGTAATTAATGGTTCAGATGTAAGTTGTACTATAGATATAACTTCATCAGCTCCAGAAGTAGCTGCTCAAATTACAGATGAAGCTACAACAGAGTTAAAAAGAGTAGGGGCAGCAAATGTTGCTCTTAACATTAAAGCACCTGTAATGCCAAGAGAATCTTCTTCTCGTGGTAAAAATATCGCTCCACAAGTAAAGAACTTTTTGATGGTAAGTTCAGGTAAAGGTGGAGTTGGAAAATCAACTACATCTGTAAATATTGCAATCAGCTTAGCAAAAATGGGTAAAAAAGTGGGACTTCTTGATGCAGATATCTATGGTCCAAATGCTCCTCGTATGCTTGGTGTAAGTGATATTAAACCAGAAGTAAATGGAAATAAAGTACTTCCAATTAAAGCCTATGGTATTGAGATGATGTCTATGGGTTCACTTATGGAAGAGGGGCAATCTCTCATCTGGCGTGGTGCGATGATTATGAAAGCGATAGAGCAATTTTTACGTGATATCTTATGGTCAGAGTTAGATGTACTTGTTATCGATATGCCTCCAGGAACTGGTGATGCACAGCTTACTTTAGCGCAAAGTGTACCTGTAACTGCAGGTCTAACTGTAACTACGCCACAAACAGTTTCACTTGATGATTCTCGTCGCTCACTTGATATGTTCAAAAAATTACATATTCCAATTGCGGGTGTTATTGAAAATATGAGTGGTTTCATTGCACCAGATACGGGTGTTGAGTATGATATCTTTGGTAAAGGGACTTCTGAGCCGATGGCAACAGAGTTTGATACTACTGTGATTGCTGAAGTACCAATAGAACCAGCTATTAGAACTGGTGGTGATGAAGGTAAACCTGTAAGTTTTGTAGCACCTTCTAGTGAAAGTGCAAAACGTTATATGCAAGCTGCTGAATCTATCTGGGCATTTATTGAAAATATCAATGCTACAGGTGGTGTTGATAATGCGGCAGTACAACCAACTACACCTCCAGGTGTAAGTGCTTGTTCAACTTCTTCTAGCTCTTCTTCTGAGCAATCAGGGTGTGGTTGTCACTAAAAGTACAAGAAGTTATAGCTCGTTCCAATGCTCTGCATTGGAATGCAAATAACTAAAATCACAAATACAATTTTATAATACAGATATATACACTCCAACGCTGGAGCATTGGAGCGAGAAAAATGAACAATGATTTAGAAATCATCCCCCGCTTTAAACATCTCTGGTTTAAACTCAACTATTTTATTTCTACCTGTATTTTTTGCTTCATATAAAGCAGTATCAGCATATTTAATAGCTTTCCAAATACTGTCTGCATCAGTTGGATATCTTGACATACCAATACTGATGGTTTTTTTCAGTCTTTCACTTGTACCTACATCAAAAGATAGAGCACAGAATGCTTTATGGATTTTTTTAGCAACTCCTAATGCACCCTCTTCAGTTGCATTATAAAGCATCACTAAGAACTCTTCTCCACCATAACGAATCGCTAAATCAGATTCTCTTGTATTTGCTTTTAGTACACCTGATAGTTCGACAATAACTTTATCGCCAATATCATGTCCATATGTGTCATTTACCATTTTAAAGAAATCAACATCAAGCATTAATACAGCATAAGTATCATTTTTTCTATCTGCTTGACTCATCATTTGATCGATAAACTCTTCTAAGAACCTTCTATTGTATAATCCTGTCATACCATCTCGTAAAGAACTATCACGAAGTTTTGCTGTAAGGATACGACTTTCAATAACTGGTTTAGCAGCTTCAAGATAGTTACGTATACTAGGAGTGATAATATGAATCTCATTTACTTGTGCATCATCTTTTGCATGAATATTTAAAACAACAGAATAGTCATCATTAATTGTAAAAGGGATGCATACATAAAAATCATCAACTTTTGAACACTCCTCACAGAGTTCCATAAAGTCGGTAGAGATTACATCTGCTTGTGTTCTAAAAGCACGGCATAGGTTCGCATTTTTATCTACATTTACACTACAAAGTTTTTTATTTTCAGATGAAAAGATGAGTTTTCGTTCATTTATTACATGGTTAATTTCATAAAAAGCGAAGCTATAAAGTTCAAATTTATGCTCCATAGCGTCCACAAATCTTTTATATACAGTCTCTTTATCAATATCTAATTCAATAGTTTTTTTGAATTTATAGATATCTGAAAGTTCACCAATAATTGTTTTTGCTTCAAAAAGTGGATCTTTTGAAGCTACACATCCTTGAGGTATAAATGTAGAGAGGTTGTACTTGATATTTCCAAAAGTCTCTTGCATTTTTGTAAATAGCGTATTGAGTTGTTCAGTGATTTGACGAGCTTCCCCTTTAACATTTGTAAAAAATTTGTGGGTAAAATCGCCACTATATGCTTTTGTAATCCCCTCTTGCATACTTGCAAAAAGTTTCATATATGGAGCTACATAATGGTTAATTAAAAATAGAGCAATTACTATAAAAATAAGATTTATGATTAAAATTTTAAAAATAGTTATCATTCCAACATTACGCATATTAGTAATATCGAACTCCATAGATATTACTCCTAGAATTCCATCTCTTTTTATATCGTGACACTCTAAACAGTTTGGTTGTGATGTAGTTGCTTTGTATGGAATAGATACTCTTAAGATAATAGAGTCAGCTCCCTCATGGATAGTTTTAATTATTTTTCCACTATCGAGTACATTTTTATCAGTTTGATCACGAACTGTTTCACTATTGAATCCTGGACCATACTGTTTAATAACACTAGGAGCACGGACAAGCCAAAGGGATTTAACATCACTGTTATTATTTGAGATTTGATCTAAAAAGTATTGACGTTTATCCATCATACCATTGACCATATGAGCAGTAAGCCCATCTTTAACTATTGCTGCAGTTGTTGTAGCCTTTTCAGTCGCACTTTTAATACTATAATCTCTAAAATTTAAAGAGACATTGATAATAGTTGCTACTGCAAGTCCCAGTAACATCACTGTTACTATAAATAATAGTTTGAATTTTGTTCCCATTTACTCTACTCCACTGTTACACTTTTCGCTAAGTTTCTTGGCATATCCACATCATTACCTAGCCTGATAGAAACTTCTAATGAAAGTAATTGTACCACAATCATCATTTCAAAGAATTCTAACATGTAATGACTGTGTTTATGCGTTTGTATAAAATCATCCGCTTTATCAAAAGATAAAGGGCTTATGGCACATATTGTTGAATCTCTAGCACTAAGCTCTTCTACATTACTTTTTGCTTTTTCATGCAGTAGAAGTTCTGGTAGTAATGCTATAGTAAAGAGCTCAGGATCAGCTAACGCAATAGGTCCATGTTTCATCTCTCCACTAGGATAGCCTTCAGCATGAAGATACGATATCTCTTTTAATTTTAAAGCACCTTCAAGTGCTAAGGGATAGAAGATATCTCTTCCAATAAAGAAAAATCCATGTCCATGGAGATATCTTTTAGAGAGTCTTTTTACTTTTTCATGAATTTCATCGCGCACTTTTACTGATGCTGGAATTTGACGAATAGTTTCGATCTCTTTTGCAAGTACATTTTTATCTAAAGTACCTTTTAACTCTGCAAGATGAAGTGCAAGCATCCAAAAAATAGTAACTTGAGTTGCGAATGCTTTTGTGGAAGCTACACCTTTTTCAACACCAGCACGAGTGAGAATTGTAGCATCTGAAAGTCTTACCATTGAAGAGTTATCAACATTACAGATAGTGAGAGTTTTTAATCCTGCATTTTTAGCCATTTTAAGTGTTTCAAGTGTATCGGCAGTTTCACCACTTTGAGAAATCACAACAAAAAGGGTATCTTGTGTCATGATTGGATCGCGGTAACGAAATTCACTTGCAATCTCAACAGAAGTTTTTACTTTTGAATAACGCTCAAATAGATAAGACGCTGCAAGTGCCGCATGATAACTTGTCCCACAAGCACATAATTTTATCTCACTAATGCCATTGAAAATTTCTTTATCAAGCTCTTCAAAAATTACTGTATCAGTTGAGAGCCTTCCAAGTAAAGTATCTGTAATCACATCACTTTGTTCATAAATCTCTTTTTCCATAAAAAATCTAAACCCATCTTTTTGTGCTGAGAGTTTATTTGTAGAGAGTTTTGTAAAACTGGCTTGTTTCTCTTTACCTGTGTTATCATAAAGTTTGATTTCACTTGGTGTTACATATCCATAATCACCATCATCAAAATAGTTTACATTCTCACAATGTCCAATGAGCGGAGTATCTGAAGATGCAAAATATTTATCATTATTTGCATCTACACCAACTAACATTGGAGAGCCCAATTTTGCAAAAAAGATGGTGTCTTCCTTAGATTTAGTTACAAGTAAGATTGCATATGCACCTTGAAGCTCGGCAACCGTTTTTTCAAATGCTTCAAATTCAGAGCTGGAATGTTTAAGCTTTTTTTCGAAGAGATGGACTATCACCTCTGTGTCAGTTTGACTTAAAAATGTTACACCATCAATTTCGAGCTCTTTTTTGAGTTCTGCATAGTTTTCAATGATACCATTATGGACTACATAAGAGCTTTCACCTAGATGGGGATGGGCATTGAGTTCTGTTGGTTTACCATGTGTAGCCCATCTTGTATGACCGATACCAACAGCAAATTTGTCTGTTGTAAAATCTTTTGTTTTATCTTCAAGGTTGATGAGTTTACCTACAGCTTTAAAGTTATGAAATTCACCATCACTAAGCACTGCAATTCCAGCAGAATCATAACCTCTGTATTCGAGTTCTTTTAAACCATCTATTAAAATCTCTTTAGTATTTTTTTTACCTATATAACCGACAATTCCACACATTCGCTAAACCCTATAGAGCCTATTTTGTTAAGAGCTCATAAATTTTGTTCACATTATTGCATATGTTATTTTGTTTTTCCATTAAAAAGCTGTCACGTACTTTGAATTTACTTGAATGGATTTTTGCACTCACAATGTTGATGCCAAGTTGTTCAAATTTATGTATCACATAAGCAAGTAGTCCCATCTGATTTTTGGTTTGAATGTTAATCTCAGCATGTGTGAGTGAATGTTCACAATCTATGATAATCTCTGATTCTTTTATCTCAATATTACGGAGTTTTACCTCTTTGCTCATATCAAAAGCATCATCAATAATTTGTAATATATCTTCAATAACACTCTCATCAGCTTTTTTTGTAAACTCAATTTTAAAGTATTTTACATCATCAAAAAGTGTATAAATTTCCATAGATGCTACATCAAAATGTGATAAAGTTGCGAGAAGATACGCAAGATTTAGTGGACGTGTTCTAAATATCTCAATCGTTAAAGATTTTTCATTAAAAATATTAAACGTATAATCTTGTGTATTTTTTGCTTGGAGTGCGATATCTATGATATGCAGTGGAGTATTTTTAAAAAAGAACAGATTTGAAACTACAGAGAATATTTTATTTTGAAGTAGTTTAGGGAGTTCTTGAAATTCAGGAAGATTTTTTACCCTTTTTTCAACAAGTACTCTTTTTTTAGCATCTGTAATTCTCTCTTTGTTTTGTGCAACCTCTAAAGCATTTGTATAGAGTTCATAAAGTAGTTTTGAACTAAAAGTTGTATAGGTATGTCCGCCAACACCATTGATATCTGCATAAGTTAAAACATATAAGAGTTTGAGATTTTTTTCATCTCCTACATTTGACATAAATTTGTAAAGTGTTTTTTCATTATGGATGTTATCTTTAAAAGCTACAGAACTCATTAAAATATGATATTTCACCAAAGTAATTGCTCTAACAGTTAACTCTGGGTCAAAGTGCATTTTTTTTGCAAACTCTGCAACGAGTTTAGCTCCAACTTCACTATGATCTTGTTTTCTCCCTTTTCCAGTATCATGAAGAAGTACAGTTGCTTTTAAGAGAAGTTTCTCTTTCTCGTTCATCTCTTCATACAGTTTCTTTATAAAAGGCTCTTTTATATTTTCTAATGCTTGGATAGATTTCACTGAATGTAAATCTACAGGATAATGGTGATATCCATCAAATTGTGGTAGATGGAGAACTTTTTTAAAGCTTGGGAAAAGTTCATGTAAAATTCCAGCATCATAAAAAAGTTTTAAAAATGAGTAGATATGTTTTTTCTCTAAAAGTTTTTTTATTAGAGTATAGGTTTTTTGTCGTAATGGATGAGCTATAGTTGTATATGTAAACTGATTTAAAAAACCAGCATCATATTTATAATCTTTATCTTCTAAGTTGATTAATAGTTCTAAAAGCTCATTGATTGGACGAGGCGAGAGGTTGTATGAAGCAAAAAGCCTACTCTCATATTCATAAATCCCTTTTTGTAAACGTTGTTTTTTGAAAATTGATACATTTGAACTTTCGTAAATAAAACTACGCACCATTTTTTTGACAAATATTTGTGTAAAGTTATTGACTCGCCAACCAGCTTCTAAAACCTTTGAAGAGAACTTTTTATGATCTGAAAACCCCAAAAGTTCTGCAACTTGTGGAATGTGTTCCAAACGGAGAGTATCTTCTTGTTTTGAAGTGATAAGATGTAAAGCACTGCGAACACGAAAGAGTAACTCTAATGCCATACGGTACTCTTTATATTCATCATCTGTAAAAAGTTCATCAGTGAGTTCGCGTACAGATTCTACGCCGTAAATTGTTTTTGCAACCCAAAAAATGAGTTGTGCATCACGAAGTCCACCAACCCCCTCTTTAATATTTGGCTCCATAGATATAGAAAACTTTCTTCTTCTAGCTTGTGCTTCTTCAATTTTATTTAAAATAAACTCTTTTTGATTATAATGGCGCATTTTAGAGAGTTCACGAGAAGTTGCATGCCAAGTAAAAGAGGAACCACAAATAAAACGACCCTCTAAAAGAGCCGTTTTTATTGTAATATCTTCATTTGAAGCTTTAAAAATATCTTGTACCTCATGGACACGGTGCCCAAGTTTAAGACCTGCATCAAGTGCTAGATAAAAAAGTTTTTCGATGATAAGTTCAGAGTTATATCCATGTACATCTTCGTACACTATGAGTAAGTCAATATCACTATGTACACATAATTGTTCACGTCCATAACTCCCAAGTGCTACGATAGCTATAGGGATAGAACTTCTCATAGGCAGATAATTTCCAAACGTTCGACGCAGTACTGTTTTGTACATAAGCTCTATAATTGAATCGAGTTTTTTTGTATGACGCACTAAAAAATCTTTTCCCTGATTTTTTTCAAAAAGTTGGTGCAACGAATCTTTGTATTCTTTTATATATTGTCTAAACAGTTTTGAAAGCTCAAAATCTGAACCATTTTTTTCTATAATGTCTTCTATTTGTATTAGTATATCCATAACTTCAATTATATAAAATTTTTCGATATAATCGCTTAAAAAATTGGATAAAAATATGACAATTACAAAAAGAGTGACTTTTATTGCAAAAGAGGGATGTGAGCAAATCATGAAAGATTTACTTGCAGCTATGGTCATACCAAGTAAAGCAGAAAATGGATGTGTTTTTTATGAAATATTTCAGTATGAAAATAATCCAAGAAAATTTATGGCAGTAGAGACTTGGGCAGATGAAGCAGCCCTTGATGGACATAAAGCTTCAGCACATTACGCGGTGTATAAATCTTCATACGAGCCATATTGTGAAGACAAATATACTGATGAATTAGAAGTTTTGGAGGAAAAATGAAAAACTTATGGGATGACAAAGTAGCACTAAAATGCAAGGATGATTTAGATCTTAGAGTCTATACATCAAACCTTTTAGGCTCAAACGATGAGCTTGTTTTACATGGAGGGGGAAATACTTCTGTAAAAATTGGAGGTGTATTGTACGTAAAGGGGAGTGGATGGGATCTCTCTAGCATTCAAAAAGAGGGATTTTCACCTGTAAAGTTGGATTTACTTTTAGAGATGGCAAAGTTTGAAAAGTTAAGTGATAGTGATATGGTACGATTACAGCATGCTGCTATGATTGATGAGAGTGCACCAAACCCTTCAGTTGAAGCAATTTTACATGCACTTATTCCGTATAAATTTGTTGATCATACACATGCTGATGCTGTAGTGACGATATCAAACTCTGTAAATGGAAAAGAGCATATTGAAAGTTTATATCCAAACTTTTTAATAGTTGACTATGTGATGCCTGGCTTTGAATTAGCTCATAAGATTTATGAATTAATTGGGAGTCTTGATTGGAAAAAAATTGAAGGGATTATTTTACATAATCACGGGATTTTCACTTTTGATGACGATGCTAAAAAATCTTACACTAAAATGATAGATGCTGTAACAAAAGCTGAGGAGTTTTTGGATGAAAATGCACAGGTAAATATTCAGCGAAGTTATGAGCATAGTGGATGTGATATAGCAAAGATTACAAAAGTTTTTTCACAATTCAAAGGGTATGAGATACATCTCAATATCAATCAGTCTCCTTTAGCATCTTTTTATGCTTCACAACCAAATTTAAAAGAGTTTGCATCTTGTGGAGTTTTGACACCTGAGCATATCATCCGTACAAAGCGTACACCACTTGTGATGGAAGATACAAATTTAGAAGAGGGGATCAAAAACTATATAATGGAGTATGAGAAGTATTATATGCGTTATGAAAATGGTGAAACAATGATTAACCCTGCACCAAACTATATGATTATTAAAAATCTAGCTGTGATCTCTTTTGGATCAACTAAAAAAGAAGCGGATATTATTAATGACATAGTTGAGCATACAATGTTAGCTGTACTTCGTGCAGACAAGCTTGGTGGTTATCAAAGTATAAGTGAAGCGGATAGTTTTGCTATGGAGTACTGGGAGTTAGAACAAGCGAAGTTGAAGTAGTTTGTTTTTTCTGTTTGTTGTATAGCGCTTTGTGTTGTCTTATTTAGCAGGACAAATCCTCCCGTTGGTCTGAGCCTACTAAATAAGACAACACAAAGCTAAAAACTGGAAAACTTTTTATTTACGATAATATTTTTGAGGTGCCTACTCACAGACTCAGACCGTAGGGAGGATTTGCTCTGTTAATAGGCAGCTTAAAAATATGCTAAGTTACAAAAATGGAAGAATTTTATGGATAAGTATTTACTGGCAATAGACGCAGGGACAGGGAGTGTTCGTGCGGTTCTTTTTGATACTAAAGGAAATCAGATCGAAGTTTCTCAATATGAGTGGACACACTTAGAAGAAGAGGGTGTGGCTAACTCTATGAGCTTTGATTTTGCAACAAATTGGCAGTTAGTGATTCGTTGTATAAAAGAGATTATCCAAAAATCTGGTGTTGATCCAAAAGATATTTTAGCTCTTAGTGCTACGAGTATGCGTGAGGGGATAGTTCTTTACGATAAAAATGGTAATGAACTTTGGGGCGTGGCAAACGTAGATGCAAGAGCTTCAGAGGAAGTAAAATATTTAAAAGAAAATTTTCCTAAGATTGAAGAAGAATTTTACCAAAAAAGCGGACAAACTTTTGCTCTTGGGGCACTACCTCGTTTGCTTTGGCTGAAAAATAATCGCTCTGATCTTTATGAAAAAATAGCCTCTATCTCGATGATCGGAGATTGGATCTTAGCAAAACTCTCTGGCGTTATAGCATCTGATCCTAGCAATGGTGGAACAACGGGCATTTTTTCTTTAGAAAAACGCACTTGGGAGAGTTTTATGGCTCATCGCGTTGGATTAAAAGATGATATTTTCCCAAAAGTGTATGAGGTTGGAGAAGTTATCGGGAGTGTAACACAAGAAGCAAGTGAACAAACAGGTCTTGCAACAACTACAAAAGTGGTTATGGGTGGCGGTGATGTACAACTTGGTTCTGCTGGACTTGGCGTTGTAAAAGAGGGCGATGTAGCAGTGCTTGGTGGGAGTTTTTGGCAACAGGTTGTAAATATACCTTCATCTACAAAGCCACCTAAAGATATGGCATTGCGTGTTAATCCTCATGTAGTAAATGGACTCTCACAAGCTGAGGGGATCACATTTTTCTCTGGGCTAGTTATGCGATGGTTTCGTGATGCGTTTTGTGAGCTTGAAAAACTTCAAGCACAAGAACAAGGCAGAGATGTATATGAGGTTTTAGAAGAAAAAGCAAAAGGTATCCCTGCTGGAAGTTATGGGATTTTGCCAATTTTTTCAGATGAGATGAGGTATGGCAAATGGTATCACGCAGCTCCTAGTTTTTTAAATCTTAATTTTGACAATCCAAACTCTAAAATAGCGATGTTTCGATCGTTAGAGGAAAATGCTGCGATCGTGTCAAGTATAAACTTAGAAAATATCAAAAAGTTTAGTGGTGTGGAGTTTGATACTATTGTTTTTGCAGGTGGTGCAAGTAAGGGGGCATTATGGTCGCAGATATTAGCGGATGTGACTGGTTATAGTGTGAAGATTCCAAAAGTAACAGAGGCAACAGCACTTGGAGCTGCGATGGCAGCAGGTGTTGGTGCTGGAGTGTATAACTCTTTAGTGGAAGCGTCAAAGAAACTTGTGAAGTGGGAGAAAACATATACTCCTAATTTAGAAAACAAAGAAGTTTATGATAACTTGAAAATGAAATGGAAAAAGGCATATCAAGTGCAAATAAAGCTAGTTGATGATAATATCACGCACCCCATGTGGAAAGCCCCAGGTCTTTAACAAAATGTTTGTATGACAGGGATGCAGTTCTTTTAAAATGATTTCGTGAGGCTCAGACCGAAGGGAGGATTTGTCCTCTAAGAAATTAGTTTAAAAGAACGGAAAGCTTGACAAAGAAAATAATGAGAGAAAGAATGGATAGAATAGATTTCAAAACAGCACTAAAACTTTACGATGAAGACCTCTTTACACTTGGTGAGATGGCGGATAATAAACGTAAAGAACTCCATGGCAATAAAACATACTTCAATATCAATCGTCATATAAATCCGACAAACATTTGTGCAGATGTTTGTAAATTTTGTGCATACTCTGCAAATAGAAAAAATCCAAATCCGTATACAATGAGTCATGAAGAGATCATGGAGATTGTTGATAAGATTGTTCTTGATGGTGTTAAAGAGGTACATATCGTCTCAGCTCACAATCCAGAAACCGGAATAGAATGGTATTTAGATATTTTCAGAAAGATTAAGGATAAATATCCACAGTTGCATGTAAAGGCTCTTACTGCGGCAGAAGTTGATTTTTTAGCTCGCCACTATGAAAAGACGTACGATGAGATCTTAGATATGATGGTGGAAGCTGGAGTGGATTCTATGCCAGGTGGGGGTGCTGAGATCTTTGATGAGAAGGTACGTGAGTATATCTGCAAGGGCAAAGTAACTTCCGAACAATGGATCGAGATCCATAAAAAATGGCATGAGCGTGGGAAAAAATCAAATGTTACTATGCTTTTTGGTCATGTAGAATCACGTGAACACCGCATCGATCATATGATGCGTATACGTGAGTTGCAAGATGAGACAGGTGGGTTTAACTGTTTTATACCACTTGTGTATCAAACTGAAAATAATTACCTCAAAATTGAAAAACCGATCACTGCCGATGAAGTTTTACGAACAATGGCTATTTCACGTTTAGTGCTTGATAATGTTCCAAACCTAAAAGCATACTGGGTAACTTCTACGGTTAACTTAGCACTTGTTGCGCAAGAGTTTGGGGCAAATGATCTCGATGGGACTATCCAAAAAGAGTCGATCAACTCTGCCGCAGGGGCTAAGAGTGCAAATGGGATCGAGCTTGAAGATTTTGTGGGGCTTATAAAAGATAGTGGTTTTAGCCCAGTTGAGCGAGATAGTTTATATAATGAGATTAAGGTTTGGTAGTTGGATATAACGGTCGTTATTCCTTCCCTTAACCGATATCATTTTTTAAAAAGAGCTGTTAAGTCAGTTCTTGTACAAAGTTACCCTCCAAAAGAGATCATCGTTGTAGATGATGGATCAAATGATCAAACGGCACAAATTCAAAAAGATTTCCCACAACTTAAATATATATATCAAGAAAATCAAGGTGTTTCTGCTGCACGTAATGTGGGGATCAAAAATGCAAATTATGAGTGGATAGCATTTTTAGATTCTGATGATACTTTTCACTCTAAAAAATTAGAAGAGCAGTGCCTATTTCACAAAAATAATCCTGAAATACTTATGAGTTATACTGATGAAGTTTGGATTAGAGATGATCAAAAGGTCAAAATACCAAAAAAGTTTCAAAAGATCGGTAAAGATGTGTTTATGGAAAATCTTTCCTATTGCAATATAGCTCCATCTTCGGTACTTATACATAAAAAGATATTTAACCAAGTGGGCTATTTTGATGAGAGCTTAGAAGTGTGTGAAGATTATGATCTATGGCTGAGAGTTGCACTTGATTTTGAAATAGCTCTTTTGCCAAAAAAACTGATCACAAAATATGCAGGGCATGATGATCAACTAAGTTTTAAACATTGGGGAATGGATAGATTTCGTGTAGTGACTTTGGAAAAGTTATTGCAAATTACAAAACAACATCAAAAAATAGAAATAATTAAACTAGAAGCACAAAAAAAGTACAACTTGTTACTTGAGGGTGCGATTAAATATGATAAAATACAATCCATTCAATACTACAAGGAAAAAATTGAACAGCTTAACAAGAGAAACTAAATTAACAATACTTTATATATTTTTAGCATTTGCATTTTCTGTTGCGATGAGAATGGTTTGGACATATCATTTTAATGGGTATGAGCCATTTTATTATAATGGTCAGTTTATGATCAACACAAATGATGGCTATTATTGGGCTGAGGGATCCAGAGATTTACTTAGTGGTGGGTATAGAGAGGGGGTAGACCTTACACCTGTTACATCTGCACCAGCAATTCTAACTGCATTTTTTGTCAAAGTTTTACCATTTTCTTTTGAAACAATTATCTTTTATATGCCTGTATTTCTCTCTTCATTAATTGTTATCCCAATAATTTTAATTGCAAAACTGTTAAAAAATTTAGAGATGGGTTTAATTGCTGCAATGTTTGCTGCAATAGTTTGGAGTTATTATAACCGAACAATGATAGGGTATTATGATACAGATATGCTCAATATTGTACTGCCTATGTTTTTGCTTTGGTCTATTATTTGGGCAGTAAAAACTGATCAAAATATCTATCTATTATTAACTGGTTTAGATATTTTAGTATATCGTTGGTGGTATCCACAAAGTTACTCTTTAGAGTTCGCATTTTTTGGACTTATATCAGTTTATACACTTGTATTTGATCGAAAAAATGTTTTTAACTATAAGCTACTTGCAATCATGATGTTTGCGATGATGGGGCTTGATGGATACATTAGACTTATCTTAGTGATAGCCTCTTATTTTATTTTCACACAAGAGAAATTTAACAAATATACTTATTACCTTTTGGCACTCTCCATAGGTGCATTTTTTATCACTGGTGGGTTTAATCCCATCTGGGGACAACTTAAAGGATATATTTTTAGAGATAGTATAAGTATAGACAGTGACGGTTTAGGATTACACTTTTTCTCAGTGATGCAGACTGTTCGTGAAGCTGGAAAAATTCCATTTGAAACATTTGCAAATCGTATAAGTGGGCACACTATAATCTTTTTAATCTCAATTCTAGGTTATATATATCTTCTTTTCAAGCATAGAATTATGTTACTTTCTCTTCCACTTGTAGGACTTGGGTTTTTAGCGTATATTGGAGGGCTTCGCTTTACTGTGTATGCAGTTCCGGTACTTGCTTTTGGTATTGCATTTATTATTACTGAGATAGGTTCTTTAATGCCATATCAAAAACTAAAGTATCTCTCACTTGTAGCTTTAACGTTAGCAATTTTATATCCTAACTATAAACATATTGATGGATATAAAGTTCCAACTGTTTTTAATAATGATGAAGTCCAGGTCTTAGAACAACTTTCTCAAATATCAAATCCAAATGATTATACTATTGCTTGGTGGGATTATGGCTATCCTATAAGATACTATGCAAATACGCAAACACTTGTTGATGGTGCAAAACATACTGGGGATGTTAATTTTCCAGTAAGTTTTATTTTAACGCATCCACAAGATATATCTGCAAAACTAGCTCGTTTAGATGTTGAATATACAGAAAAAAGAGTTTTAAAAGATAAAAATATAAGTAGTAAATCAAATATAGAACAGATGACAAAGGATTTTGGTTTTGAAGATACGAATCTATTTTTAAATTCATTAGAAAATGATATGAAACTGCCCCAAAAAACTGCTGATATCTATTTATATTTACCATTTAGAATGCTAAATATTTATCCAACTGTTACTTACTTTTCAAATATAAACTTAATGAATGGAGTTCAAGGGCAACAACCACTTTTTTATATGAGTAGAAACTTTAAAGATATGGGAAATAAATTACAATTAGGGAATAGTGTTGTTTTAAACAAAAGTAATTTAACACTCACTTTAGGCAATAAAACATTACCAATTAGAAGATTTGTAAAGACTTCATATAGTGCAGATAAGAAGTTACATGTAGAGTCACAATTAGTAAACTTTACTTCAAACATTAATTTGATTTTTCTTGCTTCATACAATGCTTTTTTGGTTTTAGATGAAGCAACATACAATTCAACTTACATACAACTTTTTATACTTGAAAATTACGATAAAGATATCTATGAAAAAGTTATAGATACTCCAAGTGCAAAAGTGTATAAATTAAAAATATAAAGGAAAAATATGCCACACACAATAAGAAAATGTTTATTTCCAGCAGCAGGATATGGAACAAGATTTTTACCTGCAACAAAAGCGATGCCAAAAGAGATGTTACCAATTTTGACAAAACCACTTATTCAGTATGGTGTAGAAGAAGCGATGGAGGCTGGATGCGATGTTATGGCGATTATAACAGGACGTGGGAAGCGTGCTATTACTGATCATTTTGATATATCGTATGAATTAGAACATCAAATTAAAGATACGTCAAAAGAAAAAATGTTAGATGGGATTCGTGAAATTATTAAAAACTGTACATTTACATACACACGTCAAAATGAGATGAAAGGTCTTGGTGATGCGATATATAAAGGAAATGTACTTGTTGGCTTTGCGAACCCTTTTGCTGTAATTTTAGCAGATGATTTATGTGTAAATCCAGATGGTGATGGAATACTAAAACAGATGGTTGATCTTTATAGTAAATATAAATGTTGTATTGTAGCGACTATGGAAGTACCCAATGAAGAGGTACATAAATATGGTGTAATTGAAGGAAGTGAAATAGAAGAGGGTGTATATATGGTTTCAAATATGGTTGAAAAACCAGATAACGACAAAGCACCTTCAAATCAGGCTGTAATAGGGCGTTATATCTTAACACCAGATATATTTGAAGTGATTAAAAATACAAAACCTGGAAAAAATGGTGAGCTACAAATTACCGATGCATTATGTCAACAAGCAAAAAATGGGATGGTAATTGCATATCAGTTTAAAGGAAAACGCTTTGATTGTGGAAGTGTTGAAGGATTTGTAGAAGCTACAAACTATTTTTATAATCAAGAAAAGAAGTAAGTTATGCAGTATCAACACAATTTCAATCCAACCATTTCAGATGAAGAGATTTTTGAAAAGATTTTAGATGAAAAAGAGATTATAGGGTATTATAACCTGCCTCAACAAGATACAGATGAGTACAAAGAGTTTGCTAAAAATGTACATCAAACAAATATTGTAGTTATTGGTATTGGTGGAAGTACACTTGGAACATATGCTATTTATAAGTATTTAAAACATTCAAAACAACTTGATAAGAAGCTGCATTTTTTAGAAACTACAGACCCTATTGATATTCAGTCAAAACTTGAAAATATTAATTTAAACGATACGCTTTTTATAGTGATTTCAAAATCTGGAACGACAGTTGAAACAATCTCTATCTTTAAATATATTCATTCATTAGTAAAGATTAATAAAGATAATTGTGTAGTTGTAACAGAAGACGATTCAAAACTCAGAACTTACGCAGATATAAATGGAATGAGAAGTTTTGATATTCCAAAAAATGTTGGTGGGCGTTTTTCTGTTTTTAGTGCTGTTGGACTTTTACCTTTGGCTATAGTAGGTCTGAATATCGATGATATTTTAAAAGGTGCAAAATTTGTGCATGATTCTTTTTTTGAGAAAAAAAGTTTTTATAATCGTCTTATCAATAAAGCACGTTTTTTAGTTGAGTATAAAAATAGTTTTAATGTAAATGTAGTTTTTTCCTATTCATCACGACTTGAAGGTTTTAATAAATGGTATATCCAGCTTTGGGGTGAATCACTTGGAAAAGTAGATATAAACTCTGCAAGACAAGGTTTAACGCCAATAGGTATCATAGGTCCAATAGATCAGCACTCTTTTTTACAACTTATTATGGAAGGAAAGCGTGATAAAACTATAACAGTTATTAAAGTAAAAAATTTTTATAATCATTTAAAAATTCCTGATGTTACATTAGAAGGGCTAGAAAATTTAGACTATCTTAATGGACTAGAATTTTCTGAGCTTATCAATAAACAAGCAGATGCCACTATAGAAGCAGTAAACAACTTAAATGATATCCCATGTGATGTAATTACTATTGATGGTATGTGTGAGAGTGCTATTGCAGCACTTATGTATGAGTATGAACTTTTAACGTCACTTTGTGCAAAGTTTATGTATATCAATGCATATGATCAACCGGGTGTTGAGAGTGGTAAAATTATTTTAAAAGAGAAGTTAATGCAAAAAGGAAACAGTTAGATTTTTCCTTTTATCTTCTCTTTGTCTAAAGTGATAATTTTTTGAAGTTCTGTATCATAAAATGTGATCTTTTTTCTTCCATCATAGATGATATTTCCATGATATGAAAATCTTGCAGTTTGTAATACAACATCCTCTTTTGTCAATAAGGATGCACCTACAGCTTTTCCTATAGGCGGAATCAATGTAGAAAAACTTAAAACAAATAAAAATCCTATACTTATCAAAGCAAATTTCATATTGGTATACAGTGTAATATATCCAATTAAAAAAGTGAAAAGTGAAAAGACCCATAAACTTTGATGATCTGCAAATAAAATGTTGTAATATAGATCGATCTCATAATAATCTATATAGTGAAATTTAATCCCTAAAAAAAGAAAAAAATCTAAAATAAATGTAAAAAACATCCCAGATAATAGGGCTTGAAAAAATTTGCTCATCGTAATCTCTTTATTTTTTTATTATTAATCTTGAATAGTTTAGAAGCTTGTTTTTCCTCTAAATTGTTTTGATCTTCTATAATTATATCAGCTTTTGTTCGACAATAGTTCTCATCAAAGTTTTTTCCACTTTCATTGGCAGAGGTAGAATAACTCCACTGTAAAGTACGTAGTATATTAGAAGAGATAGGATAAGTTGCTATTCTAAATGCTTGATTTTTGACTATAAATGTACTTTTTTTACTCAAGCGTACACTTGTTTTATATCTATTTGGTACTCGAATAGTATTTTGTTTTAGAGCTTTTAAAGAGGTGAAAACTTTAATAAATGGTTTTGTATTAGAACGTATTTTGATAGAAGTTAATGTAACAGAGTTTTGAGAGATAAAACCGACAGTAGTGTCGGTTTGAGTTAAAATAACGCAGTTATTTAAACTAAGAAGTCTTGAAGAGCTGTTGCTTTTGACCATGAATCATCTTTCATCTCATCAAGTGCAAGCACAGCTGCACGAGCAGCACTTAAAGTTGTAAAGTAAGGGATATTGCGTTTAAGAACCTCTTGACGAATTACAATTGCATCTTTTTTACTTGTATTGTTATCAGATGTATTGATTGCCATTGCAATCTCATCATTTTTCATAGCATCTTCAATATTTGGACGCCCCTCAGAGATTTTTAGTACAACTTCACATGCAACACCAGCTGCAGTAATCGCTTCTTGAGTCCCTTTTGTAGCTACAAGTTTAAAGCCATGACGAACAAGACCTTTTGCAATTTCTGCACCTTGTGCTTTATCTGCATCTACAAAAGAGAGAAAACATGTTCCCTCTATTGGAATTTTATTTCCTGCACTTAATTGTGATTTTGCAAATGAGATACCAAAGTTTGAACTTATCCCCATAACTTCACCAGTAGATTTCATTTCAGGGCTGAGTACTAAGTCTGCACCATAAAGTTTATGGAATGGAAATACTGCTTCTTTTACAGAGATATGCCCTTTGAGCTTAGGTCGAAGTAGATTATTTACTTCCTCTACAATGTTATATTTATCATAATAAGTAAGAGCATCACGTAAACTCTCTCCCATCATAACACGAGTAGCTACTTTTGCTAAAGGCATACCAGTAGCTTTAGATACAAAGGGCACTGTACGAGACGCTCTAGGATTTACTTCGATGAGATAAATTTCACCCTCATAAATGGCATACTGTACATTCATTAAACCACATACACCAAGTCCTAGTGCAATAGTTTTTGTTTGCGCTTCAACTTTATCGATCATCTCTTGTGTTAGATTTACTGGTGGTAATGAACAAGCAGAATCCCCAGAGTGAATACCTGCTTCTTCGATATGTTGCATAACAGAACCAATGTACACTTCTGTACCATCAGAGATACAATCAACATCAAGCTCTATTGCTTGGTCTAAAAATTTATCAATAAGTACTGGGGCTTCATTTGAAACTGAGATCGCTAAGTCCATATATTGGCGAAGTTCATCCTCTGAGTAAACAATACGCATACCACGACCACCAAGAACAAATGATGGACGAACAAGCACAGGATAACCTAGTTTCTCAGCAATAACATAAGATTCCTCTTTTGTACGTGCTAAACCATTAGCTGGTTGTTTTAATCCATGTTTGTTCACAAAGTTTGAAAACTGCTCTCTATCTTCTGCTAAGTCAATAACAGCCGAAGGAGTTCCTGAAATCTTCGCACCCATTTTTGTTAAAGCATCTGCAAGTTTCAGTGGAGTTTGTCCACCAAAGTGTACGATAATACCATCTGGATTTTCATTTTCAATTACTTCACGAACATGTTCAAAATCTATAGGCTCAAAATAAAGCACATCAGAAGTATCGTAGTCAGTTGAAACTGTTTCAGGATTACAGTTGTACATAATAGTTTCAATACCCATCTCTTTAAGTGCAAAAGCGGCATGAACACAACAGTAATCAAATTCGATCCCTTGACCGATTCTATTTGGTCCACCACCAAGAATAAGCACTTTTTTCTTATCTGATGCTCTAGTCGTGCGTGGAAGTTTTGTGATGTTTGTACTAGAGTAAAGATATGGTGTTAGTGCTTCAAACTCAGCTGCACACGTATCTACTTCATTGAACTCTTGTCTGATCTCTAGTTTCTTTCTTGCTTCAAAAACATCATTTTCTAAAACTTTGTTTTGTGTATTTTGAGTAATAAGTTGTGCAATCCTTTTATCTGAAAAACCATCAACTTTAGCACGTCTCATAGCTGTTTCTTCAAAAAGAACTTTATCACTCATATTGTTTTCAGATTCAATAAGTTCTTGGATTTGGTATAAAAACCATGGATCAATTTTACAAGTATCAAACATCTCCTCAACACTCATACCACGACGGAACCCCTCAGCTACATAAAGGATACGATCTGCATTTGGACGACGAATCTCATGTTTTATAAATTCATCATCACCATCAACTGGGTCAAGCCCACAAAGACCTGTTTCAAGTGAACAGAGTGCTTTTTGAAGTGATTCTTTAAATGTACGTCCAATTGCCATTGCTTCACCAACAGATTTCATAGATGTTGAAAGTGTACTTATAGCTTCTGGGAATTTCTCAAATGTAAAACGTGGAACTTTTGTTACAACATAGTCAATTACAGGCTCAAATGCTGCAGGAGTTCCTGTGATGTCATTTGTGATCTCATCAAGTGTAAAACCAACCGCTAAAAGTGTTGCAACTTTTGCGATAGGATATCCAGTAGCTTTTGAAGCAAGTGCACTAGACCTAGATACACGAGGGTTCATCTCAATTACAATCATACGACCAGTTTTTGGATCAATTGAAAACTGAACATTTGATCCACCAGTATCAACACCAATCTCTCTAAGAATTGCAAAAGAAGCATCACGCATTCTTTGGTACTCTTTATCTGTTAAAGTAAGAGCTGGTGCTACAGTGATACTATCACCTGTATGCACACCCATAGGATCGAAATTTTCAATAGAACATACAATAATACAGTTGTCCGCTTTGTCACGGATAACTTCCATCTCATACTCTTTCCAACCAAGCATAGATTCCATAATCTCAATTTCGTTAATTGGACTTGCAGAGATACCTTCTTGTGCGAGTTTTTCAAACTCTTCCATATTGTATGCTACACCTGAGCCACCACCTGCAAGTGTAAATGATGCACGTGAAATTACAGGAAATCCAATTTCACGTGCAACTTCTATAGCTTCTTCAACGCTATAAGCATTTTTACTTTTTGGTAAGTCCATACCAATTTTAATCATAGCTTCATTAAAGAGATGTCTATCTTCCCCTTTGCTAATGGCTTTAGGGTCTGCACCTAAAAATTCTACACCCTCTAACATCCCTTTTTCATACATACTCATAGCAACATTTAGAGCAGTTTGACCACCCATAGTTGGTAAAACTGCATCAACATTTTCATCTCTAATAATTTTTGCAATAATATCTTCTTTGATAGGTTCAATATATGTACGATCAGCAAACTCAGGATCAGTCATAATAGTTGCAGGATTTGAGTTAATTAGAACTACACGATAACCAAGCTCTTTGAGAGTTTTACAAGCTTGTGTTCCAGAGTAATCAAACTCACAAGCTTGACCAATAATAATCGGTCCAGAACCAATGAGTAAAATAGTTTTGATGTCGGTGCGTTTTGGCATTCTTTTCCTCTGTATAAAATTTAGGGATTATAGCCAATAAGCACTTAAGTTTTAATGAACTTTTTGGAAGTTTTAGTACTCAAAGTTATATAAAATTGATGCAAGTCCCGAGTAGATGTAATTATTTTCCACAAGTGGAGAATTTTTGGCACTACTAGGCAAGATATCGTAACGTAAATTAAAAAGAGCAGAAAAACTGTTAGTCAGTGGGAAACCGATGTATGTTTGCACACCAAATTCAAAGCCACTTTTTGCTGTATAAGCGGGACGATTGAGCGTTAAATTTACTTCATCTGCTTTAACACCATAGTAGTAGTTCATAAATTTATCACTCGTATAAAGCATCACTACACTTGGATAAAAGTTCACTTTGCCTACACTATATTTTGTCCCAACTTCAGTTCTATTGAGCCACCCTTTATGATATCCTAAAAGGTCATTTAAAAGCATATTTTCAAAGTATATATCTTTATATTTTGCACTAAAAGCCAAACCACCTTCTAATGAGCTTTTTCGCTCATCCATACCAGCTAGATATTTTGAATCACTTGATTTGTAGCCTAGGGTTCTAGGTTGTGCAGTTAACGAGAAGCCCCATGCAAAATCATCCTGTTTATCCCCTAAAAAATATACTCCTAAACGTGACCATCTTACATAAAACAAAGAGTTGTCAAAAAAGACAACAGGTGAGGGAAGAATGATATCAGAAGTATTTGTATATGGTTGCGATTGAATATATGGACCAAATCCAATGCTCACTTCTTGCTTTAAATCATTTGCAGATAATAAACTTGATACTAACAATAAATTCAATATAAAATATTTCATTTTACAACCTTGATTATATAAAAATAGTTTGGTTCATTTGTTTTATAATAGGGCTTAACTACGACATTTTGATACCCTTCAGATTGTTTAATAGAGATAACTTTTCCAACTTTAAGTCCTTTGAAAAAAATGTTATCAAGCCCAGAAGTAATCACTTCATCTCCGACACTAATCTCAAACCAAGCAGGGATGAAATTGACTACTATATTTTCTTCATTATTTCCGTGTGCGATTCCAGGAGCCTTATTTTCACCAATATAAACTGAGTATGCACTTTTAATGTCATTGTTTAAAAGTGCTAGTGGTTTTGAGTGGTAGTCAATTACAATTCCAGCAACCATCTCTTTATAAGTAAGTCCATAAATTCGTGAAGCATTATAATCTGTAACATTGAGCCATAAACGGTTTAAGTTTCCAAACTTTTGGTAAGAAGTTGTACGAACTAGTTGTACTTCAGGATGCACACTCATATTTGTATCATTTGCTTTATATAGATCATCTATCTCTGAGGCTAATTCTTGCATCACTAGATGATTATTTTCGTACTGTTGGAGTTTTTCTTTAAGTTGTTCGATTCTATTTGCTTGAAAAAAATGTTTTTCAAATCCATCGTCAATATATGTAATGGTATTATGATAGCTGTCTTTAATAAAGTTCAAAGAATTTATAAATGGTTTTTGAACTGTAGAAGAGAAATTAAAAGCACCCACAAGGAGTGCAATTAATAAGAAAAAGTATATGATAGAAGATTTATTCATTCTCGAAAAGTTCTTGGAGTAGGTCAATCTCTTCTAGTGCACGTCCAGTTCCACGAGCAACAGCTAAAAGTGGCTCATCTGCCACAAATACAGGGATTTTAACAATATCTGAAAGGTATTTGTCGAGTTGACGGATAAGTGCACCACCACCAGTTAAAATAATACCATGATTTACGATGTCCCCAGCAAGATCAGGTGGCATAATCTCTAAAACATCACGAAGCGCTTCAGCAATCTCTTTAAGAGGTTCTTTCATAGCATCTTTAGCATCATCACTTGTTAATTCTACTGAACTAAGTAACCCCTCAACTTGGTCACGACCAGTAATTACCATAGATAAAGGCTCATCAAGTGTAACAGCAGTACCTATAGTGATTTTGATCTCTTCTGCAACACGCTCACCAATAAGTAAGTTGTATTTTTTTCTAACGTAGTTGATAATCCCTTGATCGATCTTATCTCCTGCTGTACGGATAGATTTTGAGAGCACTAGACCACCAAGTGAAACGACACCAATCTCAGTTGTACCACCACCGATGTCAACAACTAAGTTCCCTTGTGGTTCGCGAATATCAACTCCAGCTCCAATAGCGGCTGCCATAGGCTCTTCAATAAGGAAAACTTCACGTGCACCTGCACTCATAGCTGATTCACGAACAGCTTTTCGCTCAACTTGTGTTAGCCCATAAGGTACACAAATGATGATACGTGGAGAGATAAGTGAACTTCTTCCGTGCGCTTTTTCGATAAACTTTCTAATCATCTTTTCAGTCATATCAAAGTCAGCGATAACTCCATCTTTCATAGGACGAATAGCACGGATATTCCCAGGAGTTTTTCCAACCATCTCTTTTGCATCGTGTCCAACAGCTAAAACTCTACTTTGTCCATATTTTTCAGTTTTGACAGCAACAACTGAGGGTTCATTGATAATGATACCTTTACCTTTTGCAATAACAATAGTATTTGCTGTTCCTAAGTCAATAGAGAGATCACTTGAAAAAAGTCCGATTAATTTATTAAAGATCATATATTTTTACCTTATGCTGGAATTTGCGTTGTTTTTTTAATATATACTGGCTGTTCACCATTTTCAATCACTTCTTTAGTGATAAGTACTTCATACCCTTCATACTCTGGAAGTTCATACATAATGTCTATCATAGCTTCTTCAAGTATTGCACGAAGTCCACGAGCACCAGTTTTACGTTTGATCGCTTTTTGTGCTATAGCACAAAGTGCATCATCTTCAAAGTTTAGCTCAACATTATCAATAGAAAATAACTTGATATATTGTTTGATTAGAGAATTTTTTGGCTCTGTTAAGATTCGAACCATATCGTCTTCACTAATTTCATTAAGTGAAGCAATAATTGGAAGACGACCAACAAGTTCAGGAATGAGCCCATAATGTACTAAATCTTCAGGTTCCACCATATCGTAAGTTGGTTTTTTCTCATCTTTTGTTTTTTTATCATGTCCAAACCCAAGTACATTCTCACCTTGCTTACGTTTTAAAATTTCATCAAGTCCATCAAACGCACCACCACAAATAAATAAAATATTTGTTGTATCAATCGTTGTAAACTCTTGATTAGGGTGTTTTCGTCCACCTTTTGGTGGGATGTTTACCATTGAACCCTCAATAATTTTTAAAAGAGCTTGTTGTACACCTTCACCTGAAACATCACGAGTGATCGAGCGGTTTTCACTCATACGTGAAACTTTGTCAACTTCATCTAAAAAGATGATCCCTTTTTGTGCACGTTCAACATCACCATCTGCTGCTTGAATCAGTTTTGTTAAAATATTTTCAACATCTTCCCCAACATATCCAGCTTCTGTTAAACTTGTAGCATCTGCAATTGCAATAGGTACATTTAAAACTCTCGCAATCGTTTGAGCCATTAGTGTTTTTCCACTTCCAGTTGGTCCAATTAATAGTATGTTTGATTTCGCGATTTCTGTATCGTCATTTTCAATTTTATTTGTTTTAAAAATTCTTTTGTAGTGGTTGTATACAGCAACGCTTAAAAGTTTTCTAGCACGTTCTTGTCCAATGATATAATCACCTAAAAAGTTGTTTAACTCTTTAGGAGTCATCAGTTTTTCTACCGCATCAAGAAGTTCATGATTTTGTTCATTTGAAGACTCTTTATCATCCCCAAACATAATTTTATATGCAGAGATAACACAGTTCTTACAGATATATACACCATTTCCAGCAATAAGTGGATTTGTTTCACTCTCACTTGCATCACAAAAGCTACAATGTCTATGAATCATTTTCTATCTTCCTTTCAAATGGAATTCCACGCTTTGTTTTGATAACAAAGTTACAAAGATCGTTCACATAGTGGTTGTCACTGTTTTCAAGAAGTTCACTTGCACTATCTTTTAAAGGCTTTCCAGATTCAAAAAGTTCACGATAGGCAGATTTTAGTGCATTGATATCATCACGTTCAATATGACGACGAAGACCTGTAAGGTTAAGCCCTCTTAAATACGCACGATTCCCCTCTGCCATACAAAATGGTGGAACATCTTGAGCTAAAGCAGAAGCACCACCAACCATTGCATAATCACCTATATGAACAAACTGATGAATAGGTGTCATACCACCCACTACAACATAATCACCTAGTTCAACATGACCAGCTAATGTTGCTGCATTTGCTAGTATACAGTGGTTTCCAATAATAACATCATGACCTAGATGCACATACCCCATAAAAAGGTTATGATTTCCGATGATAGTTTTACCACCACCACCTTTTGTTCCAGGATTGAAAAGTGTAAACTCCCTGATTTTGTTGTTATCGCCGATGATAAGTTCAACATCTTCACCATCAAATTTTAAATCTTGTGGAATAGAACCAATTACAGCGTGGGAGAAAATTTCATTATTTTTCCCGATCGTTGTTTTACCGTAGATACATGCACCTTGTGCGATCTTAGTTCCATCCCCTATTTTTGCTTCACTTGAGATAAAACAATATGGTCCAATTTCAACATTTTCACCAATAACTGCACCATCTTCAATGATAGCTAAGTTAGAAATATTACTCAATTTTTACCCTTATTTATCTACGATCATAGCTTTAAGTTCCGCTTCACTTGTTAATTTTCCATCAACATATGCTTCACCTTTTAAAAGCCAGATTGCACCTTTATGTTTAATAACAGAGATTCTATACTCAAGTCTATCCCCAGGTTTTACAGGAGTTCTAAATTTTGCTTTGTCAATACTCATAAAGTATACAACTTTATTTTTTACTTCCTCTTCGCTTAGGTCATCCATACTTTTAAAAGCTAAAACACCACCAGCTTGTGCCATTCCTTCTAAGATCATAACACCAGGATAGATCGGGTGACCTGGAAAGTGCCCTTCAAATACAGGTTCTGAAATAGATACATTTTTATAACCAACTAGTGATTCATTTTTCACTAAATCTGTAATTCTATCAACGAGTAAGAAAGGGTAACGGTGAGGTAAAATATTTTGAATTTCGACAACATCCATAATCATAATTTTTAAGCCTTGTGAATATAATTTCGGATATTTTATCTAAAATTTCATTATATAATGATTAGTTTTTCTTTTGTGTCATCGTAAGTTGTGGCATCTAATTCGATTGAAAGTTTTGAATCTGGAATTTTTTCAACTACTATAATTGGAGATAAATCATAATTTGTGTTGTTGATTTTTGATCTAAATTCAAGCTCTTTTTCAAAACTTAGAGGATTATAGATTAACTCTTTTACACTTTTGTAGTTTGTAATATTTTGTTCGTTGAAAAAATCTAAAGTGATAAACTTGATCTCTTCACGGTTAAAATAAGCAATATTATGTGCTTCAAATTCTATGTGACCCTGTGCTTTTTTTCTAGGGAGTGTAGAGTAAGATAAGGCATAAGCATCTAACACATCATTTTTTCCAACAGTTACTTTAAAGATGAATTGACGATAGTTTAAAAATTTTTGTTTTACGATTTTATAAGCTATATCCTGATCTTCAAGCTCATTTCTGTAGCGGTACATCTCTAAACGCTCTTCGATCGAAGCTGGTAAAACTTGCCCAGAGATTGCAGATATCATCTCATCCATGAGTTTGTCTTGATGCTCTCGCTGCATTGTTAAACCATAAATACATCCACAATAATCTTGACGGTAAAGTTGTTCTTCTTTTGTTACACGTGATTGATCTTGTGTACCACCACCACTTCTATAATCAACGGCAATAAACTCAACACCATGACGATTATAAAACTCATTACCAACCCGTTTGAGTTGTTCTTGAGATTTTAGTGGGCTTACAAGTAAGGTTGTGGTAATCTTTTTCTCACCAAGTTCGAGAGCCTTTTTTGCACTTCTAATGAAACGCTTGTCGAAACAAACTTCACAGCGTTCTCCTTTTTCAGGCTCTTTTTCTAAGCCACGTACTGCCTTGATCCAGTTTTCATAATCATATTCATCCTCTAGCAAGTCGATACCGAGTTTTTTGCAAGAGCGCTGTACATCAAGGTAGCGTAGTTGGTATTCTGAATATGGATGAATGTTAGGATCGTAAAAAAAACCAGTCAATTTTTCTTCTGGAAAATCTTTTTGTAATTTTTCCAAGAAAAAGTGGCTGTCAACCGAACAGCAGATATGAACTAGCATTGCTACCTTTCAAACTATTTTTGAAATTATAGCAATTTTTAGATCTCTTCTAAAGCTTTTTTGATTGCAGCTGGTACAGAGATATCTATTTTTGCACACTCATCAAACATACACATCTCACATATAGTACCAGCATCAGTCTCCTCTTGAATCGCTTCTAAATCATCTCCAAATTGTTTTACACTTTCTACAATGGAATCATAATCAATATAAGCACACCTACACACTTTCATCTTTTCTCCTTATATTATAGACATAAACATAGTTTTAAGAGATGTTCACAAATCATTCCAGTTTTAATATTATGAAAAATTATCTATATTATTCTATTAACATATAATTAACACTTCAGTTCTATAATGTTCGCAACTTTTTTTTAAAGGAGGCTTTATGGACGTTATAGGACAATTTCCATTGTTTTATTTCCCAGAGTATGGAAGTGCTTGGATGATGGGTATCACTGGTACCATTCACATCTTAGCATCTCATACCTCTGTAGGTGCTGCTATGCTTTTTGCATTTTTGGCTTACAAAGCGTATAAAGAAAATAGGAGTGATTTGTATCCATATATGAAAAAATATGGAATGTTTTTGCTCATTTTCTCATACGTTATAGGCTCTATCACGGGTCCTGGTATTTGGTATACTGCAACGGCTGCAAGTCCGAGAGGTATTAGTGCGCTTATCCATAACTTTGTATGGGTTTGGGCTACGGAGTGGGTATTTTTCGTCTATGAAGTTATTGGAGTTTTTGCTTTAGTTTATTTTATAGATAAGATAGATAAAAAGACTCATCTCAAACTCACATATACATTTGCTTTAGCATCTGTTGGGACTTTAGCACTTATCATTGGAATTATTAGTTTTATGATGTGGCCTGGTACTGATGCTTTTTACACAACAGGAAGTGCGAGTGATGCTTTCTTTGGAATCAACACATTCCCACATATGTTCTTACGTATAGGGTTTATGATAATGATGTCTGGAGTTATCGGTCTAGTAATTTCAAGTGCTATGAAGAAAGAAAATCCTGAATTATCAGCAGAACTCTCCAAAAAAATGGGTTATGTTGGAATCCTTGGTGGGTTTTTAACAACATTCTTCTTTATGTGGTATATGAATACATTGCCAGAAAATGCGCATGCAGTATTTACAATTTCAAAAGAATCAATAGTACAATCAAGACTTGTTTTAATGGGACTTTTCTCACTCTATTTTATTTTAGTTATTGCAAAACCGAGATTTCTTAATGTACCTATTGCATCTGTGATGATTGTGGTTATATTGATTGCTGGTCTATGGCCTGGTGAAAAACTAAGAGAATCAATGAGAAAACCTTATGTAGCTGGTCAATATATCTATTCTGACCAGATTATAAGTCGTGATGTTCCTGGGAAAAAAATCAAAAGTGAACTTCCTGCAATTGCTGAGAAAGGGTTACTTAAACTCAATCCATTTATTCCAGATAGACTCAGAACTATTACAGATGAAAACCGTTTGGAAGCTGGAGAACTTTTAACAAAACTCTCTTGTTCAAATTGTCATTCATTAGAAAAAACTGGAAAGTTTAGACCACTGAAAGATAGACTTACTGGAATGGATAAAGAGGGTGTAATGACAATTTTACATACAATAGGTGAAGGTGCATTTCCATATATGCCAAAACTAAAATTACCAGAAGATGAGTACGATGCTATGGCAGAGTATATCTCGTCGCAACAATATTAAAGGAGAACTTATGGACGCATCTGTATTATTAGCCCTTCGTGATCCTGCTGGGGTTCCGTTTTATCCTGTAGTCTTTCAGGCACTATATATCTTAACATGGGCACTTCATGCTGCTTTTGTTTTACTATCACTTGGTGCTATGGGACTCTCACTTTATGGAACTATGCAACAAAAAAATAGTCCTTATTGGGCAATGTTAACACCGCATCTTATTCAAACTGGGAAAATTAGTGTTTCGATTTTAATTGTATTAGGCGTAGCACCATTACTTTTTACACAAGTTATCTATGATCCAAACTGGTATGTGGCAAATACACTCTCTGGAATGTTTGTATTTATCTTTATATATGCTCTTGTTATTGGGTATATTATGTACTATTGGTACTACTATGCAAACAAAGCAAAACCGGGTGGTGGTAAACTTATTGGTTTTATCTCGTTTGCTATTTTAGTTTTTGCTGGAATTTTGATGCATAACTTTGCTGTAACTTCAATCATGCCAAATGAGTGGATGGAGATGTATGCACCAAATGGAGTAGTTGACAATAGTGGTCTGACATTTAATGTTGATATCATAAGACTTGTATTTATGGTAAGTTTGAGTATCCCAGTTGTTGGTATATTTTTACAAAACTATAGTAGGTTTTTAAGTGCTCGTGAAGATTTTGAAAAAGGCTACATAGAGTATACTGCTGCTTTAGGTACAAAATTTACTGTAGTAGGTTTAATTATCAGCGCAGTAGCTTTTGTTGGATGGATGTTACAAATAGGGTATCTATTTAATCCTCTTTCTTTAGCGATCATTGCTGGTGTTGTGGTATTACTTCTTATGGGATACAAAAATAGCAATAGTTATGTAACTACTATTGTTTTAGTTATAGTAGCTTTACTTATCTCTGGGATGAGAGAGTTAATTAGATTTAACTTAATGAATGGATTAGGGTATAACATTTATGATTACCCAGTAAATTTGGAGATACCTACAATTACAATGTTTTTACTCACATTTTTAATCATGGGAGGAATTGGTGTAGCATACATCCTTACTATGGCATGGAAAGTTGGAAAAACTCCAGGTGTTTTTGATGCTTCAAAAGATAAATGGGTAACAAAACTAGGAAACTATACATTAAGTATAATGGTTGCTTGGATGGTGATCTATTTTGGTTGGGGTATGTTTATACTCTTTAACAATACTCTTTAAAATTTTTCTTGTTCCCAAGTGAAAGCTTGGGAACAATTATGATTTATGCTCTTTCTTCAAATATTTCAATAGACTTGATATCATCTTGCATTCTAATATCATCTAAAACTGACATTGAATCTGCATCATTTTCTTCGATCCCACCAAACACTGTATGAACACCATCTAAATGTGGACAAGAAACGAAACAGATAAAGAATTGACTACCACCAGTATTTGGTCCAGCATGAGCCATCGATAATGTCCCTTTTACGTGTCTGTGAGTGTTTTTATCAGTTTCACACTCGATCGCCCAGTCTGGTCCACCAGTACCAGTTCCGTGTGGACATCCACCTTGTGCCATAAACCCAGGGATAACTCTATGGAAGTTAAGGTCATTATAAAAACCAGAACTAGCTAAGTATGCAAAGTTTGCAACTGTATTTGGTGTTTCTTCAGGATAAAGTTTGATCCAGATGTCACCTTTGTTTGTTGAAACTTTTGCCCATTGGAACTCATTTACATTTGTTAAATCGTACTCTTTTAGTTTTTTGCCGAACATATTTAGCCTTTTAATTTTTTTGAAATTATAGTGAAATTTTATAAATTATGTATAATTCTTACATGAAAGAGAAATTAAAAAAATTACAGCGTTATATGATGATTCGTTTTAATGTGATAACCATCCGTCAAGCAAATATCATTACAACACTCGTAATTTTACTTTTTACGATTGTTTTTGCATATCTCTTAATCAAAGAGAATTATCATGATTATGAAAAAACGCTTTCAAAACAACATCATGACCAAGTGATAGGTACACAAGAAGTTTACAATTATGAAGCTGCACAAGAAAAACTGAAATCGCTTCTTATTAAAAATACTTTAGCCATTGCAACACTTGCTTTTATTCTTTTCGGTATCATGCTTGGATTTTATAAAATTTTTAATACATTATTACAACGTGATATGCAAGTATTTTTGGATTTTTTTAAAGATGTAACGCATAGCGATCAAGTGATGAATCCTAATGTAATCTTTTTTAAAGAGTTTAAAACAATGGGATTACATGTAAATGATATGATTGATACAATTAAAGGACATAAAAGAAGATTACGTGAATTAAATCTAAGTCTTGAAGATAAAGTGCAAGAAAAGACAAAAGATTTAGAGCGAATTCTTGATGCTCAAAAAGAGTTTTTACGCTATACAGTTCATGAAACAAATACACCACTAAGTGTTATTTTAACATCGTTAGAACTTTATGAAATGAAACATGAAAAAGATAGAGACCTTGCAAAAGTGGAAGCTGCTGCGAAAAATATCTTTAGTATCTATGATGATTTGAGTTATTTAGTAAAAAAAGAGCATGTTAATTATCCAAAAGCTTCTATAGATATTCATAAATTTATCCAAAGTCGTATAGACTTTTTTAGTGAAGTAGCAAATCTCTCAAATCTTTCTTTTTCCTATATAAGTGAGGTGAAAGATGTCTATATCTTCTTTAATGAAACAAAATTGCAACGTATTATAGACAACAGTATCACGAATGCTATAAAATATACATATCAAAATGAGATTGTAGAGATTACTCTTAAAAAAACATTGCATGAAGTGGAGTTTTCTATAGGAAGCTACTCGCAACCAATTTCTGATGTCAATAAGATTTTTGATGCATACTATCGAGAAGAGGGGAGTAGTTTAAGTGCTGAACACAGTTTTGGTATAGGACTTAGACTTGTGAAAAACATCTGTGAAGAGGAAAATGTTAAAATTCTTCTTGATTTGAGTAAAGAAAAAAATACATTTCGTTATATTTTTACAACAATGGGTGAGTGATGAAGATACTATTATTAGAAGATGAAGTGATGTTAAACGAGTCTATTTGTGAATATCTTCAGTCATTTGGACATGTAGTAGAGAGCTTTTTTGATGGCAAAGAAGCATTTGAGACAATGCAAAAATGGAATTTTGATCTTTATATCTTAGATATTAATGTCCCTCAAATAGATGGTCTTTCGGTTTTAGAAGAGTTACATAAATTAAAAATTCATGTCCCAACGATCTATATAAGTGCACTTGTAGATATTGAAGATATCTCTCGTGCTTATAATTTAGGATGTTATGATTATCTAAAAAAACCTTTTCATCTTAAAGAGTTATCTTTACGAATTGAACGCATAGTATCTGCTTCAAAAGCACCAAACGTTCATTTAGTCCTTTCAAAAAATTACAGCTACGATCAAGAACACTCAACTCTTTATTTTCAGCAAGAACCCCAAACACTTACAAAAAAACAGTCGCAGATAATTGATCTCTTAGCACGAAATAGGGGGCTTGTAGTTGATTTTGACCAATTCCAAGAGTATGTTTGGGATGAAGCGATTGTGGATAACGCGACAATGCGTGCAGAGATAAACAGACTCAAAAAAATACTCAAAGAAGATATTATAGTTAATGTAAGAGGCATGGGCTATATGATAGAAAAACCATAGTTACATATTTACACACTCTTTTAAATTTTAGATAAAAAATATACATCTAACCTTTTTGCTATGTTCATGCTATTTATTTATATTAAGAAGTTAAATATAGATTTTATAAAAAGGGGATTTTATGAAAAATATTTCTATTCGAATGAAAATACTGTTATTGATGATTTTAACAGTTGTAGCAGTATCTTGTGCATTGATTTTTGAATCTATTGCAACCATTAATGAGATGACTGCACGTAACATAGAAGCGTATAAAAAAGAGGCTTATGCAAATAAGGAACTTGAACTCAAAAACTATGTGAGTGTTGCACTAAAGTCAGTAGATTCTTTTTATGAGAGAACATCTCCTCAAAAGTTAAAAGCAGAAGTTGAATCTGATTTAAAAAAACAAACAGATTTTCTTTTTAGCATGTTAGAAGATGCTTATGAAAAAAATAAATCTTCAATGTCTAAAAAACAGCTTCAAAAACATTTAAAAGAGCTTGTAGCTTCGGCAAGATATGGGAAAAGTGGGTATTTTTGGATCAATGATTTTTCACCAATAATGGTAATGCATCCAATCAAACCTGCATTAGATGGACAAGAACTTTCAAACTTTAAAGATCCAAATGGTGTGTATCTTTTTAATGAAATGGTAAAAGTAGTAAATAAAAAAGGGGAAGGGTTTGTAAGTTATTCATGGGCAAAACCTGGCTTTAAAGATCCTCAGCCAAAAATATCGTATGTAAAAAGTTTTTCCCATTATAAATGGATTATTGGAACAGGAGAGTATGTCTCAGATGTAACTGAAAATATGAAAAAAGAAGCTCTTAAGACTATCGCACAAATGCGTTTTGGAAAAGAGGGGTATTTTTGGATCAATGATATGACGCCAACGATGATTATGCATCCTATAAAACCAGAACTAGATGGAAAAAATTTATCTCAATCAAAAGATTCAAATGGAGTATATCTGTTTAATGAGATGGTTAAAGTTGTTAAAGCAAAAGGTGAAGGAATGGTTAAATATAGTTGGTCAAAACCTAATGAAGAAGAGCCTTCACCTAAAATGTCTTATGTAACACTGTTTGATAAGTGGGGATGGATTATAGGAACAGGGGAATATATAGATAATATCGAAAGAAAAATAGAAGGTATGGAAAGAGAGTCTGATAAAGCGATAGTAGACTCAACGACACATATTGTGCTTATTTCCATAATTTTATCAGTGATTATTGGTTTGGTTGCAGTTCTTGGAGCTGATAAATGGATAGTATCTTGTATTAAAGAGATTTTAAAAATTACACAAGATTTGGCAAGAGGTGAGGGTGATTTAACAAAAAGAATTCATGTTAAAAGTAGTGATGAGATAAAACATGTTGCAGATAATATTAATGATTTTATTGAAAAGGTTCATTCTAGTGTTATAGGTGCTAAATCTTCAAGTTTAGAGAATTCAAAAGTTGCAAATGATCTTGCGTCAACTGCAACAAAGGTAGGAAAAAATGTTGAAAAATCAGTTAGTATTGTCAATGAAACAACTACAAATGCTATAGAAACAAATAATAAAATAAAAGAAGCAATTGAAAATGCTGTTCGATCTAAACAAGAGATGCTTGCAGCAAACAATATGCTTAATGATGCTAGGGATGAGATTGTAGCACTCACATCAAAAGTACAATTAGGTGTAGAATCAGAACTGGAGTTAGCAAATAAAATAGAAACACTTTCTCAAGAAACAGCACAAGTGAAAGATGTTTTAGTTGTCATCTCAGATATTGCTGATCAAACAAACTTACTAGCATTAAATGCTGCTATTGAAGCTGCTCGTGCAGGTGAGCATGGTCGTGGATTTGCAGTTGTTGCAGATGAGGTAAGACAATTAGCAGAGCGTACACAAAAAACTTTATCGGAGATCAACGCAACGATTAGTATAATTGTTCAATCAACAGAAACTGCAAGTGAAGAGATGAGCATTAATTCTCAACAAATGCAAAAACTTTCTGAAATATCTGTAGTTGTTGAAGAACGAATAAAATCAATTACACAAATTGTAAATCAAGCTACACAGGTAAATGATAAAAGTGTACAAGATTTTGAAAATACTGGTAAACAGATAGATAATATTTTACTTGGTGTAAAAGAGATTAACGATATATCTATACAAAATGCAAAAAGTGTTGAAGATATAATGGTAGCTGCGGAACATCTTAATGATATGACGAGTGATCTTTCTTCAAAGTTGGCACAATTTAAAACTACTTAATTACTCTTCAATAAGTTACTTTTCTTCACACTTTTATAAGAGTGAAGAAGAGTTTTTCAATATTTTTATTTTGCTATGTTCATGCTATTTTTATTTTTTAGCATTAGAGTTGAATACTTTAACGGGGAGAAAAAAATGAAAAAAGGTATTACATCAAGTTTTTTAGCATTTGGACTTATCGCTTCTGCAAACTTAAGTGCAGCAGATGATTTAAGTTCAATGTTTTCTGAAGGAAAAGCAAGTGGTCAGATTAGAGAGTTTAGTATTTCTAGATCTGTAAAAACATCAAATCCTGCTTCTGCAGATTATACTAGAGATGCCAATGCAGTAGGTGGGTATCTAAAATATGAAACTGCAGCATATGAAGGTTTAAGTTTAGGAGCTGCGTTTTATACAACCAATGGCTTTGGTTTAGATAGCCCAAAAACTGATTATACAAAAGTTGATCCAACACTACTTGGACCAAATAATGAGAGTTACTCAATACTTGGTGAAGCATATGTGCAGTTCAAATATGAAAATACTACTTTTAAAGGTGGACGTCAAAAGTTAGATACACCATTAGCTGGTAGCGATGATGCAAGAATGTTACCTAACCTTTTTGAAGCGTATTTACTTATAAATACAGATGTTTCAGATACTACTTTAATCGCTGGACATGTAACAAGATTTGCTCAAGGTACATTCGGTCGTGCATATAACGGGGGTATCTTAGCAGCTACATCTGGTTATTCAGCTGTAGATACAAGAAATCAAGTTGGCGAGTTTGTAAATATGGGGGCTTATGCAATAGGTGAAAAAACAGATGGTGTAAGTGTAGCTGCTGCAATATACGCTGGAGTTCCTAATCTAAAAGTGCAAATATGGGATTATTTTGCTCACGATATTTTAAATGCAATTTATGCAGATGCTTCGTATGAGATGAAATTAGATAATGCTTCTACATATTTTGCAGGACAGTTAATAAAAGAAGATGGTATAGGTAAAAAATATTTAGGTGACGTTGCCTCTATCTATGGTGCTGCGAAAGTTGGTGTAAAAGTTGCAAATTTTAATATTTATGGTGCATATTCACAAACTACTGAATCAGGTGGCAATGCGCTTTTAAAATCAATTATCACTCCATGGGGTGGTATGCCAGCATATACTCAAGGTATGGTTACTCGTCATATGTTTTTAGCGGGGACAAAAGCAACAAAAGGTGCTTTAACATATGACTGGAAAGATTTTGGGCCAAAACTTACAACGACTCTTTATTATGTTGATTTTGCAATGGATGATAACAATGGTTATACACACGGTGATGCTTCTGAGATGGGCTTTGATGTGATATACTATCCTTCAGCTATCAAAAATCTGCAAGTACGTTTAAGAGGTAACTTTACAGATGACTTTAATGTAGCTGCAACAACAGGTTACACAACAGAGTGGGATGAGTACAGATTTATCCTAAACTATAACTTCTAAAAGGAATATTATGCAAAAAGATCTTATTGAAAAAATAAAATCAAATCCAGATTATCAAACATTAGTTGCAAAACGTACATCTTTTGCAATTGTTTTAACAATCATTATGCTTATAGTGTATTTCGCATTTATTTTAACTATTGCATTTGATCCGTCATTATTAGGGACACCATTAAGCAGTGAAAGTGTAACTACGGTAGGTATTCCTGTTGGAATTATAGTAATTGTTATTGCATTTATCCTTACAGGTGTTTACACTGCAAGAGCAAATGGTGAGTTTGATGAACTTGCAAACAAAGTAAAAAACAGTATAAAGGATAACTAATGGGTAAAGCTTTTTTATTTTTAATTTTAGGTTCAATTGCTGTTTTTGCTAGTGGTGCGATTGAGGGTGAGGTTGCAAAACAAGAGATGAATATCTCTGCAATTGTAATGTTTTTAATTTTTGTAAGTGGTACACTTGGTATCACTTACTGGGCTGCTAAGCATACAAAATCTGCAAAAGATTTTTATACAGCTGGTGGGGGAATTACAGGTCTTCAAAATGGTATGGCAATCGCAGGTGATTATATGTCTGCGGCATCATTTTTAGGTATTTCTGGTCTTGTATATTTAAAAGGGTATGATGGACTTATCTATTCTATCGGTTTTCTTGTTGGTTGGCCGATCATTCTTTTCTTAATCGCTGAGCCTTTAAGAAATCTTGGTAAATATACATTTGCTGATGTTGCATCGTACAGACTACGTCAAACGCCGATTCGTACACTGGCTGCATTTGGTTCAATTGCAACTGTTATTCTTTATCTGATTGCACAAATGGTTGGTTCTGGAAAACTTATTCAGCTTCTATTTGGTCTTAACTATGAAATCGCAGTTATCCTTGTCGGTGTACTCATGGTTTTATATGTAACTTTTGGTGGTATGCTTGCAACTACTTGGGTTCAAATCATTAAAGCATTCTTACTTCTTTCAGGGGCAACATTCATGGCTATCGCTGTTATGGCTCACTATGATTTTAACTTTGGTTCATTGTTTGCAAAAGCTGTTGAGGTAAAAGGTGAGGCTGTTATGAGTCCAGGTGGACTTGTTAGTGATCCAATCTCAGCAATTTCACTAGCCATTGCACTTATGTTTGGTACAGCTGGTTTACCACATATCTTAATGAGATTTTTTACAGTAAGTGATGCAAAAGAAGCTCGTAAGTCAGTATTTTTCGCAACAGGTTTCATTGGGTATTTTTATATCTTAACTTTCATCATCGGTTTTGGTGCGATTGTAATGGTATATCAAAATCCTCAATATTTAGACCTTGCAAAACAAGCGATTGAGGGTGGTTCACCAATCTTAGGTGGTAACAATATGGCAGCTATCCACTTATCACACGCAGTTGGTGGGGACTTTTTCTTAGGTTTCATTTCAGCAGTTGCATTTGCTACAATCCTTGCGGTTGTTTCAGGGCTGACTTTAGCTGGTGCATCGGCTATTTCACACGACCTTTACGCATCTGTATTTAAAAAAGGTGAAGTAGATTCTATGCAAGAGATGAAAGTTTCAAAAATTGCAACTGTTGTTCTTGGTATTGTTGCAATTATTATGGGTATTGCGTTTGAGAAACAAAACATTGCATTCGTTGTTGGTTTAGCATTCGCTATTGCAGCGTCGGCTAACTTTCCAGTACTTTTCCTTTCAATGTATTGGAAAAAACTTACAACTCGCGGTGCAGTTATCGGTGGAAGTTTAGGACTTGCAACAGCAGTTCTTTTAGTTATACTTGGACCAATCGTATGGGTACAAATTTTAGGAAATGCAGAAGCAATTTTCCCATATAAATACCCAGCATTATTCTCAGTAGTTGTAGCATTTGTTGGTATTTGGTTCTTCTCAATTACAGACAACTCAGAAGATGCACAAAAAGAGAGAGAAGCTTTTGAAGGTCAATACATTAGAAGCCAAACAGGAATTGGTGCAGAAGGTGCAGTAGAGCATTAGAAATGAGTATATTAGATCAAAGACGTTTAATTGAGTCTATCCATCCTTTTGAGTTGTTAAGTTCTTATGAACTTGACAACTTGATGTCAAAAATAGATATCGCGTACTATACAAAAGATACCTTGTTGATCTCTTCAAGTTTAGAGAGTGTTGCTTTTTATATCATTATAAAAGGGCAGGTAGCTGAGTATGTTGATAATGAACTTTACAATATCTATGGCGAGGGTGATAGTTTTGATGCGGACTCTTTGATCTACCAAAAAACTTCTTCAAGATTTGTGGTAACTGAGGATTTGATCTGTTATGAGATCAAAAAAGATGATTTTCTTGATCTGATGCAAAACAAAAAAATCCAAGGTTATTTTTTACAAGATTTTATCTCACGTCATAAACAGTTAAAAGAGTACCATAACAGTAGTGAGTTTACTCCGTTTCTGGTCTCTAGGGTTTCAGACATATATCTACACACTCCTTGTATAGTCTCTGCAAAAACTTCTATTTATGATGCACTTCAAAAACAAAAAGAACTTAAATCAAGTATTATTATTGTTGAGGAACTTTCTCGTATAGTAACAGATGCTGATTTAAAAGAAAAAGTTCTTTTAGGAAATACACTTATAGAAGCTCCAATCGAGTCAATTGCAACGACTAAGTTAGTAAGCGTAGATACAACTGATTTTCTTTTCAATGCACTTTTAGTGATGACACATGAAGAAGTACGACGTGTAGTTGTCAAAGAAGATGGAAAAATTATAGGCGTATTAGAGCAACTCGATCTTTTAAGTTTCTTTGCAAACCACTCACATTTAGTTGCAGTACAAATCGATAGAGCAAAAACTATAGATGATCTTAAAGATATTCAAAAAGATCTTAAAAATCTTATTTTGGCACTTACTACAAAAGGTGTGCGTGTTCGCTACATTACAAAACTTGTTTCAACACTCAACGACAAAATCTATAAAAAAGTTTTTGATATGTGTGTAGATGAATCTTTAGCTCAAAAGTGTGCATTTATTGTGATGGGAAGTGAAGGCAGAAATGAACAAGGGATAAAAAGCGATCAAGACAATGCTTTGATTGTAGAGGATGGTGTTGATATAGAACTTTTTACAGCACCGATGATACAGTTTAACAGTTATTTACTTGAGATAGGTTTTCCTGCATGTAAGGGAAACGTGATGGTAAGTAACCCTTTTTGGAGAAGAAGTTTTAGCTCATATAAAGAGCTTATTAGCACTTGGTCTTCAACACTGGATGAAGGTGCATTACAAAATTTGAGCATCTTTTTAGATGCTCGTTGTGTAACTGGAAAATGTGAGTTTTTAGATCAACTAAGTGGATTTTTATACACTAAGTTTCATGCAAGAGATGATCTTTTAGCACATATGGCAAAGTCTGTTTTATATTTTGAAACACCACTATCCGTGTTTTCAAACTTTGTTGTTGAAAAAGAGTATGCAAATAAACTTGATATCAAAAAAGGTGGTTTATTTGCACTTGTTCATGGTATTCGTTGTTTGGCTTTAGAGTTTCACATAGAAGAAACAAATACAGTTGAGCGGATAAAACAGCTTAATAACAAAGGAGTTATGGATAAAAACTTTGCCTCAGAACTTATAGAGAGTTTTGATACATTGTCATCAATTCGTTTAAAAACAATGTTAAACTCGAAAAATATAGAAGATGACAATTTATTAGACCCAAATTCTTTAGAAAAAGTCCAAAAAGACCTTCTCAAAGATAGTTTTAAAATAGTGAATAAATTTAAAAAATTTATCTCATTTCATTTTCATTTGGAGATGGTTCGTTAATGTTTAGCTCTTTTGTTAAATCTTTTAAAAAAAGAAGAGATTTTAAAAGGTTAAAAGAGAAAGAGTTTGAATTTTTATTTGATAAAAATGAAGATAACAGTGTAGTGGTGATAGACACGGAAACAACAGGGTTAAACCCAAAAGAGGATGAGATTCTCTCAATAGGTGCCCTAAAAGTTAAAAATAACAAAATACTTACTTCACAAACTTTTGAGGTGTATCTTAAAAATTCTAAAGAGATAGATGCACGAAGTATTGAGGTACATGGGATAAGACAGTGTGACCTTATCGATGCAAAAGAGAGTGAAGAAGCTATAAAAGAGTTCCTTAGATTTATAGGGAGTTCAAAATTAGTTGGGTATTATTTAGAATTCGATGTTGAGATGATAAACAGATACACAAAACCACTTTTAGGTATAGAGTTGCCAAACGAGATGGTTGAAGTTTCTGAATTATATTTTGACAAAACAATTACCTTGATACCTCAAGGAAATATTGATTTACGTTTCGATACGATTATGCAAAGTTTAAACTTGCCTCGTATGGGAGCGCACAATGCGGTTAATGATGCGATCATGACCGCAATGATCTATTTAAAATTAACAAATTAAATTTAAGGAGAGAGTAAATGTCTGAGATTCAAACAAAACCAGTTTTTCAACCAAACAAAGAGTTCGCACAAAGTGCAAGAATAAAAAACATGTGTGAGTATAAAGAGCTTCAAGAGGAAGCTATGGAGGATTATGAAGGTTTTTGGGGACGTTATGCAAAAGAAAAACTAGATTGGATTGAGCCATTTAACACTGTGATGGATGAATCGAATTTCCCATTTGTAAAATGGTTTAATGGTGGGAAGATCAATGTAGCACAGCAATGTATAGATCGTCATCTAACATCTCGCAAAAATAAAGCTGCGATTATCTTTGAGGGAGATCGTGGAGATAAGCAAATCATCACTTACCTTGAACTTTTTTATCAAGTAAATAAGTTTGCAAACCTTTTAAAAGAGGATTTTGGCGTAAAAAAAGGTGATCGTGTGGTTATTTATATGCCAATGATCCCAGAAGCTGCTTATGCGATGTTGGCATGTGCTAGAATTGGGGCAATTCACTCTATCGTATTTGGTGGTTTTTCTGCTGAGGCTTTACGTGATCGTATCGAAGATGCTGAGGCTAAAGTGGTTATTACTGCTGATGGTGCTTTTAGAAAAACTAAGCCATATATGCTAAAACCAGTTGTAGATGCTGCACTAGAAGGTAATACACCAGTTCAAAAAGTACTTGTTGTTGAGAGAAACAATGAAGATTTAGAATGGGTAGCTGGACGTGATTACTCATACAATGAACTTATCCAAACAAAATCTTCAGTTTGCGAAGCTGAGCCTATGGATAGTGAAGACCCACTGTTTTTACTTTATACATCTGGATCAACTGGAAAACCAAAAGGGGTACAACACAACCAAGCTGGTTACATCCTTTGGGCACAGATGACTATGGAGTGGGTGTTTGATGTAAAAGAGAACGATACTTACTGGTGTACAGCTGATGTTGGTTGGATTACAGGACACACTTATATCGTTTATGGTCCACTTGCAATGGGTGCGACAACTGTTATGTTTGAGGGTGTTATCACATTCCCAGATGCGGGTCGTCCATGGCAAATGGTTGAAGAGTATAAGATCAACCAGTTCTATACTGCACCAACTGCAATTAGAGTTCTTCATAAAACTGGAGAAGATGAACCAGCAAAATATGACATTTCATCTCTTAAAGTTCTTGGAACTGTTGGTGAGCCGATAGACCCTCCAGCATGGAAATGGTACTATGAAGAAGTTGGTCAAAATAAATGTGCAATCGTAGATACTTACTGGCAAACAGAAACTGGTGGGCATATAGTATCTCCACTTCCAGGTGCTACTCCTATCAAACCTGCATGTGCAACTTTACCACTTCCTGGAATTATGGGAGAAATTTTAGACCCTGAAACAGGAGTTAAAGTTGAAGTAGGCGAGAAAGGGTATATGTGTGTAACACGTCCTTGGCCATCAATGATCCGTGGTGTATGGGGTGATGCAGAGCGTTTTGTAAAATCTTATTTTGGCGATGTAAAAAAAGATGGTAAGGCAGTTTACTTTACAGGCGATGGTGCAGTTTATGATGAGGATGGTTATATCACGATCACTGGGCGTACAGATGATGTTATCAATGTTTCCGGTCACAGAATGGGTACAGCTGAAGTTGAAGCTGCAATCAAAAAACACTGGAATGTTGCAGAGGTTGCTGTTGTTGGAAAACCACATGAGATCAAAGGTGAAGGTATCTTTGCTTATGTAGTTTTAAAATCGGACAACGGTGTAGCTGATGAGCTTGAAGAGATGAAAATCATCAACAACCACATCAAACAAGAGATCGGAAACATCGCTGTATGTGATGAGATCGTGTTTGCTCCGGGACTTCCAAAAACTCGTTCTGGAAAAATTATGCGTCGTATATTACGTGCTATTGCAAAAGGGGAGGAGATAACTCAAGATATCTCAACACTTGAAGACCCTTCAGTTGTAGCAAAAATACAGTCTATAGTTCACTCTTGCTCACTGTAGAGTTCCTTTATCTTCTCTTGGCACTCTTGTGTCAAAAAAAGTTCCCCCTCATCGGGGAGTGACTTAAAACTATAAGATTCTCCATTTAGATCAAACTTTAAAATATACGCGTGTAAATATCCTCGATCTAGCTCTTTTGCATCTTCTACAGCCGCATATCTCATATCTCCAGCTATGGGTGAGCCAACAGATTTTAAAGCTACTCTAATCTGATGTGTTTTACCTGTGTATGGTTTTACTAAAAAAAGTATAGCTCCACTACTTAAAGGTTTTGAGATAAATCGTGTTATAGCAGGATTTTGTTTTGTGCGAAGCAGTTTCCAGCTTCCACGTCTTGACTTTGCCATATCGCCTACAATTTTTCCCATCTTTTTCTTTGGTTTTCTAAGGCTTAGTGCTAGGTAATGTTTCTCGATTTTCCGTGATTCAAAAAGTTCTAAAAAGTCATTTGCAACTTTGCTACTTTTTGCAAGTATGACAAGTCCAGAGGTCATTTTATCTAGTCGATGAACAGGATAGAGCTTACACTTTAGCATATCTGAGGCTAACACCACAAAACCCGCTTCATCTTCTGAGTGAAAGTTCATTCCCGCTGGTTTTGTGACAATTGCAAAGTCGTTATTTTCAAAAATCAATTTCATTTCGATATTATAGTCCAAAGTGGTATAATTTCATAAAATTTACGAAGATGAGAAGATTTATGGAATTATGTGTAGCACTTGACCTCCCAACTAAAGAGGAAAATTTAGCACTTGTTGAAAAGATAAAAAACTACAATGTTTGGCTCAAAGTTGGACTTCGTACTTATATCCGCGATGGGGAAGAGTTTTTAAAAGCACTCAAATCGATCAACCCAGATTTTAAAATATTTCTCGATCTAAAACTTTACGACATCCCAAACACTATGGCAGATGCTGCTGAGTCGATCATGGGACTTGGAGTTGATATGTTTAACGTTCATGCAAGTGCAGGGCGTCGTGCTATGAAAGAGGTTATGGATAGACTTGTCGGCTATGAAAAACGTCCGATTGTCCTTGCTGTAACGGCACTTACATCATTTGCAGAAGATGAGTTTACAGCGGTATATGAAAGCTCTATAGCAACAAAAGCCGATCAGTTTGCAAAAGATGCTCATGAGTGTGGGCTTGATGGTGTTGTGTGTTCAGCTTTTGAGAGTGAGTCGATCAAAAACATCACATCAAAAGAGTTTATGACTTTAACACCAGGTATTCGCCCATTTGGCGAAGATGCTGGAGATCAACAACGTGTTGCAGATGTAGCTTATGCACAAGGTGTTGGAGTTGATTTTATAGTAGTAGGACGCCCTATATATAAAGCGCAAAATCCCGCTGAAGTAGTAGAGAAAATTTTAGAACAATTTTAATGGGAAAAAGCCCATATTTTAAGCAAAGTATTATATAAACCTTATTATAATTGCAACCTCCGATGGATAGATGGGTGAGTTGGCTGAAACCACATCCCTGCTAAGGATGCGAATGGGTAACTGTTCCGAGGGTTCGAATCCCTCTCTGTCCACCACGAGACGCCTATTTTTGGCTTTCAAGTACTTTTAAAAGATAAAGAAAAATCCCTCTACTTACCCTTTGTTGTAATATTTGACAACTTTTTTGGCTAACGCCTCGATATACTTTAATTGCAATCTTCGTTGTTATCCCTTATGACGGGGCTTTTGGAACTACGCAACTATATTTCCAGCTAAATGTAAGTCCAGAAGAGACATTTACTAGAGAAGTGTATAATAACATTGCGAGTACCATTAAACCACTAGTATAATGAAAAGCTTCACAAAAATGGTTGTAATAATACAACCTTTTATGATATACTTATACTAACAGAAATTCTGTATTGTAAAACCATCGGAGTTCGTTTCGGACGTAAGGCAAAGGGTAGTTTAACTAAGCACTAGCTAACAACCGTAAAATGTAGCAGTTTTTGGTCTGCTACGCTTCATACATTGTTTTCAATCTCAATATCTTATCTTTACTTATATTCATTTTTACAATCTTTACATCTATGTTTGAGTTTCTTTTTGTAAAAACAAAACATGGGATATTTTTACCAGTTGGTTTATCTCTAGTAGTACTTTTTTCAATCTTTGCAAATTTTTCAAGATAACGGGGAATTTCACAAATGTGCATAACCTCATCGCCATGCTCTTTTTTAATGTGTCTTATTTCATCACTATGAATTACGCACGTATAGTTCTCTAAGTTAACATAAATCTTTTTTTTAATTTTTGTGATAGTATGAGCAGAGATAGGAAAGCTTATAAAATCTGAATACTGTTTATCTTCCAAAGATATTTTAACTAAAGCACATATTTGGTCGTGTAACGTATCCATCAATTAAAATAGTATCCTCATAATTTTTTTAGTATTATATCAGAACACAAAGGTAAGTTTTTTAGAATTTCTCTCTGTCCATCACTTCAACAATAATAATTCCAAAATAATTCAATAGACACAGATTAGATTTTATAAAAGATAAGTTAAAAAGAAAGTTTGTATGTGTAGAGTGTGCAAGAAGTACCCTAGTGTCGTATAAGTGAAAAACACTAAAGTACTAGATGTTTTGGACTATTCCCATATAATTTCCTCGATGTAGTCAGTACTTGCTTCTAGGCAATCATATTCTAGGTTATACTCTAAGTGCTCTACGTCACATTCATCAAAATGGTGAAGATAATGATTTACTCTTTCATCCTCAAACTCAACTAAGTTATACTCTTCAGTAGTATTTGTATACATTTTTCATTCCTTTTGTTGTGATGAAAAATATAATACATAAAATGTTCCATTAGAAATACTGTTTATAAAAACTGTATCCCCCTTTACCTGATTCTTTCATAGTGTAGAGTGCTAGATCAGCGTTTTTTAGGAGTGTTTGTACATTTTCATTGTTGTGCTCGTAGATAGCTATACCTATCGATGTAGTTACATTGATTGAGAGTTTTTTGACTATATAGGTCTCATTGATAATCTCTACAAGTTTATTGGCAATATCTTTTACATCTTCTTTACTATTAAGATTTTCCAAAATAACAAGAAATTCATCACCGCCAAGTCGGGCAACAGTATCTGTTTGTCGTAGAGTTTGAGAGAGTCTTTTACTTACTTGTCGTAAAACTTCATCACCTACATCATGACCATGAGTATCGTTGACCTCTTTAAAGCCATCAAGATCAAGTGCAAGTAGAGCCATCTCCTTGCGTACTCTTTGCGCCCGTTTTGTTGCAAGTTCCATTATCTCATCGATAACCAAACGATTTTTTAAACCAGTAAGGGGGTCTGTACGAGCTAGTTTTTGAAGTTCTAGGATCACATTTTCACGCTCTTTTTCTATACGTGTATAGTTAATGAGCAATATACCGATCGTCCAGCCAGTAGATGCTGTCATGATGACTATATAGGTGATAGCATAGATATTTCCCTCGTGCAAGTAAGCTGATATAGTATCGTGGAACATACTCATATCTTCAAAGACAGAGTAGGTATTTCTAAAGAGCATATAGATACTAACAAGCCCAAAACTTATACCAGTAATTGTGATAGGGGAAAGAGGTTCTTTATTAGACCTTTTAAGAAATAAAAAGGCAAGGTATAGGTACTGGACGATGATAGTACTAGAGACTACCAACACTCGCTCTTTAAGACTTGGTTCATAGTATGTAGCATGAATGAGGAGTACTACTACTAAGGATAACGCAATATCTTCAAACCATCTGTTATACTTGAGCTTAAACACAACAAAAGAACCTCGAATGAGTAAAAAACTTCCTGCTATACCTATAGTATTTCCTGCAACTAAAGAGACAAAATCAGGGATCGATCCACGTAGACCAACAAGAGCAAAAGAGATGCTTATAAATAGGTTTCCTAGTGCATATAAACCTAAATCCGTTTGCTTTTTGTGTTTTATCCAAAATATAGCTAGTACAAGTGCATTGGTCGCCAAGATTGATGTACAGGCAAAAGAGAGAGAACGAATATCTAGTTCCATTGATAATACCTTAGATTATTTATGTTGGTAATGCGAATTTTTGTGTGATTAATTCACCTTCATCATTAAAGTAAAGGTAGTAAAGCATATCTTTTTTTACGTTAAGCCCTGCTAAATATCGTAAAGCTAGATTTGCTTGAAGTGAAGCTATGTGCATAACGATCGGAGCTGCTATACCAGCTGGAGTTTTTTTGATGATCTTAAATGCATCGGAAAATGAAGACTTATCAATGAAACAAACTTGACCGTGAAACGCTTCAACACTTCCGTAAACCCAAGCAAGGTTTTTCTCTTTTGCGTAAGCGTTGATCTCAGCGCGTGTCGGTAAGTTGTCTGTAGCATCAATGATGAGATCAACTTCTATGTTTTTTGCAGTCCATCCTGCAAAGTCGCAATTATGTGCAATCGCTTTTGTGTAAGGGCATCTTTGTTCTATGATTTGTGCGTTGATCTCGGCTTTGTTTTTACCTTCATCACCAGTTTTAAAAGCGATCTGCCTATGGATGTTATGCAGACTTACTTCATCAAAGTCGATCATGTGGATTTCTCCAATCCCAGTAGCTCCAAGTGCAAATGCTAAAGAGGAACCAAGTCCACCTGAGCCAATAATCACTATGCGTTTAGATTGTAAGCTTTTTTGTATATCTTCGCCCCAAAGTTGCACTTGGCGGTGGAAATATTTCATCATAATGTAGCCTTTATTTTTTCGATAAAAAAAGTGATTATATCATAAAAAGTTATATAACTTTTTCTCGTTTTTTTACAGCGTCTCGAAAGCCCCACGCTTTTCGAGCCTGTACAACCTCTTTGTGAGAGAGCTCAACAAGCATAAGTTCCTCTTTATTTCCTAAGTGAGAGATGATCTCACCATCTGGTGAAGCAAGTACAGAATCACCGTAAAATTTCCAGCTGTATTCATCTTCTATATACTCACCGATTCTATTTGCACGTAGAACATAGCAGTTGTGAACAAACGCTCTTGTTTGGATGAGGGCTTTCCATCGTTCATACGACTCAAAAGTTGAAACACTTGGCATCAAAACACAGTCCACATTTTTGTTTTTTATTTTTGTAAATATCTCATCAAAATGAAGCTCAAAGCCGCTAATAACTGCAAATTTAAGGTTTTTTATTTTAAAGATTAGAGGTGTTTTTATAGCCTCTCTCTCATTTGCAAAAAATTTCTCTTCATTCCAATGTGCATAATTGATAAGGATTTGTTGTTGATAATATGAAGTAGAATTAGGTGCAAATTTTGCAATGGTTTTATAGGGCTGTTTTTTCTTTACTATAACTATAGGAGCGATGATAGTCATATCGTAAGTACTGGCAAGGTCTTTAAGTATCTTTATCTGTCCATTCGATTGCTCTTTTATCATAGCGATCGACATAGACTGTAACTCTTTAAAAAAAGGGTTAAGGATATACTCCCCCAAAAGAAGTAGTTTTACACCATTTTTATTGGCAATTCGGACATAATTGAGCAGTTTTGTAGAACTTAACCCTTGCGAACTTAGTTGTAAAACAGCTGCTTTCATTCTAGACCTCTTTCATAGCCTCTGAATTTTCTTCAGTAATCTATACAAGTTTATAATCAAGGCAGATGTCCTTTAGCATAGTGATCTATGCTGAAGGTTATCTAATGCAGAGTATACTCTTGTATAGATTACCCAAAGGGAGGGTTAAAAAAAATCAACCTTGCACAAAAATTTTCATCAGTATAGTTAACTATACTTCAAAAAATATTTTGCACAATTTTAACTTTTTTTAGCCCTCTGAAGTATATTCAGAGGCTATGAAAGAGGTCTCTTGATCTCGTTGATCTTAATCTGTGCTTCTTCAAGTATTTTTTGCGCTTCTTGAAGCTCTTTCATACCAGCTTCGTACTCTTTTACACTCTCTTCTAAAGTGATCTCAGGATTCATCAATTTTTCAAGTGTTTTTTTTGCATTTTCGAGTTTGAGTTCAAAGTTTGTTGTATCTTTAGCCATTTAAAACCTCTTTTATATAGTTGTCAAATTTACTGAGTTCAACTAAGAAAGCATCATGTCCATAGTCACTATTAATACAAAGATAGTCATAGTTCTCTTTGCCAAGTTTCGCCATCTCGTCTGCAATCTCTTTCATCTCAAAATCTTTAAAAAGCAAGTCATTTTTAAAGCTGATAAGATGTAGTGAAGCATTGACCTTAGCGAGTGCATCTGAAAGCGAATCAAATCCGCGAGAGAGATCGTAAATGTTGATCGCTTTTGTGATGTAAAGGTATGAAAGCGGATCGAACCATTTTGTAAAGTTATAACCATTGTACTCTAAGTAAGACTCCACTTGAAACTTCCCAAAAAGCTCATACAAACCGTCAGTTCGTTTATATTCACGACCAAATTTTGATTGCATAGATTCAGGCGATAAAAAGCTTATATGTCCAGCCATACGACCAATCGCCATACCACTTAAGCCTTGCTCTTTGATCACTTCTGGATCATAGTAACCTTGTTGAAATTCTGGGTCTTTTAAGATCGCTTCTTGCGCTACTTTATTGAACGCTATAGCCCACGGTTGTGTCGCGTATGTTGTAGCAAGTGCTATCACTTTGTTGGCAAAGTTAGGGTAGTGGATAGCAAACTGTAAGGCTTGCATACCACCCATACTTCCACCGATAATAGCCTCAACTCTGTGAATGTCAAGACGATCAAAAAGAATACGTTGTGCTTTTACCATATCTTTTATGCTGATAACTGGAAACTTGTAACGGTACGCTTCATGATGTGGATGTTGTGTGCTAATTGGTCCAGTAGAACCAAAACAGCTACCGATCACGTTTGAGCAGATCACGAAGTATTTGTTTGTATCGATTGCTTTATTTGAACCAATAAGTCCATCCCACCAACCAGCTTTACTCTCGCCTTCGTAAATCCCTGCTGCGTGGTGTGAACCAGTTAGAGCATGACAAACTACTATTACATTGCTTTTATCTTCGTTGAGAGTTCCATATGTTTCGTAAGTGATGTCATACGGCTCTAAGATACGACCACTCTCTAGGTACAGAGGGTTAGTAAAATGCTCAGTATATGTTTGTAGGTTTAAATTCATTGTGTAATTCTAGCAAAACTCACTTAAGGATTTCTCATTACGCATCTAAGGCTTGTTTCATATCTGCAATAAGATCATTTATACTTTCTAGTCCACAACTAATGCGAATCAATCCAGCAGGAACTCCACATGCTTTTAGTTCCTCTTCATTTAACTGTTGATGTGTCGTTGAAGCAGGGTGGGTAATGATTGATTTACTATCACCTATATTTACAACTAATGAGTAAAGTTCTGTAGCATTTACAATCTTTTCAGCTTCTTCCATTGACTCTACTTCAAAACTAAGTAATCCACTTGAAAGTCCATCTTTAAAATATTTTTGTGCCATTTTATAATTTAAATTACTTGTAAGTCCTGGGTAATTCACTTTTTTTACTTTTGGATGTGATTCTAAAAATTCTGCTAATTTTTGCGCATTATTTGAGTGCTCTTTCATTCTAAGTGAGAGCGTTTCCATCCCTTGAATAAATAACCATGAGTTAAATGGCGAAGAAACAGCACCAAGATCACGAAGTAGTGAAAGTCTTGCACGCAGTGAAAATGGTGGTAAACCAACCTCTGTATAAACAAGACCATGATACGATTCATCAGGCTCATTAAAATGGTAATAACGAGGATTGTTTTTTAATTTTGTAGAGATATTATGGCGCTCAACCATAATCCCACCAATCGCTAAACCTTGCCCTGTTGTGTATTTTGAAGCACTATGTACGACAATATCTACACCATGTTTTAATGGATTGCACAAAATAGGAGTTGCTACTGTATTGTCAACGACTGTTAAGATGTTGTGTTTGTTAGCAATAGCCACAATCGCATCAATATCAGCTACATCAATGCTTGGATTTGTAAGTGACTCAAAGAAGATAACTTTTGTTTTTTCATCTACAAGTGCTTCGATCTCATCTGGATTATGAACATTAAAAAAACGTGCCTCAATCCCAAAACGCTTCAATGTATGAGCGGTTTGTGTTAAACTCCCACCGTAGAGTTGCGCAGCACATATGATGTTATCACCTGCTTCAGCAGCATTTGCAATAGCATAAAAAATAGCACTCATACCGCTCGATGTTGCAATGGCAGCAGCACCGCCTTCTAGCTCAGCAAAACGTTTTTCAAATACATCTGTAGTAGGGTTATTAAGTCTTGTATAGATATTTCCTAACTCTTTAAGTGCAAACAGATTTGCAGCATGTGCAACATTATGAAACTCATATGCAGTTGTTTGGTAAATTGGAACTGCCATAGTCCCTTGAGAATCTTTTTCATACCCTGAGTGTAGGGCAATTGTTTGTATATCCATAAAAATCCTTTAATTTTTTTCTGTATGTTCTTGTTTGAGGTTGCTTAAAAACTCGAGCATTCTTTCTTGGTAATGAATAGTATCTTCATCTCTTGATAAAAGCGTAAGTGATTTGAGTGCTTTAATATCTATTTTACTCGCATATCGTGGGACTATTCGTAACTCTTGTTGTATATTTGTTACTAATCTATCTACATCTAAACTATGATCATTTTCAATTTTTTGAACTATTTCTCTTGTTGTTAGCATAAGTAAATTTGCACGATCTTCATCATGATTATAAATCTCTAAACCTATCTCTTTAACAATTATAAAGCTCTCAATCGATGCTTTTTCATTAGCAGCAATTAAAAGTGCAAATACCTTAGCACGAAACTCTAATGATCCATGATGATGGACAAATAGCTCTCTAAAAGCATTAAAAAAACGATATTTAAATTTAAAAGCTAAATTCATACATATTCCTTAGGTTATATTATACATCTAAATGGTATAATTCCAAATAAGATAAATAACGGATTTAAAAGGAAAAAAATGGGTAGAGCCTTTGAGTATAGAAAAGCATCAAAACTAAAACGTTGGGGAGCAATGTCAAAACTGTTTCCTAAACTTGGAAAAGTTATTACGATGGCGGCAAAAGAGGGCGGGGCTGATCCTGATTTAAATCCAAAACTTCGTACAGCTATACTAAATGCTAAAGCTGAAAATATGCCAAAAGACAATATTGAAGCAGCGATTAAACGCGCAAGTGCAAAAGATCTTGCAGATATGAAAGAGGTAAACTTTGAAGGGAAAGCTCCTCATGGTGTTTTACTTTTCATAGAATGTGCAACAGATAACAATACAAGAACAGTCGCTAATGTAAAATCTATCCTCAATAAAAACAATGGTGAGATGCTCACGAATGGTTCATTAGAATTTATGTTTTCACGTAAAGCAATTTTTGAATTTTCTTTAAATGAAGATATGGATTTAGAAGAGCTAGAACTTGAACTTATCGATGCAGGTCTTGAAGAGATTGAAGCAGAAGAGGGTGTAGTCCTTGTAACAGGTGATTACACAAGTTTTGGAACTTTAAATGAAGCACTTGAGGGCATGGGGGTTGAAATTACCAAAGCTACGCTAGAGCGAATGGCAAATACTCCAGTTGAAATCTCTGAAGAGCAACAAGCTGATATTGACAAAATTTTAGAGCGTCTTGAAGATGATGAAGATGTACAAAAAGTATATACAAATATAGGATAATGCAGTATATACAAGAGCATTATACTTGCACATTAGAGGTGAAGCAATCAAAATTTATTGCTCACCTAATCCCCTATGAACTCTATGAAACTACACTCGAACAATTAAAACAAGAACATCCAAAAGCAAGACATTTTGTAACTGCATTTCGTCATTTTAATGAGTTTGATCAAATAGTTGAACATTCAAGTGATGATGGTGAACCAAAAGGTACATCTGGAAAACCATCTTTAATGGTTTTACAAGGTCAAGAACTTATAAATATAGCTGTAATTATTGTACGCTATTTTGGAGGTACAAAACTAGGTACTGGTGGTTTAGTGAGGGCTTATAGTGATGCAGTAAATCAAGTAATTAATGAAGCTAAATTGTTTAAGTATGAAAAAGAGTTTATGCAAAAAGTATCGGTCGCTTATGCAGATGTAAGACTTTTAGAGTATGAATGTGAAAACTTAGGCATTACAATAGTAGCAAAAACTTTTTTAACAGATGTAGAGTATATATTAAAAGCTTCCAAAGAGAGCTTGGAAACTCTCTTAAAGAAGTTAGAACGGGTGATGAAAATATTATAGTTTTTTAATGTCCCATTACGGCATTTCCCATATCCCACATAGGTAGGAAAATACCAAGAGCAAGTAAGATAACCATACCAGCGATCATAAATAACATAATAGGCTCAATTGCTTCACTCAGACCATCAATAATAGCATCAAAACGCATTTTATAATACTCTGCTACTTTTTGAACCATTGCATCTAAGGTACCACTATCTTCACCAGCACGGATCATTTGTATAATCATATTTTCAAACAATCCTGTTTCTTCAAGACCTTTATTTAAAGCTCCCCCTTTTTCAACAGTAGCCCTAACAGAGAAAAGTTTTTGTCTTAGTGGAAGGTTGTCAATCATACCAATTGATGTATCCAGTGCTTCAGCTATTGGAATACCTGCACGAACAAGTTCTGAGAATACTAATGTAAATCTACTTAGCGTCGAGAATTTGATTAAGTTTTTAATGAGATACGTTTTAAGTAAAACTTTATGCCATTTAAAGCGAATATGTTCATAGTTGTTTATCATATATTTGAATATAACTAAAGCGATAAAAAGACCAAGTAGAACGTATGGACCAAAATTATTGAAGATATACTCTAATTTTAAAAGAATTTTAGTTGGAAGTGGGAGGTCTGCGTGGAGTTTATCAAACATTGTTTTAAATTTTGGAACAACAAAAGAGATTAAAATTGTAAATGCAACAGCCATAGCAATCATAACATTTCTAGGGTATGCCATTGCTTTTTTAAATTTTATAACATTTGAGCGAATCTCTTCAAGCATGTCAGCTAGTGCATATAATGCTTCATCAAGATTACCAGTTTTTTCACCAAGTTGTATCATGGCAATTGTAAGATTTCCAACTTCAAAACGGAAATTTTGCATAGAGTTTGAAAGTGATTGCCCTGAGTTAATATCATCTGCTACTCTTGAGAACACAGTTTCTAATGCTTGGTCAGCTGTGGCATTTGCAATTTCTGTAAAAGAGTCATGAATAGAAATACCTGCATTGGTCATAACAGCAAGTTGGCGAATAGCACCAATAAGTGCATCAGGCTTTATTTTCTTTTTTCTATAGTTTTTTAGAAAGTCTGATTTGAGTCTTTTAAATTTATCTTCAAAAGGTTCTTCTGCTTCAGTAACTTTAATAATAATACCAGAAAACTTTAATTTAGCATAACTCATAGCCTCTTTTTTATCTTCTGCATATAAACCAATTTGCTCTTTTTTCCCTTGTTTTAAGACTGTTGCTTGAAAGTATTTCATTCTTTTGCCACCTTTAATACTTCTTCAATACTTGTAATTCCATCAACTGCTTTTTGGATACCGTTTTGGAAAAGATTGATAAATCCCTCTTTTTTAGCTTGTTCAAGTATAACATCTTTTGAAGCTCCTTTTGCAATCAGAGTTGAGATGTCTTCTGATACATTTAATACTTCACAGATCATTTCTCTTCCCATATATCCAGAATCATTACACTCTTTACAACCAGTACCTTTGTAAAATTTAGTACCTTCTGGCACAACACCATCGATCTCTTCTAAAACTGATGCTGAAAGTTCATCTTCAACTTTACAATGTACACAAATTTTTCTAACAAGTCTTTGTGCTTGAATAGCAACGAGTGCACCACTAATCAAATAGTGCTCAATCCCCATATCAGACATACGTGGAATTGCACTAATTGAATCATTTGTATGGAGAGTTGAGATTACCAAGTGACCAGTTAGTGCAGCTTTAATAGCAATTTCAAGTGTTTCTTGATCACGAATCTCCCCAATCATAATTTTATCAGGGTCTTGACGAAGAATTGATCGAAGCGCATCTGCAAAGCTAAGACCAACTTTTGCATTTACTTGTACTTGTTGAATCAAGTTCATTCTATACTCAACTGGATCTTCAACAGTAATTACTTTATCTTCGACATTTCTTAGCTCATTCAATGCACCATAAAGTGTTGTTGTTTTACCACTTCCTGTAGGACCAGTTACGAGTATTATTCCATAAGGAGCTTTAAGCCCTTTAATCAGTTTTTGGTAACTTGCTTGATCCATCCCTGCATCTTCAAGTCTTACTAATGCTTTTTGTTTATCTAAAACCCTCATTACAATTGATTCACCATATAAAATTGGGAGTGTAGAGATACGAAAGTCAAATTCTCTAGAACCAACTGCAGTTGAAAAACGTCCATCTTGAGGTTTACGTTTTTCTGCAATATCAAGATTCGAGAGAAGTTTTAAACGTGATGCTAATGGTGGATAGATATCTTTTTCGAAAATAAACATCTCCGAAAGTCTACCATCGACACGACCACGAACTACACAGTTTTTTTCAGTTGGTTCAATATGGATATCACTAGCACGTCCATTGATACAGGTTTTTAAAATGACATCAATAAGTTGTAAAATTGATGAAGCTTCTTGTTGCTCCTCAAGAGAACTAATAGAGTTTAACTCTTCACGAATTTTTCTAATTAATCCTTTAACACTATCTTTTAAACCAATTTTATAAAGATATGAAGAGATTTGTTTTTTTGTAGCGAGTGCAATTTTTACAATTTTTCTTGGAAAAAGTCTTTGCAGTGCTTCTTGAACTTCAATATTGAGTGGATCGTTAAGTGCGATTGTAACACTCATATCATCATGTGAAATAGGTATAGCATTATGTTTTTGCAGTTGTGTTAAAGGAACTTGTGCTGTTAACGAGTAATCCATATCAATAGAATCTAAATCAACAAACATAAGATCAAGTTCATGTGCTAATTTTTCAAGGACCACATTCTCTAGAATATAATCATAGTTATCTATAATAGAGAGATCATAAACACCATCACGGACTTGCTGTACAATAAAACGGACAAGTCGATCCATTGTCATAAAACCAGAAAGGGTAATATCACGAAGTACCAAGTTTTCACTAACACCTTTTGCAAGGAGTCTGTCAACTTGACCTTTCATAATTGCACCACTAGAAAGTAAATCGGTTGTAATTCTATCCATCGTTTAATCCATTACCAATAAATATGTCGTTTTATAAGTATAGTATCATAATACTCTTCAATTACCATTTTAGGTATCTTGTAGTCTTTTTCTAAGTAAAGTTTATAGGAGATTTTTTCATTTGATGTGTCATCAAAAATATAAAGTGTTCTTTTATTGTGTTTTCCAAGTTTTGCATAAAGTTCAAAAACTTTAGAAAGTACATAATCCGTAGTTGGAAGATTGAACTCTGATAGATCATAATCATCTAAAAGTGCATGGTATAACAGTTTTTTTTGCATGAAAATTACGGAGAAATATGCAGAGTTAGAACGGGATTCTTGTGAAAACTTTAACATTGCAATAGGAAGTGCTAATCGATCAATATAATCAGCTTTTAGGCATGAAAAAGCATATATAGATAAATACTCTTCATCTTTAGTGTATCTAGCAAAATTATCAAATCCTATATTACACGCATCTTCATATTTTTTATTTTGGAACAAATTTAATATATCTTGCTTAACACTGGCATAAATATTTAGTGATAAAAAAAGAATGAGTAATATTTTCATTGAAATTTCCCTGTCATTATGTCATCTAAAAGCAATTGCGCATTACTTGAGTGTGAATACTTAATATATTCTTTGAGGGCTTTTTTTGCTAGGTCAGGTTTACCTAGTTTTACTAATGATCTTGAAAAAATTAACCAGCTATCCTCATTATCCTTATCAAGTTGATTTGTTTTTAAAGCATAGTTATAAGATTTAGAATAATCACCTTTGGCATAATATTGTTTAGCCAAAAATAGACTCAAAGCTGGATTGTTGTTTTGTTTAAATCTTTTTTCAGCATCTTTAATATCTTCCATATTTGTTTCTTTAGCAATAACAATTTTTTTAGGTTTTTCAGAAGTTATAACGACTTCATTTTCTTCATCAGCATCAGTTTTCTGTTGAACATTTTTTTTAGGTTTTGGATCAACATAAGCTGTATTAAAAGTCTCTTCTTCTGGAATATTATGATAATAACCATCAGATGATTCTTCAATATTTTTTATAAATTCTAAAGATGGTTTTAAAACAACTTTTTTTGTTGATGTAGTTTTTTGTTCAAAATTAGTTTTGTTTAATTCTACATGAGTATCAATTACATTGGAAATTTCAGGTGTCTTTTGTGGTGCAATATTTTGCGTTATTTCTCTTTGTATATTATTATTAACTTTAACTTGTGTAAGCAACTGTTTTTGATCATTTAAAATATTAATATCTTCTTGTTCTTTATCTGAAAAATAAAGAAATGAAAAAATAGAAATAGTAGCTAAACTCAGCACAATAATTGTAGATGGAAGGAGAACAGATTTTATTTTATATCGTAACCATCGTTTTTCTAAATCACGTGTATTAAGCATCTATAAGTCCTGTATGTATTGCAGCCATCTCTATAAGTTTATGAGATACTCGATCCGTTTTGACTTCAAAAAGTTGATTGTTTTTTTCATATGTAGCGTATATATCAAAAAGAGTGTAAAGTAATTTATTGGTTTCTCTATAATTTCCATTGGTTAACGAATATATTTTATTCACTGACTTTTGAGTAAAAACATTAGCACTATCAAAGCAATTTGCTTTCATCAATTTTTTTTGAATATAAATTTTAAGTTCAACATTAGAAGCGTTTTCAAGTTCAATAGTTTCCCAAATACGAGTTTGAAAATGTTCTTTTGCTATAACATCCTCTTTTTCAGTTTTATGGAGTGTAATAACAAATTTGATAGTTCTACTATCAGAGAGTAAACGAATTTTCTCCATTAAAATTTCAGAGTAAAGCTGTGCTTCATCTAAGAGTACTACTGGTACAGTTTTTAAATCTTTAGAGTTGATAATTTTCATAAATTGAGTAAAGTTGAGTTCACCATTATACTTTGTGTCAAAAATATCTTGCGCAAGTGTTTTATAAAACTCACTCTCATCAATAATAGGTGTTTGATAGAGATAAATATTGTATGATTCAAGCAAATCTTTATAGAGCTTTGATAAAAACATACTTTTTCCAGTGCCAGGTTTTCCAAAAAGTAAGACCATTTTGAGAGGTTTTTTTATAGAGTCTTTCAAGGATTGATAAATCGTTGAAACTCTGTCTAGTTGAACATAATCTCCAACATTGACAGTATCTATAAAAACATCTCTTGATTTAGTATAGATACTATTCATATATATCTAAGTCCTAATTATTTTTCATCATTAGATGAACTGTTGTTGTTTGAACCTCTTGGAGCTGTTAATAAGTCATTACTTAAACCTTCATATCCTAGATCAGATAGAGATATATCTGGTTTATTCTTATGAATAATATGTGGTTCAATAATTATTACTAGTTCTTGAGTTTGTTTTACCATTTCTTCATACTTAAACATATAGCTAATAAGTGGAATATCTCCTAAAACAGGAACTTTATTAGATTCATTGGTGTTTTTAGTATTGATTAATCCACCAAGAATAACTCTTTTACCATCTTTTACTGTAACTACAGAAGATAATTGGCGACGATTTAAATCAGGTGGCATAGCTCTATCTGAATTATCGGTAGCAGATATATCTTGAGCTGTTTCAGAGAGTGAAGGGTTTATTTTTAATGTTATAGAATCATCATTTGAAATTTCTGGTGTAATTGTTAATAATACTCCAGCAAAAACAGATTGAATCTCTTCATCTTGAGTAGTTGCTGCTACACCACCACCAGAGCCTTGTTGATTTGTTGAAGATTGAATTTTGTAAAAATATTCAGTTCCAGATGTAATTAGAGCTGGTTGGTTATTTAGTGTTAAAACTTTTGGATTAGAAATAGAGTTTACATCTCCTTGTGTTTTTAAAAACTTTATAACTTCGTTTAAGTCAGCATTAGCTTGAAGTGTGATCATTTGTCCAATAGCTCTTGCTCCACTATAAATCCCTTCAGTAATAGTATCATCTTCATATGTCGTAACATTTTGCCAATCTCTTCTATCAAGAGCTAAATGCATATTTTGTAAAGCATATAGTTGTGACCAGTCAATACCTGTACTTTGTCCTTCACTCATGGTAACAGCTAATAGTTGCACATCAATGAGTACTTGCAGTTGTACTTTTTCTTGTAGTTTTTTAAGATAATTTTCAAAACGCTTTAGTTGTTTTTGTGTAGCGGTTACAGTGATAAGTCCTGCATTTTTATTGATAATAGGGTGTGAAGCTTCATATTTATCATGTGGTCGGTTTAGAACTTTAACAAATTCTTCGTCAAGTTGATCCCAAAACTTCACCTCATCTGTACTTTCAATTTTTATACCGCTATCAGAGGAAGAGCTATTCGTTGTTGAAGAAGTTCCAGAGTCACTTGTATTAGATGTTGATGAAGATTGGTCATTTGATGAACCAGAACTTAGTGTGATATCGGTACTACCAGTACTTTTTCTTTGCGATAAAATATAGTCAATATTAAATACTTTTGTTGTTAAGTATGAAATCTTCAATATATTATTTTCTAGTGTGTATGAAAGATTGTTTTCATTTAAAATGAGATTTAAAACTTCATCGATAGTTAGATTTTTTAGATTTGTTTTGTTGAGTTTTATGTCTAAAGATTTTTCAGCATAAGGATCAGAGACTACAATACTAAAACCACATTCATCACTTAATTGTTCAACAAAATCTATAATTTTTGTATCTTTAGCAGAACTAATACTAAAAAGCTCATAAGAACAATCAGCAAAACTACTTGTTGATAAAGTTGCAGTCAGTAAAGCTGCACAAATTGATGTTTTTATATATTTCATATTCAATCCCTAATTGCTATTAAATTTTAAACTTCTTTTACTCTTTGTTGTTAAGAGTAAATTTTTTTCACTTTTTTTCAAAAGCACATTTTTTCCATCGACCTTTGCAACTTTATAACCATAAATGTTCTGTCCCTCTTTATACCATTTTCCATCTATCAAAGCTGAATGATTTATGATAGCTTCTAACGTAAGTTTGCCTGCTTTTTTCGGAGTTTTTACAACATTTGTAGAAGTTATGTTTTTTGTTGTTTGAATAGTTGATGATGTTTTAGAAACTTTTTTTTCTTCTTTATCTAAGAAAATAAATGGATCACGGATTTGTCCTAAATAACCATTAGTTGCACCTGAACGAGAAGGTTTGATTGCTTCTATTTGTTCATCTACCCATGATAATTCACTGGGGTTCGTAGCTGCTTGACTATTCGCCAAAAGTATAGTTGACACAAATAATGAGATAAGTATAGTGAATGTTTTCATTAGTATGTAATCCCCCAAACTGATATATTTAAATCTGAGTAGATTTTTTTCTCTTTTGCTTCAATATTGAAATCATGGATATCAACTACTAATTCACTTTGCTCTAATGCATTAATAAACTTTAAAGTGTTAGTATAACTTCCAGTCGCTTCAACAGATATATCTAAGACATGACCAAATGCATTTTCTTTTAAAGCATATTTATTTGTAAAATTATTAACTTTCATATGATATTTTTGAGCATTTGTTGTAATGGAATCTAAATACTCACCCCAACTTCTTTCATCATATATGATAGAAGATATTGTTTCAATTTTACTCTTAATATACAAGTTGTTCTCTTGAATCTGTGCAACATTTTTATCAATTTCTTGAATCTCTTTATTTAAGTTGGTAACAACAGCTTCAGGATTCTGTTGTAAGTACTGCTCATCTATATTGATTTTAGTTTGTAAACTTGATACTTCTTTTTGTGTATTTTCAAAATTTTCAAAAGAGCTATCATAGAAAAAAAGATATGCAAAAGCAAAGATACCAAAAACTACCATAATGTAGATCATCTGAATATCTTTTTTTGATTTATTTTTAAATGCTGAATCAATTTTGTGTAAATAATCTTCTATATTTATCTTCATGGTAATTTCACTTTCAGTTCACTAAGATACATTTTTGCTGTATCATCAAGAAGAATTTCCTCTAATGCAAAAACATATTTTCCCTCATAAACTTTAGTTAGATGTTCAACTAGTTGAGTGATTTGTCTATCATTTTTTGAAGCTAAGTTGATACTTAATGTTTGTTTTGAATCTTCTTCAGCATAAGCAGTTTTTGTTGCTTTTACACTAAATTTAGACATCTCATTTGTAAAAAGAGCTAATAATTTAGCTTTCATAGGGTAATCAACTTTAACTTTGTGAATTTTCACTAAAGTATTCTTTTTGTCATCATACTCTTTTTGTTCTTTTGTTAAAAGTTGAAGAGATTTGTCTTTCTCAGCCAATCTATTTTTGATAGTCGTTTCTCTTGTGATCTTTGTATTATGTAACTCTTTATATTTTTGTTCTAACAAATCTTTTTGTAAAATTTGAGCATATGTTAATACCCAATATGTTATTGGATATGCAAATGCTAAAGCTATAGAGGCAGCAACAACTGTAATTAACCTACCACTATCTCTTTGTATAAATTTTGGAGGACGTTTATACGCAGTAAAATTACATTTATATCTATCTTCATTAGATAAATTAGAGTATAAATGCATAAGAGCATGGAGTTGATCTACATAAGTGTCACCGTTTTCAAATCCATAATCAAAACTAAATTGACTAGAAGGTATATTGATTTCAGCTTCAATCATTTCATGAAGTTGTGTTACAGTTTGTATTTGAGAACCGATATAGATATGATCAATTTTATCTATCTCAAAAGCCCTTTTGGTATATGTTAAAATATCATTGATATTTGCAAAAAGCTCTTTATAGAGTTTTATAATATAAGTTTTATATTCGCTATCACTCTCTTTAAGGTTTTCTTGAGTGAAAAATTTAATAAATTCATCGTAGTCAATTCTTTCACCATAAAGTTCACAGAATCTTTCGTGAATATCTAAAAAAGAGTATTTAATAGATTTGGTATATACAAACTCTTTTTCAGAATAGATTGTTAAAAATGCGTCGTTCTCTTGAAAATAGATATAACAGTGAACTCCAGAGTTGTCAATAATCTCTTTTGCATATAAAGACTTTATTAGAAGTGGGACAGGGATAATGACATCAATATATTTAATCTGTTCTATAACATTTGTAAACGTATTAGTAACATCTAATGGATCAACAATAAAGGCATGAAAATGTCTGTTTTCCTCATCCAAACTATCGAAAGTTTCAATATATTGAATCTTATATTCTACTGCTTGATCAAGTGCCAACTCATCATATACTTTATTGCTAAGAGCATCATGTAAGTCTTCTTCTGGAATATTTCTACTTATCTCAATTTGGGCATTGATAAATTCTTTTGTATTAAGATAAGCTATGACTAATTGTTCTTTTGAATATTCTGGAGAAGTTTCTTCACTAATAAAGCTAGAAATACCTTTGTAATAGGTTTCCTTATATGGATTAATTGATAATACACTGGAAAAAGAGTGTTGTTCTGATTTACTCATAAACTATAATCCTATTTAAATTGTACCAATAGCATAGTACAAAATTTATCTTCTTTATAAAATTCAATCCTGTAAATACTACCATTCTTGTCAATAGAATAAAGTTTATTCATATCTTTTTTTCTAATAACAAGACCACTTTCATCAGTTTTGTGTGGTGATGAATAACCGATAATATTTACACGATATCCTTTGATACCTAAAACCTTAAAATCGTCATGTACAAAAAATTTTGAAGCTTTTTCAATGGGAATTTGTTTCCCATCTACTTCAACTATAAAACTTTCTGGACAATTTGAAGAAATTTTAAAGTACTGTGGTTTAAGCTTGGTAATAAGTTTATTACCAATATAAACTTTATAAACCCCTTTAGATTCTTTGATTTTCCCCAAAGAGTGGGAAAACTTAAAATCATTACTAGCTGATTTTATCGGAATAAACCTTAAAATTTTTTTTATATTGTTCAAATCTAACAAAAAATTGTGATTTATAGTCAAAGTTCCATAGTTTTTTAGTATTTTTGCTAACTCTTTTTCATTTAATGTAAAGTCTCTTTTGTATGTAATTCCCATAATTTTCATATATTCTTCAATCGCTAACAGTTGATAAAACACTTTTTGAGAAAGGGAAGAAAGGTTCTTACTTGTTTCAATTGCAAAAGCTGGTTTGTTATGTGTTACTGCAAAATATGTTAATGAGAGCTGCATCTGTTCATCATCATATTTTGTTTGTGTATTTTTAACATCAAACTTATGATGTTTGGCTAAAAGTCTTTGATTTATATTGTTTTTTACATTTAAAGCAATATCATTTAAGTTACCAAATATCTGATTTTGCTTGAGTTGACATTGATCTATAACACATGTTTGCCCCCATGCATTTGGGTTAAAAATACTTCCTTGATTTTTTTTCCTATAAAATCCATGACCATCATGAAGATTAACTACTAAAGAAACTTTGGGTTCTAAAATAATTTTTTTGATCTCATCAACAATCGTTTTATCTGGATCATTATTTTTTATAGATAAGAACTTTCTATTCATATCTCCATAAATACCACGTTCATTTTGAAGAATACTATCTCTATTTAAATTAGGTACAATCCACAAATTTTTAGAAGTGATATTATAGTGTTGGGATAAAATTGATGCTGTAAAATATCCCCCTGGTTCATTTCCATGAATGCCACCTATAACTAACAAAGTTGTATTAGAATCAGGATTTTCTTTTTTAATGAGTTGCACATTTGATGCAAAAAGAATAGAAAAACTTAAAAAACAAAGAGTAAGTATATGTTTCATTTACTTCTCTGTAATTATTGATATTTTGTTATTAAGTAATTGTACAATTAAAACTTTATCACCTGTAAAAGAGAATGAATCTGATTTATATTGTTCAGTAAAAGTTATTTTATAAATGTTTTTTGTATCTGGATATGGTAAAACATTTATTTTGGTAAATATAATTGTTTTATTCTCTTTTTTATTAAATATTCTGGTTTTGTAGTTTGAAAATTTTGTTTTGTCCATTCCATCAAAACGTTCAAAATCTTTATCGTAAAAACTAAGATATGTATCTAAATCATTATATATCCAAGCGTATCTCCAAGTATAGAGTTGTGAGAGGATAACTGCTAACTCCTGTTTTGCTATATTTGTTTTAATATCTGATTTATCAATAAGTAAAACAGTTTTTGAAAGATCAAGATGTTTATCTAAACATTCTATATTTTCATTATCAATAGCAATACAGCCTTTTGTAAACTCATCTCTTTGTTGATCAATTGGTAATCCATGAATCCAAATCCCTTGACCAGTTTTATGACGATATTTATCATATGTATTCGGATAAGATGTTACAAAAGCCATTGGCCCATAAAATGGATCTAATTTATCTATTTTTTGTGTTAATTCATATATACCTATAGGAGTTTTTAAGTCTCCCTCTTTGAGTTTATCGCCCTTTTCTTTCCCTGTATATGCATGGTATTCTTTGAGGAGTTTGTATGTTGAACTGCTTTCATCTTTTTGATAAATAGTTAGTTTTGACTTTTGTTTGTTACAAGTAAGAATATTACAGTATGATTCCATATAGCCAAATTTTGTATCTTTAGTTTTTAAAAATTCTTGCCAATAATTTATGTTTGTTAGTTCTTTGTCAAGTTGTTTTTCAATGTTTTCAACTCCATTGACTCTATAATTTGTTAAAATATCCGTATTGGAAGCTAAAATATTTACAAGAAGTGTAAATAGTAGGAAAATTTGTAAGCTAAATTTATTTTTCATTATCATAACCTATCTCTTTTAGAAAGTTTTTATTTTTTGACCACCCTTTTTTTACAACAACTTGGAGGTTTAAATATATTTTTTGACCACTGAGTTTTTCGATCTTCTCACGTGCTGATTTCCCGATGCGTTTGATAGCAGTTCCACCTTTTCCGATAATGATCCCTTTTTGTGAATCTTTTTCTAAAATAATTGTTGCATATATTTTATCGATACCTTCATTCTCATAAATTTTATCTATAATAACATCTGATTCATATGGAACTTCATCACTAATATTTTCAAAAATAGCTTCACGGATAAAACCTGCATAAATATCACGCACAAGTTCACTTGTTAGATCTTCTGGATCAAAAAGATAGGGTGACTCTGGAAGATGTTTTGTGATTGTATCGAGTAGGTCTTTATGACCAACTTGTCTAGGTATTGCTACAGGGATAAGTGCTTCAAATTTATCTGCATATTGATTGTACTGTGCAATTTTCTTAAATAATTTTTCTTGTGATACTTGGTCAATTTTTGAAAGAGCCACAATATGTGGAGTGTTTTTTTTGTTGAGTGTTAAAAATTTTTCGTAGTGTTCTAATGAATCAGTAACAGGAGCAAGGTATACAATAAGATCACAATCTCCTATCGCTTTTAGAGCTTCATCAAGCATATATTGATTTAAAATCTTTTCTTTTTCATGTAAGCCTGGAGTATCAACAAAAATGATTTGTGTATCGTCATGCATCACAATTGCATTCGAACGTTTTCTTGTAGCATTGGCTTTTTGGCTAACCATTGCAATCTTCTCTCCTAAAAGAGAATTCATTAAGGTACTTTTACCAGCATTTGGACGACCTATAAGTGATACAAAACCTGCTTTTGTCATACAGCTCCTTTATAAGATATATCTAGATAAATCATCATCTTCAACAATGATATCAAGTTTTTCATGGACAAGTTCACTCGTTACTTTGAACTCTCTTCCTTTATATTCATCTGCTTCAAAACTAATGTCTTCTAAAATTCTCTCTAAAACAGTATGAAGACGACGAGCACCTATATCCTCTGCCGTTTCATTCGCTTTGTGTGAAAGTTTTGCAATCGCTTTGACTGCTTCATCTTCAAAAACAAGATCCATATCTTCAACACCAAGTAGTGCTTGATATTGTTTTAAAAGTGAGTTCTCTGTTTGTGTTAAAATCTGGTAAAGTGTTTCTTCATCTAAACTTTCTAACTCAACACGTAAAGGAAAACGTCCTTGAAGTTCAGGGATAAGATCACTTGGTTTACTCACATGAAAAGCACCTGCTGCAATGAAAAGAATGTGATCTGTTTGAATAGTTCCATATTTTGTAGAAACACTACTGCCTTCAACGATTGGAAGCAAGTCACGTTGCACACCCTCTTTAGAAGGATCGTTACGCCCTTGAGACTTCTCATTTAAAGCAATTTTATCGATCTCATCAAGAAAAATAATTCCACCATTTTCAGCACGACGAAGAGCTTCTGCGTTAATCGCATTCATATCTAAAAGTTTTGCACTTGCTTCTTGACGAAGAAGTAGTTTTGCATCTTTTACTTTCAGTTCTTTCTTTTTATCTTCTTTATTGATGGAAGCAAAAATTTGAGAAAAAGATTCTTGAACTTTGATCATTTCAGGTGGTAAATTTGTGTCTGCAAATTCAACTTGCAGGGCAGATTTATCAAGTTCAATTTCAATCGTTTTTTCATCCATCTCACCAGACTCTACACGTTTCTCTATTGCTTCAAGAAGTCTTTGATAGTCATCTTTTTTTGATTCACTTGCACCCTCTGGAAGTGGTGGTAAAAGTTTTTCTACAATTCTATTGATAACATAGTTGTGAATTTTTTCACGATTGTTTTTTTCTTGTTCCTCTTTTACAATTGAAACAGAGTTAACAACTAGATCTCTAATCATGGACTCAACGTCTCGCCCAACAAAACCAACTTCTGTATATTTTGAAGCTTCAACTTTAATAAAAGGCACTTTCATCATTTTTGCAAGACGTCTAGAAATTTCTGTTTTACCTACACCAGTTGATCCAATCATCAAAATATTTTTTGGTTTGATCTCTTGACGCATTATTTCGTCAAGTTGCATTCTTCTATATCTTGTACGAAGAGCAAGTGCTATAGTTTTTTTAGCATTTTTTTGTCCAATGACATACTTGTCAAGATATTCAACAATCTGTTTTGGAGTCATATCCATTATTTGTTATCCTCTAAAATCAGAGTTTTAATATTGTGGTTTGTATATATACATAAGTCAGCAGCAACTGAAAGAGACTCTTTTACGAGAGTCTCTTCATCAAGATCAGCATGTTTTTTAAGTGCACGTGCTGCAGAGATTGCAAAATTTCCACCGCTACCGATAGAAGCGATCTCTCCATCTTCAGGTTCAACTACATCACCGTTTCCAGTTAAGATAAAGATATGTTCGTTGTTTAAAACAATCATCATCGCTTCAAGACGGCGAAGTACTTTATCTTTTCTCCAAGCTTTAGAAAACTCTATGACAGATTTTAAAATATCCCCTTTTTTGTTCTCTAAAAACTCTTCAAACATATCAAAAAGGTTAAAAGCATCAGCGGTACTTCCAGCAAAACCAGCTAAAATTTTCCCGTTATAAAGTGAACGAATCTTAGTAGCATTGCCTTTAAGCACACTATCACCAAAAGTGACTTGACCGTCTCCACCGATAACAGCCTTATTCTTACCCTTGTAAGCTAGTATCGTAGTTGCATCAAACATTATTGTCTGTCTCCTTTGCCAAGGAAGTAAATTCCGTGACAAATTCCTCTCACTAAAGCTTTGTCTATCGACAAGAAAAAACATTTCATGTTGTTACACTTCCCCTTGAACATCTACGTGAAGTGTAGCATGGATTCCATGACCAAGTTTGAGATCAAGTGAATGTTCACCGATTATTTTAATGACAGTTTTATCTGTAATATGTTTTTTATCAATCTCTACAGAGTGTTGTTCTAGTAAAGCTCCAGCTATTTCATCTTTTGTAACTGAACCAAAAAGATGACCGTTCTCACCCATTTTTTTAGTAATTACAATCTCTGCTTTATCAAGTTTTACAGCCATCTCTTTTAAAGCTGCAATCTCTGCAGCTTGCTGGGCAGCTAATCTTTCTTGCTCAGCCGCATGTTCAGCCAAAATCTCTTCAGTAGCATGTTTAGCAAAACCTTTGCCAATTAAAAAGTTTTTACCATAACCATCTTTTACCTCTTTAACTTCACCAGCGTTACCTAAACTTTTTACATCTTTAATTAAAAGTACTTTCATAAACTATCTCTCTATCTCACCATGGTATGAAACGATACCATGCGTTAAGTTTCCAATTTTTGTGTATCCCATATCTGTCATAATTCTTGCAACATGAGCTGAACGGCTACCAACATGACAATAAACAATGATATTTTCATCTTTATCGAGTCCTGCATTTTCTAAAGCTTGGAAGAAGCTACTCGTAGGTACTAGTTTATCAGCACCCTTAATGTGACCCATTTGCCATTCCATATGTTCACGAACATCAACAAGTGTAAATTGTACCATTCCAAGTTCACGTGCTTCAAGAAGAGCTACGAGTTCATCACTATCAAGTTCACTATTATTTACAAGTGCTTCACACTCCTCTTTTGTTAATCCACGTGAATGTGTATGTGCTACCTCTTCCATACCAAGTTCAATTTTTTGTTGTGCAGCAAATTCAGGTGTACAAAAAATTCCGCAGTGACATTTCCCTTCTTCTGGAAGTTCTTTTTCAATTGCTGGTTTACAAGGGCAGATTCTATTATCTACACTTTGTGCTTTGCCATCAACCTCTTCAACCATAAAACATGGACAAAAACGTTTACCATACATCATTTTATTGCGTGCAAGACCCATTTGCACACCTTCATTTACTTCCACTTGAGGGTTGTAAACCCAACCAAATTGGTTTGTTACTTTATCTGTGAACTTTACAGTTTTTTCCATTTCAACGATAAATTCTGGAGAGTTCATATCTATTTTTATCATCATTTCCCTTTCGTGTGTTTTTTTAATGTTAACTTCTTGCTTTTCCTGCAATAATAAAACGAAGTGCGTTAAGTCTAATAAAACCTTCTGCATCTTTTTGGTTATAAACATTATCAGCCTCAAATGTTGAATGTGCTTCTGAAAATAAAGTTTTTGGAGAAGTTCTTCCAACAACCATCACATTACCTTTGTAAAGTTTTAGTCTTACATCGCCCTCTACAAATTTTTGAGTATTGTCAATGAGTGCTTGTAGTGCTTCACGCTCTGGGCTAAACCACATACCGTTATAGATTAGTTTTGCATAGCGTGGCATGATCTCATCTTTGAGGTGTGCAGCTTCACGATCAAGTGTGATCGACTCTATAGCACGGTGTGCTTTTAACATAATCGTTCCACCTGGAGTTTCATAGCAACCACGCGCTTTCATTCCAACATATCTATTTTCAACAATATCAATACGACCAATTCCATGTTTATTGCCGTAGTCATTTAATGTTTTAAGTAGTGTAGCAGGGCTCATCTCTTCACTGTTAATTGCGATAGGATCACCATTTTTATAGCTGATAGTGATGTACTCTGCTGCATCTGGTGCTTCTTCTGGTGAAGCTGTCCATAACCACATAGAATCTTCAGGCTCTGCATTTGGGTCTTCTAAATGTAGCCCTTCGTAAGAGATATGAAGTAAATTTGCATCCATAGAATAAGGGCTTACTTGAGGATTACCGTTTTCATCCATATGTTTTTGAGCGATCTCTATGCCATGTTCTTTTGCATATGCTAAAAGTTTTTCACGAGAATTTAGGTCCCATTCACGCCAAGGAGCAATAACAGTGATGTCTGGGTTTAAACCTAAATAACCAAGTTCAAAACGCACCTGATCGTTTCCTTTACCAGTAGCACCGTGACTTACTGCATCAGCTCCCATTTTGTTTGCAATTTCGATTTGTTTTTTTGCAATAAGAGGTCTTGCGATTGAAGTTCCAAGAAGATATTCACCTTCATAAATTGCATTTGCTCTAAACATAGGAAATACAAAATCTTTTACAAATTCTTCACGAATATCTAAAATAAAAATATTTTCAGGTTTTATACCCATTTTAAGTGCTTTTTCACGAGCTGGTTCAACCTCTTCACCTTGACCCAAATCTGCTGTAAAAGTAATAACTTCTGCATTGTATTCATCTTGAAGCCATTTTAAAATAATACTAGTATCAAGCCCACCAGAGTAAGCTAAAACAACCTTATTAACACTTTTTTTCATGTAAAAAACCTTTTGGTGATAAAATAATGGGGCAGATTATATCGAATTGTATGTGAGATTTTGCTTATACTAAAATAGTAAGTGAATTAGCTTAAGAAAATGCGAGGAGTAGGGGGGTGTCTATCTTACCCCTTAGAATCAAATAATATTCCACTCACTTCTTGCATTTTAGGTAAAACTTGTTGTGCTTGTTCAGCAGGAAATCTTCTAATCATTTTGTTTGTTTTTGCTTCAATTACAGAAACATAAAAAATATCTTGAGAATCAACACCAAATTTAATATTAGTACTAATTGGTGAAAGAGCATCATTGAGTTGTTCAACAAGTTTTTCAACATCTTCTTTAGAATTTAATTTTTTTGCTGATTCAAGTTCACTTTGTTGCATCTCTTTAACAACATCTTGATGTTGTACATTTACTTGTTGATTTTGCTCTACACTTCTTCCTTGAAGTTCTTGTGCACTTACTTGAGTTTGTTGTTGTTTCGCAATGTTTGCTATGCCATCCATGACGTACTCCTTTTGTATTTAACAACAGTTATTAGCACACATATCGACCAATAAAAAAAAATATTTAGCAATAAAATAAAAAAATTTACAATTTCTATGATAACCTTGCATTGATGAATGAATATATACAACTTTTAAAACATGAAAATGTGTTACGTAGACTCTCTTTTATACAGCTAATCTCCTACTTTGGTGCATGGTTTAGCAATGTCGCAATTTATACACTTTTGATAGAGATGGGGGCATCTGAAACTACTGTTTCTTTTGTCGCAATGCTTCACTTTTTAGCTGGTGTTGTGCAAGCACCATTTTCTGGTTCTGTCATCGATATGCTTAAACCAAAAAAATTGATGCTTAGTTTAATTTTATTAGAGATATGTGCCACAACATTTTTAGTATTTGTTAATAACATAAATGATTTAACACTACTTTATATACTAATTTTGGTAAAAATGGCATCTGCATCTTTTTATTTTACAACTGAGATGTCATTATTACCTAAAATACTTGATGAAAAAGTGCTTCAAAAAGCCAATGAATTACACTCTATTATCTGGTCATTATCGTATACGTTAGGGATGGCAATTAGTGGATTTGTTGTTTTTATTTTAGGTGTAAAGATTGCATTTTTACTTGATGCAGCTTTTTTTGTTATTGCTTTTTATATGCTTTACACTATCAAGATAGAAGTAGATATAATCACAAATAAAGAAAATCTTCTTTTTATGATGAGAGACACATTTTCATACTTGAAAAAAACACCAAAAGCTTTACACCTTATGATAGTTCATGCTTTTGTAGGTTTAACTGCTTTTGATGCGTTAGTTGCTTTGATGGTAGATAAATATTACGCGGGGATCATTGCAACTTCATTAGCACTTGGATTGCTTCATGCATCTCGTGCTTTTGGTTTAGTGATAGGTCCTATAATGCTTGGAAAACTAGTAAATAATAAACGTCTTATATATATATTTGTAGCACAAGCTTTTGCAGTGTTTTTATGGGCATATGTGATGCGAAATTTTTACCTAAGTTTAGTTGCAAGTATAGTAGTTGGATTTTTTACAACAACATTGTGGTCGTACTCTTACACTTTACTTCAAAAAAATATAGAACAAAAATATTATGGAAGAATTGTTGCGTATAATGATATGCTTTTTTTAAGTTCAGCTGCTTTTACATCATATATGATAGGGAACTTAGCAACTGCAGAGATTTCACTTGAAAATATTGCAAATATTATGGGTGCAGGGTTCATTGTAGGTGCACTCTATTATGCGTACGTGCTAAAAAATCAAAAAATTAAAGAGATTAGTCAAGGATAAGAATTGATATATAAATCGAGTGAAGGTAATATAGAATTAACAAATTTAGTAAGACTTTACCCAGCAGTTGTTATAGATATGCAAGGGGAAGTTGCAGAGATGAGTTTGGAATGGATTGATCTTTATGGAGATAAAGTAAGAATACTGCACTATATTTTGGTTTTTGATTTTACACAACCTGGTAGTGATGAAAAAAATAGAACGGTTTTAAAGTTTACCTCAAAAGATGAACTCATAGCAGAGATGCAAGAGGTAGCAAAATTATACAACTAATCTCCACCGATACAAGAAAAGTTTTTTCTCTTGCTATCCCAGCAGCACTGAAACACCTTGTAGATATACTGCAAATCCTCATCGATATGTTAATGGTTGGTGCTCTTGGAAGTGCAGCACTGGCAGCTGTTGGTATAAGTATGCAGTTTATGATGATCATAAATGTGCTCATGACTTTGTACGTAACTGGCGGGAATGCTTTGATCGCTCGTTTTATAGGAAGTGGAAGAAAGAACAGAGCTTCGTCACTTTTGTATGCACTTGTAATTATGGCAACAATTTTTGGAGCTTTTGTTACCGTTGTCGGTTACATAGGAAGTGAATGGTTTTATGCGGTTATGGGTTCAGCACCAGATGTAGTACATGAGGGTGGGGCATATTTTCGCATTATTTCATTAGGAATTATTCTCATTTTTTTAGACAATCTGCTCTACAACGCACTCTCAGCCGCAGGCGATACAAAAAGTTCACTCTACATTAAACTCATTTCGGCTGGGATTAATGCCTTTTTAAATTATGTCTTTATCTTTGGACATTTTGGAGCTCCTGCGATGGGGATCGAGGGTGCGGCAGTTGCAACAGTGATCGCATACTTTTTTAATGTTGTAGCGTATTATGTTCTTATCAAAAAAACGAGTGCAAAACTAGATTTTCTTCCAGTTGTACGAAAAGTGGATGTGATGCGTACGATCAAGATTGGCTATTCGGCATTTTTAGATCGAGGGATCTCAAGCCTTAGCTTTTTACTCTTTGTTGCAATCATTACTGCGTATGGAACGGCAGAGTTAGCTGGGTATCAAGTAGGTCTTAGAATAGAGGGGATCGCATTTATGCCGGGTTTTGGTTTCTCGATCGCTGCAATGGCTTTGGTTGGGCAAAACTTAGGGGCACGAGATCTAGATAAAGCCTACAATATGGGGATAATCTCTGGGCGAATTGCGTATGTATTTATGGGAAGTGTTGGTGTTGTTATGATCCTTTTTCCAGAGTATCTGGTTTCATTTTTCACACAGGACACTCTTACTATAGTAGTAGCTTCACAGTATCTGATCTTAGTTGGACTAGCACAAATCCCACTTGCACTTATGTTTGTCTACTCATCTGCATTACGCGGGGCAGGGGCTACAAAAACAACTCTCTACATCAATGTTGGATCACTCTGGTTTTTTCGTGTTATTCCTTCGTATATAGCGTATAAAATTGGGTTTGGGATTGTTGCGATCTTTGTCATTATGAATGTAGAAACTCTGATCAAGGGTGTAATATATTGGTACATCTATTCTCGTAAAACTTGGTTACATACGAAAATTTAATCTCAATTTGCTAAAATATCATCATGAATAATCAAGAGTATAAAGAAGCAGTAGCATTATTAAATAAGTGGGCATATCATTACTACGTTTTAGATGATCCGATCATGACGGATGAGGGGTATGACAAGCTTTACCATGAAGTGTTGGAGTATGAAGAGTCAAATCCAAACGAAGTTTTAAAAGATTCCCCTACACAGCGTGTCGGTGACATTGTGAGTGAGGGGTTTACAAAAGAGAAACACCTCTCTCGTATGTGGTCGCTTGAAGATATATTTAACGAAGATGATCTCGACAAGTGGCTTACAAAAACATACAAATTAGATAGTAAAATCACTTTTTATTGTGAGCCGAAATATGATGGGGCTTCACTTGATCTTGTGTATGAAAACGGAGAGCTTATCAAAGGGATCACGCGCGGGGATGGTGTTGAAGGTGAGCTAATCACTCAAAATGTTAAAACTATTCGTTCCGTGCCACTTACGATCGAACATAAGGGGCTGATCGAGATACGTGGGGAAGTGGTTATCTTTAAAGATGAGTTTGACAAAATAAATGCTGATCGTTTGCAAAAAGGGGAGAGCGTATTTGCAAACCCTCGTAATGCTGCGGCAGGAAGTTTGCGTCAGTTAGACCCTAGCATTACCGCTTCAAGAAACCTTGTATTTTTACCGTATGGATTGGGGGAGAATGAACTGCCTCAAAAACTCTTGCATGAAAAGATGGAGTATATTTATTCATTAGGGTTTAGAAAACCACCACTTCGCGGAGTGTGTAAAGATAAAGATGAGATTCAATCAATCTATAAAGAGATGGTGGCTGATCGAGATCATTATGCGATGATGCTTGATGGGATGGTTATAAAAGTAAATGAAATACCTTCCCAGATCGATATGGGCTACACAGTAAAAGTGCCTCGCTGGTCGGTAGCGTATAAATTTCCTGCCATTGAGAAGATAACTACGATCAAAGATATCGTACTTCAAGTTGGACGTACTGGGGCTGTAACACCTGTGGCAGTTGTTGAGCCGACAGACATTGAGGGGGTGATCGTAGAGCGTGCAACACTGCATAATTTTGATGAGATTGAGCGAAAAGATATCCGCCTTGGAGATAAGGTTATCATCCTTAGAAGCGGAGATGTGATCCCAAAAATCATTAAAGTTTTAGTGCATGAGAGAACTGGAGATGAAGTTGAGGTAAAACGTCCTACAAATTGTCCTGTTTGTGGCAGTGAACTGTTACAAGAGGATGTACTTGTAAAGTGTCAAAACCTCTCTTGTGATGCACGGGTAGTAAACTCGATCATCTACTTTGCTTCAAAACCTTGTTTTAACATCGATGGACTTGGAAATAAAATAGTTGAGCAACTTTTCAATGAAAAACTTGTAAATTCGGTGCTTGATCTCTTTAGCTTAACGAAAGAACAACTGTTAAGTTTAGAGGGTTTCAAAGAGAAAAAAGCACAAAATATTTTAGATGCGATTAGTAAAACGCAGGGAAGTGATCTCTGGCGTTTTATAAACGCACTTGGGATCGAGCATATAGGTGAAGTGGCTTCGAAAATGATCGCTCAAAAATTTGGACTTCGGTTTTTAGAAGTTTCAAAAGAACAACTCTTAGCAATAGATGGAATCGGCGAAGAGATGGCAGAGAGCTTTTTGGAGTTCTTGCGCGTAAATGAACAAACGATCAAGTATCTTTTAGAAGTTATAAACCCGCTAGAGCCTGAACTTCGCGCAGAGGCTGAAGAAAACCCGTTTAAAGCAAAAACTGTAGTGCTCACAGGGACTATGAGTGAATCTCGCGGCGCTATAAAAGAGATGCTTGAAAATCTTGGCGCTAAAGTTGCAGGAAGTGTGAGTAAAAAAACTGACTATGTGATCTACGGCGAAGATGCTGGAAGCAAATACGACAAAGCAGTTGAACTAGGCGTTGCTACACTTACAGAAGATGAGATGAGAGCGCTTCTTTGAGACTCGATAGCTATCTTGTTGAAAACGCTTTGGCAGAAACCAGAAACAAAGCACAAACGCTTATAAAAGAGGGGCTTGTTTTAGTTGATGATAAAGAGGTGACAAAGAGCTCTTTTAGAGTAGAGTCTGGGATGCAGGTTATGGTAAAAGAGCATCATCAGTATGTCTCTCGTGCAGCGTATAAGCTAAAAGATTTTATCGACGAGATCAACTACGATCCAACAAGGAAAATAGCACTTGATATAGGCTCTTCAACAGGTGGATTTACACAGGTATTACTAGAAGCTGGAGCAAAAGAGGTAACGTGTGTAGATGTTGGAAGTGAACAACTGCACCACTCTTTACGAGATGATGCAAGGGTACATGTTTTTGAGAACTGTGATATTAGAAAGTTTGAGAGTAATACGCAGTTTGATTTGATCGTGAGTGATGTTGCTTTTATATCACTGCTTTATATTTTGGATGATATTGAGAGACTTGGAAGTAAAGATATTATTCTGCTTTTTAAACCGCAGTTTGAGGTTGGACGTGAAGTTAAACGGGATAAAAACGGGGTAGTGCTCGATCAAAAAGCTATAGAAGATGCTATGATACGGTTTAAGAAAGCGTGTAGTTTAAAAGGGTGGACGTTGCAAAATAAGGCACCATCAAAAACAACAGGAAAAGAGGGAAATCTTGAATACTGCTACTACTTTACAAAATAGCACAACCATTGCAATCGGCGGGTTTGACGGGATGCACATTGGGCATCAAGAACTATTTAAAAACCTTGATGATGGTGGTGTGATCGTGGTCATTAATACAGGCTATGCAAACTTGACACCTGATCATTTTAGACAAAACCATACCGATAAACATATTCATTTTTATGACCTAGAAGATATTCGTCATTTGGATGGGGCAGGGTTTGTTGCACTCCTTAAAAAAGATTTTCCAAAACTGCAAAAGATAGTGGTTGGGTATGATTTTCACTTTGGAAAAGATCGCAGATATTCGTACGAAAACCTAAAAACACTCTTTGATGGAGAAGTAGTTGTAGTTGATGAGGTAAAACACAATAACGACTCAGTACATTCCCATAAGATCCGCCAAAAACTCTCGATCGGAGATGTTAAAGGGGCAAATGAGTTTTTGGGGTATAACTACACAATTTGTGGAAAAAAGATCACAGGACAAGGGATCGGTGCAAAAGAGTTAGTAGCTACGATCAACATAGAAGCACGTGAATTTTTAGTGCCAAAAGAGGGAGTGTATGTAACCACTACCCGCATAGATAACGAAGAGCATTTCCACCCCTCTGTAAGTTTTGTGGGGCACCGTGTAAGCACAGATGGAAGTTTTGCGATCGAGAGCCACATACTTGATGGAAAAATAGTGTGTGAAGAAAAAGCACAGATCAGTTTTGTAGCCTACATACGAGAAAATCAGAAGTTTGAGACAATAGAAGAACTACGCGAAGCAATCAAAAAAGATATAGCTGTAGCAAATAAAGAGTTGAAAAGATTGGCATTATGATAAGAGAATATTTAGAAGATAAAGAGACGATATATTTTAAGTTTGAGCAAAATCAAGATGATTTTATAGTTGATGAGATCGGGCTGGATTTTAAAGGGAAAGGGAACTTTTTAATTTTACGTGTAAAAAAAACAGAACTTACAACTTGGGACATGATCGCAGAGTTTGCAAAGTTTTTAGACATAGATGCACAAAAGATAGGTTATGCAGGGCTTAAAGATAAACACGCGACTACTTCGCAGTACATCTCAGTTGAAGCGAAGTATGAAAAAGCACTCAAAAAATTTAAACACCCGCAAATCAAAATAATTAGCTCTACAAATCATACGCATTCGATCCGTATGGGTGATCTAAAAGGAAACCGTTTTACGATCAACCTTTTTGAGGTTGACAGAATTATGGCTGGGCAGATCGAAAAAAGAGCGCGTAAAATCATTAAAAATGGTTTGCCTAACCATTTTGGATATCAACGCTTTGGACGAGATGCTGACTCGATCGAACAAGCAAAACAGATGATCGCAGGGGAGTTGCACATAGAAGATGCAAAAGTAAAAAACTTTCTTATCTCGATTTATCAAAGTCAATTCTTTAACGACTGGCTCAATGAAAGAGTTATCTTTAGTCGTGAAAATAACAACGGTGAGTTTGCACTTTTAGAGGGCGATGTTTATATGGATACTAATGGAAAACTTTTTACCCCAAAAAACACGCAGGAAAAAGATTTCAAAGAGCATAAAATAGTTCCAACTGGACTACTTTGTGGACGAGATGTTTACCGTGCTCGTGATAGAGCGAGATTAGTTGAGAAAAAATATGATGATGAGTTTTTATATGAAAAAGGGTATCGCCGTGAAGCGATCATTTTCCCAGATGATTTAACTCTGGAGTACAAAAACAACTTTGATATTTTGACAATCAGTTTCTCACTTCCAAAAGGCTCGTATGCAACGGTATTTTTAGAAGCTATTGCAAATAGAAATTTTAAAGCGAAGAAGTTAAAATAACTTCTACCACTGCTCCTCTTCGTCATTCATATCGGAATCATCATACGGATCCATGTGAGTAAGTAGATGTACTTTCTTATCTGGGAAAAGTGCACATACTCTTGCTTCTATTTTATCAGTTACTAAATGGGCATCGTAGAGTGAGATACTTACATTAAAAACTGCATGGTAAGTTATAAAAATGTGTGAGCCTGATTCTCTTGTTTTTAAGTCGTGAAAACCGCTTATATCTGGCTCACTCCAGATAACTTTTTCAATTTTTTTAATATCCTCTGGAGAGAGAGCTGCATCTAAAAGCATCAAAATTCCCTCCTTGATGATAGGGTATGCTGAGTAGATCATGTACGCTGCTATAGCAATACCTAAAATAGGATCGATCAAACTCTCCCCTGTAAAAGCAACTGCCCCAAGTCCAAATAATACAGCTCCATTGGAAAAAATATCTGTTTTGTAGTGCAAAGCATCTGCTTTTATAACCATATTGTTTGTTTTTTTTGCCACGTAGATCAAAAAAGCGACTAAAAAACCTGTGATTATGATCGAAGCTATCATCACGTAGATAGACTCTAGCATGTACTGCATCTCGTGTGGATGGATGATCTTTTCTAACGCTTCATAAAGGATGAAAAAAGCAGAAAATGAGATCACAGTCCCCTCGATTACTGCTGCTAATGGTTCGATCTTACTTCTTCCAAAATGAAAAGTCTCATCGGGATTTTTTTCCGCATTGTGTAGTGCAAAGTAGTTAAAAAGAGAAACGGTTAGGTCTAAAAAACTGTCAATTGCTGATGCAAGAACCGCGACAGAACCACTTAAAACTCCTACAGTCATTTTAAGTAGTACTAGTACACCTGCAACAGATGTTGAAACAACGGTAGCTTTTTTTTCGAGAGACATATCTGTAAAACCTTTAAATTTTAGCTACAATTATATAAAAATTTTGGGTGCTGTAGCTTAAATGGATATACAAAAGATTAAAGAAGATAGAAAAAAGTGGATGAGTTGGAAAAACATAGCACCATTAAGAGAGGCTTTAGAAAAACTGCCACAAGTTGAGGCAAAAATCACACTTGATGATGTAGTGCAAATTGAAGCACCATTAGATGAAGAGCAGATACACACAACTGCAAAGTTACTTATGCCTTGGAGAAAAGGACCGTTTCAAGTTGGCAACACATTCATAGATTCTGAGTGGAAAAGCAATATAAAATACAATCTTATCTGTAAACATTTTGATTTAAAAGATAAGAAAGTTGCCGATATAGGGTGTAATAATGGTTATTATATGTTCAAAATGTTAGAAGATGAACCAAAGTTACTCGTTGGCTTTGATCCATCCCCACTGTATAAAACACAGTTTGACTTTATAAACCATTTTGTAAAGAGCGATATCGTATATGAGCTTTTAGGTGTTGAACATTTAGAGTTTTACGATGAAAAATTTGATACGATTTTTTGTTTGGGTGTATTGTATCATCGAAGTGATCCCGTAGCGATGTTAAAGTCTTTGTATCGTGGATTAGAAAACCAAGGGGAAGTGATACTTGACACTTTTTATATAGATGGAAAAGAGGAGATGGCTCTGTGTCCAGAGTCGAGTTACTCTAAGATACCAAATATCTATTTTGTTCCAACTATTAAGGCTCTAAAAAACTGGTGCTTACGCGCTGGATTTAATGAGTTTGAAGTATTGGAGACTTCGATCACTGATGAGGGTGAACAACGAAAAACAGAGTGGATAGAAGGGCAGTCTTTAGAAGATTTCCTAGACCCACAAGATAAAACAAAAACTGTAGAGGGCTATCCAGCTCCACAAAGAGTGTATGTGAGATTAATTAAGGATAAGAAGTAATGGCTGAAGATGATTTATTAGTAGAAAATGAAGAAGAATTAGAGATAGAAGATTATAGAGATGAAAGACAGGTTTTTGTACAAACTCACGAGCGAATAAATCAAGAATTTTGTGGAGATATAGTTACACTTGAAGATGGATATGTTGAGTTAAGACTTGTTACAACTATAGATATGCTTGCTGATAATGTTGGTTTAATTCATGGTGGTTTTATATTTTCGTCTGCGGATTATGCTGCAATGCTTGCTGTAAATGAGCGTAATGTTGTATTAGTAGCAGCTGATACACAATTTTTATCGCCTGTCAAACTTCACGATGAGGTCAATATTGTTGCCCGTGTTAGACATAAAGAGGGTAGAAAAAGAAATGTACATGTAACTGCACATGTTTTAGATGTAAAAGTGTTTGAAGGGGAATTTAAAACTGTTATAACTGAAAAACATGTTTTAAAACTCAAACTTTTACACGATGAAGAAGCTCTCAATAGTGGTACACATCCTCAATCTGAAGAGGCGTAAAGATTTAAAACCAAAATGAAACACCAGCTACGGCATGTGTATCGTTTTGTGGATCAAACTGATCTGTTTTTCCAAATGTTTTACTCCACTCAACACCTATATATGGTGCAAACTCACGAATAAATTCATAGCGTAGGCGAAGACCTGCTTCAAGAGATGAAAGACCTTTACCTATGTCAAGTTCAGGATCATCTTTTGTATATAGATTTGCCTCTAAAGATGGTGCAATAATTAATTTCTGAGTTATTAAAAGTTCATATTCTGTAGTGAAGTGTAGACCGATATTCCCTTTATTATTTACCATAAGAGTAGTTTTGGTTTCAAAATAATAAGGTGATAAACCCATAAAGCCAATTTCTGCCCATTCTCTTGATCCATTTGCGTTCTTATCGTATACTAGTCCCATTTGAAGATCCCAGTATGGTGTTATAGCTCTTGAATAAAGCAGCTCATTTCTACTTTTTTCTAAACCGTCAGATGAGTATTCTCCCTCACTATAGATGTAAAGCTTGTTTAGATCATACCCCATCCAAAAGTTTCCATCCCATCTACGAGTATTATGGGGTGTGTCTTGACGTTCTAGTTTATCTATTTTAAACATAGTTATAAGGGGCTCATCTGTCATACTGGCATAAAGAGATGGCTGTAGTGCTACAAAAAGAGTTACAATATATATTAATAATTTCATCATTCACCCCCCCCCCCTTATATAACTTTCACTTCTCTAAACATACCCACCATATGGTAAAGCATATGACAATGATATGCCCATCGACCCATGGCATCAACATTTACCCAGTAACTTATTTTTGCACCTGGTTGGACTATAACCGTATGTTTTCGCACTAAGTGGTTCTCATCCCCGGTTTCAAGATCACTCCACATCCCGTGAAGGTGCATAGGGTGGTTCATCATCGTATCGTTGATAAAAGTGATGCGTACACACTCTCCGTAATGGAAGATTATAGGTTTGGCATTTGCGTATGTTATGCCATTTATTGACCATATATAGCGCTCCATATTGCCTGTTAAATGAAAAATTATTTCTCGATCGGGTTTTCTGTAATGTTCAGTAGAGTAGAGATTTTTTAGATCTGCATACGTGAGTACTTTTCTTCCGTTATCTCTGAGTCCTACACCAGGATCATCAAGTCTGTACTGCGGTGAGCGTGACACCATATCTACTCCAACACCTTCTTTTCTAGGAAGCTCGGTTATTGGGTATTTGTGGTCTATTTTAGTCGGTTTTTTAGGCATCATCATCCCAGCACCGCATTTCATTTTATGACCTTTTGACATATCCATATCCATTGCCATCCCCATATCTACATGTGTAAGTATCGGTTTAGGATCCATCTGGGGTGCTTTTGCATCTTTTGAGATATCCTGTGTTAAGGCACCAAGTGCATAACCCGAGCGATCTATACTTTGTGCAAAAATGGCATAGGTTACATCATCTTCGGGTTCTACAATAACATCATAAGTCTCTGCAACACCCATACGAAATTCGTCTACATCAACTGGTTGCACATAGTTTCCATCTGCTGCGACTACTTTCATTTTTAAACCAGGGATTCGGATATCAAAAAAAGTCATTGCAGAAGAGTTTATAAAACGAAGACGAATTTTTTCACCTTTTTTAAAGAGTGCTTTAAACTGTTTTGATGGAGGGATACCGCTCATCAAGTAAGTGTATGTATACCCTGTAACATCTGAAATATCCCGATCGCTCATTCGCATCTCATTCCACATCTTTCGATCTGAGATCGCAGTTGAGAGACCGTTTTGTTTTACTTCATCTATAAAATTTCCGACAGTTCTTTCAGAAAAATTGTAATAGTCACTTTTTTGTTTGAGTTTTTTATAGATTGTTTCTGGTTTTTCATCACTCCAGTCAGAGAGTTGCAGTACATATTCTCGATCGTATTCAAAAGGCTCTTTATCTTTAGGTTTGATCACAATTGCACCGTAAAGTCCGCTTTGTTCTTGAAAACCTGAATGACTGTGATACCAGAAAGTTCCATATTGTTGTACTTTAAACTGGTATATAAAAGTTTCACCTGGAGCTATACCGTTATATGTGAGTCCTGGAACGCCATCCATTGCATTTGGTAAAACTATCCCGTGCCAATGGATAGAGGTAGTTTTTTTCATATGGTTTGTTACGTGAATGGTAACTGTTTCTCCCTCTTGCCATACTAACACAGGTCCTGAGAGTTGAGAGTTAATCGCAGTAGCTACAGCACTCTCTCCCGTAATATTTACAGGTAAATAATCGATGTCTAAAAAAAATTCGTTTCCGCTGAGCACTTTCTTGCTATTGTAGCTTTGCAAAGATTCTTCAGCATTTATTGTAGGTGTTAAAAATGGTAATAGAGAAGTGGTAGCCAACCCTTTTAAAAAGTTTCTTCTTTTCATTAGACAATCCCTTTATAAAGTTCTATTAGAGAAAGTATAAAGAGATAGTGTGTAGTTTATGTGTAGTTATACAGACTTTAGAGTTGCAGTTAAAAGAAAAATTCCGAAATTTTTATGTGGTTTTTCAAGTGTATTGATATTTTCAAATGCAATATTTTCAAAACCACATCTCTCTACTACGTTACATAGTGCCTCTTTATCAAATCCAAAATGAAAAACACCAGTATTGTCTGAATGAAAAGTTCCATCTTCACTCTCTAAGTCAGCTATTGCTAAAAAACCGCCAACGTTGAGATTATTTTTTATAGTAGTAAAAAAATTTTCCAAGTCCTCAACATGGTGAAGTGTCATAGAACTGATAAGCCCATCAAACTTTTGATCTAACGGATTTTCAATTATATTTTGATGGATCGCTTCAATGTTAAGCTCTGGAGTATTTTTCTCTTCAAGTTTTTCAAGCATTCCTCGTGAAGTATCGACTCCATAAACTTTTTTCACTTTTTTTGCGATCTCAAAGCCAAGAAGTCCTGTGCCAACTCCAAAGTCTACAAGTTCCATATCGTCTTTGAGATCAAACTTTTTCTCAATTGCATCTGCTATAACTTTTGCACCATGTACACGGATGTCACCGCTATCCCAATTTTGTGCTTTTTTGTCAAATGTACTCATAATGCTCCAATCCAATAATTTGCGTTTTTTTGTTCTTGTTTAATGGTAGTTGTCCCACCATGTCCTGGATAGACTGTTTTGTCATAGTCTAATTTTTTAAATTTTTCTAGCGACTTTATCATATCTCCAGGAGATGAATATGGAAAATCAGTTCTCCCGATACTGCGTTCAAAGATAAAATCTCCACTAAACATAGCATCACCTATCTCAATCGTAGAACATCCTGGACAATGTCCTGGAAAATGACGGAACTTTACTTTTACTCCATCAAAATCAAGCTCTTGATCACCTACAACCTCGACATCTGGTGTAGAAGGCGGTAAATCAGGCATCCAACCACTGCCTTGTAGTAACATCACATCATCTTTTGGAGTATAAAGTTTTATACCCAGTTCTTTTTGTAGCTCTGCGTTACTCCAAACATGATCAAAATGTCCATGGGTATTTAAAATTGCTATAGGATTTGTAACATTTTCTTTTACCCACTGCGTAGCACCAACCCCAGGATCGATGATAAAATCTTTCCCTTTACTCGTAACTATATAGCAGTTTGTTTGGTAGGGTCCCATCGGTTGCATTTTTATAGTCATTTTAGCTCTTTTTTAATCGGATTATAGCATTATTACCTTATGGAATATTATAAAGAATTAGAGTTAGTTTTAGAGACAAAAAAACCTCAAGAAAAGTTTAAAAAGTTTGCAGATTTTTATGCAAAATTTCAAAAAAGTAAAATCAATTTTGCAGTTGGAGATAGACCAATAGTATTTACAAAGCCTTCGTATGAAGGGTTGTGTAAAGTAGTTTCTCCTCAAAAAGTACCAAAACGATCAAACTTGACTACAAAAGAGGGACAGATCAATTTACTCCATGCAGTGCTTCATATAGAATACTCAGCAATTGATTTAGCACTTGATGCAGCATATAGATTTCATGCTCTTCCTAGAAAATATTATGAAGACTGGTTAGAGGTTGCAGATGATGAGATACGCCATTTTGAGATGATAGAAGCACTATTAAAAGAGCTTGGTAGTAGTTATGGAAATATTGAGGTACATAACTCTTTATTTGAAGCAAGTTTTAAAACGCAAACTCTAATTGAGCGGATGGCAGTAGTGCCTAGATATCTAGAAGCAAATGGTTTAGATGCGACGCCTATGATTTTAGAGAAGTTTAAAAACTATCCAAAAGATGGGATGCTTGAAAAAATAAAAGATGCTCTAACAATTATCCTTAAAGAGGAGATCGAACATGTCAAAAAAGGGGATGTTTGGTTTTCTTATGCTTGTGAATTAGAGAAAAAAGATACTGCTATCTATTTTGAGATTATACAAAAATTTTATCCAAGAGGTTTTTTACGCCCGAATGATCTCAATATTGAAGCGAGAAAAGAAGCGGGTTTTTCTTGTCAAGAGCTTAAAATTATGGCAAAAAAAGAGGTTTGTTAATTTTTAAAGGATATAATTTATCAATTAATAATTTTTTAAGGTATCGTGTAGAATAATGGGAAAATATTCACAAATTACTGATTATCTTGTTAACTTTTTAGACACTGAAGTAAGAAAGACTGGGATAAAAAAAGTGGTCGTGGGTTTGAGTGGTGGACTTGATTCTGCCGTGGTCGCTGTACTTGCTCATAGAGCATTTGGCGATGATCTTTTATGTGTGAAGATGCCATCACAGTACTCTTCGCAAAGTTCGCTAGATGATGCTGATGCACTTTGCACAGAGTTTGGTTTAAGAAGTGAAACAGCTTCGATAGAACCAATGCTTCGAGCATATGAGCAAATGAACCCTCATCTTAATAATTTAAGAAAAGGGAACTTCTCTTCACGTATGAGGATGTCAACTTTGTTTGATGTTTCAGCTCGTGAAGGTGCTTTAGTACTTGGTACCAGTAATAAGAGTGAACTTATGTTAGGATACGGGACACTTTACGGTGATCTTTCAAGTGCTATAAACCCTATAGGTGATCTTTATAAAAGTGAAGTGTATGAACTTGCACGTTATTTAGGTGTAACTAAAAGCATCATTGAAAAGCCACCTTCAGCCGATCTTTGGGCTGGACAGAGTGATGAGGCTGATTTAGGATATACTTATGAACAACTAGATAGTGCAATGAAGTTGTATGTTGATCAAAGATTGACTAAGGAAGAAACAATAGCAAAGGGTGTAGATGCCCAGATGTTAGATATGATAGTAAAACGTATCTTTGCAAATCATTTTAAGAGAAAAATGCCTGTGATTGCAAAACTAACATCACGAACTTTAAACCATGATTTTAATTATCCAAGAGATATAACTTTATAAAGGAAAACAGTATGGAAATACCATTTAACAAGTATGAAAGTTCTCGCGAGGCACACTCAAATGTAAGTGATGCTTTAGATGGTGAAGCTATCGATCAAGTAGCAGAGTTAGAAAATGAGTTTGCATCATATGTAGGTGCTGATTATGCTCTAGCGACATCGCATGGTACATCAGCACTTCATTTAGCAATGTTGGCACTTGATCTTAAACGTGGAGATAAAGTTGTATGTTCTGTAAATGCACATCCAAGTGTGCCAGAAGTGGTTCGTCATTTTGATGCTGAGCCAGTTTTTATTGATATTTATGAAGATAATTACAATATAAATCTCGATAAACTTGAAACATATTTAGAAGACAATAAGTCAAAAAAACTCAAAGCTGTTATTGTTACTCATATAGCTGGAAATACTGTAAATTTAGAACGTGTATATTCTATGGGGAAAATATATGGTGTAAAAATTGTAGAAGATGCTTGTGATGCACTTGGTGCTTCATATAAAGGACAAAAAATTGGTTCAACTGGGGCAGACATAGTATGTTTTAATTTTTCTCCACATTTAAGACAAAATATTTGTGATGGTGGTATGCTTGTGACAAATGATGAAGATATAATAGAACGTGCGAGATTACTTGCAAACCATGCATTTGTTCGTGATGAAGATGCACTTGAATATATTTATGACGTGACAGACATAGGAAATGATTACTCGATGAGTCAGCTTAATGCTGCATATATTCGTGCACAAATAGAAGAACAAGATACTAACATTGCAAGACAACAAGAGATTGCACAAATATATAGCGAAAAACTAGCTAGTGTTGAACATGTTACTACTCCAGATATGAGTAACAATGAACACCCATTCTCTTTATATATTATAAAAATCGATAAAAACCGTGATTCATTTGCAGTTGAGTTAAAACATGAGGGAGTAATAGCTGGTGTTCATTATATCCCACTACATCTTTTAACGTACTACAAATCAAAATACTCACTGAGAGTAAATGATTTTCCAGTCGCACTTCGTTCATACCAACAAGTATTATCGCTTCCGATTTATGCAACAATGAGTGATGAGGAAGTAAACACTGTGATTGAAAAAGTGAAACAGATAGCTAAAACGAGAGTTTAAAGCATTTGAAAAAATCTTTCGTCTTTTGGGTTGAAGAGTATCTCTACAACCCAAATATTTTTCAAAAAATCCTTTCTTATTTATTATCCCCAATATCATTTTTATACTGTTTTGTTATGTGGTTACGCTTTAAATTTGCGTCACCAGAAGATTTTGGTATAGAGATTATAAGTGTTGGAAATTTAGTAGTTGGTGGCAGTGGGAAAACTCCTTTTGTTACAGTACTTGCTAAAGAACAAGATTATGTAGCAATCATACTGCGTGGATATGGACGAAAATCTAGTGGAATGATTGTAGTTAAAGATCGAGAGAAAATTTTGGTAGATGTTGAGATAAGTGGTGATGAAGCGATGATTTACTCAAAAAAACTTCCTCATGCTATCGTCATCGTGAGTGAAGATAGAAAAATAGCAATACAAAAAGCTAAAGAGATGGGTGTTGAGAAGATATTTCTTGACGATGCCTACTCAAAACACTCGATTAAAAAGCAAGATATCCTTTTAGATGTTACAACACAAAATAAGTTTTGCCTACCAAGTGGGCCATATAGAGAAAAACTTTGGCTAGGTAAGAAAGCAATAGTTCTCAAAGAAGGTGAAGATTTTACTAGAAAAACTACACTTATAGATAGTACACAAAAGATGTCTTTAGTGACAGCAATTGCACGACCACAGAGACTTGATCCTTACCTTCCAAAAGTAGTAAATAAACACTATTTTGAGGATCATCATACCTTTATAAAAGAGGAGCTTGAAGCAATTTTGAAGCAAGATGGAAGTGAGAGTTTACTGGTAACTTTCAAAGATTATGTGAAAATTGAAAAGTTTGGGCTTCCTTTGTCTTTATTGGACTTGGAGTTGCAGCTAAAATACGATAAAATTTCAGAATTATAATTTTAGGAAAAAATAGTGAAAGCTAAAATAGAAACAGTAAAGACACTCCTTGATGCACTTCCGTTTATACGAGAGTTTAGAAAAGAGATTGTTGTTATAAAATATGGTGGATCAGCACAAACATCACCTGCATTAAAAGAGAAGTTTGCAGAAGATATTTTACTTATGTATCTTGTGGGTATTAAGCCAGTTATCATTCATGGTGGTGGGAAAAAGATTACAGATATGCTTGATGCTTTACACATTGATACAGAGTTTATCGATGGACAACGTGTTACAACGCCAGAAGTGATGCGTATTGTTGAGATGATTTTAAGTGGTGAAATTAACAAAGAGATAGTTTCACTTTTAAACTCTCATGGTGCAAAAGCGATAGGTATCAGTGGAAAAGATGCACATTTCATCAAAGCCCAGCCAAAAGATTTTGATAAATGGGGATATACGGGAAATATCACTGAAGTAAAAGCAGATGTTGTGCAAAATCTCATAGCTGAAGGATTTATCCCTGTTATTGCTCCAATAGCTGCTGGGGAAGATATGGGGCACTCTGGTTATAACATCAATGCAGACCTTTGTGCATCGTATGTTGCAAAAGCGATAGGTGCAAATAAGATCATATTTTTAACAGATACAGAGGGTGTACTTGATAAAGAGAAAAATCTAATTTCTAGCTTAACAAAACAAGATGTTGAAAATTTAAAAGCTGATGGTACGATACATGGTGGTATGGTTCCAAAAGTTGATGCTTGTTTAGAAGCAGTAGACGGTGGTGTACATAAAGCACATATTATTGATGGAAGATTAGAGCATTCTATGCTGCTTGAACTCTTTACTTCAGAGGGTGTTGGTACACAGATTATGAAAAATAAGGATGAGATATAATGAAGTATGAAGCTTTATTTGAAGATGAAAACAACATCTTTGGTGGGACTCCAAAATCTAAATTTATGGATGTAGTTTTTACTGCAAACAATGATGTAGTGCAATTTGAGCTAGAAACGTTTATTGAAAAAGTAGCAGCGATGGAGTTGATGTTAGAGAAATTTGTTGATAGTGATATTGATGCTGCAATAAGACAATTTCAATTTGAAAATTCTATGGAGTGTGAATCAAAAGCAAAGTCACTTTTCATTGAGTTAACAGGTTCAATCGTTTCTAAAAGCGAATAGAACTTTGAGAGGTATTTTACAAATCTTTATCACACTAATCTTACTTTTTAGTGTCTCTTTTGCTGATGAATATAAGGAAGTTCGAAAAATTTCTTTAAAAAAGGATGAGCAAAAGAAAATTCTTGTAAAATATGAAAACAAAGAAAAACTCTTTACATTTAGATGGACACTTTACGTAAATGATGGCTTGGTGATCTTGCGATCGTATGATAAGCAGGTTGCACAGAATGTTTTACAACTCAATTATAAAAACCAAAGCTTTCGATTTGATGTAAAACCACGAGGTGCAAGTAATTTTAACGTACCGTACATACTAGTTAAATTTAAAGAGTTTGATTCTAAGAAAAATGAAGCGAAATTTGAACTTTATAATTTTAGTAACAAAGTTCAAGTGACTTTAGAAGAATTAAAAAAAAGATAAAAACGAGAATAAATGCATAGAGTAGAAGAACAAATAGCAAGACTGATTCAAGAGATAGATTATGATGAGGTGAGTCGTTTATTTAACACACTTAGTGGTGGGAAACGTCTTCGTGCAAAATTGGTCTTAAAAATTGCAAAAGATCATGAAGATGCTCCACTACTTGCAGCGATAGTTGAGCTTATCCATGCGGCATCACTTTTGCACGATGATGTGATTGATGAAGCGATGACAAGACGTGGAGTAGCATCTGTAAATGCAACAGATGGAAGTAAAACTGCTGTAATGCTTGGAGATATTCTTTACTCAAAAGCATTTACAGAACTTGTAGTTTTTGATAAATTGGTTGCACAAACTATTGCTGCATCTGTAACAGCACTCTCTAAGGGTGAGATGATGGATGTGAAAATGGCAGAGTCGTTTAACTCTGATGAAAATATCTATCTTAATATGCTTTATCTAAAAACTGCAACGCTGATCGAAGCTGCTGCAAAAGCAAGTGCAATCTTAGCTGGAAAAAATGCAGCTACCCATGCACTGTATGGAAAAAATCTTGGACTTTCTTTTCAAATTATAGATGATATTTTAGATATAACATCTGATGCAGCTACACTTGGAAAACCTGCCATGAATGACTTTGTAGAGGGAAAATGTACACTCCCATATATCTATCTATATCACGCTTTAGATGAGCAAGATAAACATCGTCTTGTGTCACTTCATACAAAAGAGCTTTCAGAAGAAAACACTACATGGATCAAGGAGAAGATGACCCACTATAAAACAATAGAAAAGTCTTTTGAACTTGCACAAAAGCTTTCAAATGAAGCACAAATCGCGATGAAAGATGATGTTGAACTTGTAGCAATTTTAGAAACTATGATAAAGAGAAGTTATTAATTATGCATTACCTAATAGTTAGCCTTTCACATAAAAATAGTGATGTTGGATTACGCGAGAAATTTACATATACAGATGAACAAAAAGAGACTTGTTTACAAAATCTTTTAAAGTGCGATGTAATTAGTGAGGCGATGATACTAGCAACATGTAATAGAGTTGAGTTGTATGGATGTTGTAGCGATATAGATAGTGCGTTAGAACATATGCTGTATCTTTTAACTTCAAAATCAGGGCTTACGAAAGAGTTTATAAGGCAAACAGCAGAGATCGTAGATGATTCTAGTGCAATTCATCATCTTTTTGCAGTAGCAGCTTCAATCGACTCTATGGTTGTAGGTGAAACTCAAATAGCTGGACAGTTAAAAGATGCTTTTAAATTTGCTCGTACAAAAGGGTTCAGTGCTCAAAAAATGACAAGGGCAGTTGATCATGCTTTTAAAACTGCTGCACAGGTTAGAAACTTTACAGAGATCTCTTCAAAACCTGTTTCGGTTGCATCGGTAGCCATTGCACAAGTAAAAGAGCAAGTTAGTGATCTTACATCAAAAAAAGCACTTGTAGTTGGTGTTGGTGAGATGAGTGAGATATGTGCAAAACACCTTGTTTCGTATGGTGTAGAAACATATATTACAAATAGAAGTAAAAATAAAGCAGAATATTTAGCAGGCTTATGTGGTACACAAGTATATGAGTTTAACGATCTGAACAAAGCAGTCAATGAGTTTGATATCATCTTTACCGCTACAAGTGCATCAGAACCAATCATTACAAATGCTATGATCGCAGATGTAGAGCATGAGCGTTTTTGGTTTGACTTGGCTATTCCTCGTGATATTGAAGTTTGTTGTAAAAATAATGTACATATTTTTACAATTGATGACATAAAAAATATGGTAACTACAAATCGTGCCCAAAGAGAACAAGATGTCCGTAAAGCTCATGGAATAGTAGGGCGAAATGTTGTTGCATTTTATGAGTGGTTAGATACTTTAAATGTAGAGCCAATGATCAAAGAGATCTATCTTAAAGCACAAAGTGCTGTTGAAGAAGAGATGGCTAGAGCACTTAAAAAAGGGTTTATTCCAAAAGAGTGTGAAGTTGAAGCTAAAAAGATGGCAAATCAAGCTATTAAAAGATTTTTACACGATATGACAAAAAGTATGCGTGAGGTTTCAACTGAAGCAAAAAGTGATTCTATGACAGGTGCTATGCAGTATATGTTAAATAGTAAAAATGACAATATTCCAGATAAATATAAACATCTAATGAAAAAGGACTAATCTTTGAAAAGATCTCAAGCGTTTATACCAACATCTAAAGAAGTGCCAAACGAGGCGACACTTCCTAGCCATATATTTTTATCTCGTGCAGGTTTTATCTCTCAAGTTGCAGCAGGTTTATATAACTATATGCCTCTTGCTAAAAAAGTGATTAAAAAAATTGAGAATGTGATTAATGAAGAGATGGAGGCAATTTCAGCCCAAGAGGTTGAACTTAGCTTTGTAACTCCAGCTGATCTTTGGGCCCAGAGTGGACGTATTGAGAAGTTCGGAAAAGAACTTTTACGTTTTCGTGATCGTAAAGAGAACCTTTTTGTTTTAGGTCCAACACACGAAGAGATGATGGTTGATTTAGTACGTAACCGTGTGACATCATATAAAAATCTTCCAATCAATCTTTATCAGATAAAAACAAAGTTCCGTGATGAAGCGAGACCAAGATTTGGACTTATGCGTGGTCGTGAATTTATTATGAAAGATGGATACAGTTTCCATAACTCTTATGAAGATCTTGATCGTGAGTTTGATGCTGTTGAAGCGGCATACAAAAAGATTCTTACTCGTTTAGGGCTTGACTTTAGAGTGGTTGAAGCTGATAGTGGTGCAATTGGTGGAAGTGGATCAAAAGAGTTGATGGTTTTAGCGGATAGTGGAGAAGATACGATCGCGGTGTGTTCAAAATGTGAATACGGTGCGAACATTGAAGCTGCAAAAAGAAGTAAACATTCACATATCCCTGAGGCTCCCGAAGCTCAGTTCAATAAATTTTTAACACTGGATACAAAAACGATCGAAGATTTAGCAGAGTTTTTTAAAGTTGATCCATACTATACGATCAAGTGTGTGGCAAAACGTGTTATTTATGAAGAGGGCTCTGAGATCGTACTTTTCTTTGTACGTGGATGCGACAACCTGCAAGAGGTTAAAGCTGTTAATGCTACGGATGCTCTTGACATCGTAGATGTTACGGAAGAGGAGTTACAAGAGATAGGTCTTGTACCAGGCTTTATAGGACCACTCGATCAAGATAAAGCAAAACATGTGATCGATGTTGATCTAAAGGGTGCTACAAATATGATCTGTGGTGCAAATGAAAAAGATTACCATTTTGTTGGTGTTGATCTTGGTGTAATATCAGAAGTAGCTTATTTTGCAGAGATCGCAGAGGTAAATGAGGGGGATACTTGCCCATATTGTGATGGTGAACTCTCTTTTACTAAAGGGATCGAAGTTGGGCATATCTTTAAACTTGGAACTACTTACTCAGCACCATTAAAAGCAGAATTTTTAGATGAAAATGGAAAAGCTCAGCCATTTATCATGGGGACATATGGAATGGGAGTTTCACGTTTAGTTGCAGCCGTAGTTGAGCAACATCACGATGAAAATGGATGTATCTGGACAAAAGAGACAGCACCGTATATGGTAAATATTATGATCTCAAATATTAAAGATGATGCACAAGTAGCCCTAGGTGAAGAGTTATATGCAAAACTTCAAGAGAAAAAAGTAGAGGTAATTTTAGACGATCGTAAAGATAGATTTGGTTTTAAGATGAAAGATGCTGAACTTATAGGATTCCCTTACACAGTTATTATCGGTAAAGAGCTTGAAAATGGCAATGTGCAAATATATGACAGAGCGACAACTGCAAAAACTGAGGTAAAAGCGGATGAAATTTATCAAAAGATCATGGAACTAATCTAATGATCTATTTTTTAGTTTATCTCTTTTTAGAAGTTATTGTTTCTGTAAATATATCTTCTGCTATTGGTGGACTTGCAACATTTTTAGAGATACTCGTAAGTGCATTTTTAGGGATAGTTATCCTTATGAATTTTAGAGAAACACTTGTGCAAAATATGAAAGCAGTTTCTTATAACTGTATAGATCTTCAAGAGTTTCAAAGATTGAACCTTTTTACTCTTTTTGGGGCAATTTTTCTTATAATCCCAGGTTTTTTAACAGATATTTTAGGAGTATTATTACAATTTAGTGCAATAACGAGTATGATTGTTAACCGTTATAATGTAAAATCCAATCAATGTAACACTTCAGTGTTTCAAAATGAAGAAAACTTAAAAAAGGATGATAATGTTATCGATGTTGAGATTATTGAGCGCGACACTTCTGTTAAGTAGTGTACTTAGTGCTGCTACAGTAAATGAGAATATAGAAGAATTTTTAACAGACAAATTTGAAGAAAATGATAAAATAGAGTCAGTAAGTGTAAAAATAAAAGAGAGTGTAGATTTAAAAGATCTAAAGGGTTGGAAAGGTTATATAGTAGAAGTTCAAGCATACTTAAAAAATAATCCAAAAAAACAGGTTCAACAAAGAATGATCTGGTTTTCAGATGGAAAGATCATCACGAAAGAACTGATGAATATGGATAGTGGTCGAAGTTTGGTAGATGCTGTAAAACCAAAGTTTCAAAATAAATTTTATGCAAAAGAAAATCTAATTTATGGAAATGAAAAATCAAGACATAAAGTTGTGATTTTTTCTGATCCATTATGTCCATTTTGTAAAGGTTATGTCCCTGGTGCACTTAAAGATATGAAAAAAGATCCTGCAAAATATGCTGTGTATTATTATCATATGCCACTAGAGAGAATCCATCCTGCTTCAGTAGAGATTGTAAAAATGGCAGCAGCTGCACAACTTCAAGGTGTAAAAGATGTAATGCTAAAAATGTATGATATTAAAGTAAATCCAAGAGAAAAAGACGTTAAAAAAATACTTGCAGCATTTAATCAAGCTATTGGAACAAAACTCATAGAGAAAGATATCAACGATATAAAAGTTTTAAGAGAAGTAAATCATGATTTTGATGCGGCAAATGAGTTAATGGTCGCTGGTACACCAACTGTATATCTTGATGGAAAATTAGATGAGAAAAAGTTAGGATATAAAACGGTTAAATAATGGAAAAATTAGTTATAGCAACAAGAGTCTCTGATCTAGCTCTTTGGCAAGCATATCATATCAAAGAAAGAGTAGAAATAGCATACCCAGAGATTGAAGTAGAGTTAAATAAGATCGTAAGTAATGGCGATAAAGTACTTGATAAACCACTTGCACTTATCGGTGGGAAAGGACACTTTACAAAAGAGCTTGAAGATCAAATGTTAGCGGGTAATGCACATATGGCAGTTCACAGTTTAAAAGATGTTCCGACTTACATCCCAGAGGGGCTTGAACTCACTGCTGTAACTGAACGTCAGGATCAAAGTGATGTTTTTTTATCTCATAGATATAGCTCTTTAGATGAACTCCCTCTTGGTGCTGTTGTTGGGACTACGAGTTTGCGTCGTCGTATGCAACTACTCGCTAAAAGACCAGATTTAAAAGTAAAAGATTTAAGAGGAAATGTAAATACTCGCCTTAGAAAACTAGCAGAGGGTCAATACGATGCTATTATTTTGGCTTTTATAGGTTTAAATAGACTTGATCTTTTAAAAGATATCCCACATGTTGAAAAACTATCTCTTGATATGATGATCCCGCCAATGGGACAAGCTGCTTTAGGAATTGAGATTGTAAGTGGAAATGAAAAAGTACGTGAAATTGCTGAATTTTTAAAAGACGTGAACACTTTCACTTGTACACAGATTGAAAGGGATTTTATCTCTAAAATTGGAGCTGGATGTTCAGCTCCTGTTGCTTGTAATGCCGTGATCGATGGAGATAATGTAGTATTCCGTACAATGATCGGTTTTAGTGACGGTACAAATATTATGCAAGAGAAGATGACAAAAAAAATATTGCAGAGTGAAAAAATGGGCTTGGAGATGGCAGAACTCATGATAAATAATGGGGCATTGGAATTACTTAAAAAGGCTGAAGAAGTAGCTTTTAAAGATGAGATGCCACAAAGACTTTAAACAATGGGTTTTGATGCAAAGATAACAAATGAATCTTGGAGAGAGGTTTTGAGCGATGAACTTACAAAACCTTATCTCAAAGAGTTAAAAAAAACACTTATCCAAGAGAAACAACACTACACAATTTACCCGCAAGAGGAAAATATCTTTAACGCATACAATACTACTGATTTTGAAAATGTAAAAGTAGTGATTTTAGGACAAGACCCTTATCATGGACCAAACCAAGCGCATGGATTAGCTTTTTCAGTACTTAATGGTGTACAGCATCCACCCTCACTCGTGAACATTTTTAAAGAGCTCAGTGATGATATTGGGTGTACATATCCAAAAACTAGTGAGCTTACTTTTTGGGCAAAACAGGGGGTGTTTTTACTCAATGCAGTGTTAAGTGTTCGTGCTGCAAATGCAGCTTCACATCAAGGGCTTGGTTGGGAGCAATTTACAGATGCAACTATTCAAGCTATAAGTGAAAATAAAGAGCATGTTGTTTTTATATTGTGGGGACGACCAGCTCAAATGAAAGAGAAGTTGATTGACTCAAGAAAACACTTGATTTTAAAAGCACCTCACCCATCACCACTCTCATCATACAGAGGATTTTTTGGTTCAAAACCTTTTTCTAAAACAAATGCTTACCTGATAGCGAATAACAAAACGCCAATTAATTGGTGTTTGTCGTAAATTCAGCTACTACAGCTAAATGATCTGAATACCCTTTAGCTTTGTGTTTGCGAATTTTACCTTTACTCATCTGCCATCTGTAGATATATTTTCCTTTGTAAAGATAAGGTTTTACAAATGAAGTTATAGAGTTTTGTTTATAATCAAGCCCTTTTTCATCAAGTAAAGAGGCTGAGATAAGGATATTATCAAGTGCTTCTTTTTTTCCTCTGTAGATATAACTGTAACGTTTTTCCTCTTGTGTATCGTACCAGAGATTATAAAATTCATTTTCTTTTGTATGAGTGGTATTTGAAGCATTTTGTTGGTAGTTTATAGTACCTAGGATATGGTTGATACCAGTGATGCCATCTGTATCATTGAGTTTTCTTTTTCGTTTAAATGTTTTATACTCTTCATAGTGGGAATTAAAATCTCCCAAGGCAATGATATTTTTATTTTTCCCTAGCTCTTGAACTCTTTTTTTAAGTGCTTTTGCATACGCTATACGCATACTCTCAGGACCTGCTTTTGATTTCCAATGATTAACAAAGAGATATAAATTTTCATTGTTGATTTTGAATTTAACTTCTAAAATATCTCTAAAAGCATAAGAATACCCTACAACTAAATCTTTTGCATAAACAAAAGGGATTTTTGAGAGTAAGGCTACTTTGATAACAGTATCTTTGGCATCTGCAATTTTGATATATTGATAATACAAACCATCACGTTTAAGTTGAAATTGTAAATCTTTTAGTGCTTGTAAGGATTCAATTTCTTGGAGGGCTATAATATCTGCATCTATATCTTTAATGACACGAGAGAGATTTTTTAGTTTTGCTTTATAAGCTTTATCATTCCAGCCAGAGTTTGTATAGGGGATATACTCTTTATACTCATAACCGTTTTTTTTAAGATCAAAGAGATTTTCAACATTGTATGTAGATATCTTCAAAGTTTCACCTCCAAAAAGAGTTATACAAAAAAGTAAAAAGAGTACGAAAAATTTCACACATTTATACCATTTAGGCGAAGTAGTTGTGTAGTATCTGCATCTCTACCCATCAGTTCTTTAAAAAGTTCTTGCATCGATTTTGCTCCACCACCATGTAAAATAATATCACGATATTTTAAAGCAGTTTTTGAGTCAAAAACACCTTCATCAACGACTGCATAAAAAGCGTCGGCACTGAGTACTTCTGCCCATTTATAACTATAATATCCTGCTGCATACCCACCAGCAAAAATATGACTAAATCCATTTTGAAATTTATTGTATGTGGGTGCTTTTATAAGTGCTGTTTTTTTTCTGATAGAATCGAGAAGGTTTTGTACCTCTTCTCTTTGGAAAAGTTTTGTATGGAGTTCAAAATCAAAGAGTGAGAACTCTAGTTGGCGTAACATCCCTATAGCAGAAAGAAAGTTTTTAGCACGAACTAATTTATCAATCATCGCATCACTGAGTACTTCACCTGTTTCATGGTGTTTTGCAAACATTTTAAGTACATGTGGTTCATAGGCAAAGTTTTCTAAAAATTGTGAAGGAAATTCAACTGCATCCCACTCTACACCATTAACACCACTTACCTCATTTTCATTGACATTTGAGAGTAGATGGTGGATACCATGTCCCATCTCATGAAAAAGTGTCACTACATCATCATGGCGTAAGAGTGATGGATTTGTATCACTTGAAGGTGGGAAGTTACAGACTATAAATGCAGAGGCTAGATGTTCTTCACCATTTTCATCTTGGCAATGTGCACCAAAATTATTCATCCAAGCACCACCGCGTTTAGAATCTCTTGCCTCTAAATCAAAATAGATTTTTGCTTTGAGTTTATCATTTTCATAGATATGATAAGCATAAGCTTTTTCGTGCCATAGTTTCTCTTCATGAGGTACAAATTTGATTGAGAAAAGTTTTTGTAAAAACTGCATCATTCCATTTACAACACTTTTTTGCTCAAAATAGGGACGGTACTGCTCTTCATCAATCTCGTATTGTGCTTTTTTGAGAATTTCACTATAGTAAGCTGTATCAAAACTCTCTAGTTGGTGTGGTGCACTTTTTTGTAGTTGTTTTAACTCTTCATGAGCTTGATGTTGTGAGTTATCTAAAAGAGATTCCAAAAATTCTATCACTTTATCAGTTGAGGGAGCCATTTTAGTAGCGAGTGAATACTCGGCATAGTTTTTAAAACCTAAAAGTTCACTCATCTCTTGACGAAGCGCTAGTAGTTCATCTATAATAGCCGCGTTCTGTGGTGCACGAGAGACATACGCTTCATACAGTTTTTGTCTAATCTCTCTATTTTTTCCATATGTCATATAAGCAATGTAAGAGGGCATTTGCAAAGTGAATTTGTATTTTGTTTTCCCATCTTCTTCAAACTTTGCACTTTCTTTATCACTTGCAGGAAGACCATCAACATCTGCTTCATCTTCAATAATGTATGAGTAGGCATTGGTTGCATCAAGAACATTTTGAGAAAAATTGTTTGAGAGTTCACTTTTGCGAATATTTATCTCTTGAAGACGTGCTTTTGTTTTTTCATCAAGATGAGCACCACTGAGTTCAAAATGTTGGATATTTAGCTCTAGTACTCTTTTTTGTTCATAATTTAATTGAGTATTTTCATTTGTCGCAATCTCTTTATAGGCTTTATAAATCTCAATATTTTGAGAGATTTTTGTAGAATATTCTGTGATAATTGGAAGTGCTTGTGTATAAACCTTTTGCGTTTTTTCAGAGTTATTTACACTATTAAGATGAGAAAGTGGTGTAAAAAAATGATCTAAATCTTCCTCCATCATCTGTAATGGTTTTAGAAAGTTTTTGTAAGTTTTATCCTTTAAGTGTAAAAGAGATTCAATTTTTTCATTATTGTTTGTTAGTTGTGCTTTTAAATCTTTTATAAAGTTGTCAAGATCACATGAAAAAGTTAAAAATTTTGACATATCGTACCTTTGTGCCCTTTGATTTTTTAGCGTATTATAGCCAATTCTAAACTAGAAATCTAAATCCATTTTCAAATTAAAAAAAATTATGTTACAATAGTTAAAAACTATAAAAAGAGTTAGTTAGTATGGAAAATTTTAGTATTAATGGTTATTTGGTATATGGAAGTATTGGTCTGATTGTAGTTTTGTTTTATTATATCGTACGTTTACAAACGAAAATCTCTGCCGCTAATGAGAATGAAGAGAAGTTGTTTAGAGAAACGTATTTTGATCCAATCACTAAATTGCCAAACAAAAAAAATATAAAATATATTTTTGATGAGCAAATCAGTAGAACAATAAGACATAATCAATCTTTTACTGTTTTAGCAATTAAAATAAATAATTACGGAAAAATTAAAGAAAAATCTATTGAGTTAGCACATAAATTTATCTATGAAGCGAGTAATGTCATTATTAGGTTAACTCGTGATGAAGATTTGGTCTCCTGTGTAGATGAAGATGTTTTTATTATCTTATTTAATGAGTATCTTGAAGGGGATAAATATCAACTTATTTTACAAAGACTCAAAGATGGTTTTGAACAACAGTTAAAAGGGATAGATATAGAGTGTGAAGTCTCTATGGGAGTTAGCCAGTATCCTACTGATGGAACAGATGCTGATATTTTGATAGAAAAAGCAATTTTACAAGCACTATCAAAGCAATTTTAAAGAGAGTTTTAACTATAATACGCAGATTTTATATATGAAGGTATTGCATGGCTTATAAACGTGTTTTGGTGAAGTTTTCTGGTGAAGCTCTTGCTGGTGAAGCTGGTCATGGTATAGATACCCAGATTCTTAATTTTATATCTCAAGAGATCAAGTCTCTTGTAGATGTTGGTATAGAAGTAGGGATCGTAATTGGTGGCGGAAACATTATTCGTGGTGTGACTGCTGCACAAGATGGTATTATTAAGCGTACTAGTGGTGATTATATGGGTATGCTTGCTACTGTTATTAATGGCGTAGCTATGCAAGAAGCGTGTGAACATGCTGGATTACAAGTACGTATGCAAACTGCGATTAAAATGGAGCAGATTGCTGAACCTTATATCAATCGTAGAGCGTGTAGACACCTTGAAAAAGGGCGTGTAGTTATTTTTGCTGCTGGAACTGGAAACCCATTTTTCACAACTGATACTGCCGCAACACTGAGAGCTGTTGAGATTGGCGCAGAAGTGATTGTAAAAGCTACAAAAGTTGATGGAGTTTATGATAAAGATCCAGTAAAATATAGCGATGCAGTAAAACTTGATGAGATTGGTTACGATCAAGCATTACAAGATCATATCAAAGTGATGGATGATACCTCGATAGCACTTGCGAAAGATAATAAATTGCCAATTATCGTGTGTGATATGTTTAAAGAGGGGAACCTTTTAGATATTTTAAAAGATGGCAATATGCAAAATTGCTCTATAGTTAAATAATAAGGAAAAAAATAGATGAAAATTGAAGAATTAACAGCGAAAGTTTTAAATGAAAATCCAAGTATGGATCGTTATAAATTAGCTATTGCAGTTGCAAAAAGATCAGAAGAGTTAGATAATGGAGCTACAAGTAAATTAAGTGTAAATAGTTCAAGTATCAAATCAACTGATTTAGCTCTTATGGAAATTGCTGAAGGCCTTATTAGTATTGAAGGCTTTAACGATTCTAAACATTAAAAAGTTTAATTTTGTCATTAAGTTCAGTTGATATTGAGAAGGTAAAACATCTTCACGATATTGACTCGGCTACCGCGTATCTTTTCTCACATATAATTCCAACAGATAAACTTAAACTTGCTCTTGCTTTTGCAACAGAGGCTCATAAAACACAGTTACGCAAGAGTGGAGAGCCGTATATTATCCATCCTATTTTAGTTGCAGCTATTGTATCTTCTATCACAAATGATGAAGCGATGGCAATTGCAGCACTTTTACACGATGTTGTAGAAGATACTGAAATAACTATAGAGGATGTTGAAACTGAGTATGGAAAAGATGTCGCTCATTTAGTTTCAGGGCTTACAAAAATTGACTCGATTCGTGATAGTGAACTTATCCCTTCATCTTCAAATGAAAAGTTAATAGTTTCTGCACTTTCATTTAGAAAGATGCTACTAGCAAGTATCGAAGATGTACGTGTGCTTGTTGTAAAACTGTGTGATAGACTGCACAATATGCTTACATTAGATGCCCTACCACCCCATAAACAAAAACGTATATCTGAAGAAACACTAGTTGTTTATTCACCCATAGCACACCGTTTGGGTATTAGCTTTTTAAAAAATATGTTAGAGGATTTGAGTTTTTCATATCTCTTTCCTCAAGAGAGACATTTTATAGATAATTATCTTGACACAAACTATCATGCTATTGAGATGCGTTTGAATGATTTTAAACAACACATCTCAAATATCTTAATTCATAATGGTTTTTGTGAAGATGATTTTGAGATACTTTCACGTATCAAACATAAATATTCTATCTATCTAAAAATGCAAAGAAAAGGTGTGAGTATTGATGAAGTACTTGATCTTTTAGCAATTCGGATATTAGTAAAAGATCCAATTAAATGTTACGATGCTTTAGGTTTGGTACATCTTAATTTTAGACCTTTAGCATCTCGTTTTAAAGATTATATCGCGGTTGCAAAAGATAATGGATATCAAACGATTCATACAACAGTATTTTATAATACTGCTATTTTTGAAGTGCAGATTAGAACATATGATATGCACAGAACTGCAGAACTTGGAGTAGCAGCACATTGGAAGTATAAATCAGGTGGAAATAATATCAAGCTAGATTGGCTTGATAATCTTCAATACCAAAATGAATCAGCAGAAGACTTTTATGAGCTGATAAAAACAGACCTATATGCAGAGGATATTTCAGTGTTTTCTCCAACAGGAGATGCTTTTACATTGCCACGAGGAGCTGTATTATTAGACTTTGCCTATGCTGTGCATACAGATATAGGAAATCGTGCAGTTGCAGGACTTATCAATAAAAGTAAAACCTCACTTTTAACAGAGCTAAATAATGGAGATATCGTTAGAGTAATTACAGGTGATGAGATAGAGACCAGATGTTCTTGGATCGATGCAGTTAAAACCTCTAAAGCCCAAACAAACATAAAAACAAACTGTAATAGTAGAATCCGTGATATAAACTCAAAAGCAGCTATAAATATCATAGCAACTATTATGAATCTAAATCACGCAAGAGTTGATGAATGGTTGCGGGTGCATAATTGTGAAAACCTTTCACATATCCCGACAGATATCGAGCATTTAAAAAATGTAGTGCATAAATATATCAGTGATATCGCACAAAATAATCGTTTTAAAAACTTTATCAATCGTCATAGATTTAAACTCAAAAAGTTTGAAATTAGTAGTATGGAACTCTATTCAAATGCAAGTGTAGGCGATGTTGTTTTTGATTATTGCTGCCATCCTAAATATGGGGATGAAGTGATAGCATTTTTGGAAAAATCAAAAGCACATGTACATCATAAACTATGTCAAAATGCTGCAAAAAAACTAGAACAAAATGAAAATATGGTTTTTGTAAAATGGGCAAAAGAGAAAATATTTAGATACAAGCTTATAGCATCACTTACAAATGAGAAAGGTGCTTTGGCTGATTTCTTGGCATTTTTGGCGAAACAAAATATCGATTTAGCATCAATTGAGCTAGGAAAAGACAATCTTGACTATATCCATTATTGTGATATCGTTTTTCAATCCGAGGAAGCTGATATTAATACACTTCGTGCTAAAATTGAGTCCAAAATTAAAGTCGTAGAATTAGTTAGAAGTGATGATGCTTATAGAAACTAATAAAAGAAAGAGAAAGTAATAAATGATAGAAGAAGCTTTACGTGAAATAAACCGTGGTACTGCGGAAATTATTGATAGTGAAAGGATTGAAAAACTTTTAAAAGCTTATTTTGAAGAGGGAAAAACATATACTGTAAAAGCTGGTTTTGATCCAACTGCACCAGATTTGCACTTAGGGCATACTGTACTTTTACAAAAACTTGCAACATTTCAAAAATATGGTGCACGTGTACAGTTTCTTATTGGTAGTTTTACAGCTACAATTGGTGATCCAACAGGAAAAAGTGTAACGAGAAAAGTACTTACAAAACAAGAGATTATTCATAATATAGATAGTTATACGACACAGGCATTTAAAATTTTAGATGAAGAAAAAACTGATATTGTATATAATGATGATTGGCTTGGAAATATGAGTGCTGCAGATATGATTGCACTTGCTTCAAACTTGACAGTTGCACGTATGTTAGAGCGTGATGATTTCTCAAAAAGATACGCTTCAAATACACCAATTGCTGTAAGTGAGTTTATGTACCCACTTTTACAAGGGTATGATAGTGTATATCTCAAATCAGATATCGAAATTGGTGGAACGGATCAGAAATTTAACTTGCTTATGGGACGTCAGTTGCAAAAATCATACGAAGTGAAAAAACAACAAGCTGTACTTATGATGCCTATTTTAGAAGGTCTTGATGGTGTTCAAAAGATGTCTAAATCTTTAGGCAACTACATTGGCGTAAGTGATGAGCCAAAAGATATGTTTGGAAAAACTTTAAGTATTTCAGATGAGTTGATGTGGAGATACTACGAACTGCTCTCAACAAAATCGTTAGATGAGATTGCAGCACTTAAAGTGGGTGTGGAAGATGGTTCATTGCATCCTAAAAAAGTAAAAGAGGAGTTAGCTTACGAGATAACTGCTAGATTTCATAATGAAATAGCTGCACAAAGTGCAAAAGAAGAGTTTGAAAGAGTGCATGCACAAAGTCAAATTCCAACAGATATAGAAGAGTTTGAGATCAAAGCAGATGAGCTTTGGATTGCTCAAGCTTTAGTTGATTGTAAACTTGAACCATCTACTTCACAGGCAAGACGTGATATTAAGCAAGGTGGTGTTAAAATAGACCAACAAAAAGTAACTGACATGAATTTACAACTTAGTTCTGGAGAATATTTACTACAAGTTGGAAAAAGAAAATTTGCAAAATTAAAGGTTAATTAATGAGTTTCGCATCTTTACAAATTGGAAAATACACGATAGAAAAACCTATCATTCAAGGTGGTATGGGTGTTGGGATCAGTTGGGATAAGTTAGCTGGTAGCGTTTCAAAAGAGGGTGGACTGGGTGTTGTTTCTGCTGTTGGAACTGGGTATTACCAAAATAAAGAGTTTGTAAATAAACTCGTAGCTAATAGACCTTTAAGCGAAGCAAACTTTTATTCAAAAGAGGGTTTAAAAGCAATCATAGAGAATGCGAGAAAAATCTGTGGTGACAAGCCACTTGCTGCAAATATTTTATATGCAATTAATGACTATGGTAGAGTAGTGCGAGATGCGTGTGAAGCTGGAATTGATATCATCATTACAGGAGCTGGACTGCCTACAAATATGCCAGAATTTACTGAAGGCTATCCTAATGTAGCATTAGTGCCAATTGTGTCTTCTGCAAAAGCATTAAAACTAATTTGTCGTAGATGGGAAAAACGTTATAACCGTTTACCTGATGCCGTAGTTTTAGAAGGGCCTAAATCTGGGGGACATCAAGGTTTTACCTATGAGCAATGTCTTATGGAAGAGTATCAACTTGAAAATTTAGTAGCTCCAGTTGTTGAAGAAGCAAAAGAGTGGGGTGATATTCCTGTGATCGCTGCTGGTGGAATTTGGGATAAAAAAGATATTGAAGATATGATGGATTTAGGTGCAAAAGGTGTGCAAATTGGTACACGTTTTATTGGTACTCATGAGTGTGATGCACATGAAAATTTAAAACAAGTTCTTTTAGATTCAACTGAGGATACTATCAAATTAATGAGTTCACCTGTAGGTTATCCAGCGCGTGGTGTGGTGTCAAACTTAACTCATTTGGTAGAAAATAGAGAGGGTCCAGATATAAAATGTATCTCAAATTGTGTAGCTCCATGTAATCGTGGAGAGGAAGCGAAAGTTGTTGGCTTTTGTATAGCAGACAGACTCAGTGATGCATATGAAGGAAATTTAGAAACAGGACTTTTCTTTTCTGGAACAAATGGATATAAACTAGATGAAATAATCTCGGTAAAAGAGTTAATGGACAAATTGACAGAGGGTGAATAAAATTTAGATGATTCGCTTTGTTGTAACGTTTCTTTTAGTTTTTACCTTTTTATATGCATCAGACGATTTTGAGCTTTTAAAACGAGCTGATGGCTATGCTGCATCATCTGCAAAAGCAGATCAATTTCGTGCGTATAATGACTATAAAAATATTTATCTCCGTGCACTTATGAATGAAGATCAAAAATTAAAAGCTGGTGCACTTGAAGGGATAGTAAAGTGTGGGACATCTTTACATATAGATATTTCACAATACTCTGATGAACTTGAAAAGTTAGAGACTAAAAAAGCTCCTGTTACTACAAAAAAAACAAAACAAGAAAGCTCTCAAGATATTAGAGTCTCTTCTTCCCATAAACTAAAATCAATTCGATGGAAAAATGAAAGACTTGTTTTAAATTTCGATAAAAAATTACGAAATAATCAAATCAATTACTTTAAACTTTATGATCCAAAAACAAAAAGTTATAAATATGTTTTTGATATCCACGCTTCGATGTTGACAAAATCTCAAACATTGAAAAAAGCAGATATAGATAAGATAAAACTCGCACAATTTGATCCAACAACACTCCGTTTAGTTATACAAGATAGTTCTCAAGTAGGTATCTCATTTAAAAAATCTAATGAACAATTAATCATTAAAATGACACCTAAAAAAGATGCTATCGAAACACCAAAATATATAGCAACAACAAAAGAGGTAAAAACACCTACACGCTTGGACAGAGATAAAATAATTGTTATAGATGCAGGACATGGTGGAAAAGACCCAGGGGCAGTAGGTTATAAAAAGTATAGAGAAAAAATAGTAGTATTACAAATTGCTAAAAAATTGAATGCTATTTTAAAGTCTCGTGGATATAAAGTATATATGACAAGAGCAGAAGATACATTTATCAAACTTAGAAATAGAACACAATACGCAAATAGAAAAAAAGCTGACCTTTTTATCAGTATACATGCGAATGCAGTGAGTAAAAAACATGCAAAACAAGCGTATGGATTAGAGTGCTATTTTCTTGACAAATCACGTTCAAGCCGTGCAAAAAAAGTGGCAGCACAAGAGAACTCTGCCGATATGAGTGAGATGGATTTTTATGGAAAACAAAGTTTTCTCTCAACGCTTAATTCACATAATATTGTCGCTTCAAATAAATTGGCGATTGATCTTCAACGTGGAGCACTTGCAAGTCTAAGAAAAACATATAAAAATGTCAAAGATGCAGGGGTTAGACCAGCTCCTTTTTGGGTACTTGTTGGTGCACAGATGCCAGCCGTTCTTGTAGAAGTTGGTTTTATAACAAATCCAACAGAAGCAAAAAGATTAGTTAATGATAAATACCAAGAGAAAATGGCTTTAGGACTTGCTAATGGAGTAGAGAGATACTTTTTATATAATTAAAAAAAGAGCTCTTTAAAATAGATCAAACTCATCAATAAGATGTGTTTCGATATTTACTAAAGTTTCATTTGTATTTATTTGAAGCATTTTTTCCTCTAACCTTAGTGATAAGTCAACTTCTGAAGCTGTATTCCTTTTTGAAAGTTCAACCGTTGAAACTACTTTATTTTGTAAGGTAGCGTACACTTTTTTAATTAGTTCAGAGTTTTGTTGATTTGGTAAAATTACAATGTTATTTTGTCCAAAATACCCTATAAAAGCATTAGAATCTAATGGTTGAACAAGAGCTTTTACGAGTTTAGCAAACTCCATTTCAACTTTAATTGCATCTGATTTGCCATACCATTTCTCAATATTTTTGAAGTTTTTTACTTTTACTAAAATGACATAAATTTTTGAGTGATTCTTGCGTAAAACATCGAGTTGTTCAAGCAGAAATTTTTTATTTGGAAGTTTTGTATGTAGATCGTTAAAAAGTTCATTATGGATAGCTGTTATATCTGTAAATGTAAGCATATAGCTATTTTCTTCATGGAGTTTTGTAATAGTTACCTTATATTCATATGTTTTTGAATTTTTTAAAATACGAACTTTTTTTTCTGCCTCTTTAAAATGAAGTAGCTGTTTTATAAGGTCTTCATTTGTTTGTGCATTAATACACCCTTTTGCATCTTCAAAAAGCACACCAATATCTGGCATCTCTAATTTTAAAGTTTCAACTGAATCAAAATCACCTATCTCTAAAAATGCTTTATTGACTAACGAGATAGCATTATTTTTGAGGGTGATAAGTCCAATTGGAATTTCATCTATTACAATTTGAGCATTTTTATAAAGATTTTCTACCTGACCTTCTAAATTGTTTTTCATTTTTTTGTTATATATTTCATGAGAGATTCTATATATAACATATAAAAATTGTTTGTTATTAAATGGTTTTTCAACAAATTTATCAATATTGAGATTAATAAGTTTTTGTAGGTGTTCACTATCATTATAAGCAGATGTTACAACGATGTGTTGTTCGTAATTTATCTCTTTTATCGCTTCTATCATCTCTATACCGTTGAGATTTGGCATATTGATATCACTAATGATGATGTCGTAATCTTTTTGATCGTATTTTGTAAGACCATCTTGTCCATCTACAGCAGTATCTACATCTGGAAAGAATCGTTTCAAAAAATCTTTAGTTTGTTCACGAATAAGTTCATCATCTTCAACATATAAAACACTACAAACAGAAGCATACTCTTTAAGTTTGATAACATTAATATCAATCATTAGAATCACCTGTGTTTTTAGGAATTATAAGTGTAAATATACTAGAGTTATTTTGAACCTCTAATTTTATCTCAGTATTTAAATGATCACTAGCTATCATTTTTGACATATACAAACCAAGTCCTGTTGAGTTTTTCTTATTTTTTGTACTAAAATATGGTTCAAATATTTTTTCTCGTATATCTTGTGGAACGCCACCAGCATAATCTTTTACCTTTAATGCTACTGACTTGTTAGGTAATATCTCTGCTGAAATCTCAATTGTTCTTTCATCAATATTATTTTCAATGTAAGCTTCCATAGAGTTTTTGATAAGGTTTAAAAATATTTGCATTAAATCATTTCTGAGTGTTGTTACCTCTATAGAAGGATCAACATCATTATGAATGATTACATTATTTTTTTCAAGCGTACTATTGATAACGATAAGAGATTCATCAACTATTTTTTTAAGTGATAGTTGCTCTAATTTTCTATTTGGTTGTGAGAAATTTCTAAAATCATCAATAGTTGAAGAGAGATAAGCTATTTGTTGATTTATTACATCGAGGTTACTTTTTAAGCGTTCATTATCAACTTCGCCTAGTTCAATATCTAGCAGAAGATTATTTGTTGTGATTCCCATTCCTGTAAGTGGTTGTCTCCATTGGTGAGCTATCATACCAAGCATCTCTCCCATAGCCGCAAAACGAGCTTGTTTTGTAATAACTTGATCTTTACTATTGAGTTGTACTAAAAAGTATCTTACAGTAGCATATATAAAAAGTAAAGCTAGTATCATTACGCTTTCAGTCAAGATATAAAATAACATCATATTTGAAGAGTTGATTTCTGAGTAGATCACTAAAGCTGCCCGAATATCTCCCTCTTTTTCATGAAAACCACTAGAAGTTCCATACATATTTACTAAGTCTTTAGGTGCACTAGAAGGGTCACCATGACATTGCAAACACAAGGCATTATTTGGCATCGATGGAATAGCGTAAACAAGATACTCTTTCGAGTCTTTTTCTATTTTTTCTGAGATTGAATGAATGTTTTTATCTCTAAAGTTTTTTAAAATATTAGCTTCATAAATGTTTGCTTTATTTTCTTGATTTAAGGGATTATCACTTGCAAATTTGAATGTTATAGCATGGGTTTCTTGACTATCTACATGTAGGTTATGCTCTACAAATTGAAATTGTGTATTTTCTTCTCTACTCATTTCACCTTGTAATGTTTTTTGAAAATCTTTGTTGATATGTGCAATCATATAGGTTGCAGAAAGAATTTTAGGGTTAAAAAAATCTTGCGAAATGTTGTAATCATACATTAATTGATAAATTTCTGGCTGTTGTTCAGTATAGAAAAACTTTTGCATAGCACCAGAAAATACAACATGCTCTTTAATATGTTTATACGCTTCTTTTTCATAAAAATCTTCAAGTTCATAGTAAAACCCTATGGAACCACCGACAAATAAAAACACAAGTAACAGCGAAATATAATTGAGAAGTTTATTTAACATTTACCTATCCTTTTTTATATTCTAGATCTCCCGCAATTGATTCTTTTTTATGAATAATTGATTCTATTTGTTCTTTTACCTTATCATAGCGAAATTGTTCTTTAAAACCTAGAATTCTTCCTCCAGCTGCATTTGGATGGCCACCACCACCTACCCATTCTTTAGCAATTTGGGCGACACTTACCTTATTATTGGCTCTTAGACTCATTGTCCCTCTAAAGCTTATATCAATGATAAAGTCATATTCTGGAAATTTAACTAAAAATCCATTACCTATAATAGAAGTATTTCCAACACCATACGAAAGATACCCTTTATAACCTTTATAGTAGATGGTCTTTTGTGTTTTACTTTCTCCAAGTAAGTTTACTATAAACTCTGTAGCAAGATTGTCTAAAGTATCATCATGCTGATCTTTAAAAAAATCTTTTTTAAGTAGATGAATTTTTTCATCTAAAATAATAGGGGCATTTTCTTCATCGATATATTTTACAGCTTCGTGTAGAAGGGCTAATTTATACTCAGTATCCTCTTTAGCAAACATTACACGATTGAGTTCTCTTGTTTCTGTAATGAGGCGCATACAAACTTTTCCATACTCAAAGTTGTCTTTTTCATCTTGTTTCCAAAGATCAACTGCATTTACGATATTTACAAATTTTTCCATCCAAGTTGGTGCATCAAAGTCAAAATTTTCTTTTGTAAAATCGTATACAATTTTTGTGGCACAACGTGCAGTGTCTAAAAAGTACCACCCATATTTTTTTGCACACTCTTCACCACTTCCATGATGGTCAAGAAGTTGCAGTGTGATATCTTTTTTATTTTCATTGAGTTTTTTGACCTCATTATCAAGCCATTTTGATTCTTCGGCAGTTAGATTTAGATCAGAGATGAGTATCATGGTACTCTCATTTGATTTTTGTATTTTTTCTAAAATCTCTTCGAGTTTTGCTTTAACTTCAGCCCCATAGTTAGCATTATAATTATATTTTGTATAAGGGGTATATCTCATAATAAGTTGGCAACTGTAACCATCTAAATCTATATGGGATAAATGGTGGATAGTCCTATTTTGCATCTATTTCCTTCTAATTTAATTGTTTTGTTCTATCGTGATTGAACCTAATACTTCAAAAGTAGCATTTGAATCTATCTCTGCGTGAGAGAGTGTGACTATATCGAGTGAGAATTTTTCAAATATTTCAGCAACACCACGACGAATTTGTGGATCAACTATCACAATAACTGGTGAGATATTTTTTTGTAGCACTTCAGCAGCTTTTGTACTTACTGCTTGGATAAGTGCATTGATCTCACCAACATTGAGCATTATATTGCGTACACCATCTCGCTCTTGAGATTTTTGAAGTAACATCTGTTCTGTTTGTGTATCAAAAGTTAAGAGTCGAATGATCCCATCATCACTAGTATACATCTGCGTAATGACACGAGAGAGTTTTGCACGTACTTGTTCTGAAATAAACTCTACATTTTTTGTATATTCTGCAATATCTGCGATTGTTTCTAAAATATTGAGCATATCTTTAAGTGGAATTTTCTCATGTAAAAGTGCTTTAAGCACTCTTTGAATAAGCCCAATATTAGCGACTTTAAGCACATCATCAACAATAACTGGATAATCATTTTTAATTTTATCAATAAGAGATTGCACCTCTTGACGTGTAAGTAATTCTTCTGCATTGCGTTTAATAAGTTCACTCATATGCGTAGAGATTACAGTAGCAGGATCAACAACGGTATAGCCATTCATAATAGCATTTTCTTTTTGATCTTGTGGTATCCATAAGGCGTCGAGATCAAAAGCTGGTTCTTTTGTTAGTTTGCCATCTATTTTACCAGTTGCCATACCACTATCCATTGCTAAAAAGTGATCTGGCATAATTTCACCCTCACCAATAACAACCCCTTTTAAAAGCACTTGGTATTGAGTTGGTTGTAGATGTAGGTTATCACGAATACGAACTTGAGGCATTAAAAATCCATAGTCACTTGCAATTTTTCGTCGCATAGAACGGATACGTTCTAGTAAATCACCCCCTTGGGAACTATCTGCAAGTTTAATGAGTTGATATCCAAGTGTAAGTTCTAACATTTCCACTTTAAGTATATCTTGAAGTGCGCTTTCCTCTTCTCTTATAATATCCTCTTGAGATTTTTTTGGTTTGAGTTTTTCTTGATCTTCACGCTCTTGTTTAGATTTACCACCTAAGATGTTTTCAACATCAAGAATGTTTAGTTCTCCACGTTCATATTTATAGATTGACCAGCCTAAAAGAGCAAATAATATACCGATAAATCCCATAGAAGCTGTTGGAAGACCAGGTACAAGAGCAAAAAGTATCATGATTCCGCCAACAATCATAAGAACTTTTGCATTTCCAGCCATTTGGTTGATAGTACCCTCTGCAAAGTTATCACCATCACTTGAAGAACGTGTTATCATAATACCTGTTGCAGTCGAAACTATTAACGCTGGAATCTGACCAACTAAACCATCACCAATTGTTAAAAGGGTAAAAGTTGCAGCTGAATCACTTACACTCATATCATACTGAAATACACCGATTAAGAAACCACCAATGATATTGATAAGGGTAATGATGATACCGGCAACAGCATCCCCTTTAACAAACTTACTTGATCCATCCATTGCTCCATAAAAGTTTGCATCTTGTAAGATGTCTGCACGTCTTTTTTTTGCCTCGGCATCATCAATAAGACCAGCATTTAAATCAGCATCAACTGCCATCTGTTTACCAGGCATAGAGTCAAGTACGAAACGAGCAGCAACTTCTGCAACCCTTGTAGAACCCTTCGTAACTACCATAAAGTTGATGATAACCAAGATAGCAAAAACGATGATCCCAATCACATAGTTTCCACCAACAACAAAGTTTCCAAAACTAGTAATGATGTCACTCACTGCTTCTGGACCTTCATATCCATGACTTAAAATCATCCTTGTAGTTGCTATATTTAAAGCAAGTCTAAAAAGGGTAAGGATTAAAATAAGTGTTGGAAATGTTGTTAAATCTGTTGGTTTTGGAATATATAATGAGATTAATAAAATGAGTACAGCCATCGCCATAGATACTGTTAGAAAAAGGTCTAAGACTCCTGATGGCAAAGGGACAATGATAATTGTCATAATTGCCATAACAAAGACAATGACACTTAAGTCTTTTTGTCCTAGCAGAAAATTTAAACTAGTACCAACTTGCTGTTTTAATGTGAGTTTCTTTTTAGCCAATTGTGATTACTCGTAACATTTAATCTTTCAATACATCTGCTAAAGTGAGATCTTGTAAAAAATCATCTATTTTTACTTGAAGTCTATTTAAAAAAGGCCAAATAGAACATATACCTGCTTTATCTGAGGGGCAATTTTTTTCAGAAGGTGAGCATTCAAATACAGCTGGAGCTTTACTCTCAACACAAGAGAGTACATCAAGCATTGTGATATCTTTTGGATCTTTATTTAAAGAAAAACCACCATTAACACCCTTGTAAGATTTTAATATTTCAGCTTTTGCAAGTGCTTGAAGAATTTTTGCTAAAAAACTTTTAGAGATTGATAAGTCACGTGAAAGGGTTTCACTGTCCATTGGTTCTTTTGCTGAAGATAAAACTATCAATGAAAGAATTGCATATTCACTTGCTTTGGTAATTAACATATTTACTTTACTTACTTTCTTTGTAACATTCTTTTGAAGATTATTATAGCTAAAAACTCTTAATTATCCGAGTAAATATTAGAAATTGTTTCTAAATAAACTTAAAGAATTGTTTGGGTATAATCCCACTTCAACTTTTCTGCAACTCGCATTGGAGTTAGATTATTATACCTATCAGGAGGCTACTATGGCTTTAGATTCGGCTAAAAAACAAGAGATTATTGCAAAATATGCTCGCAAAGATGGCGACACTGGTTCAAGTGAAGTTCAAATTGCACTTTTAACACATAGAATTGCAGAGTTAACTGAGCACTTAAAAGTGTTCAAAAAAGATCATGCATCACGTTTAGGACTACTAAAACTAGTTGGTCAACGTCGTCGTCTTATGAAGTATTTCAAAAGAACGAACAAAGATGGTTACCAAGCTTTAGTAGATTCTTTAGGGATTCGTGACAACATCTAACAACACTCCTCCTTGTTTATCCATCTCTTTTTTTGAGATGGATAACTTTTTACTTTTTCGATAAAAATATCTCTATAGCACGTTCAAGATCTTCTTTTGTATCTATTCCAAAACCTGTTGAAGTTACTTTTACCATAGCTATTTTTTTCTCATGATAAATTGCACGAAGTTGCTCTAGTTTTTCTATATCTTCTATAGATGCATCTCCAAGATTACAGAACTCTTGTAAACTCTTTTTTGAAAAACCATAAATACCAATATGCCCAAAATATTTTGCTCCGCCACCAGCGTTGTGTGGAATTTTAGAACGTGAAAAATAAATCGCATTATCATTTGCATTGATGACAACTTTTACAAGATTTGGGTCCTCCGCAGCTTCGGCATTGATCGCATTATAACAACTTCCCATTATAAATTCTTCACCGCAATTTTGAAGCTCTTGGAGTTTTTTTTGTAGTGATGCGACAACATCTGGTTCTATAAAAGGCTCATCAGCCTGAACATTGATGATAAGCTCATCGTCATCGAGGTTTAAGAGGGTTGCACATTCATGAATTCTATCTGTTCCACTTTTGTGTGTTGTAGATGTAAGCATCGCTTCTATACCATGTGCTTTACAAATCTCTATAATCTTCTCATCATCAGCAGCAACAACTACTTTATCGAGATGTTCAACTCTTTTTGCTGTTCGAACAACCATAGGTAAACCGTCGATATCTGCTATAACTTTTTGTGGGAAACGTGTTGAGGCCAAACGCGCTGGAATAATTATCATTTAAATCCTTTAAGGGTGCCCTTGTTATAATTATAAAATTATATCACAAGTGTGTCTTAGGGAGAGTGATGATTTTACACCAACCAGAATCAGGGTATTGTTATAATAGCGATTCACTTTTCCTTTATGATTTTATAAATAACTTTAATCCAAAAGGGAGAATCCTAGATGTTGGTGCTGGGTGTGGCATTCTTGGACTTTTAGTAGCAAGGGATAATGAAAAAATTGAGCTTGAAGCAGTTGAGAAGCAAAAAGTTTTTGTAGAGTATGCGAAAAAAAATGCACATGAAAATAAGATTAAGTATAAGATATATCACTCAGACTTAAATGATTTAAAAGTAGATGAAAAATATAATTTTATTATTTCCAATCCACCTTTTTACCCATCAGGTGCACAAAAAAGTTCTAATGAGATGCTTTTTCAAGCACGATATGATGTCAATTTGCCGATGGAAGAGTTTTTTAAAAAAGTCTCTCAACTTTTAAAGCCGAAGTCGCACTTTATTTTTTGTTATGATGCAACACAATTTGGACTTGTATGTGCAGAGTTGGCAAAAGTGAAAATGAGAGTAGTAGATGTTCGTTTTGTTCATCCAAAAGTAGATCGTGCAGCTTCAATTGTGATGATTCATGCAAGAAATGGATCAAGTTCACTTATGAAAGTTTGGGCACCATTTATCAGCTTTGTAGAAGATGAACAAAGCGATGAATCAAAAGCGATCTATAAAAAAGCCAATACACAGAGTATAAAATGTCAGATTTAATGAAACAAGAGGGCTTCTCTTACGCTTTTAATCCTCATGCGTGTGAAACATGTGCTGGGCGGTGTTGTACAGGTGAGAGTGGCTATATTTATGTTACAAAAGATGAGATATTTGCTATTGCAGAGTTAATAAATATGGATATTAATGAATTTGCGATAAAATATTTATTTAAAAAAGGGTATAAGTTTTCTATTAGAGAGAAAAAAGTAGGCGACTCATATGAGTGTGTGTTTTATGATGCCCAAAAAAATGGATGTCAAATCTATGAAGCACGTCCATTACAATGTAGAACATTCCCATTTTGGGACTATTTTAAAACAAGAATTGATGAGCTAAAACAAGAGTGTCCAGGGATAGTTGATGTATAGAAGTTTTCTATTTATATTTTTATCAATGTTTTTTATAGCTTGTTCAACAAAACAAGAGGTAGTATCTACATCAAATAAAAAAGTATTTGAAGCAGAAGATACATATATCATGTACGCTCTTCGAGCAGAACAGGTTCAAAGTTATAAAACTGCTGCGGAACTTTTTGCCCAGCTTTATGATAAATCACAAAAAAAAGAATACTTTTATCGCTCATTACAAGACAGTTACCTTGCTAAAGATTTTGAACAAGTTATCTCAACAGTAGATAGATATACACAAGAACCACTTCAAGATAGAAAATTAGCACGACTTAAAATCGCTTCACTTGCAGAATCTGGAAAAACAGAGGAGGCAAAAACACTCTCTATCGCTTTAGCAAAAGAGACAAAAGAACCTGAAGATTATGTTTTAACTGCAGATATATATATAAAAAAACATCAATATGATGAAGCATTGCAATATCTTGAGAGTGTATATGCAAAAAATCACAATGAAAAAATTTTAGATAAAATTTCAATTATTTTATACGTAAATCTTTCGAGAAAAAAAGATGCTATAGCAGAGCTTGAAACATATACACGTGTTCATGGTTGTACAAAAGTTATTTGTGAACGACTTATAGGTATATATAGCAATGAAAATGATATTGATGGTTTACTTAGTGTATATAAAAGAAAATATGCTCAAGCAAAAGAGAGTGAGATAGCAAAAAAAATCATTCAAATTTATGGTTACCGAAGAGATTATGTGCATTTGATGAATTTTTTAGAAGAGAGCAATGAAGATGATGAATTACTTTTACAACTGTATCTCTCAGCAAAAGATTTTAAAAAAGCGAGTGTTTTAGCAGATACTTTTTATAAACAAGAGGGAGTTATCGACTATCTTGGGCAAAGTGCTATTTATGAGTATGAAGCACACAAAGAGAAATTAGATAAAAAGATTTTAAATGATGTTGTTACGAAACTAGAAAAAGTTGTGGCAGAAAATAGTGATACTTTGTACAAAAATTACTTGGGTTATATCTTGATTGATCACAATCTAAATGTAAAAAAAGGGATGAAATATATCAAAGAAGTGCTCAAAGTAAAACCGGATTCTGGATATTATCTAGATTCTTTAGCATGGGGATATTATAAACTTGGACAATGTAAAACAGCCAAAAAATTGATGCTTAAAGTAAAAACTTTAGAGGGTGGTGACGATCCAGAAGTACAAAGCCATATAGATCAAATTAACAAATGTTTAAAAATTCAAAGAGGAAAAAGTAGTAAATGATTTTAGATGATATTATCAAAAAAACAAAAGAAGATTTAGCAAAAAGGGAAGCAGAATACTCAATGGATTGGCTTGGACGCTCTTTAGCGTTTAATGCAAGACAACCACGAGATGTTTTTCCATATTTAAGTGCTACAGAACAAGACCCATATAGAATCATTTCAGAGGTAAAAAAAGCATCCCCTTCAAAAGGTGTAATTCGTGAAAATTTTGATCCACTATCTATTGCTCAAAGTTATGAGCGTGGAGGGGCGAGTGCAATCTCAGTTCTTACTGAACCTCATTTTTTTCAAGGAAGTTTAGATTATTTAGCTGGGATTCGTAGATATGTTGGCATCCCCCTACTTAGAAAAGATTTTATAGTATCAAAATATCAGATTTTAGAAGCTTTAGTTTATGGAGCAGATTTCATTTTACTTATCGCTGCGGCACTTTCAAAAGGTGAATTAAAAGATCTTTTAGCGTATACAAGACATTTGGGGATGGAAGCATTGGTTGAAGTACATGATAAAGCTGACCTTGTCAAAGCCATTTATGCAGGAAGCGATATAATCGGGATCAATCATAGAAATCTACAAACTTTTGAGATGGATATGGAACTCTCTTATAAACTAATTCCACTTATTCCAAATGGAAAAATCATTGTCGCTGAGAGTGGGATTTATGAGCATGGGCAACTTAAAGATTTATCCAAAGCTGGTGTTGATGCTTTCTTAGTTGGTGAATCTTTAATGCGTCAAGATGATGAAGAAGCAGCTTTAAAAACATTAAAATATGGAAATGCAGGAAACTAATTTTGCAGATAATTGAACTTTTTAAATACCTTGTTAATTCAAAAAGTGAAACTCCAGATGATGGAGGATTATTACTCTTTATAGAGGATTATTTACCCGGATTTACTGTAATCAGAGTTGATGTAGAGGATGTAAAAAATCTTTTTATTTATAAAAAGTTTGGTGAGGGTGAACACCTTTGTTTTGCAGGACATGTGGATGTTGTTCCAGCAGGGCAAGGATGGGAAACAAATCCATATGAAGCTGTAGAGCAAGATGGTTACATCTATGGACGTGGTACACAAGATATGAAAAGTGGTGTTGCTGCTTTTGTACAAGCTGTTCGCGGGGCACAAAATTTTGGTGGAACTCTCTCGATACTGCTTACTTCAGATGAAGAGGGTGATGCTATCAATGGTACTGTAAAAGTTTTAGAGTATCTAAGAGATAAAGATATGTTACCAGATTTTTGTGTTGTAGCAGAACCAACTTGTGAAAAAAGTTTTGGAGATGCTATAAAAGTAGGGCGTCGTGGCTCAATCAATGGTTACCTTACGATAAAAGGGAAACAAGGACATGCTGCATATCCAGAAAAAGCCATCAACCCAGTACACCAGATTGCAAAAGTTTTGGGAGAGATGGCTGGAGTTGATTTAGATAATGGAGATGAGCATTTTGCACCATCTAAGTTTGTTATCACAGATATCCGCGCAGGGATACAAGTGACAAATGTAACACCAAATGAACTCAAAATGATGTTTAACGTACGCAATAACACAAATACTACACAAAATGAGATTAGAATGTTTGTTGAAAAGTATCTCAGTGAAATGGATTACGAACTTGAACTTACACAAGGCTCATACCCTTTTAAAACAGATACAGATACAAAAATAGTGCAAAAGATTGATGAAGCTATACAGAGTGTAACATCGATAAAACCAAAGTACTCGACTGCTGGTGGAACAAGTGATGCACGTTTTATTTCTGCTTTTGGTGTAGAAGTTGTAGAGTTTGGTGTAAAAAATGACACAATTCATTCCGTCAATGAGAGAACTTCAGTCAAAGAGGTTGAAGACTTATATGCAGTTTTTACAACTTTAATAGAGATTTGGAATAAATAAAATGAAAAAAATATTGTTATTATTAACACTTTGTCTCTCTTTGTTTGGTGTTGAATTAGGCTGGACACATGAGTATAAAGCAGCACTTGCAAAAGCAAAAAAAGAGGATAAAGTGCTCTATGTACTTCTTACATCAGATAATTGTAGGTGGTGTAGAAAGTTTGAAAATACAACTCTACAAGATAGAGCTATTCAAGATAAACTCAATAAAGATTTTATAGTAGTGCATCTCTCACGCGATAGAGATGAAGTACCAAAAATCTTTGAAACAACACCCGTGCCAAGACACTATTTTGTTGATGGGAATGAAAAGATTTTATTTGAGTCGTTGGGTCATAGAGGTGTTGAGTGCTTTGATGCTTTTATGGATAGTGCACTTGATGATGAAGGTCATCTCTAGTAACTATAATAAAACTCAGAGGGAAGAAAAAAAGATGAAATTGTGTAAAATCTTTTTTGAAGCGTAGCCGTAGCTACGGTCATGAAGACCTCAAGTTAGTAAATAAGGAGAAAATATATGGAATTTATACAAACACAAAATGCACCCTCAGCGATAGGACCATACTCACAAGCAGTATCGGTAAATGGGATGGTATATACATCGGGACAAATTGCATTAAAACCAGATGGAAGTGATGAGCTCTTAAGTGAAGATGTAGTGGTACAAGCTGTTCAAGTACTGAGAAATCTAGAGGCTGTTTTAAGCGAAGCTGGAAGTGGTATGGATAAAGTTATTAAAACAACGATATTTTTAGCAAATATGGATGATTTTGCAACTGTAAATGAGATATACGCAGAAGCATTTGGAACGCACAAACCAGCACGATCAACTGTAGCTGTAAAAACACTTCCTAAAAATGCACTTGTTGAGATTGATGCCATCGCTTTGGTATAGAATGGTGAAATAAAAAAACTAATTTCTTTTGTCTTTGGCAGTGGATTTAATGCACTGCCTATCACTTTAATTCTTTCAAACAATCTTCATCGTACAATTAAATGGAATCAATAAATTTATAAATAGTTATATTTTTAGAAAAAATAAAGATAAAAAACTCTACAATTTTAATTGACCGTTGGTCGGTCAATTAAAATAAGGGTACTAAAAATGGCAATCATAGTTGATAAAGTGCAAAAAAGAAAAGATATTGCTCTTGCATGTAAAGATCTTTTTTTAGAGAAAGGTTTTAAGCAGCTTACTATTTCAGATGTTGCTAAAACAGCGGGTGTTGGTAAAGGGACTGTATATGAGTATTTCCAAAATAAAGAGGATATTATTTTTGAGATAGTCAATATTTTAATTTCAATTCATGATGAACGAAAAATAAAACAGATGCAACAAGTCAACACTGCACGAGAAAAGATAAAAGTATTTGCCCGTTTTTTTTATAATCAAGAAGATAGTGAATTGAGAAAATTGTATAAAGAGTTTATCTCTATCTCTTTAATAGATGGAAATCCACAAATGATTGCACTTGAAACATATCTTTTTCATAAATATTTAGAGTGGTTTGAAAGTCTTATACAAGAAGGAATAGATAAGGGTGAATTGATCCCAGAAGCAATGAACTTATCACAAGGCTTATTTATTTCAGGTGATGGTTTTTTTATCAAAAGTTCGCTTACAAAAGATGCTATAGATTTAGAAAAGGAACTTTGCAATTATGTAGATGCAATTTTCAAATTAATAGAGGTAAAAAAATGAAAAGATTACTAGTTTTAACATTGCCATTTTTACTTCAGGCACAGGGTTTAAAAGAGTTACTTGATATTTCAGAGAAGAAAAATGATTTACTTCAAGCAAAAGAGTATCAAAAACAAGCAAAAGAGCAAATGCTTTCATCCTATGAGAGTGGTTATTTTCCCACTGTAGATATTGGTGCTTATTATAAACGTCAAGATAAACCAACACCATTTCAATCAGGAGATATTTATAGTGCTTTTGGAAAACTAAGCTACAACGTTTATGATGGAGGCAAACGAGAGTCAAATATAGATATGGCAAGTTTTGAGTTAAGTGCTTCAAAGTTTGATAAAGAGGCATTAAAAAAATCTCTCTCTTTAAACATCGTGCAAAACTTTTATAATATTCAAACACTTCAAGCGACACTTTTAGCAAGAGAAGAGGCACAAAAATCATTACAAGCACAATTAGAACGCGTGAAGAGTTTTTATGAAGCAAAAGTTGTGACAAAAGATGATGTTGATAGATTACAGTCATCGTATGATACAAATATATACGATATGGAATCTTTAAAACTGCAAATTCAAACATTAAAAATGTCATTAGCACTCCAAGTTGGTCAAGATATAGATACGCTTGAAAAGTCTGAGTTTATAAAAACTCAAGCATCTTTTGAAAACTTGGATGCAATAAAATCACTTCAAGCACAACAAAAAGCTTTAAAAGAGAGTGCTGATTCTATAGAGAGTGCTTACTATCCAAACATCACTATAGAAGATACGTACAATATTAACAAATACGATAGAAAAGACCCCGTAGCAACTGCTATGGGGGCTGATCCATTAGATAATCAAAATACATTAATGGTAAATATTGGTATGCGTCTTTTTGATTTTGGAGCAATCGCAAAAACAAAAGAAGCTGTGGAAAAAAATGCTTTAGCATTGCAATCACAAATGAACTACCAAACAAAAGAGCAAAAGATGCAACTGAAGTTAGCAAATACGAGAATAATTACAATGCACTCAAAAATAAAAAGTGCAAAGAGTGCACTTATAGCAGCACAAAGTGCATTTGAAACAATAGAGGAAAAATACAATGCTGGAATTGTAGATTATGTTGTTTATTTGGATGCTCTTACGCAAAAAACGAGTGCAAAAGCACTTTATGAAAGCAGTGTAAATGATTTAGAGGTCGCGTATGCATTTTATTATTACTATAGTGGAAAAGATATAAAAGGGGAGTTACAATGAGAGTATTTTTGAGTTTATTATTGGTTTTTGGTTTTACATATGCACAAGAGGTATATGCTACGTTTAGTGTTGAAGCAAAACAGAGTGCATCTTTGGCTTTTATAGTGAGTGGAGTAGTTGATAAGGTAAATGTAGATATTGGAGATGTTGTAAAACAAGATGCAGTTCTTGCACAACTTAAAAATGATGACACAAGTGCTTTATTAGAGGGTGCAAAAACAACATATAAGTATGCAAAAAAAGATTATGAACGTCAGGTAAAAGTGAAAAAACTTATCGATGAAGGAAAATTTGATAGTTTTGCAAACAAATATGAGAGTGCAAAAAATCAATTGGCTTATCAACAAGCTACATATGATAAAACGATTTTAAAAGCACCTTTTGATGGTGTCATTTTTGCAAAAAATATTGAAGTTGGCGATGCAGTCAATGGAATGATGCTTAAAACTGTATTTCAAATTCAAAGTCAAAGTGCAAGAAAACTTGTTCTAGAGTTTGATCAAAAGTATAACAATGTTGTCAAAGTTGGGCAAACATTTACCTATAGTGTAGATGGTGATAAAAAAACATACACAGGGACAATTTCTAAAGTCTACCCACATGCAGATACAAAAACACGAAAAGTACAAGCAGAAGTAGAGGTAAAGAACTTTACAGTTGGGCTTTTTGGTGAGGGAAATATCGAAATCAAATAAGCGAGTTTATGCTTGAAAAATAAAAAGGAAAAGTTATATGTATAAAATAGCAATCAACCGTCCAATAACAACTTTGATGTATGTATTTACATTAGTTATTTTTGGATATATGAGTTTTAAATCGATGCCATCAGCCCTATATCCAAATATTGATTTTCCAATGGTTACGATTAAAACTGTCTATCCTGGTGCAGAGCCTAGTACCATAGAATCTCAAGTGACAGATAAACTTGAAGAAGCTTTGAGTCGCATCGGTGGTATAGACATTATGAGTTCAACAAGTAGTGAGGGGATTAGCATCATTATGGTGCAGTTTTTACTAGAGCGTGATATAGATGAAGCAACAAATGATGTACGTGATAAAGTTTCAGCTGTATTGTTACCAAAAGATGCCCAAACACCACTTGTAAGTAAGTTAGATATAGGTGGGGCTTCTGTTATCAATCTATTTTTAACTGCAAAACAAGATAATATTCAAGAACTTATGGTGTTTGCAGATGAAAAGGTAAAACCATCTATACAAAAACTTATAGGAGTTGGTGGTGTCAATATCATTGGGTATAAAGATAGAGAGATAAAAATTTATCCAGATATTAAAGCACTCAACAGATATAAAATTGCCATAGATGAACTTAATCGTGCAGTATCTGTAGAAAATGTAAAAGTTGGTGGTGGAAAACTTATCACTGAGAAAAATGAGTTTATTTTAAAAACAAAAGCAGATGCTTTAACGATAGAGCAACTAAGAAATATAAAAATAAAAGATGGTGTGCGTTTAAAAGATGTAGCACAGGTTGAAGATACTTTGTCTGATCCTAGTAGTTTTGCAACATACAATGGTACACAAGGGGTGATGATAGAGGTGCAAAAAATCTCTGGTGAGAACACTATCGATGTAGTAGAACGTGTAAAAAGTGTTGTTCCATCATTGCAAAAAATGGCAGGGGAGCGTTTTGGGGTTGAGACATTGCAAGATACTACGCCATTTATTCATGCTTCACTTGAACATGTAAAGTTTGACCTTATTTATGGGACAATTTTAGCAACTATTATTATCTTTGTATTTTTGCGAAACTTTACCATTACATTGGTTTCTGCACTTTCTATCCCAATTGCAATTTTTGGTACATTTGCTTTGATGAACTTTATGGGGTTTGATCTTAATAAAATGACACTTATTGGTTTAACACTCTCTATTGGGATTATCATTGATGATGCTATTGTAGTCATTGAAAATATTTTTAAAAGGCTTGAAGCTGGTATGGGTAAGCTTGAAGCTGCATTTTACGGAACAAAAGAGATGGCATTTGCTATTTTGGCAATCTCAGCTATGCTTTTAGCGGTATTTATCCCCGTGGCAAATATGAGTGGGATAGTTGGAAAATTCTTTGAGAGTTTTGCTATGACTGTTGGTTTTGCGATTATTATTTCATACACTATTGCACTGAGTTTTATCCCGAGTTTTAGTGCACGTGTTATAAAAAAAGGGGAGAGTTGGTTTTACAATATGACTGAACCTCTTTTAAAATTCATCGATAACATCTATGTTACTTTTTTAAAAATAGCATTACGTTTTAAATTTATTACAATCATTGTTGTTGTACTTACGTTTGTATTTTCACTTTCACTGTTTCCAAAAATTGGGATGGACTTTATTCCAAAAGAGGATAAAAGTGAGTTTGAGATTAAACTCAAAGCAAGAGCTGGAATTTCTTTAGAGGAGATGATACGAAAATCTCAGGAAGTTGAGAAGTTTGTAAAAGAAAATAAAGATGTAGAGTTTACAACACTGAGCGTTGGATACAACACAGCAAAAGAGAAAAATAAAGCACTCATATATGTAAAGTTAGTTCCAAAAGAGCAAAGAACACTGAATCAGGAACAGATTATTCAAAATTTTCGTGATGGCTTAGTGAAATATTCAAAAGATATGTTTATAACTGCTGCTGCTATTCCAAATATCAAAGGTGCAGGAGTAAGTGTTCCATATCAAATAGTTTTAAAATCAGACTCGTTTGAAGATTTACAAACTGCAAAGAAAAACCTAGTTGAATATCTCTCGAAAAAAGAGGGCTTTAAAGATATAGATACAAATCTCGATGATCCAAAACCACAATACGAGATGACCATACTACGTGAAAATGCAAGTCGTTTAGGTATTAGTGCTTCGCAAATTGCAAATGCCATAGCGATTGCTTTTTCAAGTGATTTAGAGATTTCGTATTTTGAAGAAAATGGAAAACAATACAACATTACACTTCGATTTGATGATGTTCACCGAAAAAGTATAGATGAGTTGAAAAAGATTCAACTTCGTTCAAAAGATGGGGAACTAGTTTTCTTAGATGGTTTAGTAGATATCAAAAAAGGGGAGTCTCAAGCAACAATCAACCACTTTGATCGACAAAGACAAGTAACTGTGTATGCTGATCTTTTTGGGCTTGATCTAGGTGGAGCAGTGCAATACACGCAAGAAAAGATAGATGAATTGATGCCACCAAGTGTTACTTATAGATTTACTGGGTTTGCTGAAGAGATGAAAAAAACTGGTAAAGCTTTTGGTGCAGCAGTTGGGCTTTCAATTATTTTGATGTTTATCATTTTAGCTATCTTATATGAGTCGTTAATTCAGCCTATTATTATAATGATTGCATTGCCTCTTAGTATAATTGGTGTGATGTTTGCACTCTATCTGAGTGGATTACAATTTTCCCTTTTTGTAATGATTGGTTTTATGCTTCTGATGGGAATGGTTGGAAAAAATGCAGTATTGCTTGTTGATTTTGCAAATCATGCACTTTCAGAGGGAAAAGAGGTTGAACAAGCACTTATTGAAGCGGGTGAAAAAAGATTACGTCCAATTTTGATGACAACATTTGCCATGATTTTTGCGATGCTTCCTTTAGCCTTTGGAAATGGTATTGGTAGTGAAAATAACGCACCTATGGCAACATCAATTATTGGAGGATTAGTAAGTTCTATGGTATTGACACTTTTTATTGTTCCTGTTATCTATAGACTTATATCTCCACTTGATAAAAAACTTAGAAAATTTTATGAATTAGGAGAAGTGAACACTGTTGAAAAATATGAAGTGAATTAGTGTTATAATTCCTCTTATGAAACAACAAAACGAATTAACTCCAAAGAAACAACAAAAAAAAGAGCAGATAATGCAAAAAGCATTAGAGCTCTTTGCTAACAAAGGGTTCTATACTACAACGATCCCAGATATTGCAGCAGCTTTGAAGATGAGTGTTGGTAATATGTACAACTATTTTAAATCAAAAGATATTTTAGCAAAAGAGATCATCAGATATATTTCAGCCTATCTTGGACAAAAAATTCGTGTTATAAATGAAGAAGATATCTCTACAAAAGAAAAAACAAAAAAAATTATACAAATCTATTTTCAAACTGCAATTTTAAAACCAGAGATGATAGACTATTTTCTTCGCATTTATCTTTCAACTCGTGAAGTGTTTAAAGAGGATTGTGAGGGGATGGTATGTGTAAACGACTTTGTCACAGAGATTATGATCTATTTTGAAGAGGGGGTGAAGTGTGGTGATCTAAGAGATCAGGATTTCTTTAGTGCCTTTGGCCTTTTTATGGGATACTTAGGTGGTATGGTCTTTCTAAAAGGGGAAGATATCTTGCCAAAAGAGCTAGATGCGTATGTTGATGATATAACTGAAAATATCTATCGAGCACTTTCAAAATAAAGGAAAATACAATGAGTAAAAGCACAGTTGTATGGTTAAGTGCTATCTCATGTAATGGTAATGCTCATAGCTTTTTGAACTATCCAAACCTACAACAATTTTTAGAAAATTTTGAATTTACTTATCATCCAGTTTTAGAATCATCATACACATTAAAAGATTTAGTTTGTGAAGATGTACCATGCGATATTTTAATTATTGAAGGTGCAATCGCAACAGAGTTTGAACGCTTCAATACATCTATAAAAACACTTATAAATAAATATGCAAAAGTTGCACAAAAAGTTGTAACAGTAGGAACTTGTGCAACCTTTGGAGGGCTTTTTGCTCAAAGTCAAAAAAATGCAACAGGGCTTCATTTTAAAAAAGCTGAGCCTATCAACTACTATAGTAGTTTTTTTCATAAAACCATCTCTTTGCCTGGATGTCCCATACAGCCAGAGGTATTGGCAACGGCTCTTTACAGTATAAAAAACTCATTTTCTCTACATCTAGATCAGTATTTACGCCCAAAAGAGTTCTATGGTTTTACAGTCCATAATGGATGTGTAAGAAACGAATATTTTGAGTATAAAGTAGATAATTACACATATGGTAGTTTAGAGGGATGTATGTACTACGATCACGGATGTCAAGCACCATACACACATAACAGTTGTAACAAAATTCTATGGAATGAAGTAAACTCTAAAACACGTGAAGGGCACCCTTGTGTAGGGTGTAGTGAACCAACTTTCCCAAAAATGAATCTTTTTGCAACGAAGAAAAATATGGGAATTCCAGAGTTTTTACCACTTGGTGTACCAAAACGTGCATACTTAGGTGTAGCAGGGGTGGCAAAAGCGTTTAAAATTGAGCGGTTTTACAAAAGGATTTTAGATGATTAAAATTATTGAGAAGATAGAAGGGGAAGCTAAACTCAACTTTTCTTTTAATCAAGATACGATTGATTTTGTAGATATAGAATTTTTTTCAACGAGAAGTATTGAAAATATTTTGAAAAATCGTCCAGCTCTTGATGCACTTGTTATAAACCCTAGAGTATGTGGTATTTGTAATCATGCACACTTAATAGCAACTGTTCAAGCTCTAGAGGATTGTTATGAGCATATTGAACTCTCTCAAAAAGCAAAAATCATCCGTGAGCTTACTCTCAATTTTGAACTGATCCAAAGTCATGTCAAATGGTTTTATCTTACACTGTACCCATTATTTGGAAAAAAGCAAGAGGTTTTAAAAGCAGCCTATGCTTCAAATATTATGTCAAAAGCGATAGCAACTTTTGCAGGGCAGTATCCACACAACTCATACGCGATTGTTGGTGGAGTTATTAGCTCACCTACTGCTTTAGAGCTTATACAAGTACAAAATTATATACAGAGTGTTATCAATTTTTTTGAAGAAAATATAGTGTTGGCAGATTCAAGTGCTTTTTTAACATGTAATTCTATCGAACGACTTTTAGAAACTGCTGGAGAGTTGCCAAATTTATTAAATGAGATTAAAGACAATAACTGGGAAGAGTTAGCAAAAAGTTATGATCGTTTTATTGTATTTGGAGAGAATAGTTTTTTTAAACGCGGAAAGTCTTTAAAAACAAGGTTAAATCATCATATAAGTATAGATGACGTTCAAGAACAGAGTATAGAAAACTCTTTTGCAAAAAATGTAACTTTTAAAGAGAAGTTTTATGAAGTAGGTCCACTAGCTCGTGCAATGGTTAGAAAAAAAGCACTGATAAAAGATGCACATAGACGCTATGGTGATAGTCTCTTTAGCAGAGTTTTAGCACGTGTATGTGAAGCCGTACAGCTACTGCATCACTCTAAAGAACTATTAACTTGTATTCAATTGGACGAACCCTCTTACATAGAACCAAAAATCTCAATAGAAGAACTCACAGGAAGTGGAGCAAGTGCCGTTGAAGCAGCGCGTGGTTCACTCATACATAAAGTAGAGTTAAAAGATGGACTCATCCAAAACTATGAAATGATAACACCCACACAATGGAATCTTGGCAATGGCACAAAACAAAACCCAGGTGTAGCACAAAAATCTATGTTGGGTTTAAAAGACACCAGCTTAGCCGAGCTTTGTTTTAAAAGTTTTGATGTGTGTTCAGTTTGCACTACTCACTAAAAATACCCAGGAAGCATTAAGTATTTATACATTGGCTTGAGCATATACAGATCAAATGCCCACCACATCCAGCGAGGTTCATCTATATCCATAAATGGGATCGTTGGTTTTGGTCCTTCGTAGTTAAACTCTGCCATCAGTATTTTGCCGTACTCAGTTTTTAAAGGACACACTGTATAGCCATCAAACTTCTCTTTTGGATCTTTTCCTTTCATTACAGCTATAAGGTTATCTGTTAGGATCGGTCCATGGTGTCTTGCACTTCCTCCTGTTTTTCCCATAGGGATACCACACACATCGCCGATGCCAAAAACATTAGTATATTTGTTATGTTGCAATGTATACTTATCTACATCTAACCACCCCATACCATTTATAAGGTCAGAGTCCATTAGTGCAAGAGGTGGGCTCATCGGTGGCACTACATGTAAAAAGTCATACTCTACAACAACTTCGTCTGAAATACTCTCTTTTATAGTCTCTCCAAAATCTTCATCATATGTCTCTTTTTCATAGGCATGTATAAATGTAGCTTTTTTCCCTTTTACATCTAAAGATTGTAAAAAGTGGGAGTAGTTTGAGGTGATTGTATCGTATTGTTTTTGTACTTTTTCAAGCGCAGTAGCTACTTCTGGTAGATGAAAGAGTGTTTTTAAACCAGTATAGAACTGATAGTCTGCACTAAGTCCTGCTTCTTTTAAATAATCAGCACTCAAATAAAGCATTTTTTGTGGAGCACCACCACACTTGATAGGGCTGTCAGGTTGTGTATAGACAACTTTTTGTTTTTTTGTTTTGGCTTTTTCTTTAAGCTCATCGAACCATTTCTTCATCTCAACTGCTCCACGAGCAGTTCCTTTTTCCATATCGCTTAGATATACACAAGAGATGCCATTTGTCCCTATATCTTCTTCATTTAAACCCTCTATTTTATCAAAACGGTTGATAACTCCAGTTGCTACAATCATATAGTCATACTTAACCTCTTTTCCAGCGCGTGTTGTAACACTATTGTTTTTTGGATTAAAGGATGCAACTTCATCTTTTATCCACTCTACATCATCAGGGATATATGCACTATTATGTAAAATCAGATCATCAAAAGTCATTTCACCAGCCGCAACAAATACTTGTCCTGGTTGATAGAGGTGTATCTCATTTGGTGCTATTATAGTTATATTTGGATTTTTTATGGCACGGTGTACACGAGAGAGTGCCATGATAGCCCCCGAGCCTCCACCAACTATAAGTACTTTTCCACTTACATCTTCACTCGCTTGTATATCAGTAGGTTTTGCACTCAGTAGCATAGTAGCTGCAACGGGTGATAATCCTATGACTTTGAGGGCATCTCTTCTTGATAAGCTCATTATTACGCCTTTATTTTGTGATATATCGTCAATTGTACTAGTCTATTTCTTAGTAAAAACTGAATTAGTATTCATATTTTTTGAATATAAATTTTTTTTATCCATTTTTAAGTTTCTAAGTAATTTTAAAGCTTCATTCCCATACAATTGAAATACTGAATGAGTATTCATTTTTATAGACGATGTCTAAATTTTGCAAAGGTGGTGTATTATGGTAGAACAAAGAGAATCTTTGGCAAAGATGTTTAGTGCTAAAAGTTCACGCGTCAATACGAACCGTGGAGAGGCTTATTATGAGTCTTTAATGGAGATGATGACACAGCGTTTACAAGAGCTTGAAAAGAGCGAGGTTGCTTCTCGCACATCCGTTCTTTCAGTTTTAGAGGCTGAGGGTGTTTCTAGGCGTGACTTTATGAAGTGGGCAAGTGCTGCATGTGCTGCGTTGATGCTTCCATCTAGTTTTACACCACTTGTTGCACAGGCGGCAGAACTTATGAACCGTGTACCTATTATATGGTTAGAGTTGCAAGATTGTGCAGGTAATTCAGAGGCAATTTTAAGAAGTGATGCGCCTACGATCGATGAGCTAGTACTTGAGACTATCTCTTTAGAGTTTAATGAAACACTTATGGCTGCTGCTGGTCATCAAGCAGAAGAGCATTTAGAAGAGGCGATGAAGACATTTAAGGGCAAGTACCTTTGTGTAGTTGAGGGGGCTATCCCTATGGGTGCTGGACGTGAATGGTGTACGATTGGTGCCAAAGGGGAAACTTTTGAAGAACACTTAAAACGAGTGGCCGCAGATAGTGCAGCAGTTGTTGCAGTTGGTACTTGTGCAACATTTGGTGGTGTTCCAGCAGCTTCTCCAAACCCTACAGGTGCAGTTGGTGTTCAAGATGTTATCCGCGGTAAAGCGATCATTAACATCCCTGCTTGTCCTGCAAACCCTGCAAACATTACAGGAACTATCTTACATTTTGTATTAACAGGTCAAGTTCCAGAGTTAGATCATCTAAACCGTCCAAAATTTGCATTTGGATACAGAATCCACGACAACTGTGAAAGACGTGCGCATTTTGATGCGGGTGAGTTTGTAGAGGAGTGGGGTGATATTGGTGCACAAAACAATTTCTGTCTATATAAAATGGGCTGTAAAGGTCCTATGACATTTAACAACTGTTCAATCGTACGCTACAATAGTGGTACAAACTGGCCAATTGGTGCTGGACATGGTTGTATAGGGTGTTCTGAACCACAATTTTGGGATAAGTACGCACAAGAGCGACCAATGGCAGATACTCACTACAAAGCTCCAACAGGTGGCGTTGAGAAAACAGTTGATGAGTTTGGTTTAGGATTACTTACAGCAGCTGGTATTGGTATAGGTATTCATGCAGCAGCAAGTGCGATAGCTGGAAAAAGAGAGGGAGATGAGTAATGAGTAAGCATATTATAGTTGATCCGATAACAAGAATAGAGGGACACTTAAGAATAGAGGCGGTCATTGGCGATGATGGTGTTGTAAAAGATGCCTATTCAAGTTCTGGAATGTTTCGTGGTATAGAAGCCATCTTAAAAGGGCGTGATCCAAGAGATGCAGGGTTACTTGCTATGCGTATATGTGGTGTATGTACAGGGACTCATTACCAAAGAAGTATTGAAGCGGTTGAACACGCGTTTAACTTGAAGATCCCTAAAAATGCAAGAATTGTTCGTAACCTTATCCAAGGTGCATTGTATGTACACGATCATGTTGTGCATTTTTATCATCTCCATGCACTTGACTGGGTAGATATTACATCAGCACTCAAAGCTGATCCTGCAAAAGCTGCTAAAGAAGCACTAAAATGGAGCAATACTCCACATGGTGCAGGTGAGGGGGAGCTTAGAGCTATACAAGAGCGTGTAGGGAAGTTTGTAGCGCAAGGTCGTCTAGGTATTTTTGCAAATGCATACTGGGGCAATAAACACTATAAACTCTCTCCTGAGCAAAACCTTATAGCTGTTGCACACTATCTTCAAGCGCTTGATATGCAAAGAGATATGGCAAAAATGATGGCAATCTTTGGTGGAAAAATGCCACACCCTCAATCACTTGTAGTTGGTGGTGTGACATGTGTACAAGATATTCAAAACCCTGCACGTATAGCTGAGTTTAAATCTATACTGAACAAGTCAAGAAACTTTGTGAAAAATGCTTATATGCCAGATGTTTTGATGGCTGGTACCGTGTATGCAGATGAAGCGTTAGATGGAACTGGAGCAGGTCTTAAAAACTACATGAGTTATGGTGATTTTAGACTTGACGATACAGGTTTTTACACTTCAGCTCTGCTTTTCCCTAAAGGGGTGGTTTTAAATGGTGATCTAAGTACATTGTATCCGTTAGAGCAAGAGAAGATCACAGAGGATGTTTCTCACTCTTGGTATACAGGTGGTGGCGATAAAGGTTTACATCCATTTGATGGTGTGACAAATCCACACTACACAGGTATGGAGAAAAAAGCGGATGGAAATGCGTACATCAAACCAAATGAAAAATACTCATGGATCAAGTCACCACTTTATGATGATACAAGAGTAGAAGTTGGACCATTAGCACGTGTAGTTGTTGGTCTTGCTGCAAAAGATCCAAACATCACAAAATACGCAACTGATTTCTTAACTGAACTTGGAAATACTCTAGGTCTTGGAAAAGCTGCACCTGCATCGGTGATCTTCTCAACTGTTGGTCGTACAGCTGCTCGTGCTATCGAGACAAACTTGATGGCAGATGTGATGATGGGATGGGTAGATGAACTAGCAGCCAACGTTGCAGCTGGTGATCACAGTACTTGGACTGAGTTTGACTTTGATGCGGTAAGTAAAGATGCTAAAGGTTTTGGAATGGCTGAAGCTCCTCGTGGAGGTTTAGGTCACTGGGTAGTTATAAAAGATGGAAAAATTGAGAACTATCAAGCAGTAGTACCATCAACTTGGAATGCGGCTCCAAGGGATTATAAAAACCGTATGGGTGCATATGAAGCTGCACTTATAGGTACAAAAGTAGCTGATCCAGAACAACCGCTAGAGATACTAAGAACTATACACAGTTTTGACCCATGTATAGCGTGTGCTGTGCATATAGTTGACACAAAAGGCAAAGAACTCGCACAGTTTAAAGTCGGAACAAGCTGCGCTGTATAAAGGAGTCAGTTATGAGTCGTAAAAAAGTTGAAAGAATGACGGCTGCTATGAGGATCAACCACTGGGTGGTTGCTATCTCTATGGTTGTAGCAGTAGTTACTGGACTATATATAGGGCATCCTTATTATCAAAGTTTCATCGCTGATCCTGCGGCAGATAAGTATGTAATGGCGTACAACAGACTAGCTCACTTTATAGTAGCTATCATCTTTGATGTGAGTAGCATTGTTGTTGCGTATTTATACTTTTTCTCACGTTTTGAAAAAGCGTATAAAAAGTTACTGCCAACACCAAAGAATATCTTGGTATTTATAGCAGTTGTGCTTAACCTTATAACATTTAACCGTGTGAAAAAGTTTGACTCTTCACAAGCAGATAGTTTTAATGCGGTGTATTTTTTCGTATTTCACTTACTGTTACTGTGGATGCTTTTTACAGGGTTACAACTCTATGTTCACGGTTTAGAGAGTGGGCAAAGCTCTATAGGAACATGGTGGCCAACACTTTTACATGTTGCTACTGATTGGACTGTGGGTGTAACTGGTGGAACGTTTATGGATGTAAGAATTGCACACCATTACTCAATGTATGCTATCATCGCTTGGACGATGTTTCACATCTACTACCAAGTGTGGAGAACTATCTTCTGGCAAGAGGGCGACATCGCGATCGCTTTTGGTGGAAGCAAATTTGCAAACGAAAAATCGTAAATAGAGCTTAGACTCTATTTGCGTTATTATATGTGTGAGGTTTTATGAGAACAGCTATAATTGGTGCAGGGACTATTATATTCCAAGATGAGGGTATTGGTGTTTATGCGAGTAAATACATAGAGCAAAACTACACATTTGAAGATGATGTGACATTAGTCGATGGCGGAGTACTTGGCTTTGGACTAATGCCATACTATCAAGAGTATGACAAAGTTATCATCTTAGATACACTTACGATCGAGGACAGTGTAGGCTCGATTTATAATCTCCCATCTGAAGAACTACTAGGGCTTGGAAGCTACAAACAGACTGCACACGAAGTTGAGATCGTAGAGATGTTAGAGATATGTTCACTCCTAGAAAAAATGGCAGATGTAAACATCATAGGGATAGTCCCAAAAGATATACTCACTGTCGGAGTTGGTTTAACAGACGAGTTAAAAGCTCAGTTCGATGCTTTCATAACTGTTACAATGGATGAAGTAAAAAATAGTGGGATTGCATACAAAAAAAATGAAACTCATGTACCACTTGAAGTGATCTTGGAGAAGTACGCAAACCCTAGTGCTGAGGCTATGGTTGTAAATTAACAGGAAAATTGCAAAAGAAGGTAATGATATCACTTGTATATTTTAAATAACTTTATACGATATAAGTCTTAATAACTGTAAAGTGACCTTATTTTCCTCAAATAAATGAATTGCATTTATTTTATATTAAAAGTTTAAATATTCCTCTAAAAAATATTGATAGTTATCTGCATTTCTGATAGCGTATTCAGGGGTTTTTCTTGCTAAGTTTTGACAGTTTTTAATCCCATAAATTTCTTTTAAATTACTATTTGTTTTTCCATATCCATGAGATAACTCGTGTGCTAATGTTCCTGGTTTACTATTAAATCCGTTTGATTTTAATTTAAAATAGTTCTTGTAGCAAACACCTAATCGGTGATAATATTCATTTATATCTGGAGATGGCCAAAACCAAGCAATGGTATCATCTTCACAATTTGTATTCGTAATAAACATTTCAAAGTTTTTACATATTCTATTTGAAAAAATGCCATTTATTACTTTTTTTACATGACTCGATCTTGTATTATTATATACTCCAAACCATTTTTTATATAAACTATCATTTTTTATTTTAATTTTTTTTAATATTTCTTTTTTGTTTAAATTAAGGTAGTCATTTTTTAAAATATATGTTTGTGAATTGTTATTAGGATAAATTCTTGGAAAACTTAAATACTTTGTTCGATAACATTCACCACCATCATTATATGACAGATAACAAATATTATTTGGGGGACAAGAAGGTATAGCATCTATTGTCTTAATTCTTTTTTTATTTGGAATAGTATTATTGTTAATCTTATTAAAATATTTATTGATTCTATTTGTTGGATATAAATGTGCTTTAACGATATTTGATTTTAATTTTATTGGCTTAAAATCATCTAGTTTTGATTTCTTTTCACCTTTTATTACTAAAACATCATTATATTTTAAGCTCACACTATATAAGGCTTCGGCATTTAGGTGATAGAAATCACTTAGATTTATTTCTTGCGTGATTGATTCCTTGGATTTAATTTCAATTGTACTTTTAGTTTTTTTAAAAATACGTTTTGCATAAGGTCCTTTATATTTACAGGGCTCTTCATCTTGCAATTTTATATCAAAACAATTTAATACAATAGCATCAAAAGGAGTATTCCATTTCAGTAATTTTATAGAATAAGCATATTTATTAGTTAGAGTAACTTTTATCTTATTAGTTTTTGAGTGTGATAATTTAATTTCCAGTGCCATAATCAATCCTTTTTTATGTAGTAGAACGTTTGACTACAACGACACCTCTAAGTGTTCGTTGCTAGGCTTTGTTAGCATTATCTTACTTTCATTAATGTTCTTGAAAACTTTATATTGCCTTTTTGGAAAACTACACTGTTACCAATCTTTTTGTCTTTAAAGAATTTCAAAAGTTTTATACTTTTATTACTTCTAATAAAAGCAATAAAATCATCTAAGTTTATATACTTTTCATTGAAGTACATTCTTTTTACAACATTATTTGTATCCATACCAAATTCTCTTATTGCAAAATGGTCATATTCAAAATATGATTTTACAAGTAATGAATTTACTACAAGGCAGTTATCAATTTTTTGGTTATTTAACTCATCCAAAGGTGTAATAATTATTGGTATGATTTTTTTGACAGCATGTAGATTGATATTTAATTTTTTTGATAACTTTGTTTTATTTTTTATAATGTAATTTTCTATTCTATTTAGTTGAATAGAAGCTTTTTTTAGGTCTTTTTTTCTTTGATACATTGGTTTATAACCATAATATATTTTTTGATTTTTTAATTCTGAAATAATTAAATTATGCCCATCAAATAACAATAAATCTATTTCACCTATTGTTATACTTCCATTTTTCAATTTAATATTTTTTCTCATTTCAATATTTCTAAAGCTTAAAGTTTTTTCACTTGGCAAAAGTTTTTCTTCTAATGTTTTTCCTTTTTCTGAAAACTTTGAAATAATATCATCAAACCGTTCCACAAACAATCTAGGAGTATTGGCATATTTTATGGTTATTGGCACAGCATATGTCATAAAGTCATATTTGAAAAATGGGTAATTAAAAAAATCATCACCATTATTTGTGTAAAAATCTAAAGACTTTTCAAAAAAGCTTTTTACTTCTTCTTCATTTTTCATATTAACAATATTTTCAAATACCTTAAAACTAGCTATGAATAATTTTAGGAAAAACTCCCAATTAACAATAAATGCTGTTTCATTTTTTTCATTATTATAAAAATAAAAAAAATATGTTCTATAGATAAGATAAAATTTTATATATGCTTCAAGACAAAAATTATTTATTTTTTGATTAAAAATTTTAGATTCTATAAAGTATTCATTCTCAAAAATATTTTTTATGTACTCATATTCTAGCTGAACAATTCCAATCATATCTTTTTTTTCTACAAGAGGTATAATTTCTTTAGTATACTGCATAGACATTCTCATATGCTTTAAATTTAAATAGAGAAAATAGCCAAATTCTTTATTAATAAAAATATTCATTTGTTCTTTTTTTGGCTTTATTAAATACTCAGTATTATTACTATCTTGTAACTTTGATATATTCCAATCAAATAAATTAATTAAATCAATACATTCAATAGCATTTTTCCAAATACTAAAGGAATTTAATATACTAAAATTATCATCTTGAAAAAAATTAATAAATTCTTTTTCTATACTTTCATCATTATGAAAATATGGTTTAATTAAAATTTCATCTATTTTAGATTTATACTTAAAAAATGATATATTTGTTTGCATAAATTCAGCTATAAATTCTATTTGTTGGTCTATATCAATAGAGTTATTGTCCTTATTAGGAATAGAGTATGAAGAAGTTGTATCTAAAAGTTTATTTAAATTTTCATTTTCCCTATAATTGTCAATTATTAATAATAATTCTTGTGTAAGATGATTAAAATATGCAAAAAGATAGTTTACGAAAAGTTCTACTTTGTCTTGTTTTTCTAATGAAGTATAAAAATCATTAAATTTTACATAAAATTCATTCATTGTCAAATAAATATTTTCAATATACTCAAAATACATTTTAAACTCAAAAAAAGTATCTACTTCTTTTAATCTAATATTGAATTTTTGTAAAAAATCAATTTTACTTTTAAATTCACTTGGATTGTTAATATTAAAAATTTGATTTCTTTTGATCTCATGATATAAATTCTTCAATTCAGTAGTATTGCTTGATTTAATCATCTCAATGTTATTTTCAATATCAAGTTTTTTAAATGTTTCTAGTTTATTAATTGTATTTTCCTTTTTTACTGTGCAGTGCTAACGTTTGAAATGAGCCGATGAATTGCCCGCAGGGTAATTTATTGGCTCCACTGACTTGTTAGCTTTTTTACAAAGTTACCCATTTCAAAATCTATATATCTTGAAATTGTTATAGATTCATTATTTTTAAATGAAATTTTACAAGTACATAAAAATGGACCATAGGCTGATGTTCTAACGCCTATATAATCTTCTGTTTTTGTACCTTCATATATTTTATTTCCCCAATAACTTCCAAAGAAAAATTTTGCCTTATCAATATCAGTAAAATGTGTACTTTTATGTCTTATAATATAAATAAATATATCAAATTCTTGACCATCTTTATTAGAAGGCTCAACTATATGTGCAAGGAAGTAGCCTCGACAATCTTCATATATTTTTTCTCTTTCAACTGCTCTTTGTTCTGAGATTCCTAAATCCTGTGTATCTGGATATTTTTGCTTCGCTAATACAAACTTTGATAATTGAGGATTCTCTATTCCAGCAAATATTTTTTCATCTTTAAAATCTGATGGTGCATAAAGCTTTTTATGATGAGAACTAACAAGCCATGCGAAAACACTCAAAACAATTACAGGAAATATTGTTAAAAACCAAATAATAGGCATTCTTTCAGTTGTTACAAGATGCTCACTTGATCCTATTAACAAAGCTGCAAATCCATAAATCAATACAATAAACAATGCAATAATCCCTAATGGGTTCCTTGCTAAATCTTTTGCTGTATTCCCAAATGTTTCCAATGTATTCATAAAGTTAATTCCTTTGATAAGCTAACTATTTATTCAACGAACATTATATATAAAACAGTTCGATATTTCCAAATTAAATGACACTAAAAATGTTAATTTAAATGACTATTTTATTGCAAAATGGCATATTTCTGCTAAAAATTGCTAAAATCTTGAAAATAGCAATGTATATTTAAAAATATAATTGCCATTATTTGATCATTTTGTCATTTAATTGTTAGAAAAAAGTGTTAAATGTACATTTTGCATATTTAAACTTCTTTTATAAAACAAAACAATAGAATAATGAATAACTATTCAGAAAAAAGTGAACAATGATGATAAAACAACTTATAAAGTATAACAGTGACGGGAGTTATTTTGCGGGTTTTTTACAGAGCTTGATCGATGAAAGTGGCATTAGCGGGAGTGTTTCACAAGATGAGCATTACATTACACTCAAACTCGATGGATCGCAGCAAAAAGAAGCAGAGGTGTTTGATGGTCTATGTGCGAAGTATTTGCCACACTCTTTGTTTGTAGAGGCTATAGAGTCAAAGCCTTTGGAGTTTGCCATCACACCATCTACTTTTCGCTCACAGAGTTACGAGATCGCACCTTGTCCCAAATGTTTGGAGCTTTTAACAAACCCTGCAAGTGAGTTGTATTTAGATGATAATGTTGTGTGTGATCATTATAGTAATGATGGGGTAAGCATCACCGACACAGCGACATATACGCCACACTACACAGACCAAAACACACTTTTACTTGTAGATTCATCGAAGATAAACGAACTTTTTTACATCACTCAAAAAGAGCAAGAGGTGCTTTTTAGCATAGAAAAACCAACCATAAAAGTAACCATCAAAGATGAAACACTCAAAGAACTAACAGGTAAAAACTTCATAAATATCAAAGCCCCTTTTAGCATTAAAAGCTCCCTTGTAGCACTCAATGCAAAAGAGAGTGAGATCGGGTATGTATTTTTTGACGATCCCCAACCTTTTAGAGTTGTAGTGGTACAAGAAAATGTAACGATCATTGAAGATAAAAAAGGTCTTTCACGATCCTTGCAACCACTTGATCAAGATGAGATACTCAACCGTTTTTTAAATATTAAACACGAAGCCGTTTTTAGCAAAAGTGCCATCGGTGCTTATCTCTCTACAAATGAGATCTCATTTTTGATCGCAAATGAGCTAGGAACGAAGAAAGTGCTTTCACTTGGAGCGTTTGATCTGCAAACTTCGCTCAAAAAGATGAAAGCAGATGAGAAACGCTCGAAACTACTTGAAAACTTTGCAAGTAAGCGCAAAGATTTTGCAGAATTTGAAGCGATGGACTCTCAGGATATATTTGCCGTAGTGTGTAAGATACTTGAGTTAAAAGAGCAGAGTTATGAAGCATTGAGCGACAAAGCTTTAGAGTTTAGAGGCAACGGCGGACTTAAAATAGATATGTTTTTTGATGACAAAGGGTTTGACTACGAGTCGTTTTTAGGCTCTGTTATAAGTTTTTATCTTGCTGGAGCTGAAACGCATTACTTGGCGTATTCGATTTACGAAGCGTTTGGAGATATGACGATATCATCACTCACACAGATACAAAAGAAGTTTCATATAGACAACTTTATAATGATGGGAGATATGTTTGCCAACAATGTCCTTTACTCTCGTATACTCTCAAAGTTTCAGATGCAAAAACCTTATTTTTCAAAAGCTATAGCATTAGATAAATAAAGGAGGATTCATGTTACGTTTTTTTCTTATAATATTAGTAGCTTTGCCACTTTTTGCAAGTCAAGATAAATGGTACATTTTAAGTCACGATGATGGATGTATAGATATGAGTCTGTTAAATAGAAAAGGGGATTTCCCACATACACCAACTTCTCCACAAGACTATGCAAAGATGATGCAAGAGCAGGGCAAATCTGCAATTGTAAAAGAAAATCCAAATAAAAAAATCGTTCAAGTTAAACTTGGTGGAACAAAAACATTGTTTTTTGTAAAAGAGGAATTGTGTCATAATTTGGGCAATTAAAAAAATTTTAAAAGATAGTACTTTATGACAAAAACAACAGATGAACAAAAACTATACGATAAGATGCTGGAAAACAATCATGGTGACTTGGTATTGCCACCACAGTCGTTTTCGATAATGAAAGGTAAGATTATAGAGTATAACGACGATGAAAAATCTTTATGTACTAAAATCCCCATTTTAAACGAGTGGCTAAATCCCTACAAAACAATGCAAGGCGGTTTTATAAATGCTGCCATAGACAATGCCATAGGACCACTAAGCCTACTAGTCGCTCCTGCAAATATGACACGCACGATGGAGACAAAATACCTCAAAGCAATCACAATGGATGTTGAGTACATCTATATCTATGCTTCTTTAGTTGAACAAAGAAAAAAACGTTTAACTTTTGAAGTGAGTGTTGAAGATAAAAACGCCCAGGTGTATTGTCAAGCGAAAGTTGTGAATTTTATACTTTAAAAAAGATTAGCTATAAAATAACTATAGTAAATGTTTTCTGTTTAAAATAATTAATATTTAATTAAAGTTTTTTATGTATAATCTTATTGTATATGTTTTTTGTTGATAAAGTGGAGCAAGTATAATAATGTAAGAAAATTGTCAATTATTTTGTAGTCTCTTTATCTTGAAAAGTAAGTCTTTAAATAAGTTAAGGAGACAATTATGCAGGTCTACAGGGTATCAATAAAAATTGAAGATAAAAGTTTTGAAAATATCATGAAAGATGGAGTTATGGCTTCAACAGAGTTTGGTCGATTAAATGGTGATGAAGAAATACCAGCTTATAAAGTAAATGTACTTGTGAAAAATGAAAATGATATTTCTACTACATGGGCACAAATTTTGAAATATGATTCTTCAAAAGGCTATATACTATTTGAAGAAGGTTTTATTCATCATGAAGAAAAAATTTTAAAATCTAATATGTCAGACAACTTTATTGAGGCATCAGTGCATATTGAAGAAATGAAAGATAGTAATATTATAAAATGTTTATCAGAAGTAAGTTTTTCAAAAAGAAAATGTTGTACTTCTTATGGTGATAATTGTTATGTAAAATGCTGTAATTGTTGTTGTTCTGATGCTGTTGCATGTCCTGGTGCAAGTTGTTGTGCAATGTAAGTGTATTTATAAATAGAGTATAAATTTACTTATGATAATATAGTTTCCTTGAAATAAAGGAAGCAAAGTGCAGATTCGTAAAGCTTTATTTGTAAAAGGTATTGTGCAGGGGGTTGGTTTTCGCCCGTTTGTGTATCAGATAGCACTTGAAAATGATCTTGGCGGATATGTTAGAAATGATGCTGATGGCGTTATGATAGAGCTGCAAGGGAGTGAAGAAAATATAGAACTGTTTTTACAACAGCTTCACTCCAAACTTCCTCCACTGGCTCGAATAGACTCTATTGAGAGCCAAGAAATAGAGCTCAAAAATGAAACTGCTTTTACAATCCTGCAAAGTGATAACTCCCACGCAAAAACTACACTTATTTCCCCAGATATTGCAACATGTAAAGAGTGCTTGAATGATCTAAAAACAAAACAAAAGTACAAAAACTATTTTGCAACAAACTGTACAAACTGCGGACCAAGATACTCGATCTTAAAAACAGTTCCATATGATCGCATAAATACTTCTATGAGTGTGTTTGAGATGTGTGAGTCTTGCCAAGAGGAGTATAACGATCCAACAAGCAGACGCTACCATGCACAACCGATCTCGTGTAATAACTGCGGACCAAAATTAGACGGCGAAATTGAGACCTTTGCAAATTATATACAAGAGGGAAAAATAGTTGCCATAAAAGGGATGGGTGGTTTTCATATAGTTTGTGATGCTACAAACGATGCAGTGGTGCAAAAACTAAGAGATTATAAAAACCGCCCGAGTAAACCTTTTGCATTGATGTGTAAAGATATTGAACAAGTAAAAAGCATCGCGAATGTAAGTATAAAAGAGGAAGAACTGCTCAGTTCAAAAGAAGCACCCATTGTTATACTGCAAAAAAACTCTGCTGATCTTCTCTCACACCTGATCGCTCCAAATATCGATCGAATAGGGTGTATGTTGGCATATACGCCGTTACATCATCTTTTGTTTGAACATCTGCAAACTCCGATTGTAGCTACAAGTGCTAACTTAAGCGAAGAGCCGATTATCACTACAAAAGAGCAGATACAAGAGAAACTTCCATTTGTGGAACATATCTTAGATTTTGATCGAGAGATTATAAATGCGATCGATGATTCACTGGTGCAAATAGTGGACGGTAAAATGCAAGTGCTTAGACTTGCTCGTGGTTATGCTCCAAAGGTTATAAAACTTTCAAAAAAATCAGATAAAAAGATACTCGCAGTTGGAGCAAATGCAAAAAGTACGATCGCTTTCGTGATTGAGGACAACCTGATCCTCTCACCACACATTGGTGATTTGGATTCTTTAGAGGCTTTTAGTTATTTTGAACGAACGTACGAGAGCTTTAAAAGATTTTATGATTTTGAACCTGATCTGATCATTCACGATAAACACCCAAACTATTTAAGTACAAAATGGGCAAAGTTACAAAATATTTCACTACAAACTATGCAACACCATTTAGCACACATTTATGCAACAAAAGCGGAGTTTGGACTCCAAGGTGATTACTTAGGTTTTAGTTTTGATGGAACAGGTTTTGGAGATGATGCAACGCTTTGGGGTGGTGAGATATTTGTAGGTGATGAGAGAAAATACCACTTTAAACCGCTCAAACTTTTAGGCGGTGTTAAAGCTGTCAAGGAGCCAAGACGTGTGGCACTCAGTTTGTTGTTTGAGAAATATAGTTTTGATGAGGTGCAAACACTTGAATATGAATGTATTCAAAGTTTCTCCAATCAAGAGCTAAAGATGTTACACCAAAGTTATGAAAAAAATCTCAATGCACCTCTTAGCTCTTCTGTTGGGCGACTTTTTGATGCTGTGGCATCTTGTGCAGAGTTAGCACAAATCATTAGCTATGAGGGGGAGAGTGGACTTTTATGTGAGAGTGTTTATGATGAAAGTGTTAAAGAGTATCTAAATTTTACGATCGAAGATGGTGTGATCGAGATAGATTTTTTAAATACATCATACGATAAAAAAACACTTCCAACACTTTTTATAAATACTTTAGTTGAGATCATTATACAAATTGCACAAAAAGAGCAGATGGAAGTGATACTTAGCGGTGGAGTATTTCAAAATAAAACACTTTTAGAACTTACAATAGCAAGGTTGAAAAAATTAGATATAAAATACTTTTTCCAACAAGCTAGTCCGATCAATGATGGGGGGATTGCTTTGGGACAAACATATTACTCTTTAAATGACAAAAAATAGTAAAAAAGTAGTAAAATTAATTTTGTTTTTAATTTAAAAATATAAAATAATGAATAACTATTCATTTTTTGAGTAGAAAATTCATCTTCAAGGAAGCGCATTATGAAAATCTTATTGGCACTTTTAGCATTATCGGCTATGGCATTTGGACACACATCTACTTTAGAGAGTGGTGGTTTTAGCAGTGGTTTTTTACACCCAATTAGTGGACTTGATCACATTTTAGCAATGGTTGGTGTAGGTATGGTGGCATATGCATCGGCTAAAAATGGTTACTTACTTTTAGTTGCTTTTATGGGAGCAATGTTAATAGCTGCGACTATTGGTTTTGCAGGTGTAGAGTTTGCGTATGTTGAAGAGGGAATTTTACTCTCAATTGCTGCGGTATTTGCACTCATTGGTTTTGCTAGAAAAATGTCTATGGCTGTTATCTTTTTTATCATTGCATTTTTTGGGATGTTTCACGGGTTTGCACATGGTGCAGAGTTCCAAAGTGGAAGCTTCTTAGCATATATGGCAGGTTTTTCTACATCGACACTTCTTTTACACATTAGTGGTATCGCGTTAGCATATATATATGCACAAACTGCGATGAGAAAACAAACACAATTAGCAAAGTAGTTTTATGTGTCAAGATTGCGGTTGTAGTATAACAAGTGATGTTCATGAACATTCACATGAACATCACGAGCACGAGCATCATCACCATGATTATGGAAGCAGTGAGGAGCATCAAAAAGCACACGCACACATCCATGATAATCCTCAGCTAAACGATCCAAAAACGATCTCGGTTATCTCAAAGATACTCGATAAAAACGATCATGAAGCTGCACATAACAGAGAGCATTTAAACTCTCACAAAGTGCTTGGGATTAACTTGATGAGCTCACCTGGTAGCGGAAAAACTACGTTACTTGAACACTTAGCGGATGTAGCTGATTTTAAATTTAGCGTTGTTGAGGGTGATCTTGAAACAAGCCGTGATGCAGATAGACTTAAAAGCAAAGGTATCGAAGCACATCAGATACAAACTGGTTCAGCGTGTCATTTAGATGCTTTTATGGTACATAAAGCTTTGCATCATATAGCACTTGATCCAATAGATGTTTGTTTTGTTGAAAATGTTGGCAACTTAGTATGTCCAGCGAGTTACGATGTGGGGACACACTTAAATGTTGTGCTTGTATCAGTTCCAGAGGGGGAAGATAAGATCGCAAAATATCCTGTGATGTTTCGCCAAGCTGATCTGATCCTTTTTACAAAAACAGACCTTTTACCGTATTTTGATTATGATATAGAAAAAGAAAAAGAAACAGCTCGTAAGCTCAAACCAAATGTCGATATTTTAGAAGTGAGCACGAAAGATGAAGACTCATTAAAACGTGTGGCACAATGGATCAAGTTTAAGATGGAGATGCGTTAATGTGTCTCTCGATCCCAAGTAAAGTTGTCAAGATCGATGAAGATACAAACTTAGCTACTGTAGATACTATGGGAGTTCAGCGTGAAGCAAGTTTAGACTTGATGGCTGATGCTGATGTGAAGATCGGAGATTATGTACTCATTCATATCGGTTTTATAATGAACAAAATAGATGAAGAGGATGCACTTACATCGCTAGAGATCTACAAAGAGATACTTGCAGCCATGGATGAGGAGGAGAGGCAAAACGCCATACTTGAAGGCGATCAATGTGAGGGGAGCTGATGGCTTTAGAACTAAAAAACCTTTACGATGATTTTCGTGATGCCAAAACCATACAAGCTTACGCTAAACTCATAGCACAAGATGCCAAAAAATTGCCACATCCCATAAACATTATGGAAGTTTGTGGTGGACATACCCATACGATCATGAAGTATGGGATCCTTCAACTTTTACCCCAAAATATAAAATTTGTTCACGGACCGGGTTGTCCTGTATGTGTTATGCCAAAAGAGCGTGTTGACCATGCCTATGCACTCTCAATGCAAGAGGATGTGATACTAGTCACACTTGGAGATATGATCAAAGTTCCAGGGAGTAATGGAAGTCTGCAAGATGCAAGAAGCAAAGGTGCTGATGTACGTTTTGTTTACAGCCCCCTAGAGTGTATAAAGATCGTAAAAGAGAATCCAACTAAAAAGATCATCTTTTTTGCCATAGGTTTTGAGACAACAACACCAATGACTGCTGCACTTTTAGAGCAGGTTATAAAACAAAACATTCCAAATCTTTTAGTGCATATAAACCATGTTACAGTTCCCGAACCTATGCGTGTACTGGTAAGTGATGAGAGTTGTAATATAGATGCGTTTTTAGGACCATCACACGTTAGTGTCATTAGTGGAAGTAAAATCTACGAAGAGTTTCCAACAAAATGGGGCAAACCTGTTGTTGTAAGCGGGTTCGAGCCTGTTGATGTGATGGAATCGATCTCTATGATCGTAAAACAGTTTGTAGAGTCTCGCTGTGAGCTTGAAGTACAGTATAAACGTGCCGTAACATACGATGGAAATCTAAACGCTCAAAAGCTGGTTGAGAAATATTTTGAAAAAGCACCACACTTTCGTTTCCGTGGACTTGGTGACATTCCAGAGGGTGGATTACAACTAAAAGGCGAGTATGATAAATACAATGCAGAGGTGATCTACAACGATATACTACCAAAAGAGGAGATAGACGATCATAAGCTCTGTAAATGCGGCGAAATCCTCAAAGGTAAAGCTACTCCTCCAGAGTGCAGTATATTTGGCACAGCCTGCAAACCAAACACACCGATCGGAAGCTGTATGGTAAGCAGTGAAGGTGCATGTGCCGCTTATTATAAGTATGGGAATTTGATGTAATGCGATCATTCGGGATTAAAAATTTTAGAAGTTTTGATGAAGATGGAATATATTTAAAAAATATTAAAAAGTTAAATATTTTTATTGGCAAAAACAATTCTGGTAAATCTACTGTTTTACGATTTTTAAAATATCTGTCTGAAAGTATAAAGCAAAATAAATTACATAATTTTCCATCTGAGATACATGAAGAACATAAACGGAATGGGCAAAAAACTTCGTTCATTATTCCATTTAGTCATGAGGAATTAAATTTCCCTGATATAAAAGCTCATATATTAGACCCTTTTGAAATCGAGTTTAGATTTAAAGATTCGCAAATGAATGGTATGAGTTTATTTGATTCGTTAAATGCTAGTCAACTTAATAAGTGTATAAATATTAAAAATTCTGACATTTATCAATATGATTCACGTGTAATAGGACAATTAAAAATGAGGCTAGAAGATAGGTTAAAAGCTTCTATGGCTGAAATTATAAAAAAAGAATTTAAAGATGTCATCTATATTCCTCATTTTCGGACTATTGGCAGAACCTTTGATGGTAATTTATCTGAGATTAATGGTTCTGATATTATTTCTAAAATGTTTGAGATGCAACATCCTAGTGTTGGACAGGAAGCTAAACAGAAACAGTTTTTTAAGATAGAAAATTTTATAAAAGAGTTGTTGAAAGTAGAAACTTTAGAAATGGAAATTCCTCATACTAGAGATAATATTTTGATCAATATGCACGGGAATCGATTACCTCTTGATTCATTTGGAACAGGAATACATCAATTAGTGATTTTATGTAGTGCTTTAGTAATGAATGACAATAAAATTGTATGTATAGAAGAACCTGAAGTTTATTTACATCCAGAACTTCAGAGAATGTTTTTAGACTTTTTAATTAAAGAGACAAATCATACATATTTTATTTCAACTCATTCAAATGTGTTTATCGATTTCAATCAAGATATACAAGTGAATCATGTCACGTATGATGGCATTTCGACAAAAATTGAACAGATAAATGAATCAAATAGTGCTAAAAATATACTAGATGATTTAGGGTATAAAAATAGTGATTTATTACAATCAAATGGAATAATATGGGTTGAAGGTCCAAGTGACAGAGCTTATATAAATAAATGGATTTCTTTGCTTCGTGATGACCTAGAAGAAGGATTGCATTATACGATTATGTTTTATGGGGGTAAGCTTTTAAGTCATTTAAGTTTTACACCAAGAGAATACACAATAGCTAATAAAGACTTTCTCGAAAATGAGTTGATAGATTTAATGAGGATAAATAAAAACAGCTTTGTTGTAATTGATAGAGATGGTGTCAGTTCAAGCGTTGCAATCAGAGGTACAAAGCAGAGAATTAAAGATGAAATAGGCGATAACTTATGTTGGATAACAAAAGGTCGAGAGATAGAGAATTATCTTACTGCAAATACTCTTGAAAAGTGGCTTGATGATAAATATCGTAGAAATGGCAATATTCAATACAGTAGAGATGATAAATTGGAGGTTACAGTATCGAAATTAAATAGTAAAATAAAATATAATCTCAAAAAAAGTCAATATTCTAAAGAGATAAGTGAATATATTAATGAAGATGATTTAAATATACTTGATTTAAAGAAAAATATTGAACATTTAATTGAATTAATTGATGAATGGAATAAATAATGACAAACACAATAACTCTAGCCCAAGGAAACGGTGGCGAAGAAAACAATGAACTTATAACAAAAGTGTTTTATAAAGCGTTTGAAAATGAGATTCTCTCAAAAAGTGAAGATGCTGCTGTTATAGAATCTGGAAAACTTGCTATGAGTACAGATAGTTTTACAGTTTCACCTCTATTTTTTAACGGTGGAGATATTGGAAAGCTTTCTATTTGCGGAACATGTAACGATCTTGCGATGATGGGTGCAAAACCGAAGTATTTGACATGTAGTGTGATCATAGAGGAGGGTTTTGAGATAGAACAACTCGAACGTATTGTTGAAAGTATGAAAAAAGAACTTGGCAAAAACGGTGCTGTAGTTGTAAGTGGTGATACAAAAGTGGTGCAAAAAGGGAGTGTTGATAAGATATTTATAAACACAACTGGAGTAGGTGAAGTACTACAAGAGGGGATAAGCTCAAATAACATTTCCGAAGATGAACTCATCCTTGTAAGTCGTGACATTGGTGCGCATGGGGCTGCTATATTTGCAGCACGTGAGGGGATCGAGCTAAGCACTGATCTGCAAAGTGATTGTGAGAGCTTATTTGCAACTGTTGAGACACTTATAAATAGTGGCATAAAAATAACAGCGATGCGCGATGCAACTCGTGGAGGCTTAGCAGCAGTTTTAAATGAGTGGGCAAAACAATCAAATGTTTGCATAGAGGTTGAGGAAGAAAAAATTCCAGTGAGTGATAGTGTGCAAGGTATTTGTGAGATGCTTGGTTTTGAAGCGAGTGCTCTAGCTAATGAGGGAACATTTGTTCTTGCAATAAATAAAGAAGATGCACAAAAAGCATTAGAGATTTTACAAACATTTCATGCAAATGCACAGATCATTGCAAATGTAACGCAAAATCAACCAAAAAAAGTGGTTCTCCATAGTGCATGGGGAACAAAACGCTACTTAGAAATACCAACTGGCGAACTACTGCCGAGGATATGTTAGATGCATGAGTACAGCATAGTTCAAGCATTACTAGATAGTTGTGAAGCACAAGTTGAAAGTAACGATGCAACTTCTGTTTCAAAAGTTGTAGTTAAGATTGGTGTAATGAGTGGCGTAGAACCTGATCTACTGCAAACTGCCTTTGATACTTTTAAAGAAAAAACCGTGTGTGAAAATGCAGAGTTTATAATAAATACCCAAAAAGTTGTAATCGAGTGCAATGAGTGTAAAACACAAAAAACTTTAGAAGATTTAGAATACAAATGCGATAATTGCGGAAGCGTGAACATAAATGTAATTGATGGCGAAGATATGTATTTGATGTCTCTCGAATTAGAATAATCCCCTAGATATAAAAACTTCACGATAAAATTATGATTTTTCTTGAGAATGAAAAAAGCTTTTAAACATATCTTTTAACCTATTAAACATACCGAATTATAAGACTTCCATAAATAAATGACGAAAAAATAACTAATTTTAACGATAAGAATGAGTTTATATTTTCTTAATATTTCTATCAGTATAATACACACTTATCAAAAAAATAATAAAAGGAAATAGTTTATGGCTTCATACAAAAAAATTGCTATCACAGCATTATTGGGATTAGGACTTTTTGCAACAACTGCAAGTGCAGATGCAGCGAAAGGACAAAGAATTTATCAAAAGAAATTAAAAGCAACTTGTCATATGACAGGTGCAGTTTTTGCAGCAAAACATACTCAGGATGAATGGGCTGAATTTAAAGATAACGGTGAGTTAGTTACAGAGATGACAAATATTTGTCCGGCAGGAAAAGAGTTTTTTGAAAGTAGTAAATTTGAAAGTAAATTTTCTTCACACCTTTACGACTTCGTACATGATTTTGCAAGCGACAGTGGTAACATCCCTGCGTGTTAGTAGTATATGAGTGCATGAACGCACTCATAGCTATATCTTCCAAATATAACAATACTTCAAATATAGGATATAACATATGAATAAAATACTACTTTCTTCTGTAGTAGTAAGTGCTTTATCATTCAATATTTTTGCAGATGAGATTGCAGATTTACAAGCAGAAGTAAAAGCATTGACTACTAAAGTGAATAAACTAGAAAAAAAACAAACAAGAACAAGTAAATCACTCTCTGAAGTGAAACAACATGATGCATTTGACAATGTAAAGTTAGGAATTGATTTTAGAAATGCAATAGATGTTTTAGATTATAAAGACAATACAACTAGTGAAAGTGCTTCCAATCACTCTTTACTTACAAGTAGACTTTATTTAACAATGGCAGCAGCGCCTATGAAAAATTTAACTTTTAGAGGGAAATTAGCAGTTTATTCTATCTGGGGTGCACATGCGTATTATGATAGTAGCTCCCAGCCATCTTTAAAAGATTGGTCAGCTTCATCAAAAGCTACAGATACAGTGATGAGAATTAAAGAAGCTTATTTTGTTTATAGCGATGCTATTGGTAAGCAACCAATTAGTTTTAGTATTGGTAGACGCCCTTCAACTAATGGTTTTTTAGCAAACTATCGAGAGAATGAGCCAGAGGCTGGTTCTCCACTCGCACATATTACAAATATGGAAGTAAATGCGATAATGGCTAAGTTTGATTTTAGTCGTTATATGAATGGTGCATATTCAAAATTTGTCTACGGTCGTGCACATAGTGGCGAGATGAATAACGTGTATGGTACTGGAAGTAATCCATGGGGGCCTTATGCTACACAGAGCTCTGTAGATGACTTAGATGTGAACTTTTTTGTATTTTTAGGAGATGGTTATAACAACAGTCAGTATCAGTTGGCATATCAGTGGGCACATATATTTAATACTAAGGGACAAAGAGTAGCTGATAGTGTAAATAAGGCTGCTGCAGGTTCAGCAGATTTAGGTGCTTTATCATTTAAAGTTCAAGGTGTTGGGAATGAGATCAATGACTTTTTAGATGATACTACACTATTTGCTTCTGTTGCTGCTACAAAATACAATCCAAAAGATGGTTATGCTTTACTTGGATCAACTGAAAGTAAAACAGGGTATTCATTTTGGGCTGGAGCAGTATTTCCAGATAATTTTACAGAAGCTGGAAAGTTTGGTATTGAATATAATCATGGTACAAAATACTGGACACCTATGACTTGGGCAGAAGATACTGCTAGTGGTTCAAAAATAGCTGTTCGAGGCGATGCGTATGAAGCGTACTGGAACTTTAATCTTTTGGGTGTGAAATACCTTCCATCACAGATTCGTTATACGTATGCACAACACAATTTTACGCCAAACATAAATTGTGCTGGTTGGGTAAAACCAGTGGATGTAGATATTACTTCATCTGATTTGAGGTTTGCAGTAAGTTATAGATATTAAAAAAAAATACAAAGGGGAAAAAGTATGGATAAGAAAAAAGAGTTTATGGATGAGGTTGTAAATAGTTCTGGGATGAGTCGTCGTGAAGCATTAAAGCTTATGGGACTCTCGCCAATTGCAGCAGGTTTATTGTTGAGTGGAGCTGTTGGTGAAGCTACAACGGTTGAGGCATCATCTTCAGCAGAGGGCAAAATAGTAATCGTTGGTGGTGGTTCTGGTGGAATCATGGCTATGGCAAGATTACACTCAGCATTGTCAAATCCAAATATTACATTAATTGCACCAAATGAAAAACACCTTTATCAACCTGGACAGGTATTTATGGCCGCTGGTGAGTATACATTTGAAGATATCGTAAAAGATAACAAAGATTTTATTCCTGATGATGTTGAATGGATTAAAGATGAGGTAAAAACTTTTGATCCTGATAACAATAAAGTAATCACTCGTGCAGGTCAAGAGGTAAGTTATGATTACCTAGTAGTAGCAACTGGACTTCAGTATCATTATGAATGGATCGATGGTTTGACAAAAGATATGATAGGGAAAAATGGTATATCTTCTGTATATCTTAATGATGCTGAAGCTGGAACTGCTAATGGTGGTTCTATAACTTGGGATTGGTTCAACAACCTCAAAGAAGCAGCTAAAAAAGGTACACCTAAGGTTATATGTACACAACCTGCTACAGCTATAAAATGTGGTGGTGCACCTCAAAAGATACTTTACTTAAGTGATGATTTTTTGAAAAAAGATAATTTGAGTGCAGATTACACCTTTGCAACAACGAGTTCAAATCTTTTTAGTGTCCCTGAAGTAAATAAAACTTTAGAAGAGGAAGTTCAACCAAGATATGGAAATATCACGAATAAATTTGGACATAATTTAGTGGCGATTGATGCTGAAAATAAGATAGCAACATTTGAACATAAGTACGAAGAACAAGGTGAATATGATGAAGATTTAGAAGAGTATGAAATCATCAAAAAAACTGAGCGTGTTGAGATGAAATATGATTTTATCCATATCGTTCCACCGATGGCTGGTGTTGATGCAGTTGCTTCTTCTTCTCTTGCTTGGCAAAAAGGTACTGGTAAAGGGTGGCTTGAAGTAGATCAGTATACATTGCAACACAGACGTTATAAAAATGTATTTGGTATAGGTGATATTTGTGGTGTACCAAAAGGAAAAACTGGTGGTTCAGCACGTCACCATGGACCAATCATGGTAGGAAACCTTTTAGCGGTTATGGAAGGAAAAGAGCCTAAAGAGAAATTTGATGGTTATACTGTATGTCCACTCAAAACACAGTATGGAAAAATCATCCTTGCAGAGTTTGACTATAAAGGAGCAGCACCATCATTTCCTCTTGATGTAGGTGAACAAAGATGGATATGGTGGGCATTTGATCTTTATATGTTAAAACCAATGTACTGGTATCTGATGATGCGAGGTTTGATGTAGTATGAAACGCATAATGATAAGAGAAAGTGGTATATTTATCACGTTTCTTATCCTCTTGGCACTTTTGATCCATCCTGATCTCTTTGGATCAGCAAGTCAAAGATTATTATTGATGAGTGAAAGAGGAAATTATCTTCACCCATTTATATATACTTTCATAATTTATTTACTTTTTTTGCTGATACGAACTACTATTCTAAAAGTAATACAAGTGCTTCGCAAAATTAAAAAACACAAACAATTAAACAAAACTTAAAACTAAGTTGGGTATAATTCCGCACTTTTTGTAGAAATACATATACATAGATATAATTTAAGGACCATAGATGTACGCAATTATTAAAAATGGTGGTAAGCAATATAAAGTTCAAGAGGGTGATGTTTTAAACTTAGATAAAATGTCTCTAGAACCAGAAGCTACTATCGAAATCAAAGAAGTTTTAGCAGTAAACGCAGGTGAGCTTAAAATGGGTGCTCCATATGTTGATGGTGCTGTTGTAACTGCTGAAGTAATCAGTGAAGGTCGTGACAAGAAAGTTGTTATCTTCAAAAAACGTCGTCGTAAAGACAGTAAAGTAAAACGTGGTTTCAGAAGAGATCACACTCGTGTTCGTATCACGAAAATCGCTGCATAAGCTAAACTAAAAGAGGAGAGGTAAGATGGCACATAAGAAAGGTCAGGGTAGTACACAGAATAACCGTGATTCAGCAGGTCGTAGACTTGGTGTAAAAAAATATGGTGGAGAAGCTGTAGTTGCTGGTAACATCATTATTCGCCAAAGAGGAACAAAAGTTCACCCAGGTAAAAATGTAGGTATGGGGAAAGACCACACTATCTACGCTTTAGTTGACGGTGTAGTTTCTTTTGAAAGAAAAGATAAGAAACGTAAACAAGTTTCTATCATCCCTGCTGCATAATTCTGCATTTTAGATGTTTGGGGTTTTCCCAAGCATTGTATTTTATATAAATCCTTCAAAAATTTTAAATTCAAACCCAAATGTTTAACAAGCTACTTTTGTGAAGATGAGTAGGTTTTTAAGTATTTGTTGTTAGAGTTGTAAGCAGTTTTAACATTTTGTTGCTAACGAATTATGAGATTTACTCATAATTCTACTATAATTACCTTTTAAGGCTAAACATTAATATCAGGAGTTCACTTGTTTACAGATAGTGTCGAATTAACAGTTTCATCAGGAAAAGGTGGTGCTGGTTGTGTAGCATTTCGCCGTGAAAAATTTGTACTCAATGGTGGACCAAATGGTGGTGATGGTGGAAAAGGTGGAGACATCTGGTTTAAATGTGATAATAACACACATACACTTTCGCACTTTCAAAGAAAGATGCACATAAAGGCAGATAATGGTCGTCCAGGTGAAGGTTCACTTATGACTGGAAAATCTGGTGCAAAAAAAGTAATCATCGTACCACCTGGCACACAAGTTGTCGATATGGAAACAGGCGAAGTACTTTTAGACCTTGTAAATGATGGTGAAGAGTTTAAATTTTTAGAGGGTGGAAAAGGTGGACTTGGAAATACTCACTTTAAATCTTCTACAAACCAAAGACCAACATACGCTCAACCTGGACAAAAGGGCGAAACTCGTCATATTAAACTAGAATTAAAACTCATTGCTGATGTTGGACTTGTAGGTTTCCCAAATGTTGGTAAATCAACTTTAATCTCAACAGTTTCAAATGCTCGTCCAGAGATTGCTAACTATGAGTTTACAACACTTACACCAAAACTAGGTCAGGTAAACATTGGGGATTATGAGTCATTTGTAATGGCAGATATTCCTGGAATTATCGGTGGAGCTCACGAGGGTAAAGGTTTAGGTATTCAGTTTCTTCGCCATATTGAGCGAACAAAAACACTTCTGTTTATGATCGATCTTGCTTCATATCGTGATCTTAAAGAGCAAATTGATGTTTTAAAAGAGGAAGTTGCATCTTTTTCACAGAAACTTGGAACTTCAAAATATGCTATAGCACTTACTCGTGTAGATATAGTCCCACCAGATGAAATTGAAGAGTTAGTAAGTGGTTTTATTAAGATGATGGACTTAGAGCCAAGTCAAAAAAATGGTTTTGATTTTGATTTAAGCATACCATATTATATACAAGATGATGTAGATGAGACTTTAGGGTATGAAAAAGAGAAACCTTATTTCATTTTACCAATCTCTTCTGCGACTCATAAAAATATAGAAGGGTTAAAGTACGCCCTTTTTAATTTAGTACAAAGTGACAGAGAAAAAAAATAATGAAAAGAATTGTTGTTAAGGTTGGAAGTGCAGTTTTAACACAAGATGGAACCATTGCACTTGATCGAATGAGAGCATTGGTTGCATTTTTAGCAGAGCTAAAAAAAGAGAATGAAGTGATACTTGTATCATCAGGTGCAGTAGCAGGTGGGTATACAAAACTACAACTTGATCGTAGTATTTTAGCAAATAAACAAGCACTAGCAGCAATAGGTCAGCCAGTTTTAATGCAAAAATATGCACAAAAATTTGACAAGTTTGATATTATTACTGCACAAGTTTTAGTCACTGCTGCAAATTTAGCTCGTGCAGATGAAATACAAAAAATAAAAAATACAGTAGATACATTGTTAGCAAATGGAGTTATTCCAATCGTAAATGAAAATGATGCAACAGCAGTTGAAGAGCTTGTTGTAGGGGATAATGATCAACTCTCAGCATATATGGCAAAACACACAGCTTCAGATATGCTTATTATACTTTCTGATATTGATGCGTATTATGATAAAGACCCACGAAAACATGAAGATGCACAAAGATTAAAAATTGTACATAAAATTGCACAAGAAGAGTTACAAAGAGATGTGACTCCAAACAATCTTTTTGCAACAGGCGGAATTGTTACAAAACTAAAAGCAGCTTCGTATTTATTAGATAATAATTTAGAAATGTTTTTAGCAAGTGGATTTGATTTGAGTGATGTGAAAAGTTTTATGTTGAAAAAAGAGCATATAGGCGGTACTTTATTTACAAAGGATGTGTAGTGGATATTATTTTTATGGGGACACCATCGTATGCAGATGAAATTTTAAAAACACTGATTGCAGAAGAGGGGATAAATGTGGTAGCAGTTTACACGCAACCAGATAAACCTGTCGGTAGAAAAAAAGTATTAACACCACCCCCTGTAAAAACAACTGCGCTAGAAAATGGGATCGAAGTTTACCAACCAAATAGATTACGTGATGAGCAGACTGTTGCAGAGTTATTAAAAATTTCATGTGATTTTATAGTTGTTGCAGCGTACGGGCAGATACTTCCAAAAGAGGTACTCGATCACGCTCCGTGTATAAATCTTCACGCTTCAATTCTTCCAGCATACAGAGGTGCAAGTCCGATCCAACAAACTCTTTTAAATGGTGATGATAAAACAGGTGTTACAGCAATGCTTATGGATGTGGGGCTTGATACTGGAGACATTATAAAAATCTCTGAGATAGATGTGGCTGATGATGAGATGGTGGCAACTTTATTTGATCGACTGACAAGTGTTGCTTCAGAGTTAACAGTTGATGTACTCAAAAATTTTTCACAGTATACTCCGATCAAGCAAGATGAAAATTTAGCAACGCATTGCACAAAGATCACAAAAGCAGACGGAGAAGTGATGTTTGAAGATGCAAATGAACTTTATAACAAATACAGAGCATTTACTCCATGGCCTGGAATATATTTACAAAGTGGTTTAAAACTTAAAAAGATCGCTTTAGTAGATAAAAACTCAAAAAATGAAGCTGGAAAAATTTTAGAAGTTAAAAAAGAGAGTATTGTTGTAGGTTGCAACTCTGGAGCGTTAGAAATTTTCCATGTACAGCCAGAATCAAAAAAAGAGATGAATATCATCGGCTATTTAAACGGCAAAAGGATAGGTGTTGCAGATACTTTATCTTGATGAAGTTGACTCTACACAAACATACTTAAAAAATTTACTACAAAAAACTACACAACAAAAATTGCCGATAGCAGTATCATCAGAAATGCAAACAAATGGGATTGGCAGTAGAGATAACTCTTGGAGTGGTATACGAGGAAATCTTTTTCTTTCATTTGCTATTCCCTTAGATAAACTTCCTCAAGATTTAAAACTCGAATCAGCTTCGATATATTTTGCCTATCTTCTCAAAGAGACATTATCAGAACTTGGTTCAGAGGTTTTTTTAAAGTGGCCAAACGATTTTTATATCAAAGATAAGAAAATTGGTGGTATGATAACGAACATAATTGAAAACACACTTGTATGCGGTGTCGGTATCAACTTAATAGAAGCTCCAGTAGAATTTGAGATAATAGATATAGAGCTTGACAAGAGACAACTCATAGAGGGTTATTTAAAAAAAGTTGAAAAAAATCTATTATGGAAGAAAGTTTTTAGAAAATATAAGTTAGAATTTCACAACAATCATAAACTTTTTGTACATATAAAAAATAAAAAAGTTTCTTTAAGTAATGCTAAACTCGAAGAAGATGGCAGTTTAAATATCGATGGCGAGAGGATATACAGTTTAAGATGAGCGAAGTAATCGTAATAGCAAATCAAAAAGGTGGAGTTGGTAAAACTACAACTGCAGTAAACCTTGCAGCTTCACTAGCTGTTGCTGAAAAAAAAGTGTTGTTAATTGACTCTGATCCTCAAGCGAATGCCACAACGTCACTAGGGTTTCACAGAAACGATTATGAGTTTAATATTTACCATGTACTTATTGGCGCTAAAAAACTCAAAGATATTATTTTAAAATCTGATCTCCCAACACTGCATCTCGCCCCATCAAACATTGGTTTGGTTGGTATAGAAAAAGAGTACTACGATGCAGATAAAGCAAAAGGACGTGAATTAGTTTTAAAAAAAGCTATAGCGACTATTATAAAAGATTACGATTATATTATAATCGATTCACCTCCGGCGCTTGGACCTATGACTATCAATGCTCTTTCGGCATCTAATTCTGTGATTATCCCAATTCAATGTGAGTTTTTTGCATTAGAAGGTTTAGCACAGTTGCTTAACACTATCAAACTTGTAAGAAAATCGATCAATCCAAAGTTAAATATCAAAGGGTTTGTTCCAACGATGTATTCATCGCAAAACAATCTTTCAAAACAAGTATTTGCAGATTTAAAACAACATTTTAAAGGAAAACTATTTATAGACAAAGACAGTAAATATATTGTCGTTCCACGAAATGTTAAATTAGCTGAATCTCCATCATTTGGAAAACCTGCAATTTTATATGATGTAAAATCAATTGGATCAATAGCATATCAAAATTTAGCACAAGCAATTATTGAGTAGAGGTGAGTGAAGTGAAAAGTCAAAAACTTGGTCGTGGATTAGATGCTCTTTTAGGGGAGATTGATGAAGCTTATGGGAATGAAGGTTCTCAAAAAGATCATATCCTAGAGATTCCTCTTAAAGATATCCGTCCTAATCCATTTCAGCCAAGAAAACATTTTGACGAAAGTGCTCTTTCTGAACTCTCTGAATCTATCAAAAATGATGGACTACTTCAACCTGTAGTTGTTAAAGAAGATATCGATGGTTATGTTTTAATTGCAGGTGAGAGACGTTTTCGTGCATCTAAATTAGCAAAACTTAAAGAGATTAGAGCAATAGTGCTGAACTCTGATGATCAAAAAATGCGCAAACTCGCACTTATTGAAAATATTCAGCGTGAAGAGTTAAACTCTGTCGAGTTAGCTGAATCGTATGGAGAGTTACTAAAACTACATGATTTAACACATGAAGAGCTCTCTTCAATGATTCATAAAAGTAGAACACACATTACAAATACTATGAGGTTATTGCAGTTATCTAAAAAAACACAAAAAGCACTTATAGATAAAACTATTACAGCTGGACATGCCAAAGTCCTTGTTGGACTTGATGAAAAAGAGCAAGAAGTGATGGTAAACTCTATCATTGGACAAAAGTTATCAGTACGTGATGTTGAGTCTATGATTAAGGATAGACGCCAGATTGTGGAGAAAACTCCTACTCAGAGTAGTAAAATAACATACGACTTTTCTGATTTACAAGAGAAATTAGATAGACTTGAATTCAACTATAAAACCTCTGGAAATAAGCTAACCATCGAGTTTTCATCGGAAGATGAGATAAGCGAATTTTTAGCGCACTTAGCATAAAACCTCTCAAATTTTCAAATTTTTTACCTCGTTTAACTAACTTTTCAATTTAATAATAGTATAATCACGCAACTTTTAGGAGGTGCTATGTTAGATATAAATCCAATATTACTTTTGGCTACGTTTGTTGTATTTGTTTCACTTATAGCCGTTCTGAATAGTTGGCTTTATAATCCATTGTTTAGCTTTATGAACAAACGTGACGAAGATATTAAAAAAGACCTCGATAAAGTAGGTTCAAATGATTCTGAAATCGCCGAATTACAAGCTAAAGCACAATCAATTATTATGAACGCTAAACTAGAAGCTGCGGCCCTAAGAGAAAAAGTTATTACAGATGCAAAAGAGTTGGCAGAGAATAAGTTAGAGGCGAAACGTGCTGAACTGGCAGTTGATTATACAGAGTTCAAGCAGTCACTAGCAAAATCTAAGGAAGAGTTGACAAAAGAGCTTATGGCTCAAGTTCCAATGTTTAAAGAAGCTATTACAGCTAAAGTAAGTCAGATATAGGGGTGTAAAATGAGTAGAATTTTAGTGTTATTACTAATGATATCATCTATGGCATTTGCATCTGAAGCAGGGCATGGAGATACTGATATCATCCAAAGAACTGTTAACTTCTTATTATTTGCTGGGCTTATTTGGTATCTTGTGGCTGAACCAGCAAAAAATTACTTCGCATCAAGAAGTAATGCGATTGCTGATGAGTTAAATAAAGTTCAAGACAAACTCAAAGAATCTGTCGAACTTAAAAAAGAAGCGTTAGCTAAAATTTCTGAAGCTGAAAAGTTTGCTGAAGAGTTAGCTGCTACATCTAAAAAAGAGAACAAAATTTTAAACGACACAATCATGGCTCAATGTGATTCTGATCTTGAAGTTTTAGCGAAACAAAATGAAACTAAAAAAGATTTTGAAACTAGAGGTATGGTTGCAGAGGTTGTTGAAGAAGTTATTTCTGAGACATTAAATCAAAGTTCTGAACTCTTTGATAGAGAAGCTATGGCTAATGTTATTTTAAAGAAGGTGGCATAGTACATGGAAGAATTGATAGCAAAAAGATATGTTAAAGCCTTAAAAGAGGGAATTGATCCAACATCTATTCAAGCTGTAAGTGATATTTTTTCTGCTTTATCTGATTCTTTCAAAGATGAAAAGTTTATAACAGTTGTTACTAATCCAAATGTATCAATTGCAGATAAATCTAGTATTCTTTTAGAAGCAGTAAAGCCAGCTAAGTCTGAACAGTTAGATAATTTTATAAAACTTTTAGTGCAAAATAAAAGAGTTGAAATTATTCCAGCTATCTCTCAAGAATTAAAAAAAGAGATAGCTATTTCAACTAAAACTTTTGAGGGGACAGTTTACTGTGATAGTGAACTAGACGCAAAAGTTATTGGTGATTTAAGTAGCGGACTAAGTAAAAAGTTTGATTCTACAATAACTTTGAATTTCCAAAAAAATGATTTTAATGGGATTAAAGTTGCAGTAGAAGGACTTGGTGTAGAGATTAATTTCTCTAAAGATAGAATTAATAATCAAATTATTCAACATATTATTAAAGCAATTTAACTTCAAGAGAGGAGAGAAGTAGTGGTAGCAAAAATCCAAGCTGATGAGATCAGCTCAATAATTAAAGAACGTATCGACAATTTTGAACTAAATGTTGATATTAATGAAACAGGTAAGATTGTTTCTTATGCCGATGGTGTTGCTAAAGTTTACGGACTAAGTAATGTAATGGCAGGGGAAATGGTTGAATTTGAAGATGGTACAAAAGGTTTAGCAATGAACCTTGAGGAAGCAAGTGTAGGTATCGTTATCCTTGGTTCTGGTGAAAATCTTCGTGAAGGTATGAGTGCAAAACGTTTAGGAAAACTTCTTCGTGTTCCAGTTGGTGATGCACTTCTTGGCCGTGTTGTAAATGCTCTTGGTGAGCCAATCGATGGTAAAGGACCAATTGAAACAACTGAAACTCGTTTCGTTGAAGAAAAAGCTCCTGGTATTATGGCGCGTAAATCAGTTCATGAACCAATGGCAACTGGTATTAAAGCTATTGATGCACTAGTACCAATCGGTCGTGGTCAACGTGAGCTTATCATTGGTGATAGACAAACTGGTAAAACAACAGTTGCACTTGATACAATCATTAACCAAAAAGGTAATGGTGTTGTTTGTGTATACGTTGCAGTAGGTCAAAAAGAGTCAACTGTTGCTCAAATTGTTCGTCGTTTAGAAGAACATGGTGCAATGGAATATACAATTGTTGTTTCTGCAACTGCTGCTGAAGCTGCTGCATTACAATTCTTAGCTCCATATACTGGTGTTACAATGGGTGAATATTTCCGTGATAACGCTAGACATGGTCTAATTGTATATGATGATTTATCTAAACATGCGGTTGCTTACCGTGAGATGTCACTTATCCTTCGTCGTCCTCCAGGTCGTGAAGCATACCCAGGGGATGTTTTCTATGTTCACTCAAGATTGTTAGAGCGTGCTGCGAAACTTTCTGATGAAGAGGGTGCAGGTTCACTAACAGCTCTTCCAATTATTGAGACTCAAGCTGGTGATGTTGCTGCGTATATTCCAACTAACGTTATCTCAATTACTGATGGTCAAATTTTCCTTGAAACAGACCTTTTCAACTCAGGTGTACGTCCAGCGATTAACGTTGGTCTTTCTGTATCTCGTGTTGGTGGTGCTGCTCAAATTAAAGCTACTAAACAAGTTGCAGGGACTTTAAGACTTGATCTTGCTCAGTATCGTGAACTTCAAGCATTTGCTCAATTTGCATCTGATCTTGATGAAGTTTCTCGTAAACAACTAGAGCGTGGACAAAGAATGGTAGAGGTTCTTAAACAACCTCCATACTCTCCATTATCTGCTGAGAAACAAGCTGCTATTATTTTCGCAGGTAACGAAGGTTTCTTAGATGATATGGACGCATCAAACGTTACACGTTTTGAAGCTGAAATGTATCCATTTATCGAAGCATCTTATCCTCAAATTTTAGAGAGCATTAATAGTTCTAAAAAAATTGATGATGAAACAGAAGCATTACTTAAAAAAGCACTTGAAGAGTTCAAAGCTAGCTTCATAGCGTCTTAAGGAATACTTTATGGCAAACTTGAAAGATATTCAAAGAAAAATTAAGAGTGTTTCAAGCACTCAAAAGACGACTCGTGCGATGAAACTAGTTTCGACTGCGAAACTTCGTCGTGCAGAAGAGTTAGCAAAACGCTCACGTCTTTATGCAGAGAAAATGAATCAGGTTATTGCCGAAATTGCTGGGCGCATTAGTTGTAGTAAAGTTGGAGGATTAGACAGCCGTTTCTTTGAAGCAGTTGAAAATCCGAAGATGGTTGATATTGTTTTTGTAACTGCAGATAAAGGTTTATGTGGTGGTTTTAATGTGCAAACTATTAAAGCTGTTAACAAACTTTTGAAACAATACAAAGAACAAAATGTAAAAGTGCGTTTACGTGGAATCGGTAAAAAAGGTGTTGAGTATTTTAATTACAACGAAGTTGAGATGTTTGACACTGTTGTAGATTTAAGTTCAAAACCAGATAAAGATAGATCTGATGAGTTTATTGAAGCTTCTATCATTGATTTTCAAGAGGGTAAAATTGATGGTTTATATGTAGTATATAATGGGTACTTAAATATGATTACTCAACAATTACATGTAAATCAAATCTTACCAATTAACTCTGAAGAATTTGATTGTAAAGAGGTTCAAAAAAATTCTACTATAGAAGTTGAAGCACAAGATGAAGAGAAAATGTTAAACTCTTTAGTGTCTAAATATGTTAGTTATAACATGTACTACTCTTTAATTGATTCAGTTGCAGCTGAACATTCAGCTCGTATGCAAGCGATGGATACAGCAACGAATAATGCTAAAGAGATGGTGAAAAGCTTAAATGTTGAATTTAATAAAGCGCGTCAAGCTGCGATTACTACTGAACTAATAGAAATTATTAGTGGTGTAGAGAGTATGAAATAATGGAGAAAAATATGATTGGAAAAATTAGCCAGGTAATGGGTCCTGTTGTTGATGTTGATTTCGATGGTTATCTTCCGGTAATAAACGAAGCTATTGAAGTTAATGTTAGTGTTGAAGGTAGTGAACACAGATTAGTGTTAGAAGTTGCTGCTCACTTAGGTGATGGTCGTGTAAGAACTATTGCTATGGATATGTCTGAAGGTCTTGTCCGTGGTATGGATGCAAAAGCTACTGGTGCTCCTATTAAAGTTCCAGTTGGTGAGAAAGTTCTTGGACGTATCTTTAATGTAATTGGTGAAACAATTGATGGTGGTGAGCAAGTTCAAGATGCTCCTGAATGGTCAATTCACCGTGCACCTCCAGCATTAGTTGATCAATCAACTACTACTGAGATGTTTGAAACAGGTATCAAAGTTGTTGACTTACTTGCTCCATATGCAAAAGGGGGTAAAGTTGGACTATTCGGTGGTGCTGGTGTTGGTAAAACAGTTATTATCATGGAGCTTATTCACAATGTTGCTCATGGTCATGATGGTTTATCAGTATTTGCTGGTGTTGGTGAGCGTACACGTGAAGGAAATGACCTTTACCATGAGATGAAAGAATCAAGCGTACTTGACAAAGTTGCACTGTGCTATGGTCAAATGAGTGAGCCTCCTGGGGCACGTAACCGTATCGCTTTAACTGGTCTGACTATGGCTGAGTATTTCCGTGATGAGAAAAAACTTGATGTTCTTATGTTCATCGATAACATCTTCCGTTTTGCTCAATCTGGTTCAGAGATGTCTGCACTTCTTGGACGTATCCCTTCAGCTGTTGGTTACCAACCAACTCTTAGCCGTGAAATGGGTGCATTACAAGATCGTATTACATCAACTAAAAATGGTTCAATTACATCTGTTCAAGCTGTATATGTACCTGCGGATGACTTAACTGACCCGGCTCCAGCTTCAGTTTTCGCGCACTTAGATGCAACAACAGTACTTAACCGTAAAATTGCTGAAAAAGGTATCTATCCTGCAGTTGATCCACTTGATTCAACTTCAAGATTACTTGATCCACAAATTTTAGGTGAAGAACACTATAACGTAGCTCGTGGTGTACAACAAACTTTACAAAAGTATAAAGATCTTCAAGATATCATCGCTATTCTTGGTATGGATGAGCTTTCTGAAGATGATAAAAATGTTGTTGAGCGTGCTCGTAAAATTGAGAAATTCTTGTCACAACCATTCTTCGTTGCTGAAGTATTTACAGGTTCACCTGGTAAATATGTTAAACTTGAAGATACAATTTCTGGTTTCAAAGGTATCTTAAACGGTGATTATGACCATATGTCAGAGAACTCTTTTTATATGGTTGGTGGCATGGACGAAGCTATCGCGAAATTCGAAAAAAACAAATAATTTTGTTTGAATAAAGGACTGTAATGGATAAGTTTAAACTTGAAATCCTAACTCCTAACGGTGAAATCTATAACGATGAAGCTGTTAGCGTAGTTCTTCCTGGTGTAGAGGGAGAATTCGGTGTATTAGCTGGCCATGCTGCACTAACAACTTTGTTAGAAGCTGGTGTAGTTGATGTTGAAAAAGAGGATAAATCAGTCGAATCTATTGTTATCAACTGGGGTGTAGCTCATGTTGATGAAGAAAAAGTTATTGTATTAGTTGAAGGTGCTGCTGCTATTCGTGGTGAGACAGAGACAGAAATCTCTAAAGCTCTTGATGCAGCTAAACAACTTATTAATGAAATCGCAGACTCAAGTACTGCGATTGCTGCTGTATCGGCTAAAATTGAAACAGCTGCACAAAAGTTATTGTAATATATGCTTAATAATATAATAGATTTTTATTTAAAATCTCATCCAGTTACTATTGGTGTACTTGTCTTATTGGCAGTATATTTTATAGTTTTAAATTGGGTGTTTTTCTATCGCTATTTTTCTCTTAATACGTGGCTAAAAAATGAGAGTGCTTCACTTGAAGCTCTCTTACTTGGTGCCACAAGAGTCAATGAGAACTCTTTTTTAAATAATTTTGTAAAAACGAGTAATTTTATTTCAAAAGAAGTTTTACAATTAGGACAATTAGCATCTACTAAAGAGGCGACAAAAGGTCTTTCTATTATCTCTGTTTTTGCTTCCACAACACCATTTATTGGACTTTTTGGTACAGTAGTGTCAATCCTTGACACATTTACGCATATTGGGCAAACTAGTGGAAGTATGTCTGTTATCTCTACAGGTGTGTCAGATGCTTTAATAGCAACAGCAGCAGGTATATTTGTAGCGGTATTTTCTTATACATACCACCAAATATTAAAAAGATTAGCATATGATGTGATTAGTCATATACAGATGCAAAGTGATGCACTTTTAGCCCGTAAGGCGTAAAATATGTTATACGATTGGGATGAAAAACCTGAATTAAATATCACTCCATTAGTAGATGTGATGTTAGTATTACTAGCAATTTTGATGGTAATTGCTCCAAATATTATCTTTGAGGAAAATATCAAACTTCCACAAGGCTCAACTACAAAACAAGTTGCAAAAATTCCCCCTGTTCATATAACAATAGATAAAGAACAAAATATTCAGATAAATAAAGACAACTTTTTATTGAGTGGTTTTCATGATAATTTTTACTTGTATGCAACTAAGCTTGATAAAAAAGCAACAGTACTTATTAGTGCTGATGAGAGTTTAGATTATGGTATTGTCATGTCTATATTAGCAGCTGTAAAACAGGCTGGATTTACTGAGGTTTCTTTAGCAACAAATGGTTAGAGAAGAAAAATATTTTTATATAAGTGGGTTTATATCACTCTTTATATTTTTAACTTTTTTATTTCTATTTGCAGGTTTGTTATTTAGTGTCAATACAACAAAAACATATGGTTTAAAAAAAGATAATTTTGTATCTATTTCACTTGCAACTCCAGTCATGATGAAACAACTATCGCAGAAAAAATCTACACAAGCCATTAGTATCCCTGAAGCTAGTGAAGTTCCTAAAAATGTTGATGTGAATGATCTTTTTAGTGATGTTTGGACACAAAAGATTGATAATACTAAAACAAGACCTAAAGAGGTAAACTCAAAAAGGATACAAGAGATATCCAAGCGAGTACAAACAAGTAAACAAAAAGAGGTTGCATCGCTTTCAGAAAAAATTCAGAATATAGATACAACGACAAATGATAAAGAGAGACAAAGCAGTTCAAGTGCTGAGGAAGTTAACGAATATTTAGCTAAAATTCAAGCTATAGTCTATGATAATTTTTCTCCTCCAATGAATTCAGAGGGAAATATAGTAAAAATTGTAATAGAGATCGATCCAATTGGAAAGATGTTAGATTTTAGAGTGTTAAACTATTCATCCAATGAGTCTTTAAACCAAGAAGCTGATAAAATGAAACAAAAACTTAGCTCAGTTATCTTTCCAAAAAACCCTGAACATCAAAAATCAAGGGTGATTATTCAATTAATTCCAGAGAATAAGGAGTAATTTTGAGATTACTATTTTCATTAATATTTACATCTATTTTATTATTTGCAAGTGATGCAACAATTGATGTTATAAAAAAAGTTGATTCTTTACCATCATTAGCAATAGAAGATGCTTCAATCAACTATGATGACACTTTTAAATTACAAGTATTTAAATCTTTAGTAGCTGATTTAAATGTTATCTCTATCTTCAATGTAGATAGACACCATAGAATTTCAAACTATAATGATACAGATGTTTTGGTTGAGAATAAAGATCTTAATTATGTACTGAGATATAAACTGGAAGAGGATGACAACGGGGCTTTAAATATATCTACAAAACTTTTAAATAAAAATGAAGAAGTTTTTTCAAAAAGTTATAAAGTAAGTAAGCAGTCATTATATGTTTTTGTAACTCATGCCATTGCATATGATATAAATGAATTTATGGGTGAACCTTCAGTTGAATGGATGAAAAGAAAAGTGATCTTTTCTCGTGTAGTTGGTCCTAAAAAAAGTGAAATTGTTATCTCAGATTATACATTACGGTATCAACATGTGATTATTAAAGGTGGTTTTAATCTGTTCCCTAAATGGGCAAATAAAGCACAGACTGCTTTTTATTATTCATCTTTAGATTCTAAACCAACACTTAAATATGTTGATATAAGAACAGGACAAATCAAAAGTTTGATTTCATCAGATGGTATGTTAGTTTGTTCTGATGTGAGTACTGATGAAAAAACACTTTTACTTACAATGGCACCAAAAGGTCAACCTGATATCTATACTTATAATGTAAATACAAATAAATATAAAAGGGTTACAAAATATGGTGGGATAGATGTGAATGCTCAGTTTATGGGTAAAGATAAAATTGTATTTATTTCATCAAGACTTGGGTATCCAAATGTGTTTTCAAAAAGTTTAAATAGTAATGCAGTAGAACAACTTGTTTACTATGGAAAAAACAACTCTGCTTGTAGTGCACATGGAGAATATGTTGTGTATAAAGCAAGAGAGAGTTCAAATAGTTTTAGTGAAAATACTTTTAATTTACATTTAATTTCAACTAAATCTGATTTTATTAGACGCCTTACAGCTACAGGAATAAACGAGTTTCCAAGGTTTTCAAAAGATGGAGATGCCATTATTTTTATAAAAAACTATAAAAATCAAAGTGCAATTGGTATTATAAGATTAAAATATAATAAAAACTATCTTTTCCCATTACAATATGGAAGAGTTCAGTCTATGGATTGGTAAAAAGTTAATAGTTTTCTGCTATAATATTTCAAATCATAATTAAGGATATAAGATATGAAAAGTTTGGTACTTTCTAGCGTTGCCGTAGCACTTTTATTATTTAGTGGATGTAGCTCAAAAGAGCCTGCTATTGATTCTGAACCTCAGAACACTCCTAGCGTTCAAGCTGAAGAAGTAAAAGCTCCTGTAACAGAAGAAGTTGCTGCTGAAGAGAGTGTAGTTAGCTCTAGTTCAGAAAACATTGTTAGAATGAGTGTAGATGAAGTTGAGAAAAGCTTACCTGTAATCTATTTTGATTTTGATAAATTTGATATCACTGCACAAGCTCAGGACAAAATTGTAGCTGCTGCTACTCTTGGAAATAATGGTGCAAAAGCTTATAGTGTTAAACTGGAAGGTAACTGTGATGAGTGGGGTAGTGATGAGTACAACTTCGCTTTAGGTTTAAAACGTGCAGAAGCAGTTAAAAAAGCTTTAGTTGCTGAGGGTATCGATGAAACTCGTATCTCTATGGTAAGCTATGGTGAAAGTAATCCAGTATGTACAGATAAAACTAAAGAGTGCTGGTCGCAAAATCGTAGAGTAAACTTTAAACTATTACCATAAAGTTTGTTCTATGAATCGCAGTACAAAAGCCTTACTACTTAGTGCTGCAATCTCTCTTTCTCTTAACTGTGCCGAACCATCAGCGTTTGGTGCAGGAGATCTCTCAAGTGATAATCCTTATGGATTGACTCCAGATGAAAAAGCCATTTTAGAAACTAAGAAAAAACTTCGCAAAGTTGATCTTAGTACAAAAACACATGCTTCACAGTTAGATTCTTTAAGAGAAAGAATTGATGGACTTCAAGATATTATTGAAGCACTAAGTAGAAAATCACACAACAATAAAATAGCTTTAAAAGAGTTAGAAGATAAAAATGTAGTTGATAGTAACAACTCTAATGAGTATCAAAAAAGACTTTCAGAATTAGTGCAACAAGATTCGCAAACTATCAAAGTTTTACAAGAACAAACACTTGAAATCTCTAAATTGGTTGATCAAATTAATACTGATTATGTTTCAAAAAAAGAGTTTAATGATCTTGTAAACGATATTAATGAATTTAAATCACTTGTTTCAAAAGAGTTGAAAACAAAACCTTCTAAAACAACTACAACATCAAGTAAACTTGGAAGTTCAGAGCTTTATAATAGTGCTAAAGAAAATTTTGATAAAAAGTACTACACAAAAGCGATAGAAGAGTATACAGAACTTATTGAACGAAATTATAAACCAGCATATGCTCATTATATGATTGCTGAGATGTGGTATAAACGAAAAGATTATGCTAAAGCAATTTCATACTTTAAAAAGTCATCAGAGTTATATTCAAAAGCTTCTTATATGCCGGAATTAATGTTGCATACTGCAATTTCGATGGAGAAAACTGGAGATATATCACATGCAAAAACTTTTTATAATGCGATTATCAGTAAATATCCAAATTCAAAAGAAGCAATTAAAGCAAAAAAACTTTTGAATTAACATACAATATGTTAAAATCTCGAAATTAAAAACAAAGGTAATATTATGGCAATAGAAACAAATCAAATCGTATCTATAGAATACGAAGTACGTGATGGGGATACAGTAGTAGATAGTAATGTTGGTGCAGCTCCATTAGTATTTATGTTTGGAAAAGGACAAATAATTCCAGGTTTAGAAAACGGAATTAAAGATATGACAATCGGTGATAAAGGTGATGTATTAGTTCAACCTGCTGATGCTTACGGTGAATACAATCCTGAAGCTACTCAAGAGGTTCCAAAAGAGCAATTTGCTGGAATTGATCTTCAAGAGGGTATGACACTTTATGGTCAAGGTGAAGATGGATCAACTGTACAAGTAATCGTAAAAGAGATTCAAGATGCAGCAGTAATCATCGATTTTAACCACCCATTAGCTGGAAAAAGTTTAATGTTCACTGTAACTATTAACAATGTGAGAGATGCATCGGCTGAAGAAGCTATGACTGGTATTCCAGAAGAGAATAAACCAGCTGATGATGGTTGTTGCGGAACTGGCGGCGGCAGCTGTGGATGTCACTAATTTTATAACAGCTTCTGAAGCATCTAGTCAAGCATTTAAAACAGCGACGCTGTTAAAATCATTGACGATAAATGCCCTTATAATGGGTGAAAATGGTGTAGGTAAAAGAACATTGGCTTCTTTTATCTTGCCAAATGCAACAGCAATAGATGCATCTAATTTTGAAGAGCTCCTACAAGCATTGGAGAGTTCTGATGAAATTATTATTATCGATATTGATAACTTCCCAAATTTAAAACTTTTGATTGATACTATTAAAAAAAATAAAACTAGAGTAGTTGCTACATCTAGACAATCATTTAGTAATGAGTATCTTGATGATCTCTTTAGTGTAAAATTTGACATTCCACCTTTAGTACGAAGAGATGAAGATGTTCAAGAGTTGATCAAGTTATTTGTCAAAGATGCAGTAGAGTTGTTTGGTGGGGATAGTAAATTTGATATAAAAAATTTTAAACCAGATTTATCAGATAATGCTAATTCGTTAAGACGACAAGTGATGATTAGTTATTTACTTCAAGATATTGATGACAATGAGCTTATGGGGATTATTGAAAATTATTTATTTGAAAAACTAGGTTCAAATAGTGATTATAGAAACTATTTGTACCTTTATGAAGTTCCATTAATTAGAGCAGGTTTAACCCGTTTTAAATCACAATTACAATTATCTGATAGATTAGGGCTTAACAGAAACACACTAAGAAAGAAAATATCTGAAAATAAAGAGTATTTAGAAGGAGAAAATAATGAGTAAAATTGCAATGATTTTTGCAGGACAAGGTTCACAAGCAATATGTATGGGGAAAGATTTTTATGAAAATTCTGAACTTGCTCGTGAGATGTTTGAAAAAGCTTCAGAGAGAATAGGAGTTGACTTTAAAGCACTTATTTTTGAAGAGAATGAAAAACTAAATGAGACTGCATATACACAACCTGCTATTTTATTAGTACAGATGATTGCATATAAACTTTTTAAACAAGCTTGTCCAGATATTAAAGCTGAGCTCTTTTTAGGTCACTCTTTAGGTGAGTTTTCTGCTCTTTGTGCAAGTGGTGCTATTGATTATGTAGATGCAGTAGAATTGGTACATAACCGTGGAGCTTTTATGCAAGATGCTTGTAGTGAGATTGAAGCTGGAATGATGGCTATTGTTGGTTTAGATGATGTATCTGTTGAGAAAATCTGTGCGGATGCTCAAAGTGCAGGAAAAAAAGTTTGGCCAGCAAACTATAATCAAGATGGGCAACTTGTTGTGGCAGGGTTAAAACCTGATTTAGTATCATTAGAGCAAACATTTAAAGATGCAGGGGCAAAACGTGCATTAGTTTTAAATATGTCGGTAGCTTCTCACTGTGCACTGTTAGAACCAGCTGTAGAAAAATTAGGTACGTTAATGGATAGCATGGTAGCTGATAGTTTTGAAGCTCCAGTAATCTCTAATGTTACAACGAAACCGTATAAGTCAAAAACAGATGCAATCGCTCTTTTAAAAGAACAATTAACATCTCCTGTAAAATATAAACAATCAATCGAAGCGATTGAGAATGATGTAGATGTAGCAATCGAGTTTGGTAATGGTGTAGTTTTAAAAGGTCTCAACAGAAGAATTGGCAAGGGTTTAACTACACTTAATGTCTCTGATATGGTAACACTTGCAAAGGTAAAAGAGGAAATCTGCGCATAAATGAAAATAACTCTTGCACAAACATCTCCTAAGTTAAATAGAACTAACTTAGAAGATGTTATATCTATAGTAAATAGTATAAAAAATGAGTCTGATTTAATTGTATTTCCAGAACTCAGTCTTAGTGGATATATGTTACAAGATAAACTTTACGAAGATGCATGGCAAGAGGAAGAACTTCAAGACTTAGCTCTATTGAGTAGTGATATAGATATAGTTGTTGGTGCAGCTATAAATGAGAATAAACTTTTTAGAAATACAGCTTTATATTTTAGTGGTGGTTCATTAGTTTCAAAACATATAAAAGTACATTTACCAAATTATGGAATGTTTGAAGAAGCCCGTTACTATGAAGGTGGAGATGGTTTTGAGGTCTTCGAACTCAATGGTAAAAAAATATCTATGTTAGTGTGTGAAGATTTATGGTATGAAAATGTGCATAAAGAGATCATACAATTAGCTCCAGATATTATTATAGCACTAGTAGCATCACCTGCAAGAGGCTTTTATGATGATGGTTTAGTGATTGAAGATAAATGGTATAAAATTATTCAAGAGTTATCTGTAGAAACAAATTCAAAGCTAATTTTTGTTAATCGCGTTGGTTTTGAAGATGGTTTAGGTTTTTGGGGTGGTAGTTGTATAGTTGAGCATGGAAAAATGGTGGCAAAACTACCAAAATTTAAAGAGATGATAGAAACTTACGAGGTGTAAAATGAAAATAGCAGTTATGGGAGCAATGCCAGAAGAGATAGCTCCAATTTTAGAAAAATTAGAGACTTATTTGACAATTGAATATGCTGGGAACAAGTACTATGAAGGTAGTTACAATGGTATAGATGTAGTTGTAGCGTATTCAAAAATAGGAAAAGTTTTTTCCACATTAACTGCGACAACTTTGATAGAGCATTTTGGATGTGAAAAATTACTTTTTAGTGGTGTAGCAGGAGCGATTAATTCAGAACTAAAAGTTGGTGATCTGATTGTTGCAACAAAACTTTCACAACATGATCTTGATATTACAGCATTTGGGCACCCGTATGGTTATGTTCCAGAGGGTGCAGTGTATGTTGAGGCAAATAGAGAGTTAATAGACATAAGTAAAGATGTAGCACAAAGTTTAGGTAAAAAAGTGCGTGAAGGAATTATTGCAACAGGAGATCAGTTTGTTGCAAATGAAGAGCGTAAAAACTGGATAGGTGATACATTTGGTGCAGATGCTTTAGAGATGGAAGGTGGAAGTGTTGCAGTTGTTTGTGATGCTTTAAATGTTCCATTTTTTATACTGCGTGCTATTAGTGATGCGGCAGACATGGATGCAAGTTTTAGTTTTGATGAGTTTTTAGAAACAAGTGCAGTTGAATCTGCAGAGTTTGTTATGAAAATGTTAGAAGTTATTGCGACTAAATGAGTATAAAACTTTCTAAAAAAATCATGTCTAAACTTGGCAAAACAAATGCTGAGTTTGGACTTATAGAAGAGGGTGATAAGATTCTTGTAGGTCTTAGTGGTGGTAAAGACTCTTTAACACTTATTCATGCTCTTAAAGAACAACAACGACGTGCCCCATTTAAGTTTGAATTTGTAGCTGTTACTGTAACTTATGGAATGGGGGAGAACTATTCAAACTTGCAAAAGCATTGTAAAGAACATGAAATACCTCATGTGCTTAAAGAAACAGAGACGTATGATCTTGCAAAAGAAAAAATCCGTAAAAACTCATCATTTTGTAGTTTCTTTTCACGTATGAGAAGAGGTTATCTTTATACTGCAGCAAAAGAGCTAGGGTGTAATAAAGTGGCTTTAGGACATCATTTAGATGATGCAGCAGAGAGTTTTTTTATGAACTTTATTTATAATGGGCAACTACGCTCATTAGCACCTAAATATACGGCTGAAAATGGTTTGGTAGTTATTCGTCCACTTATTCAAATGCGTGAGCGTCAACTGCGTGCTTTTGTTGTAGATAATGCGATAGAAGCTATTGGGGATGAAGCATGTCCAGCGATGCGTTTTGATGTGAAAATGCCTTATGCAAGGGCAAACACAAAAGATATGTTAGAAAAGATGGAGCAAGAACATCCACAACTTTTTACTTCACTAAATGCTGCATTTAAAAATATAAGTGTTGATAGTTTTTTTCTAAGTGAGAAAGAGGAAGAAAGAGTAGGGTTATAAAAACCCTACTTAAATGGGGAGTTTCTTAGAACTCTCCTGCTGCACCATTTTTAATTAAAGTTTCCATTGTATCTTTAACTATAAGAGCTGCTTTTAACATCTCTGGAGGAAGTGGTTTACCACCTTTAATCGCTAAAGTTAAATCCATAGTAATTAAGAATCTATCACCATTTCCATACTCAACTAGCATAATTCTACATGGCATAAAACCACCGTAATATCTTGAATGATTTAAAAATACTTTTGCAGTAGTTAAGTTACATACAGAGATGATACGAGCATGTTTCACTTCATCTGGAGCTGCATCTTCTTTTGTAAACATTTTAACATCGCCTGTAACTCTCATATTACGTTCTTCAGTGATAGCTTTGATAGCTTCTACAGCGTCATCATTTGTTACATCATCATTGATTTTTGTTTCGATCATCATTGCTTTTGCTGGATCACCATATGTATCGATACTATCCATCATTTTAGCATAAGCCTCTTGAGTTTCAGGCTCAAGTTTAATAAATGCTGTACCCATTTTCATCATTGTACAACCACTAGCCATAAAAGCAAGTGCGATTGCAAATGCAAAACCTAGAATTTTTTTCATTTTTATACCCCTGTTCATTTTAATTTTGTAAAGCGAGAGTATATTTTACATAGAAAATATAAAAGTATTGTTAAAAAATTATAACTTTTTGATAATTTAATCTTCAGTGTGTATAACTGCTGTATTTGCGAGTAGGTCGTGCAGAGAACGTTTATCTTTTCTAAAGATAATTATAAGAAAACCTAATCCAAGTAATAAAATTGAAGGAATATAACCAAGAGATCGTGTAATTGCTTGTGTATTTGAAATATCTTTAAAGCTTTTGGCATCAACGATTTTGATATGCAAAACTTTTTTTCCAGGTGTAGCACCTTTAAATTGTTTCCAAAAAATAATAGTAACAACTAAAACAGCAATTTCAAAAATAAGTTCCCATGTTAAAGAAGTTTGTGGTTGTTGATCGAGTGCATGAATATTGCCACTCATAGCCATTTGAAGATTTTGTTGGTATGTTGCAAAGTCAAACCACGCTCCACCACTGATAATATAGATAACTATACCAACAGGAAGAGCAAGAAAAAAAGTGTCTAAAAGTGAAGCTAAAAACCTGATACCAAAACCAGCATATTGTACTTGTTGTGAGTTTGTCATAATTTTAAATTTCTGCCTTTGCCAAAAGGCTAGCTTTAGTCGCCACAGCGGCGTGAGCGAAGATAAAGGAATTGACTTCCTTTATCGGACTATACATGGTAATTCGGAGCTTCTTGAGTGATGATAACATCATGAACATGAGATTCTTTTAGACCTGCTGAAGTGATCTCAACAAATTCAGCTTTATCCCAAAATGCTGGAATACTTTCACTTCCACAGTAACCCATAGATGAACGTAGACCTCCCATCATTTGATGTACTATTCCAGCAATGCTTCCACGAAATGGAACACGACCTTCAATACCCTCTGGAACTAATTTATCTGCTGCAGTTCCCTCTTGGAAATATCTGTCATTAGAACCTTTTTGCATAGCCCCAATACTTCCCATACCACGGTATGATTTGTATTGACGTCCTTGGAACATAATAGTCTCACCTGGACTCTCTTCAGTTCCTGCTAAAAGTGAACCAGCCATAATACAACTAGCACCTACTGCTAATGCTTTTGCAATATCTCCAGAATATTTGATACCACCATCGGCAATAATAGGTACACCATGTTTTTTAGCTGCTGCTGCACACTCATCAATTGCAGAGATTTGTGGCACACCAACACCAGCTACGATACGTGTAGTACAAATAGAACCAGGGCCAATACCAACTTTTACGCCATCAGCTCCAGCTTCAATGAGTGCTTCAGTCGCTTCAGCAGTCGCAATGTTTCCTGCAATTACATCTACAGCTAAAGTTTTTTTGATCTCTTTTACAGTATCTAAGATACCTTTTGAGTGTCCGTGTGCAGAATCAAGAACTAAAACATCTACACCAGCATCAACAAGTGCTTTTGCTCTATCCATCTGTCCTACACCAATAGCAGCACCTACAACTAAACGACCAAAATCATCTTTGTTTGATTGTGGATATTCTATACGTTTTTTGATATCTTTGATAGTAACAAGACCTTTTAAGAAACCTTCATCATCAATAATTGGAAGTTTTTCAATTTTATTTTGGTGCATAATATCTGCTGCAGAGTCAAGATCAATTCCTTGTGTAGCAGTAATAAGTGGCATAGATGTCATCACTTTAGACACAAGTTTTTTCATATCTTTTTCAAATCTCATATCACGGTTAGTTAAAATACCTAAAAGCTTGTTATGACCGTCAACAACAGGTACACCTGAAATTCTAAACTCATTCATAAGTGCTTCAGCATCAGCTAAAGTAGCATCTGGATGAACATAGATAGGATCAATGATGATACCACTTTCAGATTTTTTAACCTTTTTTACTTGTTGGCATTGTGATTCTATATCCATGTTTTTATGGATAATACCTATCCCTCCAAGTCTAGCCATTGCAATTGCAGCACGGTATTCAGTTACCGTATCCATTGCTGCAGAAACCATAGGAATTTTTAGTGTTATATTACGTGTTAGTTTTGTTTCAAGAGAAACTTCTTTGGGAAGAACTTCAGAATATTGTGGTACTAAAAGTACATCTTCAAATGTGAGTGCGCGTTTACGAATTCTCATGGTTTTCCTTTGCAGAGTTAAAGTGGTTTATAAATTTTCGCATTATACCTTTTTAGATGTTAAAAAAAGGTAAAACTATAGCCATTGCTTTAGGGGTTTTGGCTTACCTAAAAAATACCCTTGTCCATAAGTAATACCTATCTCTTTAAGTGTATCTACATCCTCTTGCATTTCGATATATTCAGCAACTGTTTCTTGCCCTTTTAAAGCGCTTATTTCATGTATATATTTTATAACTGCTTTATCAAGCGGATTGTGCATATCTTTGATAACATCAAAAGGCATACTTTTTAGGTATTCAAACGATGCCATACCAGTTCCAAAATCATCTAATGCTAAACCTATACCAATCTCTTTAAGCCAATCGATAAAATCATTTGCTTTTGAAAAGCTATTTATTGCAGAAGTTTCGGTAATTTCGAGTTCAAGTTTTTCCCATGGAAAATCAAAAGTTTGTGTAGCTTCTTTGAGTTTATCGTGAAAATCAGGATTTGTGAATGATGAACCTGCAACATTTATATGCACAGAGTGTAGTTTTTGAATATGTTGAGGATGTTTAGTTACCATCTCTAAATAGTTCCATAATACCCAAATATCAATCTCTAACATCATTTGATAACGCTGTGCAGTTGGTAAAAAATTGTCAGGCGCAATAAACTCACCATTTTGATCCCACATACGTATCAAAATCTCATAGCTTATTTTGTCTGTATCGTATTGTAATGGGACAATCGCTTGTGCATACAGCTCAAATTTAGCAGTTCCATCGCCAAGAGCTTCTTTAATAGAATTTGCTATAGATATTTCATTGTTAAAACGTTGAATATCGTCTTGTGTATCATAAACGAAGACTTTATTGTGTCCCATTGATTTGGCAACATGTAAAGCGGAAAAAACATTTTTTATTAACTCTTTAAAAGTGTATTCATATGCTTTAAAATGGATCATACCAATACTTGCTGAGATACTAAAAACTTCATTTTTGAAAGAGAAGCTAAAGTTATGCAATAATTGTTGAGATTTATAGAGAAAATCCAAACCATTCTCTTTAGAAGAATCTTTCATCAAAACCATAAAACTATCACCATCAAAACGAGCAAAAATCGAGTTTTTTGGAACGATTTTTGAGTATTCATATGCGATCATTTTTAAAAGTTCATCCCCTGCTTGATGACCTGCAGAGTTATTTACAAGTTGAAACTGATCAAGGTTTATATGGAGAAGATTGTATGCTAGTTGATTTGATCCTTGAAGTGCTTTTTTAATCTCATCTTCAATAAAAAAACGATTTTTAATGTTAGTGAGGCGATCATTATTAGCTTGATAACGTAGTTGTACAACAGAATCTTGTACTTGTTTCATCAATTTAGTATATCCATTGAAAATATCTTTAATTTCATTTTTTAATGAAGTGTGAATAGAGATGACTTTTCCATGTGCTGGATCGCTATTTGTCATTGCATAAAGCAGTTGAGTAAAAGGTTCTGTGTAGCTTTTACTTAAAAATATACTGATTAAAAAACCAATAATTAACGAGATAATAAAAATAGATAATATACTTTCGATAATCAGTTGTTGCTTATAATTAAAAGCAGATGTGTCCAAATCTAAAAAAATATATCCATAGATATAGTTTTCAAGTTCAATGGTGTCTTTTACAAAAAAATGTTCCTTGTCATGATACTGTGAATTTTCAAAGAGAAACTCTCTGTGTTCAGCTAAATCATGAATAGTTTTATATTGAAAGATAGGTTCTTTTTTTTCATTAAAAAGTAAAACACCGTGGAGGTCTTTGAATGCATCTAGTCTATATTTTATATCAGAGAGATGATCTGCTTGAGGGTTGAGTAGAACTTCCAAAAAATCTTTTTTTAAAGATTTTGTCAGAATCTGAATCTCTTTTTTTGTTGTAGCAATACTATCTTGCTTTTGAAGTTTAAAGATAACAAGTAATGTACTTATCTCAACTAACGAAACAATTAAAGTTATAAAAACTATGAGTTGAAATTTAAGACTTAGTTTTTTCCACATACGAAAGACCTTATTTTTGTGCTGAAGGGTTTTCAATATCTAAACTAAAATCATTTCCCCATTCTTTCCAAGAAGCATCGTAATTTGAAACATCATATCCTAGTTGACGCAATGCAAAATAATTTGTAGCAGAAGCTTTACCGATGGTACAGTAGAGGATCACTTTTTTAGTGTTTGGAATTTTGCTGTAAAGATTTTTTAAACTATTTATAGATTTTATATGGGAACTATTTTGATCTTTTGATATATTTGCATGGGCTGGGATATTAATGGCTTTTGGTATATGCCCATAACGTTTTGCTGAAGAGATTTTACCTAAATAAGCAGGGAGTGTTCTAGCATCAACAATAACATAATTAGGATTTTTGGTTGCTAAAAGAGTTGTAAATTTAGTTGCAAGTTTTTGATTGTTGATAGTTGCTATATAGTTACTTTGTTTGAGTTTTGGAGTTGTATTAGAGATTGGATAATGCAATTCTCTCCAATGTGAAAAGCCTGTTTCAAGTAACTTCACATCTTTAAAACCATAAACTTCTAAAGCCCAAAAAATTCTTGCAGCATTGGTGAATGAGCCATCATCATAGATAACAACATTGTCATCAATATCTAAACCTAACTTTTGTAAAAGTTGTTGCATTTGAAGTGGGTTTGCAATTTTTCCATTTAATTTTAAATTAGCGTAGGTCATATTGATTGGAAAATTGATAGCCCCATTAATATGGCTTTTTGTATAAAGTTCTTCTGAACGTGCATCTAAAATTTTATATTCTTGTAAATGTGAATTCAGTGTATTTAAGTCCACCTCTAACGATTTAGCATATATGACAGAAAACAAGAGGTTTAATAGTAAAAATGGAAAAACTTTTTTCATGCATACAACTCCTTATAGGAACTATTTTACATGAAAAAAGTATATGGTTTTCTTAAGAGCTTTTTTTAAAAAAAGTTTTTATTTTTTCTTTCTAAAAAGATGATAGTTTTCAGCTTCTAGCATCTCTTCAATATATCCAACTACACATTTAGAACATTCTGTCCAAATACCAGATGGAAGTCTGATCTCTAATTTTTTCTTTTCACGAAGTTTAATGATTTTTTTAGGAGATAAAACTTTTGTAACAGGTGTAAAGTCAACATCTGTTAAGTCAACATCATCTCTATAATAACATGTTTGTTTTTTAAAGTTACCCCAACCAGGAACACCATCTTCTGTGTAAGGCACTTCATAACCATTTTTAAATTTCACCATCATTTTATAGTAAGAATCTTCAAAAACAGCAGTAACTTTTCCACGTCCAAAAACAAGACCGTACACTTTGTCTTTAACTTTTACATTATCAAAATACGCCATGAAATATTCCTTTAGTTGTAATTTACTTCTTTTTCTAGGCTGAGCGCTCCATCAAAGAGTGTTTGTTCATTATAAGGTTTTGCGATCAGTTGTAGACCCACTGGCATACCCTCGCTATTTTTCATAATTGGAAGTGAAAGAGCAGGTAACCCAGCAAGGTTTACACTAATTGTGTAGATATCACTTAGATACATATCTATAGGATTTGCAAGTTCACCAAATTTTGGTGCTACACTTGGTGCTACAGGAGATAAAATAAGATCAACATCTTCAAAAATTCTCTCATATTCCTCTTTTATGAGGTGTCTTGTTTTTTGTGCTTTTACATAGTAAGCTTCATAGTAACCACTACTTAAAACAAAGTTTCCAAGCAGAATTCGTCGTTTAACTTCATCTCCAAAACCTTGGCTTCTTGTTTGAACAAAAGTATCTTCAAGGTTTTTACCCTCAACACGATTTCCATAACGGATACCATCATAACGTGCTAAGTTTGTTGTAGCTTCGGCAGTTGCAGTGATATAGTACGCTGAGATATCATACTTTGCATCCATTAGTTCTTTTTCAACTATTTCATGTCCAGCAACTTTTAGCGCTTCTGTAGCTAGTTTATAGGCATTTTTTACATCTTCACTTGCATTTTCAATATAGTGTGGGAGGACTGCAATTTTTAGTTTACGATCAGAGTTTAGATTTGGAGTGACTTTGTCATCTAGCTGTGCATTAGTAGAATCTTTTTCATCACTTCCGCTAATAATGTCGTATAAAATCGCTGCATCTTCAACATTTTGTGTCATAGGACCAATTTGATCTAAACTTGAAGCATACGAACCAAGACCATAGCGGCTTACTCTACCATAAGTTGGTTTCATCCCTACAATACCACAGAATGCTGCTGGTTGGCGAATTGAGCCACCAGTATCGCTTCCAAGTGCTGCAATAGCAAGACCAGCACCAACTGCTGCAGCGCTCCCACCTGAACTTCCACCAGGAACACGATCAGGTGCATGAGGATTCAATGTTTTACCATAGAAACTTGATTCGGTTGTAGAACCCATTGCAAATTCATCCATATTTGTTCTACCAAATGGGCTAAGACCAGCAACAAGGAGTTTATTTACGACAGTAGCATTGTATGGAGCGATATACCCTTGAAGGATGTTTGAACCAGATGTAACAGACCATTCTTTTACTTGAATGTTGTCTTTTAGAGCGATGGGAATCCCTTCACCAAAATCATCTACTGAAATATAAGCATTTAGTTCTTTATTTGCTTCAATTTTTGTTCGGAGTTCTTCTTTAAAATTTGTTAGTTCTTCTTTTGATAATTGTAGGGCTTGTTTTAATGTAATCATTAAATTTCCTATGGTCGTAAAATTTTTAGTATTATACCTAAATGTAATTATTTTTTATTTAATGGCGAGTTTGATGGATACAAGACTTTTCCTGATGGAACTACTAAAGAGGAAGAGTTTAAATGCACATCTTGGTCATCGAAAAAGATATGTGCTTTGAAAGATTTTAAAATATTGCTTTTTTCAACTCCACCAAGAAAAAATGCTTCATCAACATATACTCCCCAATGACGTAATGTTTTAATAACTCTAAGTTCTGATGGGCTATTGCGTGCTGTTACAATAGCGATGCGTACAGGGGAGTGTTCTACTTTCATAGGGAGTCTCTCTTGAAGTTTTGATAACTTTTTCAAAAAATTTGCAAATGGCCCTTCATTCATAGGAATATCTTGTGAATTATTTTCATTTTCATGGAACGCTTCAATCCCTTTTTCTTTGTAAACAAGTTCACTTGATTCATCAAAAAGTACAGCATCCCCATCAAAAGCTATACGCACTTGATCTTCAGGAGTATCGCACTTATATTGTGGGGGCGTTGAAAGTACAGCAGAAGCACATACTCTACTATCGATAACTTTTTGTGCATCCACTTCATTTGTTGTTAAAAAAAGGTCTACATCAAACGCTTCAATATAATCAGCACTAGGTTCCCCTGCTGTAAAAGCCGAACGGGTAATATTTAAGCCCATTTTTCTGATAGTGTTTAATACTCTGATCCCTGTTTCAGGAGAGTTTCTTGACATAACAACTACTTCAACAAGCGGAGCTTGACCTTTAACTTGGTATTTGTTGAGGTTTAAAAGTGCTTTAACCAGTGGAAAACCTATTCCTTCATTTAAAGGAATATCTTCATGTTTAAGCATATAGGCTCTATATTTTTCTATTGCGTGTTCAGGACTTTTTTTTGATTCTTTTTGAAAGAGTTGATCTGATTCACTTAAATCAAATAATGCTGTTGCAGATATACCAATGACTAGGGTATCTTTGAGATTAAATGCCATATAAAGATTTTCCAATTGCTATTGTTTTTTTATTAAGAATAATAGTATCCATAACTTAAAGTAAGTTTTTTTGTAAAAAAACTTATCAAGATTAACAAAAAATGACTGAAATAAAGTAACTTTCATAAAATAATATTTCTAATATATAAAAACATAAAATATTATTTTATGTTTTTATATAGATTTAAGTAAAAAAGGAATAGGATGTAATTCTATGTTTTTTAATATTTTAAAAAAACATAAAAAAATATATAAAAGGAGGTGTTTTCTAATTTAGTATTCTAAAATGTAACTCAGCAGTAAGTCCGGAAATTAATTTTCTTAATTCAATAATGAAAATCACAAAAAGGAATTAAAATGTCACAGATTAAAAGTTATCTTGATGCAGCAGCGGAAAAAACAGGTGTAGAATTTATAGGTTTAGAAAGAAAAGATGGAGTTATAAGAAACGGTATAGGAAGTACTGTAGAAGATATCTTAGGATGGAATATCATTGTAAGAGATAAAGATGGATCATGCCATGAGTATTATACAGCAAGACCCCCTTTAATAGGAATGACACAACCAGTACCTATCAGATGTCCACTAGGTATCGTTTCATTTGATGGTTATAAAATTGATATTGAAGAAGCAGTAAAAATCTTTCATACTCAAAATGGCGGTGATAAGTTTGTTGAAGTAAGTTTATCATGGCCTTTAACTCATCCTGAAGCACCAGAACCATACTGGTATTTTAGAACTAATTTAGGAAACAATGTCGTTATAGGAGCTAATTCTGGGCAAATTAAGGGATATTCTCCAATAGTCGTTCTTTATATGGCTCAACCAAAATAATCATAATAGTCGAGAGAATACTCTCGGCTAACATTAATATAGAAGGTAAAAATATGAATACAAATAAATATATCCCTAAAAATTGTGTTTGGGAACTGACTTTAAAATGTAATATGAGTTGTCTCCACTGTGGTTCTAGAGCAGGAAAAGAACGAAAAAATGAATTGTCTTGTGAGGAAGCCCTAACTTTAGCAGATGAACTTATCGATTTGGGTTGTGAGTATGTAACACTTATTGGTGGTGAGGTTTTTCTCTATAATGGATGGGAAAAAATTGCACGTAGATTTACAGATAATGGTGTTGTAGTAAATATCATAACAAATGGATACCTTTTTAATGATAAACAAGTTCAAGAGGTAAAATATGCTGGACTTTCAAATATTGCACTCTCTATAGATGGGATGAAAGAACAACATAATACTATTAGAAACAATCCCAAATCATTTGACCATTTAATCAAAACTATTGATCGTTTAAACCAAGAAAATATAAAAATAGGGGTAAATACTACGTTGATTGATTCTAATGTTGCAGATTTAGAAGATTTATACAATTTTTTTCTTGAAAATAACGTACAAATATGGCAACTACAACTAGCAAATCCTATGGGAAATTTTAGTGATAGACGAGAACAGATGATATCAATTGAAAATATTAAAAAAGTCACATCATTTATTAAACAAAAAAGAGATGAAGGAAAAATGAGAATTTATACTGGTGATAATATTGGTTATTATGATGAAAATGAAAGATTTATAAGAGGAAATCCAGGAGATATAAACTACTGGGCTGGATGTCACGCAGGGCTAAGTGTTGTTGGTATAGACAGTGTAGGAAATGTAAAAGGGTGTGAATCTCTTTATGATGATATTTTTATAGAAGGTAATATTAGAGACGAATCATTTAGTAACATATGGTTTAAAGAAGATAATTTTGCATATAATCGTCAATTTGACAAATCTCTTTTGAGTGGTAAATGTAAGGACTGTGATATGGGTGCATATTGTAGGGCTGGATGTAGGGGGGCTTGTTATTTCACAAATGGAAATTATTTTGAAAATGCTTATTGTGTTTATAATGAATAATTCACATTGCTAGTTGATTTTGCTGTTTATCAGAAAACAGTGAAAAATCTTTATTGTAGCCTTTCATATCTCTGTGATTGTAAATGTTAGAGTTTATCAAATATAGCTAATATTTAATCTTATACAATTAAATTTTCAAGGTATAAAAAATGTATATTTAAAATTCATATAATAACTAAAGGTATGAATGAACTCTTTACTTAACGTATTCCCATTTGTTGCTAATACGATGTCAGAATTGGACAGTCAAAATAAACTCCTTAATAGAGTGACATTAACAGGTAAAATTGTTGCTTTACATGTTGCTTCAACACTTTTTGAATTTACAGATACTACTGCTATAACTTTCAATGAAATTCAGGAGGAGTTAGTAGAGGCACTTTTAGGCGAAAATGTAAAAAAACTTAATGCCGAGTTAGAATCAAAAGCACAAATAGCGATAGATATACTCATAAGAAATCTTTTTGAACGTACTGCGGATGTGGGTTTTTTGGCAACAGACTCAGTCATCGTTGATTTTTTAACAACTGATGCGGTAGAGTATTCAAGTATACAAAAACGTCTTGAGGAGTATGTTGCAAAATACTCTGTATATAATGAAATTGTAGTTTTTGATACAGATGGAAATGTAAAAGTTAATATCAATCCAAATAATTATATAAAAAACTCTCAAGATATGATTTTAAAAGAGGCATTAAGTAGCGATAGCTATATTGAACGCTATGCTTATACAGATATCTTTAAAACTCAAGAAAAAACACTTGTATACGTACAAAAAATTGAAGCTCATGGTCAAAACATTGGTGTGTTATGTTTGTGTTTTAAATTTGAAGATGAGTTAAAACTGATTTTAAAAAATTTAGGTACTGAAAATGAAGTTGTTTGTCTTGCAGATAACAAAGGTTTAATAGCATCAAGTAATAGTTATATAAAAGAGGTACCGACATATAAAAATATCCCTTATCAGTTAGTAGGGAGTAAAGAGGTAGCAGTTACTGTAAAAACAAATGGTTATCAAGGGTATAGTGGGATAGAATCCTGGTATGGTGTATCTATAGGACATACACAAAATCAGTCACACTCAAGTGAGGCAGAAGAAAAACCTACTACATCTGTAACTTTAAATGAAAAACTTAGTGCCATCATTGAAAAAGCAGATGCTTTAGTTGAGGACTTAAATGATGTAATCATAAATGGTGAATTGATAGCTTCAAAACGAAAAGTATATGTATTGCACCCAATTCTTGATAACTTAAGAGCTATTAGTAGTTCACTTTTAGAAATTATCAAATCTTCTGTGAAAAATTTAGAAGATTTAATATCAGCATCTTTAGTACACGATGCAAGTATATCAGCACATTTAGCCATAGATATTATGGATAGAAATCTTTACGAGAGAGCCAATGATTCTAGATGGTGGGCGTTAACTCCTTTATTTAAAAATCAACTAATCCAAAAAGAGCCAGATGTAAGTGCTATGAATGATACGTTAAAGTATATCAATGAACTCTATACTGTATATACTAATCTATTTGTTTATGATAAACAAGGTAATGTTATAGCAGCCTCTAATGATCAAAGTATCATTGGAAAAAGTTTTGATGACCCTTTGGTAAAATATGTACTTGGAAATAAAAATACACAAAACTATTATGTCAGTCAATTTCAAGTAAGCCCTTTTTACGAGCAAAAACCAACATATATTTATAATGCTACAATCTCTTATGAAAACAAAACAGTTGGTGGGATAGGAATAGTCTTTGATGCTGAGGTAGAGTTTCAAGCAATGCTCAAAGAGAGTTTCCCAAATGCAAAAGAGGGATTTTCACTTTTTGTTGATACACATAAAACAATTATTGCAAGTAGTTCAGATAGTTATAAACCTTTACAAATGATAGATATAGATGATAAATTTGTAAATCCAAAAATGAAAACATCTGTAAATGACTATATCACTATAGATGGGAAAAATTACATCGTAGCAAGTGCAATCTCAAAAGGGTATAGAGAGTACAAAACACAAGACAATTATAAAAACACTCTTTTTGCTATTGTGTTTATACTTCTCTAAAAGATGGGCTTTCAACCTTTTAGTGTTTCTAAACCTTTATCAATCCAACCCCAATTGATCCCACCATCCAACTCATAAACATTTTTATATCCAAGTTGTAAGCCCATTATTTCACCAACTGTTTTTGTTCTATTTGCATGTGCACATACCAAAATAAAAGGTTGTTCTTGATCTTTTACTATTTGAGTAAAGAGTTTGAGAAATACTTCTAAGTCAAATTGTCCTAGTGCATCAAAAAATGTGATTTTATGACTTCCTTCAATAACCCCATAATCTTCCCACTCATCATCTCTTCTTATATCAATAACAGCTATACCTTCTTCCCTTTTTTGTTGAAACTCTTTTGTTGAAAGAGATTTGAAAGGTCCAAAATCTAACATACAGTTCCTTTTGAGCAATATTTTAAAGAGGATATACATAAACTGTACTCAAAAATCTAGTTTCAGCTTGAACTAGATACAATAGTTTCAATATTTGAATTTTTGGAGAATGAGATGCGGGTAGTTTCTTTTTTATTTTTGATAGTATTTGGACTGAGTTTAAAGGCTATAACAATTGGTGAAATCCCTAAAAATGTAGTACTTTCAGGAGATAATGGTGGTTTAGTTAAAGATGGAACACAGTGGGATTCTACAACATTAAAAGATAAAGTGTTAGTGATGTTTTATGTTGATCCAGATGAAAAAGATCTAAATGAAGCATTTGCAGATGCTTTAAAAGAGAAAAACTTTGATAGAGAAAAGTTTGGAAGTGTTGCAGTGATAAATATGGCAGCATCATGGAAACCAAATTTTGCAATTCAGATGGCGTTAGAGAAAAAACAGAAAAAATTTCCACATACACTTTATGTCAAAGATATGAATAGTGTAATTGTAAAAGAGTGGGGTGTTGCTGATGACAATTCAGATATCTTGATCTTTTCAAAAACAGGGGAGCTTCTCTTTCATAAAGATGGAAAATTAAATGAAGAAGAGATTAGTAAAGCTTTAAAAATAGTGGAAGAAAATATTAGTTTATAACTACTTTATTTTTTTTCAATGTTTAGAGTTTTTCCCAAGTTTAACAAAAAGTATCCCTATAGCGATAAGTGCAAAGATTGCACCTATGCTTTCTAGGATAAAACTCATCTCTACAGGTTGAGTAAAATCAGGCATTATGCTACTACCTCAGAACATCTAGCACAAGTACAATCCTCTTGTGAAGCTTGAAATTTCCAACATCTTGGACATTTGTGAGCAGTTGCTTTAGCAATCGTAAATGTATCATCACCAACTTTAAAGCTTCCAAGAGCTTCCTCTTCAGGTTTATCTTCGTAAATTCCACTTACAACAAACCAATCTTCAGCATCAATACTTTTCATATCTAAAACAGTTTTAGATTCTGTATAGAGGATTAACTCAAGAGTTGCCTTAATGGTTTTCTCTTTTTTAAGTGCATCAACTACTGAACCAAAACCTTCACGTGCTTTTTCCATATATGCAGCATCAAATGGTGCACTCACTTCTGGAAGTGCTTCGTATGCTAGATCAAAGATATCTTCTGCATTACCTTTGAGAAGCTCAGGTGCATTTTCAATGATCTCATCTGCTGTATAAGTCAAAATAGGAGCTATAAGAAGTAACATTGATTTTGTGATCATTGCCATAGCACTTTGACTTGCACGACGACGAATATCATTTTTATCGTTACAATAAAGATTGTCTTTTGTCATATCGATATACATACCACTTAACTCATTTACGATGAAGTTATTGAGTGTATTCATCCCATTAACAAAGTTGTATTCACCAAAGAGTTTATGTATCTCATCAAACTTCTCTTTTGCAACACTTAGAATCCATTTATCAAGATCACCCATCTCATCAATACTAACTAGCTCTTCTAAGTCATTGATATTTGCAAGCATGATTCTAAATGTATTTCTTAATTTTCTATAGTTCTCTGCAACTTGTTTTAAGATGTCATTTGAGATTTTTTGATCGTTTTGAAAGTCACTCATAGCAACCCATAAACGAAGAATTTCACTTCCAAACTCTTTAATGATTTTATCTGGTGCGATAACATTGCCTTTAGATTTAGACATCTTTTCACCCTTACCATCCATTGTAAAACCGTGTGTTAGGATTGTTTTATAAGGTGCTTGATGCTCAACAGCAGTTGATAAAAAGAGTGAAGATTGGAACCATCCACGATGTTGATCACTTCCCTCTAAATAAAGATCAGCAGGGTAGGTACCTGCATCGTAGTTACGAGATTTCAAAACAGAATTCCAAGTTGAACCAGAGTCAAACCATACATCTAAAATGTCATTTACTTTCTCTAACTCTTCAGCTTTATAACCACTTCCAGGGTAGAGTAACTCTTCAATAGACATTGAGTACCAAGCATCACTTCCTTGCATCTCAAAAATCATAGCTACAAAGTTCATCACTTTCTCATCAAATAGTACTTCACCTGTAGCTTTTACTCTAAAAAATGCAATTGGCACACCCCAGTCACGCTGACGAGATATACACCAGTCAGGGCGGTTTTCAACCATAGAGTTTAGACGTTTTCTTCCAGTCTCTGGTACAAACTTAGTTTTTTCAACTTCTGCTAATGCAATCTCTCTCAGTGTTCTGTTTTCACCTTCTGGAGTACCATCTACCGAGATAAACCATTGTTTCGTTGCACGAAAAATGAGTGGTGTATGACTTCTCCAACAGTGTGGATATGAGTGCGTGAATTTTGTCACTTTAAGCACTGCATCACCCATAAGCTCAATAATATCATCATTAGACTTGAAAATATGACGCCCTAAGAAATCCTCAGCATTTGGAATCAGCTTTTCACGTACAATTGTTTGATCGTAACATCCAGTTTCATCAACAGGCATGATTACATCAAGATCGTATACAAGCCCAACACGGTAGTCATCCTCACCATGCCCAGGCGCTGTGTGAACACATCCAGTACCATTATCGACCAATACATGCTCACCTAAAACTATGCGAGATTCTCTACCATTAAGAGGGTTGATCGCAATCAAGTTTTCAAATACAGTGGCATCCAACTCTTTAGCAACTGCTCCACTAATTACACCATTTTCGATATTTGCATTATAAAGTTCTTTAGCAACGATATGCCCATCAGTTGTTAAAACATACTTTTCATTCGGATTTAAAGAGATACCAGTATTTGCTGGGATTGTCCAAGGTGTTGTAGTCCAGATAACAGGAGCTGCTTTACCAGTGATAGCAAGTTTTGCTTTTGCATCATCATTGAGTTCAAAGGCAATAAAAATAGAATGAGATTCTTTATCTTCATACTCAACTTCTGCTTCAGCTAAGGCAGTTCTCTCAGCCCATGACCAATAAACTGGTTTGCTACGCTCAACTAAAAGACCTTTTTTTGCAACTTCACAAAGTGTTCTATAGATATTTGCTTCAAATTTAAAATCCATTGTTACATAAGGCTTGTCCCAATCAGCAACAACACCAAGCATTTTAAATTCATCTCTTTGAATATCAACAAATTTTGCAGCATGTTCGCGGCAAAGTTTACGAATTTGAGCCGTTTCTAATTGCTCTTTTTTTTGTTTTCCACCAAGTTTTTTCTCAACTTGTTGCTCAATTGGTAGACCATGACAATCCCATCCTGGAGTAAAACGGACAGATTTACCATTGAAGTAGTTGTATTTAACAGCTATATCTTTAAGAATTTTATTGAGTGCATGACCAATATGGATATTTCCGTTTGCATAGGGAGGTCCATCATGAAATGTAAAGCTTTGCGCATCTCTGCGGTTGTTTTTCATTTTTTGATAAACTTTTTTCTCTTCCCAATTTTTATATCTGATAGGTTCATTATTTGTTAAATTACCACGCATTGCAAACGAAGTATTTGGTAAAAGTAATGTGTCTTTATAGTCCATATTTGCCTCAAATGTTTTAATAAAAGTTCGCGGATTATATCTTTTTTGCGTTTAAAAGTGGATAAAATGATATAATAGACTTCATATAAAAGATTTTAGTTGTAATTGAGGATAAAAAAAGAATGAAACTGCACGTAATGTTTATAGGAAATAAATTTATCTATAATGAACCTTTGCAAGAATACGTTTTAAGACAAATAACAAAAATGTGTGATCGACCAGAGTCTATAAACTTTTACCGAGATGGTGATAACTCTTTATTTTTAGAAATTGAAAAAGAGTTAAGTTCTCATCAACAAATTATTATTATCACAACTAAACAAAACTTTTCAACAATAGGAAAACTGATATCAACTGCTACAAATGATGTTCAAGTGTTAAAAGAGGGGAGTTTGATGCCCCAAAAAGCACTGATTTTTGAAGAGGGGAGCTATCTTCTAGAACATAGACAAACACTTGTAAATGTTATTCAGATGGATGAATCGATCAAAATGCCTCAAATTCTTTTAAAAAATGATGCTACAAATGCAACTGTCCATATATTTGATGAAGAGAAAGAAACATTAGTCAGTATATTGACTCCAATAGCACAAACATATGAAGTTACTTTTGATGTTACAACCATCATAGATGGTTGGCAGCAAATCGATATATCTTCAAAAATGTATGGGGATATCTCAAACTTTATAAGTGCATCCAAGAAACTTCTCTCAAATAAATTGATCCCTTTTGAGAACATTTTCGAGTATATCATTGAAACACTTGCATCTCAACATAAAAAGATTACATTTGCAGAGAGCTGTACAGGAGGATTGTTGAGTTATTATCTTACGAAAAATAATGGAGCATCTAAGATTCTCGATGGAGCACTTGTGACATATTCTAATGATTTAAAAGATAACTGGTTAGCTGTTAGCGAAGAGACGTTAGAAGCATATGGAGCTGTAAGTGCGGAAGTTGTAAGGGAGATGAGTGATGGTGCACTGCATGTAAGTCATGCAGATTATTCTATAGCTGTTAGTGGTATAGCAGGAGATGCAGGAGGGACAGAGTTAAAGCCAGTTGGTACTGTTTATATAGGTGTCAGAAGTCAACAAAAGCACCATGAAAAACACCTTCTTTTTAGTGGTGATAGAAATTTTGTACAACATCAAAGTGCTCTATATGCTATCAAAATGCTCTTGCTTTTAGACCAAGATACATTTTTTTAAAAATTTCGCCAAAACTCTTGACATAGAGTTGTAATTTGTCTATAATTCCAGCCTCTTAAATGAAAGAGAAATAGATGTCTTGTTAGCTCAGCTGGTAGAGCACGTCACTTTTAATGATGTGGCCGAAGGTTCGAATCCTTCACAGGACACCATTTTTAAATGAAATGCGGTGGTAGTTCAGTTGGTTAGAATACCTGCCTGTCACGCAGGGGGTCGCGAGTTCGAGTCTCGTCCACCGCGCCATTTAAGGGCGCTTAGCTCAGTTGGTAGAGCGCTACCCTTACAAGGTAGATGTCACTGGTTCGAGTCCAGTAGTGCCCACCATATTTTGATTATTTGCACTTAAGATTTTAGCTCACATAGTTTACTATGCTTCGCCAAAACCTTTAGCACAACTAAAACAAAATAACAACTATTAACCCTTTGTTAATGAGAGTGACCCTTTCGTCTAGTGGCCAAGGACACTATCACTTCATGGTAGTAACAGAGGTTCAAATCCTTTAGGGGTCGCCAAATATTGGTGTTTAAATTTCCCATTTTATGGGCGCTTAGCTCAGTTGGTAGAGCGCTACCCTTACAAGGTAGATGTCACTGGTTCGAGTCCAGTAGTGCCCACCATTTCTTTTTACATGCGCGGTGGTAGTTCAGTTGGTTAGAATACCTGCCTGTCACGCAGGGGGTCGCGAGTTCGAGTCTCGTCCACCGCGCCACTTTTTGATTATTTGTACCGAAGCTTTCAGCTCACGTACTGTTTGTACGCTTCGCTAAAACCTTAGGCACAACTAATCCAAAAATTAGAATGTTAATAAAACCTCTTTTTTTCGTCAATTTCATAAAATCTTAATTCTATTGTAGGTATTATCAAAAAAGATTATATATTAATGAGTGATAACCATGAAAATAAAAACCTTAAAAAATTCCTTTAGAATATCTATTTTAACTATTACAATCAGTTTATTTGTACTATTTTATTTTTTCTCTTCATATATATATACAAACATAACTATTCATGAAAATCAAAAAATATCAGAATCTTTATCAAAACAAGTTTTTAACTCAATGTATCAAGTTATGAGAAAAGGTTGGAGTAGAGAAGACTTAAAAGTATTCCTTACTGAAACAAAGAACTCTTTTGAAAATAGTAATTACGCTGTTGGGGTATATAGAGGAGAAAAAGTTGAAAAACTTTTTGGAAGTATCGAACAGGGAAAAATTAATGATGATATACAAAAAGTTTTTGATACAAAAACAAAACTTTCAAAAACTCAAAATAATAAAACAGAAATTTATACACCAATTATAGCAAAACAAGAGTGTATGCAATGTCATATAAATGCTCAAACAGGGGATGTGCTTGGGGTGGTTTCTGTTGAGTATGATTTCTCAGACATCATTGAAAGCTCTAAAAAGAAGCATTTACTGTTTTTTATTTTTATATTACCTATCATGTTTGTTGTAGTGTATATAATCTCTATTCTCTTTTTAAATAAAATCAATCTTTCTCTCAATGCATTTCAAAAGAAAATCAATGATGTAAATAGTGTTAAAGATTTTAAAAATCTTACCATTGTAAAGGACAAAAACTCATTTAAAGAGTTTGATCAGATTTTTGATGATTTAGATACATTAAGTAAAAAGCTCAAAGACATAGCTGTAGATAAAGATATCCTTGAGTTTGAAGTCAAACTCCTTGATAAAATGGTTATCACTTCAGATGTGATTAAAGACTGGAAAGATTATATTAAAGATTTATTGCATGAGATACACTTTGTTCTTCCTGTATATTGTTTGATTACAATTTTTAAGACAGAAGATGAACAGTATGAAGTAGAGGTATTTTGGTATGGGAAACCAAATGTAAAATTGATGGAACACTTTAATGGTGTTGCAACGGATATGATAAAACAGTTTCACCATTTAGAAACAAATGATACAAATATCAATCATAATTTTAGTGATGAGAATGTTTGTTTAACCGAATTAGCCATTAACGATATAGAGCATGAAGCAAAATCTTTACTTTTAGAAACTCCAAAAATTGGTGGTATTGTTGGGCTTGGTGTACAAGCAAGGTTAGAAAAAGATTCTATCCATTTAATTGTAATTGATTCTATTTTAACTACGCTTTTAAATTTAGTTGGTTCAATTAAAGCGATCAATAAATATACTGAACATTTAGAGTTTTATGCTACAAGAGACCCTTTAACAGGGTTATTTAGTCAAAGGATGTTTAGAGACCTTTTAGAGTATGAAGTAAAAAGGGCAGCAAGACATAAGTACTCTTTTGGGGTACTAGTAATCGATTGTGATAACTTTAAACCAATTAATGATACATATGGACATACTTTTGGAGATGATTTCTTAAAAGCATTTGCAGATTTACTCGAAGCATCAAAACGAGATGAAGATATCTTATCACGCTATGGTGGAGATGAATTTACATTAATCTTACCAGAGTCTTCCGCACAAGAGACTTATTCAGTAGCAAGTAGAATTTTAGATAATGTGCATAGTTTTGAGCTTAAAGCTCCAGATGGAAAAATGGTAAGCATGACAGTTTCTATTGGAATTGCAAGTTTTCCAGAACACTCTATGCAACCTAAAGAGCTTTTTGATATAGCTGATTCTATGATGTATAAAGCAAAATATGAGGGGAAAAACCTTATAAAATATCCTACAGATATAGATATTGAAGAGGTGCACCAAAAAGCACATGACCAATCTATTGCAGTGTTAGATGCCATTAAACAAAAAAGAATAGTACCGCATTTCCAACCTATTATGGATATTGAAACAAATCAAGTAGAGATCAATGAACTCTTGATGCGAATAGAGGTTGATAAAGAGATTATATCAGCAGCAGATTTTATAGAAACAGCCGAGGCATTAGGTGTAGTTCATCAAATGGATTATATGGTAATTGAAGCTGCTTTTGAAAAAATAAAAGCTATTGGATATACTGGAATTTTATTTATAAATCTCTCTCCAAAAGCACTAATGATTGGTGAGTTTATCAATAAAATAGTTGCACTAAGTACTCAGTATGATGTACAAAGAAGTCAAATAGTATTTGAAATTACAGAGAGAGAAACTGTAAAAAGTTTCTCTTTACTAGAAAAATTTGTGCAAAACCTCAAACTTGAAGGGTTTAGTTTTGCCATAGATGACTTTGGTTCTGGATTTTCAACATTCCATTATATTAAACGTTTTCCTATAGACTATATCAAAATAGATGGTGACTTTATAATCAATATTCACCAAGATAAAAAAGATTTAGCATTTGTGAAATCTATTATCTCTTTAGCAAAAGAGTTAGATATAAAAACAGTAGCAGAATTTGTTGAAAATGAAGAGATATTAACTTTCTTAAAAGCGATTGATATTGATTATGTTCAAGGATATCATATAGGAAAACCATCTAAAGAACTGAAAACTATTTAGACTGGTTATCGTGTGTTGTGAGTTTTTTTATCTTTGAAACAATTTTATTATAGATATGAAATTTACTAAGAATTTTTTGTAAAAAATATCCATGAATTAGACGTGTGAGTGGAAATATTATTAGTAATACTATAAATAAAAATATTAAAATAAACAACACATCATATGTCCCATCAGGATTGTTTGTAAAAAAGAGGTTTTGCGTATTCATCCCAAAAAAACCAACAACTAAATTGAGTGGTAAAAATATACCTGACAAGAGAGTCAATATATAGATATTATTGTTGATTTTGTCATTTTTCAAAGAGTTATAATAATTATAAAGTGTATCTAGTTTATGTGTATGAAGGTTTGCCAATCTTTGAAATCTTTGTGTATGTTCAATAATATTGGTCATGACATCACTTGGAAAATTACTATTTTTTTCGTTTACCTCTATATATTCTTTGAGAACGATATCTATACGATCAAGCATCCTATCTATTCTTGTGAGGTCTTTTTTAAGATCAAACCAAAGGTCTAAAAAAATAGCGGGTATTTTACGTGAATAAAGAGCATCTTCTAAAGTATCTATCTCGTCAATATAGCGTTTCACAAGTCTTTCTGCTTTTTTAGAATAAAGTTCAATAGAGTACAGCATATCTTTGAAAGAATTATATTGAACAAAATAGTTTTGGATTCTATCGTATCTAAAAAATTTATCGCCTTGAATAAGATAAGGGATAGAAACACCATGAAGTTCATCATTTTCAATTTCAAAAAATCGGATGATTAACAAAGAATACTCTTGTGTTGCAAAATAATAAGAGGGGTGTTCACGGTTGTTAATATCTTGAATATGTAAAGGATCAAGTGATGCACTTACTTTTGAAAAATCAACACTATTTGTTTGCATACTTAATCCTTTATGTAGAATATAGTTTCTTTGAATGATTATACATCAATTCTAAACTATTTGTTAGGTCTATTTTTTTGCTTTGAGTAACTCTTTTGTATTTTCAAAAAGAGCTTTTGAAGAGACGTTGTTTGGTAAGAGTTTAGAGATTTGATATAAATTAGATGCTGGTTTTTTACCTAAAATAATAATCTTTGGAATTATAAGGACATATCTTTTATAATATTTGAGAAAAGTATCTGCATCCATTTGTGCAAGTTGATCTTCGATAATAAGAACTTTTATACTATTTCTAATAGCCCATTTTAAAGCTTTTTTCTCATCTATAAAGGCTTTGATCTCATAATTGCTACCTAATTTTTTCATCTCAACTTCATAATCCATTGCATCTTGGGCAGAGCTTGAAACAAGTAAAATACAATCTTTATGTAGGGTGACTAAATAATCATAAACTTCATAAAGCTTTTTCGTCTCTTCATTCATTTTATTGCCATCTAATGAATCAAGATAATACTTCAAATAAGTTTTTGTATTTAATTCCCCTTCAATAGAGGAATTTTGAAAATATGCTTTTATCGCTTTTGAATGTTTTGCAACTTCCCAAAGTTTAGAGTCGAGTAAATATGCCTGAGCATTTAAGATATCTAGCAGATTTAATTTGTGTGCTTTAGTAGCAGAATCAAATAGTGCATTAAACTCCTGCTTATACTCTTTTTCAAAAGTATTTAAAAGCTCCATATCATGTTTATAACGCTCATCCAATTCACCCATCATATGAACGATATCTACATATGTACCATTTAAAGATCTAAGTTCATCTTGAAGAAGACCAAACTCAGCTGTATCGATATTTTTGGAAAGCTCCTCTTTTCTTACTTTTAAAGTACTCCCTATTTGTTCCTCACTTGTTCTTAAGCGAGAAAGTTTGTCCATCATATCTTGAGCACCTTTACTAATTTTTGTATACTCATCTTGACAGGCTAAAAAAACTTCTTGGTAAGCTAAAGAGGGATATTTTGTCTTTCGAAGTAAATCATAGTAGAGATTCCCCATAAGTTTTAAGTCGTCACTCAAAGTTTTGATTTGTGGAGTTATAATATTGCCATCTATCTCACGTAAATTGTTGAACATTGTCCATAAAAAGCGTCTAATTAAAAGATAGTTTAATCTACCTTTGAGTTTTTTATAACCCTCTCTATGAGTAATGTGTTCATTGATAATGTTAAAATAATTATTCACTGCTAGTTTGATATTAAGAGTTAGCGTAACACTCTCTTCACGTTCACCATACTCTTGATCTATGCCATACAGATGTTCCTCTTTTTCATGAGAGAGATCAAAGACCTCTTGATTAGCTACTACTTGGTCGGGAAATTCATACTCCTCTTCTTCTAAATCTTCTGACTTAGCTTGTTCTTGAATACTCCCTTCTATCTCTTGTTCAATTTCTTGATCTTCTTGTTCGAGAACATCTTCAGCTTTTGTTACAGTTTCGTGAGCCTGTGTAGGTATATCTGCTTCGTTTAAAGAGATATTTTTTATTTTACCATCTATATTTTCAAAGTAAACCTTTAAGCCAAGTTCAGGCATAACTTCAAAATCATTCCACTCTTCTATAGTAAATAAAAGTTTCTCTTTTGTAGAAGTTATAATGATTCCATGACCCTCTGTAAAGTTAAAAAAAAGTATTTTACCAAGTTGCTTCATAAGGTTATTGTACCTTTATTTTTTTGTAAGTGTCTTTATTTGAGATAGATTTTAGAGAAAACTTTTCGTTCCACGTTTATCGTACATATCTTTATAACGAAAAGTGATAAGATTTTGCATAATAGCAAAAAGGATCATAAAGTTTAAAAAACTACTGCCACCATAACTAAACATAGGCAGAGGTACTCCAACAACTGGTGCAAATCCAATAGTCATAGCAATATTGACCCCCATATAGATAAAAATCATAAAAGAGGTTGCCACAGTGACAACTTTTATGTAGTAGTCTTTGTTAAAGATACTTAAACTCAAAAGATGCAAAATTAAAATAATATAGTTCAAAATAAGTGCAAACGCTCCTAAAAAGCCAGTTCTCTCAACCACAAATGCAAAAATAAAATCACTCGTAGCAATAGGGAGAAATTTCATTTGTGTCTGTGTAGCATCTTCTTTGTCTTTCCCAGTCCAACCTCCTGAACCTATGGCAATAATCGATTGTTGCACATGGTAGGATGGTTTTTCACTTAGAAAGTCTTGAATACGCACCTTTTGATAGTCATGTAAAACATACTTGTATGCAAGTGGGGAGAGGATAAGTATAGAAGCAGCAATCACAGCTAAAATTTTCCAATAGATGCCAACAAAAAATAAAATCCCAAAACCGATAAGTAAAAGCACAAGCGCAGTTCCAAGATCAGGTTCTTTAGCTATTAAAATAAAAGGGATGAGGATATAGATACTTAAACGTGCAAAATCTTTTAGTTTGTAACCACCTATAGGTGGAGGTGTTTTGTCTATAAGGTAAGCTAGCATTAAAATGAGTGCTGGTTTTACAAACTCTGAGGGTTGGATAGTCGCATTGATAAAAGGGATATCGATCCAACGCTGTGCCCCTAGACGTGCATGACCAAAAAACTCTACACCTAAAAGTAAAAGTATGTTGAGCCAATAGATAAAAGGGATAACCCATTTCATTTTTCGGATGGGAAGAATAAAAACTCCCAAAAAAGCTATGATAGCAACACCTACATAGGCAAGTTGTTTTTCAGCAAGTGCAGGAACAGCTTCTCCAATGAGCCAATTTGATATGATAATAAGTGGAATAATGAGTATCATAGAAAAAAAGTCAAATTGTGATAAAATACTCTTATCAAATCTCCACAAGTTTGTAACTCCAAAAGAAATTAAGTTTTTAGCATAGTTATTCAAAGAATTTTCCATAATTATGCTAAAAATTTATAACGTGATTGTAACATAAAGGTAAGAAATGAGTGATGTAAAAGAGTATATTTGTGAAAAAGCGCAGAGATTAGATACATTTTTAGCTTTACAAATAACTCAAACACGTTCACAAATAGCACAACTCATTAAACAAGAAGCTGTTAGTGTAGATGGTAAGTTAGTAGCACGTCCAGGAGTAAAACTTAAGCTTGGGCAAAAAGTGAAGGTAATTTTTCCTAAACCACAGATAGATGAGGTCAATCACAATTTACTAGATGAAGTCAGCTGGGCAAAAGATGTTGAAATACTTTTTGAAGATGAAGATGTGTTAGTTATCAATAAACCTAGTGGGGTTACAGTTCATCCTGCTCCAAGTGTAAACGAACCTACTTTAGTTGATTGGTTGAAGTTTAAAGGGATACGACTTTCTACTATTAGTGGAGAAGAGCGTCATGGGATTGTACATCGCCTTGATAAAGGAACTTCTGGTGCTATGGTGATTGCAAAAAATAATGAATCGCACCAATTTTTAAGCGAACAATTACAAGATAAGAGTATGGGTAGATATTATCTTGCTATAATAGCACCTCCATTAAAAGATGATATCACTACTATTGAGTCAAATATTGGACGAAGTAGTGCAAATCGTTTGAAAATGGCAAGTGGATTAGAACATGGTAAAGCTGCTAAAACGGTTTTTAAACAATTGCTTTTAAGTAACGATGAAAAAATGCAGTTAATTGCTTGTAAACTTTTTACTGGAAGAACTCATCAAATTAGAGTTCATTTAGAAAGTTTACACAGACATATAATAGGTGAGCATCTCTATGCACAAAGCCCAAAAATGGAGAAATCGGAACGAATTTTGCTCCATGCATACCTAATATATTTTATACATCCAAGAACAAAAGAGTTGCTCTCTTTTAGGGCAGAGTATGATGAAAAAATGAAAAAATTTATAGAAAAAAAATTTGATATGGAGAAGATAAATGAAGTTATTCAAACTCAGTATATTACTAACAGTTTCACTGCTAACATTTAGTGCTTGTAGTGGTGTTAAACCTCAAGTAGATGAAAAAACAGCTATAGACAATACACTTCCAATAATTACACTTACAAATAATGGAATTATTAGTGATATGACAAGTATCGCATTTGAGTGGAATGCAATTGTAGACCCTAGAGTAGAGAAAATTTATATATATAGAACATCTCCAGAAGCTGAAAATAAAAAAGAGATGCAGTATTATGATACGATTAAAGGTAGATTTAAAACACACTATGTAGATGATAGCGTAAAACCAAATACTATTTATTCATATAGCTTTAGAGTTGCAACAGATGACTCACAAGGAAGATTGAGTAAAGTATATAAGGTAAATACAAAACCTGTCTTGCAATCTGTTTCATGGATACATAGTATTACTGGACTCCCTAGAAGTGCAAAAATTATTTGGCGTCCACATTCAAACCAAAGAGTACAAAAATATATCATTGAGAGAAAAACGCTTGAAGAGACAGAGTGGAAAGAGTTAGATACCATTAATGATAGATTGAATGCAGAATATCTTGATGGTGGTCTAAAAGATAATTATGTGTATATGTATAGAATTAGAGTAAAAACTTATGATGGAATAGTCTCAACACCTTCTCAGTTAGTTAAAGTTGTGACAAAACCACTTCCAAAAAGTGTAACAGATATAAAAGTAACACAAAACCTTCCTAAAGCGATTCAAATTGATTGGGAAGCTACAACACAAGAAGATTTTGATAGATATTATGTTTATAGATCAGAAAATATAAATGGAAATTATGAATTGATCGCAAAATTACATAACAATACATTTTCAGATAAAATTGATGCAGATGGAGTACGTTACTTTTATCGTGTGAGTGTTGTGGATAAAGATGGGTTAGAGAGTGAAAATGAAAAACATAGTGTAATGGGGATGACTCTTCCAAAACCTACGGCACCATCGGTTTTAAAAGCAGAACTTTCTGGTTCTTCTATTGTTTTAAATTGGTCAAATAATGATCCTCGTGTAAAAAGTTATATAGTTGTAAAAGAGACAAAAACAGGTTGGCTGGATACAAAAAGGGATGAGTTTAGAGATATAAGCACAACAAACTTTCAAGATACTGCAATTACAGCAGATACAACATACACATATAGTGTCTACAGTTTAGATGAAAATAAGATACTTTCAAAAGCAAGTGAACCTGTAGTTATTGTGACACCTGAATCTACTCAAAGAGTTGAAGCACCAAAAGCAAAAGAGGTTAAAGAAGAGGTTGTAAACAAACCAGTAGAAGTAAAAAGTAATGATAAAGTGATAGTACCAACAGAAGACTTGAATATGAACGAGTTATAATGCCGCATTTACATATTAAAGAGTTTAAAAAAATAGCGTTTCCTTGCACTGTTGATGAGGTAGAGTTTAATTTCTTAGCAGATAATATAACTCGTGATGATGAACAGCTTATCTCTACAACGCTTGATGGAGAAACATTCTTTTTATTAGTTAAAGTGGATGAAAATAGAGTATTGTTAAAAACAGATAAACTCACTCGTCCAGCTTCTATTACACTTGTGCATCGAGCACTTCTTGCTTATTCAAAAGCTGCTTCTTTAGAAGTGTTAGCTTCTAATGTTATTGATCGAAAAAATGTACATTTAGATGAGTCAACAGCTTTAAAAAAGATAGAGTATTTTGCAAAAGAGTTTCCTCAAGAAAAAGAGGTGCGTATAGAGGTCGGATTTGGTTCTGGACGCCATCTATTACATCAAGCAACAAACAATCCAGATGTACTTTTTATAGGGATTGAAATTCATCGACCATCCATAGAACAAGTACTGAAACAAGTAGTTATTCAAAAGCTTAATAATTTAATGGTACTTGATTATGATGCACGTCTTTTTATGGAGTTAGTACCTTCCAATTTAGTTGGAGCTGTGTATGTTCATTTCCCAGTTCCTTGGGATAAAAAGCCACATCGTCGTGTGATGTCAACTGCATTTATACAGGAGTGTAGACGTGCATTGAAAGTTGGTGGAACGTTGGAGCTTCGAACAGATAGTGAAAACTACTATGCGTATTCGTATGAAACATTTATAGCGTTTAATAAAACAATTTTGCATATCAACAAAAATAAAGATATTGCTATAAGTTCTAAGTATGAAGATAGATGGAAAAAGATGGAAAAAAACATCTATGATGTAATCATGATAAATGATGAAATTTCTGAAGAACTTTCAATCGATGGTGACTTTAGTTTTGATAAAGTACAACTATCTGATGGCGAAATGGTACAATTACATACAAAGACGCACAGATTTGATGGTGGTTTTATCCATTTTGAGCGGGTTTATAAACTTGAAAATGGTGTCATGTTGCGTATATCTATGGGAAGTTTTGACAGACCAGAACATCTTTATGTTATAGTTCAGGACTCTGAGGCAAAGTATTATCCAGAGTTTCCATTGAAATCACGAAGTAATTTAAAAGCGCACCAATATTTAAATGAGGTTCTACATGGATAAAGTTATAATTGCTGAAGATCTATCCTTATCGTATTCAAGTGAAGAAACTATCATAAACAAAGCAAACTTCTCTATTGATTCGAGTAGTTTTGTTTTTATTACAGGGGCAAGTGGAAGTGGAAAATCTACACTGCTAAAGTCTCTTTATGGTGCATTGAAACCTAAAGAGGGCTCACTTGTAGTTGGTGGAGTTGAACTTAAAAATGTTTCAACTTCAAAACTTAACTTTTTACGAAAACATTTAGGGATAGTTTTTCAAGATTATAAACTTGTAAAAGAGTGGAGTATTGAAAAAAATATCATGCTGCCACTTATCATCAATGGATATGATAAAACGGTAACACAAAATCAAGTAGATTCACTCCTTAAACATGTAAGACTAAAACACCAAGCTGGTAAATATCCGATGGAGTTAAGTGGGGGTGAACAACAGCGTGTGGCAATGGCGAGAGCTTTAGCACATAATCCGATTTTAATTTTAGCAGATGAACCAACAGGGAATCTTGATGATTATTCATCACAACTGATTTGGAACCTTTTAGAGGGTGCAAATGAGCAGCTAAAAACTACAGTGATTGTTGTAACGCACCATATTCCAGAAAATATGAAAGTAAGTTACAAACATTATCATATAGAGTTTGGAGATATTCGTGAAGTCCTTTAAAAACCATGTATCATTAGTGTTAGCTTTACTTGGAATCTTGTTTTCCTTACAAGTATTTTTGGTAGTTGAACGCTCTATCGATAGTTATAAAGAAAACTTGACAAATAGTTACTCAATGGTGGTTGTAAGCGAGAAAAATCTTCAAGAAAAAGAGCTTAAAGATATAAGTGACTTAGTTGCAAATGTAGAAGTTCTTTCACCAGACAATATTATAAAAAAGCTTGACCAGAGTATTACAAAAACCAATATGGATTTACTAAAAATTACTCTCCCAAAATTTTATAAAATTAGTTTAAATCATTATCCATCACCAAGCGAATTAAAAAAATTAACTAAACAGTTTTTAAATAATAAATACATCACAAAAGTTGAAACTTTTGAAAAGACACACGATACAACTTATAGATTATTACTCCTGTTCAAAAGTGTCATAGGTGTTTTTGCTTTAACTGTTGTACTTGTTACCATCTTGCTTATATCAAAAGAGCTACGAATTTGGCAATTTAAACATCATGAACGTATGAGTATCATGGGGCTTTTTGGTGCAGCAACTTGGCTTCGTTCGGCTGTACTTTTTCGTTTGGCTATTGTAGATGCTTTACTTGCATCTTTTTTAGCATTTATCCTTTTTGCATATGTTCAATCACTTCCAATTATCACGGAGGAGTTTAATCATATAGGGATAAAAGTAGTCTTTTTTGACTATGTTTATGACTTTGTATTAATGCTTGGAGTATCGATATTTGTATCAATTATGTTAGCAACTTTCGTCGTTTTAGGTCATAAAGAAGAGGTCTAATGATTCGAATATTTTTTCTTGTTTTTTTCTCTACTTTAGTACTTCTTGGTGCAAACGATATTGATAAAAAAATAAAAAATACCAATCAGCAGTTAAGTAGCTACAATAAAAACTATTCTAAAATCAATAAAAAAATGGCACAAACAGCCAAAGCTATAATTGAGCAAAAAAAAGAGCTTTCTAAACAAGAGCGATATCTTCAAGAACTAAAAGCTGAACTTGATTCAAAATCTACAAGTTATAAAGACAGTACTATTCAACTTGGAGAGTTGAAAAAAAAACAAGAGCTTTTAAAACAAAAACAGCAAAAGATAGAAGAAGAGCTTGTTTTTGTTATCGCAAAAAGTGTATCTCTTTCAATCATTTTACAAGAGAGTTTTAAAAGTGATGCAGATTCACTTATTGAGTTAGAAGTTTTAAAATCTATGTTAGAGGATTCTAAAAGAAAAGCACAAGAGTTAAGCAATAAATTTTTACAAACTTCCAATGATGTAGACTCTCTACGACAAAATGCTTCAGTATTAGAAGGCTCAATTAAAGAGATAGATGGTAAACGGAAAAAACTTTTAGTTACTCAAAAAGAGAATAAAAAAGCTTTACAAAAATTAGAAACTGCAAAAGCTTCATATAAAAAAGAGTTAGAAGCTCTTTTAAAAAGACAAAATACACTTAAAGAGACACTATCGCAATTAAATATTATAAAAGTTGATCAACAAAAAAAGGCACAAGAGGAAAAAGAGCGCAAAGAGGCATTATCTAAAAAAGATATTTATGTTGATAACACAAACTTACCTACAGTAAAAAAACATGGTAGCTCCTATCAGGCTATGAAAACTATAAAATATACAGGTCCAAAAACGATAGCACCAATTAATGGATACAAAATTACAAAAAACTATGGAACATATACTGATCCTATTTATGGAATCAAAATATTTAATGAATCTATCTCTTTAAAACCAAATACACCAAATGCAAAAGTAAGAACTGTATTTAATGGAAAAGTTATATACGCAGATAAAACAGCGGTATTAGATAATATAGTTATTGTTGAACATGATGGTGGTTTACATACTATTTATGCAAATTTATCGCAAATCGCTCCAAATATTCAAACAGGGAAAAAAATCAAAAAAGGGTATACAATAGGGCGTGTTAAAGATGAACTTATTTTTGAAGTTACTAAAAAGACATATCATATAAATCCTATAAGATTATTTAGATAGATTTCGCTATAATTGCGAAAAAATTTTAGACTGGAAATGATATGAACTTTATACAAACACGTGGAATTGATCCTACAAAACCTGCAACTGTGACTTTTTCACAAGCGATTTTAGACCCGATTGCTTCTTATGGTGGATTGTATGTTCCACAAAAACTTCCTGAACTAGGTGCAGCATTTTTAGATAAACACCTTAATTCGTCTTATAAAGTTTTAGCAAAAGATATGTTAGATGCTTTTAATATTGATATTGATTCTTCAGTGATAGAAGAAGCTCTCAATCTTTATGATAAATTTGATGATAAAAACAATCCTGTTCCTGTTGTAAAAGTAAAAGAAAATCTTTATGTAAGTGAACTTTATCATGGTCCTACACGTGCGTTTAAAGATATGGCTTTACAACCTTTTGGGATAGTCCTCTCATCAATTGCGCAAAAAAAGAATGAAAACTATCTGATCCTAGCTGCTACAAGTGGTGATACAGGTCCAGCAGCATTAGAGACTTTTAAAAATCGTGCAAATGTTAAAGTAGCTTGTTTGTATCCTGATGGTGGAACAAGTGATGTGCAACGTCTTCAAATGGTAACAGAGGATGCACAAAACTTAAAAGTGATCGGGATTCATGGTGTGTTTGATGATGCTCAATCTGCACTTAAAAGATTACTTGCTTCAAGTGAATTTAAGTCTGCACTTTCAGTGAAAAATACAAAACTTTCAGCTGCAAACTCAGTAAATTTTGGACGTATTATTTTCCAAATTATTTACCATATCCATAGTTACTTAGAACTTGTACGTAAAAATGTAGTTACAATGGGTGAGAAAGTTTACCTAAATGTACCAAGTGGAAACTTTGGAAACGCTCTTGGTGGATACTATGCTTGGAAAATGGGACTGCCAGTTGAAAAAATCATCATCTCTTCAAATGAAAATAATGTTTTAACACGTCTCATTAAAACAGGAAAATACGATCTTAACGGTTTTGATGTTGTAAATACAACATCACCTGCAATGGATATCTTAAAATCTTCAAATGTTGAGAGAATTTTATTTGATATGTTTGGAGAAGCTAGAACAAAAGAATTGATGCAAGACTTAGAAGAGAAAAATGTATATGAGTTGAGCACAGATGAACTTGCTACACTTCGTGAATCTTTCGATGCAGATTTTTGTAATGGAGATGAAGGTAAAGCTTATATAAAAGCTACTTTTGAAAAAGATGGTTATTTAATGGATCCACATACTGCTACTTGTTTTAAAGCTTATGAAACTTGTTGTGATCCAAAAATAAAGTCAATTATCTATTCAACTGCGGAGTGGACAAAATTTTCTCCTGTAATTGCAAATGCTTTAACTGGTGAAGTTGATGCTGAGGATATTATAGCGTTAGAGTCTATCTCAAAAACTGCTGATTTAAATATTCCTACAATGGTAAAAGAACTTTTTTCAAAAGAGATAGTGCAAAAAACTGTAATAAATAAAGAGAATATTGAAGAAGAGATTTTAGATTTTATTTAACCTAAAATCTGTAAAAATTAATTTTTCTTATAACTTTTAGACTTGTTTAATGATTAATGTCATAAAATAGTGGCATATACTAACAGGATTAGTGATGAGTATTGATGAAGAATTAGAACAAAAACGTCATATGATGTACTACAATCAAGTATTACAGAGTGATCGTCGAACAAAATTAAAGGGTGAGAAAAAGCGTAGAAAAAAAAAGGTAAGCTTTGGGGCACAAAAAGTTGACTTTAAAGATTATATATTTGTACCTGATAACTATGAAGGGATAGCATATATCATTTATTTTACTTTGATCCCTTATATTGCTGGTGCGATTTTTTTATTTTTGTTTATTGCTGGTGGTGATTTTCATAACTTTATGTTGCTTGATCTAAACTCGTTTATTATAGTCTGGTTAATAGGGTATGAGATAGTTGCAGCGTTCTTACTCTTTTGGATATTTATTATGTTTTTACAATATGAAAAGGATGATGACGAAGATATTGGGTTTGGATGAGAAAATTATCTCAACCTCTGTTCTTTTGCTGCATCTTTTGGAACAAGCCCATATTTTGAAAGATCGATATAAATATCTTCTCTTTTATCTTTAAGAAGTTTTTGTATTACAGGATTTCTATCCATTTTATACGTTTCGGTTTTGACAATACCGCCCTTATGGTCGTAGTACTTTTTTAATCCAACTTTATAATTGTTTTTATAATACACCTCTGAGTAAAGAAAACCTTCTTCGTCCCACTCTTTCATAACACCTTCACGTCGCCCCATATTATAATCTACTGTAGAGCCTAAAACACCATTGTCAAAAAAGATTTTTTGTATACCATCTTTTTGTCCATCAACATATTGAACAACAAGTTTTTTTGCACCATTATCATAAAACGATGTGTATAAACCTTGCTCTTTCCCATTTGTAAAATTTACTTGAGATTTTATCTTACCTGCATCTGTATACCAGTACGTCATACCATTTCTCTTACAGTTTTTATAAGTAGATTTTTGAGTATGATCCTTAACTATGTACTCATCTGGATTAGAACAGTAAAATTGTGTATCATTAGCAAAGATAGTTGTAGCAATTAATGCTAAAGAGAGATGCTTTAACATAATAATTCCTTATAAAATAAAGTTTTATTATGATAGCAAATTATTGTTATATTTTTATCACGATAATTCAGTAGCTCTTTTATATGCAGCTTCTATCGCATCGATACAAGCATTTCTAACATTACCTTTTTCAAGAGCTGCATATCCAGCGGCAGTCGTACCACCTGGACTCATAACACCATCTTTTAAAAGTGCTGGATGTACTTCATTAATTAGTTTTCCAAATCCGCCAAAAAGTCCACGCATGATTGCCATAGCATCATCGCGTTTTAAACCTTGTTTTACAGCTCCATCAGCTAAAGCTTCAGCTATAAGTGCTAAGTATGCAGGTCCACTTCCAGCAAGTCCAGTAGCAATATCAAGCTCTTTTTCACTTCCCAACCATACAGTTGGACCAATACAGTTAAATATCTCTAAAGCACTCTCTTTGAAATCTTCATCACCTGTTAATGTAGTCATAGAATGGTGTACTGAAGCTGCTAAGTTTGGCATAGTTCGAACAACTGTATTAGTATTAAAATTGTTTTTAATTTTTTCAATTGTACTTCCAGCAAGAACAGAGTAAATCACTTTAGATTTTCCACTTAATTGTTTGGATACTTCTTCAATATTATAAGGTTTTACACATAATATGATAGTTTTGTCTTGGATATTAAAACCATCTATTAGTGATTTTTCAACTGATACCCCTAGCTCTTGCTCAAATTTTTCAAGTTTAGAGATATTGCGACCAACAACTTCTATTTTATAGCGTTCTTTGAGACCTTTAGCAATACTTAACGCCATATTGCCATTACCAATAAAAGTTATTGTTTTCATAATTTCATCCTCAAAATTTTTTATGTTATTATAGCATTAATATTTCAAAGGAATTTTTGATGGAACAATTTTTACAAAATGCGAAAAATGGAAGTAGAGTTTTAAACAAATTAAGTGGAAAAGAAAAAAATAAAATTTTAAAAGAGATGGCAGGTGCATTACGAGCAAATGTGATGGATTTGATTGAAGCAAATGCAAAAGATATGGCAAATGGAAAAGTAAATCAACTCTCATCAGCACTTATGGATAGACTGTTTTTAGACGAGGGTAGAATTGAAGGGATGGCAGTAGCTATTGAAGAGATAGCAGCACTTAAAGAACCAACAGGAAGAGTACTTGATGGTTGGATCACAGAAACAGAGTTAAAAATTGAAAAAGTTTCTATCCCTATAGGTGTAATCGGAATCATTTATGAATCTCGTCCAAATGTAACGAGCGATACAGCTGCACTTTGTTTTAAAAGCTCAAATGTATGTGTACTCAAAGGTGGAAAAGAGGCAGAGAACTCAAACCAAGCAATTGCAAAAATTCTTCAAGCAGTACTAGAGAAAAATAACTTGCCAAAGGAGCTAATTTCCCTATTACCAGATAGCTCTCGTGAGGGTGTTGCAAAGCTTATAAAAATGGATAAATATGTTGATCTTATCATCCCTCGTGGTGGCGAAGCACTGATCCGTTATGTAAGTGAAAATGCAACTGTAAGTGTTGTAAAACACGATAAAGGTTTATGTCATACTTATATAGATAGTGACGCAGATATTGATAAAGCACTTAGAGTATGTGTCAATGCAAAATGTAGACGTGTAGGTATCTGTGGAGCAATGGAAACATTACTTGTAAATGAAACAGTAGCACCAGAAATATTACCAAAACTTCAAGAACAATATATACAATTTGGAACTCTACTAAAAGGGTGTGAAAAAACACAACAGATTATAAATGTTGAAGAAGCAACTGAAGAGGATTTTGAGACTGAATATTTAGATAATATTCTCTCAATCAAAATCGTGGCAGATGTTGATGAAGCGGTTGCACATATTGAGAAATATGGTTCAGCTCACTCTGATGCAATCATTACAGAAAACTATACAAGTGCAGAGATATTTTTAAATAGTGTAGATTCTGCGTGTGTATACTTAAATGCTTCAACGCAGTTTACTGATGGTGGAGAGTTTGGTTTTGGTGCAGAAGTTGGAATTTCAACAAATAAACTCCACGCTCGTGGACCTATGGGAATAGAAGGTTTAACAACGTATAAGTATAAAATCTATGGAAAAGGGCAAGGAAGATAAAAAGAGGTATCTATCTAAGATACTCTTTTATATCTTGAAGAAGTCTTTTTAGATGGTGTTGGTATTGCTGCATAAGTGTTAAGTAGCTTTTTTCTTCACTATCTGAAAGAGAATCTTTTATAGTTGTAGCTGTTTCATTGAGTCTTATAGCTCCAATGTTAGCTGATACACCAACAATATCAAGAAGTAGTCTATCTGCTTCTTGTAATTGTCCAGCTTCTAACATCGAAATAAGTGTTTCATCTGAATCACTATATGTTTGTAAAAATTCGCTCAATATTTCATGATAAAATACTTCATCACCACCACAAATATCTAAACCTTTTTCTCCATCAAGTTCTTTGGTAGAGACAACGATGATTGTATCTGGTTCATTTTCATCACGTTTATCATTTTCACTGCTGTAAGCATAAAAAATATCATAAAGAGCATCCATTTTTAAAGGTTTTTCCAAGTGCTCAGCCATACCAGCTTCGTTCATTTTTCTGATATCATCTGCAGCAGTATCTCCACTGAGTGCTACAACTACAATATGATTATATGTATTATTTGCACGAATTTGACGCGTTGCTTCAAAACCATCCATAATAGGCATATGAGCATCCATTAAGATAAGCATAAAATTAGTATCATTTTCTAAAATATTTAATGCTTCTTGTCCGTCATTTGCAATAATAATTTCAATACCACTATCTGCCAATAACCCCATAATAACCTTTTGGTTAATTAAGTTGTCTTCTGCAAGAAGTATTCTTTGTCCTGCAAACTCTTGAAAATTCTCTTTTGTGATTTTTGCATGTGGAGGAACATCACGTTTATGAATAGTTGTTGATTCTATATCGTCTTGAGGTTCTTGTTTCCCTTGCTCTTCATCAACTCCAAAATCTCCCTCTTCAGAGCCCATTTCTGGAGATTCTATATCCATCTCTTCAACATTTTTTTGAGTAGTTTCTTCCTGAGTTATTTCATCTTGAGTTTCATCATATTCATCTGGTAAAAGATTTGCATCAAGTTTTATAGATTGAAGTTCCTTATCTAGTTCATCGTCTATAAGAGATTCTGGGGATTTTTTTCGACTTATTTTGTATACTACCAACCCTATTAAAAGTATCACTGCAACAGCAATACCAATAAGATCTAAATTATTTAACAACTCTTCTACCATTCTTGTCTCTTTATGTTGATTTCTCTAATAGTACACTAACTAAAATTAAAGATAAATTATATTCTTTCCACGGTGCTTTACAATTTTGAGGTATAATCTTAAGAGATTATTTAAGAAGGAAAATTTTGGAAAATATTCCACATATCCCCGTTTTATATAGAGAAGTTATAACTACTTTTGAAGATATAAAAGATGGAATAATTATAGATTGTACGATGGGATATGGTGGGCATTCAAGTCTTATTTTAGAGAATAATCCAAATATTAAACTCATAGCGATTGACCAAGACCAAACAGCAATAGATTTTTCTACAAAAAGACTTGAAAAATATGGTGATCGAGTAGAGATTAGAAAAGGGCGTTTTTCTAATGTTATTCAAGATATCTTACGAGAGTACAATAAAAAAGAGCTCAAAGGGATTCTAGCTGATATTGGGGTTTCATCTTTGCAGTTAGACCAAAAAGACCGAGGTTTTTCTTATGAGAGTGAAAATCTTGATATGCGGATGGATAAAGATGCACCCTTAAGTGCATCTAATGTTGTAAATGAGTATTCACAAAACGATTTAGAAATAATACTGCGTGAGTATGGTGAGATCAAAAATTATAAAAAGATAGCATCAATTATTATGCAAAAAAGACCTTTTCACTCTGCAAAAGAGTTAAGTGAAAAGTTAAACCCATTTTTACTAAAAGGAAAGAAAATTCATCCTGCAACATTGCTTATGCAAGCAATTCGTATAGAGGTAAATGATGAACTTGGCGAATTGAAAAACTTACTTCAAGCGTTAGAAGATGCAAAACTTTCAGATGCAAAAATAGCGATTATTTCATTTCATTCCTTGGAAGATCGCATCGTAAAACAAACATTTGCATCATGGTCAAAAAGTTGTATTTGTTCACCTCAAGCGATGCGTTGTGAATGTGGAAATAATCATGACTTAGGGAAGATTTTAACGAAAAAACCGATTGTTGCACAGGATGATGAGTTAAAATCTAATGCGAGAAGCAGAAGTGCAAAACTTCGAGTTTTTCAAATGGATTTATAATGAGTGAAAAAACAGAGCTTTTAGAAGAATATGATAATCTAATTAAAATCAAACAAAAGTTAGATTTTAATTATTTTTTATATATGCTTTTAGTCATTACTTTTATAGCGATGTTTGCATTTCCAAAAATATATATAAACCAGCAAATTTACTACACAAGTAGAGATGTTGCAAAATTACAAGTTGAGTATGAGACCTTACAAGAAGAAAATAAGCTCATTCGCTCCTCAGTTGAATCGATAAAATTCAAAAATCAAGTTTTAGATACTATGTTTTAGTTAAGGAATTATTTTGATACGTAGTTTTATTAGGTTTTCTATAGAAAAACCTCTATTAAACCATATACTTTTAGCGTTTATTTTTATGTTGTCAATTTTTGCGTATGTTAATATACCAAAAGAGATTTTCCCACCTATGAATATGGATAAGATTGTCATTACAGGTGGATATTCTGGAACCTCTGCGGATGTTCTTGATAAGATGGTTGTACAAACCATTGAAGATGATATGCAAAATATCGATGATCTTGAAGATATAAAAAGTAACATTAAAAATGGTGCTTTTACAATTATGGCAGATATTAAACCATCTGCGGACAATATTTTGGTATTAAATGATGTAAAAGATATTGTCAGTGGTGTAAAAAAAGATCTCCCTGCAGATATGAATGAACCAATTGCCAAAATTCAACTCCATGCTTTTCCTCTTGCACTCATTGCACTTTCTGGAGATGTTTCAAAAAAAGAGCTTTTAGTAAAAGCTGAAGAATTAAAATCAGAACTCTCAAAATTTAAAGCTTTAAGTGATATCACAATTCGTGGTGATGCCGATGAAGAACTTGATATTGTCCTAAATAATGACAAGATTCATGCATATGGATTGCAACCAGCATTAGTTGTTTCAGCTATAAGTAACATCAGTTCTATCTTCCCAATTGGGACCATTAAACAACAGGCAAATCACCTCTATATCTCAACATTTAATGGAGAAAAAACAAAACAAGGTGTTGAAGATACACTTATCGATGTAGGTGGAAAAAAACTCAAAATTTCTGATGTGGCAGATGTTTCTTTTACCCTCAGTGATGAAGCGGAACTTTCACACTACAATGGAGTCAGAAATATCTCTGTAAATGTAACTAAGAGTAAAGATGGTAATGCGATAGAGCTTGTAAAACAGATTCGTGAATTACTCAAAGAGTTACATAAGAAAAATCCAACATACAATTACGATGTGTATACAGACACATCTGTATGGATTAAAAACCGTCTCAATGTTGTGTTTTCTAACATTATGTTCGGATTACTCCTCGTATTTACAGCGATGCTTATTTTTATCAACCGTGGGATTGCTTTTGTTGTGGCACTAGGTATTCCTGTTAGTTTTATGATAGGTCTTATTGCTACAGAACTTTTAGGTGATAGTTTAAATATGCTCTCCCTTTTAGGTGCTCTCATTGCACTTGGAATGCTTGTTGATGAAGCAATCGTAGTAGCTGAAAATATCTATAGGCATTTAGAAGAGGGAATGGATCGGAAAGAGGCAGTGATAAATGGTGCAGTTGAAATGTTCCCAGCTGTACTTACTGCGACACTTACAACTGTATTTGCTTTTTTACCAATGTTACTTATGAGTGGTGAGATGGGAATGTTTATAAAAATCATCCCAATTATGATCACTGTTTTACTACTCTCTTCACTTTTTGAAGCATTTTACTTTTTGCCATTACACTCATATGAGTTTTTAAAGGTCTCAGAAGAGGGTAGTTTTACAAAAAGATTTTGGGAAAGAATGTATGAGCGCTACAATAGACTACTACACTTCTTTTTTAGAAGGAAAGTTTTTTCTCTTATTACAATGGTGACACTTATTTTAGGTGCGACATTTGTTTTCGCAAAACTCTCAAAATTTCAACTTTTTCCAGAATTTGATACAACACAAGTGTATGTGTATGGAAAAGTAGATATCAATAATGAGCTTGAAGACACAGAAAAATATGTTACAACTTTAGAAAATATTATTTTAAAAAATATTGATAAAAATAATGTTTCATCTGTTACCTCTGTTGTTGGTTTTAAAATGGATGCAAAAAACCAAGCTGAAATAGGGGAGAACCTTTTTCATATATTTATTGACCTCAAAGAGAGGGCTCCTGTAAACTTTTTTGACAAATATATAAGCCCTTATTTTTCATTAGAATATGACAGAAGTATTAAAACAAGAGAGAAAGATTCACGTGATATAGCAGAGGATTTAAAAAAAGTATTAGCTGGTGAGGCAAAAAAATATGAAGAGTTTGTTGTTAAAGTTCCAGGTGCTGGAGTTATTGCCAATGATATTGAGATTGGACTTCGTTCAAAAGATGGAAGAGATGTTGTAACTTATTTGAAACAACTTGAAGATGAGATTTCAAAAATTAATGGAGTTTTTAACATCTCAGATGATGCGACCTTAGGGGAAAAAGAGTTAAAAATCCGTATAAATAAATATGGGCAAGAATTAGGATTTAGCGAACAAAGTATCTCTAACTCTTTACGTGCGTATTATTTAAAAGGGGAGTATGGAAAACTTTTTAATAAAAGTGGATTAGTAAGAATTAAAATCGAGAGTAATTTAAATGAAGATATAGGTTCTTTAAAAGATTTAGAGTTAAAAATCCCATCTTCTGAACAGTACGTACTTCTTAAAGAGATTGCAGATTTTATCTATGTTCAAAGTTATGTAACTCTTAAAAAAGAGGATGCGAAACGTATTAAAAGTTTTTATGCCTCTATTGATAAAAAAGTTATTACATCTTCAGAGGTTATGGCAAAGTTAGAACCAACATTTAAAAAGTTACAAAAAGAGGGATTAATTATTGACATCAAAGGGGAAGAGAAAGAGAACCAAAAAAATATGAAAGAGATGGGACAATCTTTCTTAATTGCAATATTTTTGATATTTATTACTCTTGTTTGGTTGTTTGATTCGATTAAAAAATCACTCATTGTCATTAGTACTATTCCATTAGTACTTTTAGGGGTATATGTAGGGCACTTTATCATGGGGATAAATCTTACAATGCCAGGGATGATAGGTATAGTAGGACTTGCTGGTGTTGTTGTAAATGATGGACTTATCATGGTTGACTTTATTAAAAAAGCAAAAGATACAGAGGAGTTGATGAGAAGAGCTAAAACAAGACTTCGTCCAATTTTACTCACATCACTCACAACTGTTCTTGGACTTTTAACACTAATCTTTTTTGCTTCAGGTCAAGCAAAAATACTCCAACCTATGGCAGTGTCATTAGGCTTTGGTATAGCATGGGCAACAGTGCTAAATCTTATCTATGTACCACTTTTATATGCAGTGGTTTATAGAATAAAAACACCTAAAAAAATTGAAGGGAATGTAAATTAATGAAACTTGAAATTGCATATGCACAATTTGGTGCAAGACCAGCTGTAACAAAACCGATACCTGAGTTTTTGATCGAAGCAACAGAGGATGGTATACGAAAGCTAGTCTCAGATCATTATGATGCTATAAAAACGAGTGATATTGCACATCTTTTTCCAAGAGATGATGAAGGACTTGCAAAAGCAAAACAACATGCAGCTGATTTTTTGATCCAAATTTGTGGAGGACCAGCGTACTTCAATCAAACAAGAGGTGCTCCAAGAATGTTAGGGCGTCATGCTCCTTTTAGAATCGATGCAAAAGCAAGAGAGACTTGGGTGGCTTTATTTATCCCTTTACTTGAACAACTCCATGAAAATGGAGTAACTGAAACCTCTATACGCTCGATCTGGGATTACTTAAATCTCTTTTCTATCTGGATGATCAATACACAATAACACTATCCCTATAGTAAGCTATCTCTAAGCAATCGCTGAGTATAATTTCGCCCTACCAAAAGAAAGTGGGTTCGTAGCTCAGTTGGTTAGAGCCCTCCGCTCATAACGGAGTGGTCCCGTGTTCGAGTCACGGCGAACCCACCACTTTTTACTTCACAATCACTCCACAATTATTTTTTATACTGCTTCTAGTTCAATTAAGGAGTCAGTTATGAAATTGATCAAATTATTATTAGCAAGTTTATTACTAGCAGGTGCCCTACAGGCAAATGAATACAAACAAAATCATAATAATGCAACTGCTTATGCAGTAGGTTTAGCTAGTGGCATTATTATTTTCAACGCTTTGGCTTCAAGACATGAAGCAAGACCGACTTATGTTGTTTATCCAGAACCTAAACATCATAAATCATATCCAAAACCTTACTATTCACATAAAAAACATGTACAACATAAACATTATTATGCGTATGAACATGAATTTAGAGGAAGAGATTCTTATTTTAGAGATGATAGAAGAAGATAAATTTTTTTCTTATGGGTTCTCGTGTTTTACTCACGGTGAACCCACTACTTTTTATGCTACAATTTCTTTTTTAAAATAATTATAAAGATACAAAATGAAAACCACGATTAGTTTATTGCAAAAGCACGATCAGTTAAAAGTGATCGATACAGAGTTAGATATCTATTTGGAGATAGCGCACATTGCATATGCAGAAGTAAAAAAAGAAGAGGGTGGGAAAGCTTTACTTTTTACTAATGTTGTAGATAAAAAAAAGGGACATAAATTTGAAGAACCAGTACTTATGAATGTATTTGGTTCATATAAAAGATGTGAGTTACTTTTTGGTCGTACGATTGAGAGTGTAGCAGACGAGATAACAAAACTACTTCACATGAAGCCACCAGCGTCATTTAAAGAAAAACTATCGATGGCTAGTGAACTTTTTCAACTTAAAAATATTTTTCCCAAACGTCTAAAAAGTAAGGGTGCTTGTCAAGAGATAATTCATCTTGAAGATGAGATTGATTTATCTAAGTTACCAGTGCTTACAACATGGGAACAAGATGGTGGACCATTTATAACTATGGGACAAGTATATACTCAGTCACTAGATGGTGAGATGGTCAATCTTGGGATGTATAGATTACAGGTGTATGATAAAAATCATCTAGGGATGCACTGGCAGATACATAAAGATTCTTCACACTTTTTCGATCAGTATCAAAAAGCAGGGAAAAAGATGCCAGTTTCTATAGGTATTGGAGGTGATCCATTATATACTTGGTGTGCAACTGCACCACTTCCTTATGGTGTAAATGAACTTCTTATGTATGGTCTCATTACGAAAAAACCTGCTGAGTTAGTTCGTTCAATTACAACACCACTTTATATCCCAAAAGATGTTGATTATGTGATTGAAGGGTGGGTTGATCCAGAAAATTTAAAAGTTGAGGGACCTTTTGGTGATCATACAGGATATTACACACTTGAAGAGCCATATCCAGTTTTAGAAGTTTCAGCTATCACTATGAAAAAACAAAGGACTTTTTTAGCTACAGTTGTTGGAAAACCACCACTTGAAGATAAATATATGGGATGGGCTACAGGAAAAATATTTTTCCCACTTTTAAAAACAACTACACCTGATCTCATTGATTATCATATGCCAGAAAATGCAGGTTTTCATAATCTCATTTTAGCAAAGATGCAACCACTTTATAAGGGACATGCAAAACAATTTATGCATGCTTTTTGGGGCGCAGGACAGATGAGTTTTGTAAAACACGCAATCTTTGTAGATGAAAATGCACCTTCACTTGAAAACTATGAAGCATTTGCAACCTATGTACTCAACCGTTTTACACCAAAATCTATGTTTATCACAGAAGGAATTTTAGATGCACTTGACCACTCATCACCTGAAGCTTTAGTGGGTGGAAAATTAGGCATAGATGCGACAGGCGCAAATAAGGTAGAACCTCCACATTTACTTGGAGATGAAGAGCTACTGAAAAAAGTACAAGAGTTTATCCCAGATGTTCAAGACTTACATCAATTTATGAGAAGAACAAATAATCCTATTACCGTTATAAGTGTTAATAAAACTAAAGGCGCAAAAGAGTATTTTGATGCACTTTTACCACTCTCAACAAATATGCGTATAGTTGTATTTGTAGATGCACAAAAAAATGATGTAAATAATGCTTATATGCTTGTATGGAGAGTTACAAATAATATTGATGCAAAGCGTGATATATTTCAATCTGGTCTCATGGTTGGTATCGATGGTACAAATAAAAATGAATTAGATGGCTTTACAAGAGAGTGGCCTGATGATGTTGATTGTACAACTGGCGTAGTAAACCATCTTAAAAACATCGGTGTATGGGATTTAGACGATACATTATTCAAAAAGTTTCAATTGTGACATTTTTGTGATAATAAGCACAAAATTGTACCTACTCTAAGCTTACTATAATAATTTCTAATGTAATATGAGTTACAATTATATTTTTAAGGCTTGGAAATGACTAAATCTGTATTTATTGCGTTAGCAATTCTAATACTTTCATTCTCGTCAGCTGATGCAGCTATATATAAGGGACAAAAGGAGTTTGTAAAAAACTGTCTAAAATGTCATGATAGTGGACAAACTTTTGTTGCTAAGTATACAATGCGATACTGGAAAAAAGTTATGAAAAAAAAGGGTAAGAAGCTTGCTGAAATACACTTAAGTAGTGAAAAAGCAAAAAAATCTTGGAAGTACTTTGAAAGTAGTAAATATACAAGAAAAGCAAAACATCTTAAACAATTTCTCGTTGAGTACGCAAAGGATAGTGGAAACGTACCTGCTTGTAACTAAAAACTTGTAGACTTACAAAATTTGTAAGTCTATCTCTCCTCTTTGTAAAATCATCTATATTTCGATAAAATACCAAACTTAAAAAATTAGACTTATGCAAGAAGTCTAGGCAAGGAAACTGTTATGGATAAAATGTGGTCAGGTCGTTTTAGTGCAAGTGCATCAAGCTTGTTAGACCAATTTAATGCTTCAATCATGTTTGATAGAAAACTTTATTTAGAAGATATTGAAGGTTCAATAGCTCACGCTACGATGCTTACTAGACAAGGAATACTAACAGACGAAGAACTCCAGCAGATCAAAACTGGTTTGACACAAGTAAAACTCGAAATTGAATCTGGTGAGTTTGAGTGGAAAATCTCTGATGAAGATTTACATATGGGAATTGAAAAACGCTTAACTGCGCTTATCGGTGATGCTGGGAAGAAACTCCATACTGCAAGAAGTAGAAATGACCAAGTAGCAGTTGATTTTCGACGTTGGACATTAAAGAAAAATCTCTCATTAGTTGAAGCTATTAAAGCATTAATGAGTGAACTTTTAATTGTGGCGGAAAAACATACTGAAACACTTATTCCTGGAATGACGCACTTACAACATGCACAACCAATTAACTTTGGTTTTCATTTAGGTGCATACCTCTCAATGTTGAAACGTGATATTGAACGATTTGAGAGCTCCTATAAAAGAAATAATATCTCTCCTCTTGGATGTGCAGCATTAGCTGGAACGCCACATAAAGTTGATCGTGAATACACAGCAGAATTACTTGGGTTTGATAGTGTTAGCATTAACTGTTTGGATACTGTAAGTGATAGAGATTTTGCATTAGAAATTTTATTTAATATCTCGACAATGATGATGCATATTTCACGTCTAAGTGAAGAGCTTATTATGTGGTCATCTTATGAATTTGGATTTGTAGAGTTAAGTGATGAGTATTCAACTGGAAGCTCGATCATGCCACAAAAGAAAAACCCAGATGTACCTGAACTTTTGCGTGGAAAAACAGGACGTGTTTTTGGTTCACTTATGGGACTTTTAACAGTTATGAAGGGGCTTCCACTTGCATACAATAAAGATACTCAGGAAGATAAAGAGGGTGTTTTTGATGCAGTTGAAACAGCTGAAATTTCACTTGAAATTCTCAAAGAAGCGATCAAAACAATGACTGTAAAACCGCACAATATGGAAAAAGCGTGTGCAATTGGACATTTAAGTGCAACAGACTTGGCAGACTACTTAGTAGAAAAATGCGATATACCTTTTCGTGAAGCACATTTTATCACTGGACGTGCAGTAGCAAAAGGAGAAGAGTTGGGTGTTGATCTAAGTGCTATGGAGTTTAAGTATCTTAAAGAGATCGATGAGCGAATAGGTGAAGATGTAGTCCCCTTTTTAGCACTTCGCCACTCTATGAATGCAAGAACGTCACAGGGTGGAACAGCATCTGTAAGAACAATGGAACAACTCGAATTTTTTAGAGAGTTCTTAAATAAAGCAGAGGAGACTTTACTTATATGAAAATAACAGTATCACACCAAGATGCAATGAAGTTTGAAGCAAAGACTGAGAAGTCGAGTTTTGTTATAGATTGTCCAACTATCTCACCAGTTGAGTATTTTTTATCTGGAATAATTACATGTAGTGCAACAGATATCATCTTAATTCCTAAAAATCAAGGCAAAACAGTAACTGATTTAGTAGTTGATGGTGAAGTAATTCGTGCTGAAGATCACCCTAGAAAGTTTGTAAAATTACACCTAACATATAGCTTTAATTCAGATGCAGATGATGATACACAAGCTGCTCGTTGGGTTATGGCATCAGTTGAAACTTACTGTTCGACAATCAACACTATTCGTGATAGTACAGAGATTTCATACTCTATTTCACATAATGGTAAACTAATTCGTGAAAATGAAAAGATGATTAGTGGTGGAAGAAGTCAAATCGATCTTGGCGAGATCGATGCATGTTGTAGCTAGAGGTTTATCTCTAGCTTATAGAAAGTCTTTTGGGTCTGCATCGCTAAAATGTCCCCATTTTAGTTTTGCCCCACCCAAAATGTGGAAATGGAGGTGTTTTACCTCTTGCCCACCATTTTCTCCAATGTTTGTTATAACTCTATATCCTGTATGATCAATTCCCGTCTCTTTTGCAACCTCTTGGATAAACTTTGTCATGGCTGCCATTGTTTCTGAACTCACTTCATTAAAACTATCAACATGAAGTTTTGGGATTGCTAAAATATGTACAGGTGCTTTTGGATTGATATCATGAAATGCTAAAAAATCATCATTTTCAGCAATAATATTTGATGGGATCTCTTTATTTACTATTTTACAAAATAGACACATATAATTATCCTTATTTTTTGTCTATTGTATCACATAATTCTCTAAATGAAGCTGTTTATAAACAATATTTGATATAATCACTTTTAAATTTTATAACTATGGGTGAATAGATTTGAAAGAGTGGTACGATAAGATAAATGAAGCACAAAATGTTGAATCTCTTGAAGAGATTCGCATTGCTGTTTTTGGGAAAAAAGGTGTACTTGCAGCAGAGTTTGCAAAGATGAAATCAGCACCAAATGAAGAAAAATCTAAAATAGCAAAAGATTTAAATACACATAAAACAGCGCTTACAAATGATCTGAATACAAAAAAAATTGAGTTACAAACAAAAGAGTTACAAGAAAAAATGCAAGCAGAAGCAATTGATGTTTCATTATTTTCTCAAAGAAGTTCAGCGGGGGCATTACATCCTGTAATGCAAACAATGGATAGAATTGTTGAGTATTTTGCTTCTATGAATTTTGCAGTAAAAACAGGAAATATGGTAGAAGATGACTTTCATAACTTTGAAGCATTAAATTTACCAAAATATCATCCAGCTCGTGATATGCAAGACACATTCTATTTTAAAGATGAGATGTTACTCCGTACCCATACATCTCCTGTGCAAATTAGAACAATGATGTCTACAAGACCACCTATTCGTATGATCGCACCTGGTGCTGTTTTTAGACGTGATTATGACCTTACACATACACCAATGTTCCACCAAGTTGAAGGTCTGTTAGTAGATGATGCAGGTAAAGTTTCTTTTGCAAACTTGAAGTATATTTTAGAAGATTTTTTAAAGTATATGTTTGGTGATGTAGATGTACGTTTCCGTCCATCATTTTTCCCATTTACGGAGCCATCTGCAGAAGTTGACATCTCTTGTGTATTTTGTAAGGGTGATGGGTGTCGTGTATGTTCACATACAGGATGGCTTGAAGTTTTAGGGTGTGGAATTGTTGACCCAAATGTATTTGAAGCAGTAAATTATGAAGATGTGAGTGGGTACGCTTTTGGTTTAGGTGTAGAGCGTTTTGCAATGCTTATTCATCAGATTGGAGACTTGCGTTCACTTTTTGAAGGCGATATTAAACTACTGGAGCAATTTCAATGATAGTAACTAGATCTTGGTTAAATGAATGGATCGATTTAGATGGAATCTCGAATGAAGAGATTGCAAAAACATTTAATTCTATTGGTCTTGAAGTAGATAGAGTTGAAGAGTTTAATATTCCTAAAAAAGTTGTTTTTGGTAAAGTTTTAGAGTGTGAAAAACATCCAGATGCTGATAAACTCAATGTTTGTAAAGTAGACCTTGGAACTGCAACACGTCAGATCGTATGTGGTGCATCTAATGTTCGTGTTGGTCTTACAGTAGTGGTTGCTACAATTGGTGCAGAACTTCCAGGTGGAATGGTGATTAAACCAGTCAAACTTCGCGGTATAGATTCTGAAGGGATGATCTGCTCACCTGGTGAGATAGGTCTTCATAGTTTTTGTGATGGAATTATGGAACTTGATGAAAGTCTTGGAGATATTTCTCTTGGTAAAGAGGTATGTGAAAACCCATACTTTAATGATGCACTCATTGAGATAGAACTTACAGCAAATAGAGGTGATTGTCTAAGTATTCGTGGTGTTGCACGTGATTTAAGTGCGGCATTTGATAGACCTCTAAAAGATTACACAGTATCTGATAATGATGATATGCGAGGAATTGGTAGAATTTTATCACTTGTGCACGATAAAGATTTAGATGTAAATCTTCGCTATAAAGCTCTAGAATTAGATGCATTATCGTTACCATTTTTAGTAAAGATGCGACTTGCTCAAATTGATGAGAAAAGAGAGAGTGATGTTGAGTCTATTATGCTTTATGCAACACATGCAACAGGTGTTATTATGAGAGCATATTGCCATGACTTTTTTGTGAATGACAAAGATGAAAAAATGGCAAAGGTCCATCTAAATGAAGATGAACAAGGATTTGCATCTATAGTGACTGATGATGATAAAATCGCTTCAACAGTTGGAATTATTCAAAAAGAGGAATCAAAAGTTATTTCAAGTAATGGTGTGATTTTAATAGAAGCGAGTTATATCCCACCAGATGTTATCTCAAAAAAGATGGATGAAAATAAAGTTGAATCTGGACCAATGTTTTATAAAACATCACGTGGAAGTGAGCCAGAGTTAGAAGCTGGTCTTTCATTCTGTATCGATCTTATAGAGCGTTACTCTAATTCATCTACGTTTGGTGGCACTATCGAGTTAATGAACTCTGTGAAAGAAAAAATAATCACTGTCTCAAAACAAGAGATTGATGAGATTATTGGTGCTGATATTGATAAAATTGTAATAACAAAAATCTTGAAAAATTTAGGTTTTAACACAGCAAAATCTACAACTGAGAACTTTGTAATCTCAGTGCCACAATATCGTCACGATATTGTTAATAAGCAAGATATCGTAGAAGAGATAGTAAGAATGGTTGGAATTGATAATATCCCAGTAAAACCATTTATTTTAGCAGAAGAGAATCGTTTAGAAGATAACTATTTTGAGTATAAAAAACGTACCTTTTTTAGAACACGTGCGGCACAAAGTGGATTTTTTGAGTCTGTGCATTTTGTATTTGATGAGAAAAAAGTATTAAACTCTTATGGGTTTGAAACAACAAAAGAGGAATTAGAGCTTTTAAATCCAATTGTACAAACACTAGATACTTTAAGACCAACACTGTTAAGTGGACTTTTAAGATCAGCTTCACAAAATAAAAAAAACGGTTATGACTCTATAAAACTTTTTGAAGTTGGATCAGTATTCTCTCCAACAAGAGAGGAAAGTCTTCAAATGGCATTTATTTTCAGTGGTGCTAAGGAGGAAGAATCCTTACTTAATGGTGGAAAACCGGCAGTTATTGATTTTGGAACTTTTGCGCAAAAAATTTCTGATATCATTGGAGATATAGAGCTTCGTAAATTTAAAACAACACATACTCTTTCAAATCCCTATCAATGTGCGGAAATCTTTGTAGGTGGCAGTAGAGTGGGTGAAATGTTTAAAGTGCATCCTGAAGTTCAAAATGATTATGATTTAGAAGATACTTATATGTGTGAACTTGATTTTAAAGCACTTTCACATAAATTAAAAGTAGCGCATAAAAGCTCAAAATATCAAGCATCATTTAGAGATTTAAGTTTGTTAGTGCCAAATGATGTTAGTTACGAAAAAGTTAAAACGATTATTGAACAGAATGGGACAAAAGAGCTTGTTAGATTTTATCCTGTTGATAAATATAGCGATGAGACTTTAGGTGAAAGTATTAGTTTAAGTTTACGTTTTGTATTACAATCTGATGAAAAAACTTTAGAAGAAGAAGATATTACTAACGCTATGGAGTCTGTTTTAACAGCTTTAAAAGATGAATTAGGAATAGGTCTTAGATGAGTAAAGTTGAAGTTTTTTCAGCAAAATCATTTTCACTAAAAACATCTGAAATTGCACCAGACAAATCGATTTCACATAGAAGTGTTATGTTTGCAATATTAGCAGATGGAATAAGCACAATTGATAACTTTTTAAGAGCAGAGGATACACTTAATTCTTTAGAAATTATAAAAAATTTTGGTGCATCAGTTGAAGACGATGGAAAAACTATCAAAATCTCTTCCAATGGGATACAAGAGAGTTTTGAAGTGCTTGATTGTGGAAACTCTGGGACGGGAATGCGTCTTTTTTGTGGACTATTAAGTTCAGCTAACGGGCATTTTGTTTTAACTGGAGATAAATATCTTCGTCGCCGTCCAATGAAACGCGTTACTGAGCCACTTAAAAGTATAGGTGCAAAAATCGATGGACGTGAAGATGGAAATTTAGCACCACTTTCAATTCGTGGTGCATCACTTAAAGCGTTTAATTACGAGAGTAAGATTGCATCAGCACAAGTAAAATCATGCATGATTTTAGCAGCACTTAGAGCTGATGGAAAGTGTACATACACAGAACCTGAACTCTCTCGCGATCATACTGAGAGAATGTTACAAGGGATGGGTGCTGGAATTGAAGTAGATGGATTAAAAACGACCATTAAACCGATGGAAAAATTGCTTTCACCACTGACAATCCGTGTTCCAGCCGATCCTTCAAGTGCTTTCTTTTTTGCAGTTGCAGCTGCAATTACAGAGGGAAGTGATGTAACTCTACAAGGTGTGACACTCAACCCAACTCGTATAGAAGCATTTAAAGCTTTGGAGAGAATGGGTGCAGATATTACTTACACACTAACAGAAGATAAGTATGAGCCTATAGGGGATATATGTGTAAAATATGCACCTTTAAAAGCGATTACAGTTGAAGAGAATATCTCATGGCTTATAGATGAACTTCCAGCACTTAGTATTGCGATGGCGTGTGCAGAGGGTGAGAGTATAGTTAAAAATGCAGAGGAACTACGCGTAAAAGAATCTGATCGTATTTCAACTGTTGTAGAAGGTCTACGTGCTTGTGGTATAACTATTGAAGAGTATGCAGATGGTTATAAGGTTACTGGTGGAAAACTTCAATATGCAAAAGTAGATAGTGATGGTGACCATAGGATTGCAATGAGTTTTATAATTGCTGGTCTTAAATGTGGAATGGAAGTAACAGATCTAGAGTGTATAAATACTTCGTTCCCAAACTTTTTTGAAATTTTACAAAAGATCACTACTCTTGAATTTGATGAAGAGATGAGAGCAAAAAGATTCTAGCCGACAGGCTTAGCTTTAGTGAGAGGAATTTAGCAAAGAATTCACTTCTTTGATAAAGGAGACAACAATTATGAAAATTGAGTTAGCAGAGAATTATGGCTTTTGTTTTGGTGTAAAACGTGCGATTAAAATTGCAGAAGAAAACCAAAATGCTGCTACTTATGGACCACTGATCCACAACTCTCGTGAAATTGCACGTTTAGAGAAAGATTTTAAAGTTGGTCTAACTGACAATTATAAAATTTTTGAGGCTGGTGATAAAGCGATTGTCCGTACGCATGGGATTCAAAAACAAGAGTTAGAAGAGTTACAAAAAAAAGGTGTGAATGTTGTCGATGCAACATGCCCTTATGTAACAAAACCCCAAGAGATTGCTCAAGAGATGAGTGAACTTGGATATAGCGTTGTTATCTTTGGAGATGAGGAACATCCAGAGATTAAAGGGGTGAAATCGTACGCTACAAATGGTGCAATTGTTGTAATGTCACCCGAAGAACTTTACGGAGTAAAACTTCGTGAAAAAATAGCTTTAATCGCACAAACAACGAGAAAAGTTGAAGATTATATGAAGGTTGCAAATTATTTAATTCCTCAGTATAAAGAGGTAAGGGTTTTTAATACAATTTGTAATGCAACTTTTGAGAATCAAGATGCAGTTCGTAAGCTCTCAAAACGTGCAGATGTTATGCTTATTATCGGTGGGAAAAACTCATCAAACACAAAACAACTCTTCAAAATTTCACAAGAAAACTGTCCAGATTCTTACCATATAGAGGATGAAAAAGATTTAGATTTCTCTTGGTTTGCTAAAAAAAACCTATGTGGAATTTCTGCTGGTGCTTCTACTCCTGATTGGATCATTCAAAACGTTATAGAAAATATTCAATCTAATATAACGAAAAACTACTAATTCTTCGTATTATTAATACAATTGTAACTATTTTTAGTTATAATTGCACAATTTTTATGTAACAGAGGATAGGTAATGGCGTTCGATAACGAATCATTCGAAGAAGAAGAGAGTTTTGCAGAGCTTTTTGCTGCAAGTGAAAGACAACAGGAAACAAGTCGCATCGTAGAGGGTGAGATAGTTGAAATACAAGCTGATGATAACAGAGCATTAGTTGGTGTAGGTGACAAATTAGAGGGTATTATTAACCTTGATGAGATTCGTGATGCTGATGGCGAATTAAAATTTGTTACTGGCGATAAAATAAAAGTAATGATTACTGGATACTATAATGAGCGTCCAAAAATCTCTTACAAAAAAGTTCTTGAGCAAGAAAAAACTATTGAATTTATAGATGCACATAAAGAGAACTTTGAAGATTTGATTATTGAGGGTGTGATTACAAAGAAAAATCGTGGTGGATATGTAATAGAAGCTGATGATGTAACTTTTTTCATGCCACGTTCATTAGCTGCATTTAAAGATAGTGATGACGTAGTTGGGAAAAAAATCAAAGCACAAGTTGTAAAAATAGATCCAGCAGACAACTCGATTGTTCTTTCTCGTCGTAAACTTTTTAATGAAGAGCGCAAAAAGAAAAAAGAGATTATTGACAAAATAATGGCTGATGATGTTGTTGTTGAAGGTGTAATTAAAAAAATCACTAGCTACGGAATGTTTGTAGATGTTGGTGGTGTTGATGGTTTAGTTCACTATAATGAAATCTCTTATAAAGGTCCAGTTAACCCTGCAAAAATTTATAAAGAGGGTGATAGTGTAACTGTTAAAGCAATCTCTTACGATAAAGACAAACGTCACCTTTCACTTTCAATAAAAGCTGTTCAATCTGATCCTTGGGCAGAAGTTGAAACTGAGTTAGATGAAGGTGATACAATCACTGTAACTGTTTCAAATATTGAAAACTATGGTGTATTTGTTGATCTTGGAAATGATATTGAAGGTTTCTTACATATCTCAGAAATCACTTGGGATAAAAACGTTAAAAACCCAGGTGATTATTTAGAAGTTGGTCAAGAGATAGATGTTGAAGTTATTGAGATTAATCCAAAAACTCATAAGCTTCGTGTATCACTCAAAAGACTTCTTCCAAAACCATTTGATGAGTTTATGAAAAAACATTCTGAGGGTGAAGTAGTGACTGGAACTGTTACATCTTTAACTGATTTTGGTGCATTTGTCCGTATTGATGGTGTTGAAGGTTTACTTCACAATCAAGATATTTCTTGGGATAAAGGAACAAAAGCAAAAGATATTTTAAAATCTGGTGACGAAGTTGAAGTGAAAATTGCTAAAATTAATGAAGCTGATCAAAAAATCTCTTTAAATAGAAAAACTCTCTTAGAATCACCTGTTGATAAATTTGCTTCAACACATAAAGTTAACTCTGTTGTAACGGGAACTATCCGTGATATTAAAGACTTTGGTGTATTTGTATCTTTAGAAGATGGTGTAGATGCACTTATTCGTGATGAAGACTTAGCTCCATTAAATAAAGAAGAGTTAGAAGCTGGTCAAACAATAGAAGCAGCAATCGCAAATATTGATACTCGCCGTGACCGTATCCGTTTATCTGTTAAAAAATTAGACTATATTAAAAATCAAGCGATGTTAGAAGAGATTAACGATACTGAATCTCATTCACTTGGCGACTTGATAAAAGATCAAATCAAAAAGTAATTTATGAAAATTATTTTAAAATGGCTCACTCCTGTGATAGCGCTGGGAGTGGCTGTTTTTATACTATTTTTCCTTATCTCAATCAATTCAAGTGAACCTATAGCAGAGGGGAAACCTTTAGAGCTAAAAACTGAGCTCATTCAGCAAACTCCCCAAAAGGTATGGTTAAATCATTTTTCTGAATCTGAGAGAAAAGGGTATAGTTATCCTGTAAATGAAGTTTTTGTAAAACTTGATTTAGATGAAAAAATAACTAAAACTAAAACCTATAAATTATCTGCGAAAGTAAAAGACCCTTACCAACTATTTTGTTTGCAAGAGGAACTTAAACGTCATCAATTAAAGTATTATCTTCAAAAAGATAAAGTAGGGATAGGTTTACTTATTTATTCACAAAATGTAGATAAATTAAATAACTTAGTAAAAGTTCTAAAAAATTATAAAATTCAGGCTCAAATAGAGCTATTTAAAGAGGAATATTAAAATGCAAAAATATACAATTGTAGTTTGTGATCATATCCATACCGCTGGTTTAGAGATGTTGCAAAACGATGAAAATGTAAACTTCATTATGGCAGCAGATGAGCCAAAAGATAAGCTTGTAAAAGAGATTATACCTCAAGCTGATGTCGCGATTACTAGAAGTTCTACAGATGTTGATGCTTTCTTTTTAGAGTATGCAACAAATATGAAAGCACTTGTACGTGCTGGTGTTGGTGTAGACAACGTTGATATTCCTGGATGTTCAAAGCAGGGTATTATCGTTATGAACGTTCCAACTGCCAACACAATCGCTGCAGTTGAGCTTACAATGGCACATATGCTTTCTTGTATGAGAATGTTCCCGTACTCTCATGATCACCTGAAAAATCAACGTATTTGGAAGCGTGAAAAATGGTATGGTTATGAGCTTAAGGGCAAAAAACTTGGTGTTATCGGTTTTGGTAATATTGGTAGCCGTGTTGCAAAACGCGCAAAAGCATTTGAGATGGATATTGTTGCATACGATCCATATATCCATCCATCTAAAGTAACTGATTTAGATATGACATACACGAAAAATTTTGATGATATTTTAGCATGTGATGTTATAACTATCCATACTCCTAAAAATAAAGAAACTATAGGAATTATTGGTGCAGATGAAATTGCAAAAATGAAAGATGGTGTAGTTTTAGTAAACTGTGCTCGTGGTGATCTATACAATGAAGACGCACTATACGATGGACTTAAATCTGGAAAAATCCGTTTTGCAGGGATCGATGTATTTGGAAAAGAACCAGCAACTGATAATAAATTGCTTGATCTTGATAACATCGTAGTTTCTCCACACTTAGGTGCAAATACATATGAGTCTCAATATAATATCGGTGTACAGGCAGCTGAAAATGCAATTGCAGCTGCAAAGGGTATAGCATATCATAATGCACTTAATTTACCAATTGATGAGTCAAAAATTCCAGCATTTGTAAAACCATTTTTGGAAATGGGACAAAAGATTGGTTTCTTAGCATCTCAAATAAACAAATCGCAAATCATCTCTATCAAAGTAAGTGGACGTGGTGAGATGGGACAATATGTAGATTCATTAGCTACCTTTGTAACAGTTGGTGCAATGAGCCAAAGCTCTGATAAAATCAACTATGTAAATGCTGATTTTATCGCAAAAGAAAAAGGTATAAAAATAGAATCTGAAGATTTAGGTGATTCTACTGTTTATAAAAATCTAATTTCTGCAAAACTAACTACATCTGAAGGAACAACGACAATCAGTGCTACTATTTTTGATGATGGTGTACAAAGAATGGTTGCACTTGATGGTTTTGAGATAGAAGTACCTCTAAAAGGGAATATGATTATGTTTAAAAACTCTGATGTCCCTGGTGTTATTGGAAGTGTAGGAACTACGCTTGCAAACAACAATGTAAATATTGCAGATTTCTCATTAGCACGTAATGAAAATAAAGAAGCCTTAGCTGTTATCTTGGTAGATGGTACTGTAAATGAGACAACACTCAAAGAATTAGCATCACTTGACGCTTGTTTAAGTGTAAACTACGCACGCATATAATTTTCTATCTACTTTTCTTTTTTTCCTCGTTCCCATCGTCTCGATGGGAATGCATATAACTAAAATCACAAATACAACTTTGTAAATCATATATATACACTCCAACGCAGAGCATTGGAGCGAGAAGAAAGCTATCTATTTAGATAGCTTTTGTATTGTCCATAAGAATTGGCACAAAGATAATAGATATAACTACTGCTACAACAGTACCAGAGATAAGCGCAACACCAAGTCCCCCAAAGATTGGATCACTAGCAAGTAATGCTGAACCTAAAATAATTGCTATAGCAGTTAATAAAATAGGTTTTGCTCTTGTTGCACTTGCAATTGCAATTGCACGTTTTTTCTCTATATGATGGTTTGCTATAAGATCTTTTGTAAAATCAACGAGCAATAAAGAGTTTCTTGAACTAATCCCCATAAGTGCAATAAATCCAATAAGACTTGTCGCTGTAAGAAAGAAAGTGTCTGCAGTTACGATATCGGCTACTAAATGCCCTAAAATAACTCCAATAATAGATAAGAAACTACCACCCAAAATAATTCCACTAATTGCATACGACTTATAGTAAATTACCATCAGTAAAAAAATAAGAATAAGAGCAGCGATAAAAGCAGCTCCAAGGTCTCTAAACGTATCAAGTGTAACCTTCATCTCTCCATCCCAACGAAGTAGATACTCTTCACCTGTTTTTTTATCTTTGAGTGTTAAGTCAAACATAAACGTTGACATCCCTGCTTCTTTAATAACTTCATACCCCTTATTAGAAAAGTACTCAATCATTTGTGATCTTGCATCTAAAAGAGGGTATACCTGGCTTTGATTATCTGTTTCTGCTGTAACATTAATCATAGTTCTTAAATCTTTATGATAGATTGTTCTATCAGATTGTACCTCTTGAATATTTACAACTTCAGTTAAAGGGATCATCATCCCTTTTTTATTCATAAGATATAAAGAGCTTAGTTTTGCTCTTAAAGAGTTCAGAGAGTTTTCATTAATATCTTTTGAATCTTTACTGAGTGATACAAAAATACCAACTTGATCGTTCAGTTCAATTGTATTTTTTACAGCAACTACCATCCCTTTAAAAGCTAAATATAGGATTTGATTTACTTGTTCAACACTTAATCCACTCCTAGCAATTTTTTCAGAAATAGGCATTAGTTTATATTTGTCGTAAGGTGTTTCACTCATTACATCTACATCTACAATCTCATCTGTTTTTGTTAAAACATTTGAAACTTCATGTGCAATATTTGCTACTTTAGTATTTGAATCACCATATACCTCTACAACGATAGAAGCCATTGTTGGAGGACCTGCAGGCATCTCAATCATTTGTATAACCGTATCAGGTACTTTTGCTTCACACTTTTTGATAGTTGGTCTCAGGCGCTGAACCATTAAAAAAGATTTTTCATCTCGTTCATGTTTATCAGTAAGATTGACAACTATCTCTGCAAATCTCTCACCTTGTTTCATACCACTCCCTTTTACAAGACCAGCATAATCAAGTGGTGCACCTTCACCTATAAAGCTTTCTATATCAATAACCTCTTTTTCAGCTTTCAGAGTATCTTCCACACAATTTACTACCTCTTGTGTTTGTGAGATAGAACTACCAGCAGGTGTTTTTACATAAACACTAAAGGTATTTGAACTTTTCCCAGGAAGCATTCTAGCCATTACGATTTCAGTAGGAAGCATCATAATAGTTATAAACAATGATGCAAAAACAAGACCAATTACTGTTAGTTTTTTTGATCTATTTTGTAATATATCAAAGATAAAGTGCTCAAATCTTTTACCTTTATGATGGTGTGGCATTAAGCACCCCCTTTATTTTCTTCATGGTGATGATGTGCCCCATCATCCTCTATTTTTAATAGTTTTTTGCTTAAATATGGTGTAAAAATATATGCAACAATTAAAGATGCAACAAGTGCCACAGGGACATTGAGTGGAATAGGTTTCATAAATGCACCCATCATACCACCAACAAATGCCATTGGCACCATTGTTAAAATGATTGCTAATGTTGCAATATTTGTTGGTGCTCCAATCTCATCTGTAGCTTTTACAACTAATGTGTCAATATCTTTATGTTCACTGTCATGTGAATGCAGATGTCTATGGATATTTTCAATAACAATAATAGCTGCATCAACAAGTAGACCTAAAGAGAGCAAGAAAGCAAAGAGTGTAATTCTATTGATCGTTTGTCCACTAAGATATGCGATAAACAGAGTCGCAGCAAGAATTGCCGGTACAGTAAAAGTAACAATTGCACTCTCTTTGTAGCCGAGGAAGAACACAAGCATTACAGCAATGATAATAATTGTAATAATAAGGTGCTCAACAAGTTCACTTACTGCCTCATCTGCACGTTTCCCATAATCTCTTGTGATTCTATAGTTAATACCTAGTTTTTTGAGTTTTTCATCATATCTTTCAAGTAACTCTTTTACATCGTCTGCAACAAAAACTGCATTTGAACCAGCAAGTTTTGATACACTAAGAGTTATTTGTGAATATGATTTTTTTACTTTTGTATCATTAAGTGTAATTTTAGCTGAACGTTTATTGTCGATATCGATTCCATCTTCTACACTAGCAATATCTTTTAGATATATTGGAGAACCCATATATTGTGCAACCATAATGTTTTTAACATCATCAACACTTTCGATCACATTTTGGACACCAAATACTACAAGTTTATCCTCTTTAGTATTTGTATCTACATTAGGAGCTTTCATTGAGATAGCTTTAATTGCTTGAACAATCTGCCCTAAAGAGAGATGGTAACCTTTGAGTTTGTTAAGGTCAACATCAACATTAAATTGTTCTTTATGCTCCCCTTTGAGATCAGTCTTAGATACATTGTCAATTTGTGCAATTTTTACTTTAAGATCTTCAATAGTTTTGAGAAACTCTGGGTATTTTAGTTGGTTATTTGTTTGATAAAAAGCGATGTTCACAATAGGGATATCGATATCAATATCAAAAGGTTTTACTAAAGGTTGCATGATCTCTTTTGGCATTGAGTCCATATTTTGCATAACTTTATCGTAAAGTTTCAAGTTTGATGCTTCTCTATTTTGCCCAATATAGTACATTACATTGATGATACCAACATTATCCATACTCATAGAGTAGATATGCTCAACCCCGTTAATCTCACGAATTTTTTGCTCTAAAGGTTGGACTATAATCTTCTCAACCTCTTTTGGTGAGAGACCAGGAGCTGGAACTATAATACTACCACCACTAATTGCAATCTGTGGATCTTCTTCACGAGGCATAACCTCTAAAGAGATATATCCAATTGCAAGTAAAAAAACTGCTAGAACGGCAGTAAGTGGATTATAAAGAAAAGATTTTGCGAGTTTTCCCGCATAATCACTAACTTTTATCTTACTAAGATCTTTTTCTTGCATTGCTATTTCACCTCAATGTCTACAGTTGTATACATACCTGGATAGATTTTTTTATTTTTTTGATTTAAAGATATTTTGATTTTAAATGTATGTGTCATAGGATTTGAACTTGGAATAATAGCAGCTATTTTTCCAAGAGTTTGAATCTCTAAAGATGGGATAGAGATTTTTACTTGTTTTCCCACGTATATGCTTTTCATATCTTGTTCAGCAACTTCAATCTCAATTTTTAAATTACTTAAATCAGATAAAATGATTGCAGGCATTCCTGGGATTGCCATCTCTCCAACTTTAATATTTTTAGAGATAATTACACCTGCATTTGGTGCTTTTATATTTAAGTATTGGTATTGGTTTTGTACCTCTTGTAATCTTGCTTGTGCAATATTTATCATATCTTTGAGATTTTTCTCTGCAAGTTCAAGGTTCTCTACTTCATACTTTGAAACCATATCTTTCTCTAAAAGTCTTCTGTGGCGCTCTAGATTTATCTCTACATTTGTGTATTGATTTTGATACATTTGTAGTGAAAGTTCAGCTTGACGTTTTGCTGAGTCTATCTCACGCGAATCAATAGTATATAGTACTTGACCTCTTGTTACTCTATCGCCTTCACTTACATTAACACTTGTAACAAACCCCATAAAACGGCTTGTAATCATTTTTTGGTTGTCAGATATAACAGTTCCTGAGAGTGTTAAAGTTTCTGCAACTAATGCCGTTGCTAACGCGATTAAGGCCATTATTTTTTTCATTATTTTTCTCCGTTTGCTAGTTTTTCAAGTTCAAAGATTTTTTCATTTCTTTTATTTTTTGCTACTAAAAGTTGTAAAATCTTTTCTATTTGAGATGATTGTTTAATTATAACATCATTCATAGATACAAGCTTCTCTTTATATCTTGCTTCATAGTTTTTATAGATTGCGTTTGCTAAATCTAACTCTTTTGTAAGTGAGTTGATCTCTTGATTAGCACTTTTGATCTCAGTTTTGATTTTTGCTAATTGCAAGGATATACCTTTTTTTGCCAGTTGTACTTGCGATTGCATTTTTAGTTGTTCAATTTTAGCTTTTTCAACTTTTGCACTATCAATACCACCATTAAAGATGTTCCAAGTGAGTCTAGCTCCTACTGTGTAGGCTTTATGATCACTAGCTTCACCTAAAAAAGTATCATCAGCAGTTGCAATTTCACCAAATGCTCCTAAAGTTGGATAATAGTTTGCTTGACTTGCTTTTAGCATACTTGCTTTAATCTCTAAAGCAGTTGTTGCTTTTTGTATATCCAAATTTCGCTCTAATACAGTGTCATCGCTAAAATTTGGTTCTTTGATCTCAGTTGTTGGGAGTTCAATGAGTTCAACTTTTTCGTTAAGTAAAAAACTAATATAGTGGTAAAGTAGTTCCTCATTCGCTTTCATTTGCACAAGTAAACGCTCAACATTCCCTTTTTTAGCTTTTACTTCAAGGAGGTCAACTTTTTTTGCATACCCTACATTAATCATCGTTTTTGTAGTATTTTCAAGTGCATCAATATTTGACAGTATCTTTTGCATATTTGTAATTGATGACTCTAATAAAGCCATATCATAATAACTCTTTTTAAGTTGAAATACTTTTTCATTTAAAGTTTTTTCTTTATCAAGAGATTTAATGTTTTTAACCTCTTTCATGATATTTTCATAACTAGTTATTGCAAACCCCGTAAATAAAGGGAGTTCATATTTAAGTTTTGACTGAAAGAAGTTTCTTGCATCTGGATAGTTTAGATCTTCTGGTTCTACTGTTAAGATATCTGGATTTGTTAGACTAAAATCTGAAAAACCAAAATCACCAAAATTTGCTTCACGAGATGTAAGTTTAAAACCAAATACCATTCCAGCATCATTTGATTTTGCTATATCTTGTGTAAAATCTAGCTTACCCCAGTTTAGACCAGAGGTTTGATCTACATCTTCTTGGGCACTTTTGACCTCTAAAGAGGCGGCTTTAATCTCTAAATTGTTGTTTTTTAATATTTCTAATGCTTCATTAAGTGTCAATGGAGCGTTAGATGCAGATAAAAATAGTGGTAGAAAAAGAGCACTAACTATTTTTTTCATTTATTTTCCTTGTTGTCAATTTCGTAAGTGTAATTTAACTATAAATTATAACATATATATTCTTAGATTATACAAAAAGGCATCTGGAATTTATGAAATTATAAAGAACAAATATAAGAAAAAAATATAGTTAAAGTTTAAGGAAATGTGATTAAAATTTGATAATTAGTTTGTAAAAGGGTCGTAAATGTCAGCAGTTTGTCCATTAAATTTTGAAAGAGTAGATGCAAATGTTACTCGGTTTTCAGCGTTATTTGTTGCAGCATTAGTTGGATTGTATCTGTATACAACTAATGTATTTATTTTATACTTTCTCACTTTTGATTTTGTGATGAAACTTTTTTTAAATCGTGGGATTTCTCCTATAAGTATGTTAGCGGAGTTTTTAAAAGGAGTATTTAAAATTAAAAATCATTTAGTTGATGGTGGTGCAAAAAGATTGGCAGGTTTTTTTGGTTTGTTTTTTGTACTTTTATTAATAGTGACACACTATTTAGACTTATGGGAAGCTTCTGTAATTGTAGCGGTGATATTTCTATCATGTTCTTTACTAGATGTATTTTTTGGTTTTTGTATAGCTTGTAAAATATACTTTATAATCAAGAAAATCTATCCAAATTTTATGAATAATCTGTAAGTTTCTTAAAAAAAAGTAGTACAATGGTATTCAAGCTTGTATGAAAGGATAGGAAATGGATGCAGTTGTAAAAGATTTGATCTCAAGAAAAGCAGAGATCCAAGCAGAAGTAGATATGTTGTTTCAAGCAAATATGAAATTTACTGACTGGAATGTTCCAGAAGCTAATGATAAAGAGGCGGCAAAGGTTATTCTTGATATGATTCAAGAACAATTAGATAAAATTAAAACTGACGTAGAAGCTGGTCAGTACGATTATTATTAAGGAAAACCTATGAGTCATAAACTAAAAGATCATTTAGAAAAGATTAAAGAGGATATCTCAACCACAGATATGCTTGATGAAAGTCAAAAAGCAGATAGTGTTAAAAGAATTGAAGAGTGGGCTATAGAAGATAAAGCATTTGGAACATTGAAAAATGAACTTTTTGAGATGAGTGTATTTTTTGAAAAGCTTTTTGCTGAACTTGGAATTGAATAAAGGTATATTATAGATATGCAAATGGTTGTTGATTCCCTTAGAACAAAGGGAAAAATATTTAAAAAGATGCGAGAAATTAATCCTAAAGAGTTAGGGATTAGAAATAAGATTAAAATATTTGTAGCAACTGATATAAATGGTTACTATTGGGCTGTTTTTGCGGTGAGTCAAAAAAGTAGATTATTAATGAAAGATGTTCATAAATTTGAAGAAATATACTCAAAACTGACACTTTTTTGTGAACATAATTTTAAGCAGAAAATACTTTTCATCGATGCACCTTTATGTTTAAAAGCACAAAAAGCTTTTAAAGAAGTAGGCTGGAAAATCCAGTAATGCTTCTTTGTGATATAGGCAATACTTCGTACCATTTTTATAATGGTACACAAGATTTCAGATATTCTGTGGATGAGTTTAACCCACAATCTATCGCAGAACAAACTTTTTATATCTCTGTAAATCACACACTTAAACAAAAACTTCACAACTTAACGAACTGGATTGATTTAGAGCGTTTTATTGATCGAAAACAATTTTATGAAACTATGGGGATAGATCGCATAGTGGCGATTGAAACTATAAAAAACGGTGTTATCATAGATGCTGGAAGTGCTATCACTGTTGATGTCGTAAAAGAGGGTGGTTTTGAGGGTGGTTTTATCTATCCAGGGATGAATGCAATGGCGCAGTGTTATAAAAATATCTCATCTGCACTTGATTACTCATTTAACTTTGAGCTAGATTTAGGTAAAATGCCAAAAAATTCACAAGATGCAATCAGTTATGGGTATCTCAAACCATTTGTAGATGAGATAAAAAGTAAAAATTTACCTATTATTTTGACTGGTGGAGATGCATTAGAGTTTAAAAAAATATTTCCCGATGCACAACTTGACCAAGAGTTGCTATTTAAAGGGATGAAAAAGATTATAACAAAGGCAAATTTATGCTAACAGTTGCACTTCCAAAAGGGCGTATAGCACAAGAAACACTAGAGATTTTTGAGACTATTTTTGGAGATAGTTTCAAGTTTGATGATAGAAAGCTTATTTTAGAGACGCCAAAGTTTCGCTTTTTACTTGTAAGAAACCAAGATGTAGCAACATATGTGTATCATCAAGCAGCAGATATTGGTGTAGTAGGGCTTGATACTTTGGAAGAGCAGGGGTTAGATGTTGTTCGTCTATTAGATTTAAAACGTGGTGTGTGTAAAGTAGCTATTGGGATGAAAAAAGGTGAAAAACTTGACCTTAGTAAACCTGAGCTAAAAGTTGCATCAAAAATGGTAAATATTACAAAAAAATACTTTGAAGAGCGAGCTGTGAGTGTTGAGATTATTAAACTTTATGGCTCAATAGAATTAGCACCGTTAATAGGTCTTGCTGATATGATTGTAGATATTGTTGAAACTGGTACTACGATGAAACAAAATGGTTTGGAAGTTGTACAAGACATTATGACTAGTTCAACATATCTGATTGCAAACAAAAACTCGTATATCGCTAAAAAAGATGAAGTGTTAGATATATATGAGAAGATTAACGAGGTTATCAAAGCGGAGCAAAATGACTAACCTTGATCTCTATGCAAAAGCTGAACATCTTTTGGGGATCGAAGAAGCGACAGAAGCAATGTATGATCTTTATAGATCAGAACTTGAAGATTATAAGGTAAAAACTTTACTTGATGTTGGTTGTGGACGTGGTGGTTTTATGCGTCGTATGAAAAGTGACGGAGTAAAATGTCAAGGTGTTGATCTTAGCTCTGTAATGATAGATGAGTGCAGGGCACAAGGCTTGGATGCTCAGTGTTTAGATGTAAGTGAAGTAGATGGAACTTACGATGCAGTTGTAAGCATCTTTGATGTACTTAATTTTATGGATAAAGATGCACTTACAAAGTTTTTAGATGCAATTGCAGATAAGTTAAATGATGATGGAATTTTTATAGCAGATATCAATACTTTGTATGGTTTTAGTGATGTAGCTGAAGGTACTATGAGTAATGATAGTGAAAAAGAATTTTTAAGTGTAGATGCTGTTTTTGAAGACAATGAACTTCACACAACATTCACATTATTTGAGAAAAATGAAGATGGAAACTATACAAAGTACCAAGATACGATTGTGCAATATTTTCATAAAATAAAATTCTTTCAAAATCTTACTTCACTAAAATTAGTAGATAAACAAACATTTTCACTCTATGATACAGAGGATAAAACACTTTTAATTTTTAAAAAGAAGTAATACTAAAAGAGCTTTGTGCTCTTTTAGTTGATCTGATTATTTTAAATCAGGAAGTGGTGTTGCAGCAGTAGAAGCTGGCAACATTGGTAAAGAGATAGCAGGTTTTCTACCATCTAAAGATTTTAAGAAAGTTTCAATCTCACTTACTTGTGTATCTGTTAAATCAGCTCCAAGTTGTACACGTCCCATCTCTTTAATCGCTGCTGGAAGTGTTTTAATCATACCATTATGAAAATATGGCGCAGTTTGTGTAATATTTCTTAGTGTTGGAACTCTTACAAGTCCGTTAGCATCACCTTTAAAATCACCTACATCATTGTATTTGTAAGTATTCACAACGTTAAAACCATTTAAATCTCCACCAATACCTACACCTGTATGACATCCTGTACAGCCAACTTGAATAAATGTTTGTAAACCTTTTTGTTCAGCTTTTGTAAGTGCTTTGTCATTTCCATTTAAAAAGTCATCAAATCTTGATGGTGTCACTAAAGTTCTCTCAAATACACCAATGGTATCTGCAACTTTTACGATATCGATCTTTACATCTTTTCCGTAAATGCTTTTGAATGCTTCTACGTACTCTGGCATAGAAGAGACAACATCTGCAACATGTTGTTTTGTAGCTGCCATTTCTGGTGCTGCTTGCATAGGCCCTTGTGCTTGATCTTCTAGGTGTGGACTTCTTCCATCCCAAAACTGAATAGAGTTAAACACAGAGTTATACACAGTTGGAGAGTTTAAGTGGTGTGGATTTACTGTCCACATATGACCAACAGCAGCCTCTAGTCCATCATCACCACCTTCACTTAGATTGTGACATGAATTACATGAGATAAATCCACTTTTTGAAAGCCTTGGATCGAAGTAGAGTTTTTTCCCAAGTTCTACTTTTGCATCAGTAATAGGATTCTTAGGATTGTCAATGAGTTTCATTAACGCTTTTTTATCGTTTGGTATAGGTGCTAAACCAGCATCTTTTGCTTCTTTTGTTACATTGTTTGCCATTAAAGAACTTACAACTGCCACAGAAAATAAGATTATTTTTTTCATAATTAACTCCAGTAAAAAATATTAAAGGATAAAAATTATCCTTTATAGACGCTAAAATTATAACCTCTAATGCTTAAGTATATCTTCTACTTATTTAATTATTTATAAAATTTAATGCAGATTTTATTCCATTGAGATAACTCAGATTTTTTGCGTCACCTTTGTAGGCGATATCAAAGGCTGTACCGTGGTCTACTGAGGTACGTATAATAGGGAGATTTAGAGAAATGTTGACGCTTTCATCAAAGTAAAGTGCTTTAAGTGGTGCTAAACCTTGGTCGTGGTACATCGCTACGTAGTAGTTAAAGTTCTCTCTAAATGAGGGGGTAAAAGCGATATCAGGTACAACTGCACCATGAAATAGTTCTTTTCCTATGGTTTTATTTACATGTGTAATTGCTTTTTCGATCTCCCGTTCCTCATTACCTAAAACACCATTATCTCCAGCATGTGGATTTAACCCTAAAACTGCTACTTGTTTATCACCTAAACTTTTATGCAAATCAAATAAAAAATTTGCAACTTTTTCAAATGTAACATGAGATGACACTTCTTTGAGTGGTATATGTTCAGTAAATAAGGCTACAAACATCGCAGGAGATCCAAGCATCATAATGGCATCTTGGTTAAAATATTTACGAAGCAGATCGGTATGCCCTACAAAATCAAGCCCAGCTAACTTCCATGCTTCTTTATGTATAGGCATAGTTACTACTGCATCAGCTTGTTTTATCTCGCACAGTTTTATAGCTTCCACAAAGGAGTTGTATGAGTATAATCCACTCTCATAACTAACTTTTCCTGCTTCAATTTCAAACTCTCCAGTAACTTCATGGAGTTGTAGATTATCTGGCAGTTCAAAGTTTAAAAGTTTTGCACCTTGATGAAGCATCGTGTAGTTTATACAATAGATAGGGGAACAGAGTTTTGAGACTTCATCATGTGATTTTAAAGCGATCTCTAAACCTACACCGTTTAGATCGCCTATGCTAATAGCAATTTTTTGTTTCATCTTCTAGTAGTGAGCTTTTTCATCTCTTTTACAGCACTCTGTAGTCCTGTAAAAACACTACGAGCTACAATGCTTTGCCCAATATTTAACTCTATAATTTCGGAGATTTTTACCATCTTATATACATTATGGTAGTTAAGTCCATGTCCAGCAGCTACTTCTAAGCCAAGCCCAACTGCATGTTTCGCTGCTGTTTTAATCTTCTCGATCTCATTAGCTAATTCCTGTTCTAATGTTTGTCGAGAGAGCTCTAAATCTTTTATAGAGTGGTTAGAGTAAGGAAGTGAAGAGTTCAGCATTGCAAAAAGGTTTGCAAAATGTCCAGTATGGAGCTCAACCATTTGTGCACCAAGCTCTTTTGACTTTTCCATAGTCTCTATGCTTGGATCAACAAAAAGTGAAACAGGAATCTCAGAAGCGTTTAGTTTTGCAATAGCTGTTTTTATATCTTCACTATGATTATAAAGTTCTAAACCACCTTCAGTTGTAATTTCATGGCGTTTTTCTGGAACTAAAGTTGCACGATGTGGTTTGTTTTGACATACAATCTCTATAATATCTTTATCGATTGCACACTCTAAATTTACAGGTACTTTTGAAAGCATCACAATATTTTTGACATCAATATCTTGGATGTGGCGTCTATCTTCTCGCAAATGAATAGTGATTTGATCAGCACCGCTTTGACATGCTACATAGAGAGCTTGTAGAATATCTGGATCATTTACTTCTCTAGCTTCACGAAGTACTGCAACATGATCTATATTTACCCCAAGTTTCATATTTTATTCGCCTTTTTGAAGTGATTGTGTATAGTGTGAGAGGTATTTTTCTTCTAGGTTATGATGTTCATCCACCTCACCAATATGAACTTTGATTTTGTAAGTTTCTTTGTAAGGTGCGCCTTTAAAAACACGTTCTAGTTGATCGTTTATAAACACAGGGACAACTTTTAAGTTATTTGCTTTTGCAATTTTTTCTGCACCACTTTGAAATTCTTTTATCCCCTCTTTTTTATATCGCTCTCCTTCAGGAAAAATATAAAGATTCATATTATCAACTTTTGAAAAAGTGTTTTTAATAGATTTAAAAAAACTAATAAGTCCTTTTTTTGTCTCTAAATCTACGCTGATACAGCCACTATATTCAAAAAACTTTCCATAAAAACTATCAAATAGCTCTTGTTTTGCTATCCATGTTCCGTTTTTATTATGTTTTGAAAAGATATGCTCCATCACCATAATATCTAGAAGTGATCTATGATTGATTGCATAAAGAATCTTATTTTCTTGTGGAATCTGACCGTCAATTTCTACCTCAATATTTAAGAATTCTAAAACTATATTTGAGTAGTCTTGTCTTGATTTTGAGAGTTCTTCATAAGCATATTTTTGTGCTATAAAGGGATGGAAAAATGTTTTTTTGAAGATATAAATGTACTTTATTCCAAGTTCTATCATAAAAATATACTTACCAAGATCTTTTACCATATGTACCCCATTTAAAAATAGTTATTATAGCTTATTTTTTATTTTTTTGTAGAGTCATTTCTGTTTCCATGATTTTTATCTCATTAGTTGCAACGAGTCTGATATCATCATCTTCTATAAGCTCTTTGGCATCAATTTTATTTGGATAATCAAAGTTATTCAAAATGTGCTTAATCGTATTGATTCGTGCTTTTTTCTTATTATCAGATCGAATCACTGTCCAAGGAGAATGTTCAGTATGAGATGCGAGTAACATAGAGTATTTTGCTATGGTATATTGATCCCAAAGTCCTTGTGATTGTGCATCAACAGGGGAAAGTTTGTATTGTTTGAGTGGATCGGTTTTTCTTCTGTCAAAACGTTTTTTTTGTTCCTCTTTAGAAACAGAAAAATAAAATTTAAATATACGGATATTAGAGTTAACAAGCATCTTTTCAAACTCAGGAACTTCTTGTAAAAACTCTTGATGTTCCTCTGGTGTACAAAACTCCATAACTGGCTCAACACCTGCACGGTTATACCAGCTTCTATCAAATAATACTATTTCACCAGCAGATGGCAAATGGTGTACATAGCGTTGAAAATACCATTGTGTTTTTTCAGTGTCACTTGGTTTATCAAGGGCTACTACTCTAGCACCACGGGGGTTCAGATGCTCCGTAATACGTTTAATTGTACCACCTTTTCCAGCTGCATCACGTCCTTCAAAAATCATTAAAACTTTCTGTCCCGTATCTTTGATATAGTTTTGCATTTTTAAGAGCTCTATTTGAAGTTTTTTGAGCTTATTTTCGTACTCTAAAACTTCTTTTTTAATCCATACAGAGACTCTGCTTTTTCCTTTTCTTTTTTCATGTTTTGGTGGTTTTAAACATTTTTTTCGTCTATCTTCATGTACAATTTCTTCGATGATAGAACCATCAACAAACTCATCTGCAACCATGTTCTTTTTACCCATAATCACTCTCCCTATAAACTATTTTCTATAAGTTTGTTTAACTCTTTTAAATCATCTGTATTTGCAAAACAGCTTTTTTCTCCGCATACCATAAAACCTTTATCTTCACTCGATTTTAAAAGTGTAAATGGATATTTTAGTGCTTCAAGATCATAACTATTGTTTTGTAAATTTTGAAGACTTGATTTAATTATTCGATCCCCTTTTAAATAACGTAAAGTTTGTGTGAGCAAATAGGGGTAATAGATTGGACGGCGAAGCAGGTCATAAGAGTTATACTCCATTGTTTTAAAAGCAAAGTGAATATATTTTTCATCTTCTAACAAAGAGCCTAATGTTAGAAGTACATCCACCATGATACTTACACTACTTGTATAAGTATTATCTGTAACTTCTGCTTTTGTTTTAAACTCACCTACACTAAAGTTCCACATACCTCGATCGTAAAAGTTTTCTAAAGCTTTGTTCGCCATTTTTTGTGCTTGTATGAGGTAAAGATCATTTTGTGTTGTTTTATATCCACTTAGGAGTGCTTTTGCAAAAAAGGCATAGTCCTCCAAGAAAGCTTTAACTTTTGGAGTCTTATCTGGTAAAGATGTATGATAAAGAGTATCATTGATAAACATTTTTGCTAGAAGTGCATCAAGAGTATTGATCGCTTTTTGCAAATAACTATTGTCAATCATTGCGAGTTGAAAAAATGAAGTTATCATCATTGAAGACCAAGATGTTTGTATCTTCTTATCTATAAATGGGTAAGCTCTTTTTGCACGTATAGCTTGTAAAATGGGCTTTACATCACTAAACCATGTTGGTATTCTATCATCAAAACGAATAATATTTTTACCTTCAAAATTTCCATGTTTAGATACATTCATCTCTTTACACATAGATTTTGGATCGTTGTATCCTTTTTGAGAAAGAAGATCATATATCTCTTCGTAGGTATAGATGAAATATGTTCCCTCTTCACCTTCACTATCTGCATCACTAGCACTATAAAAAAGATTATTCTCACTCATAAAATTAAACCAAAAATCAGCAATTTCTTTAGCGGTTTGTAAATAACTTTTATCTGTATATGTCAAATAAGCATCTATATAGTTTGAGCAAAGTAGGGCGTTATCATATAACATCTTTTCAAAGTGCGGTACTAACCATTGCTCATCTACAGAGTAACGGCAAAAACCACCATCAACCAAATCGTACATTCCACCTTTTTTCATCTGATTGAGAGTATTTGTTATCATAGGTTTGATTGCCCTATCTTGATAAATATTATCTATGATTTGGAGAGCTTTTATAGTTGAAGCATGAGGAAACTTTGGCTGTACTGAAAAACCTCCATAATCAGGTTGATAATTGCTTTTAACCTGTCCAATAAATGTTTTATAAAAATCCTCTTTTAAAATAGTCGCTTCTTTAGGATGTGAAACAGAGGAGATAAAGCCTTCAATCTCATCGGCATTTTTATAGAGTTGTGGGTCATCTTCCCCAATCTTTTGTGCGATAAGTGATGTAAGTTCTTTAAAGCCCATCCCCTCTATACTCCCAGCTGTAGTCTCTGGTGGGATATAAGTAGCTGCAAAAAAGGGTTTATTTCGAGGTGTACAAAAGATAGAAGTTGGCCATCCACCAGCGTGACGATTTAATAGTTGATACACTTCTTGGTAATGTTTATCTATATCTGGTCGCTCTTCACGATCAACTTTGATCGAGATAAAACCTTCGTTGAGTATATCTGCACATTCTTGGTTTTCAAAAACTTTCTCTTCCATCACATGACACCAATGACATGACGAATAACCGATACTTATAAAAATCGCTTTATTCTCTTTTTTAGCTTTAAGAAATGCTTCATCACACCATGGCCACCAATCTACAGGGTTATTTTTATGTTGTTGCAGATAGGGGGAATCTTCGTTTTGTAATCTATTTGCCATGAAAACTCTCTTTGGTTTTTTGTAGAGTATGATAAAGAGGCTAATTTTGTGCTTAAACGAATAGTTATTTTAGTTTGATACAATTACAGAAAAAAAAATATTTTATTATGGGATTTTCTATGAAAAAAGTGTATATCGCTGGACCAGATGTATTTGAACAAGATTCAATAGAGATTGGAAAACAATTAGTCGCATTATGTAAAGAGTATGGTTATGAGGGGTTGTATCCGCTTGATAATGTTGTAGATTTTTCACAAGAAAAACATAAAATTGCAAAAGATATATTTGATGCTAATGTAGCGATGATTGAAAAAGCTGATATAGTGATAGCAAATCTAAATCAGTTTCGAGGAAAAGAGGCTGATAGTGGAACTGTTTGGGAATGTGGATATGCAAGTGCATTAGGAAAAGAAGTGTATGGGTATATGGAAAATACAAACAATTATATCGATACCTTTGAGCACTCAGAGAAGTTTCAAAGAGAAGGGTATGAAGTTGATAAATATGAAAGATTGATTGAAGATTTTGATCATCCAATCAATCTTATGATAGCTTGTTCTGTAAAAGAGATTATAGAGGGTAGTTTTGAAGATGTATTAAAAGGTTTAACACAGGAATGAAGTACCTTCTAATACTTTTTGTATTTTTTTTCTCTTTAAATGCACAAACAATAGAGCCAAAAAAGCTTGATGAAGTATCTTTACAGTTACATTGGAAATATCAGTTTGAGTTTGCAGGGTTTATTGCAGCCAAAGAGAAAGGTTTTTATGAAGATGTTGGGCTTGATGTTGAGTTAAAAGAGTACAAAACAGGGACAAATATAGAAAAAGATGTTTTAAATGGAATCTCAACATATGGAATCTACAATTCATCTACGCTTATAGATTATCTTAAAGGAAAACCTCTTAAACTTGTTGCATCTTTTTTTAAACGTGCAGCTTTAGTTTTAATTGTTAAACCAACTATTCAATCGCCACAAGATTTGGTTGGGAAAAAAATCATGTCATCAACAAAAGAGGATTTTGTACTTAATTTTAAACCTTTTTTAGACAGTTATAATGTCAATGTCAATGTAGATGAGATGTTTTTAACAAACCATACATATTCTATAGATGATTTTGTCAATGGAAAAGTTGATGGTATGACAGCTTTTATCTCTGATCAAGTTCATCAATTAAATCATAGAGGTATCAAGTACAATATTTTAGACCCAAGTAATGATAATCTTTATGTTTTACAAATGGAGCTATTTACTTCTAAGTTTGAAACACAAAATCATCCTACAAGAGTGATAAACTTTAGGAATGCTTCGATCAAAGGGTGGCAGTACGCTTTAGAACATGAAGATGAGATTATAGATATTATCCATAAAAAATATGCACCGTATATATCAAAAAACGACTTACGCTATGAGGCAAAAGGGGTTAAAAAACTGATACTTCCATACACTTATGATATAGGTGCTGTAGATAAAAACTTTTTAAATAAGCAAATGGCTTTTTTTAAAAAACAATATAGCCTCAATCCATCAAAAGAGTTAGATGATTTTATATTTAATTATGAGTATATTGATAAAACTTTATTGTTCTCAGAAGAGGAAAAGAGGTATGTTAAAAAACATTCTGTTGTCAATGTTTGTATAAAACATGATCAGTTTCCAATTGATGGGATGAAAAATGGAAAAATGACAGGGATTATGTCTGACATTTTTAATGATATATCTCAAACAACATCGTTAAGTTTTGAACCTATCTATGTGAGTTATGAAAAAGATTTAGAAAATAAGCTTGAAGATAATGAATGTCAAATTCTTTCGATATATGAAAAGAGTGCAACACAATATTCTATGCTTAAACAAACGACACCTGTCACAAGTTTTCATTTTACATTGATTAGTAAACTTGATAAATCTTTTGTTAGCAGTTTGGATAAGTTGAAAAACGAGATTATTGTTGTACAAAAAGAGTTATATAAACAACATCTTTTATCATTGTATCCATATCTTCATATTGTCGCTGAACCAAATAAAAATAAAATGGTAACAATGGTAAAATCATCTAAAATTTATGCAATCGCTTCACTCGATTATCAAGCAGATTATATAATCGATAAATATGGGTATGGTGAGTTAAAGATAAATGGATTTTTAGCCAAAGAGTCTCCACTTCAAATCAGTATCGGTGTGCAAAAAAATGATCCTGTTCTCTATAACATCATCGAAAAAAGTCTAAAAAAAATATCTAAAGAGAGAATAGAAAATATCTTAAACGAGTGGAGAATAACGAGATACCAACAAACGATAGACTATATGCTTGTTTGGAAGATAGCATTTTTTATGGGATCGATTTTACTTATAATGTTTTATTACCAAAGAAAATTGAAACTTTTTAATAAAAACCTAGAAAGTAAAGTGAAACTCCAAACAAAAAAACTCATAGAATACAATCACTCTCTAGAAAAAAGTGTGCAGGAAAAAGTTGAAGAGTTAATTGAAAAAGATGAGATATTAACATCGCAATCAAAACAAGCAGTTATGGGTGAAATGATCTCTATGATCGCACATCAGTGGAGACAGCCACTCAATAATATCACGCTCCAGATAGCAAATTTACAGCTCAAAAACCTTTTAGAAGTAAAGATAGATAAAGAGGAGATGGAAAAAACTTTTGAGGAGATTAACTCTGCGATTATGTATCTCTCAGAAACTATTGATGATTTTAAAACATACTTTCGTAAAGACAAAGAGTGTGTTGATGTGGCTTTGGAAGAACTTATCCATAAAGCTATCAATTTGATAAAACCAAGAGTTGGCAATATTGATATCCATGTTGATATATATGATGATATAACTATGCAGGTATATGTTAATGAATTAGTACAAGTGCTGTTAAATATTTTAAATAATGCAATTGACGCATATAAAAACTCAACTTCAACAAATAAAAAGATAAATATTTCACTCAGAAATCAAAACAATATGTATATTATAACTATAGAAGATTTCGCTGGTGGGATAAAAAAAGAGAATTTAGAGAGACTATTTGAACCATATTTTAGTACAAAAGGGAAAAATGGAACAGGGCTTGGATTATATATGTCTCAAATGATTATTGAGAAACAATTTTCTGGAACAATCACTGTTGAGACAGAAGATATAAGAACAATATTTAAGATTAAGTTACCTATATCTTGCCCTGTTTTACCATCGAAAGCACAAGAGGGATATTCAAACCATCGTTGTTAAATCCCTCATCGTGACACGCTTCACATTTATTGCCCATTGGGCAATCTTCATTGTCTAAAATCTCTTGTAAAGTTTGAAAGTTGTTTTTTTTAATACACTCTGCAATATCCTTGACATTCAAAGAGTTACATATACAAATTTCAGTATCTAAATCTATCATTTTTTCCTGACTTATAGTGTATTAAGATGTTCTAAAAATTTTTGTGGTTCTGTAAAACCAACAACAGTTTTAGCTTTGAGAGGCTGAAGTTCTTGATCGAAAAAGATGATAACTGGTGGTCCAAAAACACCATATTTTTTACTTAACGCCTTTGCAGCTTCATCATTTGCAGTAACATCTGCACGAATGAGTACAAACTCTTTTAGTTTTGTCATAACTGCACTATCTTGAAAAGTTACTTCATCAAACTCTTTACAAGCAGTACACCAATCAGCAGAGAAATCTAGCATAATTTTTTTGCCGTTGTTTCTCTCTAAAACCGCGTCAAGTTGCTTGATGGATGTGACTACTTCAAATTTTAGTTCTTCTTGAGAAGTAGTTTGTGTAGTCGATGCTTTTGAGACTAAAAAACCAAGAGGCTCAGTCATACTTGGTTTACCTGCTAAAAAACCTGCAAAAAGTGCTAGTGAATAGATGAATACTATAAAAGCAACTGTTCTTTTAAGTACATGGCTCTCTTTATCAAATGCACCAAAATAGATAGCAAACCCGATACCCAAAATCGAGTAAAGCAGGGCCGTTACTTCACTAGATACTACTTTATCAAGCATCCAGATTGCAACACCAAGCATAAGCACACCAAAGATAGCATTGACCATTGTCATCCAAGCACCAGGTTTAGGCATAAATTTTCCAGCACTAACCCCTACTAAAATAAGCGGTAATCCCATCCCAATACTCATACTAAAAAGTGCTACTGCACCAAGAAGTGCATCTCCAGTTTGTCCAATGTAAACAAGTGCACCTGCAAGTGGAGCAGCTACACAAGGACCTACTATGAGTGCAGAGAGAAATCCCATAATTGCAACACCGATAAAACCACTTTTAGATGAGTTTTGACTTGCACGTGAAACGATTGCATCTGGGAGTTTTAACTCATAAAATCCAAACATTGAGAGTGCCAAAGCTACAAAAATTCCAGCAAATGAGTAAACGACCCATGGAGTTTGCAGAGCTGCTTGAAGATTTGAGCCAAATAGACCTGCTAAAACTCCCGCTATTGTATATGCAACTGCCATTGCTAGAACATACACAACAGAGAGTGCAAATGCTTTTTTGGTTGTAAGACCTTCACCTTGAGAGATAATTACACCAGAGATGATAGGGATCATAGGAAATACACAAGGTGTAAGTGAAAGGAGGATTCCAAAAACAAAAAAAGTAGCGATGATAACTAAAAATCCGCTGTTTTTGATCGTATCTGAGATAAGATCAGTTTCTGATTTTTCTTTTTCAACGTTTTCTACTTTAATAGGTGCTAGGACTTCCAATGTTTTTGGGGTTGTTGCTAAGAGTTTAGAAGTATCAACTTCCAAGTCAAACTCTTTACTTAATGGCTCATAACATAAACCCTGCTCAGAACACCCCTGATAGGAGAGTTTTAGTTTAATATTTTTTACTCCAGCATCTCCAGAATCTTGTAATGTTACAATAAACTCAGGTGATTTAAGATAAACCATATCCCCCATATGCTCAACTGGTGTTGGTTTTTGAATATCTTTGATCGAGACATCTTTTGGATTGATGATCTCTATTTTAAGTTGCGCATCATAAACATATATCTCTTTGCCTAGTTTTATCCCTGTAACTATTTGGGCATTGTCATTTACTTTTGCATAGGGTTGAAAAGCTTGATCTGGCATCAAAAAATCTGCTGAAAAAGCGAAGCTAAAAGAGAAGAGTAAAATAAGTAAAAATTTTAAAAAAAAGTTCATATATATCCTAATTGGCTAAATTTGAAAAAAAGTATATCACATATTTGTGTAGGGATTGTGTTACTCTTTTATAAGTTGTGCTACTCTTGAAGCAGAACCATGTTGTAAATACTCCCTTAAAAGAGCTGAGTTTTGTAAAAAATTGTCTCTATTATAGTTGTAAAAACTTTCGAGTAAGTTTGCTTTTGTCACTGTATCTTGTAAAAATTCTGGATGAAGTGTAGTGCCATTGTATTTTTTTAGCAAAATGTTTCCAAGTCCTACATAATAAAGTTTTACAAGACGACTTCCTATGAAATAATCAAGTGATTTCGCTTTATAAGCAAGTATAAAAGGTGTGCCAATGAGTGAAGCTTCAAGTGTTGCAGTTCCACTACATATAAATGCAAAATCAACATCGTAAAGTGTTTTGTGAGTATCGTGAGAGATATTTATCCCCTCTAGATCGCCATAAAGTTCTTGTACTTCTTGATCTGAAAAATGTTTTGGAATTACGATTGTTGCATCAACATTTAAAGTGTTGATGAGTTCTCGAAATACAGGCATTAAACGTTTTATTTCACTTTTTCTGCTTCCTGGTAAGTAAGCAACAGAATTTATAGTTTCATTTAAACTCTCTTTGAAAACTGTTATTTGATCAAGGAGTGGATGTCCAACATACTCAATATTTGCCTCTTTTGGATAATACGATGGTTCAAATGGTAAGATGGAAGCGAGTTTATCGATCGTCCTAGCTAAAACAGGTATACGTTTTTTCTTCCACGCCCAAGCTTGTGGCAAGATGTAGTAGATGATCTCTTTGTCTGGGTACTTTTTTTTGATCTTTTTAGCGAGTGGTAGATGAAAACCTGATGAGTCAATCAAAAGTACTTTGTCTGCATCACGTGATAATTCTACCATCTCATCTGCAAGTTTGAAAAAAAAGCGAAGTTTTTTTATGGCATCAACTAATCCCATGATAGCTAGTGATTGTAAGTCAATGATCGGGTCTCCTAAGTTTTTATCGAAAATACCGATAAACTCAACATCATCCCCCAACTCTTTTTTGAGTGAAGTTAGGTGCACATTTGCTGAGTGTTCAAGAGCAGATACTAAAAGTTTCATAGACAAACACCTCTTAAGCCTTTTTTATTTATAATGTCGTAATTATATCAGAAGGTTATATGAGATGGTTATAACAAATGCAATAGTATGCGATGTTGATGGCGTAAAAGAGTGTGATGTAAAGATCGAAGATGGTGTGATCGTTGAACTTGGTAACACCTTGGTAGATGATGAAATCATTGATGCAAAAGGCTCGTATCTTATCCCATCGTTAGAAGATAAAAATATAAGTTTACTAGATGCAACACTAAATGCAAAAACTATTCATGCCATTGCCGATGAAGCAAAAAGCGGTGGTGTAGGGCGTATAATCATTAACCCAAACACACAACCTCCGATCGATAACACTATCGCTTTAGAGTATGCACAAAACAGTATAAAAGATATAGACGATGTAGCAATCGATCTGATGATAAATACACTTCAAGATGATTTGAGCCTCTCAAATATTGCAATTTTGCTCAAAAAAGGTGCAGCAGCTCCATATATGAGTACTATTGCAAAAAACAACATAGCAATTAAGATCGCAGAATATGTGAAGATGTATGACACAACACTTTACTGTAAAGCAGAAGATAACTCTCTGATAAATTCTGGTGTTATGTTAGATGGAGATGTAAGTTCAAACCTTGGTCTCTCAGGAATTCCAGAGCTTAGTGAAGTGTTGCATGTTTCTCGCATGATCGAGATTGCTAGATATTTTGACATCAAGATACTTTTTAAAGCTATAGCATCGCCAAGAAGTATTCAACTGATCTCAAAAGCAAAAAAAGAGGGTGTAAGAGTTTCTTGTGAAGTCTCGATCCACCATTTAGTGCGCTGTGATGAGTCGTGTAGAGATTTTAATACAATCGCAAAACTAAACCCACCGTTAGCTTCAAAAAGCGATATGAAAGAGTTGCAAGAGTTACTTAAAAATGGCGAGATCGATACACTTACAACACTCCATCAACCAAACTCACCTGTAAATAAAGAGGTAGCGTTTGACGATGCAGCATATGGATGTTCAGCGTTAGCGGATGCATTGCCACTCTACTACACAAAACTTGTAAAAAGTGGACTTATTGATATGCAAACACTTTTAAAACTAACAACGAATAGTGCAAAGATAAAAGTAGGAAGTAAAGCTAACTTAGTGTTGTTAGATACAACAAAAAGCTACACAGTGAACAATTCTGATTCGCTTTATAACTCTGAAGAGTTGTTTGGAGAAGTTAAAAGTATTTAACTTCTTTTAGCGTAAAACTCCGCTTTGTACTCCGCAAAGCGATCTTCTAAAATCGCTTCACGCACTTCCCTCATAAGATTTAAATAGTAGTGTAAATTATGGATAGTTGCAAGTCTAAAGTAAGCGATCTCACGACTTCTAAAAAGGTGGTTGATGTATGCACGTGAGTATGTTTTACATGTTATACACTCACACTCTGGATCGATTGGGGTTGGGTCTTCTTTAAAAGCTGCACCTTTGATGTTGAGCTTTCCAAATGAAGTAAATAGCGTACCGTTACGAGCATTACGTGTTGGCATAACACAGTCAAACATATCGATTCCACGTTCAATGTTTTCTATCAAATCTTCTGGAGTTCCAACACCCATCAAGTAACGTGGTTTATCCTCTGGCATATACTGCGTAGTGTGCTCAACTGTGTCGTACATATCTTGGTTGGCTTCCCCCACACTAAGCCCACCGATCGCAAAACCATCGTAAGGCAGGGCACATAACTCCGTTGCACTTTTTGTACGGTACGCTTTATCCGTTCCCCCTTGGATGATCGCAAATATGTTTTGATCTACGCCGATACCCTCAGCTTGTTTTGAGCGAAAATACTCGATCGAATCCTGCGCCCATTTTGTAGTACGCTCGATGCTAAGTTTGATACGTTCTTGTGTATTTGGCAGAGCGATGAGATCATCTAAGATCATCATGATATCTGAGCCAAGATTGAGCTGAATATCGATCACTTTTTGAGGAGTGAAGAAGTGTTTGCTTCCATCGATGTGGCTTCTAAACTCGATCCCATCCTCTTTTGGTTTTGACATATCTGAGAGTGAAAATGCTTGAAAACCGCCGCTATCTGTTAAAAAACTTTTTGGATACTTTGTAAAACCGTGAAGTTTTCCCATTTTTTTAACTGTTTCATCCCCAGGACGTAAGTACATATGATAAGTGTTTGCCAAGATGATTTCAGCGCCTAACATATCTAAAACATCATGAACATCGAGAGATTTTACACTTCCAACAGTGCCTACTGGCATAAACACGGGAGTTTTTACAGTTGAGTGTGCAGTTGTAAGTGTAGCAGCACGAGCCTTGCCACTTGTAGCTTCGAGGGTAAATTGCATAGATTGATTTCCTAAAATTGGTAACTTTTTTTGAAATTATACCATTTATAGAAAGTGGGTGATTTTTAGAAAATATCAAGTTGAATTTTATATAATTATCATAGAGATTAATTTTAGTGGGGGTATTGTATGAAAAAAATAATGTTAGTGTTGGTATTGTTGTGTAATGTGTATGCTTTAGATTCTATGAGTTCGATTCCAGATGAACAAAAACAGGTTGTAAACAGAGTTGTAAAAGTACTACAATTGCCAGCAAATAAAAAGTCAACAGAACTAGTCTTTAATAAACTTTCTGATTTTTTTAGTAAAAACTGGTCTTCTCATTGGACTACAAATACTACAGGAGCAGATTCAAAGATTAAAAATAGTCAAACACAAATATGTGATATGACTATCTATAATGATAATAGAGTAGTAAATATTACATTTGTACACTTCAAAAAAGAGAAACAGCTTTTTGTAACAATTAAACAGTATATTGAAGCTGAGTCATCACTTGTTCTAGAGTTATACAATAAAAGAAAAAAAGATGATGCGTATACTATAGAAAATGAAACTGACAACTATGCATATTTTCAGGAAAAAGGGTATATGAGTTATGAAACCCATCATATAAAATCACCTGTCGGTATGGTTGTTTATGAAAGTTCATATATTTTAAATGTGGAATAGTATTTAGTAGAGATAATCAAAAATCCTTTTCTGATTTTTGATTATTTAAAAAGCTGTAATACTTTTACGTGAGTAGGCCGAGAAAGCCCTGTTTTGCTCTATAACCTCTAAAACCCCATCCCAAAACTTTATACGAGCTTCGATCGCTTCGATAGCTGCTTTTTCAGCTTCTTCTGTTTTTTTGGGATCGTTTTCACAGAGTATCTCTAACATTTTGAGTGACATTGGTCCATGATGATCGCTGTCTAGTTCTATATGGCGTTCTAAGTAGTAGTGAAAAACCTCTGTATTTTCACGTTTTATTCCCATCTTTTCTATTAACGAGCGAAACATTTTAGGGATGATGTGCTCACGTCCAAGTGCAAAAGCAGCAGCAACTAGATGAGGTTCATTGCTATCTATAAAGCCAAATGTTGTTTGCATAAATTCTACGGAAGCTAGAGGTGCGATATTTGCATTTAGTGCATTTTTAACAGATGAGTTTTGCACACTTTGTAAAAATGAGTAAATATTTTGAGAACTACCAATTTTTACCTCTTCCATTGCTTGGGTATACAGGCTAAAATGACTTGCATATGTTGGAGTGCCATCAGCTAAAGGGATTCCAAGATCAGTTTCCTCCTCAAGGATAATGTCGTTTATAAATCTTTGTATATCAGAGTTTGCCCTTGGCATCCACGGTGTTTGTGAAGGTGCAAAGCAGTTTTGCAGGTACTTTGCCAAAGACATAAAGTCCCAAACAGAATACACATGATGTTGCATAAAAAGGGTTAAATCATCCATATTTTTGACAGCTCCATATACAGGATGCTTCGCTAACTTTTCTCTGTAAACTGCTATCTCTTCTAAGGGGAAGGTTGACATATTTGTACTCGCTCTTTTTTTGTTCACATTCTAGCATGAATTTTTTTAAAGTTTTAAACTAGCTCTAAAAAGTCCTTGAGATTTAAAGGTAAGGGTGTTATAAGGGTATATTGTATTTTATGGTAAGGAGCTACTATGAAAAGAGTTATAAAGATATATACTGAGCATAAAAACAGTATACAGTTTTACATCCGTAGTGTTGTACAAAATTTTCAACCAGCTTCAAATAACACAAGTGATTTGCATCATATTTTTGACTTTGAAAAATCGGCGCAGTTTATATATAGTGTAGATCAATATTTTATACAACAAACTCCATCTATAGGCAGACGGGAAGTCTATGAAGAAAGGGATGGAGCTGATAAATCTTTTTACTTTAAATGGGTAAGTTTTAAAGATGAACCTATTCACATTAGTAACCCATATTTGCATCATGTTACTGGACAGCCTATGTTGACAGCAGTAAAGCAAGTAGAGGATGATTTTTTAGTGATTGATTTTGATATATTGACTCTTTTGAGTGAGTTACAACTTATCGAGCACAATAGTATGTTTACCAAAGTCAACACTGTTATTATGGCTGGAGGTGGTTTACTTCTAGGATTAGTTTCTGTGTTTTTAATTCTTTATGGAGGGTACATATTTGTAGAGATGTTATTTAGCCATTTCAAAGGAGATAATGTGATGCACGATATTTTTACATCTATCATATCTATCACGATTGGACTTGCTATTTATGATCTGGCAAAAACCATCATAGAAAATGATGTATTGTTTAAAACATTTAATTTTGGAAATGATTTACAAAGTAAAACATTAACTAAGTTTTTGACATCTATTATTGTGGCACTCTCTATAGAATCTTTAATGGCAGTGTTTAAAATAGTACTTGATGATTATAGTAAATTGATAAATGCTTTTTATCTTGTTGTAGGGGTAACTTTGCTTATAGTTGGTACAGCAATTTTCAATAAAATGTCACTCAATAAAAACTAACTGTTTTATAGTAATAACTTTCAGAAAACTGGTGCTATAATGTCTTCAAAGTCGGCTTATGGAAATAAATATGGGAAAAAAGATAATTGGGAGACAGGAGAAGATATCTATTTTAGATTTGGAGTTATTTGATCTTGATGCAAAGGTAGATACAGGTGCAGATTCAAGTGCCCTACATTGCGATCATGTAGTAGTGGAGGGTGACATAGTCAGTTTCACTCTTCTAGATGATGTACATGAGGCATATAATAATAAACGTTTTTCATTGCCTATTTATAAAATCAAAAAAGTGAAAAGTTCAAACGGAGAGTTACAAATCCGCCCTTCAATTAAAGTAAATGTAGAATTTTTTGGAAAAAAATATAAAGGTGTGATTTCACTTACAGATCGTAAAGATATGAAGTTTCCTATGTTGATAGGTAGAAAATTTTTAAAAGATAAGTTTTTAGTAGATGTAGCTTTAGAGTACGTCGCAAAATAGAGGAAAAAATATGAGAGTTTATGTACTATCGAGAAATGAAGAGCTATATTCAACTAGAAGATTAGTAGAAGCTGCTAAGCAAAAAGGTTGGGAAGTTAGAGTTGTAGATTTTTTAAAATGTTCTATAGAGATTATGAAGGGGAATTTAGAGATACACTACGAGGGGGAAAAATTACCAGTTCCTGACGCAATTATTCCCCGTATAGGTGCAAGCCGTACCTTTTATGGAACTGCTATGGTGCGACATTTTGAGATGATGGATGTCTTTACTACATCAGGTTCTTTGGCAATCAAAAGAAGTAGGGATAAATTAAGAAGCCTACAAATCCTTTCAAAAAATGGTGTAGATATGCCAAAAACTGTTTTTGCATCAAATAAATCGAGCGCAAAAGATGTGATAGCTTTAAGTGGCGGTGCACCATTAGTTCTTAAAATTTTAGAAGGTACACAAGGGGTAGGTGTTGTTCTTGTAGATAGCGAAAAGGCTGCAAAATCTGTACTTGATGCTTTTTATGGAATGGATGTAAATTTGCTTGTACAAGAGTTTATAGAAGAAGCTGGTGGAGCAGATATACGTGCATTTGTAGTAAACGGAGAAGTGGTTGGTGCTATGCGTCGCCAAGGTGCTGAGGGTGATTTTAGATCAAATCTACATCAAGGAGGCAGTGCAGTAGCACATAAACTGACACGTAAAGAGCGTGCAACTGCACTAGCAGCGGCAAAATCTATGGGACTTGGTGTCTGTGGTGTAGATATGATCCCATCAAAACGTGGACCACTTGTTATGGAAGTAAACTCTTCTCCAGGATTGGAAGGGATTGAAAAATCAACAGAGTTAGATATTGCAATAAAAATAATGGACTATATCGAAGCAAATGTAACACCTGTAGCACAAGCACCAAAAAAGAAAAAAAGAATTAAAAAAGATAATATTGGAGCATAAATAGGTGAAAAATGAGCGCTTAATTATTGGCGGTGTAGAGATAACAAAAGGGAGTTCTACTACGATTAACATCCCTTTACCAAAACACTACAATACTCCAACAAATCTTTTGTTAAATGTGATATGTGGGAAAAAAGATGGTCCTGTTGTTTTTATCAGTGCAGCTATTCATGGAGATGAGCTTAATGGAATAGAAATTATAAGACGTCTAAAAAAGCTCAGTATATTAAAAAAGATACGGGGGACTTTGATACTAGTACCTGTTGTAAATGTGTATGGGATGATGAATCTCTCACGCTATTTGCCAGATAGACGTGATTTAAACAGAAGTTTTCCAGGAAGCTCAAAAGGCTCACTTGCAGCTAGAATAGCAAAGATATTTTTTGAAGAGGTTGTTTCAAAATGCTCACTAGGGATAGATTTGCATACTGGCTCCATCCATAAAATAAACCTACCTCAAATACGTACAAATTTAGATAATGAATATACAGCAAGATTGGCAAGAGTATTTGAAGCTCCAGTAATTTTGCACTCTGAACTGCGTGATGGTTCTTTGCGAGCTGAGGCACAGGATCACGGTGTCCCAATCCTTCTATATGAAGCAGGGGAAGCTTTACGTTTTGATGAAACATCAATTCGTATTGGTGTCAAAGGGATTGTTAATGTACTGCGTGAAAATGGAAACTTACCAAAAATTACGAAAAAAACTAAAAGTAAAACACCAATTACAACACGACAAAATAAATGGATACGCTCAAGTAGTAGTGGAGTTTTAAGAACTGTAAGAGCTTTAGGTGAAACAGTATATAAAGATGAAGTTTTAGCGTATGTAGATGATCCACTTAATGAAGATTCAACAGAGATAGTAGCACCATTTAGTGGTGTTATTATTGGAAAGTCACAAATTCCTCTAGCACAAGAGGGAGATGCGATCTTTCATATAGCCAATATAGCAAATCTTAATCTTGCTGAAGACAAGATCGAGTACTTTAGTGAAAATGCTATTGAACATAGTGAGTTTTTTGAACTCAATAATGAAGAGATTATTGAGTAAACTTAACTCTGTAATTGTTTATAGAGTGAATTAAGATCGCCTAAAACATTTATAGAAACTATTTTATCATTTCTAAATTGGAAAAATGCAGCACCAGAGTAGTTAAATCTATTGCCAGTCGCTTCAAACTCTTGAATTTTTCCAACATGTTTTCCAGTGTATGTAACATATACGGCAGCTAATGCATTTTCAATTACTGTAATCTCAACAGCATGATACAAATCGCCAAATACAGAAGTAAGCATTTTCGCATATTCTTTAAACTCTGCTATACCATGTGCAGTTATATCTAAAGAACCTCGAAAACTAATGTTCTCATCGAGAATCTGTTCTGCTTTATCAAACTCTTTTTTATTCCACATATCGTAGTATTTTGTAATAAGGTCTTTGTTTGTTGCCATAAGTGATTTCTCCTACATAAAAAAAGGTACATAAGCTTGTCCTTCTCAAACTCAAAGTTAGGGCTACATGTAAAATGGAATTATACAGCATAAAATTTATTTCTAAGCAGTTTTTTTATACAATGCCTAAAAATTTCTAATAAGGTGTTTTTATGGCAACAATTGGTATGGGAGATATCAAGAAAAACGTACGTCTTATCATAGGTGAAGTACCGTACAAAGTTGTAGAGTTTCAACATGTTAAACCTGGTAAAGGTGCAGCATTTGTTCGTATGAAAGTAAAAAGTTTCTTAAACGGAAAAGTGGTTGAAAAAACTGTTCATGCAGGTGATAAGTTTGAGGTTCCTGAAATTACTTACAAAACTATGCAGTATCTTTATGATGATGGTGAGATGTTCCAGTTTATGGATAATGAAACATACGATCAAATAGGTCTTACCCATGAACAGTGTGATGATGTTTCAATGTGGTTCAAAGATGGTATTAGTGTAGATATTGTATTTTACAAAGGTGAAGCTATTACAGTAACACCACCAGAAACTATGGAGCTTGTTATTGCAGAAACACCCCCAAACTTCAAAGGGGATACTTCAAGTGGAAGTAAAAAACCTGCAACTCTAGAAACGGGTGCAGTTATTCAAGTACCTTACCATGTTTTAGAAGGTGACACTGTAAAAGTAAACACTGTTGAGTGTGAATACTTAGAAAAAGTAAAATAACCCCTTTTTTTCTTTCATTTTTTTGATATATGTCACTATTTGACATATATCAAATATTTCTTCATTTTTTTTAACAAATAATTTTAAAACATTTTTTCATTTTATTAACCTTTGTTCTGCCCCCTAAATAAAGATATTTCAGAAGAAATCTTAAATCGCAGTCTATAACTAATTCTAATATTTATAGTTCTATTTAAAATATTTATAGTTCTATTTTATTATTTATTAATGTTTAAAAATATAATATACCGCAATGTAAACCGTAAAATTATATATTGTTTACAAATATTAATATTAAGGAAAAGATACAATGAAGTTGTCACATAAATTGTTATCAATTGCCGCAGCAACGGTATTAACTGCTACTTTAACAGGCTGTAATAGTGATACTAGCACTAGTACAAGTGATACTGGATCAGCTGCACAACATATTACAAATCCAAAGGGGTCTGTGACTGGATTGGTTCAAGATACAAATGGTAACCCACTTGCGGGTGCTACAATCTATTTAGCGGGGAAATCTACTACAACAGATGCAGGTGGTGTATATCTCTTCAGTGATGTTCCTGTAACAAATACACAATCAACAGGTTCAAGTACAGAGGCTACACAAGCACTTTCTATTACAATCGTACCACCAACAGGATATATCGGTGCAACAGTAACAGTTACACCATTAGCACAAATCAATGGTGCTGAGGATAGTTCAACAAATGCTGTTGAAACATTTATTGATGGTTACATTGCTTCAGCAGGTACAGCAGTACTCCCAGCTACAGATTCAACTGTAACAGGTGTATTACGTGATGCTAATACTGGAGAGCCTTTAGCAAGTCAAGAAGTAGATTTTGAATTTACTTATGGTGGAACTTCAGGTGTAGCACAAGAACAAGAACAAGATGGTGTAACAACTTCTTACGCAGTATCTACATACAAAGTAACAACAGGGACAGATGGTTCATTCTCTTTTGCTTCACTTCCAAGTGATTCATATTTTACAGTATTAGTACCTGGATATAATGTTTCAAAATCATTTAGTTCAACAGGTGAAGATCAAATTACTCTTGGAAATGTACTTGCTACTGCTATTACTGCATTAGATACTGTTCATCCTTATATTGTTAGTGTAGATAATGTTATCTCAAATAGTTCACGTGCAATGTTAGATGATGATACACGTGATACATTTGTAGTGAATTTTTCTGAAACTTTAGATGCTTCAAAAATGGAACTAGCAGGAAACTCTTTATTACTCTATACTGGAGCAGCTGGTGCTTTACAATCTACTAGCTATACAGCTTCTATAGATTCAACAAATAAAATCATTACAGTTTCAACTACAGCAACATTAAATGATGGTGATTATGTAGATATCTTATTTTTAAATGCGGATGTTGCAGATACTTCTGCAAATACACTTACTTTAAATGGTGATATTGCATATGACTCTACTGTAAGTAACTATACAAAAGTTCAACTACAAATCTTTGAAGAAGCAGATACAAATGCATCTGCAGCAACAAGTTATTCACAATTAACTAGCGATTCATTAGGTGAAGATGATGATGAAGCTGTACAAGCTAAATCAGATGCTTTTACAGATGTTCTTGATGAAACAGCTGGTTTCCAACAACTTAATAGTGCAGATGATGATGATGGACTAAATGGAGCTGATTCAGCTCAAAGACTTAATGCTTTAGCACAGGCATTAGGAGCTAGTGGTGTAACTGTTGGACAAACTCGTATAACTTTTACTCCTACAGGTGCTTATGGTTACTTTGTACAAGTAACAGACAAATCTGCAACTGCTAAAGTTCAATCAAATGTAATAGGTGTTACTGATGCCCTTACAGATAATATAGACACAACTAATAGTGCAGATTTTGATGGAACAGCTACTTTAACATTACTTCCAACAGATACAAATCCTGTAGAAGTATATCTTTCAAATGTTGAACCAACAGATATCGTAACAATTACACCGTTTGACTCATTAGGTTATATGGGAACTGCAGTGACAATTACACTAGAAGATAATGTTGCACCTACAACAATTTTACAAAAATCTTATTTTGCAGGTACTGCAACATCTGATGAAAATAGTTCTGGTACAGTAGTACAATTTGGTGATGGTGGTGAACTAGCAGATACAAATGGAGAGTTAGTAGTAGGTACACCATATTTAGCACTTAATAACTCACTTTTAGATAATGAAGATGCTTCAGGTGAAAATGTTTCTACAGGTGTAACTCCTGATCAAACTTTAAAAACTGAATTATTTGACTTAAGTGTTATTGATGATGATACAAGTTTACCATATATAGATGGAACTGGTGCTTATGATGCACAAGCTATCGCTGCATTTAACCAAGATTCTGCACTTGCAAGAACAATGGGTGTTGCATTTTCTGAAGATATTGAAACTATAGGTAGTACACCTACATTTAATGGTACAGCTACAGTAGATGGATGGACTATTAATAATGATGTTATTATCAATGTTCATGGTCAAACTGTAAATGCTGATTTAATTGATATGGATGTTTCAAATATTTTAACTTTAGCAAACACAGATCATAACTCAGTAATTGATTATTCTGGTATCACTGATAGTACAGGTAATGCTGCATCATCTGCAACAAATGCTGCAGTAGTTATTAAAGATGAGATGGCTCCAATGGTACTTTCAGCTACATATAATGAAAGTTCATCAAATGTTGTTATTACATTTAATGAGGCTATTGCATTAACAGATTCTGCTACGTCACCTGCGGTAAACAGTGTAGTGGTTTTATCTAATGGTGCAACAGCAACTTATAGTGCAAGTGCAACAGAGAACCAATGGTCACTTAATAGTGATGCAACTGTGTTAACTATTCCAGAAGCTGCATTTGATAGTACAGTTAATAGTCGTACACAGTGGTCAGCAGCAGCTTATCCATACCCTGATGATAACTATGGTCAAGGTACTGATGTAGATGTAAATCATTTAGGTTTAGATTTTAGTGCTATTTCAGATGTTCATGGCAACAGCTGGGATTCTTATGCTACTAACACTGGTACAAGAGCAACAACAGCACCATATTTTATGATAGCTGAGATTCCATCAAACTTTGGTGCAAATATTCCTACATTTGGTGCAACAGATACTACAACTAATGCACAAACTGTAACTTGGACATTTAATCAACCTATCAGAATCGATAATGCAGCAGATATCTTTTATGGTGTAACTCCAAATGCGTCAGGAGTATATATAATTAGTGCAGCTACTGATTTATCGGCTATTCAAGATGCATTTACTGGTGTAATTGATCCTGATGGTGCAGAAACATTAGATGCTATCACTAATGCTGATGTTTCTAACCCTACAATGTTAACTCTATCAGCAAATAGAAAAGTAGTAACTTTACGTTTTACTACTACTACTGACTTAACAAGTACATTAGATGACATCGTTAGATTAAATACTAAAACAATTGTTTCAGATGGTGATATTGACCAATCATTATCTGGTGAAGGTGTAAGAGCAGCAGCTCAATAAGCTTTTATTAAAGTCTTAGCGCACTCTGCGCTAAGATTTGTGTAAGAGGTTATCGTGTTTTTTATAGTTCTCCTTGTTTATATAAAGCTATAAATCATTTTAGTATAACCTCTGAAACTAACTTTATGTTAAGTGAAAATTACTATAATTTCTCTATGTCAAAATATCCATTCACTCACTTACATTTACATACAGAATATTCACTCCTTGATGGTGCAAATAAGCTCTCAAATCTAGTCTCACGTATCAAAGAACTTGGTATGACCTCTGTCGCAATGACCGATCATGGAAATATGTTTGGTGCTATTGATTTTTATAAACAGATGAAAGATGCTGGAATTAAACCAATCATCGGTATGGAAGGGTATATCCATAACGGTGAAACACTTGATGATAAGTCTACAAAACAACGTTTTCATATCTGTTTATTTGCTAAGAATAGAAAAGGGTATGAAAACCTCATGTATCTCTCTTCACAAGCATTTATTGAAGGATTTTACTATTTCCCACGTATAAACAAACAAGTACTTCGTGAACATAGCGATGGAATTATATGTACATCTGCATGCTTACAAGGGGAAGTAAACTGGCACCTAAATTTAAGTGAGAGAAATCTAAAATTTGGTGCAAAAGGGTACGATGAAGCTAAACGCATCGCTTTGGAGTATAAAGAGATATTTGGGGAAGATTTTTATCTTGAAATTATGCGTCACGGTATTGGCGATCAGTTAAATATTGATGAGCAAATTTTACAAATCTCGCAAGAAACAGGTATCAAGGTAGTTGCTACTAATGATACCCACTACACATTCCCAGATGATGCACAGTATCATGAAGCGTTTATGTGTATTGGAATGAATAAACTCTACGATGATCCAAACCGTCTGCGCCACTCTGTGCATGAGTTTTACATTAAGTCCCCTGAACAGATGGAGCGACTTTTTGCAGATATCCCTGAAGCATTACTCCACACACAAGAGATCGTGGATAAGTGTGAAGAGTTTGAGCCGATCGTAAAAACTCCTACACCACCGCATTTTAAATTTACTAGGGAGTATGCTAAAGCTGAGGGGTTAGATATTGACAATGAAGATGATGCTCCATTACCAGCTGATGCAAGTGACGACGATAAGAAAAAATGGTTCAGCACGGCAGATAAAAACGATGCAGACTACTTTGCTTATAAATGTAGAGAGGGGCTTGAAAAACGTTTAGAGATAGTTCTGCCAGAGCGTCATCAAGAGTATAAAGATCGCCTAGAGTTTGAGATCGATGTTATCAACTCTATGAAGTTCCCAGGATATATGATGATCGTTTGGGATTTTGTTAAAGAAGCCAAAAAAATGGGAGTAGCTGTAGGTCCTGGGCGTGGGTCGGCTGCTGGGAGTTTAGTTGCATATGCTCTGGAAATTACCGACATCGATCCGATGAAATATGATCTTCTTTTTGAGCGTTTTTTAAATCCTGAACGTGTAAGTATGCCCGATATCGATATGGACTTTATGCAAGCGCGACGTGGGGAGGTAATCGACTACGTAACGCGTAAATATGGACGTAATCAAGTAGCACAGATCATCACTTTTGGTTCACTTTTGGCTAAAGGGGTTATACGTGATGTCGCCCGTGTTTTAGATATGCCACTAAGCCAAGCTGACAAGATGGCAAAACTGATCCCAGATGAGCTTGGAATTACTCTCAATGGAAAACATAAAGGTGGTGAGTTTCATGATGGAGCATTTCAAAAGGAGCCAAAACTTCGTGAACTTATAGATACAGACCCACAAGCTGCACGTGTTTGGGAGTTTGCTAAAAAACTTGAAGGTTTAAAGCGAAACTCTGGGATGCACGCAGCGGGTGTTGTAATCTCAAACGAAGAGCTTTGGAAAAAAACACCGATCTATAAGCCATCGGGTGAGGATACATTTGTTACACAGTATTCACTGAACTATATGGAAGATGTTGATCTAATTAAATTCGACTTCTTAGGTCTAAAAACGCTTGATGTAATTGATAATGCCAAAAAACTTGTAAAAATGCGCTACGGGCGTGAAGTTGACTGGACACAGATTGATGAGAATGATCCAAAAGTGTATGAAAATATCCAATCAGGAAACACGATCGGGATGTTCCAGATAGAGTCTAGCGGTATGCAAGACTTAAATAAACGCCTAAAACCTTCAAACTTTGAGGACTTAATCGCCGTTCTTGCACTCTATCGTCCAGGTCCAATGGAATCTGGGATGTTAGATGACTTCATTGAGCGTAAGCATGGGCGTAAAAAAGTGTACTATCCGTTTGAAGAAGTTAGTTTTGACATCCTAAAAGATACACTTGAACCAACCTATGGAATGATCGTTTACCAAGAACAAGTTATGCAAATCGTACAAACTGTTGGTGGTATGAGTCTTGGTGGTGCAGACATTGTTCGTCGTGCTATGGGTAAGAAAAAAGTTGAAGAGATGCTCAAGTATAACAAGCTTTTTAGTGAAGGTGCACAAAAACTTGGACTTGATTACAACAAAGCAAGTGAACTCTTTAAACTGATCGAAAAATTTGCAGGATATGGTTTTAACAAATCGCACTCAGCTGCATATGCAATGGTAACATTCCAAACTGCATGGCTAAAAACTTACTATCCAAATGAGTTTATGGCTGCACTTTTAACATCTGATAAAGACAATACAGACAAAGTTGTCCGCTACATAGATGAGCTAAAACGGATGGGGATAGAGCTTAGTCCTCCGGATATTTGTGATTCACAGTTAGAGTTCTCGGCGATTGAGAAAGATGGGCAAGATGTTGTACTTTTTGGGCTTGGTGCAATCAAAGGAGTAGGAGGTGCGGCGATTCAGTCTATGCTCCAAGAACGCCGTGAAAATGGGGACTATAAATCTCTGCAAGACTTTGTAAATAGAATAGACCCAGCAAAAGTAAATAAACGTGTAATTGAGAGCGCCATTAAAGCTGGTGCTTTTGATAGATATAACTACTCTAGAAAAGCATTACTCGATCAGGTTGAAGAGATAGTAGAGACTGCAAAAAAAGCGAATGAAGCAAAGAAAAATGCGATGGGTTCTCTCTTTGGCGATGATGCAGAGATCACGACAGTTGAGTTAAAACTGCAAAATTGTGAAGAGTATGAGTTAAAAGAGATACTTGAATTTGAAAAAAACACTTTAGGTTTTTACGTATCTGGTCACCCGATGGATAGTTACCGTGAAGAGTTAGACAAATTAACGTACTCATTATCTTCAGAGATAGAAACAATTAAAGATGGATCATATGCGATTTTTATAGGGATGGTAGAAGAGATTCAAAAGAAGATGTCGAAAAAAGGGAATCCTTTTGGTATAGTAAGTCTTATGGACTTTCATGGAAACATTGACATTATGCTTTTTGAAGATAAACTTAAAGAGCTTGAAGATATGGATTTAACCGAGCCTGTAGCATTTAAAGTAAAGATCACCCATACAGAGATGTTTACACGTATCGGGGTAACAAAACTAATGTCGCTCAAAGATGCTAAAAAAGAGTGCAAAAAGGTAAAAACTGAAGTTCAAGAAACTCCATTGGAACCTATAAACTTAGGTGTAAGACTTAGTGAAAAAACAGATGTTTTAGAGCAACTCTATACACTCATACGACAAAATCCTGGAAACAGAGAGTTAAAAGTAACAATTATTTCAAAACTGCATAATGTTGTGATCGATTCTTCGATCAAAGTTGGAACATCACTGATCTCTGCACTTGATGGGAATGAGAATATCGATATTTTATAAATATCGGTATATTTCTTGCATAGTCGTTTCTCATGGATGAAGAATACAAATTAGATAAATATGAAAGCTTTTTAGGAGAAGTAAAAAGCGACGGTGGGCATTGGGAGAAGATCAAAAAGCGTACAGCTACACTCTTTCAAGTGCTTATGGATGGTGACTTAAAAGAACTTGTTTTTGTACTTAATCATTATCCACAATATACGGAGATAGTTTGTGAACACTTTCGTTACCTTTATAACTACTCAGAACAAAGTGCTGACATCTTCGCAGCAAGTAAACTGTTATGGATGAGTACAGAGTACCACCAAAAACAATTTGTTCGTAACCTTATACGAAAACTGCCAAAGTTTGATGAGTATAACTCTACGCAGATAAAAGAGTTTTTTGATTCACTTAAAACAAATCAAGATAAAATACATCCTATCATCATCGGCTATTACAAGTTACAGTTAGAATACTATTTGGAAAACTCATCTTTGCATATATTACAGAAGAAAATTTTACAAAAGAATGCGCTTGAACTGAGCGGTGATAACAGTTACGATTTTAGTGCAAATGACCGTGATGCAAATTTGGATATACCATATATGATGTAAAACTAGAGAGGGGATTCTCTAGTTTATACTTTGAATTATTTTACTTCGTAAATTACAGTTGATCCACTTACTTCATAAGAAACTAAAAGCAAGTTTTTACCATTTGGAGATTCATTAGCTGGTACAAATTTCATACCCTCAGCTGAGATATCCCCCTCAGAGTCTGTTTCGATATAATCAACAAATTTAACTTCACTTGGGTCTGTGATATCAAATACAACGATTGCATTTTGTCTCTCAAGTCCTACAAATGCATATGTAACATCATCAATAGTACCAACTGCTAAAGCTTCAGGCTCTACGCCTTTGTTACCACTTCTACCATCCATTTCACCATCATCTTGGTTAAAAAGTGCTGGTTGTGCCTGTGCTACTATTTTAGAGATGCTATCGCCACTATCAAATACTAAATCACCATCTTCATCCCAAATAGAGAAACTTCTTGCACCATAAGTGTAAAGTTTATCATAATCACCATCACTATCTGTATCACCCATATCTATAACAACTTTTAAGTCATTGTCATCAGCATATGCATCTGCAATAGCAGAATCAAGGTCTAGTTTTTTAATTTTTTTCTCATCAGTATAAGCATCCCCAGTTTCAAGTGTAGCGTTTACATCATCTATAGGATATTCACGGCCATCACCCTCATTTGCAGTTACTATATATGTTTTTGAACCTGTTGTATATGTAGCAATTGTATCTGGCATATAAAGTCCATAAAGCTCTGGGTAAGTCTGCATTCTGATCTCACCATCTTCTTCGATATCTATAGTATTACCTGACTCTTCATCATAACTTTTTACACCGTAAGATTTGATGTAATCAACAGTGTTAGTAGTAAGATCGATTTTTGCCATTGCATTGTTTTCTTGAAGTGTCACATAAGCATAGTCTCCACTTACTGCAATATATTCTGGTTCTAAATCTTTTGCTTGGTCATTACTTGGAGTTCCACCAAGTCTTACAGCAGTTCCATCATCTGCATCTGTAGTTGTCCCATCAAGAGTGATCTCTGTGTAAGAGTAGTCTGAAACTTTGATAATACCAACAGTACCTTCAGGGTCAAAACTATAGTCACCATTTGGCTCTCCTTCATTTGCTACAAGCACCTTTGTACCATCTTCTGTAAATGTAACCATATCTGGTAAGTAACCAACTTCTACACTTTTAAGAAATGTCCCATCTACGCTAAAGAAAACAACTTTACCTTTTGAGTTTGTATAAAGACCATCTGTTGATTTTACTTCAACAGCAACAGCGATTTTTCCATCATATGCAGTTACAGAATTTACACCTGTTCCATATGTACTTAAATCTAGTGATGTTACTTTTGTTGGTGATGCTGGATCTGAGATATCGATCACGTCAATAGCATTTGCTGCACCATTTGTAGTAAACATTCTTTTAGAATCATGATCAAATGCAACGATCTCAGAACCAGCTTCTGTATTTGTATCGTAAGAGCCTAGTTTTACAAGTTTGTCAGATAAATTTGGAGATTGAACTACATAAAGAGTATTTTGATCAATTTTTGTCATATCATCATCAAGATATTTTTGCTCTAAAACGCCACCTGTTGCCCATGTAGCAAAATCATCATCATTTAAGATACCAAGGCTTCCATTTTGAAATAGAATTAAACCTTCCATTTTATCATGTGCATAACCAACTTCATCTACCATATCAACAACAAGTTTTTTAGATACTGGATAGATCCCTTTTTCAGCTAGTGCGGCCCATCCAGTACTTAAGTTTGTACCATCTCCATATACTACTGATTCTAGTGTTTCCCCACCAATAGTTAAACCTACATCAGCATCTTGGGTCATATCTGCATCAAGTGTTATGTTCTCTAGCTCAGTTCCAGTTGAGAGTTTGATTTTATAGATATGTTTTTGTGCATCAGGATCAGCAGTAGTTGGTCCACCAGCGTAAAAAGCACCATCTCTCTCAATTACTAAAAACTCATCATTTGAAAGTGCGACGATTTCAGAGTTAGAGTTTGCAGGTTTTTCTTGTTTATAAAGATATTGTTTTGTAACCCCTGTTGCAACATTGATAGTTACAATTCTTGTTATTGTAGAAGAATGAGCTGCTTTTGGATTGTCCATAGTTGACTGCATGATACCAACTAAAGTTGTTTGATCTGGAGTGATAGTTAAACCTTCCATACCTCTATTTGCACGACGATTGGCAAACTCAGCTGGTAGATTAAAGTCTGTTCTATTATCATCAACAAATGGGTTGATTCTTCCTATCTCTTTACCGTCTGCATCAAAATGAACCATGTGTGGACCATACTCATCACTTACCCAAAAAGTTCCATCTTTAAGTGCTGCTAAACCTTCTCCATCTAAACCATAATCATCTAACTTAATTGTTGTGTTATCATCTTCTAAGATAGTATCGCCATTTTTATTGTATGGAGTTTCTCCAGTTCCACCAAGTGCAGATGAGCTTGGAAGACCTGTGATCTCAGTACCATCAGGACGTTTGAGTAAAATATCTTTAATTTTGTCAACTGATCCATCAGATTGAATCTCAAAAAGACCGATTCTCGGTGTATAATCAGGTGTAGGAAACATTTTCCCTTTTCCATCATCCCCTGTATAAGTTGCATTTGGACCTCTGTCTGTTAAAGCGTAAAATTGGTTAATGTTTGTTGGATGTGCAGCAGCAGATGAACCATACCCACCATTTCTAACTTCCATGTTTGAACCAATATTTTTTCCATCTTCAATAGTATCATCTAAAACTGTGTACTCTAAAGTAGAACCACTACTTGAAACAAGAGTAGAATAATAAGTACTTGTTTGTGTCGTATCTGTACTAGTAGAATCTGAATCACTACCACAACCTGAAAATGCTGCTACCAATAAACTCGCAGCAATTACGCTTAAACCTTTTTTCATAAGAACTCCTAGATATGTTTTCTAGGCGAAAATATAAGGAAAGATTATTACAATGAAATAACTAAATTATTACGATTTAGTAACGTTATAAAAAGGGTAAATATTGAAAAATTACTGATGGAAGTATTAATAGTAAGATAGTTCTCAAGCTGTGAACTTGAGAACAAAAAGAATATTTTAACGTGTAAAACAGCCAGTACAAGAGATAGTAACTGCTCCAATATAATAATCTTCTATACCCATATAATCTGGATAAGAGAAAGTAAAAGATTTTCCTGTCAGTGGTGTTACAAATTTCATTGGTTGACCATGTTCTTTACCAAAACTATACGTTACAAACTCTCCACCATCAATAGATACAGAAAAACCATCCCACGGTTCTAAAAGGTGGGATAATAAATAGTCTGTAACTCTTTCATCTGGAAAGAAATAAATAGCATCTAAACTTACTTCTGTTTCAAAAGTAATCGTAAGTTTTTCATTTCTTTTGTTTAAAGCATAAAATGTGTCCACTGCTTTAAATTCAGTTCCACAGTAATGGCCAGATACTACACCCAATCCTGCATTTTTGCATTTACTTTGATGTGCTAATGCATCATCATCTATACTACCACCATCTGTTGCGGTAACAACTATTTTGCCACCTATATCTGAATTATAAATCAACTCCGTAGCACAAGTCCCCCTATTTTCACACAAGTTACTTGAGACAATAGGTGATTGAACTGGTGATAATGAAACAATTGTACTTTCTGTAAAAGCAATTGTTTCTGTTCCACAAATTGATGGATCAGCATACAAAAAACTTGATGCTATAAACATCAAAAGCGCTATACTTTTTTTTGAAAAAGACATACTTACTCCTAATATATCTATAAAAAATTAGACAAATTATTGTCAACAATTTAGAACGTATTTTTACTATATATCATATAAAATAATACTTGATTTATGTTTATAAATAACTTAATATTATAAAAAATATTTTTTTATTTAATTCATTTTTTTATAAACTATTTCAGTGATGAATCATAATAACTATTTGCTCTTTTCATTTTCATTTTTTTTATTGACATAGTTAGTAGCTTTTTTAACAACCAATTAATATTGATTTGTATAGAATATTTTATTTTATTAAATTTAATGTAAATGAGTACTAATGGTTATTAAAAAATACTTTTCTTTATTTATCCTCATTTTAGCTTTTGTGGGATGTGGTGGAGGTAGTTCCTCAGGAACACAGACTACAGCCCCAAAGTATCGTGCAATATTAGGACCTATTGTGGGTGGGGAACTTAAGATAAGTCCTTTAGAAACAAATACAAGTTTGTATCTAGGGCAAACAGATTATACAGGATATTTCACTTTTAGTGTGGATAGTAATATTACCAATGATACTTGGTTGAAGTTTGCTGTAACTGGTGGAGTTGATATTGATAGTGACGATGATGGAAATACATCTGAGGGGAATGTATCTTTGAAATGGGACTATCTATATGTTATGCAAAAGAGGTGATTTAAAATCTTCCTCTGCCAACATTAACGTTTTGACAACTATTGCATATATTTTATATGTTCATGATAAAGAAAATAACTCTTCTATAGATATCGAAGATTATCTCAATACATTTGCAAAATCTGTTTTTACTTCAAGTGTAGATAGTATTAGTGGAGTTGATTATAGAGATTTATTTGCGTATCACCCAACTGTAACTTCAAGTTCGGTTTTTAAAAATCCAGATTTGTATCGTGCATTATTTGATGAAGGTGTTATGGATGGACTATTAAACAATACAGATGTTGATGCATTACTTACCTCTGATAGTGATAATGACACTTTGACTTTTTGGGATGAGATATTAGTGAGTTCACAAATTGCTATTACTGATACTGATAATGATGGATTAAGTGATGATGATGAGATTAATATTTATGGGACATCAGCACTTGATCCAGATACAGATGGTGATTATATTCCTGATGGTGTAGAAGTTTCCGAAGGAAGTGATCCAAATGATGATGATGAAAATAACAATAATGTCCTCGATGGTTTAGATGGTGATCCATATTTCGCATATCAATGGTATATACAGAGTTTAGGTACAGCAGTGGCAAATATTGCTGGTGTTAGAACAATTTTAGGAAATGATCTTGATATTTTAGAAGTTTACCACAGTGTTCTGGGAAATAACAGTGGTTCAAAACTACTTGTACAAGTTGTTGATAGTGGTGTAGATGCAAATCATGAAGATTTAGAGGTGGATTTAGCGAACTCTTTAAATGCAGTTAATGCTTCAAATGATCCCACTCCTACAGAAGATATAGATGAAAGTGATCCAACTTCATCATTAGATATAGGGCATGGAACAGCTGTAGCTGGAATAATTGGTGCAAAAGCTAATAATAGTTATGGCATTAGAGGTGTTGCTCCAAGAGTAAAAATAGCTGGAAGTAACTGGTTAGAAGAGCAGTCATTAAGTGAGTTAGAAAAAGTTTGGTATTCCCAAATTAATGATGATAGTATAGTGGTTTCAAACAATAGTTGGGGGGCATATTACTCTGATGATACTGCTATGGAAGCAATCTTGGAAAATGGTGTTAATAATCTTAGAGAAGGAAAAGGCAGAATATATATTTTTGCTGCTGGAAATGAAAGATATGAAGATGGAAATGCAAATCTTTCAACTTTAACTAATAACCCTTATGCTATCACTGTTGCAGCTCTAAACTATCAAGATAAGTATGCATCTTATTCAAATCCTGGAAGTAGTATTTTAGTAAGTGCTTATGGTGGAGAGTTCTATGATGAATCACCTACAATCATGACAACTATTGTAAGTGGTACATCGTTTACAGAATCAGAGCTCTTAGGTGAGTATGGAGCCATAACAATTGATACTGATAGTAGTAAAAACTATACTTTTGCAATGAGTGGAACAAGTGCAGCAACACCAATGGTTAGTGCTTCTATAGCTCTAGTTATAGATGCCTGTCCAGAGCTTACATATAGAGATATTCGTTGGTTGATAGCAAATACTGCTACACAAATAGATACGACTAATTTTAGTTGGATAGAAAATGCTGCAGGGCATATGTTTAGTATCGATTATGGATATGGAAAAATAAATTCTAAAGCTATGATCCAACAATGTAAATCAAGATATTTTACATCGCTTCCAACATTACAACAAGCAAGTGTAGAAAAAAGCATGTCTATAGCGATTCCAGATACGAAAACGGCTATAACAAAAACTATAACAATGAGCGATTCTTTAACGATAGAATGGGTAGGTTTGACAATTGATACTGATCATACATATAGTGGTGATTTAGAGATTAACTTAACATCTCCAGCAGGGAGTAAGATTAATATTGTAACAGCAAATCGGGTAAGTGGAGATTTTTATAATGGTGGATTTAGATTTGGAAGTGTAGGTTATATTGATGAAAATTCTAAAGGGACTTGGACGATTGAGATCATAGATCAAGCTTCTGACGATTCTGGAACTTTAAATGGAATAAAATTGGAGGTATATGGACATGAAGATTAAAATACTTTTATTGCTTATGATAGTTACTCAAGTTGTAATGGCAAATAATTGCTCAAGATTAGAGGAAGTGAAAAAAAAGAAAAAAGTTGAAAATAGTATTTCTGAGCAACAAAATACAAAATCTGAGAATAAACTTATTCAAATAAGATTTAAAGATATAAAATCTTTAGATAAAGCATATCTAAAGTCAACATATAAGCTTGAAGTCCAGGAGTGTATATCAAGCGGGGTTTGTATCTTTAAATATACAGGAAATGAAAATACAGATACAATTATTCAACAGATTAAACAACAAGAAACGAATGTAAAAAGTATTAAAACACATTCAAAATATAATTTTAAAACGTATTAAACTCCCTAATTTGGTACAATGTCAAATCTATAATATATTAATGATTAAAGGTTTGATATGACCAAACAAGATTTTAACGAAGGGCTTTTTGGCTTTTTAGATGCATCACCGACTCCTTTTCATGCAACGGCAAATATGGCTGGAATGTTTAGTAATGCTGGATTTATACAACTTGATGAAAAACAAAGTTGGAGTCTTGAAGCTGGAAAAAAGTACTATGTAACTCGCAATGACTCTTCGATCATAGCTTTTACATACCCTAAAAATTTTAAAGAGTATCTGTTAGTTGGTGCACATACGGACTCACCAAATTTAAAACTAAAACCTAATCCTATTGTAAAAGAACATAGTGTTATAAAGTTTGCAGTTGAACCTTATGGAGGACTGCTTTTAAACCCTTGGTTTGATAGAGGGTTAGGATTAGCTGGTCGCGTTAACTTCAGCGATAGTAGTAAAAAAATTAAAAGTGTATTGATTGATGTAAACAAATCTATTGCGATGATCCCATCACTTGCTATCCATTTGGATGAAAAAGCTAATCAAGAGAGAACTATTAACAAACAAACAGATATCTCACCAGTTCTTACGTGTAATAACGACTTTGATTTTGATCTTTTTATAAAAAATGAACTTGAAAAATTAGGGATCAAAGATGTAGAGAATATTTATGCACATGAATTGAGTCTGTATGATACTCAAAAAGCTTCTTATGCTGGTCTTGAGGATGATTTTATAGCAAGTGCAAGACTTGATAACCTTTTATCATGTTATGTAGGGATGTTAAGCATTTGTAGTATAGCTGATGATAAACCAATGCTTTTCATCGCAAACGATCATGAAGAGGTTGGAAGTGAATCAACAAGTGGAGCAGGGGGAAGCTTTTTGGAATCAACTCTCAAGAGAATGTTTCCATCATTTGATGATTATATGGGGATGGTACGAAGCTCTTTAATGGTTAGTGCTGATAATGCACATGCAATCCATCCAAACTATCCAAGTAAACATGAAGCAAATCATGCACCAAAAATCAATAAAGGTATTGTTATTAAGGTAAATGCAAATCAAAGATACGCTTCAAACTCTACAACGATAGCGAAGTTTTTAGCAAATGCATCTAAAGCTGAAGTACAAACACAAAAGTTTGTTACAAGAAGCGATATGGGATGTGGTTCAACTATAGGACCAATTACTGCTACTCGCATAGGAATAGATACTGTTGATATTGGACTTCCAACTTGGGGTATGCACTCTATTCGTGAGATGGCTGGAAGTGATGATGCTTATGGACTTTACAATATTTTAGTAGGTTTTGAGATCTAATGGCTGAGAGCATTACGGTAGAGGAATTAAACCTTTTAATAGAACAAACATATAAGGTTGAAAATGAGTTTAATGAGCTTAAAGCTTCATATACGCATTTGCAAAATACTGTTGAAAAAGTGGTTGAGTTTCTCCCTAATGCTATTTGGATATTAAACGATGACAACTCTGTATTTTTACAAAACTCTAAAGCAAGGGAACTATGGCAGTTATTGAAGTTGATAGAACTTCAAGAGGATGATTATGAGATACAGTTTGAAAATCGTTCATATATTGTAAAAAGCTCTACTTATAAAGACAAGATGATGCTGAGTGCCACAGATATAACTGAGCAAAAAAGAAAAGAAAATCTAGCTACTATGGGGCAGATGGCTGCACATCTTTCACACGAAATACGTAACCCTATAGGGGCTATATCGCTTATGAGTTCTACACTTAAAAAAAGGGTAATCCCAGAAAATATACCAATTGTTGAAGAGATACAAAAATCTGTTTATAGAATAGACCGCATTATAAAAGCTACTTTAATGTTTTCAAAAGGGATAGATGTCAAAAAAAGAAAATTCAATTTTAGTGAATTACGTCAAGCTATAGATATGGCTATAGATTATTACGGCTTTTCAAAAGAGATAGAGTTTATTTTCCCAAAACAAGATTTTGAACTTGATGGTGATCGTGATCTTTTAGAGATGTTATTTACTAACTTTATAGTTAATGCTATCGATGCGATCGAAGAGGATGATAACGAAGATGGAAGAATTGAGCTAACATATATAGAAGAACAAAATTTTCATAGATTTCAAGTTGCTGATAGTGGTGTAGCTGTTAGTGATGAAGAGAATCTTTTTGAAGCATTTAAAAGTACAAAAGTTAAAGGTAATGGTCTAGGATTAGTGCTTTCAAAACAGATAGCACAAGCGCATGGTGGTGACGTTGTATTTTTAAATGACTCACAAAAGATGTTTGAGATTACGTTATCCAAGTTTTAGATACATTAAAATTATTTGGAATAACATTTGCTAATAGTTAGGCAAAATTTCTGGAGCATGTTATGCCTATAATTGTTGATGAAAAAATTTTATCTCTTGTTGATTATGTAAAGATTGATGGAATATCGATTGAGTGTCATTTTAAATGTAAAGAGACAAATAAAGAGGTTATTTCCCAAGTTGCATTTGAACCATATGATGGAAAAATTGTAATCACTTGGAAAGATATGTTACTCCATCCTATAGAATCTTACAATAGATATTATCATACTCCGATTGTAATTTATGCACACGATACGCATGAAACAATCGTATTGAAAGCTTTTGAAAAAGTTGCAAATAGGTTTCGCTGGAATACAAATAAAAATCAATATATATGTATTCAATAGTATTATAAAAAGTTCTATAACATCTCATATTTTTACAATAAATATTATCTTGACTTATCAACATCACATTATTTATTACAAGTCTAAATACTCAATATAATCCCTTGTTAAAGGGATTTTTTACTATTTGTATTATTCTTCACTATAACAATTATAATATCAAATTAATCACATATCACATAAATATCACACTAGTTTTTTTTTGATAAAAATAAATGTGATATATAAGAAAATCTTACATGTTTAAAGTTCAATTAAATAATTAAATGTAATACTAGGGTTGAATTTTAATAAAGGGGAGAAAAGAGATAATGTATAAGAACAAATTATTAGTATCTCTAGCTGCGTCTGTTGCTTTTATGTCAATGACTGCTTCTACTGCTATGGCTTATGATAAGAACCCACCGTTCAAACTGGGTAAGTTAAAGAAGTATACAGAAGTTGATGCAAAAGGCAACAAAACAGTTGGTTATGAACCAAAAAATGACTACAACGTGTTTATTAACTATGAACTAGGTATGCACTGTGTTGGTTTTAGTATGGATTACTGTTGTGTTATTCCACCGTATAACTCTATCCAAGCTCAGGCTGTTTCATCAGGTAAGAGTGGTAAATTACCAAAACTTTTAAGTCCAGATGATGATGTGAAACTATACTACTACACTAAAGACAACTCTTATAGTGAAGGTAACAAAATGAGATACTGGAATGTATCTAAAGATGCTGATGGCGATGGTCACCTAGATTCAGCAGGGGATAATGTTGCAAACTATGTTTGGACACACCTTTTTATCTATAAAGATTTAGAAGGTACTATTCCTGCAGATGCTAAAGATGAAAATCGTTTACGTGTTGGTCAACAAATCCCTGTAAACATCGATGCGGGTCCTTCTGGTATGCCAATGTCTGGTGGTTATCTTGCTTATGCTGGAAAAAACGGTGGTAATGTTGTAATGACTGATACACTTGTTCCACCTGTAAAAAATGTTAAGTTAGTTCTTACAGCTTCACATCTTTGGGATGCTCTAGGTCTTCCTTTAACTGCATTCAATGATAGTGTTAGACGTGGAACAATTCGTTCAGTTACTGAAAAAGATTTCCAACCATTCCAGTACTCTACTGTAGAGATGCATGATAGAACTGGTAAAGGTATGAAAAATACAGACGGTACTGATGTAACATACTTTGGTACAAATCCTGTTGATATTCCTAACTGTTATGCTTGTCACTCAAGAAACGGTAAAGCAGCTCAAATGGCACGTGATGAAGGCTTAAAATACTCTGATGCAGAGTATAACTACTGGAAATCTTACCCAGATGAGTCTGAATATATGGCAAGACTTTCTGAAGCGTCTATTAACATTCTTTCACTTCACGATGCTCACCATGGTACAACTTTCTTAAGCGATTACAAATCAAATGCATCTGGTAACAGACTTGGTAAAACTGGTATGGTAAACTGTGCTGACTGTCACGGTGATAACGTTTCTGGTAACTTACAAGAGCCTCGTCCAACTGCAACTGGTTATAAAGCTGTTAAAGCAAAAACTTTAACTGAAGCTATTCACGGTTTCCACTTAGGAATGGTTCCGATGCCTGATGGTGCTGGTCGTTCACAAGCGTGTCAATCTTGTCACCCTACACACTTCCAAAACCCTAACATGAATGATGACTCTAATCCATTTAGAGTAACAGACAGATATGGTGAGGGACGTTTCTCTAAAGGTGATATCCGTAAATCTGGTGGTGGATGTTATGTACGTCGTGATGCTCACTCAAACCCAAATGCTAAACCACCGTTTTTCTTAAATAACTACGGTAAATGGCAATATCAAAATGTTGCACTTAAAGATGAACATGGTAAAGATGCTGGTGAGTTAAGAGGTCTATACTGTACTAACTGTCACACTAAAATTGCTCAAGGTTTCCAAAACTATGACAATTTAACTAATGACTCTAAACAAGAGGGTAAAACTTTAAGAAATAAATCACTAAAAGAGATGATTGATGGACTTGCTGGTGGAGATGCGAAGAAATTTGCTGAGTTAGCAGACCCTAAATCAAGTGGTAATAATGAAGTATTAAAATACTATACTGAACATAAATCAGCTACAATTCTTAAAGCTGTAGGTAACAATTTACCAGCTGATTTAAGAATGTGGAATAATAAAGAGGGTGGAGACGTACCATATGCTGCTGCATCTGGTGGTAACGATTGGTGGTTATCAGCTTCTGAACCACATTGTGCTGATTGTCACTTAGCTCCATTTGTTGAGCAAGATACTGGTGGAAAATATTTCCCAATTGATCTTCCAAACAAATACTCTTTATACAGATACTCTAAAGCACATGGAGATATCGCATGTCAAACTTGTCACGAGTCTACACATGGACTTTACTCTACGAGATATGACGGTAAAGAGCGTTCAGTTGATGTAACTACACATGAACAAGCACTTCAGTACTCACCAGATGGTGAATATGCTGGTCCTGTAACTTGTGCTGCATGTCACACTGTAAATGATAAAGGTGTTCCATTACAACTTAAAGGTACTGAGTATGAAAATGATTACTGGGCTTCAGTAACATTAGCACACTTTATGAGAGGTGGAGATCAAAAACTTTCTGTTAAAGAATTAGTTAAAAAATATCCATACGAAAACTCTGTTAAAGTTGTAAAAGACGGGTGGAAATAATCCACTCCTAGAACTATCCCTTAATTGGGATAGTTTTTATTTTCGTTAAAGTTTATGTTTATAAATTTTCACTAGAATAAAACCTGCATTATGAAAACAATCGAGGAACATAATTATGAATAAATATCTTGTTACGCTACTAGTAGTATCTAGTTTAAGTGTGTCGTTATCTGCTGAGTTTGTAAAAAGCTATTTTAAAACAGGTGAGTTAAAGGCTGAAACCAATTATAAAGATGGTACGCGTACAAACACAAGAGAAGGTGTTAAAGATGGTTTAGAAAAAATCTATTATCAAATGGGTCAGCTTGCATATTTTGTAAATTATAAAGATGGAAAACGTGATGGTAAACTTACTTGGTATGATAAACAAGGACATTTACTTGCTGAGATGTTTTATGATGATGGAAAACTACAAGGGATTGAAAAATCTTACTATGTCAACGGTCAGATAAAATATGAAGTTGCATATGTAGATGACTTAAAAGAAGGGTTTCAAAAAGAGTATTTTGATAACGGTCAGTTAGCTCTAGTTGTACCGTATATGCATAACAAAAAAGAAGGTATACAAAAAGAGTACACGTACGAGGGGAGACTTTATAGTGAAGTTACGTATGTAAATAATTATAAAGAAGGTAACCAAAAGTGGTATGATGAAAATGGAAAAGTTGTAAAAACACAATTTTTTAAACGTGATAGACCTGTTGAAATTATGAAACAAATAGAATCTAAAAAAGAAGATGCTACAGAGATTCTTATAAAAGGTTTAGACTTCTCTCCTAAAAAGGCAGAATAGGCTTTAAAAAAGCTATTTTGCTACCATTCATTAGCTTTAATTCATTAGAATAAAACTTTTAAATCAAGGATAAAATATGAAACAACTTTTATCATTTCTTGGCTCCATGAAAACCATGGCAGTTTTGATGTTAATCTTTGCATTTTCTATCGGTTATGCAACGATTGTAGAAAATGATTATGGAACTATGACAGCTAAGGCTGAAATATACAATGCGACATGGTTTGAAGTACTTTTGGGGCTTCTGGCTGTTAATCTATTTTTAAATATTATCAATTTTAAAATGTTTACAGCGAAAAAAGCTCCAATTTTTATCTTTCATGTAGCTTTTTTTGTCATTTTATTTGGTGCAGCAGTCACTCGTTTTGTAGGTTATGAAGGGTCTATGCACATTCGTGAAGGTCTTACATCAAACTCTATACTTAGTTCAGTTTCATATTTTGATGTAAGTGTAAAATCTGCTGATAAAGAGGTAAACTCATCTCAAGAAGTGTATCTTTCAAAAAGAAAACAAAACAACCTTAGTTCTCATCTCAATGTAGATGGTAAAGATGTAGAAGTTAAACTTATTGAGTATGTTCCAGATGCGATAGAATCAATAGTTGCAGATGAAAATGGGAAACCGATGTTAAATCTTATGGTTAGTGGTGGTGGACAAGGTGAAAAAGTTGCACTTGCAGAGGGAAGTTACTATGATGCAGGTAATTTTGTTTTAGACTTTGGAAGTGGTGAGAGTTTTAATAAGCCTGTAGTTTTTATATTTATCAACAATGGTGAACTTTTTATGAACCATGAGATGAAACTATCTTATTTTAAAATGGCTGATCGTTCCAAAGGTGATTTAGCTGCAAATGATGCTGAAGCTTTTGATGATAGAGTACTTTATAGCACTGAGATGGGAAGTTTTGTATTACGAGAGTATCTACCAAAAGCGGTTAAAAAAGTTGTAAGTGATCCAAATGCAAAAGCGAAAATGGCTGGTATTGATATGCTTAAATTTAATGTAAATGTAGGCGATAAATCAAAAGAGGTAACACTCTATGGACAAAGTGGCGTAGAAGGTGTAAAAGAACACGTTGTAGTTGATGGTGTAGATGTAGCTGTACAATATGGTGCAAAGGAGATACCACTTTCATTTAGTATCAAACTTAAAGATTTTCAACTCGATCGTTATCCTGGTTCAATGTCACCCGCTTCATACGCAAGTGAGGTACAACTTTTAGATAAAGATGCAGGTGTAGATATGCCCTATAGAATTTACATGAACCATATATTGGATTATAAAGGGTATAGATTTTTTCAAGCATCTTATGATAGAGATGAGCAAGGAACAGTTCTTTCCGTGAATCATGATCCAGGGACTTTACCAACATATATAGGGTATTTTTTACTAGCTCTTGGGATGTTTTGGTCACTCTTTTCAAAACATAATAGATTTGCAAAATTAGCTGCCAAAGCAAAAAAAGCAGCTGAATGTCAGGTAATTCCTGCTATTTTAGCTACATTTTTAATTGTAGGTTTTTCAACTAATTTAAAAGCAGATGTAGACCCAGCTATAAAAACGATACTTTCATTTGATAAAGAACATGCTGATAAATATGGACAATTGATTGTTCAAGACTCTAAAGGGCGTATGAAACCTTTAGATACATTGGCTACTGAAGTGTTGGCAAAAGTACATAGAAGCGCAAATCTAGAAGTGGGTTCCCAGTCTTTAATTCCAACTCAAGTTATACTTGGAATGATGATTCGACCAGATATTTACAAAGATATTAAGCTTGTTCGCACGGGTGATCCAAAAGTTAATGAGATTATTGGTGCAGCAAAAGATGCAAAATATGTTTCATTTTCACAGTTTTTCTTTGATCCTGAAAATATGCGTGGGTATAAACTAGCACAAGTAGTTGATGAGGCGGCAAGAAAAGCACCTAAAGATAGAAATAAGTTAGATAAAAAAGCGCTAGAGATCGATGAAAAAGTAAATGTTGTATATATGGTTTTTACAGGTTCTCTTATAAAAATCTGGCCTAAGCCAGATGATGCAAACAACAAATGGTTAGCTACGATAGAAGCTTTAGAGTCTTTAACACCAGAGCACACTTTTATGATAAAAACATTAGCATATGACTACTTTACTGCACTAGATAAAGCAACTGAAAGTGGTGATTGGAGTGATGCAGATAAAGCTTTAGCTAACATTGAGAAATTCCAAAAAAGATTTGGTGCCGCAGTGTATCCTAGTGAAAGTAGAATTAAAGCTGAGATGTTTTATAACCATGCAAATATTTTTGAAAGATTATTTCCATTTTATTTAGTGATGGGATTTGTGCTTTTAATTCTGAGTTTTGTTAAAATCATCAAACCAAAATTTAAAATAGAGATGGTTACTAAAGGTTCACTCTATCTTTTAGTGCTCTTTTTTATAGCACATACTGTTGGTTTAGCACTTCGTTGGTATATCTCAGGTCATGCCCCTTGGTCTGATGGGTATGAGTCTATGATCTATATCGGTTGGGCAACAGTTTTAGCTGGATTTATATTCTCTAAACGCTCACCTATGACCCTGGCATCTACGTCGATATTAACAGGTCTTATCTTATTTGTAGCACACCTAAACTGGATGAACCCGCAAGTTACAAACTTAGTACCAGTTCTTAATTCATACTGGTTAAGTATCCATGTTTCTATGATTACAGGTTCTTATGGTTTCTTGGGACTTGGTGCGTTACTTGGGTTTATAACACTGTTACTGTTTATCTTTAAAACAGAAGCAAATAAAGAGCAAATTTCTTTATCAATTAAAGAGTTAAATGCGATCAATGAGATGAGTTTAATGATAGGACTTGCAACACTTACAGTTGGGAACTTCCTTGGCGGTGTTTGGGCAAATGAATCATGGGGACGTTACTGGGGTTGGGATCCAAAAGAGACTTGGGCGTTAGTTACTATCTTAGTATATGCAGTTGTAGTACACCTCAGATTTATCAAATCAATCTACAACGAGTTTAATTATAGTGTGATCTCACTCTTAGCGTTTACATCGGTAATTATGACTTATTTCGGAGTAAACTATTATTTAGCTGGTATGCATTCATACGCTAAAGGTGATCCAGTACCAATCCCAGACTTTGTACCAGTTACATACGCAATCATCTTTATAGTGATAGCTTTAGCATTTAGAAATAGAAAGATTGCATAAGGAATTTGTGTGGAGTTTACTGGTTTTAGTAAAAAAACACTCCCGTTTTTAGAAGCTATTCGTAAAAATAACAATAAAGAGTGGTTTGAAGCTCATAAAAGTGAGTACACAGAGCTTATCTTAAACCCATCTCGCGCTTTTGTCGAGGAGATGGGTGAACACCTTATGGCACTAGAACCAACTATCAATTATGCTCCAAAGATTAACCAATCACTTTTTAGAATCTATCGTGATACACGTAGAATGGGTGCAAATAAACTTCCAATTAAACATAGAATAGGGTTCATTTTTTGGCAGGGTAATGCAAAAAGATTGCAAAGCTCCGCTTTTTATATGCACTTTTCCCCAGATGAACTCCTCATTGCTGTAGGGGTGAGATGGTTTGAAAAACCTATGTTAGATGCGTATCGTGAATGTATAAAAGATGATGCAAACAGAGCGAAGTTAGCTGGTATTTTAGAGAACATTACTGCTAAAGGCTATAAAGTGATCGAGCAAGGGTATAAACGCTATCCAAGAGGGTTTAATGCTGAAATGGATAATGTTGAACTCTCACTTTATAAAGGGATGGCGACGACGGCTATTCTCGATCCTCATTTGATCGAAGATGGGGAAAATCTGATCGATACACTCTATAATATCTACGAAGATATGCTACCATTACAGCAGTTTATGTATGAAGTGAGCCTACGCGTAAAAGATGAGTGAAAACTTTTTTGAATATACCTTACCCAAACTAGATAATGAAGAATTTACAACTTTACTTGAACATAAAAATGTTAAAATCTCGAAAATTGTGAGTAACACACTTAAAACTGAACAGATATTTTATAGTGAAAAAGATGAATGGGTTATAGTTTTACAAGGGTGTGCAAAACTCCAGATAGATGGAAAAGTTCATAAACTTGTTAAAGGGGAAAGTTTATTTATCCCCGCAAATACTGAGCATAAAGTATTGAAAACTAAAAAAGTTGTGCTTTGGTTGGCAGTGTATATAGAGTAGGACGAAGATGAAAAAAGACGCAGTATTATTACTTAATATGGGTGGTCCAAATAACCTTAACGAGGTTGAAGTGTTTTTGACCAATATGTTTAATGATAAAAATATTTTGACTATGAAAAGCAATCTGCTTCGAAAATTTATAGCAACTATGATTACTTTTACAAGAACTGAAAAATCCCAAGAGATATATAGACAACTTGGTGGAAAGTCACCTATAGTTGGACATACACAAAATCTAGTGGAGAAACTGCAAAGTAAATTGGGTGAAAGTGTTATTGTAGATTTTGTAATGCGCTATACACCACCGTTTGCACCCGAAGTTATTGAAAGGCTACAAGAAGAAGATATTGGCACTATTTATTTGATTCCACTCTATCCACAGTATTCAACTACTACAACAAAATCATCTTTAGAAGACTTTGAAGAGAGTTATAAAAAGGCTGGTGGTAAAGCTGAACTAAAAGATATAAAAGATTTTTTTGAAAATGAGAAATATAATAGAGCGATTTTAGAGCAGATTAGACTTAGTATGAATGGTGCTGATTATAAAGAGTTTTCTATTATTTTCTCAGCACATGGTTTACCTCAAAAGATAGTCGATGCTGGAGATGTGTATGAAAAACATGTCAATAGTCATGTAGAGATTTTACAAGAGATGATGCAAAATGAAGGAATGAAGTTTCATGAAGTGCATTTGGCATATCAGTCAAAAGTAGGACCTATGAAATGGCTAGAGCCATCGTTAGAAGATAAGCTGCATTCGTTAAAAACTAAAAAGGTACTCATATACCCTATAGCTTTTACAATTGATAACTCTGAGACAGATTTTGAGCTGGATATTGAATATAGAGAGATAGCCCAGGAGTTAGGTTTTGAAGATTACAAGGTTGCTAAATGTTTAAATGACAGTGACTTGTTTGTTGAAGCATTAACTGAAATATATGAGAAAATGAAGTGATGCAAAAGATTGTAATTTTTGATATGGATGGGACTTTAATAGATTCCAAAAAAGATATCACTATTTCTATAAATTATGTACGTGAACTCAATCATAATCTTACACCATTAAGTGAAGCATTTGTTGTTGAAGCTATCAATATGCATGAGAGAAATTTAGCTAAACTTTTCTATGGCACAGAACTTTACGAGGATCGTGATCGTGTAATTTTTGAAAAACATTATAAAGAGCAGTGTACTCAAAACCCCTACCTTTATGATGGGGTAGAGGAACTTTTGTATACACTCAAGAAAAATGATGTAAAACTATCAGTAGCTACAAATGCACCTACACTTTTTGCACAAACGATGTTAGAGTCTTTAAGAGTTAAAGAGCTTTTTGATCTCATTATAGGTGCTGATAAGGTTAAAAAATCAAAACCACATCCTGAAATGTTACATCATATCTTGCAAAACTATAAGTATGAACAAAATAGAGATAAGGCGTGGATGATTGGAGATAACTCAAAAGATATGCAAGCAGCAACTAATGCAAATATAGACGCTATATTTGCAGCATGGGGATTTGCTGATTTTGCAGAACATAATATGGTAATAAAAACTCCAAAAGAGATCACTTCTATAGTTTTATAAAAAAATATGATAGAATAAGTCAAAAAAAAAGAGGCTTACAATGTTCTCTACAGATTTTTTGATTAGTTTTGGATTTATGGCTATACTGTTTCTGCGTCAAGTATACATCTTAAAACAGCCAAATAAAATAAACTATGCTCCGTTGATGATTGCCATAGGGTTTATATCTACAATTTTACATTTTATAACATATCCAGCAAATGATGAACTGATTGTTGTTGTTCGTGAATCTCTTTTTCCTCTTTTAATAGCGCTTATTTTATTTATTTTGATGAATATTATGCATCAAACACAACAATCAGAACTTGCAAAAAATCAAGAGCAATTTGTCAAAGTTTTAGCAGCAGAATTAACACAGTTAAAATCTTTTATATTAGAGCTAGAAAAACGGATGACACTCTCTAGTCAAGAGGATAGAAAAGCACAAGAGGAGATCATAGAAAAGTTTAAAAATGATCTTGCTGCACTTGATAAGATACAATCTAACCAAATGAAGTTTGTGGATATGTTTGGTGATGTTGAAAGCTCACTTGCAGATGTTAAAAAAGAGTATAAATATTTTAGCGAAGTACAACTCCCAGAACTTGATGGAGTGGTACATAAACATATAGATATTTTACGTGTTGCAGAACAAGACCACTACAATAATATAAAAACAATATTGCAAGATAATCTTCAAAATAATAAGATTAATGTTAAACAAGATATAGATGAACTAAAACAGAGTATAGCTGGGATTAAAGATATCTCATATGAGATAGCAAACTCAATCATTAAACATACGCTTACACAACTCTCAGGTGTAACAAAATCTTTTGAAGATCAAATCAATCTTTTAAAAGCACATTCTGAGGGGATTAAAACAACACTGGATGAAGATGATGCAACACTTGTTAGTATACGCCAACAAAGTGAATTGCTTCTTAAACAGATGAGTTTAATGGCAAATAAGATGTCAGATTTTCAGATGAAACAAGTAGAGTTTAACAATGTGTATAAAGATGTAGAGTCTTTAGTAAGTGATATAGAAGCCATCAAATCAGACTATGTAAAAGCACAGTCACAACTCTCATCAATCTCTACAGAGCTTCTAGAAACGAAAGATAAAAAAGTTTTAGAGATGAAAAAAAGTTTAGATGAGCTCAGTGAAAACCTCTCTACAAAAATAGATGAGTCGTTAGAAAAACTCCATGAACACTACCATATAGCAAGTAAAGATATCACTCAAAGTGTGCAAACTCTTACAAAACGTGCCCAGTTTCAAAAAGGGTATAGCGACAATAGCTAAACGAATTATTTTTTAAAAATTACATAATGGTAGCATATGCTACTATTTCAATTTAAATTAAAGTTGCATATGCTACTATTTTAAAAATAGGATAAGGCGGAGAAGGAATGTGTTATAACTTAAAAACTTCCATAGGATATCAAACAAACTTGGTAGCCACGACGTTAAAAACAAGTTTTACAAAGTTAATTCAACCAAGGTTTGGAGTAGCGGCTGAGCAGTTTGCTACTTTAAAGATAATAAATGAAGACAGTGAAGTTACACAAACGCAAATAGCTGAAATACTTGGAAAAGATAAAACAACAGTAGGTCGTTCAATCGATTCGCTTATCAAAAAAGGGCTCTTAAAAAGGAAGGGTTGTTTTTTAGATAAACGTGCAAATAGAGTTTATTTGACCCCAAAAGGTTTGGAAGTATTAGAGGGTGCAAATGAGATAGGGCACCGTTATAATGAAGCTATAAAAAGTAAGTTAAGTGATGGTGAGATAGAGATATATTTTAAAGTTTTAAACACTATCTTGTCCCAGAGTCAAAATATAGAATTAGAATTAGGAGAAAAATAATGTCAAAAGGTTTTATAAAACTATCTTTGATAACAACTTTATTATTTAGTAGTGCATTGTTTGCACAAGAACAACAACAAGCTCCTGCAGCTCCAAAAGTGGATGTATATATTGTAAAAGAGGTAAAACAAGCTCCTGTTTCACTTGAGTATCCTGCACGTATACAATCTTTAAAAGAGGTGACAATTACAGCACGTGTATCTGGAGTGTTAGAGAAACAACTCTACACTGAGGGTACAAAGCTTTCAAAAGGTTCACCGATGTACAAGATTGAACCAACAATTTATGCAGCTGATGTAGCAGCTAAAAAAGCAAATCTAAGTGTTGCTGAAGCTACATTGGATAAAGCTCAAAAAGATTGGGAAAGAGCAAAAGGGCTTTACGAAGAAAAAGCGATCAGTGAGCAAGATAAAGACACAGTATATTTCGCATATGTAAGTGCTAAAGCAAATGTCAATGTAGCTCAAGCTGAGCTAGATAAAGTGCAAGTAAATTTGGATTATACAGATGTAAAATCAACTATTAATGGTGTTGCTGGTATAAAACTAATTGATATAGGGGATTATGTAACTATTGGCACTCCACTTGTAAAGATAACACAACTTGATCCAATATATGCTGAGTTCTCAATTCCAAATATCAATAATATTAAAGAAAAATATGCTTTAAAATATGGAAGCTTTAAAGACTTACAAGATGCAAAACTAAAAGCTGTACTTATTGTTGATGGCAAAGAGTATGAGCAAGAAGGACAAATTGATTATGTTGCTTCTCATGTAGATAGTGCTACATCAACACTTAAAGCACGTGCAATCTTTAAAAATCCAGATGCAAAACTTATTGCTGGAGAATTTGCAAAAATTAAAATCGTAGGTGTAGTTTCAAATAATGTAATTTCAGTTCCACAAAAAGCAGTCCTGCAAAACCCACTAGGTACTATTGTATTTGTAGTAGTTGATGGAAAAGTAGCAATTAGACCTGTAAAAATTATTGAAGCTTCTGGAGATAAATTTATTGTTCAAGGTGTAGCGCCTAAAGATGTAGTTATTGTAAACAATTTCTTTAGAATCAAACCAAATTCACCTGTGACAATAGACAAAACAATTAATGCTCAGGAAAAATAATGTTTTCTAAGTTTTTTATAAATAGACCTATATTCTCAGCAGTTTTATCTATAGTGATAATTATTGCTGGTTTTATATCTATAAAATCATTACCAGTTCAAGCATATCCAAGTGTAGTACCTGTACAGATCAATGTTCAAGCGGTCTATCCAGGTGCAGATGCGGATACACTCTCAAAAACAGTTGCAGCACCGTTAGAAGAAGCGATCAATGGTGTTGATAATATGATCTATATGACATCCACTGCATCCCCAAGTGGTACGGTGAGCGTAAGTGTTTTATTTAAAATCGGAACTGATCCAGACCAAGCAAATGTAGATGTAAATAACCGTGTACAACTTGCAGTGTCTAAGCTTCCTCAAGCTGTACGAGATCAAGGTATTAGTGTTAGAAAACGCTCCCCAGATATGTTAAAAGTTTTAGCTTTTACCTCAGAGGGGAAAAAACATGACACGATCTACTTATCAAACTTTGTTCTTGTAAATGTTTTAGATGATATCAAACGTATACCAGGGGTTGGAGATGCATATATATTTGGTAGTAAAGATTATGCTATGCGTGTGTGGATTGACCCAGATAAATTGGCAAACTACAACTTAACTATCACAGATGTTGTAAGTGCAATTCAAAGCCAAAACAACCAATATGCAGCGGGACAATTAGGACAAGAACCTATTAACTCTCATCCTGTGTACACATATACAGTTCGTGCTCAAGGGAGATTACAAAGTGCTGAGGATTTTTCAAACATCATCTTAAAATCAAATAGTGATGGTTCATCACTGAGACTTAAAGATATAGCAAATGTTGAGCTTGGGTCTGAGTCATACTATTTTCAAGCGACTTACAATAAAGAGCCTATGATGCCAGTTGGTGTGTTCTTAGCACCAGGAGCTAATGCTTTAGAGGTTTCAGCAGCACTTGATAAAACGATGGAGGAGTTATCAAAAAGCTTCCCAGAGGATGTAAAAGTGAGTGTACCGTATGACCCAACAGAATTTGTTGAGCAGTCGATCGAAGAGGTACTTTTTACATTAGGGCTTTCAATCTTATTAGTTGTATTTATTATCTATCTGTTTTTAGGAAATTTTAGAGCGACAATTATTCCAGTATTAGCTATTCCAGTTTCTATTATTGGGACATTTGCAGGGTTTTATGCACTTGGATTTTCGATCAACTTGCTTACACTTTTTGGTTTAACGTTAGCGATTGGTTTGGTTGTTGATGATGCGATTGTTGTTATTGAAAATGTTGAACGTATTTTAAAAGAAAATACACATATAAGTGTAAAAGAGGCAACAACAAAAGCGATGCAAGAGATTACAGGACCTGTAATTGCAATCGTACTTGTGCTCTCAGCGGTATTTATTCCAGCTGCATTTATGGGTGGTTTTAGTGGAAAGCTGTATCAGCAGTTTGCAATTACTATTGTTATTTCTGTTACGATCTCTGGTATCATCGCTTTAACACTAACGCCATCGTTATGTGCACTCTTTTTAAAACATGAAGAGCCAACGCCGTTTTGGCCAATTCGTAAGTTTAATCAGTTTTTTGCAAAAGCAACCCAGAGTTTCTCAGTGAATGTACAACGTGTAATTCGCTTTGGTATGTTTAATATATTTCTATTTTTTGTTATGATCGGTGCTGCATATTCGCTAATGATGCGACTTCCAACTGGACTAGTCCCAGGGGAAGATCAAGGTGTTGTTATGATTATTCAAGCGATGATGCCAGGGACATCTCTGCAACGTACAAAAGTGGTAACCGATGAGGTAAATGCACAACTTTTAGCTGATCCACAGGTAACAAAAGCAGCAGGGCTTTCAGGGCTTGATATTACTACTTTTGCGTATAAAACAGATTCAGCAATCTCGTTTGTGCATCTAACAGACTGGAGTGAGAGAACAGACCCAGCATCTGCAGCTTCAGCAATAGCTGGAAAGTATATGGGAATCTTTTCTCAAAATAAAGAGGCATTTTTATTTGTTGTAACACCGCCACCAATTCGCGGGATGAGTACAACAGGTGGTTTTGAGATGTATGTACAAGATAGAACAGGCTCAGACCTTACACAAATGAATGGATATGTGCAAGAGATTATAAAACAAGCCAATGCACGACCTGAACTTATGGGTGTAAGAACTACACTCAATACAAACGTACCTCAGTACATGATAACAGTAGATGAGGAAAAAGCAAAAGCACTTGGTGTGAGTGTTTCTGATGTATATACAACATTACAAGCGACATTTGGGCGTAAATATGTGAATGATTTTAACCTTTTTGGGCGTACATATCATGTAAATATTCAATCTTCTGGTAAGTACAGAGAGGGATTAGAGAGCTATCAAAATGTTTTTGTAAAAGCAATTGGTGGTGCACTTATCCCTATTAGTGAAGTTGTTGATATTAAACGTATAGTTGGACCAAGTATTATCCAGCGCTTTAATATGTTTGACTCTGCACAAATCTCAGGGATGGCCAAACCAGGGTTTAGCTCAGGAGATGCACTTAAAGCGATCGAAGAGGTATCGAAAAATGTATTACCTGATGGTTATACTATTAGTTGGGCCGGAACATCATACCAAGAGAAAAAACTGCAAGGAAGTGGCAATATGGCGTTTGTGTATGCGATTATCTTTGTATTTTTAATTCTTGCAGCTTTATATGAGAGTTGGAGTATTCCATTTGCGGTTATTTTAGCTGTACCTTTTGCATTTTTTGGAGCAGTTTTAGCGTTGTGGCTTAGAGGACTAGAGAGTGATATTTATTTTCAAGTTGGACTTATTACTCTTGTTGGGCTTTCTGCAAAAAATGCTATTTTAATGGTAGAATTTGCAATGCAGCGTTTAAAAGCTGGATATTCACTTTTAGATGCAACGATAGAGGGTGCAAAGGTGCGTTTTAGACCAATTGTAATGACATCATTTGCATTTATTATGGGAAGTATTCCACTTGCTTTAAGTATTGGTGCTGGAGCAAATTCACGTCATATTATTGGAACAACTGTTGTAGGTGGAATGTTAGCGCTTACAATGATAGGTATCTTTTTTGTACCGCTTTTTTACTATTTGATTATGAAAATGAAAAATAAATTTTTTAATAAAGGGAGTGTAGATGAAAACTAAAATATTTTTAGCTTTAAGTGTTTCTGTTTTACTTTTTTCAGCGTGTTCGATGGCACCAGAGTATCAAAAACCTGAATTAGAACTCCCAGTAGCTAAGCAAGAAGTGAATGTTAATGCAGATTGGTTTAAAGGTTTTAATGATGAAAAACTAAACTTGCTCATCCAAGAAGCATTAAAAAATAATGATGATCTAAAACTTGCAGTTGCAAATGTGCAAAAAGCACGTGCTCAGTATGACATCAGTGATGCAAACTTGTATCCAGAGTTTGATCTTAATGCTGCTGCTATGAGACAAAAAAGAAGTACAAATGCATACCCTGGTTTTTTTGGTGGACTTTACAACGACTATAGCATGAGTGTATCTGCAGCGTATGAGATAGATTTTTGGGGTAAAAGCCTTAATCAAAGAGATGCAAATATGGCAAATTTTTTAGCAGTAGATGCAAATAAAGAGACTTTGCGTATCTCTTTGATTACTGATGTAGCAACGTATTATTTTAATCTTGTTGCTGTTGAGGAGCAACTAACAATAGCAAAAGAGAATCTCAAAAATTATGAAGAGACTTTAGAATATAGAGAAAAACAGTATAAATACGGTGTAATTGATTCACTTATATTAGCTCAGGCTAAAGCAGAGGTTGCATCTGTTAAAACAACAATAGAGGGGATAAAAGCATCTAAAGTAAAACTACAAAGTTCACTGGTTATTTTACTTGGACGCTCACCTAAAGAGATATTTGAGAGTAATATAGATACTCATACACAATTGCCAGAGTTTATAGAGATACCAACATCTTTACCGACAAATCTCTTGGAAAATCGCCCAGATATTAAGATAGCTGAGGAAAATTTAAAAGCTGCAACTGCACTTATCGGTGTTGCTAAGGCTGCATACTTCCCAAATATCTCTATAACTGGGAGTTATGGAATACAGAGTCAAAAACTTAGCAACATAACAGAGTCTAACTCTCAAGTATGGGGGATTGGTCCTAGTTTATATATGCCACTTTTAGATTTTGGAAGAATAAGCGCAGCAGTTGATGTAAGCACGGCAGAACAAAAAGCAGCACTCATCTCATACGATAAAGCGGTAAAAAATGCTTATAAAGAGGTGTTTGATTCACTGCAATCGATTAAAGCGATTCAATCTAAAAAAGATGCCATGGAGCAACAAGTCGCTGCTTACCAAGAAGCTTATGATGTGGCAAACAAAAAGTTCTCTGTTGGAACTACGAGTTACCTAGACCTTTTAATAGCACAAAGTTTACTGCTCAATGCGAAACTTGCATATGTTACAACAAAGTCTGAACTGCTCATTGAAGAAGCAACATTTTACAAAGCTTTAGGTGGTGGTTGGAAATCTAGCTTATAAGTTTTTAAGAGCGAAAGGTCTATACTGTAAAAAATTTAAATCATAAAGGTAAAAGCATGAAACAGTATGAGACATATAAATGTAGCGTTTGTGGAAACGAAGTAGAGGTACAACATGTAGGTGGTGGAACACTTGTATGTTGTGGAAAGCATATGGATTGCATCACTGAAAATTTAACAGCTGTAAACCTTATGAAAGCATTTGCAGGTGAATCTCAAGCAAGAAACAAATATGAGTTTTTTGGTGAATTGGCACGTGAAGCAGGGTGGCATGCTATAGCTGATCATTTTGCTGAAGCTGCGATGAATGAAAAATACCATGCAAAAGCAGAGTTCCAAGCGTACAACAAACTTATGTATGGAATAGAGATGCATGAAACGCTGAAAAATCTCGATACTGCGATAGCCGGTGAAAACTATGAACATACTGAGATGTATCCAAACTTTGCAGCTATTGCAGAAGAGGAGGGGCATAAAGATATTGCACGTCTTTTAAAAGCGATTGCAAAAGTTGAAGTGGAACATGAACGTGAATATACTGAACTAAAAAAAGTGTTAGAAGAAGAGGGCTTTTTTGACAGTGATGAGGACGAGTACTGGGTATGTGAAGTGTGTGGGCATGTCCACCGTGGGAAAAAACCGCCAAAAGCGTGTCCACTTTGTAAAGTACCACAAGAGTACTTTAAAAGGGAACATCTTTACTAATCAATGGGCGATGCCCATTGAAGTATAGCACCTATTTTAGAGGTGCATTTTTTACATTGTCTGCTACAGATAAAGCTGCTAATCCACCTTTTAAAAGACGAATATTTTTAAAACCTATCTTTTTGAGTTCTATAGATGCTAAAAGTGCACGAGAACCCGAATGACAAACAACTACAATTGGTTTATCAGTTGGAAGTTTATCCAAGTTTTTTGCTTCAAAAAGTTTATTTAGAGGCAGTTTGATTGCATTAGGTGTTTGTAGAGCAACTACAGACATTTCACCCTCTGTACGTATATCTAGTAAAATAAAATCTTTATTTTCACGAATCATCTGCATAACTTCATCCGCTTCAATATTGAGTTTAGATTTTGCAAAAGCTTCTTGAGTCATATGTGCGTAAAATTTTTCTAATGCTTTTGCTTGTGTTTGATCGTAAGCAAAAGCATTTATACTAAAAGAGGTGGCGATTAAAAATGTAATAAATCTATTCATTTATTTTCCTGTATTATAAAAATTATAAGTGAATTATATATTTTAAATCTGTGGCATCCCTTAAGAAAAATTTTGTAGCAAAATTTGAATTACCCATTAAAGAAACAACTATATTAATGTGATCTAGATCACATATGTTTTGGACTATTTATTTTAAACTTATCTTTTGACATTTAGTGATTCTAAATCACCCAAGTGTATTTATCAATGCCAATAGTGTAAAATATCAAGAGGAGTTTATGATGGATCTATTTGAATATGAGTTTTTTAATGATCTCAAGCAAGAAGAGAAAGAAAAGATAAAAGAGAGTTCAAAATATATCTCTTTACCTATTGGCTCTCAACTTTACTTCGAGGGCGATACTAATCAAGATATTTTATTTTTAAAACGTGGAAAAGTGAAAGTGTATATAACCCCAGAGAGTATTGGCAATGGAGAAGTTACACTTTATTATATATCTGCCGGTGAACAATGTTTAGTCAATACTTTTAGCACTATCACTCAAACACAAACCTTAGCTTCAGCAGTGGTTGATGAGTCGATCGAAGGGTGGTTGATCCCGCGAGAGAGCATTATGTGGTTACTTAATAATTCCCAGAGTTATAGAAATTTTAAAATTGAACTCTGTGGTCAAAGACTTCAGATAGTACTCGATTTAATTAAATCTATAAAGTTTGATCAATTAGATCAACGACTACTCAATTGGTTATATGTTCAAGGAAAAAACCAAATAAAAATAACACACGAAAAAATAGCTGCTATTTTAGGAGTTTCTCGTGAAGCGATTAGTAGAAACCTAAAAAAGCTAGAGCGTGCCGGTGATCTAAAACTTTCACGAGGTTGTATAACTATTTTATAAAGTTTACAACCTCACCATCTACGGCTTTTAAAAAGCTGATTATCTTTTGAATCTCTTTATCATCCAAGTTTATTCTTAGCTGATGAATCCCCATGATTTTTATAGCATCTTCTAGTTTCTCTACACTTCCATTATGAAAGTACGGTTTTGTTCTTACAACATTTCTAAGTAATGGTACTCGGAAATATTTTTTATCATTTGCCCCTAAAAATTCCCCTTTGTTTTCAAATGGAAAAGCTATTTTAGTAAGTAGTTCATCTTTTACTTTACGGGAATTATCACTATGACAATCTGTACATCTTCCCTTTTCATTTTTATCTAAGTAACCATCTGCGAAAAGTTTTTGTACATTTTTTGGAGTATCCATACTCCAAGCTTTATGATAAACTAAAGGAAACTTTCTCATCACTTCCCCTCCAAGACCTCTGCCATTATGACAACCTACACAACCTTTTGTTATAAATAACTCTAATCCTTCTTTCTCACTTTGAGCTAATGCATTTGCATAACCAAGTAAATAATCATCATACCGTCCACGTGTAAGTAAAGTTTTCTCATACGAAGATAAAGCATCTGCGATCTTTTCAAAAGTTATATCACTACTTCCGTAAGCACTTTGAAACAGATTTACATACTCTTTTTTATTTGCTATTCTTATTTGGGCTAACTCTGGTGTAATAGCCATCTCAAAAGATGCTTGTAGTGGACCTTTGGCTTGATCTGCCAAAGTTGTACTTCTACCATTCCAAAAATAGTATTTTGAAAATACAGAATTTAAAACAGTAGGTGTATTTAAATGAAAAGGATTTTTTTGTCCAAGATGACCTATGGCTGTTTGCCTAGCATCAGCTCCACCTTTGTTAAAACTATGACAAGTCGCACAGCTAATATCTTTTCCTAAAGAGAGCTCTTTTTCAAAAAATAATTTTTTTCCTAAAATAATCTTCTCTTTCGAGAGCTCTTCTTGAGTCATTTTAAGCTCAACTCGTAACGATTCAAGATCGTTTGGAACAGGTTTAAGGTTGTGTTTATATGCAAGGGTCATCAACTCAAAATCATCCATTGCAAATAAAGAGGTTGTTAGTAGTATCCATAAAATAGTTTTCATAATATTTCTCCTTTTTTACAGTTGTCATAGTAGTACAATTCATATTTTTCGTATGTGATCTACATCACATAAAAAATAATCACAAAGAGATATAGTTTGATAAAAAAAGGATCACTTATGAAGTTTATAATTGGTTTAATGATGTTTATGGTGTTGATGTTAGGATATAGAGTAATCTCAGCTATTACAGTAGATGAGTACAATCTATATGATAAAAAGATATCATTAGTTACAGAAGAAACTCCGCAAGAGGAGTTAGAAGAAACTGGAAAGTCTATTTATTTTGTATATTGTTCATCGTGTCATGGTATGAACGGGCAGGGAAATAATGGAAAAGCTCAAAACCATACAAAAAGGATAGCTAAAAAATCTATCTTAGATGTGATAAAACATGGATCAAATAATTTTAAAACACTCTATCCATCTGGAATGCCAGCAGGTCTTTTAGATGAAAAAGAAGCTGAAATTGTTGCTACATATATAGCTGGTGGAATGAAAGGGGAGAAACCAACATCATGGGAAGTGTGTGCATCGTGCCATGATGATAGTGGTAAGGGTATCTCTTTAGTAGCACCAAATCTTTATGAATACAGTGATGAATTTGTTGCAACAGTTCTTACAAATGGGAAAAAAGGGGTGATTGGAACTATGCCAAACTTTAGTGGAAGACTTAATGAACTGCAAATGAAAGCACTTGCTACCCATATTAGAGGTTTAAAAAGTGAAAACTTTTAAACCTCAATTATAAAACTTAATTCTATGTTTGTGGAATAAGACCAAAATGGTATTCATATGTCATTTCTCTATCAACTACTCCATCTGCATCGTTATCATATCTTGTACTCAATCTATTTCCATTTATATCATACATATATGTTTCTGAGCTATCAACTATGCCATTTGCATTTTTGTCATAATCATACGTGAGTTTATTTCCATTACTATCATATGTATAAATCTTAACATTGTGTCCAAAGAAGCCATCATAAACTTTCGTAAGCATATTTCCATTACTATCATATATGTATGTATATGTATAAAGGTTTCCTCCAGTTCCATCGGCACCATTGTCATAACTATCTGTTAACATATTTCCATTTGCATCATACGTGTATGTTTGAATCGCATCTATAGTTTCATCAGCATCGGTGTCGTATCTCTTTGTTAGTATATTATCATTAGCATCATATGTGTATGTTGTAATACTGTCTGCCACCCCATCTACATTTGTATCAAGGCTATTTATAATCTTTTTCCCATTTGTATCATATATGTAAGATGTGATTTCATCTATTGTGTCATCACCATTATCATCATTACTATAACTTAATACATTGCCATAAATATCATATGTATAATATTGATTAGTGTTTGCTAATCCATCACCATCAGAATCATAACTTATAGAAAGTGTATTGCCATTAGTATCATGTGTATAAGTGATAGTTCTATTTATAATTCCATCTCCAGTGTCATCATAACTTTGAGAGAGCACATTTTCATTAGCATCATATGTAAAACTATAATGAAAAAGAAGAACACCATCTAAATTATTAGTATAACCACTTTGTGTAAGTAGATTGCCGTCATCATTAAATGTCTTGATAATAACAACATCTATACTACCATCTCCACCTGTATCTTCATTTATTAAAGAACTTTGAAAACCAACCTGCTTTTTACCATTTTGCGCAAGTGATTCATTAAAATGTGCCAAAGCACTACTTGGAGTTACAAGTGCACTTCCTATGGTATGTAAAGCAACTGTATCAAAATCTATAGCATCAATCTCTCTGCTAAACCCATCAAAAAGATTGCGTGAACTCTCAGTAATCTCTATACCATTTGAAGTATTGCCATCATTATCTAGTGTTTGTAGTACTTGAAGTATATTGATCAGTGTTGTTGGATTTTCACTTTGTAGATTATAAGGGGTTATAGTATCTGCAACTGGAGATGTTCCTAGTTCAAGTGTTCCAATAAAAAATGTTACATTACCATCGTTAGGGCAACTGTATTCACCTATTTCATTGGTAAGTCCAGTTTTCCCAGATGAACAACTATAGCTCAACCCACTCACATTAGAGTCTATAAAAATACCTGTTGTGGTTGCTACAGAAGGAGTACTACCTCCGCCACCACCACCACACGCACTTAAACCAAAACCAAGAGCCAATAAAACTCCTACATAACCACATCTTTTCACGATATTCTCCTTTTTTAATATCTACCATTATCTCATGCTCGTGCTACATGAAAGTCACTCTAGTGTCTCATAAACGTTACATCTGTTTTGAAAAAAATTTTGTATAATTAGCTATGAATCTTTATAAGCTATTTCAAACTAAACTTTATAACTTAGATAAAAGAGAAGTTTTTTTAATTGGTTTTTATGTAAGTTTTTTATTTGTTATGACGTTAGCAATGGTTTTGGATTTTTTGATACAAAACTATGTAGATGCGTATGTGGAAGTGTTTTTTATTGCTTTGACTGTCATAAGTGTCATCCACTACAAATATACACTTAACATTACTATCGCTGTGTATGGGATTGTCATTATTGCGACACTGACAACCTATGCTTTACTTGTAAGTAACTCATATAATATCTCTATATTTCACTCTATAGTTCCACTTGGGTATTTTTTACTATTTTCTTTGAAGCGTTCTTTAGTGTATACCTTTATACATCAATGTATAGTGGTTGCAATTTATATGTATGGATTTTATATATATCCTCAAAATGAAATTTTACATAATCCAGCGATTTTAACAGCCACTGCAATGGCTTCGTTGATGATTATCTTATTTGGTGTTTTTTACCATCTCTCTATAGAGAACTCATACAGTAAGCTTCAAGCAGCAGATAAACAAAAAGAGATGCTTTTAAAAGAGGTGCATCATAGGGTAAAAAACAATCTCAATATCATCTCATCTATGCTTGGCTTACAAATGCTTCGAGAAACTGATGAAGTGATAAAAGATGTTTTTCAAAAAAATCGCCTACGTATAGACTCTATAGCTATCGTACATGAAACACTTTACAAACACAATAATTTTGAAAAAATCGACATCAATACATATCTACATCAACTCTCATCTTTTGTTTTAGATATGTCTGATAAAGAGATCGGTTTTGAGATAGATGGAGAAAAACTTTTATTGCCCTTTGAAGATGTGCTTAAAATTGGGATTATCACAAATGAGCTTTTACTCAACTCTATTAAATACTCTTGTGAGAATGATAGTGCTAAAATACATATAACATTTAAAGATGAAAAAGATAGTTACCTATATAAGTATGAAGATAGTGCTACAAGTCATATAGACACTACTAATTTAAAATCAGGGAAAAGTTTAGGATTGAAACTTATAGATATGATGGTGCAACAAATGGAAGCTAGTTTAAGTGTGGATGGGAGTAGTGGACTCAAATATGAGATAAGGATACAAAAACATGGATAAAAAAGCCACTATTCTTATAGTTGAAGATGAAAAAATTCCTGCAGAGTTTTTTAAAGAGATATTGGAGATAAACGGCTATGAGGTTTTGGGTATTTGTGACAAAGGTGCAGATGCAATCAAAAGTGCTTTGAGTCTAAAACCAGATGTGATTTTTATGGATATCATGCTTAAAGATAACATTAGTGGAAGTGAAGCAGCCCTTAAAATATCGACATCTATCGATACCAAGATCATTTTTCTAACGGCTCATTCAGATGAAGAGATGATTGAGTATGCTTTAGATGCAGGAGCGGTAAACTACCTTATAAAACCTTATAAAGAGAAGCAGATTATCACTACGCTTGAGATGGCATTGAAACAGAAAAAAGATGTAACTTCTAAACAAGAAAGAGGAATTAAACTTGCAGGTGGATTTTATTATGATTTTATAAATAAAAACTTACAGTTGAATCATAAAGAGGTGGAGATAGGTCTCAAAAGTTTAGAACTTGTAGAGTATCTGTGTAAAAATATCAATAGAACCGTACCCCATGATGAACTCTTGGACTATTTGTATGAGAATGAAAAAAATAAAAGTACACTACGCACCCTTATCTCACGTCTAAACAAAACGTTAAAATATAATCTTATAAATAATAATAGTAAACTAGGTTATAAGATTGTGTCAGTAACAGAAGAAAAATTATAAAGGTAAAAATTTATGCAAATTAGGGTTTATTACGATTATAAAGTAGGCTTTAATTTTTAAATAAAATACTTAAAAATGGGGATGTCTGCACATTATAATTTCCATTTTTAGCGAAAAAATGTAAAACTTGAGGCACAGTTTGGGCAGAGTTTGTGGCAATTTGTTTTGATGTTTTTTCAGTTTTTTTTCAGATAACTTTTAAACCTTATTCAATTCTAAATTAAGCATATAAAAAATAAATATCATGGGCATACAAACTGTTTTATTTAATCCGTTTTATAGACAAAATTAATTTACATGTCTTAACATCAATATTAGCTATAATAAAAAACAACAATTTAATATATAAAGAATTAAAGTGAATAAAATAAAATTTATGAAAACATTAATATTAAATGCCACAAGTATATCAGAAAAACTTATTTTTAATCTGCTGAAAGATGCTAAAAATTATCATGTGGAACTGATAAACTTTGAAAGAGATAATTTAAATATTTCTACATTAGAACAATTGGCTAAGGATCATAACTTTAAGAGTTTCAATTATTATTTGCCAAAAACAAAAAATATTGACGAAATAAAATTAAAACTATCAGCTTTAAAAGAAGAGAGTATAGTGTTTATATTAGGTCTTGAAAAAATATTTTTAAATACCGCTGAAAGCAATTTTCAAATAAAAAGTGGAACAAAACTCGTTAATTATCATTCTTATGAAAATATAGACTCTACGCAACTCATTTCATTTATAGAAAATTTGTATGAAGAGTATAATTTTCATTTTCTTTTTTTACTTCAAGCAAATATAGCTCTTAGCGAAAGAATAACAACTGAATTAGAAGAATACGATATCGAAATACTTAGTATTAAATATGAAAATGATGATTCTAAAGACATACAAAAAGATATCTTTAAAGTACTAGAAAATGCAACATATAAAGAAGCATTAACAGTATTGGAAAAATATAAAACCGTACTAGATGAACATTCAATTATAAATTTACAGGTGATGATATGGCTACAGCATGGCCTTCAAAATAAGGCTATTGAGTTTTTGAAAGAAAACTTTGAAATACTTCATAACAGTGAAAAAAAACAATTAGCGGATTTATATTATTTTGCTGAAAAATACCATGAAGCTTATATTATTGTTAATTTAATATTTTTAGAAAATCCTTTAACCATTGGCTTGAATACTCTTTTTCTAAACACGGCAATAAAGTTAGGAAAGTTTGAAGAAATATATGAACAAGTTCTGGAAGTAGATTTAAAAGATATAAAAGCACTAGAAATATGTGCTAATTATTTTACAAAAGAAGAAACTTTTGATACTGCGATAGAATATAGAAATAAGCTTTTTAATCTGACAAATGAACCATATCATCTATTATTATCTGAAATTCTTAAAATTGAAAAAGGTAAACCAATAAATGGTCATATAGCAGAACAACAAATTTTAAGTAGATTAGTAGATTATAATGATAAATATTTAGATATTGAAAAAAGTTATAGAATAGGAAGAATATGGTTTGAAGTTTATAATAGTCCTTATAAAGCTTATTACTATTTTAAAAATGTTTTGAAAATATGTAGCAATACACATTCTGTAGATGCTGCAAAATATCGTATGAAATTACTTAGTAATCATGGACATGCAAACAAAATAATTAAGATTGGATACCAAAGAAAATATCCAGATAGACTTCCAAGAATGAGAGTAAATGAACTATTTAATAGTTTATTAATTCTTACACATGATGATAAGGGCTATTTAACTTGGCAAGATTTTATTGATAATTCACAAAATCAACAGACTTGGAAAAAGTATTTAAGTAAAAAAATCATCAATATTCTACAAAGTATAGATTGTAAAATTGATATTAATGATGTTGACAAATCTATAATGGTAAATCGATTTAAGGATAATGAATTAATCAAAATGGCTACTATGTATAAAAGTCTTTCTTTATCATATGAGCAAATACAAACGATAAAAGAAGCATCAGAATCTTTTATTGCTCAAGCTGAAAATAAATTGGAAGAAATATGGCTTCGATATTATATAGCTAATTTCTTTATTCACATTGGAGAAATGCAACTTGCAAATAATCACTCAATAACATTATGGTATTTTGCTAATAGAATTAATAATCAAGAAGAATCAAAAATAGCAAGACTACTTGGAACACTTTCATGGGGTGTCGCACAATATAAAAACGGCAAAGAAATTGAAGGTATAACTTGTATAGTCAGTACAATAGAACATTTTATAGAAACAGAAGAAATTATTCCATTTCTTGAAGATGGTCTGGGAATTCTTAATATCTGGATTCAAAATAATAAACATTTATTTTCTAATGATGAGTTTGATTTTTTTATCCACTTTTTTAAAAGATTAACGCCCCAAAATGCAAATCAAAATCAAGTTTATGAGTATATTGCTAAAGAAGATTGGAATGCTATTTATAGTTTACTTGGATATAAAATTTATAATACGCAAGAATATAACCCTCAATGGGCTTTAGATTTTTATCACTATATACTTGCGACTGCAAAATCAGAACAGTTACATATTGATTTTGATTTGATAATGGACAATATAGAAAATATTATATATGCGCTTGTAATGAGAAAAGATCAAAGAGCTAAGCTATTAAACTGGTTTGCTGAATTGATTTTTATGGATTCGAATAACAAATATTCGCCAGTAGAACGGTGGAAAACATCATTAAAACTTCTGACTATTTCTATTCAGGATATGGAAGAGAAAAGAAAAAAACTAAAAAATACTTATGAAAGAGCTTTTATATCAGATGAAAACAGAATGATATACGAACTTTATTTGAGAATAAATATTGTTTTGTTTAAAGGTCAAATATATTCAAATGACATTGAAAAATTCAAAATAATTCAAAATATTTTAAATGGATTTGATTATTTATCATTGAGAACCCAAAAAGAAAAAAAGATTAATAAATCAGGTGCAAAAGTAACCGAAGAATTAGAAAAAATTGAAAAAGAGTATTTGCAATTGATTGAGGAGCTTTCACAATATAGTGTTAAAAATTTTAAAGAAGCTTTTTTAAGTGAAGAGTATAAAGAAAAAAGTAAACAGTATGCTGAACTAAGAAAAATTTTGGAAGAAAAACATCCTGTTTATATGAATGATTCATTTTATGAAGAAGTGCCGATAACGATAATTCAATCTAAAATGAAAATGGATGAAATATATTATCAATATATTGATACAAAAATATTTATATGTTATTTAGTTATTACAAATGACTTTATTGATTTTGGTTTTATCAATAGTAAGGTTCCATTCTATAAAGAAGATCTTGACAATTTAGCTCATCAAATTCAAACTTTTACTATAAGCACACAATATGATATAAAAGAGGTAGAAGAGTCATATAATAAATTATCTTTGCACTATTTTGAGCCTTTACTGGCATATGTAACGAGCAATACATATAAAAAAATTTATATAAATCATGACTTGTCTTTGCCTTTTATTTCTTCCAGTTTGATTCGCTTGTCTGATAAGTGGTTAGTTGAGGAAGTTGATTCTATTGTTAATTTGACAAATAGACACTATTTTTTTGATAAAAAATCAAATACGACAAGTGTGTTTAGTATTGCAAATCTGGGAAAAAAATCTGATTCACAATTTATTAAAGCAAATCAATGGATTAGTGGAAGTCAAACAAGAAGCCAAAAAAATATTGAAAACTTTGAAGATAGTTTTCCCAGTATAACCAGCACGATGGGAAGCAATAAAACAAATTCACTTTTAATTATCAGTCATGGTATTCAAGGAAGCAATCAAAATATATTAACAGGTGCCTTATCTATCGAGGGTGAGAAAAAAACTTATACTATAGATGATTTTAAATTTGTTGATGGACTGGAATGTGTAGCTTTTTTAAGTTGTAGTGGAGGTTCATTGTCAGTTGGTGAGCATGAAACAAGCAATACAATAATCAGTAGTGTTCTTTCAAAAGATATCAATAGTGCAATTTTATGTAGATGGGATGTGTTTTTGGAGCCATCATTAAAAATATTTGAAAAAATATTAGAAGTTAATAGCAATATAGAAGAGGCTTTAAATATTTCAATTAGAGAGTTCATAAAGAAAAATAAAAATATTCATCCAGTATTTTGGGCTGGAATTGAAGTCTGGAAGAATTAATTACTGGTTTAAATAAAAGTAATTATGTTTTGCAAGTTTTGCAAGTTCGTTAAGTTTTATAGCTAATTGAATAATTTATATAGGTGTTGAGATGTATGAAAAAGATGTTTTAACAGAAATGTTATACGAAGCAATGATTATAGGTGATGACATAGCATATGTTGATATGTATAATAAATATAAAATTAAATATGATTTCATTAAAAATTACTCTCTGTTGATTGGTACTAATGAATTAGAACATTCAAATTTTTATAAATCAATTATTGGACAAATTCATACAAAAAAATATTTTGATAGCTTTACAAAAGATGGTAAAGAAATTTATTTGGTAAATCCATTCGCAGATTATAAAAACCTTTTATATATTTCAGAACACTTCAAAAAAGAACCTTATGTAGATCATACAATATTCTTAGACAACCAAGCTGTAAATATGTTTGTTAGGTTTTTTGATAAAAAAATTCAAAATGATTTTGTTGATACACAAATTAAATATGGTCTTGATTTAAATTATCTGTTATATGTTTTGGAAGATTATGTAAATCCACATCATCGTAATTTTAAGCCTAATATGACCTTTGAAAAGATTTATAAGTTAGATGTCATTAACCACTTAAACAAAGAAATATTTAGCAGTACAGGAGAAGTTTTAATTGATGTCAAAAGAATTCAATCGCATGGATTTCAAACTGTTGATATGCTTGTAGAAGATCGAAAATCCTACTTTACACATTTTATCGATAAACATAAATATAATCTACAATTACAGACTCAAATTATAAATGAAAACACGATTAAATATTATTTTGATGAAAACTATAAAGAAGTAGATATTAATCAGGTGTTAGCAGATTACTATCTTATATTTGGTTTTGTAATTAAGATAGTAATCGAAAACTGGAAAAATATCTCGATTGAAAATAAACTAAATAATTTATACGATTCGATGGTTATGAAAGGTAGAGTCTTTAAGCATTTACTAGAGTTTGCATATAGATATTTTGATAATAATCACATTTATAGTGACTTTTTTAAATATGATAAAAAAATGACATATGATAATATAATACAACGAACTCATAATATAAGTTGGGACATATTTTTATATAGTATTAGTTTACATTTTATATCAAGTCCACGAAAAAGATTTGAAAAAATTCAAGCAGATTTTGGAATAGGGCAATTTGTTACAAAAGATACACCTCTTTTTAAGTCATATATTAGTGGCTATGATAGAAAAATATTTTTAATTAAAAAATCAAAGTTTGGAAATACACATGATGTTATTAATTCGCCTTCCTTGACAACAGAAAAAGTTGAAGCAATTTTAGACGAATATAATATGCAAAATGTAAACAAAATCCAAGTTGTAAAAAATAAAAATTTTAATTTATTCAAAAAGTATCCATATCAAATTGCATTACTTTTTTGTGAGCAAATGAAAAGTGAGTTAAAGTTAAACTATTTATAATGGTTGTACCTTTTTGAAACATAGAATAATATTTACTGTGTCACTGCATATCACTATGTATCAATAAAAATTTAACTCTAGAATTGGCATATATTTTCAACTATACTCTTTATAGATAGCGATTTTGTCCTATCAAATAAAGGTTAGTAAGGAGAAAAAATGCCTAAAATCAAATCAAAAGAAAAATCTTCATTATTAGATATATATCCATATTCAAGGGATGCTTTTCAATATCTTTACGATAAGCTGACTGATGAAAATTTTAAGAGAAGATATATCATAAAAGATAAGCCGATCAATGCCGTAACAGGTATTATTTGGGATATTACACAAGGTGAACCAGAAATTACTGAGATCATCTCCACTATGGATAAGATGGTTGGTATCCGTTCAGAGAAAACAAAGTCAAGACTTGAGAAGATCGTAGATACTTGGCTCAAAAAAGCGTACAATTTGAAACTTCAAAATGGCTATGTAATTCATCGCTCTTTTTTGCTAAGGTTTGTAAAAACTATTTATGAAAATTACGATGAAAATATCAAACGAGCAGCCATCTATCATTTCGATAAATACAACGATAAAAACAAAAAAAAGATCAAACGAGCTTATGAAAATGTTCGCTTAAATGATTTGCAAGAAAGGTATCCAGAGTTTAATATTTTTGATGCATACGCTTATGCACTAATTACAGAAAAATTCAAAATCAAAGAGGATGATCTTATAGAATTTGAGAATATCGTTTCCCTTTTAAAGTCACAAGATAATTAAAAGAGATGAAAAGCTCAACCTAGTAACGATTTTTTCTGACACCATGCTAGAAAGTCCTTAATATAGGGATTTTTTAGTATTGGTTTAGTAAGCATTTTATTTTAGGGGATAAAATCAAGTATATAAATACTTCTTTTTGTCCTTTTTCAAGGACGAAATCACGCTTATTATGAACGACAGTGAATAGCGACGGACTAAATTATTTTGAGAGTATAAAAAAATCTCTAATATCTACTTGAAGAACATTAGCGATTTTATAGAGTTGTTCTATGTTGTAGTGTTTGTTTTCATGCCCAGCTTCAATCTTTGCGATTGTACTTACAGTTTTATGACCGATAGAATGAGCTAAATTTAACTGGGATATATTTTTTTGTTTGCGTATCCCTTTAACATTATTAGCTATTTTGCGGTGCAGTTCTTGTATCTCTTCTTGTGAGATTTCCTGTAAATTTTCTATGTAAAAAGTCCTGTAACATTTTTACTTGATTATATAGAATCACATAAATTAATAAAATTCCCTATAGTGAAATATTTTTTAAGCTAAATCCTTTTATAATAAATCTATAAAACAAATATATCAGGAGCAAAAAATGGCAGAGTATTTTGCGCATGTAATAGCAAGATTGATTGTTAGCTATTTAACTTTATTGGTTATGTTATTAGCGATTTTGGCAGGCTACTGGATCATAGAAGATTACAATGCCATGGTAGAGTTTATCAAAAGCATAAGTGACAATACTTTTGCACATATAGTCGTATGGATGCCGTTTGTATTTTCTTGGTTCAAGCCAGATAAAAGAGGCAATGCTGCTGAAATGTTAAATGCTCGTATGTACTATTCTGGCATGTCCTGTTCGATGAGTGGAAAATGGTAGTGTCAAAAAGTAAACTATTTTCGCTGTTGTTGATATGTTTTTTTGGAACTGAACAGTTATCAGCTTACGAGTTAGGTGATACGATCAATTGTGAAACATCTACTACGACTTTTGAATATGTAAAATGCAAGCCAACAAATAAGATCTTTGAGGTTACAGACATCTTACAAGATGGTTGGATTGCCATTACTGATCATTCATTTTATGTGACTTTTAAAAAGGTAAAAAATTCTCAAAAAGTTATGAGATGTCTTGAGTCAAATAGATTTCCAAACTATTTAGGGGCTTGCAAGAGTGATAATTTTGATCAACCAAAAACTTGGTTAAAACAAGAAGCTATTAAAAACGGTTGGAAATTTACATTGGCTATTGGCGATACTGTTTATTATGTTAAGGAATAGTGTTATAATATTTACTAATTGATATTTTGAGTATTAAATTACTTCGTTTAGGAAATTTGTATGCCATTTTTAGCTTTACTCTTTGCACTGTTTGTTTTTGCTTTGTATAAGGGGGAAAGCAGTAGTGCTTTGGCAATATTGATTATGATGGTTGCAGCACTTTTTGCAACATATCACAAACCGTTTAGAGACTCTTTGAGAGAGTTTTTTTAGTTTGTTTATAAAATATCTATTTTTATAAATTAATATTTTATAAAAATCTAAAAAACAGAAACAATTCTCTTGCTTTTGTTTTTAAAAATAGATAAAATATAAATTATGAATTTACAAAATGATATAAAAATAAAACAACTATATCAAATGTTACCAGAGTCAGTTGTGGCTCCAGCTTCTTGGCTTGCAGAGCAAGGATACTCTATGCAACTGCTTTATCAGTACACCAAAAGCGGTTGGCTCCAAAAAACCTCAAGAGGCTCATATATAAGAGGCGATGCGAAGCCATCTTGGCAGGGTGCTGTTTTAGGACTGCAAAAACTTAGCCATGAGCCATTTCACATAGGTAGCGTAACATCACTCAATCTTCAAGGTTATGCTCATTATCTTCCACTGAACAACTCACAAACTATATATTTGTACGGTACTCAAAAACTTCCAGCATGGTTTAAAAACATAGAGCTTGAACAAAAGTTTAATGTGATTAAAAAACCCTATTTTGAGAAAGTAGGTCTGAAAAGTATCCCATCTAATATAAAAGATTGGAAGATGGTAGTTTCCTCTCCTGAGAGAGCTATCATGGAGCTTCTCTATCAAGTAAAGCCAGATGGACTAAGTTTTGAGTTTGCGGCAGAGATATTTGAGGGACTTACGACACTGCGTCCATCTTTGATCAATGAACTTTTAACTATGTGTGAAAATATAAGAGTCAAACGCTTGTTTCTTTTTTTGACAAGTTACTTTAACCATCCTTGGGCAAAGCATGTAAAAAAAGAAGGCTTAGAACTCGGAACGGGCAGGATGCAGGTCGTAAAAAACGGTGTCTTTGACAATGAGTTTTTAATAACAGTACCAAAGGAGTACCATGCTAGATAAAAATTCTATCTATTATAAACAAGTACAACTACTCTTAGAAGTATTGCCTTATGTATCAAGTGAGGAGTGCTTTGCTCTTAAAGGCGGTACGGCTATCAATATGTTTGTAAGAGATATGCCAAGACTTTCAGTAGATATAGACCTTATGTATCTACCTGTAGAAGATCGACAAACGAGCCTTCAAAACATTGCTGAGTCGTTTGAAAGAATTGCTCGCTCAATTGAGTCGTCAATACGAGGTACAAAAGTACATAGGCTAGATCAACAAGGAGACGGGATACTTTCTAAACTTCAAGTTGAGAAAAATGGTGTCCGCATCAAAATAGAAGCTTCACCAGTGACTAGAGGAACGGTAAGGGAGCCAAGTGTACTCAGTGTATCGGCAAGAGTGGAAGAGGAGTTTGGTTTTGCAGAGACTAGCGTAGTTCACTTGGATGATTTGTATGCTGGAAAACTCTGTGCTGCACTTGATAGACAACATCCAAGAGATTTTTTTGATGTACGAGGACTGCTTGACAATGAAGGGATAAGCGATACTCTTATGGATGTTTTTATAGTTTATCTTATCAGTAGCAATCAGCCTATATCAAAACTACTGCAACCAAACTTGATAGACATAGAGAGGATCTATGCTGAACAGTTTGTCGGGATGCCCATAGTTCCAATGCAATTGGAAGTTTTAGAAGCAACCAGAGTTGAGCTAATTAGCACAATTCGTTCTAAACTCACCCAAAATCATCGTGATTTTTTGATGGGTTTTAAAGAGGGAAACCCAGACTGGCGTTTGCTTCCTTTTGAAAATATTGAAGAACTTCCATCTGTAAAGTGGAAAATGCTCAACCTTGAGAAAATGCAAAAAAACAAAAGAGATGAAGCTATACAAAAACTAAAAGATACACTAGCAATCTGAAAAGGAGAAATAATTATGGAGCAAGTAGTGACAGTAATGCAAGAAGAGTTTACAAACAACTTGGGCACAGTGAATAATTTAACATTCCAAAAGTTCTAAAAATAGGGGGATAACGGTGAAAATAAGAGTTTATTATGAAGATACAGATACAGGTGGGATAGTTTATCATTCCAACTATCTTAACTTTTGTGAAAGAGCGAGAAGTCAGGCATTTTTTGATAAGGGGATGGTACCTGTTTTAGATGATGGGCATTTTGTGGCGCGTAGGATAGTAGCAGACTATTTTAAAAGTGCAAAACTTGGAGACATTTTAGAGATTAAAACCCAGCTAGTAGAGATGAAAGCGGCTTCATTTACACTAAAACAGGGTATTTACAAAGAGGATGAAAAACTCTTTGAATTAGAGATATTACTTGTGCATACTTCATTTGAAGGTGCTGTTAAAAAGATAGACCAAAAGACTAAAGAGTTAATCCTCACTCTCTTCTAATTCTTTAGGTTGTTGTGGAATATACTTGGCAAATCGTGTAAGCATTGGTCTTAAAAGCTCTATATCGTAGATAATTTGTTGCTCTTCCATCATCAGGTCATATACTCTTGCTTCTCCAGTTGTTAAAGAGTAGAAGTAATCCACTCCAACAATTGTAGAGTAATTAATCCAGTCATATTTGATATCATTACCGATAAGTGAATTCATCTCCACTTGCATATTGTCTTGTTTTGTAATCGAGTTTGCAATAATCATATTTTCTCTATCTTTATACTGTGTCATAGAAAGCAGAAGAGGGCTGTAGTTGATCTGCGTAGAGAGTACGTTTGTGGCATTTGTATCATACAATGTGAGCTGTGACATTATCATCCCTGTTTTAATGATAGGTGTGTTGATAAAAAATGACCCCTCGATAATATTTTCATTCTCTTTTAAATGGTTTTCTAGGTTAGTTGTTTGTGTGGAGATATAATACTTGAAAACTTTTTTAGGCTCTTCATCCTCTTGATGAGGGACTTGTACCTCATGATCTTCAGAAAATGCACTTGGTTCAAAACCTTCTATGATAGGGTGTAAAAAACTATCTTCTTGATAAAGAGCGAGTTTTTTTCCTGTTGCAGATGTATCTGAAAATATAACAAGTGGAGAGATTGCTTCTTTAAGCAGTCTATCACTTTGTGCTGCATAATCAATACCACCAAAACTAAGATATGTTGAGTCTAGTTCTACATCTTTTTTATTAATAGTTGGAAAGTAGATATTTATCTCTGGATCGATGTTGATGATATTATCAACTCCCTCTTTTGTAAGTGGAGCAATGACATAGGTGATACCATCATCTTCTATCTGTTCAAGGGCTGTTTGAATGGTATCATAAGATTCATCTTCAATCTTATAACTTTTCATACTAAATGGTGTACTTTTTGTCATTAGATAAGCAAATACAGTATTTGTCGTAGATGTAGCATATTTACCTATACGTTTATACGGGAGTAAAAGAGCGATTTGGAACTTTCCAGTTACATTCATAGTACCTATGTTGAAGATTGCTGCATTTATCATTCTTGTTTCTTCAAGTTCTCTGTTTGGAAGTTTTGTATGTGCATGTGCTAAAAAGGAGAACATTTGCTCGTTTTCTATAAACTCCTCTAAACAATCCTCATCACATTCATATGGATCAAGATTAAGTACATATGTTTTTGGAAGAGGGATGTCTGAAACAAGATAACTTTGTGCAAAAATGCTAAAAGGTACGAGTAAAAGTAAAAATATTTTTTTCATAAACAGCTCTTTATAATTTTTCAATCTATATATGGATTTTATTTATAGGATATTATATCGAATTAAGATAAAAGAAAAATACCTACATCAAACGATACAATTTTACATTTTTAGCATTTAATTGAAAAAAATAACATAAATAATTAGTTTTTAATGCAATATTAATTTTATTAGGATATTATTTATAACTTAAAAAAACAATATATATTGAGAAAAGTTATGAAACTTATAGACCTAAGCAAAAACATCAACCAAGAGACCCAAGGACGCCTAAGACTGCTAGGGAGCCAAAGTAATGAGAATGAGTTTATAGTTGATGGGAGTTTCAGCATTTATAACGTAGAGGGGTTTAGTGCAGTAAATAAAGCCTATGAGTTTCATATCAC
>NZ_JBNKRX010000024.1:0-61490 GCF_050296975.1 Sulfurimonas sp.
TTGAATTGTTTAATCTTTTGCCCAAGATTTTAAAATCATTGGCTTTATTAAAGTTATCTACTAACTACTATAAGTTAATAGACGGTTGTTGTTTTTTGTATTATTCAAGCTTCCGCTTGCTTAGTTTTCAATGATCTCAAAACAATCGCATCAATCTTTAAACTCTAAAGATCAATTATCTCTTTTTACTCGCTCACTTCCGTTCGCTCAGAAACATTTTTGCTCTGCAAAAAGCGCTTCACTTGTTTTGTGGACGGGAATTATAGGGGAATTTAGATTCAATGTCAATAGTTTTTTTGACAAATTTACAAATTCTTTTGGTTTTGTTTCTTTTAGAATTTCTTTTAGTTATAAATAGTGATGGATTTTTTCTTCTTAAATATGCTCTTTTATAATCATAGTTGCTTCTTGTTTACCTTTTCACTATAAAATTCTTTCAAAATATACAATTTCATATATAAAGGAATGAAAATGGGTCTTTATGATCGTGACTATGCTAGAGAACAAAACTCTTTCACTTATGGAAGCACTCATCGTGATGAAACACAAATAGTATCTTTTGTAAAACAAACTTACAAACTATTTGCCGCTTCTATGATGGCTGGTGCTGTTGGTGCATATGTTGGTATCCCATTAGCTGGGGCAATACATGCAATGTTTTGGCCTCTTTTCTTTTTAGAAATCGGGCTATTGATAGCTTTACAGTTTGTAAAAGGCAAACCTGGTATTAATTTACTAGTCATGTTTGGTTTTGTATTTATGACAGGAATTACACTCGCACCTTTACTCTCTTATACATTAGGACTTAATGGAGGAGCTGCAATTATTGGAAATGCTTTTGCAATGACTGCTGTTGTTTTTGGTGCTATGAGTTTCTTTGCTATTAAAACGACAAAAGATTTTACAGGTTATGGAAAACCTTTGATGATTGCTCTTTTAGTAATTATTGGTTTTTCCATTTTAAATGTTTTCCTTGGAAATCCAATGCTTCACATCGTAATCAGTGGGGTAGTTGTAGTTTTATTTAGTATTTTGGTTATCTTTGATACACAAAACATTATGCAAGGCGCTTACCAAACACCTATTGATGGTGCAATTGCACTTTATCTTGACTTTTTGAATATCTTTACTGCATTACTCCAGTTATTTGGTGTATTTGGTGGAGACGACTAATAATCTTTCACCCGATCTTCTTCGGGTGGTTGATGCAAACCTTAACCGTCTTAAAGAGGGTATCCGTGTTGTAGAAGATATTCTTCGCTATAAAGACAACAATACAAATCTCGCAAAAAAACTTAAATCTCTTAGACATTTAGCAATTACTGAGGATACAAAAAAATTACTCCAACATCGTGATAGTATAAATGATGTGCTACGCCCTTCAACTTTAAGTGAACAAACACGCACTAATTTAGAAAATATCATCATTGCTAATTTCAAACGTGCACAAGAATCTTCACGTGTATTAGAAGAACTTTACAAGCTAGAAAATATAGAATATAGTGAAAAGTTCAAAACAATACGATATGAACTATATAATCTTGAAAAAGAGATACTCTTAGACTAAGAATAAATAAAAACTACCTCAAACTCTAAATAATTTAGTGGATATTCATCCATTAAAGCTTTTGTTTGTTTGTATGAAAGTGCATTTCTTGACCCACTTACACCACTTTTTTTGATATATTGAAACATCTCTCTGGTATCTTCAAATTCTAACTTATAGCTTACAACTTCAAAATTTTGGTCAAAATATTTTTTTTGTAACTCATACACCTCATCTTTTGAATGTAAAATAGGCTCTAACAATGCTGTTTTATGTAAGGTTTCAAATGTCCCTGAAGTAAAAATAGCCAAAGATACAGGTGTATTTAATGCAGCTATATTATCAAACACAGCATCTAAATCTTTCGCCCATTGAAGCGCTGAAGATGATACTATATAATCAAAATGTTTTGATCCAAGTTTTGAATAAAGCATAGGATCATTAAAATCTCCCTCTATACACTCTATAATATTAGATTTAGGATGTAAATCTAACATCCCCTTGGCAAAATCTACACCTGTGAAACGCTCATACTTCCAGTCAATTTTTTCTACAACGGCACCGCGTCCACAGCCAAGGTCTAAAATATTTTTTGGTTTTCCCTTTACATGAGAAAGTAGTTTGTGTGCAACTTTTTCTTGAATCACATTGTATACCCCATAATGGTTAGCATATTTTGAAAATTGTTCGTTTATTTTCATTGTTTATTTACTACTAATGAGGTCACAAATATAGCGATGATACTTAAAACGATCGTAGCTCCTGAAGGAAGTGAAAAGTTATATGAAATTATCATCCCAAAAATAACACTAGAGATTGCAAAAGCGAGTGAAAGTAGCAGTGTATACTTAAATCCTACTCTATATTGTAATGCTGAAACAGCAGGAATAACCATCAATGCTCCAATAAGTAAACTCCCAACTACTCGTATTGATAAAGCGATAATAATGGCAATAACACTCACAAGTAAAAAGTTTAAAAGCTGTACCTTAATACCACTTGTTTTTGCCACCTCTTCATCAAAGGCTATAAAATAAAGCTCTTTTGAAAAAAGAACTAAAAATCCAAGGGCGAATGAACCAAAAATAAAGATTGTGTATAAATCTTGAGTAGTCACTGCTAAGATAGAACCAAATAGGTAAGAAAAAAGAGAGTTATTAAACGATCCACCTACTGAGACTATAATCACAGCAAGTGCTAACGCTCCTGAGAGGATAATAGATAAAACTGCATCAGAATAGAGCGAAAAACTACTTCTAAGATATTCGATCAGCCATGCAAACAAGATTGAAACTATAACAGCTACCCACATAGGATTGTAACCAGCCACCAAACCAACAGCCACTCCAACTAACGCTGAATGTGCTAATGTTTCACTAATGAGTGAATAACGTTTAAGTACTACAAAAGTTCCACCAATGGAAGCGAGGATGGCAATAAAAATACCCGCTACAAAAGCTCGTTGCATAAAATCATAATCAAACATCTCTAACATATTTCTATCCCAAATGCTCATGTTTGTGATTATGAATCAAGTGTGCTTCAATCCCATAAAGTTCACTCATCTCTTCACATGAGAGTGCTTGTTTTGGGTTATTACAAATAGTCGCTTTTTGATTGATCGTAAATAGTCTCGCTATATCATCTACGATAACACCAACATCATGTGTTATAAATAAAATTGTTATCCCATCTTCACGGTTTAGTTTTCTAAGTAACTCATAAAATCTATGTTGTGATTTTACGTCTACTCCTGTATTTGGTTCATCTAAAATTAAAATCTCTGGCGATGATGCTAGAGCACGTGCAATCATAACACGCTGTCTTTGTCCACCAGATAAAGTACCAATCATTTTATCTTTAAGATGACTAATATCCATCTTTTTCATCACATCGTCTACAACTTTTGCATCTTCTTTAGAACTTATAAATAAATTTTCTCTTTTAGCAACTCTTCCCATTTTCACGATATCTTCGACAGTCGCTGGAAAATTTTGATCTACGAGTGATGCTCGTTGTGGTACATAACCTATCTTATGCCACTCTTTAAATTTTTTTTGTTTTTTTCCAAAAATATTGATTACACCAGATGTTGGTTTTTCAAGCCCTAATAAAAGTCTAATGAGTGTAGTTTTTCCTCCCCCATTTGGACCAATAATTGCGATATACTCTCCACCAAAAATATTAAAATTGATATGGTTTAAAATTTTTTGCCCCATCACCTCAAAACAAAGGTTTTGCACATTAAAGATAGGTACTTTAAATTTTAATTGCACTGCATTGCCCTAGCAATCTTTTCCAAATTGATCTTCATTATATCTATGTAAGTAAGTTTTAATGTCGCCTCTGCACCTGTAATATTTCCAAGTGGTTGTAAAGTATCGATAGTTTCTAAGCCTAAATCATTTGCAACTGTTTTAATTGTTTTACTATTTACAAAGTTTTCAAAAAAGACTGTTTTGATATCTTTATCTTGTATCTCTTTTAAAATGCGTTTTACATCATCAGCACTTGGTTGAGCCTCTGTTGAAAGGCCTGTCAAAGAATCCACATGAAAATCATAACGCTGTGCCAAATAAGAAAAAGCGTTATGCGTTACAACTATCGTATCTTTTTTGCATGTCAAAAGATTTTGTTTGTAAAGTGTATCTATCTCATCTAAACTTTTATTGTATGCTTTTTGATTCTCTTCAAAAAAATGTTTGTTTTTTGAATCAAGTGTAATTAATTTTTCTGTAACAAGTTGTGCAATATGCTTCATATTATCAACATCTAGCCAATAATGTGGGTCATACGCTCCGTGATGATGGTGATGGTGTTCATCCTCATCGTAATCTATATGCTCTTCATCTGCATCCGAATCATCAAATTTTATCAAAGATACATATTTACTAACATCTATCCCTTTAGCATTCAATGCCAAATGATCTGCCCATGGTTCTAAAACATCTCCACTAAAGAAAAACAACTGACTTTTTTCAAGTTGTACAACCTGTTTTGGCGTTGGTTCAAAACTATGTGGATCAACACCAAAAGGCATGATATCTACAACTTCTATCTTATCTTTACCAATATGTTTTATAACATCATAAATAGCAAAATTACTCGTTGTTATAAGTGGTTTTGAAGAGAGTTGTGTAGGTTTTGGATTGATAGAAAAAATCATCAAGATAACAATAACTGGTAGTAACGTTAAAACAATTTTTAAATTTCTCATATCAAATCCTTTGAGTAAATATAGTGCAATTATACCCTCAATTTGATAATATGGCTTTTTTTCGCTATAATTCGCCACTTTTAATTTAGGAAATTATATTATGACAACTAGTCTTTTACTTATTGTACAAGCATTTTTAGTACTTATCTTGGTGATTGCTGTTTTACTACAAAAAAGCTCTAGCATTGGTCTTGGTGCATATAGCGGTTCAAATGACTCTGTTTTTGGTGCTAAAGGTCCAAATAGTTTCTTGGCGAAAACAACATTTATTATAGGTTTTCTTTTCGTTGTAAACACTATCGCTTTAGGATATATGTATTCAAAAGCAGCTGAATCTTCAGTTGTAGATGAAGTTGTAGAAAACACTGCCGTAGCTGCCCCAGCAGTTAAAGTTGAAACAAACACTACAAAATAAGGAGAACATTATGACAAACGAGATTTTTGACACTTGCCAAAGTAAGATGAAAGCAAGTATCGAACACATGTTAAAAGAGTTTAAAACACTTAGAACAGGTAAAGTTAATACATCTGTTTTGGACAATGTGAAAATCAACTATTATGGAACTCCAACCCCACTTGATCAAGTTGGTTCTGTAATTGCAACAGATGCAACAACTATTGTCATCAACCCTTGGGAAAAAAATCTTTTAGGTGATATTGAATCTGCTATTGCAGCTGCGAACATCGGTGTAAACCCAAATAATGACGGTGAGCAAATCAAACTTTTCTTCCCTCCAATGACAGTTGAACAACGTCAAGAAGCTGTTAAACAGATGAAAGGGATGGGTGAAAAAGCAAAAGTCTCAGTTAGAAATGACAGACGTGATGCTAACGATAAAGTAAAAAAACTTGAAAAAGATAAAGAGATCACTTCGGATGATTCTAAATCTGCTCAAGATAACATCCAAAAATTTACAGATAAATATGTAGCTGAGATCGATCAAATCTTAAAAGACAAAGAGGCGGAGATATTAAAAGTATAATGGATATTAAACAGATATATATGGATGCGAATGCTCTTTTAGAGGGACACTTTAAACTTAGTTCTGGAAACCATTCACAGTTTTATCTTCAATCTGCAAAAGTTTTAGAAGATCCTAAAACTGCAACGATGTTAGCAACTGAGTTAGCTACGCAAATAAAAGCGAGTGGTTTAGAGATCGATACAGTATGTGCCCCAGCACTTGGTGGTCTTATAGCTGGATATGCTTTAGCACAAGCGTTAGATGTTCGTTACATTTTTGCAGAACGTGTGAATGGTGAGATGTCTATCCGTCGTGGTTTTGAAGTCAGCAAGGGTGAAAAAGTGCTTATGTGTGAAGATATCATTACAACTGGTGGTTCAGCTATGGAAGCTGCAGCAGTTGTAAAAGAGCTTGGTGGAGAGATCGTAGGTGTAGCAGCTTTAGCAAACCGTGGTTTTTGTCATAGAGAAAACAGTGATGTTGCAACAAAACCAAACTGTAAACTTCCTCAAGATATCCCATTTTTTGCATTAGCAGATTTTACATTTGAGATGTATTCCCCTGATAGCTGCCCACTTTGTAAAGATGGTAGTGAAGCTATCAAACCAGGAAGTCGTGGAAACTAAAAAAGTTTCCCTACTTCACTTTTAACTGACACGTCAGCATCCGCTCAACTAATACACGAGCAACCTCAACTTTTCCATCAACTATAGATGTTATAGTAGGGAGATGTGAAAGTTTCGCTTGTTCTCGTAAAGAAGTCGTTTTTACAATAACATTTGCATCTTTTGAATGCTTCAACACTGCTTCACAAATATTGTACTTTTTCTCAACATTATCAAGTGTAACAATAATAGCTGCTGCTTTTTCTATATGTAATGCATCTAAAATCGAAACTTTAGAAGCATCCCCTAAGTATGCATCCCAGCCATGTTTAAGTGCTTTAATAACATTTTTATTTGAGTTGTCAATCACTGCAAAATCAACTCCCATCTCATCAAGATGTTGTGCTACAAACTTTCCAACGACTCCATACCCACAAACAATGACATGATTTTCTTTTTGCGACATTGTTGAGAAGTCAGTTTGGATTACTTTATCTTTTACAAAACTATTCACAAATGGGCTGATTTTAGAGATAAAAAATGGTGTAATCATCATCGAAAAGATCACTATTAAAACCAAGAACATAGACAATTGCTCATCCAATAATCCTCCATTTGTTGCTAACGCAAAAATAACAAAAGAGAATTCACCCACTTGCGAGATAGAGAGTGCTGTTTTTAGAGATTTTGAAGTTGTAGATGAGAGTTTAAGTACAAGAAATGTAATAATAGTCTTTAAAATAAATACAACTACAAACACTAAAATAATGGATGTTATATGCTCAAAGAAAAAACCAAGATCGATTTTCATCCCAACTGTAATAAAAAAAGTTCCAAGTAAAATATCTTTAAATGGTGCGATATCCGCTTCAACTTTATGGTGATACTTTGTCTCAGCTATAATCATCCCTACAACAAAGGCACCTAGCGAATAGGTAAAACCCATTAGTGCTGCAAAAAGTGAAGCACCAACTACTATAAAAAGAACACTTCCCATAAAAAGCTCATCCAGCTCTGATGATGCTGAGAAATGAAGTAGCCATGATACAACCCTCTTTCCAACTATAAACAAAAGCCCTACAACAACGATGGCACTTGAAAAAGTGTGCCAAAGAATAGTTGCCACACTTTCATCCCCTTCAGTTGTTAAAAACCCAATCAAAATTAAAATCGGGATAACTGCAATATCTTGAAATATCAATATACCTGTTGCTTTTTGCCCATAAGGTCTGTGTATCTCTTTTGAGCTTTTTAGATAACTAAGCACTACTGCTGTAGAGGAGAGAGAAAATGCGAGTGCAATCATAAGTGATGGTATAGAATCGAGTCCAAAAAGATAATGCCCAAGGAGATAAAAAACTATAGAGGTCACTCCAACTTGTAATAAACCATTACCAAAAATCTCTTGTCTTAAAGTGTTCATTTTTGCTAAAGAGATTTCAAGTCCTATTGTAAACATCAAAAATACTATACCAAATTCGCCAACCATCTCTAACTCATGCGAATGACCTGCATCTCTAAGATCAAAAGCATAAACAATTATAGTCCCTGTTAAAATATAACCGATAATTTGGGAGATACCTATCTTTTTCAATAGTATATTTACAACTATCGATATCCCCAAAGCGATAATGATATAAATAAGTGTATTTTCCATTTAAACCTTTTTCTTAACCTATGATTACTTTCATAATTTAATAAGTGATTATAGTATATAATCACGCTTATATTAATAAATATGTGGAGATTTTTATATGACTAAGTACATTTTCGTTACCGGTGGGGTTTTAAGTTCGCTTGGAAAGGGGATCACTGCAGCTAGTATTGGTACACTTTTAAAACACGCTGGTAAAAAAGTGGGGATGTTAAAAATCGATCCATATATCAATGTTGACCCTGGAACAATGTCTCCACTAGAACATGGGGAAGTATTTGTTACAAAAGATGGGGCAGAGACTGACCTTGACATTGGAAACTATGAAAGATTTTTAGATACTTCTTACCTAAAAACTTCAAACTTTACTACGGGACAAGTATATTCAAGTGTAATTGAGCGTGAACGTGCAGGTGGATATCTAGGGCAAACTATCCAAGTTATTCCTCACATTGTAGGTGAGATTGTTAGCCGTATAAAAGCTGCTGGTGAAGGGCATGATATCTTAGTAGTTGAGCTTGGTGGAACTGTTGGAGATATTGAAGGTCTTCCGTTTATGGAAGCTATCCGTCAAATGAAACACGATGAAGAGGTTGCGGGTACATTTTTTATCCATGTAACACTCATTCCTTACATCAAAGCTGCTGGTGAGCTAAAATCAAAACCAACACAACACTCTGTACAAGAGTTACGTCGTATCGGTATCACTCCACAAATGATTATAGCGCGCAGTGAAAATGCTCTTCCTAAAACATTTAAAAAGAAACTGGCAATGAGCTGTGATGTACATGCAGATAGCGTTATTGAAGCACTTGATGCTGCATCTATCTATGATGTACCAATGAGCTTCTTAAGACAAAATATCTTAAAACCGATTGCAAAAGAGTTAGAACTTGGCGAACTTGAACCAGATATGGAAGAGTGGGATGACCTTGTTAAGAAAATCGTACAGCCAAAAGGGAAAGTTGTTATCGGTTTTGTTGGAAAATATTTAGCACTAAAAGAATCATATAAGTCTTTAATTGAGGCTCTAATTCATGCTGGAGCACACCTTGATAGTCGTGTTGAGATTGTTTGGGTTGACTCTGAAGAGATAGAGGAAAAAAGTGCTGAAACACTACTAGCTGATTGTGATGGTGTATTGGTAGCAGGTGGCTTTGGCAGCCGTGGTGTTGAGGGTAAAATTCAAGCTATTGAGTACGCTCGTGTAAATAATGTTCCATATCTTGGAATCTGTCTTGGAATGCAACTAACACTTGTTGAATATGCTAGAAATGTATTGGGCTTAGAGGGTGCAAACTCTGTAGAATTTGATGAAGAAACACCTTACCCGATGATCTATCTCATTGATAACTTCCTCGATCAAAGTGGTGACACACAACTTCGTACACACAAATCACCAATGGGAGGCACACTGCGTCTTGGAGAGTACCCTTGTGATACAAAAGATGGTTCACTCATCCAAAAAGCATATCATGGTGCAAAAACTATTTATGAGAGACACCGCCATAGATATGAAGCAAATCCAGCTTTTAGAGAGCAACTTGAATCAGCGGGGATGATTGTAACTGGAGAATCAAATGGACTTATTGAAGCTGTTGAGATCAAAGGGCATCAATGGTTCTTAGGTGTACAGTTCCATCCAGAGTTCACATCTCGTCTTCAAACTCCAAATCCTTCAATTTTAGCGTTTGTTGATGCAGCTCTTAAATCAGAGTAACAAACTTTTAACCAAACAAGACCTCTATAATCTGCTCTCACGCAGATTTGAATCAGAGGACAAAAAACTTTCACAAATTCCCAATCCAGCACTTCTTTTAAATGGAGAAAAGGCAGCAAAAAGGATAGCTAACGCAATCAAAACAAACCAAAAGATTGTGTTAGTTGGGGATTATGATGTTGATGGTGTAAGTTCTACTGCTATCGTTGTAGATTTTTTCAGACAAATCCCTTATCCGATTGAAGCGATAATCCCAAATAGATTTACAGATGGTTATGGAGTAAGTCCAAAGATATTAGAGCGAATTGAAGCCGATCTTGTCATAACAGTCGACAATGGAATCACAGCTGTTGAAGCGGCAGAAATTTGCAAAGAAAGAGGGATCGATCTTATCATTACAGATCACCATACACCCTCTGAGAACCTTCCAGATGCATACGCTATAGTTGATCCAAAACTCCCAGAATGTCATTACCCATTTAAAGAGATTTGTGGGGCACAAGTAGCATGGCTTATTTTAGCGCTAGTAAAAAAAGAGTTGTCACTTGACATTGATATGAAACAATTTTTAGATATTTTGGCAATTGCTATAATTGCAGATGTTATGCCGTTAATTGACATTAATAGAACTATTGTAAAAGAGGGGCTTAAATATATGATGTATTCTCCTCGACCATCTTCTATAATCATTCGAGACTTTTTAAACAAATCACAAATAAACTCTGAAGATATAGGCTTTATGATTGCTCCACGTATAAACTCTGCAGGTCGTCTTGAAGATGCTTCTATTGCTCTAAACTTTTACACAGCAGTTGATGTAAATAAAGCGTATCATTACTTTGAACTTCTTGGCAAACTTAATGAGCTTAGAAAAGAAACAGAACTCCAAACAACACAAATAGCTTTTGAACAAGTCAAAGGGGACGAAAATATCATCGTAATTGCAGGAGAGAAGTGGCATGAGGGAGTTGTTGGTATTGTTGCATCAAGACTTGTAGATAAATTTTCAAAACCAACTATAGTGCTTAGTATCAGCGATGATGAGGCAAAAGGGAGTGCTAGAAGCATAGGAAATGTCGATATTTATGAGCTTATAAAAGAAAATGAACACTTGTTAACAAAGTTTGGCGGACATAAAATGGCGGCTGGACTAGGATTAAAAGCAGAAAATATAGCACTCTTTAGAGATGCAATTAACGCTAGTGCAAACAAGCTTTCTAAAGAGGATTTTCTCCCCCATGAATCTTTAAATGGTATCTTATCTACTGATGAAATAGATGATGAGATACTTGATCTTTTTGAACATTTTGAGCCTTTTGGAGAGGCTAATATTCGCCCATCTTTTTTACTTCAAGATGCAGAAGTTGTGAGCATCAAACTTTTAGGTGCAGACAAAGCACACTCTAAGATAGAAGTACGACAATACCCTCATCAAAGAAAGACTATAGAACTTATCGCCTTTAAAACAGTTTTTGAAATGCCAGATGATCGAAAAATAACTTGTAGCTATACAATTGCAAAAAATGAGTTTAACAATAGAATCTCTCCACAGTTGCTACTCAAAAAGATTTATTAAGTCATTAGTATGTATAATCAACCCATAATTAATGGGTTGAAGAAGTTTAAAAATGGTAAAAAAAGAGGAGTGTTTTCGCTCACGTGGAAAAATAATTGCGTTTGAAAAAGTAAATAACAATGAAATTATTTATGCCTTGCAACATAAGATTATAAAGTCTTTTTCCACACTTACTTGCAAAACTCTTGGCAATCTCTCTTTAGAATATCTCTCAACCCAAACTACAGCTATTTGTTTTCATAAGTCTCTTGATCTTGTTGCTATCGCTAATGGAAAAACCATTTATATTATCAATACAAAATCAAAAATGGTTTTACAAACTATTATCAGCTATACAGGGGATATTACAACTCTACATTTTGTTCAAAACTCTCCATATCTCATTACGGGTACAACAAATGGGCGTGTTGTACAGTATAGATATGATGGTAAATCAAGCCTATCACGCCTTTGTTCTTTCCCTTTTAACAACCCTATTGGCAAACGTGTTATTGGAAAAAACTATGTAGGGGCTATCGATTCAAATGAAAAATATGTAGCATGTAGTGGGTATGGTGGTGCTATAACTATTATAAAACTTCATTCACTAACACACAAACAAACAATTCAATCTGCTCGTGTTCGTGTAAATACTTTAAAATTAATCTCTGATGAGCTCTTAATCTCTGCGAGTATTGATGCGAATATCTACTTTCATGATCTAAATAAATACAAAAGTACAAAAACAATCTCTAGCCCAATAGGCAATATATCAGATATCATTCCGATTCAAAATTCATCCTATGCTATCTTAGTAGGTGAATCAAATAAGTTGGCACTTTTAGACACTCAAGAGCAAAAAGTGGTTTTGGATGACTTCGTTAAATTTGAAGAGAACATAAAATTTGTCGCACTTTTAGATGATAACTCTATCATCGCTGTTTTAGAAAACAACTCTGTTGAAAAAGTCTATCTATCAACTGTTGAAGAGCTAACAAGACTCATAGAAAAAAACTTGTTAGGGGATGCTTTTTTACTTCTAGAAAAGAACCCCCTACTTCAAAACACCCCAGAACACAGGGAGCTCGAAGAACTATATAGTAAATTATATAATAAAGCCTTGGATGCTTTTTTAAATGCAAATAAACAAGAGGCTGTAAAGCTTTTAGAACAATTTCTCAAAGTAAAAAGTAAGAAAAAAGAGCTTGATATTATCATCGATTCTTTCGATCAATATAAAAAATTTTATACACTTATTTTAGAGAAAAAATATCATGTCGCTTATGCAATTAGCGATAAATATCCAGCTTTAAAACAAACACACCCTTATCAAAAAATGGAGGATGAATTTAAAAGAGCTTTTGCATTCGCACAAAAACAGATAAAAATTGGCAGAGACGATGTGGCAAAAGATGCTCTCGCCATCTACTCTGGTACAAATTCTAAAAAAACGATAGTTAAACTTTTACTTAATCAAAACAAAGATTTTTTAATATTTTTAAAATCTCTACAAGCAAAAAACTATAAAAATATCGCCATACTCATCAAAAAAGATGAAACGTTTACACAACTTCCACACTATCAAGAACTTCTTAAAGAGATAGAAAAAAATCTCCAAGAAATTAAAGAAGATATATTTCAATCTCAAATAGATGAAGCGATAGAGAAGATCAAGCAACTCCAATATTTACCACACATTACAGAACAGCTAAAAGACCTCTATGAACTTGCGAACTATACAAAGATGTTTTTACACGGTTACCACAATAACGATTTTCTTTCATGTTATGCAACTATTGACAAATCAAAACTTCTCGACCAATTAGAACTGAGTGATATGCTTGAAAAGCATTGGCATAAACTTATGGATAAATGTGAGAACTTAGCCCTTAAAGGTGATCTAAAAGGGATAAAAGAAGCTCTAGCAGAATTGATCTCTTTGAAAAGTAGAAGCGCAAAAATAGGGGATGTTCTACGACTCAGTTTTCATACGAAAATCAAACAACTTTTAGCAAAACGGACTTACATAAAAGCAGAAGCAATTATCTACTCATATATAGATATCTTTGGCTTAGATACAGAGATAAAAGCACTCATGAAAACATGTGAAAAACTCTCTGGTGATAAACTTGCGATCACTGAAAACCAAGAACTTTTTAAAAGTCGCAATGCTTGGCTAGAGTCTGAGTTTATTGTAGGGGATTATAAAGGACAGTTCTAAAACTAACTCATAATTTCAAGGAGCTCTGAAACAGCTTCATCAAAACTCACTTTATACATTGCTCCTTGAGCGATAAAGCGCTGCATCACCTCTTTTTTATCAATCGCTTCATCAAGCTCTGGATCAGTCCCTTTGTTATACGCACCTATACGGATAAGTGTCTCATTCTCTTTTAAAAGGGTATACAAGCGTCGAAACTTCATTGCAGATTTATAATGGTCTTCTGAGATAATGTCGTTCATCACGCGTGATGCTGAGTTTAAAATATGTACAGGTGGATAAATACCAAAATCTGTCATTTCACGAGAAAGTACTATATGACCATCTAAAATTGAACGAGATTGATCGGCGATAGGATCACTCATATCATCACCCTCAATAAGTACTGTAAAAAAGGCTGTGATGCTTCCCTTACCAACCTCTTTTCCAGCACGCTCCATCAGTTGTGGCAAAAGTGTTAGTGATGATGGCGGATATCCCTTAGAGGTTGGTGGCTCACCCAAAGCTAATCCTATCTCACGTTGAGCCATCGCAAAACGAGTTACCGAGTCCATGATAAAAAGCACATCTTGATTTTTATCTTTAAAATGCTCTGCAACACTCATCGCTGCAAAAGCTCCGTACTTTCTCATTAAAGGAGAGTCATCACTTGTTGCGACTACAATTACGGTATTTGTCAGATCACCACCAAGATTTTTTTCTATAAATTCAGGTACTTCACGTCCACGCTCTCCAATAAGAGCAACTACTTTAATAGGAGCATCAGAACCGCGTACAATCATCCCCATCAAAGTTGATTTTCCAACACCACTTCCAGCAAAGATGCCTAACTTCTGCCCTTTCCCACAAGTTAAAAGCCCATCTATACTTTTAACTCCTACACCAAAAACCTCATCGATCATTCCACGTTTCATCGCTTCTATAGGTTGTTTTATAATTGGTGTTAGTTTTGAGCTTTCAATTGGACCTTTTCCATCGATGGGTTGCATAAATGGATCAACTACACGTCCTAAAAGACCATCTCCAACAGGTATATTTAACCCTGTAGAGTCTAAAAAAACTTTATCACCTGCACGGAACCCCTCTACAAAACTAAAAGGGGTGATATAAAAGTTCGCACCATCAATCTCTGTAACCATCCCCACAGTCTCCTGTGCTGTTTCATTGGAAACAATCTTTACCATATCACTAATACTTACACGAAGCCCTTTAGCGATAATAACTGTAGCATTAATCTTTTCAACTTCACCAAATGCTACTGAATAGTTTCTGTTCCCGAGTTTATGTTTGAGTGAAATGAGTGGCATGGGTTAAAATTTATTTCCTGATGGAGAGTTTATAAGTGAGAAAAACTCTGCTCTTGTTTTATTATCTGATTTGAACAAACCACGCAGTGCTGAAGATGTAGTTGTGGAATTGATCTTCTCAACTCCCCTCATCTCCATACACATATGTCTAGCTTGGACAACTACAGCCACACCTTTAGGCTCGATTGTCGTCATGATAGCATCTGCTATCTGTTCTGTAAGTTGCTCTTGAATCTGCATACGACGTGCAAAAACATTCACAACACGAGGAATCTTTGAAAGCCCAACCACTTTGCCATTTGGGATGTATGCTACATGTACATGCCCTATGATTGGCAAGAGATGATGTTCACAATTGGAATAAAACTCTATGTCTTTTACAAGTACCATCTCATCATTGCTTGTTGTAAAAAGAGCTGATGAGAGAATCTCTTCTGGGTTCTCTTTGTACCCGCCATACATAAACTCAAAAGCTTTTCTCACACGTTGAGGGGTGTCTAATAGCCCTTCACGAGAGGGGTCTTCACCCACATGTTGCATTATCAGTTTTATAGCGTTTTCAAATTCTGTGTTTTTATTTTCTGACAAGATTTTGCCTTTAAAAAAAGTTATTGTTGATATATTAGCAAGATATTACTGAGAAAGAAATGTATAAAAAAAGTTTTTGGAGAAAATTGGTTTTTGAAGTTATAAAACTTTTCGGATGAACAATGTTCAGAGCCTTGCACAGGAACCATAACCTGTTTATTATAGCCCATTCGTTTCTCACTCGGATAAACTATATCCGTTATGATATAATTGTTTCTATTAAAAGGGAATTAAATGTCAAAACTTATATTAGGATTAGATGTAGGTATTACATCAATTGGATGGGCACTTATTTTAATTGATAAAGAAAATAATCTAAATAATAAAATAATTGATAGTGGTGTTCGGATTTTTACAATCGCAGAACACCCAAAAGATGGGAAGTCTTTGGCACTTCCAAGACGAGAAGCGAGATCAGCTAGACGCACCACAAAACGCAAAGCTCAAAAAGTAAGGGCTATAAAACGACTACTTCAAAAATACAAGATAATAACACTTCAAGAGTTAGAACATCTTTTTATTGGTAATAAAAACCAAAAAGATGTATGGCAACTTCGTAGAAATGCACTTTACCAGAAACTAGACAATAAAGAACTCGCTCGTGTAATGATCCACATCGCAAAACATCGTGGATATTTTTCAAATAGAAAAAGCGATCAACCAAGAAAAGACGATAAAGAAGGTAAAGCTGTACTTGGTGGAATAAGTCATAATGAAAAAATTTTAGACGAAAAAAGTTATCTTACTATAGGAGAATATTTATCTACAAAAGATAAAAAAAGAAACTCAAAAGGTAACTACGAAAATTCGATCTCCAGAGCGATGCTTGAATATGAGATAGAGACTATTTTTGCAAAACAAAAAGAGTATGGAAACACCTTAGTAAATGATACTCTTTTGCAAGAGTATAAAACGATAGCTTTTACTCAACGACCTTTAAAATCTGTTGAAGGGATGGTGGCAAATTGTCCATTTGAAACTTCACAAAAAAGAGCACCAAAAGCAAGTATAAGTTTTGAGACATTTCGAGCCTTACAAAAACTAAAAAACCTAAGAATTATTACACAAGATGAGGAAATTACACTCTCAAAAGAGCAGATATTACAAGTTGTAGAAAAGGCAAAAACCGTTTCATCATTGAGTTATAAACAATTAAAGAAGTTTTTAGGATTTGATGAAATTGTACAGTTTAAAGGTTTAAGCTATTTTGACCATAAAACAGGGGAAACAAAAGAGCCTGAAAACACTAAGCTATTAGAGTTTAGTGCATTTGTAAAACTAAAAAAAGTTCTAGAAAATGCTGATCATCTATACTGGTCAAAAATTGAAAATGACAATGAGCAACTTGATAAGATTGCAGAGATATTGAGTACCGAAAAAGATGATAACAAATCATTAGAAAAGCTTCGTCAAATTATTAGTAATGAAACAGTATGTCAAGCACTTTTGACACTCTCTTTTTCAGGGTTTGGGCATGTAAGTATAAAAGCATTGCAAAAAATCAATCCGCACCTTGCTAATGGCTTAGATTATGATAAAGCTTGTGAGATGGCTGGTTATGACTTTAAGGCGGTTTTTCAAGGAGATAAAACACTTTTACTCCCACCTTTAACTCCTCAAGAAAATTTAGAGATGACAAACCCTGTAGTAAAACGTGCAATAGCACAAATGCGTTTGGTTTACAATGCACTTGCCAGAAAATATGGAGCATTGGATGCTGTGCATGTTGAAGTGACTAGAGATATAAAAAAATCGCACAAAGATAGAAATGAGATTAGCAAAGCCCAAGAGGAGTTTCAGACACAAAAAGAGGAAGCAAAAGTGCATGCTATAGAGGTTTTAGGCAAAGAACCAAATGCAAAAGAACTTTTAAAATTTCGTCTTTGGAAAGAGCAAAACAAAGAGTGTATCTATAGTGGAAAATATATTGATCCACACACGCTATGTGATCCATATGCTACAGAAGTTGATCATGTATTGCCATATAGCAGATCATTAGATGATTCACTCAACAACAAAGTACTTTGCTTGACAAAAGAGAATCAGAATAAGGGGAATAAAACTCCGTTTGAGTATTTTGGATCAGATAAAGACGCAAAAGAATGGCAAGAGTTTGTTGGACGAATTGAAGGGCTAAAAAACTTAAAACAAGCCAAAAAAAGCAGACTTACAAAAACCAACTTTGATCAAAGTAGTGAGCAAACTTTCAAAGAAAGAAATAAAAACGATACATCTTATATAGCTAAATTTGTAAAAAATTATATAGAGGCACATATAGCATTTAAAGAATCCAAAGATAAACAGCACGTATTTACTAGAAATGGAATGCTAACAACTCAGCTTCGTTACAAATGGGGAGTTGGAGATAAAAACAGGCAAACCCATTTACACCATGCAGAAGATGCGATCATAGTAGCATTTTCTACTCAATCTCAGGTACAAAAACTCTCAGAAACATCCTCAAAAAGAGAAGGGTTTATCTACGAGAAAAAAGAGGAAAAAGCAAAGAAGATCAAGTTTGAACCACCTATGGAAGATTTTGGAGCGAAAGTTCAAGAAAGCATTGAAACGATTTTTGTTTCTTTTATGCCTCGTAGAAAAGTTGGAGGTTCTGCACATAAAGAAACAGTCTATAGTCCTAAAACGATGAGTGTAAAAAAAGAGGATGGAAAAATTGACACTCTCAAAGGTAATAGTAGTAAAAATAATGTCAAATTAAAACATGGAATAGCTTTAAATGATGGTATGCCTCGTATAGACTTATTTCAGCATAAAAAGACTAAAAAGTACTATATTGTTCCAATTTATGTAAGCGATTTTGTCAAAGAGACATTACCAAATAAAGCAATAGTCGCTGGAAATAAGCCTTGGCTTGAGATGGATGAAGAATATGAGTTTATGTTTTCTTTTTATAAAAACGATTTGATCGGGATAAAAACAAAACAAACTCCAAAAAAAGAGTCAGTACAAATTTTAGGATATTACGATAGCACTCATAGTGGTACTGCCCAAATAACAATTAAAGCGCATGATGCTTCTCAGGAATATCAATATGGTGCTCAAAACCTTGTCTTTATAAAAAAATATCAAGTCGATCCATTGGGCAATTATGTTGAAGTAAAACAGGAAAAACGTCAAGGAACAAAAAAGCAAAAATAAAAGGGGAGAGTGATGGCTGCTTGGAGAAGTATACTGGTAACAAAACCTTGTAAGTTAAGTCTAAAAGATATGCAACTTGTCTATAAACCCTACGAAGAAGAGAGCATAAAAGTTCCCCTCGAAGATATAACTGTTATAGTTCTTGAAACAAATCAAGCGACTATAACAACTGCACTTTTAAGTCAGATTGCTGAAAAAAATATAGCGATGTTTAGCTGTGATAGTTTTCATATACCAAATGGTTGTTTTACCCCTTTTCATCAACACTCAAGGCTCTCTCAAATAGCCCATATACAAACAGCTATGAAACTACCTCTAAAAAAACAATTTTGGCAAAAGATCATCACTCAAAAAATCACTAACCAATCAGCAATGCTTCATAAGTTTGAAAAAGAAAATATGCAACTAGAAGTTTTAAAAGACAAAGTAAAATCAGGTGATAGTGAAAATCTAGAAGCTTTAGCTGCTAGAAAATACTGGAAACTTTTTTTTGATCGATTTACCCGTGATCAAAAAGCACTTGATCCAAAAAATATAGCACTTAATTATGGTTACGCCATTGTACGAGGTGCAGTAGCTAGATCACTTGTAGCGTATGGACTTTTACCTACTTTTGGAGTATTTCATAGTTCTGAGCTTAATGCTTATAATTTAGCCGATGATATGATCGAGCCTCTTAGGCCAATGGTTGATATGGTTGTGAAAAAGTTAGAATTAGAAGATGAGCTAGCTGTAGAGATGGGTGTGAGTGTAAAATCTGCACTCATAAATATCTTAAATATGCAGATGCGTTTGAATAATGAAAATGTCACAATAGTGAGTATATGTGACATCATGGCATACAGTTTTGTAAAAGCATTGAAACATAATGATGTAAATCATCTAAAACTTCCAGAGATAGCATGAAAGAGCAAAAGTTTATGTGGTTGTTTGTATTTTTTGACCTACCAACAAAAACAAAAAAAGATCGACGTAAATACACACAATTTCGTAACCACTTACTAAAAGATGGTTTTATTATGATGCAATTTTCTGTATACACAAGAATTTGCAAGGGAGATGATAGTGTTGAAACTCACAAAAAGCGTGTCAAAGATCATATACCCCCAAAAGGAAATGTGCGGATGATCTCTATCACAGATCTACAGTACTCAAAAATGGAAACTGTTATAGGGATCAAGACCCAAGAGGAAAAACTAGAAAAAAAGCAACTTTTACTTTTTTGAGTAAAATTGAAACAAAATTTATGATTATTTTTTCAAAAAGTGTATGTTTTTAGTATGTATACTCAACAAAAAAATACAACTTTATTGGTAAATTTTTAGAAGTTTAAATATTTTTTTTAAAGAAACATCTGTTGTAGAACCCCTAATATAAGGGTTCTAGAAGCTTGTAGTATAGCACATCCGAGTGAGAAAGGGAGCTATAACTTAAAGAGCAGTTTTTTAATATTTATGAAGAGTATAGCACATCCGAGTGAGAAAGGGAGCTATAACGGAAGATATTACACATATACATTCAGTAACAGTATAGCACATCCGAGTGAGAAAGGGAGCTATAACTGTCGCACCATCAATTGAATAGTAAGTTACAGTATAGCACATCCGAGTGAGAAAGGGAGCTATAACCATAGACAAACTCTGGTCATGCAAGCATTCAGTATAGCACATCCGAGTGAGAAAGGGAGCTATAACGTTTGAAAAAAGAGTAACAAAGGTAAAAGTAGTATAGCACATCCGAGTGAGAAAGGGAGCTATAACAAATGAAGCTGAGGAAACTTTAAAGATCATAGTATAGCACATCCGAGTGAGAAAGGGAGCTATAACGTATACTTACGACTAGCCACCATCAAGACAAGTATAGCACATCCGAGTGAGAAAGGGAGCTATAACCCAAAGCGATCACGTGTCGTAATAGTGTGAAGTATAGCACATCCGAGTGAGAAAGGGAGCTATAACTTATTCCCACCATGGAACTTGTTTGTCACGAGTATAGCACATCCGAGTGAGAAAGGGAGCTATAACTGGATATCTTGCTGCTCTTGCAAATCATCAAGTATAGCACATCCGAGTGAGAAAGGGAGCTATAACAATCATAAAAGATGTGAGGCTTAGACATATAGTATAGCACATCCGAGTGAGAAAGGGAGCTATAACCTATTACTAAAAGGATTACATTTTATTTCTAGTATAGCACATCCGAGTGAGAAAGGGAGCTATAACTCTCTTTATCATCATTAGAAAAACCAAGTAAGTATAGCACATCCGAGTGAGAAAGGGAGCTATAACTTTCCGATTAGCTTTATATTCAGGATAAAGAGTATAGCACATCCGAGTGAGAAAGGGAGCTATAACTTGAGCTTGAGCTAATTGTTGTTGTGCTCTAGTATAGCACATCCGAGTGAGAAAGGGAGCTATAACACTGTATCTAAATATCATCTAATCCCCTTTAGTATAGCACATCCGAGTGAGAAAGGGAGCTATAACTCTATCAATTGTGGTTTGAGATAAGCAATCAGTATAGCACATCCGAGTGAGAAAGGGAGCTATAACCGATAGTTAACGACTTCAAAAGAATGTAAAAGTATAGCACATCCGAGTGAGAAAGGGAGCTATAACTGTAAAACTTACAAAACTTGATACCATAACAGTATAGCACATCCGAGTGAGAAAGGGAGCTATAACGATCGAGATATTCAGATCATGGATTATCCAAGTATAGCACATCCGAGTGAGAAAGGGAGCTATAACAAACTACTTACATATGATCCAAACGGTTCAAGTATAGCACATCCGAGTGAGAAAAGAGATTAGTATGAATGCATAAAAATGCACTCATAAAAGATTAATGTATAAAAGTATGTGGAACGATAAGTGGATACTTTTTCATTCTTCTGTAGATATGTTTACGTACAGCTTGACGTAAATCTGCTTCAAAAGCTTTATGGTTGTTGATAAGCCCTGGCTTCATATTGATTAGAAAATGTTCTATTACATCTTCCATCTCTTTTGCAAAAGCTTTATCTTTTTTATCTGCTACAAGACCAAATGACGTTACTTTTGGTTTGTTAAGCATTTTGCCATCTTGCTCACTCACTTCAACAACTAACATAACAACACCATCGTTAGCTAACTTTTGACGATCGATTACGATATCATCTTCGATCTCAAGGTTATTTTGGTTGTCGATGTATGTTTTACCAGTTTTGACAGTTTTTACTTTTCTCATATATTTTGGTGCTACTTCAATCTGCTCACCATCTGTCATAAGTAAAATATTTCTCTCAGGAACTCCACACATGATAGCTGTCTCTTTGTGCTTCATAACATGGTTAAATTCACCATGAACAGGTAAGAAAAACTTAGGATTAACCAAACGAAGCATTAGCTTTTGCTCTTCTATCGAAGCGTGACCTGAAACGTGAATATCTCTATCCATAGCTACTTGTGCACCACATCTTTGGATAAAGTTCATCATATTTGAGATACTTCCCTCATTCCCAGGGATTGGTCTAGAAGAGAGGACAATTAAATCTGTTGGTTTAATCTTAATGTGTCTATGCTCACCTATACTCATTCTAAAAAGTGCCGAGTTTGCTTCCCCTTGTGAACCAGTTGTAACAATGAGTACATCTTTATCGTTCATACGAGAAACTTCTTCGGCATCAACGAAGATATTTTTTGGAAAGCGGATATAGTCATACTGCATTGCTATCTCAATATTACGCTCCATACTACGCCCAATAACACACACTTTACGCCCATACTTTATACCATACTGGATAGCTTGGTATACACGGTGAATATTTGAGCTAAATGTTGAAAGGATTACCCTCCCCTCAGCTCTATAAAACACACGGTCAAGTGCTGGAGCGACTGTTAACTCTGATGGTGTTGGATTTGGGTTATGTGAGTTTGTTGAGTCACTAAGTAAACAAAGTACCCCTTTATCTCCATAATGTGCTAAACGATGTAAATCAGCTGGGTATCCATCAACTGGCGTGTGGTCAATTTTAAAGTCACCCGTATGGATGATAGTTCCCGCTTCAGTAGTGATAGCAAGTGCTGAAGAATCTACAATAGAGTGAGTCATATGCATCCACTCGATCTCAAAGTCATTACCGATTTTATATACTTGACGCTTTTCAATAGGATTGAAAAATCTTCTACAATCTTTTAGATGATGCTCATCAAACTTATTTCCAATCATCGCAAGTGGAAGTGGTGTCCCATAAATTGGGAACTGCATCTCTTTGTAAAGGTATGGCATCGCACCGATGTGATCTTCGTGAGCGTGGGTAATAATCACACCAACGATTTTATTTTTTATCTCTCTGATATATGAAAAATCAGGGATTAGAATATCAACACCATGCATCTCACCATCAGGGAAACTCATCCCAACGTCGATCAAAATTGCTTCATTTTCAGTTTCAAAAACAGCAATATTTCCACCAATTTCACCTAAACCACCAAGTGGAGTTATGCGTACTTTTGCTTTAGAGTTGAGATCAAGCTTATAGTGAGGGTTAAGTCTTTGTTTGTGAGATTCTTGATTTTTTACTACAAAAGCTTTGAGGTTTTCATCAACTGGTGTAGACTGTTTACGTCCACGTGAGCCACTTCTACTTCTATTGTTGTTAGCTGCTGGTTTTTTTTCATCACCAGTTTTAGCGTTTGCATTTGGTCTGCGATTGTTATTGTTTCTTCTATTTTGATTTGGTTTGCGATCTGTTTGAGGTTTTTGTTGTACCTCTGTAGTCTCTTCTGCCATCCAAACTCCTTATATTATTTTTTTATAGAGTTGGTGATAGTCCTTAGTTGAAACCTGATGTGGGCGGATAGTCGATAAAAGCTCTAATTCACTAAAAGCTACTTGGAGTTTTTGTTTATCATACTTCGAAGAGAGATTTTTCATCAGTGTTTTTCGAGGCTGTGTGAATGCAACTCTCAAATATGCCTCAAAAGCACTGTCTGATCTATCTTTTTGCTTCTTTATAAGAAAAACTGCGGAATCAACCTTTGGCTGTGGATCAAAAGCGGTTGGTGGAACTTTGACTATAATGTTAGCCTCTCCAACACTTTGGGTAATGACTCCCAAAGAACCAAAAACTTTTTCACCTTCACTTGCACAAAACTTCTCTGCAACTTCAAGTTGTACCATTACAAGTATATTTTTACACATCGAATCTGCAAGGGCTTTTAAAATGATGTTCGTAGCTATATAATAGGGCAAATTTGCCACTAAGTCATACGGCTCATCTATAAGCTCACTCTGCCAAGCTTCTAAAACATCCCCACTATTTATATGGAGTCGCTTGGTATTGATCTCTTCTTCAAATTTACTTTGTAACAGTTTACATAAATCGGTATCTACCTCAAAAGCTTCTACACTTTTGACATCAACTAAGAACTTAGTTAAATCACCTAAGCCAGGTCCAATTTCAACAATTTTATTGTCATTTTTGGGCATCGCTTCGACGATTTTTCTCAAAACTTCTTGGTCTTGCAAGAAATTTTGTCCAAATTTCTTTTTAGCCACAACATTATGGTTATTCATGCTTAGGAGTTTATAATATTATTCCTTACATGAAGGTAATAATATCATAAATTTTTCCTTTTTAGACTAATTGCGCAATCTTTTCTTCTGGAATCGCTATTAAACGACGCTCTAAGCGATTTATCTCATCTAAAAGTTGTCTTGAAATCTCTTCCATCTCTTTATAATAAGTTTCTGCGAGTTCATGTTCTGTTTTTGTAATCTCTTTTCTTTTAAATCCAAAAAGTTTTGCAAAAAAACCAGCTTTTTTTTCTTGAGAAAAATAGATATTAAAAATCTTGAGGTATTGGTCATGAAGATTGAAATGTAGTTTTTCAATCCCTTGCATACACTCTAGTGGATTATTTGAGAGACCATTTAACACTTGCCCATCACTATAAAACCATTTTCCAAATTTACACTCTGTAGAGTCAACAGGGATAGCACCCTCTTCTATATCTACACCATTAATAAGTAATTTCGCTTTTTGAACCCATTTAATATGTGCAGACTTGGCTGCTCTTAAATGCTCCAGTACCTCTTCTTTTGTCATGTTTTATCCTATTAGAAGATATAGTTCTATCATTAGTAAATATTATATTGCCATTATATTTAAAAATTTCTAAAACAAGCAAAATTTATCACAATTTTAGTCTGTTATAATATATTAACATAATTTTATCACATGTTTCACGTGAAACACGTTAAGAAAACGACAATTTCTTGTCGTTTTTAGTGTTGGAACCGCCGACCATGTCCGAAGGACGGGCGAGGACTTATTCTAATTGAATGAGAACTACAGATGATGTCCGAAGAACGAGCAAGGACTACTCCAACTTGTTTAAAGCACCAAAATATATCAACAAAACTCTAAGCATATATAAACATCATAAAAGATATAATACCCACATGAATTATTTTGCTAAAAGAATCATCCCTTGTTTGGATGTAAAAGATGGTCGTGTTGTCAAAGGTGTTAACTTTGTTGGTTTACAAGATGCAGGTGATCCTGTTGAAGTTGCTCGCCGTTATAATGAAGAGGGAGCTGATGAAATCACTTTTTTAGATATTACAGCCTCTTCAGATAATCGTGACACAATTGTAGATATCGTTGCACAAGTAGCTCGTGAAATATTTATCCCCTTAACTGTTGGTGGTGGGATTCGTAAACTTGATGACATCTATAAACTACTCAATGTAGGCTGTGATAAAGTAAGTGTAAACTCCGCTGCAATTAAACGTCCTGAACTTATAGATGAAGGTGCTAAAAGATTTGGTAGTCAATGTATAGTTACTGCAATCGATGTAAAAAAGACTGGAGATAGATACAATGTATACCTCAATGGTGGACGTGTTGATACTGGTATAGATGCTATTGAGTGGGCAAAAGAAGCAGTAGGGCGTGGAAGTGGAGAGATACTCCTTACTTCTATGGATACAGATGGTACAAAAGCTGGTTTTGAGCTGGATATTACCAAAGCTATCTCAGAAGCTGTGAATGTTCCTGTCATTGCGAGTGGTGGTGCTGGAACAATGGAGCACATTAAAGATGCTTTTAATGCTGGAGCAGATGCAGCACTTGCAGCGAGTATCTTTCACTATAAAGAGATTGATATCATGGAACTCAAACACTACCTACATGAAAACAATATCCCTGTAAGGTTATAAGAGTGCAAGATTTAAAACAAACTCTTTTAAAAGCATATGAGTTTCGTCACGCATGTAAACTATTTGATGAAAGCAAAAAGATTTCAGATAAAGATTTTGAGTTTGTTTTAGAGACTGCTAGACTCTCACCTACCTCTTTTGGTATGGAAGGTGTGAGACTAATTGTTATAACAAATCAAGAGCTAAAAGCAAAGCTAAAACCTCTATGTTGGAATCAAAACCAAATAGACTCATGCTCACATTTGGTAGTTTTTAAAACAAAAACAAAAGATTTAAAGCCTTATAGTGAATGGACAAAAGCTAAATTTGCCCAAAGGGGACTAGCTCAAGAGGCACAAGATAAATATATGCAAGTGTATGCAAACTTTCACAAAACCCTCAAGTCTGATGATATCTATGAATGGGGAACTCGTCAAGCGTACATAATGTTTAGCTCGATGATAACCTCTGCTGCTTTGCTTGGTATAGATTCCTGCCCAATTGAGGGTTTTGAGAAAGAAAACCTTGAAAAAACACTTGAAATTGATCTCAGCGAAGAAGAGATATCTTTAGTTTGTACATTTGGTTATAGAATAAATCCTCAACCTGCAAAATTTAGACTCTCTCTTGATGAGATGTGTGAGTTCAAACAATGATAATCTGTGCTGGAAACAATGAAACATTTGATTTTGCCACTCCTATGGGCGTTGGATTAATAGAGAGTGCAATGAATATAACGCGTCTTTGTTTATTTGACAAACCAGAGTTTTTACTCTTTGTTGGAACTGCTGGAAGCTACGGGAATGCAAAAATATTTGACATAATTGAGAGTAAAACAGCTGCAAATATAGAGCTTGGTTTTTTAGACAACTGCGCATATACACCTCTTGATAATGTTATATCCACTAACACTGAAGAGACAAAAGATGTTATAGTCAACAGCTCCAACTATATAAGCACTTGTAAAGACAAATCTGCAAAGTTTTTAAACTATGGCATTGGTATAGAAAATATGGAGTTTTTTTCAATTCTTTCAGTGGCAAAAGAGTTCAATATCCCTGCTGGTGGTGTGTTTTGTGTTACAAACTATACAGATGAAAATGCACATAAAGATTTTGTAAAAAATCATGAAAAAGCAAAAAAACTTTTAGAAGAACATACTAAAAAACGCATTAAGGAACTAACAAAAAGATGACTAACATAAAACCATCTCTATACGATTTTTCCTTACAAGAGCTAAGCCAACAAGTAAAACCCTCTTTTCGAGCAAAACAAATTTATGGTTGGTTATATCACCAATATGCTCAAGATTTTGATGATATGAAAAACATTCCTAAAAATCTCAAAGAGGAACTGAGAGAAAAGTTTGTCATAAACCCTATGAAAATAGTTCGTAAAGAGGAATCAAGTGATGGAACTATCAAGTACCTTTTTGAACTTCAAGATGGAAAAACTGTAGAAGCAGTTTGGCTTAAAATGAAAGAGGATCAATATGACGATGCTGGAAAACTAATCCAAGAAGCAAAGTACACTATTTGTGTCTCGACTCAAGTTGGCTGTAAAGTAGGATGTGCCTTTTGTTTAACAGCTAAGGGTGGTTTTACGAGAGATTTAAGTGCTGGAGAAATTGTTGCTCAAGTTGTAAACCTAAAACGCGATAATGAGCATAAACACAATAGAAAAATAAATATAGTCTATATGGGGATGGGTGAACCACTCGATAATCTAGATAATCTAGCAAAAGCTATAGAAATATTTAAAGAAGAAGATGGACTTGCAATCTCGGGAAAACGTCAAACTGTAAGTACAAGTGGTTTAAGCAATAAGATAGACGCTCTTGGAAAAATGGATTTAGGAGTTCATATAGCAATCTCTTTACATGCAGTTGATGATGAACTAAGAACTGAACTTATTCCAATGAATAAAGCCCATAATATCAATTCTATTATAGAAGCAGTAAAACGTTTTCCAATTGATACTCGTAAACGTGTTATGTTTGAGTATTTAGTTATAAAAGATAAAAATGATGATATAGCTAGTGCTAAAAAACTTGTAAAACTACTCTCAGGCATAAAAGCTAAAGTAAATCTTATCTATTTCAATCCCTATCCAGGAACTAGTTATGAGAGGCCTAGTTATGAAGATATGTATAATTTTCAAGAGTATTTAATCAAGCATGGTCTCTTATCTACTATTCGGGATTCTAAGGGGATTGATATTAGTGCCGCTTGCGGTCAATTAAAAGAAAAAACACAAAAGGATTTAAATGGGTGATTTTACAAGTGTTGATATATTTGAAGTTATTATTATAACTATTGTATTTGCAGTAGGTGTAGGTGGTTTTTTATATGCCGCTACGAAAAAAGACTAATTAATAAGGGAAAAAACTATGGCTATAGAGAAAACAGATGCTGATAGAATAAAAGAAGTATATAAATTATGTAAAGGCCATTTTGGTGATGTTCGTTTCGTTGGTATCAAATACCATGCGAAGATAGGATGGATAGCAAAAGCACAACTTGGTGAGGATTTTGAAAATCTTACAGCAGATGGAAAAACGAGTACAGATGCTATAAAAAAACTAAGATCTCGCGTTAAAAAAATTATAAAAAGATACAACGAAGTATAAATCTAGAAGAGAGACGACCAACACACCAGGGAGGTCGTCTATAAATGTAATAATACCCTACTTTTCTTAAATAAAAATTCTAAAAACAATATGTCCATATTTTTCAATTTTCATTGCTTAAATGAACTTATAATAGAAATAAAATTACGAAATTATTACAAAGTGTGTATTATTCACACATTGTTCTAATATGTGAATTATTTTCCCATTTAATGATAAAAAATCTCAAAATTCACTCCTCATTTAAGAGTTTTTTTATATAGAAAATTTCTTTTTCTAAAAAACATGAAACTGCTTGAAACAACCAGTTTTAGGGCTTTGTTAAAGATTGTTTATTTTGTGATTTCTTAAAATTTCTTTATTGGATGTCTTAATGAAAAAGTTATTCACATAAACAAGAGTTTTAAACTCTCTTTTTCAAATTCAAAAGAGCTTTTAATGTTATAGACTTTATTATATAGTTCAAATTCCAACTCATTAGCATGTAACAGTAACCTACGGCAACCACTTAGTTTCATTCTTTGTTTTACTGATAATTCTTTATCTAAAAAACGAACTATGTCTTCCTCTTTTTGTCCATAAATTGGATCACCAACTATTGGATGTTTCACGTGAAACAAATGCACCCTGATTTGATGTTGTCTTCCTGTATGTGGTTTACACTCTACTAAAGTCATATCTAGCTCAGGAAAATATTTTAATGGTCTAAAAAATGTTTTAGAGGGTTTCCCCTTTGGATCAACTTTAACAACCATTCTAACTATAGCTGACTCATCTTCTTTTCTTAATAATGGTGCTTCTACAATTTGCTCTTTTTCAAAATGACCGTGTACCATTGCTAGATATGTTTTTTTCATATCTCTCTCTTGAAACATGATCTTTATATCTCGTTCACTCTTTTTGTTTGTAGCACACAAAACCAATCCACTTGTTTCTTGATCGATACGATGAGTAATGTTCGCATCATTACCATATTGAGATTTTAGTTCATCTATTAATGAATATTCAGTATGTCTATTTTGAGGGTGAATAAGAACTCCACTTGGTTTGTCATATACTACAAACTCTTTTTCTATATATATAGGAAGTAACCCTTTTGAAATTGCTTTGAAATATATAAACTCTATCTCACCTTCAACTTCCTCAGAAGCTTTATCTATAACTTTTCCATCTTGAAGAACTCTTCCTTTTGCTATTAACCTTTGAGCTTCTTTTTGTGTATAACCCAACTCGTTTATAAGGTAGAGAAAAAGTCTCTGTTTTTTCTCTATCAAATACTTCTCAATTACAAATGGCAATTAATCCCTCTTTCATTATCTGTATAGTAAAATACGTTATTAAATTATGCGAATGATAACATATTATATAAGGGTTATAAATGGTAGAAAGATACGCTCGTGAAGAGATGAGTAAACACTGGACACAACATGCAAGATATGCTGCATGGTTAGAAGTTGAAAAAGCAGCTGTAAAAGCTTGGAATAAAATTGGTCTTATTCCTGATGAAGATTGTAAAAAAATTGTAGAAAACGCTACTTTCTCTGTTGAGAGAATTGAAGAGATCGAAGCAGTTACAAAACATGATCTTATCGCTTTTAATACATCTGTTTCAGAATCACTCGGTGATGAATCACGTTGGTTTCACTACGGTATGACTTCTTCAGATGCAGTCGATACTGGTGTAGCACTTCAAATGAGAGATTCTTTAACAATCATAATCGAAGATGTAAAGATGTTAATGGAGTCGATCAAGAAACGTGCTGAAGAACACAAGTTCACTTTAATGGTTGGACGTTCTCACGGAATCCATGGTGAGCCAATTACATTTGGATTAACTTTAGCAGTATGGTACGATGAAGTTGCACGTCACCTTAAAAACTTAGAAGAGACAATGGAAGTTATTTCTGTTGGTCAAATTTCTGGTGCAATGGGTAACTTTGCTCACGCTCCATTAGAACTAGAAGAATTAGCAATGGCAGAGTTAGGTTTAAAACCTGAGCCTTGTTCAAACCAAGTTATTCACCGTGACAGATATGCAAGACTTGCAACTGCTTTAGGATTACTTGCTTCTTCAGTTGAGAAGTTTGCTGTTCAAGTTAGACATTTACAAAGAACAGAAGTATATGAAGCTGAAGAGTATTTCGCTAAAGGACAAAAAGGTTCATCTGCTATGCCTCATAAACGTAACCCTATTCTTACAGAGAACATTACTGGTCTTTGTAGAATGATTAGAGCTTACTCTATCCCTGCAATGGAAAACGTAGCTTTATGGCATGAAAGAGATATTTCTCATTCTTCTACTGAGCGTTTTTGGTTACCAGATGCATTTATTACAACGGACTTTATGCTTCACCGTATGAACTCTGTAATTGCTAATCTTACTGTTATGCCTGAGAACATGATGAAAAACCTAAACCTTACAGGTGGACTTGTTTTCTCTCAACGTGTACTTCTTGAACTTCCTCTCCAAGGTGTAAGCCGTGAAGACGCTTATAGAATCGTTCAGAGAAACGCTATGAAAGTTTGGGAAGAGATAGGACAAGGAAAACCGACTACAAATGAAAAAGGTGAATCACTTTACCTTAACCATCTTTTAGCAGATGAGGAACTTAGAAGTAAACTAAGTGAGGAACAAATCCGCGAATGTTTTAACTACGACTACTACACTAAAAATGTAGATGCAATCTTTAATAGAGTTTTTGCTAAAAATTCATAGTTCGCAGGAGTATAGATTTTCGTAAGAAAATCTGTAACCCGTAGAACTATAGTAAAAGAATTTTTAGTACTTAAAGCATATAGTTTGTAGAAGCAAAGATTTTTTTTAAAAATCTTTAGCCCGAAAAACTATAATAAAAACGCTTTAGGTACTCAAGGCAAATAAACACTAAAAAGACACTTTTTTGTGTCTTTAACAACTTCCAATATTTATCAAAGCAACACTTCGAAACAAAGTTAAAATTTGTTTCGAAATCCTCTTAAATTATCTGAAATATTACAACAAATTATATATATAAATTTCATAAAAATTTCATCATTTTTAAAGTTTACTATGGATAAAATCTAGCTACTTTTATAGTGAAATTTTGAAAACGATTGGTGGTTGGTTTTCAAAATATTCACGAACACTTAGGATGATTAATGATAACAGTTATAAAAAGAAATGGTAGAACAGAACCATTAGATGTAACAAAGATTCAAAAATACACTTCGGCAGCTGTAAAGGATTTGACTAATGTTAGCCAGAGTGAACTCGAAGTTGATGCACAACTCCATTTTCGCGATGGAATAACCTCTAAAGAGATACAACAAACTCTTATAAAAACTGCTGTAGATAAGATCGATATCGATGCACCAAACTGGACATTTGTAGCAGCTCGACTTTTTCTTTATAACTTGTATCATGAAGTAAATGAGTTTACTGGGTATTGCTCACTAGAAAAATATTTTGAGCGTGGTGAAAAAGAGGGACGTATCCTTTTAGGTTTAAAAGACATGTACGATCTAAAAGAGTTAGAAAAACATATCAAACCTGAACGTGACTTACAGTTTAATTATCTTGGGGTAAAAACACTTTACGATAGATATCTTATAAAAGATAGACAAAACAAACCTATAGAACTTCCTCAACATATGTTTATGGCAATAGCGATGTTTTTAGCACAACGTGAAGAGAACCGTCAAGAGTGGGCAATTAAGTTCTACGATATGATCTCAAAATTTGAAGTGATGATGGCTACCCCTACTCTTTCAAATGCTAGAACAACAAGACACCAACTAAGTTCATGTTATATCGGTTCAACTCCAGATAATATCGAAGGTATTTTTGATGGTTATCAAGAGATGGCTATGCTTTCTAAGTTTGGTGGAGGAATTGGTTGGGATTGGACACAAGTTCGCTCAATGGGTTCATACATCGACGGACATAAAAATGCAGCAGGTGGTACTGTACCATTTCTAAAAATAACAAATGACATAGCAATCGCTGTAGATCAACTTGGAACTAGAAAAGGTGCGATTGCTGTTTATCTTGAACCTTGGCATATTGACATCAATGACTTTTTAGACCTGAAAAAGAACTCTGGTGAAGAGCGTCGTCGTGCACATGACTTATTCCCTGCTCTTTGGATCAATGACTTATTTATGAAACGTGTTCAAGAAGATGCTATTTGGACTCTATTTGATCCTTATGATACAAGAGAGTTAACAGAGTTACATGGTGAAGCATTTGAGAAAAGATATATGGAACTTGAACAAGATGAAACCATCATAAGAGAGCGCGTAAAAGCAAAAGATTTATGGAAAAAAATTCTTACATCTTATTTTGAAACTGGTTCACCATTTTTATGTTTTAAAGATAATGCAAACCGCGCAAATCCAAATGACCACTATGGTGTTATTAGAAGCTCTAACTTATGTACTGAGATATTCCAAAATACACAACCAAACCATTATAAAATCAAGTTCATTTTTGAAGATGGTTCGTATGAAAGCCATGAAGAGGAAGAGATCATTAAAGTTGATAGCGGTATAGAAAAACCAGCTAAGAAAGTAACAGCTCTTGACACATTAAATGGTAGAGAGATTTTTGTGGTTGAGAAAGAAAAGATTGATGGTGCGACTGCTGTTTGTAACTTAGCATCTGTAAACTTATCTCGTATCAATACAAAAGAAGATATTGATAGAATTGTCCCTATTGCAATTCGTGCACTTGATAATGTCATTGACCTTAACTTCTACCCTGTTGAAAAAGTAAAACGGACTAACATGAGAAGCCGCTCAATTGGTCTTGGTGTTATGGGTGAAGCACAAATGTTAGCAGAAGCGGGTATAGAATGGGGAAGCCAACAACACTTCGATAAAGTAGATGAAGTTATGGAAGCTGTTTGTTATAACGCTATCTCTGCTTCATCAGACCTAGCTATTGAAAAAGGGGTATACCCTGAATTTGAAGGGAGTAAATGGTCTCGTGGAATTTTTCCTCAAGATCATGCCAATGCAGAAGTTATTAACCTTATCGATCGTGGTGGTTTGTTTGCTTCAAATTATGAATGGGATGAACTTCGTACTAAAGTGAAATCTCAAGGGATGAGAAACGGTTATTTAATGGCTGTTGCACCTACTAGTTCTATCTCTATTTTAACTGGAACTACACAAGCGATTGAGCCTGTATTTAAACGTAAATGGTTTGAAGAAAATTTAAGTGGACTTATCCCTGTAGTTGTTCCTAATCTTTCACCTGAAACTTGGACATACTATACACCAGCCTATGATCTAAACCAAACAGTACTAATAAAAGCTGCTGCAATTAGACAAAAATGGATCGATCAAGGACAATCACTTAATATCTTTATTACGCTTGATAAAGCGAGTGGTAAATACCTCAATGAGATATATATGCTTGCATGGAGATTAGGTTTAAAATCAACATATTACTTAAGAAGTCAATCACCTGAAGTGAAAAATGATGTTGAAGATAGATCTATGGAGTGTGTAGGTTGTCAATAAAATGAAACCTTTAACCTCCCCTGCACTTTCAGAGTTTCTATCAAGGTTTGACAACTTTAAAGGGGGTGAGCTTCGCTCAGTAGAAGTTATTAACCCTTTTGAGTTAAAAATGATTATAGCTACACAGGACAAAGCAAGAGCATATGACTGGATAACAGTAGAATTACTCTTTAGTGGTGTAGAGGTCGCTAACCTTATCGAAGATAATCAACTAAACTTTTTAGATATGCAAGATGGTATTAGTATCATTTACGATGAAAATAGATTTGCTTTTGGTATAGGAGAGTGCTATAATATTTCAACTATAAAGAGTTCCTCTTTATATATCATCTGTGAAACTCTTAAATATCAAGAGGGACAGTTTTAAAGGATATAAATGGCGTATGAGATAAAAGGTACTTTATACGGGTTTGATACTACAAGAGATGTTGAGATTAAAGAGATTGATCCTCTTTTTTCTACCATGGTAGATGTAAATGATGAAAATATATCTTTTACCTTGGTTAAACCTAATCTATTGCGTCAATATGCCTTTGACCTCCCTTCAGACGTAAAAGCTCTACTAGAGATAAATGAAAACTCTACAGTAAGTGTATATAACATTTTAGTTATTCAAAAACCTCTAGAAAAATCAACAATAAATTTTTTAGCACCTATTATTATCAATGTCGATAATAATTTTGCAGCCCAAGCTATTTTAGATCCAAAAAAATACCCTGATTATGGTATGGCAGAGAGCATAGAGTCATTTAAAAACTAACTTTTAGGAGAAGTATCATGAAAGTAGTATGTCCTCATTGTTTTAGTGTGAATAATGTTCCAAAAAAAGATTCTTACAAAAAAGCAAATTGTGGAAAATGTAAAAGCTCACTTTTAGATACAGAACCCGTTAATCTTATCAGTACAAATTTTGATGATATGATTGTTAATAGTGACTTACCTGTTATGGTTGACTTTTGGGCAACATGGTGCGGACCATGTCAAATGATGGCACCAAATTTTAGTGCTGCTGCCAAACATTACCCACTTAAAGCTGTATTTGCAAAAGTAAACACTGAAACGCAAGAGATATTAGGTGCAAGGTTTGGAATCAGAAGTATCCCTACTCTTATCATCTTTAAAAATGGAGTAGAGAAAGAGAGAGTATCAGGTGCACTCCCTAAAGAGAGTTTAATGCAATTGATAGATAAATATACAGATTAATTACTCTTTAATATAAGAACAGCAGTAATCTGTCACTGTTTTGATTTTCAAATCAAATGAAGAATTTGCAGGAACACTGAACGTTTCTGGTGTATTTAACGTTTTAAAATCTTCTCCTGGTAGACGAATATCAAGCTCACCACTCATCATCTCCATAATCTCAGCTTCGTGCGTATTAAAAGTGTACTCACCAGGTAACATTACTCCGAGAGTTTTTCTCGTACCATCAGCAAACTCAACTGTTCTACTTGATACTTTTCCTCCATCATAAATATTTGCTTCTTTTATGATTGTTACATTTTCAAATTTTGACATTATAACTCCTAAATAATTTTGTGAAATAATACACTAAGTTATTTAAATTTTACCCTTTGAGAGTGTGTAATAGCTACAGCCATTGCATCTGATATATCAAGTGGTTTAATCTCTTTTTTTATCCCAAGGAGTCGCTTAACCATAAAAGCAACCTGCTCTTTTGAAGCTTTTGCTTTACCCGTAAGTGCTTTTTTTACTTGTAGTGCCGTGTATTCATGAAATTGTCCAAACTCTTGAAGTAGTTTTAACATGATTGCTCCACGAAACTGTGCAAGTTTTATAGTTGTAGATGGATTGTGTGCATAAAATATATCTTCCATAGCAACTTCATCAATAGTATACTTGGAAAAAAGTTGCTCTAATCCTTCAACCATCTGCGGAATTTGAAACTGCAAATCTTCGGCTTTCATTTTAATAAGTCCAGCCTCTACTAAAGATATTTTGTTATTTTCTAGGGAGATTATTGCATAACCCATGTTTCTCGTTCCAGGATCTATGCCAAGTATATTGATCTTATTCATAAAATGAATTATACCTAATTATTCACTTATTGATTTTTACTTATTCACATATATTTAACCCTATTTTATGCTATAAAAATGTATTATTCACATATATATAGAAATAAGCGAGTGAAATGTGAATATTGGTCAACAAATACTAGGGGAACTAAAAAGTGAAATCACTGAAGTTGAATACAATAGATATATCAAACATTTAGAATATGATATAAAAAAATCTTCAAGTGACATGGCCATATTTTATGCTCCAAATGCTCTTGTAGTAAGCTGGATTCAAAAAAAGTATAAAGATAAACTAGCTCATCTTTTTGAGATAAAAACAGGTAATAAGGTAACTGTAAAAATTACACTTAAATCTGCACAAACTACAAAAAAAGCAAAAACTATAAAAGAGATCAATAAAGTAAGTTCACTACTCAATCCATCATACTCTTTTGATAACTTCATGATTGGTGGTTCAAATCAGTTCGCGTACGCTGCTATTAAAAGTGTAAGTGAAAATCCTGGTAAGGTCTATAACCCAGTGTTTATATATGGGGGTGTTGGTCTTGGAAAAACTCACCTTATGCAAGCAGCTGGAAATGTACTGCAAAATAGTGGGAAAGTAGTTATCTATGCAACAGTTGAACAGTTTTTAAATGACTTTATCCGTCATGTGAAAAACAAAACGATGGATCGTTTTCAAGAAAAATATCGCAAGTGTGATGTACTTTTAATTGATGATATACAGTTTCTCTCAAATAAAGAGGGTATTCAAGAGGAGTTTTTCCATACATTTGAAGCACTAAAAGGTGCTGGAAAACAAATCATACTTACAGCTGATAAACATCCAAAAAAAATAGGTGGTCTTGAAGCACGTCTACAAAGTCGATTTGAATGGGGATTAGTAGCTGATATTCAACCACCAGAACTTGAAACAAAGATAGCAATTATTAAGAAAAAATGTGAGATAAATAAAGTTAAACTCTCAAACGAAATCATCAACTATATTGCTACTGTTATAGAGAGTAATGTTCGCGAGATAGAGGGGATACTTTCAAAACTTCATGCATATTCACAATTGATGCATGTTGATATCGATCTAGAGTTTACTAAAAATGTTTTAAAAGATCAAATCAAAGAGAATCGTCAAAATCTTACTATGGATACAATTACAAATGTGGTAGCAAAAGACCTAAATATCAAACCAAGTGAGATACGCTCAAAAGGTAGAGCTAAAAATCTTGTATATGCAAGAAGAATATCTATATATATTTGTCGTGAGCTCACTCAAAGTACAATGCCACAACTTGCTCAATACTTTGGTATGAAAGACCACACAGCCATTTCTCACACCATTAAAAAAATTAACGATTTAATTGAAAAAGATGAAGATTTTAAAGTAAAAATTGATGAACTCACAAATAAACTTTCATCTTCTTCGTAGTTTTGTAAAAAAAAAGATATAATTGTAAAAGTGAATAGATGTGAATAGACAAAAAAATCTCATCACATCAAAAAAGTACTAGTATTTGGGTGTTTGAAGTCTATTTTCACATATTCACTTCCCCCTACTACTAACTACTAAAAATTAAAATATATATAGGGAAATTCATATGAAAATTACTATATCAAAGTCTATACTTGAAAATATACTTATTCATGCTGGACCATTTCTAGAAAAAAAAGATACTTCACAAATTACATCACATATATTTTTAAATGCTAGTAATAATCAACTAACACTTAAAGCTACTGATTATGAAATAGGTTTTTTAGTAACTGTAAATGATGTTAATATTACTCAAGATGGTAGTGTAACGGCTAATGGTAAAAAGTTTTTAGACATTGTTAGAATTTTAAAAGATGGAAATGTAGATCTTGATGTTAGAAATAACATGCTTCATATTGAACAAGGAAGTTCTAAATTTAAACTCCCTACATTCTCATATGAAAATTTTCCAGAATTTCCTTCATATGAAACAAAATCACGTATCTCTATAGATTCACATACCTTAATTGAATCACTTAAAAAAATTACACCTGCAATTGACACAAATAATCCAAAATTTGAACTTAATGGTGCTTTAATTGATATTCACAATGACGCTATAAATTTTGCTTCAACAGATACAAGAAGATTAGCAGTTGTAAATGTAACTAATATAAGTGATAATCAACTCTCTATAATCATTCCAAAAAAAGCCATCGTAGAGATTCAAAAACTATTTTTTGATAATATAGAACTTTATTATGATGAAACTAATTTAGTTATTCGCTCAAACCAATACACTTTTTTTACAAAACTAATTAATGGTAAATTCCCAGAATACTCAAGAATTATTCCTAAAGAGAGTGCACACAATTTAGTACTTCCAAAAGCAAATATGATTGATGCTATTAAACAAATTACGACTATCTCTACAGATGTAAAAATTACATTTACAAGCAATAGCATCACTTTTGAATCTTTAAGTGATGACAATATAGAAGCAAAAACAGAATTAGCTTTTTCGACTGAATTTAATGAACCGTTTTCTGTTGCAATAAATTCAAGATACCTTCTAGACTTTTTAAACTCTATAAACTCTTCAGAATTCACAATGAAATTAAATGAGGGAAATCTTCCATTTATTTTAAGTGATGAAAATTTTATTACAGTAGTTATGCCAATAGTAATTTAGGATTATATGGCAAAAATATTTCTACTATTTTTTCTCTTACTCCATATTTCACTATATGGAAGTAAAGAGATAAATATCAATAAAACAGATATATACAAAGAGATACAACAGTATCAAAATAATTCACTCCTAGAGATAAAATATATCCCTTTATATCTAAAAACTGACTACAATCCTAAAGATATCAATGTAAATGAAACATTGACTTCCCCGCAAAGAAAATTGGTAGAGGGTACTGTATATACTCAAGTATTTATGATTGGAACAGTACTGTTTTTATATGCTATGCCAGAATCCGTTTCAAAATGGGATAAAGATGCACTTGCTGAAGAATCTTTGGGAGAAAAATGGAAAGAGCATGTAAAAGAGGGACCTGTATGGGATAAAGATGATTTTGCTATAAATTATATTGGACATCCTGTTTCTGGTGCTTGGTATTATATGATGGCAAGAGATTATGGGATTTCACAAGAGGGTTCTTTTTTGTATTCTGTATTTTTATCAACTTTTGTATGGGAATATGGATATGAAGCGTTTGCTGAAATACCTTCATGGCAAGATATATTTTCTACACCTATTATTGGTTCAATAATGGGAGAGGGTTTTTACTATTTAGAAAAAAAGATAGATAAAAACAATGGAAAAGTTTTAGATTCAAAAATATTGGGAAATATTAGTTATTTTCTCTTAAATCCTATAGGAAATATTTCAAATGGTTTGAGTGATTTTTTTGATGTTAGTGCTACTTTAAGGTTTGAAACATATCAACCAAGATATTCTATAGAACAGCAAAACAGATATATCTATCAAATAAAACCTATAGAGACAAAATATCAAGATTTTGGGGTTATATTAAATATAAATTTTTAAAAATTATAAGAGAAGATTAAAGAACCATAGCTATGAAATCTATCTTGAGTTTTAAACTGATGTGAAAGATGTTTTCGCAAATAATCTATACTAAATTTTCCATAGTTTATAGAAAAACCATATCCTATCTCAGCTACAAAACTATTTTTATCTACACTATGAGAGTTTTTAAAACTATTTCCATCTAAAAATATATCATGTATCACTAGATTAGTTTTAAGTGAAAGATTCAGCACATAACCCAATTTATTTTTATATTTTGTTTGTGCCTTTAGAGGTATTTTATTGTAGTTAGTATTATCTATTTGGCATGATCCATAATCTTTTGGTAGATAATTTCCCCATCGAAATAATCCTATAGCATATACTTTTGTAGAAGCATTTCCTAACTCTACACCATATTCTGGAATAACAGCTATATTTTTGGAAATCTCTATATATTGTTTATGTGAATAATTGAGTTGAAGTATAAATTCATCTTGTATTTGATGATTCCAACCAAGAGGATCAATAGACCCTACAAGTGAATGTATAGATTTTTGTACAGTTCTCATTTTTGAAGAGGGACCAACTATTCCTATTTGTAAAACTAAAGTTTTTAAATTGTTATTGTATGATTGATATAAACCTGATTTTAAATAACTAAAACCAGCATATGGTCGATCATCAACTATAATATCTGGACTTTCTAAATCAAAGGGTGTATAAATTTGTTGGGCATAAGAGATAGATATATAATTATCTTGATTTTTATAATCTGTAAAAGGGATATGTAAAAAAGAGTTATTTATATCTTTTCTATAAAATAAAACAGAAAGCTCAGAGCCATAAGTATAGTCATTGTCCTCTCTAAAATCAGCATCATTTTCTGTAACAAAAGTTATATTTTTTATCTCAAAACTCTCAGCATATAGAGAAACAATAAAAATTATTAGTAATAATGTTTTCTTTAACATCCAAATAGTATAGGTTTATTTTACTTATAAATAGCTATAAATCTAATTTTTATATTTTTTTAGATAAAATAACTAGTACTATGCTAAATTAGCTATTTTGGAGAGTGTAAATGGAACAAAACTACGGTGCTAGTAATATTAAAGTCCTCAAAGGTTTAGAAGCTGTTCGTAAACGTCCTGGTATGTATATTGGTGATACTGGACATCGCGGTCTTCATCACCTTGTTTATGAGGTAATTGACAACTCAATTGATGAAGCGATGGCTGGACATTGTGATACCATTGAAGTGACTTTAACAAAAGATGGAAAGTGTAGGGTACAAGATAATGGTCGTGGTATCCCTACAGATATGCACCCAACAGAGGGTATGAGTGCAGCTACAGTTGTTTTAACAGTACTTCATGCTGGTGGAAAATTTGATAAAGATACTTATAAAGTTTCTGGTGGACTTCACGGGGTTGGTGTATCGGTTGTAAATGCTCTTTCATCTGATCTTCATATGACTATTCATCGTAATGGTGAGGTTCATGAACAAGACTTTAAAAAAGGTATCCCTCAAGCTGCCCTAGAGGTTACAGGGACTACTAGAAAATCAGGGACTACAATTGAATTTAGCGCTGATCCATCAATCTTTACTGAAACAGTAACTTTTGAATACGAATATTTAGCAAAAAGATTTAAAGAACTAGCATACTTAAATCCATTTATTACAATCAAATTTAACGATGAAAGATCAGGCGAAAAGCAAGTTTATAAGTTTGAAGGTGGTATCTCTCAATATGTAGAGGATATGAACAAAAAACAAACAGTTGCAAATGTTTATTTCTTCTCAGGAAAAGCTGAAGATATCGAGTACGATATCGCATTTATGTACAACGATGCATATGATGAAAAGTTTTCATCATTTGTAAATAATATCCGTACACCAAATGGTGGGACACACGAAGCAGGTTTTAGAGCAGGGCTTACACGTGTTGTTTCAAATTATAATGCTAAAAACGGTGCAGCAAAAGAAAAAGATGTAAAAATCTCTGGTGATGATGTTAAAGAAGGATTAATTGCTATTGTTTCTGTACGTGTACCTGAACCACAGTTTGAAGGACAAACAAAAGGGAAGCTTGGAAATACATATGTGCGTCCACTTGTGCAAAAAGCAACAGGTGATGCACTGAGTAAATATTTTGAAGAAAATCCGATCGAAGCAAAAGCAATAGTTGCTAAATCATTAATGGCAGCCCGTGGTCGTGAAGCTGCGAAAAAAGCAAGAGAGCTTACACGTCGTAAAGATGTTATGAGTGTTGGAACACTTCCAGGAAAGTTAGCTGATTGTCAGAGTAAAGACGCATCTATTTGTGAACTCTACCTAGTGGAAGGGGATTCTGCGGGTGGTTCAGCAAAAATGGGACGAGATCGTGTATTTCAAGCAATTCTGCCACTTAAAGGTAAGATATTAAATGTTGAAAAAGCACGTCTTGATAAGATACTTAAATCTGATGAAATCACTAACATGATTACAGCTATGGGTTGTGGGATTGGTGAAGAGTATAATGAAGAAAAACTTCGTTATCATAAAATCATTATCATGACCGATGCTGATGTTGATGGTAGCCACATTCAAACACTTCTACTTACATTCTTTTTCCGCTATTTTAGAAATATTGTTGAAAATGGGTATCTATATCTTGCTCAACCACCACTTTATCGTTACAAAAAAGGGAAAAAAGAGATATATTTTAAAGATGACCGTGTAATGAATGACTTCTTGATTGATAATGGTATAGAATCTTTAGAGATTGAAGGAATAGGGCACAACGATCTTATAGGGTTTTTCAAAATGGTTGATCACTATGCTGGATCGCTTGAAGCATTAGAGCGTCGTTACGCATTAGTAAGATTGATTCGTCACTTTATTGAAAATCCAGATATTATCGCTAAACCTGCAAAAGCGATGTTTGAAGATGTAAAAACATTCTTAGCATCTATCAATAACAACATCCTTACACATACACTTAATGAAGAGACAAATGAGATACATCTTTTTGTACAAACAGAGGGTGGTATGGAAGAGTTACTTATAAATGATGATCTTTTCTCTGCACCACATTTTGCTGAGGCTGATTATGTGTACAGAAAGATCAAAGAGTGGGATATCTCATTTGATAAAGATATTTTAGAAGTGTTAGAAGATATCAAAGAATATGCGAAAAAAGGTGCGTATATTCAACGTTATAAAGGTCTTGGTGAGATGAACCCTGATCAGTTATGGGAAACTACAATGACACCTGAAAATCGTGTACTTCTTCAAGTAAATATCGAAGATGCAGAAGCAGCTTCGGATGCATTTACACTCTTTATGGGTGATGAAGTAGAACCTCGTAGAAACTACATAGAAACACACGCAAAAGATGTAAAACATCTAGACGTATAATGTCATGTTATTACCACAAACAAAAGAGAGGGAGTACCGTTTTAAGTTAGCGCTTAGGATGGGTCTACCTATCTTTGCTCTCATTGTTGCATTTATCTCGCATACTCTTATTACAAACTATTCAAGTCTGCAAGCATCGTTTTATTTAGAGGCTATTTTACTTTTAGTTTTTACTATCTATTTTATTTTTTATCTTATTTACAACGGGTTTACCGTAAAAATTACAGATGATGTAACAAAAACATTTACACGTGAGTATCTGAATAAGTATGTAAAATCTCAAATAAAACATAAAAAAAACTACACCTTAATCTTAGTAAGTGTAGATAACTTAAATGATATAAACAATCTCTATGGGATAAAAAATGGAGATAAGGTTTTAAAAGAGGTTGCTCAGTGGATAGCGACATATTTAAAGAGTGAAAAGATAGAGGGTTTTCCTATTGGGCATCTTAAAGGTGGTGACTTTATACTTGGATTTGAAGGGTTTCAAAATGAGTATAAGACAGTGCTTGATCTTATGTGTCTTAAAGCAACAGAGTTTAAAGTGGGTGATATTGAAGTAAAAATATCGGGTGCTATAACTGATACAAATTATTCAACTAACTTAGACTATTTAATAGAAAATCTTCTGGAAATACAAGAGAGTACACGAGATATTAAGGAACGTTTCAAAGAGGATAAAATTGATCCAAATGAACTAGAATCATTGGTAATTAGGGCGATAAAGAATAGCGACTTAGTTATAAGTTCTCAAGATGTTGTAGGTAAAGATGAAAACTTTCAAGAGTGTTTTGTGAAACTAAAAAGTTATAATGGAAGATATATCTTTCCAAAAGCATATATCAAAATCATCAATAAATTAGGGCTTGGTGTTGAGTTTGATATTATGGTTTTAGAGCAGATTGCCTTAGTGTATAACACAGAGGTTACAATTGCTGTCAATATTTTTCCAACATCACTAAGAAATGAGAAGTTTTTATCTAAAGCAAAAGAGATGATGAGAGATAAAAAGAATCTGCATATCATCTTTATGTTGTATGAAATGGAATACTATTCATACACAAACAGATATAACTCTATTATAAGCTCTTTAAAAGAGTACAATATCTCTATAGGTATAGATAGAGTAGGTTCAATTCACACAAGCTTTTTATATCTACGTGAATTGCAAATAGAGTATATACGTTTTGATACATACTATTCTCGTTATGAAAAGATGCAAAACAATAAAAGTGTCATAGAGGGATTTAATATAATGGCTCATGATAAAAATATTAAGAGCTGGATAAAAAATATTGAAGAAAAAGAGAGTTATATTTTAGCAAAAGAGTTAAATATAGACTTTATTCAAGGAAAATATCTCAGTGAGGTTGAGAAACTTTATGAAAAAGGTGAAAAAATATAGATGAAATATGGTGAAAAAGAGATACGTGAATTTGACGTAGAAAAAGATATGGAAATATGGCCAAATGAACATGAAAAAGAGTATCTAATTAAAGTTACTTTACCAGAGTTTATGGCTCTATGTCCAAGAAGTGGATATCCTGATTTTGCGACTATGTATATAGAGTATACACCAGATAAATATGTTGTAGAACTAAAAGCTTTAAAACTTTATATTAACTCATTTATGGGTCGCTATATTTCGCATGAAAACTCTGCGAATGAAATTTATGATACAATATATAATAAAATCAAACCAAAATATTTAAAGTTGATTGCTGACTTTAAACCAAGAGGCAATGTTCACACTGTTATTGAGATAGATAGCACAAAGGTTTTAAAAGGTTGAAATTATGTTACGGAAGATTTTGGGTAAAAAGCCAAAACATGACACCCAAGTAGAGATTGTAAACCCACAAATGGTTGAAAAGATTGCTAAGATGAATCTTAGTGATATGAGAATCTATGTAAAAAATGGCTTTAAAGATTTTGAAGTTTGCATAGATGGTTTAAATGAAGTTATGAAAAGACTTACAACTCATATAAATGATAAAGGGGAGTATTATATCAGGCATGATGATATGGACTCCAAAAAAAAGAAAGCTTTTGAACTAGTATTATTAGTTGCAAGTTCAAAACGAATATCCATAGACTCTTTGACACTTATTGAAAATTTTACAAAAATTTATGAAGAGATGATACGAGAGTATGATAAAAAATATAAAGATATATACCACTCACGTTTTAAAAAAGCGATAGAGACAGCGTTGGTAAACATCCATACAATTACACATGTACATAAAAAGATAGATATGTTACATTAAGATATCTTTTATCTGTTTTTGATACTTCTGTTCTAAAATTTCTCCAAATTTTTTTGATGGTTTGAGACCTTGAGCAATAAGCTCTTTTCCATTTATTTTTGGTTCTATTGAATCTACAATTTCCATATAATTTTTTACATTCATAGCTTTAAGATAAGCTGCTAAAACCTTTTTGTCTATACGCATTGCTAGAGTATAGCTAGGGGAGTTTAAAAAGCTATGTATATTTGTCACCTTGTGAATAAGCTCCTTGTCATCACTTAAACGGTTTAAAAATGAGATGGTATCATCCTGGTTAAACTTTGAGGTAAGCAATGTGAACAAGGTTATAACACAGAGTTTGTTAGTAAGATTGTTTTGAAAAGTTTTAAAGTTATCCAAAAGATGAGCTAGTTCAAAATACTCCTCTTGTGTTAGTTGATTAAGCTCTTCAAACACTTCAAACAATCCCATCTTTTGTAAAAGTATAAAGCCACTAGAGGGAGTCATGGATTTTAAAAGAAGTTTTTCTATCTCCATATATATTCGTTCTTTTGAGAGATATGCAACTTGATTGTTTCGCACAATCTCTTGACATTTTAGAAGTAGTTGTTGGTCTATCTCTAGCTCAAATCTGGAAGCAAATTGGATGGCACGAAGTACTCGCAAAGGATCTTCACTAAACTTTTCTAAATCAACAGCTTTGAGTTTTTTATTTTTTAAATCATTTAAACCATCAAATGGGTCAAGTATTTTTTGTTCTATTACATCGTACCCTATAGCATTAATAGTAAAATCACGTCTACTTGTGGCAGTTTTAAAATCAAGATTCGAATTTGCAGTTACTTTAAAACCTCGATGTCCTTTGGCTATTTTACTATCAGTACGTGGAAGGGAAAAATCAAGATCAAGCCCATCAATACAGAGTTTGAGCACACTAAATGATTTTCCAACTTCATTAACAGTTCCAAATTCTGTAAGAATTTTTTCTAAAATATTTATATCATCTAAATTATAAAGTTCAATATCTATGTCTTTTGAGGCAATACCCAACAATTTGTCTCTTACATAACCACCAATAATAATAGGTTTTATATTATAATTATTTAGTTTTTCAAATATTTTATCTAGTATTATTGGATATTGGATTTTTTTCATGATTCACTTCTAGCAAATTTATAATTATTTGGTTTTTAAAAGAAAAAACAAAAATTTGTTTGTTTTATGATTTCTAAAATAAAACGCTCAAGAGAGTTTAATAGATGAGTATAACATATCTGTAATATAAATTTGGGTATAATCGCGAAAATATTTACCTCGAGGGTATTTTAGATGCCCTTGTAATAAGGAACACACTTGCAAAAAATTAGAAATATTGCAGTTATTGCACACGTTGACCATGGTAAAACAACATTGGTTGATGGGCTTTTAGAGCAATCAGGGACTTTCGGTGCACATGAACATCATGATGAAAGAGCGATGGATAGTAACGCGTTAGAGAAAGAGCGTGGTATTACGATTCTTTCTAAAAATACAGCGATTAGATATAAAGATCATAAAATTAACATTATTGACACTCCAGGTCACGCCGATTTTGGTGGTGAAGTTGAGCGTGTACTTAAAATGGTTGATGGTGTTTTAGTACTTGTTGATGCGTATGAAGGTGTTATGCCTCAAACAAAATTCGTTGTTAAAAAGATGTTAGGTCTTGGAAAAAAACCAATCGTTGTTATCAATAAAATTGACAAACCTTCAGCAGAACCTGAGCGTGTTGTTGATGAGATGTTTGATCTATTTAGTGATATGGATGCGACAGATGATCAACTTGATTTCCCGATCATCTATGCTGCTGCTCGTAATGGTATTGCAAAACTAGATATGGATGAACCAGATGGAAACTTTGAGTGTATCTTTGAAACTATTGTAAATGAGATTCCAGAGCCAGATGGTGATGCTGCGAATCCTTTCCAAGCGCAAGTATTTACACTTGATTATGATAACTATGTTGGTAAAATCGGGATTAGCCGTATTTTTAATGGGACAGTTAACAAAGGTGACCAAGTAGCACTCGCAAAAGCTGATGGTGAAATTGTAAAAGGGCGTATTACAAAACTAATAGGTTTTCATGGTCTAAATCGTATGGAGATTGAACAAGCTGAGGCTGGTGATATCGTAGCATTTGCTGGTATGGAGACTGTTGATGTTGGAGATACTGTTTGTGATGCTAATAATCCAGTAGCACTTGATCCTATGCATATTGAAGAGCCAACTCTTACAGTTATTTTTGCTGTAAATGACTCTCCACTTGCTGGTCAAGAGGGTAAACATGTTACTTCAAACAAAATCAAAGACAGACTTGAAGCAGAGATGCGTACAAACGTTGCAATGAAGTTAGAGACTGTTGGTGAGGGTAAATTCAAAGTAAGTGGACGTGGTGAGCTCCAAATTACAGTTCTTGCTGAAAATATGAGACGTGAAGGGTATGAGTTTAGTATCTCTCGTCCAGAAGTTATCGTTAAAGAGATTGAGGGTGTTAAATGTGAGCCATTTGAACACTTGGTAATCGATGTTCCTGAAGAGTTAGGTGGGACTGTAATTGAGCGTCTTGGTAAACGTAAAGCTGAGATGAAATCTATGGTTCCAATGGGTTCAGGTTTCCAACGTATCGAGTTTGAAATTCCTGCTCGTGCCCTTATTGGATTTCGTGGGCAGTTCTTAACAGATACAAAAGGTGAGGGGATTATGAATCACTCATTTATCGAATTCCGTCCATACTCTGGAAGCGTTGAATCTCGTTCTTATGGTGCGCTTATCTCTATGGAAAATGGTGAAGCACTAGCATACTCACTCTTTAACTTACAAGATCGTGGTGTTCTTTTCATTGGACCACAAACAAAAGTGTATGAGGGTATGATTGTAGGTGAACATGCAAGAAACAATGACCTTGTTGTAAATGCGATCAAAGGAAAAGCACAGTCAAACGTTCGTTCATCTGGTGCTGATGAAGCTATCAAACTAGTTCCACCACGTGACATGTCATTAGAGCGTGCACTAGAGTGGATCGAAGATGATGAACTTCTTGAAATTACTCCTGAAAATATTCGTATCCGTAAAAAATTCTTAAAAGAATCAGATCGCCGTAGAGAGACTAGAAAAACTAAATAGTCTTCTCACTACTTCCTCACTTCAATAATATACACTTTCTTTTATAAACTCTGTAAAAGGAAGTGTATTATGCAAAACTTCACTACTCCAACATTTCAAAATGGTTCTGATATCTCAAATCAGGCTATAAAAAATGAGATAGCAACTTTTATTCATGACATTAGAACACCAGCAAGTACTTTACATGGTTTTTTAGAGCTTTTAGAAGATCATATACAAGATAACAGGTTTCAAGAGTATATTTTTCATGCAAAAGAGAGTACGATATTTATCAACAAGCTTATAAGCTCTATGTTAGAGAGAGTTTCGTTAAGTAAAGAAAAAGAGATATCGCAAAATAAAGAGATTGAGAGTGCTAGGTTTTTTGCAGGTATTGCTGAGATGTTTATCCCAAATATGTACGATAAACATATAGATTTCAATATATACATAGACCCTTTACTTCCAAAAATTATTGAGCTGGATGAGTTAAAGCTCAAACGAATTATCTTAAATCTTATTGGTAATGCTTACAAATTCACACCCGCAGAGAAAACGATCGAATTTCAAGTTACGTATAACAGAAGAAAAGAGGAAGTTACAATAGCGGTCAATGATACAGGAATTGGGATTGCAAAAGAGAAACAAGAGAAAATTTTCCAGGCATATCAACAAGCTGATGATACTACATCTATTGAGTATGGTGGTACAGGGCTTGGTCTTTCAATATGTTCAGAATATATAGATGACTTAGGTGGAAAACTTGAACTATTCAGTGAAGTTGGTAAAGGGAGTAAATTCTTTTTCACACTACCTTTACAAACCAAAACTCAAGAGTCACACTTAACACCTTGTGCAAATTCAGATATAAAGATTGCTGTATTGATGTCTGAAAAAAATGGTTTTTCATTCTCAAATTTGAGTCGTTATTTTCAAAAAATGGGTTTTGAGAAAAATAATATTATGACTGTTTCATCTTTTGAAGAGATTCCAGATGATGTTACACATCTTATCGTGTATCAGCATAAATTTAACTCTGTAATTAAAGCAGTGATGGCAAAATTTTCTAAAATTTTGATAGTTGAAGAGAAACTCTATACATTTAATAATGACGATCTTTTAGAAAATTGCGGTGTTATTTCACAGTATGGATATTACGCACAGGAGTTATATAAGTTCATCACAGTTGACAAAGCACCTAAAATTTTAATAGCAGATGATGATAAAGTCTCTGTATCATTACTCAAAAGAATTTTTAGAGATGAGTACTGTGAAGTAGATATCGCCTATGACGGTCAAAAGGCTTTAGATATGATAATCAATGCATATAATGAGCAGAACCCTTACAATGTCATATATATTGATAATCATATGCCTTTTTTAAATGGAAATGAGGTTATACGTCAAGTGAGAAATTTTGAACGTATTAATAAATTTGCACCTGTATATGCTGTTGCTATCACGGGAGATTTATTTGATCTGAAAAAGTACAAAGATGTTGATAAACATATAGGTAAGCCATTTCGTGTAGCCGATATAAGAGGAGTTTTTCACGAAAGGACAAAGTAAAGATTTAATCTTTTTTTTGTAATTTATCTCGATTCATCACTTTTTTTGCTTGTTGAATAAGTGATAGGATGTCATTTGCATCTTGTGGAAAACTTGCAATCCCTAAACTAAAAGAGAACTCTATGATATCTTCCTCAGAGTAGATTAGGGGGTGTTTTGGTACTAAATTTAGTAATCTTTTTTCCATTTTTTTTATATCTTTTTTATCATTTATCGCATTAAAAATGATGATAAACTCATCTCCTCCAACTCTTGCAACAAGATCATCTTCACGAACAAAATCTGAAAGTATTTTTGCGATATGTTTTAAAAGCATATCCCCTGCATGGTATCCATAGGTTTCATTTATAGGTTTAAAGCTATTGAGATCGATAAAACAGATACTAAAACCTTGTTTGGTTTTTTTAGCAGTTTTGATCGAGCTATCTATCTTCTCAAGTAGTTGTGAACGGTTTGGAAGTCCTGTAAGGGAGTCGTGAGAAGCCGCAAGTTTGAGTTCTTTTTCAATCTGTTTGAGATAGGTAATGTCTTGGCAGAGTATGATGTTTTCATACACTATCTCATTTTTTGCTAATGGAATGATGTTGGCATGAAAAGAGATTATTTCATTTTTTACATTTTTGGCATTAAATATAATGGTCGCATTTGCATTGATATTAAAATCTCTAGCTTTAAAAAAAGTAGAAAAATGTTTTCCCATAATTTCACTTTTATCTTTGTCAAAAAAAAGCAAAAAAGTATTGTTCACTGAAGTGATTAGCCCATCCATATCTACATTAAAACTTAGTAGTTTTTGATTTATGAGATCAAAGTTTTGTTCCCCAGAGGTTTTATTTTCAGTTTCATAAATGAGTGTTTTTTTATTGATCTCTTTTACCATATTGAGGTAAGCAAGAGATTCTTTAGGTTTTTGCATTGCATATGCTATAAAGAGTTTTTCACCTGAGTCTGTCACAAAGGTTTCAATATCTAAATCGTAGTAATCATTTGTTTTTAAGATCATAGGGAAGTGTAAAGTATTGCTTTTAAGAAGATTGTTATATAGGTTATCTAAGTTGTTCTCAAGCCCAATGATTTCCCATAAAACATCCCTGATATCTGTATTTATGGTAAGTTTTGGAAGATCATCAACGATACTTTTAAAAGTTTCACTAAAATCTAGTATTTGAAACTCTTTATTGAAAATAACATAAGAGATTTTATTTTTTGTACAGATAAGATTTGTAATGTTTGGCATCTAATGGCCTAGACTGTTAGTTACAAAACTGTTTAAAGCTGTAAATATATCGTTTACACCTACATCTTCTTTGGCAGATGTAAAAGAGATGTTGATGATTTGATCAGAAATTTTATACAATTCATCGACAGTATTTGCAGCGAGATTATTGGGTAGGTCGTTTTTATTAAAAGCGATACATATAGGGGCATCTTTTACAATTGAGTGACAAAGCTCAATATGTGTTTTGATAGAATCTATAGTGTTTTGACGATGAATGTCCGCAACAACTATGAAACCTTTACTTCCAAGTAAATATTGCTTTGATACAGGTTTAAACTCTGTTTGTCCTTCTATATCCCAAAGCATGATTGTAGCGTTTTCTAAACTCTTTTTAGAGATCGAAACACCTATAGTACTGAGGTATTCTTCGCTAAAGCTATTTTCAACATAACGCTTTACTAATGATGTTTTACCAACACCAAAATCTCCAACCATAACTACTTTATATGCTAACATTTGTGTCTCTGTTGGTAAATGTTATTATTACAGTTCGAGCTTTCTGTGGTTCTAATGCAGCATTTATACCGATAGGTGGAGTATCCTTAGTTATTAGGATAAAATTATTTTGTAGTCCCCCTTGATTTTTTAAAAAATTCTCAATGTTTGAGAGTCTTTGGTGAGAGAGAACTCTATTTCTTTGGAGGGTTCCTATTTGATCACTATAAGATGTGAGAACTATTTCGCAAGAAGTATCTACATTTTTAAGTAGTGTTACAAGCGATATGAGTTTTGTTTGTGATGTGGTATTTAAGTGCGTTAAACCTTTTTCAAAATAGATTTTTGTATCTATTTTTGGAGGAAGAATCTCTATCTTATCCTCTATTTTTTTTATAAAACTGATTTCTCGAAGCTGTTTAAGAAGGTCTTGTTTAAGAGAGTTGTTCCATACATTTCCTTGTAGTGTAAGTGTATTATAGTCAAATTTATAAGTAACATTTACACCTTGTTGGGTGTTGAAACCTTTTAAAAGATAGGCTATGTTTGAGCTTATTTGTACAGGGTCTTGTAAAGTATTCACAATGACTATCTCATTTTTAATCTCTTTAATCTCTTGAATATCTTCCAGAGTTGTTTGTGCCAGTTGTTTGTGATATGCAAAAGGGACTTCTCCATGAAGGATGACTATACCATTGTTATAAATATTTGCAGAGAGTCTAAAAGATGTGAGTGAAGGTGTTTTATAAAGTTTGGTGTTTATTTTGTTCAGTAGTTCTTCTTGAAGATAACTTTTATAAGTGTAAAAAACTGTAAGAATTATTATAAATATGGGGAGAATAAAAAACAAAGGATGAAGTTTTCTATTTACATTCTCTTTGGCGTTACCAGAGCTAAGCAGTTGAGATATCTCTTTATAGATGGTCATGTTACCAAAATTTTCAAGCATACCATCAAACTCTTTTATCTCATCTCCATGATTAAAAACAATATTTTCTAAAGTTTCTCTGATTTTATCATAGATAGGCTTGTTAGCATTACCTTGAACAATTACTGCAAGATAGCTATAACCACTTGATTCTATAATAATTTTTTTATCACCATATTCTATCTCACCTAGTTCATTATTATCGCTGTTCTTTTCAACCCAGTCATTGACAAAGCTTCTAATTGCTGTCATCATAGAGGCTAACATCTCAGGTTCACTTACTGGATAGTCAGGGTTCTCTACATGTGCTAAAACTATTCCTGTCTCTTTATGGATAAGTAGAAGAGCACGTATATTTGCAACAGCATTTTCACTTAGAAGAAGTTCACTTTCACTTACACCTTTTATCTTCGCTGTAAATTTACGCTTGAGTGTTGTAAAAGAGAGACCATTTTGAATTTTGTTATTGATGTTTGTAAGCATCTCCTCGAACATTTTGGTAACATAACGACTAATCATATTCCCGATAACTGGATAAAGAGCATCAACTATATCATCTTTTTTAGATTTAATTTGTTGGCGGATAGCAGCACCAATAAGGGGTGCCATTTGCTTGGAAATTTTCTCTTGAGATGATTCATAGTTTTTATCTATAAGTCTATTTACCAATGGGGAGAGGGCTTCTTCTAAAGAATCTTCCTCACGAGATGCTTGATTGTCACTTTTCATATTGAAGTTTATTTTTTATTTATACTTTCAATTGAGAGTTGTTCGTTGATTTGTTTGCCTTTCATAGCCATTGCAGCTTCCATCAGTATATCTGCTGCATCATCACGTGAAAGTTTAGCACCAGAGAGCTGCATCACTTTTTCATCGAGTGCTTTTAGAAATTCATCTTGAAGTGCATCCATCTGTGAACGAAGTGTGATATTATTTTCATTTTGTTGTTTTTGGAGTTGTTCACGTTTAGCATTTAGCTCCTCTTCGACATTTTCAAGAGAATTTTGTAAACGTTTTTCTTGTTTGAGTGCAGCATCTCTCACATCAGCAAACTCATCTTGTTGTTGTGAAGTCATATTTTTTAGTTTTCTATTGAGTGCTTCTAGCTCATTTTCTATTTTAGAGTTAAAGTCAATTTGCGTTTGTTGTATTTTTTTACGCATCTCTTCTTGGATAGAATTTATAGAGTTTTCAAGTTTTTCAAATCTTTCTTGTAGTTCGCGAGATTGTGATCCAAAAAGAATCTCTCTAATTTGATCAACATTGCCTAGTTCTGAGATGTTTTCCTGTTTTTCTTCTTTTTTCATTAAGTCCCCTTATAGTCAATACTCAATAATAATATAGACTTATACACCTAAAAAGTGAGATTTCAGTGAGTATCTTTTATTTTTGATATAATTATAACATGAAATTTTGTGATTTATGGGCTGTATAGGTAGTGAGTAAAAAAAACGACAATAGTATTGATGAGCAAGTAAAGGGCTCTGTTTTTGAGATAATGGAAAATATAGCGCATCAATGGCGACAACCTTTAGCACAGATAAATGCTACAGTAACTACCATTGACAATATCTTGTTCGAGCAAAAAATAGACAATCCACGTTTAGAAGAGAAGCTATTAGAGATCGAACGACTGACAAAATATATGTCAGAGACCATAGAAGATTTTACTCAAAATTTTGACAACCAAGAGTTAAAAGCTGAAACAAAATTGGGTCCATTACTTCAAAGTGCTATAGAAGTTGTAAGAGACTCTTTTGAAAAAAACAACATAGAAATAGTTCAAAATTTTCATGATGATTACAAATGTAAATGTTTGGCAAAAAAGCTCAAACAGATCGTGGTTGTTTTATTAAACAATGCAAAAGATGCGTTGCTGATAAGAAATACATTTAACGCTAAAGTTTGCATCTCATTAGACCAAGTTGATACTAGGTATATAATCTCTATTAGTGACAATGGCGGTGGTATCTCAAAAAGTGTTCAACAAAAAATGTTTGAACCCTATTATACAACGAAACACACTTCAGAAGGTACAGGAATAGGGCTTTATATGGCAAAAAAGATTATACAAGAAGAGTATAAAGGTTCTTTGGATGTGAAGAATGTAGATGATGGTACTCGCTTTACCATCTATCTTCCAAAATAGGGGAAAAAAGAGGATGAGTGAAAAGATTTATGACCTTTTATATGTTGAAGATGAGATAGATGTAAGGGGTCATTATGTTGAGTATTTAGAGCGTTTCTTTCGTAACGTGTATGAGGCGGCTAATGCTAAAGAAGCGCTTGAAGTATATAAAAATAAAAAACCAGCTATTTTAATAGTGGACATTAATCTCCCAGATAAAAGTGGTATAGAATTTTTACAAGAGATTCGTAAGTACGATCAAACAACAAAAGCAATTATGTTAACAGCTAACTCAGATGTACAGACACTTTTAAATGCTACAGAGTTAAAACTGACTAAGTATCTAGTAAAACCTGTTTCACGTGCTGATTTAAAAGAGGCGATAGCGTTGGCTCAAGAGGAGCTGTCTAATTATACTGTTGTAGCAAATAAGATTGTAAAGATGAAAGATTCATTTTGTTGGGATAAAAAGAAACAAGTATTACTGCATGGAAATGAGCAGCAACATCTTACAAAAAAAGAGCGTGAACTTTTAACACTTCTTTTTTCAGATATTAACAGAATTTTTAGTGTAGATGATATTGTGTATGAACTTTGGTACGATAGTAATATTTATGGTGATAATGCCCTAAAAACCCTTATAAAAGGGCTCAGAAAAAAACTCCCAGAGGGAAGTATTAAAAATATTTTTGGAGTTGGATATAAAATAGAGATTTAAAATCTTTTATAAATAATTATATTTTAATTTCAAGCAGGTTATAATTTAACTCTTAAACAAAATGGTTGGAGTTTTTCGATGAACAGAAAACAGATATATAACCCAGACTCAAAAGAGAGTGTAAATGACAGAAAAATTTTTGGTGGAAATCCAACAGGAATTTTTGAACTAAATGATATAAAATATCAATGGGCGTATAACCTATGGGAAGTGATGTTAAACAACACTTGGTTCCCTAAAGAAGTTGATATGACTAAAGATGTGAATGACTATAAAAACCTTACAGATGCTGAAAAAACGGCGTATGACAAGGCACTTTCACAACTTATTTTTATGGATTCACTTCAAACTAATAACTTAATCGATAATGTAAATCCATATGTAACTTCTCCAGAGATCAATCTTATCTTGGTTCGTCAATCTTTTGAAGAAGCACTTCACTCTCAAAGTTATGCGGTTATGGTTGATTCTATCTCTACAAACTCTGATGAGATTTATGAGCTTTGGCGTAAAGATATGATGTTAAAGCATAAAAATGATGCTATTGCAGCTGTGTATAGCGAACTTGCAACAAACCCAACCGAGACAAACTTTGTAAAAGCATGTTTTGCTAACCAAATTTTAGAAGGGATCTACTTCTATAGCGGGTTTACATATATCTACACATTAGCACGTTCAGGAAAGATGCTAGGTTCAGCTCAGATGATCCGTTTTATCCAGCGTGATGAGGTAACACACTTAGTGTTATTTAAAAATATGATAAATACCCTTAGAAAAGAGAGACCTGATCTTTTCACTGAAAAGCTAAAAGGTGAAGTTATCGATATGTTCAAACAAGCGGTTGAACTTGAAGTACAATGGGGTAAATATATCACTCAAGGGCAGATTCTAGGTTTAACGGATGCTATCGTTGAGCAATATATCAAGTTTTTAGCAGATGACAGACTTACTTCTGTTGGATTTGAGAAACTTTATAATGTTGAAAACCCGATCAAATGGGTAGATGATTTTTCTAAATTTAACGATCAAAAAACTAACTTTTTTGAAGGAAATGTTGCAAACTACTCAAAAGGTAGCTTGACATTTGATGACGATTTTTAAGACTTGCAAGTAAAAAACCTCGTAACTCTCTCACTAAAAACATCTCCAGATTATCAAAAAAATCTGGAAGGTTTTTTACAACAACTAGATTCCATAGAAGATAACTCCCTTATAGTAGCACCTGAAGTGTGTCTAACTGGATTTGATTATGAAAACTTAGATCAAGCAACTACGATGGCTTCGGAGTTCACTACCAAAATACTGCAACACTCTAACAATAAAATAGTTATCCTGACAATGCTTGAAAAAAAAAGTGAACAAGTGTTCAATATGGCAAAAGTTTTTGCAGATGGAAAACTAGTACACCAAAGAGCGAAAGCAAAACTTTTTAAACTTGGAGATGAGCATAAGTATATGCAAGAGGGTGATGAGAACGAGATTAAAATTATAGAGATTGCAGGGGTCAAGATTGCACTGCTTATCTGTTTTGAACTTCGTTTTAAAGAGTTATGGCAAAAATGTGAGGGTGCAGATATCGTTGCTATCCCTGCATGGTGGGGAAAAGCAAGAAGTGAACATTTTAGATCACTCACGCAAACATTAGCGATTATCAACCAATGTTATGTGTTGGCAAGTGATAGTGCGAATGATGAGTGCAGTATTTTAAGTGGAATAATAACACCACAAGGAATTGAGAGTAGAAATGGGAATAACCCTTGCTTGGTACAGGAGTATAGGGAAAAAGAGATCGCCACTATGAGGCGATATTTGGATATAGGAATAAAATAGGGTGTTAGATAGAATTAAAGCAACAAAAACAGCAAAGTTGGCACAGGAGTGTAGTGCCAAAGTTGGTGGTTTAGATGAAGATGTAAAAAAAGCGATAGCGCTTACAGATAGAGAGGCATTTGTTCCACAAGGGTTTCGACACAATGCATATAAATTAGATGCCTTACCAATAGGTTCTAGTCAATATATAAGTTCTCCTCTTACAGTGGCTAAGATGACAGAGTATCTCATCCCACGAGGTGCAGATAGGGTTTTAGAGATTGGTTGTGGGAGTGGGTATCAAGCTGCTGTACTTTCACATCTGTTTCGTGGAGTATTTACGATTGAGAGAATTGAGAGTTTAATACTTGAGGCAAAAAAAAGGTTTCGTGATCTTGGGCTTGATAACATCCACACACGTACAGATGATGGACAGAATGGTTGGGTGCAATACGCCCCATTCGATCGCATCCTTTTTTCAGCTACTGCAAAAGAGATACCTACAAAACTTTTTGAGCAATTAGCAGAAGATGGCATCCTAGTCGCTCCAATAGAAAAAGGCTCTAAGCAGGTAATCACACGCTTTATAAAAAGAGGTGGACGCATTGTTGAAGAGGAGCTTGAAGATTGCGATTTTGTGCCTGTTTTAGATGGAGTTGTAAAAGTTTAATTCTTTTTGCAACTTCAAGCATTTTTGTTCTTTCCAGAAAATTTAAATATTCACCCACAGTTTCACATCTACTTTCTTAAGGGCACATCTAAAAACTCTAGCAACACTCAGCATAACAAAGAGCTTTACAATCAAGGCAGCTTTTTGTTATGCCCAAAGGGAGGGATAAAAAAAGAGAACTTGCACAAAACTTTTAATCATCGTAGCTACGGCTACGACTTAAAAAAGGTTTTGCACAATTTCAACTTTTTTTCTTCCCTCTGAGTATTGTTAGAGTTTTTAGAGGTGCCCTTAATTATTTACACTCGTCTTCCAGTAATATTGATACGTATTTTTATGTAAATTAATTTAAATTAATTAAAAAAATTAAAATTTAATATTCTCTTAACAAAGAATTATTTAGAATTAGGCTAAATTATTAAATAACGAAAAATATTATAATATAATTAAAAATCCCTGGGAGACTTTATGCTAGATAATAATTTAAAGCAGTGGTTATATGGAAAGATAGAGTTACAAGAATATACAGTGCCATGTGAATATAGTCTTTACAAAATTCAAGGTGAAGGCTCAGTCGAGGGTGAGTATAGTTATGAAGCGGAGTTTATATGTGATACAGAGATAGCAATAAACGAACTCAACGATACAAAAGCAAAGCTAACCTTTACAGATAGTGACAATACATCTGTAGAAAAAGAGGTATATGGACTTATTTATGAAGCTAAAGAGTTTGGAACTATAGCAGATAAAAGACTCTATAAAGTACGTATAGTCTCTCCACTTTATTACCTTGGACTCAATAAGCATTATGAAGTATTTATGGATAAAAGTGTCTCTGAAATTGTTCAAACAATAATTTTAAGATATGCAGGGTTACTTCATCTTGACATAAATATAAAGATAGATGCTAAATCATCCCCACAAAGACACTATACAACGCAGTATGCTCAAAGTGATCTAGAGTTTATTAAGATGCTCATTCAAGAAGAGGGGTTTGTTTTACTTTTAGATGAGAGTAGTAATGCTCCTTTTAAAATAACACTTTGTGAACTCAATGAGCATACACAAGAGCTTAAAGAGCAAGTAAAATGTAGTTACAACAAAGAAAAAAGTTTTTTAGTATCGCAACAACTTCAAGACTATTATGATAGAGCTAAACCTTCCCTTGATTATACTGTTAATAACGACCACCCAGTTTCAGACCCATCTTTTGAAGACAAAGGAGTTACAAAACAGTTACGCCAAGAGTTTAAAAAACAAACACTGAGAGACAGGTTGGATGATGCTTTCCCAAAAGATTTAAAGCGTTATGTAACAGTTGATAGTCAAAGAGAATATAGCAATTCATTGAAGATAACAGGAAAAACTAAAGATTTACATATAAAAGAAGGGGTCGCAGCTACACTGTTTAATCCAAAAATACACGCGACACAAGATGTGATTATCACAAAAGTAAAATACGACGGTTTTTTTCCTAATGCGTTGAGTGAACATGTAGAAGATGCAGACAAACAAAGTACCCAATATGAAGTAGAGTTTGAGGCAATTGCAAAAGAGATTATCTTTAGACCAGCTTGTACTATAAAAAAACCTAGAATCTCAGGTGTGCAAACAGCTATAGTTTCCCAAGGTGACAAAGATACTCCAGGGGGAGAAGACCTTATAGATGTTAATGAAAAAGGTGAAATCAGAGTGATCTTTCACTTCGATCAAAACAGACCTACAAGCTGTTACATACCTCTTTCTACCATATATGCAGGAAATAATTGGGGAGCTCAGTTTTTACCTCGTGTCAATACAGAAGTGATAGTGAGTTTTATCAATGGTGATTTGGATAAACCTATAATTACAGGGGCACTTTACAATGGGGAAAATGCTATCCCCTACGCTCTTCCAGCTGAGAAAACAAAATCGTATATTAAAACACAGTCAACTCCTAGTGCTGGAGGCTATAATGAACTTCTTTTTGAAGATAAAGCAGGAGGTGAACTTCTATCTTTACGAGCACAAAAAGATTATAAACTCCATGCACTCCATGATTCAACGATAAACATAGATAATGACCAGTCTGAGACAGTTGGTCATGATGAAACTGTAAGCATTGGAAATAATCGCACGGAGAGTGTAGGGAATGATGAGACGATTAGTATAGGAAATAGTCGCACTGAAGATGTAGGCAATAATGAAACTATTAGTATAGGGAACAATCAAAGTATTTCAATCGGTAGTAACCAAAACGTAAGTATTGGCAGTAGTGCAACATTGAGTGTTGGAAACAGCTCTGCTGAGACCGTAGCCATTGCAAAAGCTTTGACAATTGGTGCTGGTTACCAAGTTTCAGTTGGTGGGGCGAAAAATGAAACGACTGGTTTATCTTCAACTGAGCAGGTTGGTATCTTAAAACACATTATTGCTGGAAAACGTTTTGAATTACAGGTTGGTTCTAGTTCTTTGATCCTAAACTCAGATGGCACAATTATACTGCAAGGAAAAGAGATAAAAATAGACGGTTCCAAACAAGTGAAAGTCAACGGTAAAATGATCGACTTGAATTAAGGGGTATGGATGGAACTAGATAACTATACGCCTTTTCCTAGCCTTGCGTGGGAAAATGTAGATGCAAATAATGAGTGGTATGTAAGTGTAGTCTCAAAAGTAAAACTCGATATACAAGTGCAGTCAGATGACCCAAAACTTCACTTAAAACTTTCAAAAGATCAGGGTGGACTTCATTTTTGCGATGTTTTTCATGGAGAACCTACAAGCTCTTCAGTACGTTATGAGAGCGATCTGGTACCTTATAAAAAACATGCAGACATAGTACTCAATGCAAGAACTTTTGCTCCAAATGCCAATAAGCAAAAACATTGGAGTTGTGGGGTAAAGGTTTTTGATAAAGATGATAAAGAGCTAAAAAATTACAAACTACTTGTAAGTGGTGAAAAAGATTATGAAAAAGTAGGGGCACTTTGGCTTCCAAGTATGAGAAAAAATGTTTCAGATGTAAATATACGTTATGAAAAATCTCACGGTGGCACCGTAAAAAATAAAGATGACAAGATAGTAAAAATGGATATATACAATCCAGTAGGGTGTGGGATGAAAAAAATTCGTGATGCACAGGAGAATGTTTCGGCTGTACAAGTTGAGTATTATGACTATAAACTTACCAAAGTACCAGCTGGATTTGGTTTTATCTCAAGAAGTTGGAAAAGTAGACTTGCATACGCAGGTACATACGATCAAGCATGGATAGATAACCAGCACCCACTACCACCCCATGACTTTGACGAGTTGCACAATCAAGCAGCCCATCCAGAGCTTATCATGGATGGGTATCTACAAGCTGGTACAAAAATAGAGTTGCACAATCTGATAAAAGAATATAAGGTAGCATATATGGAGATACCATCATATCAGTTGTTATCTCGTATGCAGTACCACACAGGCGATGTCATAAAAGCTATGAATCTCGATACATTAGTTATAGATATAGACAGTGAAGATTCAAGTAAACACTGTATGTATGCTTCTTATAGAGTAAAAATACCAAAAAACCAAAAAGTAAAAGGTACACAAGTGATGTTACTACAAGAGGAGAGTGCAAATGGCTGAGAAGTTCGGAGCAAGAAAAAGCGATAAGTACATCCTAGTATCTTCTGCCCCCTCAGTCAATAAAACCCCAATGGGTCCAAGTGTAGTGCCAGTACCCTACCCAGTAACCCAAGAGTTAGACTTAGCAGATGCA
>NZ_JBNKRX010000025.1:0-5392 GCF_050296975.1 Sulfurimonas sp.
GATTCTTAGAATGAAAAAAGAGCTCAACGAGATACTAGCAAGTAATACAGGACAGAAACTTGCAAAAGTAGAAAAAGATACTGATCGTGATAACTTCATGAGTGCCGAGGAAGCTAAAACTTATGGTATGATTGATGAGGTTTTATCACAAAGTAGAGAGAAAGAAGAATAATTTCTGCTTTCTCTAAAGCTTTTTGGCTAAGGAATATTTTAAACTTATCTAATATTAATTTTAATAATGATACCTTACTAAAAATAATATAAGTATGGATAAATGTTTAAAGAGTACACAAAGTCAAATTTTATAATGTACATGTTACTGTATCTCTTTTTAACAATTTTAGTTTATCTTTTCACTTTTACACTTTTACTCAACAACTTTGTTAACATAGAAACAAAACTCAATCAAGATCATATCAATGCAATAGCCAACAGTGTGGATAGAGAGATGAGCCGAATTTCAAACCTTACAGATGATTATAGCAATTGGGATGATACGTATGATTTTATAGAAACTAACGATCAAAACTATATCTATGAAAACTTTCGGGATCAAACTGCAACTTTAGAAGATTTAAGTATCGATGGTATTATGTTTATCAAAGAAGATAAAGAGATACTGTTTTCAAAATATACGCCCTTACTACAAGATACCAAAAAATTAGAGCGATCTGTTTTAGATCAATTTCAAGGAAAAACAGAGTTTGCGACTATTGTGCAACAAGATGGAAAATATTTTTATCTTATTAAATCCGAGATTTTAAAAAGTGATGAGACAGGTGTTTCAAAAGGTTCAATAGTCTCAGTGAAGCTAATTACTCAAGAGTTGTTAAATAATATAAATAAGATTTTTAAAAATGTTACAGTTGTAGATATATATGAAAATAATGATACAAATGTAATAACAACTTTTGAAAACTTTACTGTATCGTTAAAAAAAGAATTGAGTGAGAGCGATATTTTCAACTTTATAACATTGAATGATAAAGTTAACAATAAAGCTTTAATAACTTTTGAAGCGAGTAATAAAAGAGATATAGTCCTTCAAGCAAAAAGAAGTATATGGATAGTTGATGCTGCTATATCTATAATATTGTTTTTTATATTTTATATTTTGTATAAAAATCAAAAATTTATAGAAAGTAAAAATTTCACTCTTGACAAACTTGTTCAAGATAGAACAAAATTGCTTGAAAATGCACTTGAAGAACTCAAAAATAAAAATGAAGAGTTATTTTTATTGGCGCATACAGATTCTCTTACAAAAATAAATAATAGGGGAAGTTTTTTTAAAGAGAGTATGGCATTGTTAAATAGTGCTATACACTATAAGAAAGAGTTTTGTTTCCTTATTATAGATATAGACTACTTTAAAAGTATTAATGATAGATATGGTCATGCTATAGGAGACCAAGTTCTTATAAAATTTTGTGAGATAGTAAACAAGTATATGGACAATCAAAGTGTATTTGGTAGAATAGGTGGTGAGGAGTTTTGTGTCTCGTTTTACGATAAAAACGATTTGGAAGTTGAAAGAATATCTGAAAATATTAAAAATGAATGTGAAAATACGCTCATACATGCAGGTGAACACCAAGTGAGTTTTTCAGTTTCAATGGGTTTAAGTTGTAGAGAAGATTTAACAAATATAGACCTTATTATGAAAAATGCAGATGATATGCTTTATAAAGCTAAAAAAACTGGTAGAAATAAACTGATCCGACAAAGAAGAAATTTTGAATAACTAAATTCAAATATGCTACTTTAGTTACATATTCGTTTACAAAACCGATATACAATCTTCAGTACATAAACTTTATCATTAAAGGATTCAGCATGTACAAACCAGTTTCAACTTTAGGTGTCTTAGTATTTGTAGGGAACCTTACCTTAAGTGCAGTCGTATTTACAGATGTAAAAGCACCTGTACGTGAAGAGAGACAAAGAGTTCAAAGTATTGATGAACGGATTAAACAACATTTATCATCACGAGGACTAGAAACACAAAATCTTGAATTTGATCTCAAAACTAACTCTGTACAAAGTATAGAAACTGTCAATTTTTTATCGCAACAGCTTCAAGTCTCACAAGAAAGAGTGATTGAAGTGTTGTCAAATCAAATCTTACAAAAAAAGTATGTAAATTTAAATAGTGCTGATACTCTTATCGCATTAGCATATAAAATAAAAGCTGAGATAGCATTACCACAACAAACTTTAGATGCTATACACCAGTTTGTAGCATAAATTCTGCACAATAGTGTTGTAGGCAACAAAATTGTTACCTACTATTACATTATTTGTTATTCAAAAGTTACAAAAAACGATTTTTCCTCTTACATTTTTTTTCAAAAATAAATAAAAATATCATGAGTTTCTTAAATTAAAATAAGACAAAAAAACTCCTTTATTATTTTAAAATCCCTTAAAATAGGGATTTGAAAACAAATTTTAAAATTCTTTCAAAAAATCCATTTTCTAGGGAACACTATCTGTAATAGTAGTTCCGAACTTAAATTAAATGAATTAAAGGAGATAGGATGTCTGAGTTAAGACAAATTGCATTTTACGGAAAAGGTGGAATTGGTAAATCAACAACTTCACAAAACACATTAGCGGCTATGTGTCATTACTATGGTAAAAAAATCTTAATTGTTGGATGTGACCCGAAAGCGGATTCAACTCGTCTAATCTTACACGAGAAAGCACAATCTACAATTATGCAACTTGCATCTGAAGCAGGTACTGTTGAAGATTTAGAGTTAGAAGATGTATGTAAACCAGGTGCGGATGAGTTCCACCCTGACAATACAGAAATCACAGAAGGTTTCATTATGTGTACAGAGTCTGGTGGTCCAGAGCCAGGTGTTGGTTGTGCAGGTCGTGGGGTTATTACAGCTATTAACTTCCTAGAAGAAGAAGGTGCTTACGATGACGATTTAGATTTCGTTTCTTACGACGTACTTGGTGACGTTGTTTGTGGTGGATTCGCTATGCCAATTCGTGAAGGTAAAGCACAAGAGATTTACATCGTAATGTCTGGTGAAATGATGGCTATGTATGCAGCTAACAACATCTCTAAAGGTATTTTAAAATACGCTAACACTGGTGGTGTTCGTCTTGCTGGTCTTGTATGTAATGCTCGTATGACTGACCGTGAGTATGACCTTGCTAAAAACTTAGCAACTCAAATTGGTACTCAAATGATTCACTTCGTACCACGTTCTAACCACGTTCAACGTGCTGAGTTACGTCGTATGACTGTTGTTGAGTTCTCACCAAGCTCTGATCAAGCTATGGAGTACAAAGAATTAGCTCGTAAAATTATCGAGAATGACCTTAAAGTTATTCCAGCTCCATTAGAGATGGATGATCTTGAAAACCTATTAATGGAATTCGGTTTAGACGAAGAAGTTGAAGAGGGTGCAATTGGTCAAAAAGAAGCGTAATAGTTCTTTTGATTAATGCTCGCATATTTTATATGCAAACGAAAAAGCACCAAGGGTGCGTGAGCTTAACGCTGAGTTAAACTTAGCGTTAGCGTAACTTGGGGAGCTTTGCTTCCAAAGCGTTAAAAATTAAATAAAAACAAAAACAAAATAGGAGAAAAAAATGTTCGTATGTGGATACCACTTCCCAGCTGATATGGGTAATGATGTAAGTTTTGATAAAGTTATTGAAAAAGTTGAAGAAGGTTTAGATGCTGCAGGTAAAACTGTTGTTCTTACAAGTGAAACTCGTGAAGGTGTTCAACTTGAAGAGATTTCTGTTGCTGAGGGTACTTTTGCTCATAAAGCACTTGTAGATTACTATGCTAATTCAGATGTTGCTGATAAAGATGGTTTCAAAATGATTTATTACACAAATAAATACCAAATTTCTGAAATCTCTAAAACTGTTGATGGTGAAGCAACTAAAGAGCTTTGTAAAAAGCTTGATGATATGAACCTTTACAGAATTAAAGTAGCGTAATCATCAAAAAAAATTATTAGAGCTTGTGGGTTAGCAAGTTTGCCCCTCCCCAAGCTCTAATACGAGAAAGAAAATTAAGGAGAAGGAAGAAAATGGGACCAGAAACATTAGAAGCTTTACAGAAAGAAGCTATTGAAGAAGTTTTAGCGGTTTATCCAGCAAAAGCTGCAAAAAACAGAGCGAAACACTTAGGTGTAGATGCACCAGAAGGTGTAAAAGGTGCTTGTGATAAAACAAGAAGTAATAAGCAAACTGTTCCAGGTGTAATGTCTCAACGTGGTTGTGCATACGCAGGTTCAAAAGGGGTTGTATGGGGTCCGATCAAAGATATGATCCATATTTCTCACGGTCCAGTTGGTTGTGGTCAATATAGCCGTGCTGGTCGTCGTAACTACTATATCGGTACTACTGGTGTTGATACATTCGTTACTATGAACTTTACTACAGACTTTACTGAAAAAGATATCGTATTCGGTGGGGACAAAAAACTTAAAAAAGCTCTTGAAGAGATCGATGAGTTATTCCCATTAAATAATGGTATTTCAATCCAATCAGAGTGTCCAATCGGTCTAATCGGTGATGATATCTCTGCTGTTGCTAAGGTACATAAAAAAGAGAGTTCTAAACCAACTATCGCTGTATCTTGTGAAGGTTTCCGTGGTGTGTCTCAATCACTTGGTCACCACATCGCAAACGATATGATCCGTGATGAAGTTATGCCAGATGCATCAGCTCGTCAAGATTTTGAAGCAACAGATTATGATGTTGCAATTATTGGGGATTACAACATCGGTGGTGATGCTTGGGCAACTCGTATTTTACTTGAAGAGATCGGTCTTCGTGTAATTGCACAATGGTCAGGGGATGCTTCATATAAAGAGTTAGCAGTAACTCCAAAAGCGAAGTTAAACTTACTACACTGTTACCGTTCAATGAACTATATCTCTCGTCATATGGAACAAGAGTTTGGTATTCCTTGGATGGAGTATAACTTCTTTGGACCAAGTAAAACTACTGAGTCTTTAAGAAAAATTGCTGCTTTCTTTGATGAATCTATTCAAGCTAAAGCAGAAGCGGTTATCGCTAAATATACAGCTATGACTGATGCGGTTATCGCAAAATATAGACCAAAACTTGAGGGTAAACAAGTAATGTTATACGTTGGTGGTTTACGTCCTCGTCACGTTATTGGTGCTTATGAAGATCTTGGTATGGAAGTAGTGGGAACTGGTTATGAGTTTGGTCATAACGATGATTACGATCGTACTCAACCAGATGTAAAAGACGCTACTTTAATTTATGACGATGTTACCGGTTATGAATTTGAAGAATTTGTTAAGAAGATCCAGCCTGATCTGATTGGCTCTGGTGTAAAAGAGAAATACATATTCCAGAAAATGGGTATTCCTTTCCGTCAAAT
>NZ_JBNKRX010000026.1:0-10167 GCF_050296975.1 Sulfurimonas sp.
TTGTGCTACTATTGTTGAAGCTACTGCGTCGTTTACTTCTCCACTTAGCATTACTATTCTATCTTTTAATAATCTTGAATAGATATCGTAACTTCTCTCGCCTCGACCTGTTTTTTCGATTACATAAGGTATATAGCTCATATTACGCTTCTATTTTTTTATTTAATAAGTTTGTTAAAACTTTATCTTCAATCATTGACATTTGAATAGCAGGTAAATAACCAGCTTCTTTGTATTGATCATATGTTTTTTGTGGGTCTTGACCCATTTGCATCGCTTCAAAATAAATAGTTTGCATTAATTCTTGCTCATTTACAGAGATACCTGCATTTTGTGCTAGTGCATCAATAATAAAAGTTGCTTTTACACTTCTTTGTGCTTCTTCACGGAAAGTTTCACGTAAAGCTTCTAATTTATCACCATTTTCACGAAGATCTTTAATCTCATCTTCACTCATAGTTCTTGCTTTATTATTTAAAGCCATATCAATCTCTTGCTCAACTACAAAGTCTGGAAGTTCAAAGCTTAAAGAGTCAACAAGACTTTCTAAAAGTTTTGGTTTTAACTCTTCATTATACAGTTTTGTAAGTGCATCAACTTCCATAGCTTTTTTTACTTCAGAAGTTAATTTTTCTACATTAGCTTCTTCATCACCTGGAAGGAATTTTTTTGCTAACTCATCATCAATTGCAACTTCACCTTTTACTTTGATGTCATTTACTTTTACTTTAAACATTGCATCTTTTCCAGCAAGTTTATCTGAACCATAGTTTTCAGGGAAAGTTACATTGATCTCAACCTCTTCATCACGTTTTACACCAATAAGTTGATCTTCAAAACCTGGGATAAATTGACCACTTCCAAGCTCTAGTGCATGATCTTTCGCAGCACCACCAGCAAATGCTTCACCATCTACAAAACCTTCAAAATCAATAACTGCAGTATCTCCAGCTTTCATTTTACGGTTACGTTTTACACTTTCTAAAGGTGCCTGTCCCTCTGCAAGTTCTTTAATTCTAGCTGTTACATCTTTATCTTTTACTTCTGGCTTTTTAAAATCTGGAGTATAAGAATCTACATCACCAAGTTCAATTGCAGGACGCATTGCAACTTTGATTGTAACTTCTATTTTGTCATCCGCTTTATTAAACTGAGAGATTGTAGGCTCACCGATTAGTTGATCATTTTTAATTCCAAGCTCATCTAACCCTTGATTAAGTACTTGACGTAATGCTTCAGATTCAGCATCTTCAACAAGTTTTTGTCCATATTGTTTTTTAACAACTGCTACAGGTACTTTTCCTTTTCTAAAACCTTGTACATTAGCAGTTTTAGATAATTGTTTAGCTATCTTTTCAACATTTGCGTTTACTTCGTCAGTTGAAATTGTTGCTGAAATCTCAGCATTAGCGCTATTAATTTTATTTGACTTGATATCCATCAATTTCCTTTATATCATTGTATAATTTTGGGCAATCATACCAAAAATGTGCTTTTTTTACGATTAATTTTTACATAAACTCGTTTTTATGTTTAAGAACAACAGCCATACAACACCCACATCAATCATCACATCAGCAAAATTAAAAACGGCAAAACCTACTTGTCCAAAAATAGGATAAGGCCATCCATGCCAATAAAACATATCTACAACACCGCCATGAATAAATCTATCATATATATTTGAAAGTGCCCCGCCAATTATAAGACCAGAGGGAAATGCATAACATATTTTTTTTAGATATATAATGTAACTAAACACTCCAACAATTAACATCACTTGAAGATACTTTAAATACTCCCCAAGTGATGCAAACATTGAAAATGCAACACCTCTGTTATACACCAAGATAAAGTCCATATAGTCTGTATAATATTTAAACCCCTCAACAAAAGCCGTTTTAATATTTTGGTCAATTATAAATATCCCAGCGATACTTAGTAAAAGTATCGCAACTAATCTTAAGTTTTTATTCTTATCCATTGAGAGCTTTTTTAAAAAATGTAATGAGTTCATCCATTCTTTTTTCCATCAATTTTTCATCACTTGCTTCTAAGAGTACTCTTAGTTTATTCTCTGTCCCACTGTATCGAATCAAATGACGTACATGCTCTTTATCTAAATCTTTGAGTATTATATCTAAGCCATTAATTTCATCGAGTGGCTTTTTTACTTGAACATTTAAATTTACTAATTTTTGAGGAAAAAGAGAAAAAGGGCGGAGCACTTGGGAAGCTTTTTGTTTTTTTGCAATAAGAAGTGCTAAAACTTGAAGTGCTGAAACCAAACCATCTCCAGTTTTTGCAAAATCATTGATGATTACATGTCCACTTTGCTCACCGCCAAAGTTAATCCCCTCTTTTTTCATGATCTCTAAAACGTGTTTATCGCCTACATTAGATCGAAATAGCTTTAAACCATGCTGTTGCATAAACTCTTCTAATGCACCATTACTCATAACAGTAGCAACAATTCCTCTACCATGTAGTGAACCATTCTCGTGAAGAAATAGTCCAAGAGCACCAAGAAGTTGATCACCATCAACAACATCACCATTTTCATCAACTATAACAAGTCTGTCTGCATCCCCATCTAAAGCAATACCTAAATCTGCTCTATATTTGATCACATTTTGTTTGAGCTCTTTTGTATGTAGTGCTCCACAATCATCATTAATGTTAAATCCATTTGGTTCATTATGTAGCACTATCACCTCAGCACCAAGCTCTTCAAGTACAGTTGGTCCAACTTTATAAGCAGCTCCATTTGCAGTATCTAGCACTATGCGCATTCCCTGTAAGGTCATCTCAACAGGAAAAGAGTTTTTTAGCTGAACGATATAACGTCCAATTACATCATCTATTCTTTTTGCTTTTCCTATCTCTTTACCAGTAACTTGTGCCTCTTTGATTTTTTCATCGTCAAAATAGATATCTTCTATTTTTTGCTCAACATCACTTGAAAATTTATCTCCATGTCCATCAAAAAACTTAATTCCATTATCTTCAAAAGAGTTATGTGATGCTGATATCATAATTCCCGCATCACAACGCATATTTTCTGTAATAAACGCAATAGCAGGTGTTGGCATAGGACCAACTTGTATCACATCATACCCAACAGCAGTAAGCCCACACACAATCGCATTTTCAATCATATACCCACTTCTGCGTGTATCTTTTCCAACTAAAATCTTATTTGTAACCGATTTTCTTTTCAAGTAAATACCAGCCGCCATCGCCACACGCATAGCCACCTCAGCACTTAAAAAACTACCAGCTTCACCACGTACACCATCAGTTCCAAATAATTTCATATACTCTATCCTCGACTCAAATCAATAATGAAAGTTTAGCGTAGAGATTGTAAATCTTTCTAAAATGGACTCAGACCGAAGGGAGGATTTGCTCCATTTTAGAAAGATTTATAATCGGCTCCAAGCCATTAAATCTACTAAACTTACATATTCTAACACCACTTAACTTAATTTTAATTATTTTTAAGGTAGAATTGCGGACTTATATTTCCAAGAAGGATACATTAAATGGCAAATCACAAGTCATCAGTTAAGAGAATTCGCCAAACTATCGTTCGTACAGAGCGTAATCGTTTTTATAGAACTCGTCTTAAAAATATTGTAAAAGATGTTCGTTCTGCAATTGATGCAGGGAACAAAGAAGAAGCTGCTACTGCACTAAAAGTAGCTAACCAACAAATTCACAAATTTGTAAGCAAAGGTATTCTTAAAAAAGAAACTGCTGCTAGAAAAGTAAGCCGTCTACACAAAGCTGTAAACGCACTGTAAGGCTAACTCCACATGTTAGCCGATAAACTTACTCCGTTTATCAATCGCTATAATGAACTTAGCGACTTGCTAAGTTCACCCGATATCACCTCTGACATCAAAAAGATGACAGAACTTTCAAAAGAACAATCTTCACTTGCACCAATCGTCGAAAAAGCAAAAGAGTATAAAGCACTTATTCAAGAGATCGCTGATTCTAAAGAGATGTTAGCTGATCCTGAAATGATGGATATGGCAAAAGAGGAGCTACGTGAACTAGAACCTCAAGTACCTATTTTAGAAGAAGAGATCAAAATGCTTATGCTACCAAAAGATCCGAATGATGATAGAAATATCATTATGGAACTTCGCGCAGGAACTGGTGGAGATGAAGCAGCTCTATTTGTTGGAGATATGTTTAATGCATATACTCGCTACGCTGAACTGAGAGACTGGAAGATCGAAATCATGGATACTTCTAGTTCTGAAGCTGGTGGATATAAAGAGATCGTTGCACTTTTTAAAGGTGAACAAGTTTATAGTAGATTGAAATATGAAGCGGGGACACACCGTGTTCAACGTGTTCCAGCAACAGAATCACAAGGACGTGTACATACATCAGCGATTACCATAGCGATCATGCCCGAGGTTGATGATGTTGAAATTCAGATCAACGAAAATGATCTTAAAATAGATGTTATGCGTTCATCTGGTTGTGGTGGTCAGTCAGTTAATACAACAGACTCTGCTGTGCGTATCACTCACTTGCCAACTGGTATTGTTGTAACTAACCAAGATCAAAAATCGCAACACAAAAATAAAGAAAAAGCTATGAAAGTTTTAAAATCTCGCCTTTTTGAAATCCAGATGCAAGAGCAACAATCAGCCAATGCAGCTGAACGTGCCGCACAAGTTGGAACAGGTGATAGAAGTGGACGTATTAGAACCTATAACTATCCACAAAATCGTATAAGTGATCATAGAATCAACTTAACACTTTACAGATTGAGTGAGATTATGGGCGCTGGACTTTTCGATGAGATCATCGATCCACTTATTGCAGATACTCAAGCTAAAATTGTTGAGGCAGCTGGACTCTAAACGTCCCAGTTTGTCTCAAATGTTTTTTTAACTCTTCCTTTAAATGTAATTGTTTGTCCATTAAACCCTAAATATAAAGTATCTTTACTTCGAGGGTATACTTCAATATTATTTTGTACTTTTTCCTCTACAAATGCTCTATAAAAACATGCAGACATTCCAGTGCCACAAGCAAGTGTTTCATCCTCTACCCCACGCTCATACGTTCGCACAAACATATTGCCCTCTTCATTAATACAACAGATATTGACATTTGCATTGTAGATGTATCGTAACTCTCTTGCTTCTTCAATGTTAAACTCTTCCACATTATTTTGCAAACAAATCAAATGTGGTACACCTGTATTGATAAGCCACCAAGATTTTCCATGATACTCTATAGTTTGATCTATTATCTCTGGAGGGGTTAGTTCGCTTAAAACCATCCCTGAAACAGCATCATTTTCACTAATGTGAGCATTGATAACACCAGCTCCAGTTAAAAAACTCATTTCTATTGGGGCTAAATTATGGTTATATGCATAATGCGCACATGCACGACTTCCATTGCCACACATATCTGCATGACTTCCATCAGAGTTATAAAACTCCCACTCAAAATCATATGTATCGTGGGGAACTATAACGATAAGTCCATCGGCACCGACGCCATCTTGTCTATGGCACAACTCTTTTGCTAATTCACTTCTATCTTTTTTCACACTGTCATGAAAAATAACAAAGTCATTACCATTAGCACTGTATTTTGATAATATCATAAATACTTCTCCTTAATCTTTTCTACAAAAATTTCCACTTCATTTTGTAAATGTTTTAAATCTTTTGAGTTATCTATCACCCAAGTTGCACGCTCTTTTTTCTCATCTATTGGAAGTTGTGAAGCTATCCTTCTTTTAGACTCCTCTTGGCTAAAACCGTTACGCCTCATAAAACGTTCAAGCTGAATATCTTCTGGTGTATATACTACCACACTCTGTTTTATATCGTAATTATTATTTTCAAAAAACAAAGGAATATCGATCAAATATGGAAATTTAAAATTATCTTGTTTTTCACTTTGTCTTTCAATCTCAGCTTTTATTTTTGGGTGCAAAAAATCTTCTAGCTGTTTTTTCGCTTCTGAAGTTGAAAAGATATACTGACCAAGTTTTGCTCGATCAACTTTATTATTTGCTTTTACGTACTCATCCCCAAAAGTTTTCCTAACCCATTCATGTGAAGCATCTAAAATTTGATGCGAAATTGTATCAGCATCAATAACCCGCATACCATTAAGTGCTAGAAGAGATGCAACAGTACTTTTGCCTGTTGCTATCCCTCCAGTTAATGCTATGGCATATTTAAAAGCCATTTCAACTTTCCTCAAAACAAGAGAATCGCTTTTGCGAAGCAAAATGTTTCTTTAGAAATGCCATCAGTTTTTGATGATCCCTAAGTAAGTTTTACGAATATTATTCCCCATCGCAAATGCTGCTGGATGTACATCACAGTTATAATACGCTAAATTATCCAACATATCAGCACGATGTAAAATAATATCTGCCGTTGGATGGTACGCCTTAGAAGCTAAAAGAACTGTTTCACAATTACCTAAATTGTAAGGCATAACTATCTTCGCATATTTTCCTAAAATTTCCATAATCTGTTTGTTAGTATCTACTTCATCTAAAGATGGGTGTTTTGCAACTAACAAACCTTCTTCATTAAGTATACGGTTATAGTGTGCCAAAACTGCAGCATCATTATCAAGTTCAGAGATAACAACATCATAACCATCATCAACCACATCTCTTAAAGCATTGATATCTGCCGATATTGTCTCGTATGCAATCCCATCATGTTTTTGTACTTCCTGTGCTAGTGCATCTGCATTATCGCTAATTATCAATACTTTTTTTGGATCTTTATGTGTACATAGTGGTACATGTACCATCATTTCGTTGTAGATCAACCTTGTCATTACTCTTCCTTTTCTTAGTATAAACTTATAATCTTAGCTTAAATAAGGGACTCAGAGCGTAGCGAGGATTTGCTCCCGTTTTAAGTTAAGATTATAAGTCTTAAACTCTCCGCGATTTTATCGACTTTTGGATTAATTTTACTTAATATTGATATAATTACAAAATATTTAAGCTAAAGGTATAAAATGGACGTAAACAAAATACGAAAAGTTTGTAGAGTAGTTCGCATTGTTGTAGGACTTGCGCTTATTATTACAGGTGTTGTCTTAGATAATGCATGGTTTTACTTAGGTGTTATCCCTCTTATTGCAGGACTTATAAACTTTTGCCCACTTTGTATCATTACAAAACAATGTGATTTACCACAAGAAAAACAGGAATAATAATGGGTCAAATTTCTTATAAAGATGCGGGAGTTGATATCGATGCTGGAAACAGTTTTGTCGAAAATATTAAACCACTAGTTAAAGCTACAAAAGTTGAAGGTGTAATTGGAGGAATCGGTTCATTTGCTGGTGCTTTTGAATTACCTAAAGGATTTCAAGAACCTGTTATGTTAGCAGCAACTGATGGAGTTGGTACAAAATTAAAACTAGCAATAGACAGTGGAATTCATAATACTGTTGGTATTGACCTTGTTGCTATGTGTGTAAATGATCTTATTTGTAATTTTGGTACACCTTCATTTTTCTTAGACTACTATGCAACAGGTAAACTTGATGTAAATATCGCTACAAACGTAGTTGCTGGTATTGCAGAAGGTTGCAAACAGAGTGAATGTGCCTTAATTGGTGGTGAAACTGCTGAAATGCCTGGAATGTATAGCGAAGATGATTATGATTTAGCTGGTTTTGCAGTAGGAGTTGCAGAAAAATCTGAAATGGATCGTGTGAGTCTTGTAAAGGCTGGACATAAACTGATTGCGCTTCCATCATCAGGTTTACACTCAAACGGTTTTAGTTTAGCTAGAAAAGTACTGTTTGAAAAAATGGGAATGAAATTTGAAGATGATTTTAACGGTAAACCATTGATCGAAACTCTTTTAACGCCTACAAACATTTACGTAAAAACATTTAAAGCACTTAAAAATGAGATCGTAGCTATGGCTCACATCACAGGTGGTGGAATCGTAGAGAACTTACCACGTGTACTTCCTGAAAACTTAATGGCAGAAGTTAAAGAGGACGCTGTTAGAGTACTTCCTATCTTTGAGCTAATGAGTGAGCACGTTGCACGTGATGAGATGTTTAGAGCATTTAACATGGGTGTTGGTATGATACTTGTTGTTGAAGAATCTAATGTTGATAAAGTTCTATCTACTGCTGAAGGTTCTTACCTTGTAGGTGAGATTAAAGAAGGCAAACGAGAAGCCAAACTCGTTTAATATAGAGAGACCTTTTTATAAGGTTTTTCTTCTACCCTATAACCACTTTCATAAAATCTTATACATACTATATAAAACTCTAAAATAATTACTTGATTAAATAAAATGAGAAAGAAGAGTGTCACCCAAAAGGGTGACGTAAAGAAAGGAGAATTTCTTTTATTACTTATATTGTTAGAAAGCGTAATTAAGTTGGAAACTTGCCGAAGTTTGTGAATGTTTAACTTCAACAGATGTCGGGTTTGTAGGACCAAAGCCAGCGAATGCTGCTGTTGTATAAGTTTCAGTAACTTCTGGTGCATAAACATAAGCTAAGTCAAGAGAAGTAGTATCATTAAACGCATATGTACATCCTAGTGCATAATGAGACTCTACAATAGCAGGAAAACCTAATGCATTTAACATATTAATTGCCGAACCTGTACCATCCGTTCCATCTGCTGCAGGTTGCTCTACTACTGGATTACTTGCATGATTGTATCCTAAACGAATAGCCCAATCTTTTGTTGCATACTCATAACCAATAGCAACTACGTTTTGATCATCCCATTTAAAATCTTCATACCCTTTAGCAGATGACCATTTAATTTGTTTATAATCTACAGCAATTGTGTGTTCACCCATTTTATAACTTGCACCAACACCCATTTCAGCTGGTGTTGACAATTTATCAGAAAGTGCTTGTCCACCAAATAAACCAAAGTTAGCGAATACTTGACTAGCACCTGATATTTGACCATCATATTCCATTTCAATCTCAGATTTATATACAGCACCAATTGTAAAATCAGCAATTTCATAAGATAAACCTAAATTGTACCCCATAGATAAATCTTGAGCAATTCCAGCTCCAAATGTTGCATCAGCAGTAGCACCAGCTCCATATAAAGTAGAAGCATCAAGAGTACCGTTAAAGTTCATATCAAGAGCACCATATTGTAAAATCGGTGATACTGCTACACTAAAACCTTCAACTGTATATGCTAAAGGAACAGCAAATTGCATCAATTGTAGATTTGTAACCATTTGAAAGTTTGATGTGTAGCCTGATTCTTTACGATAGTCAACACCCATACCAGCTGTACCCCACATACCAATTCCCCAGTAAAAATTATCATTTACTTTAGAAGCTAAAGATACTTCAGGAATCACATTCATATCAGCAGCACTAGTTGAAGCACCTGCCCCCATGTTAGCACTAACATCTGGCATAAATAAAGTTCCACCAAATGAAATCTCGTGATCTTTACTAATAGTAGTAATTAATGCAGGATTTGATAATGCTGACTCAGCACCATGCCCCATACCTATTCCTACACCAGCAGTACCACGAGTCTTAGCACCAGTTCCAATTAATGTAGACCCATTTGTTGCAAACGCAGATGTTGCACCTAAAGCTAAAGCAGCTACTACTGCTAGTTTGATTGTTTTTTTCATTATCTCCCCTTAAGAGCTTTAAAAATATAGAAACAGAGCTTTCTGTTTCGATTGCAAACATTATATGTGATAAAATTTTAACTAAACCTTAATAAAAAGCTTACTCATATAAAAAAAAGTTATATATTAGATCAAGCTTTATTTCATTATTTGAAAAGGTATCTTTTATTATAAACAAAGATTATTATACATAGTAAATAGCAGAAAAATATTAAACTATTTTATAGAATTTATCAAAATTATGAAATATATTTATAGAAGAACAATTTGTGATAAAATTTTAATTATGTGTATATTTGTAACATTTTTATCACAAAAGATGTATAAAGTTAGTTAGTCTTTACATCTAAAAGACGAAAAAACCATAATTAAAGTGATAAAAAAAGAGAATCAAAGGATTGGAGAAATAGATCTATAACTAGGCAGCGACCTACGTTTCCACTCTTGCAAAGAGCAGTATTATCAGCGATGAGAGGCTTAGCTTCTGGGTTCGGAATGG
>NZ_JBNKRX010000027.1:0-21872 GCF_050296975.1 Sulfurimonas sp.
TTTCGTTGAAGATAGAGCTGGACATGACAGACGTTATGCTATTGATGCTACAAAACTGGAAAATGAGCTTGGTTGGAAAGCGGATGAGAACTTTGACAGTGGAATTGTTCTTACTGTTGATTGGTATTTGAAGAAGTATAAGTAAAACCATGATTAATGTAACAAAAACCTATTTACCAAATATTGATAAATACAAAAAATATGTTGATGAAATATATGAGAATGGCTGGGTTACAAATAATGGTCCACTTGTACAGAAACTGGAAAAACGACTCGCAAAATATTTAGGTGTCAAAAATATAGTACTTGTAGCTAATGGTACAATAGCTATGGAGATAGCTTATAGAACTTTAGATATTAAAGGTTCTGCAATTACAACACCTTTTAGCTTTGTAGCAACTACAAGCTCCTTGGTAACAAATAATATACTACCAATTTTTGCTGATATTGATAAAAATAGTTTTAATATTAACCCAAAAAATATAGAACAACTAATCACACCAAATACCTCAGCTATAGTGCCCGTACATGTTTTTGGAAATGCTTGTCAAGTCGATACAATTGAAACTATTGCAAAAGAATATAATTTAAAAGTGATTTATGATGCGGCCCATGCCTTTAATATAGAATATAAAGGAAAATCTATACTCAACTATGGAGATATATCAACACTTAGTTTTCATGCTACAAAACTTTTTCACACTATAGAAGGTGGAGCACTTGTAATCAACGATGATACCCTCGTTGAAAAAGCAAGATACCTTATCAACTTTGGTATTGAAAATACAGAATCAATCCCTCACCTTGGTACAAATGGGAAAATGAATGAATTTGAAGCTGCAATGGGACTTTGTATGCTTGATGAATTAGAAACTATTTATGAAAAAAGAAAAAATATTTATGATTTTTATAAAACAGAGTTAGAGGGTTTTGTAGAGTTTCAAGAACTTAGTGAAAATGCCACCCAAAACCACAGCTACTTTCCTATAATATTTGAAAATGAAGCACAATTATTAAAAGTACAAAAAAGTTTAAATGAAGATGATATTTTTCCGAGAAGATATTTTTATCCATCTTTAGATACACTGCATTATATTGAACCAAAACAAGAGTGTAAGATTTCTAGAGATATTAGTAAAAGAATCCTTTGTTTACCTATTTATCCAGAACTAGATGATATAGTTCAAAAAAATATAATCAAAAAAATCAAGGCTTTAAGTTGAAAAATACACTCCTATGTGATGCAAATTTTTGTGTTTTACCAATTGTTCAGTCAATTATGTCTAAAAAACATAGACTCAGTGTTGTAGGTTCTTTACTCAGTGATCCAGCACATCAAATAGCTGACTTTTCTATTCCTATCAACTATTCTGATGTCGAAACTTTATCTAGCCACATTTTAGAAAATAAATACAACTTTCTTGTTCCAGGCTGTAATGACAGATCGTATCTTACATTGTCTGAAATTGCAGAAAAACTAGGCTATCCTGGATTTGATAAATATGATACAACATTGACTATTCACCATAAAGATAAATTTAGAAGTTATGCAGAATCAAAACACTATCCTATACCAAAAGCAACTGATACTATTTCAAATATTGAAAATTTAAAATTTCCTATTATTATTAAACCTGTTGATTCATTTAGTGGGAAAGGGACTAATAAAGTAGAAACAGTTGCCCAAGTTCATAAATACTGGGAAGAAGCTAAAATGTTTTCTCAAACAGGAAAAGTTATTGCTGAAGAGTTTGTTGATGGGAAACTATATAGCCATTCAGCATTTATTAAAAATAAAAAAATCATTATTGATTTTTTTGTGAATGAGTATTGTACAGTGTACCCATATCAAGTTAATAGTTCTAATATTGCTTCAAAACTTAACCAAAAAATTCAAGATGAACTTAGAGAATGGACTGAACAGTTTGCTGAAGATTTAGACCTAGTAGATGGACTGATTCATACTCAATTTATATCTGATAATCAAACGTTTTCGCTTATCGAAATCGCTAGACGCTGCCCTGGAGATCTTTATAGTCAATTAATTGAAAAAAGCACTGGTATTAACTATGCAGAACTCTATGCTATGCCATTTATTGGTGAAGAATTACCTGATAGCATCGAGATGCCTTGCCAAAAATTCATTTCACGACATACTGTAAGTGTCAATAAAGATTGTATATTTATTAGTTCTGATACAAATTTACAATCTAAAAATATTCAAAATATACAACTAAAATATAGTGGTCAACAAATGAAAGCCGCACCATATGATAAAGCAGGAATCTATTTTATTGAACATAATGATGCTCAAGAGATGGAAGCTTTAACCGAAGAATTAAAGTATCATATAACTGTAGATACTTTAGAAATACCAAAAAAGGAGAAAAATGCAACATCATAAAGAGCCATTAAAACTAGCATTTATTGGTGGTAGTATTGATTCTGCCATTGGGTATACACACTATATAGCATCACAAATGGATCATCTTTTTACTGTCAGTGCAGGATGTTTTAGTAGAGATGCAAAGATTAATCAAAAGACAGCACACACTTGGGGAGTAAAAGAGAATCATCTATACTCAAACTGGGAACTACTTTTAGAACATGAAACACATCATGTAGATGCTATTGTTATTTTAACTCCAACACCAAACCATTCGGAAATGATACTCAAATCACTTGATTTAGGATACTGCGTTATCTCTGAAAAAGCAATGGCAACAACGCATCAAGAAGCCTTAGAAATTGTCAAAAAAGTTGAAGAAAAAAAAGCCTTTTTTGCAGTAACTCATAACTATACTGGATACCCAATGCTCCGTGAACTTCAAAGTATGATTGAAAATGATAAGCTTGGAAAAATTACAAATATCAACATTGAAATGCCTCAAGAGAGCTTTGCAAGACTTGTAGATAATAAAAAACCAACGCCTCAAAGTTGGCGACTTAAAGATGGAAAAATCCCAGGTGTATCACTTGATCTTGGAACTCATTTACAACATATGGTTTATTTCTTAACAAACGAAAACCCTATAGAACTTGTTGCTGATGAATCAAGTTTTGGTTGGTTTGAAGATATAGTTGACGATGTATCATGTTTAGCTAGATATACCAGTGGTATGAAAACTCAAATGTGGTATGGAAAATCAGCTTTAGGACATAGAAATGGACTACGTGTTAGAGTTTATGGGACAAAAGGAAGTGCTGAATGGTTCCAATTAAATCCTGAAGAGCTATTGTTTCAAACTATAGATGGAAGTCGCATGATTATAGATAGAGCTTCCTCAAATATCTATGTAGCAAATAAACAAAGATATAATCGTTTTAAAGCAGGTCATCCAGCGGGATTTGTAGAAGCTTTTGGTAACTTGTATTATGATTTATTTGAAAAACTACAACAATATAAAATAGATAAACTTCACCAAATTGACTGGTCATATGGTGCTATGCAAGCTGCAATCGGACTTGAAGTATTTGAAGCGATAAAAAGTTCTTCAAATGAACGGAAGTGGATAAAAGTCAATGGCTTTTAAATTTATTATTTACTCTTTTGCATATGATAGTAACAATGGTGGCACTATGGTACTACATTTCTTATGCCATCTATTAAATCAAAATGGGTATGAAGCTTATATTTGGAGAGCAGATCAACCTTTTTATCGTAGTGTTTTTTCTAAAAAATACTTGAAATATTTAAAAATACAAAAACAACCATTTTATACCAATCCATTATGGAATACACCTCTTGCAACAAAAGAAACCTTAGATAATGCTATAGTTATATACCCAGAGATAACAAATGGTAATCCACTTAAAGCCAAACATGTTATCCGTTGGCTTTTGCATAAACCTGCATTTCATAGTGGTAAGGTTGAGTTTGGTAAAAATGAACTGATTTTAGGATATGGGAAAAATTTTTCAACACAAAAGTATCCTATAACAGATCACAACTTGCTTTCTATTAAATATATTATGAGAGAGATATTTCAACAAACTAACTTTGGTCCAAGAGATGGAAGTTGTCATATGATTCGTAAAGGAAAAAACAAGCAATTTGTTCATGATAAAAACTCTGTACTCGTAGATGACTTTTCCCAGCAAGAATTGGCTAAAATCTTTAATAAAGTTGAATATTTTATCTCTTATGATCCCTACACATTTTACTCAAGATATGCGTCTTTATGTGGTTGTAAAAGTATTATTATCCCTGATGAAGGTGTTCCTAAAGAGGCATGGCATCCTGATGAACGATTACACTATGGAATAGCTTACGGATTTGATGATATAGATTATGCATTAAATACTAGAGATAAAATGTTAGAACAATTGGATATTGAAGAGGAAAAAAACATTGAATCTATTCAAAAATTAGTTCATATGTGTAAGGAATACTTTCAATAATGGAGAAATTAATGGAACTTAAAATAGCAGCTACAGTGATTTTATATAATCCTGAAGATGATATAGTAAAAAACTTACAATCTTATGCAAAACAAGTCGATAAACTTATTGTTGTAGATAATTCAACAAATAAAAATGACAAACTAATTGAAAAAATACATTCTGAAATTCCTCATACAATTTACATAGACAATCAAGATAATTTGGGAATTGCTACAGCTTTAAATATAGCATGTGATAAAGCTTTAGAGTTAAACTATGACTGGATTTTAACGATGGATCAAGATAGTGAATTTATAAACTTTACTGATTATCTTAATTGTTTACAAAAATTTCATGCTCAAGACAACATAGCTTTATTAGCACCAAACACCCAATGGCATGCTCGAACTTATCTTCCACAAAACCCTACTTGTACATATGAAGAAAGATTTTTAGTTATCACTTCTGGAAACTTTTTGAATTTAAAACTATTTAATCAAATAGGTCGTTTTGAGGATAAATTATTTATTGATATGGTAGATCATGATTATTGTATGAAAGCGAATATGCAAGGATTGAAAATATATTTCTTTAACGATATTTTAGTTGAACATAGTTTAGGAAATTTATTTCAAAGAAAAAATCCTTTTACAAGAAAACTACGAAACAAAATTGAACATAGTCCTCAAAGAGCTTATTATATAACAAGAAACTTTTTATACACATGGAAACAATACTCAAAACAATTTCCAAAAGAGTTTCATTTATTAAAAACATTGAATATTCTTTTTATACATGAAATTACAAAAATTTTAATATATGAAGACCAAAAATTCAAAAAAATATATGCTAAATTTTTAGGACTTTTTCATTTTCTAATTGGAAAATATGGTAAATATACTTTATAACAAAGGTTATTTTATTAGATGAAGAATATCGCTATTTCATTCATAACTATTAATTACAACTCTAGTGACTTTACTATTGAATTGCTCAAAAGTATTCAAAAACACACTACTATACCCTATGAAGTTATTATTGTAGATAATGCATCTAGAGATGATGATTTTCAAAACCTTAATAATTACATTTCTGATCAGGAAGAAAATATTTATTTAATTCAAAACCGTATCAATAGTGGTTTTGCAGCTGGAAATATGCTTGGAGTTAACTATGCTTCGGGGGAATACTACTTCTTTATCAATAATGACACAACACTTCTTAATGATACAGCTACTATATTAAAACTTCATCTTGACCAACACAAAAACGTGGCACTTGTAACAGCACAAGTGAACGATGAAACTGGAAACTATGCTTCAAGTCATAAACTATTTCCTTCATTAACAAAAGAGTTGCTAGGAAATTCGATAGCAAGAAAAATCAATAAATTTCCAAGCAATAAAACTAAATTAACTACTCCAACAGCAGTTGAAGTCATCAGTGGCTCATGTATGTTTTTTAAAGCTTCAGTTTTTTGTGAGATTGGAGGATTTGATACAAACTTTTTTCTTTATTGTGAAGAGGAAGACATATCTAAAAGAATTTTATTAGCTAATGAGCAGATACACTTTGTACCAGATGCTAAAATTTTTCATCACAGTGGCGGGAGTACAGAAAAAAACTTGTCTATCCTAAAAGAGTACTATATCTCTTACAAACATCTCATCTATAAACACTTTAATCTTCCAACAGCAACTTTTCTTTTATTTTTGGTACTCTTTAAACTTTTTAGAAGAAGTTTTAAAAATAAACAGGGTATACAACTATTCTTATTTGCTTTACGAGGTTTTCCTAAAAAAGAGAGTTTACGATACAAACAAACAGTTAAATTGAATTCTTCGATTCCTTAAAGATGAGTATTTAAACCATCAGAACAAATAAATTTATTATCTTCTTTTCGTTTCTTCATCACCTCTAACAAAGGTGTTGCATCACCTCTATCATGAATCTTATGATCTAAATGAAACATATTCGCTATATTTTTACAAGAGTGTATCTCTAAGCCATAAGCTTGAAACCTCCACTCCAAATCCATATCATCAGGGATTGCTGTTTCCCCATAACTTTCATCAAAACCATTAATAGCTACGATATCTTTTTTAAAACAAGAGAAATTACATCCAAGTAATGAGATACTCATATTTCTCTTTGAGATTAGTTTATATAACCAACTATCTACTTTTAAACGAATCCCTTGACGATACCTTACTTGGAAGTTAAAAATCCACATAAAATATTTAGATATATAATGATCTTCTATATCCTTAACTTTTAAATTTCCATTTTTAATTTCTGGGACTAACGAGATAGGAATATTAACTCTTCTTCCAGAAAGTACAACATTTTCTTGTGCTAAAGAGAGATGCCCTTGTATAAATGTAGAATAAAGTAAACAATCGCCATCAATAAAGATCAGATATTCTCCATCAGCTGCTAAAAGACCATTATTTTGACTACGTGCTTTTCTCACACCCAAATCTTCTTGTGTAGTATGTTTTATTACAAAATCATATTGAGTTCGAGCATTTTCAATACATCTTTGCATCTCCAACATTTTGCCGTCTTCGACAACAACAACTTCAAAATTTTTGTATGTTTGATAAGAGAGGGTTTCTAAAATCAATTCTAAATTTCTAAAATCTTTATATACTGCTACAATAACACTAACTTTCATTTATAACCTTATAGAGTTTATTTAATTGTGTTTCAAAATCAAATTGACTTTGGACTTTTTTTATTCCATTTTCTCGTAGTTTTTCCAACAACTTTTGATCGTCATATAAAAGTTTAATTTTAAGTGCTAGATCAGATGCCGTGCCATCATAAAATAATCCATCTACATTGTCTTCTATAATCTCTAAAGGTCCTCCCATATTTTTTGCAATCACAGGAGTTTTGTTAGCCATTGACTCTATAACAACCAATCCAAATGTTTCGTTTTGGGTTGCCATTATACTTATGTCACAAAGCTGCATATATTTATCTACCTCTTTTGTAAAACCGGTAAAAACAACTTTATCTTCAACGGACAATTCATAAACCCTGCTTTGAAGTTTTTCTAAATAAGAATCTTCCATAGGTACACCGACAATAAATAACCGAATATTTAATTCTTTTAATTTTGCAATAGCCTCTATGGCAACTGCTTGACCTTTTGCTTCTTCAATACGACCGACTATAACTACGCAAAAAGTATTGGAGTTTTTATATTCCTCTTGCAAATTTAAAATATCTAAGTCTGATTTTGGCTTTACACCCGGATAGATTGTTGTAACTTTCGGAAGAATATCTTGCGGAATAAATCTTTCTAACTGTTTTTGAACCTCTTTTGTTACGGCATGCATCATATCAATATTTTTGTAAAGCCATTTGTGATAAAAATCATCTTTAAAACGCGTCATTCTCATATGACGAGATTGAACAACTTTTGGTTTTTGCCTACTTAAAACTTTTGCTAAAACAACTGTTAAAATATCTTTTGTCCAATGAAAATGCACTGTATCAATAGCTTCTTCATCTATATATTTTGCCAGTTTCCATGCACTTACAAACGGAAGTTTACTTCTTTTAATGTAGAGTTTATTCGTATCGTCAAAATAGTGATCTAGTTTACTCCCTTTTGCTATTACGAAATCAACCTGTGTATTTTGAGCAAAATTTTGATAACAACTATACGCATAAAGTTCTAATCCTCCTAAGTCTGGCGACAAACAAAGTTCAAGAATTTTTTTCGACATCTATTTTATATTCTCATTTTCTTCTAAATTATTAATAAACCCCGCGACATCAAACTCTTTTGAAGCATTTTTCCATTCATCATGGACTCTCGGTGTCCCTTTAAACTTTTCTAATGTCACGACAGACTTTGCTCCTGGGTATTCTTTGGCTGTAAAGAGTACTTTATTTTTAAAAGGCAGTGCTTCAAAACGCTCAACCATTGAATCTTCAAACTTGTCACCGTCGCTAAATTTAAAAATAACTCTGTTTTTATTTATACGTTTTAAACGTCTAAACCATTTATCGCGTGCATCAGCTTCTGATCTATAATGTAAAAAGTGAAGCTCATATTTTCCATCCAATAAGCCTACAGGGTAATCACCGTTAAAAATCCCTAACCTTTGGAGTTCATCTGCATGCTTTGAATCTTTTTGATCGATAAACTCTAACTTTTCTAAAAGTTCAAATGAAAAATTTTCTAAAAACTCTATGTAGTCAGGTGCAAACAACATTAAATTAACGAACGGGGTTTTATATGAAATACCAAACTTTTTATATATAAACGTGCCCCAGCAATTATTTGCAATGATTGTAAAATCATCTTTATTAATAAAAAGACGATGCACTTTACTTTTGACAAACTTTTCTATTTTTCGACCAAATTCTATGCGCATAAAAAGATTATCACTTTCGTTGTATAAGTTATTTTCGTTATAATACTTGATCTAATATTTTAACGAAAAAGATATAAAACAACTATTTAATCAGGCGCGAATGAACTACAAGTACACTATAAATAAAGAGTTTCAACACCTTAAAGATTTACTGTTAAATATAAAAGAATCTTTCATAAAAGAAGACTCCCATATACATAAAGCTAGAAATGAATTAAAGATCATCTCTTATAATCATTTTGAATTAGTTGTAAAATCTTTTAAAATCCCAAATATCATAAATAAAATAGCCTATACTTTTTTCCGAGATTCAAAAGCAAAAAAATCGTATAACTATTCCGTAAAAATCGGTAAGTTCACTCCCAAGCCTGTAGGATATATAGAGTTTTATAAATTTTTTCTCTTACATCAAAGCTACTTTATAAGTGAAAAATTTGATTATGATTTTACAATTCGCGAACCGCTTCTTGATCAGAATTTTGCCGACCGAGAAAATATTTTTCGTGCTTTTGCCCATTTCACTTATGAACTTCATCAAGCAGAGATTTTACATAAAGATTACTCCCCTGGAAATATCTTAATAAAAAAAGAGCAAGAAAATTACATTTTTAAAGTTGTTGATATTAACAGAATGGAATTCCGAGCGTTATCGACACAAGAGTGTTTACAGAACTTTGACAAACTATGGGCAAAAGATGAAGACCTCAGTATAATCATACTTGAATATTCTATACTAGCGAATCTAGAGACACAAAAGAGTGTTGAAAAAGCTTTATATTACTCACAAAAGCTAAAAAATTTTAAAAACATGAAAAAGAGACTCAAAGGAAAGCCTGTTGTTGATTAAAAATATTTCCGTTGTTCTGATCGCCTCAAATGCCGAAAAAACTTTATCCTTGTGTTTAGACAGCTTGAAAGAGTTTCAAGAAGTTATTGTATATGAAAATAATTCTACAGACAATACTCAAAAAATTGCTCAATCTTATCCTAATGTAAAACTATATTCGGGTGAATTTCTTGGATTTGGTCCAACAAAAAATCTTGCAGTTTCATACGCAACCAATGAATGGATCTTATCTCTTGATACAGATGAAGTTTTATCTGAAGAATTTGTTCAGTCATTGACAGAACTACAACTTAACGAGAACAATATCTATACTATTTTACGTACAAATTTTTATAAACAGACTCAAATAAAACATTGCTGGGGCAATGATATTATCATTAGGCTTTTTAACAAAAACAAAACAAAGTTTACAGATAAAAAAGTACATGAAAAAATCATTTCAGATAATTTAAATGTTGTACAGTTAAAAGGTATTGTAAAACATTACCCTTATGCAACTATTTCAGATTTTATTATAAAACTAGATAGATATTCTACCATCTATGCTCAAGACAACGTAGGAAAAAAATCTTCTTCACCTCTAAAAGCATTTGCAAACGGTAGTTTCTCATTTTTGAAAACATATTTTTTAAAAAGAGGTTTTTTGGATGGATACGCAGGACTCATCATCGCATTTTCACATATGGCTACAAACTTTTACAAGTATATTAAACTCTATGAATTAAACAAAGAGCTAAAAGAGAAGTAACTCTTTTTTCACCTCTTCAAAAACTGCCTGACGTTTTTGCTGATCTATTGGAAGCATATAGTGTTTTTGAAGTTTTTCGTCCCCTACACTTTTCCAACGTGCAGCACTTGCAAATAAAGAATCTCCAAAAAATGTCATCGTCGCACATCCAACCAAACTAGCTACATGGTAGGTTCCTGTTGAAGTAGAGACGAAAAGTTTAAATTGACTGATCAGCTTCGCAAAAGTAATCAATCCATCTGTTGAGAGATAAAAAACAACTTTCTCCCCTTCTAGTCTTTTTTGCATCTCTTCATACAAACTAGTTTCATCTGGTCCAAAAGTGAGCACTCCTTGGTAATTATTTTGTTCTAATACAGCACGGATTAAAATCTCATACTCATCCAAATTCCAGTTTGCATCTGAAGAACCGCCAAAACCAACATGAAATGCTATTACTTCTTTTTCAATCGTATTTTCTTCGCAAAATTTGGCATACAGCTCTTTGGCATCATTAAACTCTAAAAGTGGCTTCGGAAAATCCAGCGAGATATCAGGAAAAAGTTCAGTTGTCAGTTGCAGGTTATACTCAAACTCTGCCATCTTTACTTCACTACGACGTTGTACTACCCTTTTGTTGTAAAAAATCTGTGCTATTTTTGTTGCAGGTGCTATACGTGTTTTTATCCCTGCTAAAAATTGTGCAATTGCCACACGAGTATTTGAAAAAAGTGTGATCGAAGCATCAATTTTAGCCTCTTTTATTTTATAAGTAAGTGTAAAAATAGAGTTCTCTTTTTCATCAACGATCACCTCATCTATAAAATCACATGCCTCTGCCAATGCCTTATTGAGAGGCGCTACTAACACTACGATTTTATTTTTTGGATCATATTTTTTTAGTACATAAATAGTAGGGAGTGCCGTTATAAAATCACCGAGTTTATCATTTCTTACAACTAAAATATTCATGTGTGTATATTATCTTAAAAAAGATATAATTGCACTTATGAAAGAACCTTTTAAGTGGGATGATTATTCCGATCAAGCAGCAATAATTCGCGATAAAAATTTAAAAAAACAGATGAGGAAAAAAGAGTTTTTTTCCCTTGTGAAAACATTTTTAACTGCACTAATTATGTTACCTTTATCAATTATTGCTATGCCCTTTACAAAACGTAAAGAGATAGATACAAGAAAGTTTTTTACGCTTGGAGTTGATTACCAACGTGAGAGTGAAAAAACACTTGAATATCTTGATGATTTAAAGGTTGAAAGTATTTTAGTTCGTATAAAACTTTGGGAACTAAATACCCTAGAAGAACTCAAAACTTTTTTACAAGCAAATGAAGATCGACAAGTGACACTCAAAATCCTTCAAGACAGGGAACATATCGACGATCAAAAATTACTGAAAAAAGATCTTACACGTATATTTTCAGAGCTACAAAACATGGTAGATATTTTTGAAATGGGCTCAACAATAAACCGTGCAAAATGGGGATTTTTCTCTGTTGATGAGTACAATCGTTTTTTTACGGTTGCCTATACACTAAAAAAAGAGAAGTTTCCAAATATTCAACTTATCGGCAGTAGTGTTATAGATTTTGAATATCATTTTACAGCACACACACTCTTTAATTTTGCACCTTACAAATATGATGGTGTTGCATCCCTATTATATGTAGATCGACGTGGTGCACCTGAAAATATGCAACTAGGCTTCACACTCTCAGATAAGATTGCATTACTTGCTTCTATGGTAACACTTTCTCCAAAAACACCTCATAAGCTCTATATCACAGAGATAAACTGGCCTCTAAAAGGAACAGCCCCTTATGCGCCAACAAGCGAAACAGAGTGTGTTGATGAAGCTACGTATGCAAACTATATGCTTCGCTATTATCTTTTAGCCTTTGCCTCACAACAAGTTGATTATGTCTCTTGGCATCAACTTATCGCTAATGGTTACGGTTTGATCGACAATAGAGAGGGACTTGCACAAAGAGAAGCATATTCAACTTATAAATATATGCTCAAAACACTAAAAAATGCACAATTTTTAAGACTAGATATAAAACGCTCTTACTATATCTTACAGTTTTTGATAGATGAGCAACTCCTACAAATTCATTGGTCGCTAGGAGATACGACACTTAAAAATGAGGACTACTTTGAAGTGTATGATAAAAATGGAGACAGCATTAGCGATGAAACATTAAAAATAGGTGCATCTCCACTATATATCTTTATCACGCAAGAAGTCGGAGAAAAGGTAAACTGTTTATGAGAATATTAGTAATACTTCCAAACTGGCTTGGTGATGCTGTTATGGCTACACCTGCGATCGAGCTTTTAGCAAAATATTACAACAATCCACGCTTTACTTTTGTTGGGAGTTATGTCTCTATTGAAGCTTTAAAACATCATCCTTTATGTGAAGCAGCGATTGTAGATGAAACAAAAAAAGCACCCTCACGTCTAACTGCTACATATAAGTTAGCAAAACAAATGGGACATTTTGACTTGGCTATTACATTTAGAAATCAGATCCACTCATCTACACTACTACGCTTTAGCGATACTGTAATTACTCTTGCAAGAAGATCGTGGCATTCACAAATTTTACTATCCCACACACCTAAGATTAAAACCAATCAACATCTAGCAATTCAATATTCACAACTTGCTATGGTTAATATAGATAATTTTGATGATGAAATACCATCTCTAAAACTCTATATCGAGCCAAAAAGTTTTGTAAAACCAACTTTAGGGATTAATGCAGGAGCCACTTATGGAAGTGCAAAAAGATGGTATCCTGAACGTTTTGCAGCGGTAGCTGCACATTTTAGTACTGATTATGACATCATTATCTTTGGTGGACCAAATGAAGTTGAAATGGCTAAAGAGATCGAAGAAAATTTAAAAAATCTATCTGTCGCTAACTATGTAAACTTAGCTGGAAAAACTTCGATCGAAGAGTTATGTGCAAATATAGCAGGATGTTCTTTATTTATTACAAATGACAGTGGACCTATGCATGTTGCAGCTGCGTATCAAGTACCAACTGTTGCAATTTTTGGACCAACAAAATACAAAGAAACTTCTCAGTGGAAAAACGCTAAAAGTGTAATTGTTAGACATCCGATGAATTGCAGCCCCTGTATGAAAAGGGAATGCCCTCTTGAACATCATGAGTGTATGAAGAGCATAACAGCTTCGGAAGTGATCGAAGCTGTTAAGGGTTTAAAACTTTAATTTAAATCCTAAATATGCAGAACGGTTATATCTGAAATCTCCTGCATCGTAGTTTGTTTCAATATTTCTATAACCAAGTGTAATATTTCCATTTTCGATAACTTCAACATCTAAGCTAAATCTACCTTCGAAATAACTATCTGCATCACGAAGAGCTAAGACATTGGGTGCATAATATACTGCAGCATTTAAATGCATTGGTATAAACTGCTTTAATGGAAGAGTGAAAGCACCTTCAACACCTAATGGAATTGACATAAAATCCAAACTACCTATACTTGTATAGTTTACTTTTGCACCCATTCCAAGTTTAAACCCACTATTGGCTACCTCTTTCATCATTAAAAGATCAACTTCAATTAAAGGGTCAATATTTGCACTATCGCTTTCAGAATGCTGTGCATCAGCATTGAGAAACTTTCCACCTACAAAAAGGGTGTCTGGTTCAACATTGTTATTGAATTGTCCCATATCAAATTGGGCATTTATCTCTAAATCTTTGTTATTAATATTGATCTCAGCTGTATGAAGTGCAAAAGCAGATGCTGTAAATACACCTAAGAGTATAATTTTTTTTAACATGTTTGTCCTTGAATTTTTTCTATAGTTTTAGTTGTACTTTTGCCATCAACAAAGTCAACAAGCTTCAATTCTTTAGCAAATTCTGTTCCTACAACTGCCCGACCAGCGTAATCTCCACCCTTAACTAATACATCAGGTTCAATCATCTTTATAAGCTCATAAGGGGTATCTTCTTCAAAAGGGACAACAAAATCAACAGCCTCTAAAGCTGCGAGTAAATATGCACGGTCTTCTGCAATATTAACAGGACGAGTTGGACCTTTGAGACGTGATACAGATGCATCTAAATTTAATCCAACGATTAGAACATCCCCAAAACTTTTTGCAACTTGAAGATACTTTACATGCCCGACATGCAGTATATCAAAACACCCATTTGTAAAAACAACTTTTTTTCCGTTTGCTTTGTATCTCTTTACGAGTCTATCAATCTCTTCAAAACTTTTTATATGTGCATCTGAAGTTGATTTGTGTAAAGAGGCTTCATACTCTTTTATCTCATCTACAGTTACAGTTGCACTTCCTATCTTACCAACAACAACACCAGCTGCCAAATTTGCAAAAGCAGCACACTCATTTATTGATTTTCCAAGGCTGAGTGCGTACGCCATAGAAGCAATCACAGTGTCCCCTGCTCCTGTCACATCAAAAACCTCTTTTGCAACTGTTGGAGAGATATGGAGTTTTTCATCATATGTTGCAATTCCATCTTCACTTAACGTAATCATAGAGACATCAAGATCACACTCTTGTTTTAGTTTTAAAAGAGCATTTGTTAAAGAGTTTTCATCAACGATATTGATTTCAGTTGCGATCTGCGCTTCTTTTTTATTCGGTGTTAGCAGATATGCACCCTTATATTTTGTAAACTCTTTCCCTTTTGGGTCAACAAGTACCTTTTTATTATGTGCATTTGCCAACTTGATTATATCTTGGCACAACTGATCAGTTAAAACACCTTTACCATAATCAGATAGTATAATTGCATCAAAAGAATCTATATTTTGCGCCAAAGAACTCATTATCTTTTTTTCAGAACTATCTAAAATATCATCTTTTGACTCTTTATCATAACGCAGTATCTGCTGACTTACTGCAATTATACGAGATTTTTTAGAGGTATGGCGTCCATGCTGAATAACAAGATTTTTTGTATCTACCTCAATCTCTTGAAGCATAGTTGTCAGTTCTATCCCATTTTCATCATTACCAATAACACCAGCTACACTTACATCTGCACCTAAAGATTTTAGATTATTTATAACATTTCCAGCACCACCAAGAACTGCTGTCTCTTTTGCAATATCAACAACTTGAACAGGTGCTTCAGGAGAGATTCGCTCACATGATCCCCACAAATAGTGGTCAATCATTAAGTCACCTACTACTAAGATTCTCATTATTTTTTCACTTCTGTTTCATAAATTCTTTTGATCTCTGCAACATATGCTTTGATCCCATCTTCCATCTCATATGCTGGTGAATACCCTAAAAACTCTTTTGTGTCTTCAATATCTGCTTGTGTAAAAAACTGATACGACCCAACATAAGGATTTGGAATATACTCACAAGTTGCAGTAGTCCCTAATTCACGTTGTAAAATATCTACTATATCTTGGAAACTTCTCGCTTTACCAGTTCCCACATTATACACACCACTTTGTTTAGGAATCATTGCTTTTATGTTTGCTTGGATAATATCTTCGATATAGATGAAATCACGTAAAATTTTATCGCTTCCTTCAAAAAGACGAGGATTTTTTCCTGCTAAAAGTTGATGCCCAAATTGTAATACCATTGAAGCAGTAGTATTTTTAAAATATTCTCTTGCTCCATATACATTAAAGTATCGAAGTCCTACGATTGAGATATCATATTTTTCCATATATTCATAGGCGATATTGTCCATCATCACTTTTGAAAAGCCATACACATTATTTGGTGCTTCATATCCTACTTTAAAAGTATCACTTCCACCATATGTAGCTGCTGAAGACGCATAAATCATATTTGCTTTATGTGTCACTGCTAAATCAAGTAGAACTTTAAAAGCATTTACATTTGTTTTTACCATGAGATCTTGCTCTAATGCTGTAGTATCTGAGATGGCTGCTTCATGAAAAATATAGTCAAATTTATAATCAGCTTCTAATGTAAGAAGTAAATCTTTATCGTTAATATCACCACTAATAACTTCACCACTAAAACCTATTAAATTTTTAAAATGCCCAAAAGATTTTAAATTTCCATTACTTAATGTTTCGCCACTTCTAAAACTATCTAGCACAACAACTTTAGTTTCAGGGTGATTATTTTGAAAGTAAAAAGCAAGGTTAGAGCCTATAAAACCAGCCCCACCAGTAATAAGTATCGTCTTATCTTTTAAATCATCTTCAATATATCTCATATCCACATCCATATGTAACTTTTTGTTAATAAAATAATACCTTTATCTTTATTAACAAGTATTTAAGACTCTAAGTAATATAATGTATGCGAAATTTTAAATTAAGGAAATAAAATGAAAAAAATCATAATCGCTTCTTTCGCTGCTGCTGCTTTATCAACTGTAGCTATGGCTGGTGTTAATGGTAAAGCTTGTGTTGCATGTCATGGTGCTAACTTTGAAAAACACGCTATGGGTAAATCTAAAATTGTTTCAGAAATGACTCATGCAGATATCGCTACTGCTCTTAAAGGTTACAAAGCTGGAACTTATGGTGCAGCTATGAAAGGCGTAATGAAAGGTCAAGTTGCTAAATACTCTGATGCTGATTTAGACGCTTTCGCACAAACTATCGGTAAATAATTTTACTTTTTTTCTGGATTGCCTCTATGGCAGTTCAGCTTTTTCTCTTATCAAAAATCTTTTTCCCAATCACTTTTTTATCCATTGTTGAATTTAAGAATTGTCGTAATATAATATATATGAAACTTTAAATTAAGGAAATCAAATGAAAAAATTCATAATCACTTCATTTGTAACTATTACATTTTCAACTTTAGCATTAGCTGGTGTTGATGGAGCTGCATGTGTAAGTTGCCACGGTACTAACTGGGAAAAAGATGCCATGAAAAAGTCTAAAGTTGTAGCTGAGATGACACACGCAGATATCGCTACTGCTCTTAAAGGTTATAAAGCTGGAACATATGGTGGAGCTATGAAAGGCCTTATGAAAGCGCAAGTAGGTAAATATTCTGATGAAGAATTAGATGCTTTTGCACAAACTATAGGTAAATAGTTTGTACTATTGAATTGCCTTTTGGCAGTTCATTTCATTCTGGTTTATAAACCTTTTTTCTTAACTCTTCTTTTTTATGTTCTTGGTTTACGGCATCTTGCAGGTCTTCTTCATTATCAAACTTCACAGCATTTAAAAATTTCTCTTCATCATCAAACTGACCATTTTTTAAACCCCATAAAAATGCAACTAAAGCTGCCCCACCTAAAAGTAGTGAAGCCCCAAGCATCATTGCTACTACCCAATTATCCATATATTATCCTTTTTCCCACTTTACCTTAATACGCATCGAATTTCCAACAACTAATAATGAGCTAAAACTCATTGAAATTGCAGCAATAAGTGGAATAATTAATCCTGCCATTGCCAAAGGAATTGTTATACCATTATATATTAAAGAGATTGCAAAGTTTTGTTTTATAAGCGTAAAAGTAGTTTTAGAGATTTTAAAAGCATCTAGGAGTGATTTTAGAGAGTTATTCATAAGTACTATATCACCAACTTCTATAGCTATATCGCTTCCACTTCCCATAACTATACCAATGTCAGCTTTTGCTAATGCTAAAACATCATTGATGCCATCTCCAACCATGACAACAACTTTCCCTTCACTATGTAACTTATCTATAAACTCTAGTTTATCTTGTGGTGAAAGTTCATAGTTTACATCAGATATTCCAACTGTATTTGCTATATCAAACGCAGATTTTTTATGATCTCCTGTAAGCATAATGGTTTCAAGATTTCTTGTTTTTAAACTCTCTACTAACTCTTTTGCACCCTCTTTTATCTTATCTTCTAACTCATAAATTGCCACAATTTGCCGCTCAATTGCAAAATAAAAGAGTGTTTTTTCACTCTCAAAATTACTCTCAATACCATTGTCTTGCATTAATTGATAATTTCCACCTAATATCAATGAACCATTTACACGTGCAACTATTCCTTTTGCAGGGAGTTGCATATACTCATCAAAAAGTATCTCATCTTCTGTTTTTACAAACTGCTTTACACCAAGGGCTACAGGATGTTTAGAGTTTTTAACTAATGAATATAAAAGTGTTTTATTAAACTCTATAAATATATTTTCTTTTGATACTTCCGGTTTTCCATAAGTTAATGTCCCTGTCTTATCCACTACAAGAACATCTGCTTTCGCCATAGTTTCAAGTTGTGCAGCTTCTTTAAAAAGTATCCCTTTTTTTGTTCCTAAACTAAGACCTACTAATGTAGCAACAGGCGTAGCTAATCCTAATGCGCATGGACAAGCAATAATAATAACTGAAATACCAACCATCAAGGACTCTTCAAAACTATGCGGCCAAAACCACCAAGCACAAAAAGTTATAAACGATAAAGCTAAAATTGTAGTTGAAAAGTGTTCTGAAAGTTTATTTGCAAGTTGCTCTATTTTAGGTTTTTTATTTATAGCACTCTCTAAAAGTGTTACAAGGTTTGAAAGTGTTGAATGTTCAAAATCTTTTGTTGCCTTATACTGAATATCTGCATCTATACTAATAGTTCCACTTATGACCTTTTCGCCTACTTTTTTGAAAATTGGTTCACTTTCACCAGTTAAATTTGACTCATCAAAAGAGCCTTCCCCTTTAAGTATATCACCATCAATTAAAACACGTTCCCCTGAACTTACAACTATAGTGTCACCGACACTTACATCATCTAGCTTAACAGTTACTATTTTACTATTTTGAATAGTTTTGACTTCACTAGGGAGATGTTTTCCAATTACATCAAGTGTATCAGCTGCACTTTTTTTACTTAAAACTTCTAAAAATTTTCCAACAAGCACAAAAGTGATAATCATACTTACCGAGTCAAAATAGGCTTCTCCATGCTCTGTAATTGTGATATAAACAGAATAAACATAAGTTGTTAATGCCCCAGTAGCTACAAGTAAGTCCATATTGACTACTTTATTACGTAGTCCATAATATGCTCCACGGAAGAAAACCCAACCACTATAAAAAAGCACAGGTGTTGCAAGTACACCCTCTGCAATATTCAAAATAGTTTTCATCTCTTGGGTAATACCACTAAAATATCCAGCGTACTGTGCAACAGCAATCCACATAACATTCATAGCAGCAAAAATTGCTACCGACATACGAAGATAGTAATCTTTTCTTACTTTATTGGCATGAGCTTCTTGAAGAGATGCATCATAAGGAAATGCGTTATAACCAATTGCACGAATCATATCTATAATTTGTGAAAGTTTTACAACATCATCAGCCCATACTATATGTGCCTTGTTGTTTGTAAAATTGATGTTAGCCTCAACAACTCCATCCATTTTGTGAAGTGCTTTTTCATTTAACCATACACATGCAGAACAATGAATCCCCTCAATTATCAATGATACTTCAGAGAAACCATCACTATTTGTTTTCACAAATTTGTCATAAAATGCAGGGGAATCAAAATTGGAAGAGTCTTCATATTGCTGTGTAGGTGGAGAGAGTTTTACATTTTTTGCCTTATCATAAAAGCTATCAAGCCCTTCATCACTTAAAAGATGAAATACCCCTTGACAACCGTTACAACAAAAATGATGTCCATTATCTTCGATCATCACATCTTGGCTAAACTCTAAATGACAATGATCACATGCTATCTTATTTGACAATTTCAAACTTCCCTAATACTCTATTTTTTGTGATCTTATTCCAAGGTGCAACTTTGCCATTCATACAGATATACACACCGGCATTCTCTTCATTTTGTGCAAAGCCTATCGACATTCCTAGATTAAAACTCGCTTCTGCTTTTTCAATACTAAAAGGCTTCATCGCTCCAGTTAAAACGATCACTCGATCATCAAAAATCTCATCTAAAAATTCAGCTGTAACATCCATAGTATCTGTACCATGTACTATAACAAACTCCGCTTCTTCACTTTGAGAAATGATCTGGGCAATCCTTTTTCGATCTTCACTATCCATATCTAAGCTGTCTTTATAAACAACTCCAGCCATCAGATAACTCACTTTAGAAGCGGCTAAAATCTCATCTATTGCTAAATTGTCATAAGGTACTTCTAACTCCCCAGAGATATCATTATAACGCTTATTAAATGTACCACCACTATTTAATATCAGCATCTATAATCTCCTCTAATTTTGACACTATTTTTGTAGCCTTTGAACTTTGTATACTCTTTGTTTCATCAAACAAATAAGTAGTTTGTAAACCAGCATTGATTCCAGCTTCTATATCTCTCTCTTTGTCTCCAACCATCACTGAATGTACTAAATCTATATCAAATTCTTTAGCAGCTTGAAGTAACATTCCAGGACTTGGTTTTCTACATTCACATTCACCCGAATATTTAGGATGATGAGGGCAATGATATATTTTTGTTATCTCAATCTTTTTCTTCTGAAATTCTTCGATTATCCAATGAGAAAGTTCTTTAAATTGTTCCTCTGTATAAAAATTTCTTACTATACCAGATTGATTTGTAACGACAAATATTTTATACTCTTTTGCCTGAAAATATTGACATACTTCAAAAATACCATCAATAAATTCAAAATCTTCAATCTTATAAAGGTATTCTTTCTCTACGTTAATTACACCATCACGATCTAAAAATAAAGCTTTATGCATCTCTATTAGTTACAACACCATCACCAAATATCTCTTGTTCTATAATATCACACAAGATATGACCAATTAAGATATGTGATTCTTGAATACGTGGTGTTGAATTTGAAGGTACTACAATTGCAAGATCAGCCATTTTTGCCATATGTCCACCATCTTTCCCTACTAAAGCTACAGTAAAAATATTTTTTTTCATGGCTGACTCAAAAGCATTCATCAAATTTTGAGAATTTCCAGATGTTGATATACCTATAAATATATCACCCTCTTGTCCCATACCTTCTAATTGACGAGAAAAAATATACTCATAGCCATAATCATTTCCAATAGCAGTTAAATTAGAAGTATCTGTTGTAAGTGCAAGTGAAGGAATAGAAGCTCTATCAAAACCATATCTCCCAACTAACTCAGCAGCTATATGTTGTGCATCTGCTGCACTTCCACCATTCCCAGCTAATATTGTTTTTTTGTTTGTTTGATAAATTGCAACACATTTTTTTGCCAATGTTTCTATAGCATCCAATAGTGTTTCATTCTCATAAATTGCTTGTTTTGTTTCGTAAGATTTTTTTATTTGATCTTTAATGTATTCTTTCATTTGTTATCCATAAATATAAGTACATAATAATAACATATTTACTCTAATGTAATTACTATATAATTGAAATAAAACCATAATTAAAGTGATAAAAAAAGAGAATCAAAGGATTGGAGAAATAGATCTATAACTAGGCAGCGACCTACGTTTCCACTCTTGCAAAGAGCAGTATTATCAGCGATGAGAGGCTTAGCTTCTGGGTTCGGAATGG
>NZ_JBNKRX010000028.1:0-17476 GCF_050296975.1 Sulfurimonas sp.
AGGATTACTCCACCAATATGTCCATAAAGATGTAAAACAAAAATATCTCAGCAATGTATTTATCCAAGTGGGTAAAGAGTATAGACTAGATGTCACAGAGGCGTACCATGTCAAATCAAAAAGTGAAAAACATACAACAGGCACTTTTGAAATACTAGCACAAGACGGAATAAGTCTAAAATGTGGTGGAAGTGTACTTACAGTTGATGGAAGCGGAATCCATCTAAAAGCACCAAATGTAGATACAGCATCAGGTAATGGTGGTGTAAGTGCTACAGAAGTAGAGAAACGAAAAATAGATAAACCAGCCTACAACAAAGTAAGAGTAACAAACCTTAGCGTAAATGTAGAAAAACAAGAAGATATAACAGATATACTTACATTTACAGCAGAAGTTGAAGTGTATGAAGATGATGCTTGGGTAGCAAAAACAGAACTCACAGATACACAAAAATCACAAGTAGTCTGGGCATTTGTAAAAAATAACAATAGTGATGATAAAGATATACTCTCAGATAACCCAATAGAAGATACTATAACAGAGGATGGTCTAACCATGACTGTAAATATCCAAGAGGATAATATCTTCAAATACGCACATGTTCATTGTTATGTGGCAAACTCTGATGAAGAGGGGTATGCTATAAGTGAGTTGAAACGTTATCTTGAAGTAGAAGATATTGTAACTGAATATGTCTCACAAGAAGAGGGTGAATGTAACGCTATTCTTAACGTAGAAGAACCAAGAGAGGATGAAATTGCGCAGATAAGATGGGATATTGAAGAGAAGAATAAAGCAGACTATAACGGAAAAGATGTAATCACTCATAACCTTAAAGAAGAAAAAGTGCACGAGATTAACTTTATGGCTTATATTGATGGTAAAATAGAGGATGCTGCTCACACTTCACTTGTTCATGATGAAAGAGTTGAGCAAGAAGTAAAAAATAATACTAAATAATTTAGGAAACTTTACTATGCAACAACTTTTAAAAATTTTTATACTCTTTTTCTTTTTTGTATTTTTAACTACTAGTTATGCTGACGAAGCTATAAAACTTCAAAAAAGCACCTACAACATAGATCAATGTAACAAAGAGAGTTATACGTTAGATGATCTAAAAAGTTATGAAGCACTTATAGATCAAGGTAAACTGCAAGGGTATAACTGTGTAGCTCTATATTATTCAAGAAAAAATGATCTACAAAAAGCAAAAGAATACTTTGAAAAAGGTGCAGAAAAAGGAAGTATAGAATCTTATGCACAACTTGGAAGTTTATACTCTTCTGCATTTGGTCAACCAAATAAAGCTATTCCATACTATACAACAGCCGCAAATGCAGGTCATATAAAAGCTGCACACAACTTAGGTGTAGAGTACGATCGACAACTGAACTACAAACAAGCGCTTAAGTGGTACCAAAAAGCAGCTGATCAAGGAAATGTTTACTCCCTTTTAGCGGTAGGACATATCTATAGAAAACAACATAAGTATCCAGAAGCTATAGAAACATTTGAAAAAGTTGGTAAATTAGGAGAAGCTGGTGGATATGAAGCTTTAGCACTTTTTTATAAAACAGAAAAAGGTTATCAAGATTTTAATAAATCTGAAAAGTATGCGTTGAAAGCAGTCAAACTTGGAAGTATCAATGCCGTCTGGGGCTTAGGGACACTTTATGAAGATAATTTTAAAGACTATGATAAAGCAATCGAGTGGTATAAAAAAGGGGTTGAGTTAGGGAGTAAAGATTCCGTGACCCGACTAGGATATCTTTATAAAAATGTTTTAAAAGATCAAGAAAAAGGTCTCTATTGGTATAAACAAGGGTATGAAAAAGTGCAATGTGAGGATTGTGCGTTTAGCGCCGCTTTAACATACCAAGATTTAAAGAAGTATAACCAAGCTATAGAGTGGTTTTTAAAAGCGTATCAAGCTGGACAACAAGATGCAGCATATGGGCTTGGCTATCTTTATGAAACAGATTTAAAAGATAAAGAAAAAGCTATAGAGTGGTATAAAAAATCTTTAAAAACTACATCTAAATATGATGCAAAATACCATCTAAAAAAACTAGGAGCAAAAAATGAGTAACAGTATCTATGATGGTAGGGTATACTTTACAAGTAATGAGGGGATGCACTTTCAAGAGTTTTGTTCTGTAGATGATAAACCTCTTCAAGACGATAAAAAAGTACGCCTTGCTTATATGATCGTAAGTCTTAAAGAGACCGAGGAGTTAGTAGGTAAAGATGAAACAGATAAAGAGAAGATCTTAAAACAGGCAAAAGACAAATACGCTCCATACCTCACAAAAGCGATCGAAAAAGAGAGTGAAGGTTTAGTACTCAACGCTTTAACTACACTCAATGAAGTTCCAGTTGAAAAAAAACTTGTAAAACTTACACAAGCAAGTTTAAAACAAGTAAAATCTTACGGAACTGTTTTAAAGTCTAAAAAATATACACACGCGTATGAAAACCTAGAGGATGTTCTCAAAGTAAACGATACCCAAAAAAGTGTAGCTATTTTACCTTTTACACGAACGTTAAGTGATGAGATACTTTATAAAGAGTTCTCATCTGCAAGTGAAGATCAAGAACCGCCAAAGTCTTACATCATCATCTCTATGCCTTATGTGTACAACCTTAAAAAAGCTTCAAAAACACAAGAGTTAGAAGTGACACTCTATGAAGATAAAACTACCATCTCTTATATGCCTGAACTGATAGTAGAGTATGGGATCTTTTATGACGGTACTAAAAACAATATGTACAATATTGACTTTTATAGGAACTTTAGTGAGTTTTTAAAAGAACCTGCTGAGGATATTTATAAAAATAAAGGGAAACCTCTTGAACCATTACCAATATGGAAATACGAAAAAATCCAAGACTACATTTTAAGAACTCCAAATCCAAAACTCTCCCCAGAAACAATTAAAATCATCATCTCTCAAATAGATGAGAAAAAAAATATACGCTACTTTGATGAAAAGTCTAACTTGGATGAAAATGACGAGGTAGCTTTTAAAACAGTGCTGGAGAGCACAAAAGCTGATCATGCCAAAGAGGTGTTTGAGTATTTGGTAGATGTAAAGAATGGGAAAGAAAAGGTTGATGAAGGAACAGTTGGAAAGTTTGTTCAAGATAAGATACTTCCACAAGATGGCGATAGCAGTTTTACAAATGGTAAAACAAATATAGAGAGACTTTACCATGTCTATGATGGCGATGATGTTAAAAACAATAAAGATGCACTTCCAGTAACTAGATTTAAACTTTATGAGAGTGGTTCGGGGACACATAACCCTTATGTAGATGAGGGGTATGAATCTGATAACGCTCTTTTTGGACTAGGAACAGGTGAGGATGAAACAGGGGTTATAGCCCATATCGTCTATAGTTGTGAAAAGATAGCTGATCAACTAAGAAGTACAAATATTACCCATATAGATGAGTTGGTACTTGATGTATTTGGTTTTTCGCGCGGGGCTACATCCGCAAGACACTTTATCTGCTCTATACTTAAAGATACTGAACTAGTACCAAATGGAAATAGAGAATATAGTGTAAAAATGAAAGAGGGCAAAGATATGTTTGAACCTTTTTATGGTGCCGATGGATATATAGTATTTGACGGGAAAGCATTTTATAACCCTTTGAAAACAGATGTAAAAGAGTATCGTCATGGAAAAGTTATACGAAGAAATCCTTTTTATAAAAAAGCACCTATCACTATAGACTCACTCTCATTTCGATTTGTTGGAATTTGTGATACTGTTACACATTATGGTATGGTGCAATCAAACGACTATAAAGACCTAAACATAGACTTTTTTGCAAATGATGGAGATAAAAAAGTGGGACAAATTGCCCATCTTATGGCAGATGATGAGTACAGATATAACTTTGACGCGTATTCTATATTTGAATCAGGTCAAGTTAAACATCAAAAAACTGTTAGAAATATTGCAAACAATACTATTCAATTTGAAGAGATAACATTCCCAGGTGCTCATGCAGATGTTGGCGGTGGGTACAATGTAGAGAGTGAAACTGTAAAAATAGGTATGATGCATGTTCGCAGTACTTCTATTTCAATGAGATTAAAGAAAAAAATTGAAGCATGGAATAATAAATACCATTGGATGGAGACTACAAATGTAGTCCAAGCTAAATCTCTTAAAGAGATTAAAGATGCTAAAGAAGACGGGTTTTATTGTATTATCATAGAAGCACATCAACCATATGCTAACTTTGTCACTTATGTCCCTCCTGTTCACACAGCATTTATTTATATGCATAAAAAACAAGTTGGCAATACTTATGAGCATGTTAGTCTTAAACTTATGCACAATAGAGCTGTATATAAAAATGTATATGATAGTGTAGAACAAGGGAGTGAAAAAGATGGTGTTGAAAGAGTTCCGTTTGGAAGTTTAAGCAACTATGATTTTTCAAAAGATACTGTTCTTGCTCAAGCATACAAAGAACTAAAAAGTAATATGCAATTAAAAGAAAAAAACCTTGCATTATATAAACAACTTAAACATAAATATCTTCACCACTCTTCCAATTATGCCGACTGGATTGTAAACCGCCCATCATCAGAAGATAAAGAGGATGGAGATTTTTACGGTAAACGTGTTATTTATACTGCTACAGGGACGAAATACACTAGAGGTTAAAAATGTATGAACTAGACCAAATAACCCGCTACCTAAGAAAATTCGAGCTAGATGAAGTACACATCCAAAGATGCTACGAGATGATACCTGACCCAGAGTCTAAAGTAGACTCAGGCGATAAACTCTACATTAAATGTGAAAGTGTTTATGACATCAACACTATAGGTTCTTTTATAGAAAATATCACAACAAATATAGATAAAGGCTACATTGTAGTAGCGATTAAAAAAACAGCTACACAGTTTAGCTATGTAAGTAAAATTCCTCGTATCGCTTTTTATGTGGTAGTTCTTAGTAAGATTATTAAATAGTAGTTATTTTTGTCTCATATCAACAAGACTGAGGCATAGTGAAACTCTTCCTTTGCCTAATTTGTTTATGGCTTGTTGGAGTGTTGCACCTGTGGTCACAATATCATCAACTAAGATGACTTGCTTTGCTTGAATACTTTTTATTTGAAAATCTCTTGGATTTGTTTCTCTGAAGTATTTTGATTTTCCTGAGTATGAGACTCTATTTTGAGCGCGAAGTTTGTTGTAAAGTGGTTTGATATTATAAGAGTTAAGATGTTTGTTTAAAATGGCAGTATGAGAATAACCACTGCGTATATGGTCATCGACTGCAATAGATACAAAGTTTTCATCTGTATGAAACTCCTCGGCAAATTTTTTAAATGAGAGTTCTGCCAAAATATTGTAGATATAAAACCCTAGATCGGTGTGTTTCGTATGAAGCAGTTTTTTAATATCATCGTATTTATAAAAAGAGATAAGTTCTATATTGTTTTGGAGTTTTCGTTTATATAAAGAGGGTTGTAAAAAGTTAGTTTGACATGAAGTGCAAATGTGTGAAAAAGAGAAATTTTCACACATTAAACATCGCATATTAGTCCATTTTAAGTACAGACATAAACGCTTCTTGAGGCAGTTGTACCTTGCCAATTGCTTTCATACGCTTCTTACCAGCTTTTTGTTTTTCTAGTAGTTTACGTTTACGAGTGATATCACCACCATAACATTTTGCAGTTACGTTTTTCCCTACAGATTTTACAGTTTCACGAGCAATAACTTGAGAACCAAGAGAAGCTTGAACAGCTACTTCAAAAAGTTGGCGAGGGATCAACTCTTTCATATTTTTCGTAAGTGCACGACCACGAGAGAGTGCTTGATTACGAGGGACTATAACACTTAGTGCATCTACCGCTTCCCCTGCAACTTTGATGTCAAGTTTAACAAGATCACCCTCTTTAAAATCAAGTGGTTCATAATCAAATGAAGCATACCCTTTTGAGATAGATTTGAGCGTATCATAAAAATCAACTACGATTTCATTCATCGGGATTTCATACTCAAGCATAACTCTATCTTCGTTAAGATAAGTCATTTTTGTTTGATTTCCGCGTTTGGTAACTAAAAGAGTGATGATATTTCCAAGGTATTCACTTGGAGTAATTACGGTTGCACGTACATATGGCTCAGTAATTTTGTCAATTTTTTGAACAGGTGGAAGTTCAGATGGGTTTTGTACCTCTATTTGAGTGCCATCAGTAAGATATACATGGTATACAACCGATGGTGCAGTAGCGATGAGGTCAAGATCAAATTCACGCTCTAAACGCTCTTTGATGACTTCCATATGAAGCATCCCTAAAAATCCAACCCGAAAACCAAAACCAAGAGCTATAGAAGTCTCAGGCTCATAAGAGAGTGAAGAGTCATTTAAACGTAGTTTGTCTAATGCCTCACGCAAATCTTCAAACTTATCTGTATCGATTGGATAAAGTCCAGCAAATACAAATGGTTTTGCTGGTTCATACTCACCAACAGGCTCAGTTGCTGGATTTTTAGCATCTGTTATCGTATCACCTACGTTGATTACACTTACATCTTTAAGCCCTAAAACTACGATTCCGATCTCTCCAGCATCAATAGTTTGTGTTTTTATTTTTGCTTTTGGATGTGGGTACATAAGATCAAGTACTTGATGCTCCTCTCCAGAACTCATAAGTTTGATAAGTTGATTTTTTTTGATTGATCCATCAAATACACGAACAAGTGCAAGTGCACCAAGATAGTTATCAAACCAGCTATCGTAAATGATCGCTTTTGTAGTGGCATCTGGATCACCAACAGGAGCTGGAACACGTTCAACTATAGCATCGATCAGCTCACGGATACCTATACCTGTTTTTGCACTTACAAGTACTGCATCAGTTGCATCGATCCCGATCGAAGTTTCAATCTCTTCTGCTACACGTTCAGGTTCCGCAGCTGGAAGGTCGATCTTGTTAATCACGGGAATAAGTTCAAGATCATTTTCCATTGCCAAGTAAACATTTGCAATCGTTTGTGCTTCAACACCTTGTGCAGCATCAACTATTAAAAGCGCACCATCAGATGAAGCGAGAGATTTACTAACCTCATAAGAAAAATCTACGTGGCCCGGAGTGTCTATAAGGTTTAAGATATAGTGCTCACCATCTTTTACATAGTCAAGTCTAACAGATTGTGCTTTGATCGTGATTCCACGTTCTTGCTCAATATCCATAGTATCCATCATCTGTTTTGTGAGCTCTCTATCACTCACTGCACCACACTCTTGGATAATGCGATCGGCTAAGGTACTTTTACCATGATCGATGTGGGCTATAATAGAAAAGTTTCTAATATTTTTCAATGCTGTCCTCTACATAAACAGGCTGTTTACACTCTCGTTGTGGTAAACTCTACGGATTACTTCAGCGAAAAGTGGGGCTACTGTTAAAACTCTGATTTTAGAATGTGGTTTTGTTTCTAGTGTGTTTGTGATGATGAGCTCATCAAGTTCACCATTTGTTAGGTTATCGTAAGCTTTTCCACTGAGTACTCCATGCGTTGCACAAGCCATTACAGAATTTGCTCCTTTATTTTTAAGAGCAGTTGCAGCTTTTACCATAGTTCCAGCAGTATCTACCATATCATCAATCATAATTACATCATGACCTTCAACGCTTCCAATGATGTTCATAACTTCACTCTCATTTGCTTTTTCACGACGTTTATCAACGATAACCATCTCCAAGCCCATTCTACTAGCAAAGTATCTAGCGCGTGCAACACCACCAATATCTGGAGAAGCAATAATAGGGTTTTTTAAATTTTTTGATTTTATATATTGTTCAAAAGTGATACTTCCATACAGGTTATCAACTGGAATATCAAAGAAACCTTGGATTTGTCCAGCGTGTAAGTCGATTGTTACAACTCTATCAATTCCAGCTGTTTGATACATATCAGCTACAAGTTTTGCAGTAATTGGAACTCTTGGAGCAGCTTTACGATCTTGTCTTGCATATCCATAGTAAGGGACAACTGCTGTGATGCTTGAAGCAGAAGAGCGACGAAGTGCATCTGTCATGATAAGAAGTTCCATCAAATTGTCGTTAGATGGTGCACCAGTAGATTGTACTATAAATACATCACGACCACGAACAGATTCTGAGATTTGAACAGAGATTTCACCATCACTAAACTTTTTAACATCAGCTTTTGCTAATGGCACATCTAAAATAGAACAAATTTCCTTTGCAAAATCGACACTTGCAGTACCAGCAAAAATTTTATAACCACGCATAAATTAACCTTTTTTAAAATTAATGCGTGATTATACTCAAAGAGTTCTAAGAGGATGTTAAAAGAAAAAAGTTATTGACAGTTTTTGCAAAGACCAGATAAAACGACATCAACTTTTTTTATTTGAAAGTCTGTCTTTGCATCTAGATTTGTAATTGTAGAGAGGTCAATAGTAATATCTTCCACATGTCCACATTTTTCACATGCCATATGTGAGTGTGTCTCTTTTGTTAACTCATATACTGATTTGGCTTTAGGAATTTTCACCTCTTGAATAAAGGCAGATTCTATCATCAAATTTATATTTTTATAAATTGTAGCCAACGAAATCGAGTTGAATTTACTTAACAATATATCATAGAGTTTTTCTATAGTTAAGTGCCCATGAACCATCAAAGCATTCGTGATTTCAAGACGTTGAGGCGTTGCTTTTAGGTTGTGAGACCTTAACATTTCTGTATAATTTTCCATATTTGTATTGTACAATAGCTTTTATTAAATGATAATCATTATATTTTAACTAAAATGTTTTTTAAAGATTTTTTTGAAATTTTATAAGACTAGAGCGTAAAATCGCACCTTTATCTGTGTGGGTACTTTTCATTTTTAACTCACTTTTTAATAACAGTTCATGTAGTTTATAATAAGTTTGTGGTTTTATTTTTATAGCTTGGGCAGCTTTTGCATCTACTACAAACTTCGGTGCCGGATAACCTAAAATATCTAAGGCATTTGGAGTTCCATTTACACGAATGTAGATGTTAAACATATAAAGTTGAGTGATGTAAGATGTAAGCGTAGTTAAAATTCTAATCTCATCTTCACCATGTTCTAAGATATTTTGCAAATCTTCTGTGATATCTTTTTTTTCTAAGAGTTTTTTCATAAAATCTTCAAGATTTATCTCTCCTAAACCATACACAACATTGTCAATATCTTTTGTTGTTATCTCTCTATCAAACACAGCGAGTTTGTCTAGTTCATTAGCAGCTAATGCTACATCTGCATTGTGGGTATTGAGTAGATGTGAAACTGTGAATTTACCAATATTTATGTTCTTTTGGGATGCTAAAGAGAGGATGATATTTTGTGCTTCATACTCTTTTGGATTGAAAAAACGTACACTCATTGTTTTTGCATTAGCAAATCCTTTAGCATAAGCTTTATAATCACTTCCATAATAGGCATAGACAAAAACATTGTCTTGATTCTTTTCACATAAAGCGACGAGTGTTTCAAGCTCTTTTTTGTTGACTTTTTTTTCACTTTTAATGACTAAAACGTTATTGCCACCAAAAAGAGAGGCTTGTGAAAGATGTGCTTTTGCGGAGTTAAAATCATACTCATCGTAGTAAAAAGTTAGAGTGTTTGCATCATCGATATTTGTCATCATTTTTGTGTACATATCAATGAGAAAACTGCTTTCACCAAAAAAGACAAAACTGTTTGAAAGACTCTTATTTTGGATATGTTTGTCAAACTCTGCTTTATACATCAGCACGTCTCACAATAGTTGCAAATATTTTTGCACGAGCAATATCAACTTTGTCTAAACGAACAATGACATCTTCAAAAAGTACATAGTTATCGTGTGCTGTAACTTGAAGTTTTGCTCCAATAATTTCATCTTTAAGATCAGCTCTTAACTCTGGGTCAGTTGCTGTGATTTTTGCTTTAAATTCACGTCCAAGATTTTCATTTGCCCAACGCGCATATTTTCTAGCCATAAATTCCACTTCTATAGTACTTGCTTCGCGCTCTTTTTCACTAATTGCCATTGCTAAAGATTCGATGTTTCGTAAAACATAAGAGCCCTCAGCAGTATCACCTGCATTGATAGCTTTGAGTAAGCGGTGAACGATCAAATCACTATAACGTCTAATAGGAGATGTAAAGTGTGTATAACGCTCAAATCCAAGTCCAAAGTGCCCATAGTTTAGTGGAGAGTAACGTGCTTGCATCTGTGCACGGATGATTAAAGTATCGACTTCACTCTCTAAATCCAAATCACGTGCTTGTGCTTGGATAAACTCGATGGTTTCTTTAACAGTATCTTTGATCTCTATTTGTATCCCAATAGCAGATAATTCTTGATAAAGGAGTTGGAGTTTTGTTTGACTTGGTGGCTCATGAATCCTAAAAATTCCACGCTCATACCTAGAGGCCGCTTCTTTATTTGCTAAAAGCATACAATCTTCAATAAGCATATGTGATGGTGTTTCCTCTGCTTCGTATGTTGCAACTATATGATGATTTTCATCAAGCTCCATCTCAATCTCACTTGATCTAAAATCAAAACCTATTTGCAATCTTTTTTCACGTAGGGCATCTGTTACAGGCTTGAGTTGAGAGATCGCTTGAAGTACCTGTTTTTCATCAGCATTAGTAGCTTTTAATTTGCCCTCAAAAAATCTGTCGATCTCTTCGTAGTTAAAACGTCTTTTTGAATGGATAATCGCTTCATACACTTCGGAATGTATTACCTCTAAAGCATCAAGGTCAAGTTTCATCTCAAAAACATATGAAAGTCTGTCTTTGTGGGGTTGTAATGAACAAAGAGTTTCACTTAGTTGCCGTGGTAACATAGGGATAGAGCGATGTGGCAGATAGATCGAAAAACTTCTGTATATCGCTTCGTTATCTATAGGACCAAAAGGTTTTACATATTCACTCACATCTGCAATTGCTACATAAAGTGTTGTGTTCTCCTGATCCCAACAAATAGCATCATCAAAATCTTTTGCAGTAACAGGGTCAATTGTAGCAAATGGAAGTGAACGTAAATCACGACGTTTTGGATACTTAGAAGCATCAACCTCTTTAAATGATTGTGCGAGTTCCAACACCTCTTCATCAAACTCATCATGTTTATTAAATTGTGCAAGGACTATCTTTTCATCTACAAGTGGGTCATCGATATTTCCTAAAAACTCTAATACCTTGTTTTCATAATTGTCTACTTTGAAAACATCCCCTAAATTATGAGAGTTTAATTCATCAACACTAAATTCAGCACCTATAGGGTGATCTGTTTTGATATCTACTAACGATCTATGATCATATTTTTCAATAATGTAGCCGATTGAGTACGTTTGTTCTCGCCCAACAACTTCAGCGATAACAGCTGCAGGAGTTCCACGTTTTCCAAGTAATCTTTTTGCAATTATAAGATCACCCTCAGTTGCAACACCTATATCTTCGATAAAAAGGTCTTTAACATTTTCACCAATGACATGTAAATAAGCCGAACTTTGTTGTACAAGTCCTAAAGTACCTGCACGGTATTTTGAATGAAATTGATAAACATTGTTTTTACGAGTTAAATATCCTGCGGCATACCAAGGCTGTATAGTTTGTTGTTCATGTTCGGAGATATCTTGCTCACTCAGTCCATGAGTGAGCTTAATAAGTAAAGATTTCAAGCTTTTAAATCGTTGTAATTAAAAGTTTTCAAGTGCTTTTTCAAAGCTTTCTAAATCGAGTTCATATTGTTCGATCAACTCTTTTGCCGCTGCAATACTTGCATCTGTAATCACACCATTGATAGGTACTGCTACACGTACAACATGAAGTATTTTTGCTGCACGTTTTGTATCTTCATTTTCTGCTTTTTCAGGATCTTCACAATGCCCTATAACATCTATAAGGTTTGTCTCAAATTTCCATTGTGTAAAGATAGATGCACTTACTTCTGGTGTATCAACGCCTACGATTTCTCTCTCTGCTTCTTCAACATTTTGCAGCTCTTTTAAAGCATCACGAAACGCCTCTTGTTTTTCATCTGCAATCACCTGTTGAGCTATAAGTACTTTACCAATCTCAACTAAAAATGCCGCAGGTGAAAGTACACCCATCAGTTTGTTCTCTTTTCTTAAACACCATGCAGTTACAAGTCCATGTTGTTTTTTTGAAAGCATTGAAAACATATCGTCAGAGATACCATACGGTGAAAGATCAAGCGCAAAACTTTTTTTAACGATTGAAGCTAAGGCAAAACCACGAACAGTTCCCATACCAAAAAGTCCTACAGCTTGAGAGATTGCATTGATCTCACGAGAAAAACCGTATAGTGGAGAGTTTGCTGCTTTTAAAATATCTGCTGTTAAAAGGGGGTCTTGTTCTAAGATTTTCACCATATCATTAAAAGTACTATTAGGGTCTTGATAGACAGCTTCTATCTGCATTGCAGATTCTGGTAGTGGTGGAAGCTGTTTAATCTTTTTTAAAATTTCTTCTGTCATAGTGCTTGAGTCTCCAAAGTTTATATACTACAATTATATAACGAATAAATAAAATCAGACTGAATATTTACAAAAAACTGATATGATTTTTATCTTAATCAAATTACTAAAAAAGGACTTGTACTATGCATAATGATGCGATGCTAAGACAACTTGGATATGTGCCAAATTCATCATTGGTTAGCCAGTTTGAAACTATAAAAAACAACACAAAAGAGTATGCAAAAATTGAAAAGCATATCATGGATTTACATGATCATTTAAAAGTAAATAACTCTTATGTTGCACTTTCAAATTCAAAAGACTACTTGAAAATCAAAATCGAAGCGCAAACTGAAGCGTTGAATGAAGAAGCGCATGAAAAAGTGAAACATTTTAGTGATAAGTATAAAGTGCAAGTCGAAAAATTGCCACAAAAAGATACGTACTACATATTAGGGTTTGAACACTAATATATGCAAGAACCTATGAGCTTAGATGGGTATGACCTTCTTGTTGAAGAATTCAAGTTTTTACTTGAGATTGAAAAACCTAAAACTGCAGAGGAAAAAAGGGTCGCTGCTGCTTTAGGTGACCGTAGCGAAAATGCAGACTACCAAGCGGCAAAAGAGAAACTCCGTTTTATAGACAAACGCCTTTTTTATCTTGATAAAATGATCAAAGCCGCAACTGTGATCGACCCATCTACTCACTCTCATCAAAAAGTATCTTTTGGCAGTACGGTAACCATCGTAAATATTGATACCGATGAAGTTGAAAAATACACACTCTGTGGTGTACTAGAAAGCGAGATTGAAAATGGTCTGATCTCGATCCACTCTCCACTAGCAAAGGCTATGATCGGCAAAGAAGAGGGAGATGACTTTAAAGTGAAACTTCCCAAAGGTGTCAAAGAGTACGAGATCGAGTTGATCGAGTACATAAACATCTTCTCACTAAAAAAAAATATCCGCACTAAGAAAGATTTTTCTTTTCATTAGAACAGATTAGAACAAAATAAGTAATCGTTGTGTTATAATCTTTGTAATATTTTTTGTAGGAATCTTTGCTATGTATAAAAAAATCTTTCAAATACTAGTCTTCTTTATCACTTTTTCTACAGCAATTTATGCTGCAAATACAAATAATAAAGTAAATTATCAACAACAAATTTTTGAATTAAAATTAGAGATTGAGAAACTAAAACAAACGCAAAACTTACATACTGATAAAAAAATAGATGATTTGGAAAAAGCTCTTAAAGAACTTGAAATACGTATTAACAAAACATTAGATAAAGATATAGCTGTTCAAGATAAACGGATTAATGATATAAATGAAAGAACTGCTGTTCGGGATTACATAACAATGTGGCTAGGTATTGTTATAACAATACTTTTGGTAGGGGTTTCTGTAGCCACATATATAAGTTCATCAAATAAAGTAAAAGATTGGTTAGACGAGAGGGCAAAAAAGAAACTAGATCCATTACTAAAAGAGTATCTTAAACAAGTAAAAATTAAAGCAGATGAATCTTTGGCAATTTTGGAAAAAGAAGGTCAAAAAGTATTAAACGAGATAGATAACAAAGCTGAAGAACAAAGGCAAAAACATGATAAAGAGTATAAACAGCTTACTGATACAATAAAAAGTTTAACAACAAAAACTTCAGAAGAGATTGAAGCTGAAGCAGAAAGTTTGGGAGAGGATGATAGCAAATATACATTCAGTCAGTGGTATACAAAGTTTTTACAAAAGTATAAACAAAATGAATTTGTAGATGGTTTAGTATTTTTAGAAAATGCTTTACAAAAAGCAACATCTCAACAAGAAAAAATTGATGGTTTGTTTGCAAAAGGTGTTACATTAGGCACACTTGAACGTTCAGAAGAAGAAATAGAGGTGTATGATCAAGTTATTAAAGAGTTTAGAGGAAGTAAAAACGAAGTTCTATTGGAACAAGTTGCAAAAGCTATGGTTAATAAAGGTGTTAGATTAGGCACACTTGAACGTTCAGAAGAAGCAATAGAGGTGTATGATCAAGTTATTAAAGAGTTTAGAGGAAGTAAAAACGAAGTTCTATTGGAAAAAGTCGCAAGTGCTATAGGTAATAAAAATGAGATACTATTGATAAATAATAAAAAAATTATGGATATTAAATCAGTTAAAAAGTATATATATAATAAAAAAGATTTGATCAAATTGTCAATGATAGAGATTTTATATAATGCACAAACGGAATCACAAGATGATGAAGTAAAAAAATGGGAAGAAAACTATCAAAGTGGAGCCCTTGACGGATGGAGTTTTGAAGAACTTGACAAATGGAGTGATACTTTAGAAGGAGAAGTAGAAGCAAAAGTGAAAAAGTATTTAGAGGTATTTAAAGAAAAAGCACTTTAAAACTTTTTTTACCTCAGTTTTGATATAATCCGCATTTAAAAACCAAATTTTTAGGAACTATCCGTGAGCCAACAATTACCTGACATTGATACACAACTTGCCAACCACAAGTTAAGTCAAGAGGATTATAAACATATAAAAGAGATTTTAGGACGTGAGCCAAACTTAGTAGAGCTTGGTGTGTTTTCAGCTATGTGGTCTGAGCACTGTTCGTACAAATCTTCAAAAGTACACCTAAAAGGTTTTCCAACATCAGCTCCGTGGGTTATTCAAGGTCCAGGGGAAAATGCTGGTGTGATTGACATTGGCGATGGGTATGCTGCTGTATTTAAGATGGAGTCACACAATCACCCAAGTTTCATCGAGCCGTACCAAGGTGCTGCTACAGGTGTTGGTGGAATAATGCGTGATGTATTTACAATGGGTGCGCGTCCTGTTGCAAATTTAAATGCACTTCGTTTTGGTAATGTTTTAAACGATGACGATATCTCTAAACACCAACGTTATTTAGTGCGTGGTGTAACTGAGGGGATTGGTGGTTATGGTAACTGTATGGGAGTGCCTACTATTGGTGGTGAGACAAGTTTTGATGAGTGTTATAACGGAAATATTTTAGTAAATGCTTTTACGCTTGGTCTTGCAAAATCTGACGAGATTTTCTATGGTCGTGCTGAGGGGATCGGCAATCCAGTTTTATATGTTGGCGCAAAAACTGGTCGTGACGGTCTTGGTGGAGCTGTGATGAGTTCAGATAGTTTTACAGAAGAGTCAAAATCTCTTCGCCCTACAGTACAAGTGGGTGATCCATTTACTGAAAAACTTCTTTTAGAAGCATGTTTAGAGCTTTTCAAAACTGACTATGTTGTTGGTATTCAAGATATGGGTGCAGCTGGGCTTACATCTTCATCGTTTGAGATGGCTGGTCGTTCAGGCTCAGGGATGATTATGCATTTAGATAAAGTTCCTGCTCGTGAAGAGGGGATGACTCCGTATGACTTTATGCTTAGTGAATCACAAGAGCGTATGCTTCTTTGTGCTAAAAAAGGAAGCGAAGCAGAGATCATCAAGATTTTTGAAAAATGGGATCTTGATGCTGCGGTTATTGGTGAAGTAACAAATACTGGAAATATGGAGCTTTTCTGGCATGGAGAGAGAGTTGCTGAAGTTCCTGTTGATCCAGTTTCTGAAGAAGCACCAGAACTTAACCGTCCAATGAGTAGACCAGCTTACTTAGATGAGATCAAAGATACTACTATAAATGACTTTGCAAAAGTTTCAAACCAAGAAGCGTTTGAAAAATTAACTAAATCTATGGAAGTAGTTGACAAATCTTGGATCTATACGCAGTACGATTCAATGGTACAAACAAACACGGTAAAAAAAGGTGGGGAGCTTGATGCTTCTGTAATCCGTGTAAAAGAGAATGGTCGTGCTTTAGCTATGTCGGCTGACTGTAATGTTCGTTACTGTTTTATCGATCCAAGAGGCGGTGGGGCTGCTGCTGTTATTGAGTCTGGAAGAAACGTTGCAATGAGCGGTGCTCGTCCTTTAGCAATTACAGACTGTCTTAACTATGGTAATCCTGAAAATCCAGAGGTTATGTGGCAGTTTGGTGAAGGTTGTTTAGGGATCAAAGAAGCATGTGCTGAGTTAACTACGCCAGTTATTGGTGGAAACGTTTCACTTTATAATGAAACAAACGGCGTTTCAGTTTTTCCAACACCTTCGATTGCTACTGTTGGTGTGAATGATGACCAAAACAATGTACTTCTTTCAACTTTCCAAAATGAGGGTGATATCCTTTACCTTGTTGGTGAGTCAAAAAGTGAGTTTGGTGGTTCATTATATATGAAAGAGATCTGTGGCACAGTTGCAGGAACGCTTCCAGAAATTGACTACAAAAAAGAGCTTGCTCTTTGGGAATTAGTGATCGAAGCAAATAAAAAACACTTACTAGAGTGTGCTAAAGATGCATCAAGTGGTGGTGTAGCTATTGCATTAGCTAAAATGGCTGCAACTTCTGGTCTTGGATGTGACGTAACAATGTCTGTAGGTGATGAGCGTGACATCTTCGCTGAATCTTTCAGCCGTGCGATTGTTTCTGTAAAACCTGAAAATGCAGCTGCTTTTGAAGCAGAGGTAAACCAGTCTCTTGTATGTGAGAAAATTGGAACTGTTGGTGGCGATTCGATCAAAATCAATGATGTAACAATGTCTATGGCACAACTTCAAGATAACTACTTCAACACATTTAAACGTGTAATAGAAAGAGATTTATAGTCTCTTCTATTATATAGATAGCACACACCTTAAAAACTGCATATAAATTAATCAATTAAACTGCTTAAAAAATAATCAATTTTTTGTATTCAATCTCTTTTAGAAAGTATATAATTTTCGTACTTTATTTCTAAAGGATTAACATGAAGAAATGGCTAGTAGCGATGTTATTCGCATTACCAACATTGGCATTAGCAGAAGATGCGCCAACATTAGATACAGGTGATACAGCGTGGATGATGATATCAGCAGCATTAGTATTACTAATGACAC
>NZ_JBNKRX010000029.1:0-2149 GCF_050296975.1 Sulfurimonas sp.
TGTCAAACGAACTGCTAAAATCGTCAGTTAGAAATGTAAATTAGAAGTTGCATTTTAATCTTAAACCTTAAAAACTAAAACTAATTTAGTTACACTCCAATTTCATATATTGAGAAAGGAGTGAAGTGTTAAGAAAAGGCGATATAAAGATGATAAAAAAGCTATTAAAAAAAGGCTTCAGTAAAAGTGCAGTTGCTAGAAAACTTGGTATCAGTAGAGATACAGTTAGAAGATATGCAAATGCTCCAGATGATTATGTACCAAAAATAAATCGTAAACCAGTGATAAATAGTGTTGATCCATATTTACCATACATTGCAACTATGCTAGAAACTGCAAGAGATGAAGGTGTTGAGATTCCAACAACTGTTATCTATGATGAGATTGTAAAACTTGGATATGATGATTCGTTGCGTTGGCTTCAACAAGTGATGAGAAGATATGAGCTTAGAAAACGTACCAAAGATGATGAACCATTAATTAGATTTGAAACAAAAGCCGGTCAACAGATGCAAGTTGATTGGGTAGAGTTTCCAAAAGATAATCTCTCAGCATTTGTAGCTACAATGGGATATAGTAGAGCATCTTATGTGGAGTATGTAGATAATGAGAAAGTTGAGACATTATTGGGATGCCATAGAAGATAGAATAAAACATACTAAATGTATGTTTTATTGTGTCGCGTGCCTTTGAGTATTTCGGTGGAGTACCGAGTGAGTGTTTATACGATAATATGAAGACAGTTATAATCAAACGAAATAGATATGGTAGAGGGAAACATCAATTTAATCCACTCTTTGAAGATTTTTCCAAACATTGTGGATTTACTATAAAAGTATGTAAACCTTATCGTGCAAAAACCAAAGGGAAAGTTGAGAGATTTAATCATTATCTGCGATACAATTTTCATAATGGATTAAAAGTAAAACTCTCAATGAAAAATTATCAACTTAATATTGAAAATGCAAATGCAGAAGTTTTAAAATGGCTTGATGATACGGCTAATCAAAGAATTCATCAAACTACACTTCAAATCCCAATGGAACTATTGGCACAGGAGCAACCCCACTTGCTTTCCATGCCTAAACCTTATGGTGGCATCCATCCGAAGGTTCTAATACAAAGTGTATCTAAAAAAGAGTCACACTTCAAGAAAAAAGTTGATACAAGTTCTATTTATATACCAAATCGTGATATGCAAAGCTATGATGATCTGATACCAATTGCACTTTATATGATACCATCACTTAGTGTTAGTGTAGGAGGTGGCGTATGGAACTAAACGAGAAAATCATAGAGCTAAGCAAAGAGCTTAAATTATCAACTATATCTGAAGAGTATCATGGTGTAGCCACAACAGCTGCTAAAGAGAATTGGCAATATGTGCAGTTCTTGCATGAGCTTTTAAAACTTGAAGTTGATAATAGAATGGATAGAAGTAAAAATACTCTCACAAAGCTTGCGGGCTTTCCAGCTATAAAAACATTAGAGCAGTTTGATTATACATTCTCTGTTGGAGTTAATCGGAAACAGATAGAGGAACTTGCTAATTTATCTTTTATAAAAAAGCATGAAAATATAGTGCTTTTAGGACAGTGTGGTGTTGGTAAAACTCATCTAGCAATAGCTCTTGCATACAAAGCTGTTCAGCACAGATACAAAGCAAGATTTACAACAATATCTGAACTACTAGCCAATGCCACTAAAGCTAAAAAAGAAAAAAAGTATGATTCATTTTTAAAATCAATTACCAGTCCATCTGTGTTAGTGATTGATGAAATAGGATACTTTAACATGAATAAAGAGGAATCCAATCACTTTTTTCAGATTATCTCTAAACGATATGAAAAAGGATCAACAATACTTACATCAAATTTAGTATTTAGCAAATGGACGCAAATATTTGCAGGAGATAAAATTACCACTACTGCAATTTTAGATAGGATTTTACACCATTCTCATATTATTAATATACAAGGAGACAGTTATAGATTAAAAGAAAAAAAAGATCAAGGTATTATCAATTCAGATATTTATAAGTTTGGAGCTAAATCTTCAAACAAAATGGTAGAAAAAACAAAGGTGGTTTAAGTTTCAATTAGTGACTTTTTTAGCAATTTAACTGACTAATTTTAGAGTTCGCTTGACA
>NZ_JBNKRX010000030.1:0-80222 GCF_050296975.1 Sulfurimonas sp.
TTTCGTTGAAGATAGAGCTGGACATGACAGACGTTATGCTATTGATGCTACAAAACTGGAAAATGAGCTTGGTTGGAAAGCGGATGAGAACTTTGACAGTGGAATTGTTCTTACTGTTGATTGGTATTTGAAGAAGTATAAAAAGTAATGAATACTGAACCAACTATAGCTGTTTTACTTGCCACATATAATGGGGAGAAATTTTTAAAACAGCAGTTGGATTCTATTTTTGAACAAACATATACAAATATCAAAATATATATTTGTGATGATAATTCAGTAGACACAACCTTTTCAATTTTACAAAAATATCAAAAAGAATATCCAAAGCAAATAATGCTTTTCAAAAATGAGCATAATTTAGGTTATGTAAAAAATTTTGAAAAACTTTTAAACTTTTCTCAGGAAAAATACATAGCGTTTTGTGATCAAGATGATATCTGGTTTAAAAACAAACTTGAACTTCAAATAAAAGAGATGCTTGTATTAGAAAACGCTCATAAAGATACGCCATGTATGGTCCATAGTGATTTAAAAATGATAGATGAGAACAATAATATTTTAGAAAAATCTTATTTTGAATATCGATCATATAAGCTTAAACAGAATAAAGATCTTGGGCATATTTTAGGACCTAATGGAGTGATGGGTAATACAATGTTATTTAATGAGAAATTAAAAGCATTAGTATTACCATTCCCAGAAAAACTTGATTTACATGATTATTGGGTCTCTGTAAATAATGAATTGTTTGGTATACGAAGAACAATATATGATCCACTCGTAAAATATAGAATTCATACATACAATATAAGTAATTCTAAAAAAACTTTACAAAAACAACAATCTATTTTTTTCAATCGAAATATAAAGCTACCAAATATTGAAACAACTAGAAAATTTTTTTTAACTCAACTACTACAAGATGTAGAGAGTAATGATAAAAAGATTCTAGAAACTTATTTAAATTATTTGAATTTTCGTGGAAATAGATTCAACATCTATTTTTCTTTATTAAAATTTTCATTAATTAAAAGAGATATTTTGATAAGGATAAATATATTTTTTAAAATTCTTCTCACAACTAGATATAAAAGTAAAGTATAATCTTGTATGAACTTTAAAAAAATGAATATGTCTGGATATATTTATAATATTATTCAACTTTTTACATCAAAAGATTTTAAAGGTTGGGGGAGAAAAAATACAGGTCTTTTTGCGCAGTGGTGTTACAATAGATTTGGTGGTAGTTTGACATTGCAAGAAGATGGTTTTATTCGCTCACTAGGTTTAGGAGTAGATGATTCGCCTTCTTTTAGTTTTGTGGAAGATAATATTGGAATCTACTATGATGCCACAGTTCCAAGTAAACTTGAAAATATTTTAAACAGCTATGATTTTTCTAGTAATGCTCAGTTGGTAAAAAATGCCACTCTGGCAATAGAACTTATAAAAAAATATAACATTTCTAAATATAATAATGCTACAAAGGTATCTGAAGATTATTTTTCTAAAGAAGATGAACAAAGAGTTCTTGTGATTGCACAAACTGCTGGTGATTCTTCTTTGAAGTATGGGATGTTAGAGCCTTTTACGACAGAAGATATGATTCATACTGCTATCGAAGAAAATCCACAAGCCACTATATACCTTAAGATGCATCCCGATGTATTAAGTGGGAAAAAAAAGTCAGATATAAATGTTGAGAATTTAGACTCCCGTGTACATGTAATCACAGAAAATATAAATTCTATCTCATTGTTAAAACATTTTGATAAAGTCTATACCAAAACATCTGGTATGGGATTTGAAGCATTGTTAGTTGAATGTGAATGTGTTTGTTTTGGAATGCCATTTTATGCAGGGTGGGGTGTTACAGATGATCGAAGTAGTTGTAATCGCAGAAAAAGAGTGTTGAGTGTAGCGGAAATTTTCGCTGCAGCATATATACTCTACACACATTATTACAACCCATACACAAACAAACCAAGCGATATATTTGATACTATAGAAACTATTGTATATCATCAACGAAATCAAAAGATATATTAACTCTTTATTTAACATAAAATACTATAATAATGTTAAATTTTATTTTTAGGAGTTTTATATGAAGTTTTTATGGTCTCTTTGTTTAGTATTTGGTTTGGGTTTTGCAAGTGTGGATATTAACACTGCAAATGCTGACTCTTTAGCATCTTTAAAAGGTGTAGGTGAGAAAAAGGCTAAAGCTATTGTTATGTATAGACAAACACATGGTTGTTTCAAAAATATAGATGCATTGCAAAATGTAAAAGGGATAGGTGAAAAAACTATTGCTGAAAATAAAAGTGATTTAACTGCAAGCGTTTGTAAAAAATAGGCACTGTATTTCCATTCTCTTGTTTGAATTATGTTACAATTTGCATAATTTAAAAGTGAGGGGATACAATTAAAAAAATAGCTACAAAATCTTACTTTTTTGGTTTTTCAAGATGGAAACACAGTTTTATGAGACCTTTTTTTTCTGAATACGAACCACATAACATACATTTTATAAATCCTCTCTGGTCAACACCTTTAAATCTTGCTCGTAAAAAAGGGCTTAAAAATGAGTCACATATATATTTTTGGGGAAGAAAAAGTTTTCCTGAAGTTGAGGAGTTCGCACAAAACAACAATATAAAAATTTTTCGTGTTGAAGATGGATTTATACGCTCAGTAGGACTTGGTTCTGATTTAACACAGCCTTACTCTCAAGTGATTGATACTCGTGGAATATATTTTGACCCAACTGTAGAAAGTGATCTTGAAAACTTACTACAAAACTATGATTTCTCAAGTAACAAAGAGTTGCTAGAACGTGCCAAAAACATGCAAAATGAGATCATTAAAAATAAACTTTCAAAATACAACTTTGATGCTATAAAATCTCTAAATTTTCCAAAAGATAAAACTATAGCACTTGTCACTGGTCAAGTAGAGGATGATGCTTCTATACAATATGGTGCAAATGGAAAGACAAATTTAGAACTTCTACAAGCTGTCAAACAAAAATATCCAGATAGATACATAGTATTTAAACCACACCCAGATGTGTTGAGTGGAAATAGGATAGGGAATATTTCTAATGATGAGGCTTTAAAGTATTGTGATGAGATAGTAAGCGATGTTTCAATGGCTAGTGTGCTTGAAGCCGTTGATGAAGTGCATACTCTAACTTCTTTAACTGGTTTTGAAGGACTAGTCTATGGAAAAAAAGTTTTTACATATGGTCTACCATTTTATGCTGGATGGGGACTTACTATTGATGAACAAAAGTGTGAGCGAAGAACAAAAAAGTTAATGTTAGAGGAGTTGATTGCTACAACATATTTATTATACCCTAGATATATTTCTCCAAAAAACAAAGAGTTATGTGAGGTTGAAGAAGTGATAAAAGAGTTAAAAAAGCAAAAAGATGCACTAAAAAACTCACAATATTTACGCATTAAGTTTACAGTTTATAATTTTTGTAGTAGAATTTTGCAAAAACTTTTATCGATGGTGGCGTAGAATTGCAAATATTTGAAATAATTGGTGATGTAAAAGGAAAGAATATTCTTCTTTTGCAAGGTCCTATGGGAGATTTTTTTAATACTTTAGATCATAAATTTATGGACCATGGAGCTAAAACTTTTCGTATAGGGCTCAATGCTGGTGATGAGTTTTTTGCCGATGTTAATCATTTTACTCCATTTAAAGGGCGTATAGAAGAGTGGGAAAGTTTTATCTCTGAGTTTTATGCTACACATGAAATTGATATGATTTTTGTTTTTGGAGATTGCCGTTTTTACCAAAGTCAAGCAATAAACATAGCTAAAAAAATGAATATAAGAGCTTTTGTTTTTGAAGAAGGGTACATTCGTCCAGATTTTATAACTTTGGAAGAAAATGGTGTGAATGACAATTCTTCAATACCAAGAGAACGACAGTTTTATGATGCTTTAGGTTACAATGAAACAAAAATGTGCAATAAGAAAAATGTGCTACATATCGGTAATACATATTTGAAAATGGCGAAACAAGCGAGTGCATATTATTTTATATCTAATCTTTTCTTTTTTCGTTATCCATATTATCAGCATCATAGAAGTTTTTCAAGTTTTCATGAACATTTATATGGATGGAGAAATTTTTTTAGAAAATATTTGTATAAAGTATTAGAGTGGAATCAAGAACAATTTTATAAGACAACAGTATCTAAAAAATACTATTTTGTTGCACTCCAAACTTTTGAAGATTTTCAAATTATCAAGCATTCTGATTATAACTCTATAGAAGAGTTTATATTAGAAGTTTTAGAGTCATTTGCACATAACGCTCCAAAAGATACTTATTTGGTTGTTAAACATCATCCAATGGATCGTGGGAAGAGAAATTATAAACACTTTGTTATGTTACACGCAGAAACATTAAACTGCGAAAAAAGAGTAAAAGTAGTGTATGACTTACATTTACCAACACTATTACAAAATGCAATAGCTACTATCACTATTAACTCAACTGTAGGTATTTCCTCGCTTTATCATAATACACCAGTGATTTGTATGGGAAGAAGTTTTTATGATATAGAAGGGCTTACTTCAAAAGATATGAAGTTAGATGATTTTTGGGATAATTATAAAGAGATTGATAGGGAGCTTTTTCAAAAGTTTCGATGTTACCTGATAGAAAAGACTCAAATAAATGGAAATTTTTATAAAGCTTTATAACCCCTCTAGTAAAACATTCCAAAGTCTATCTATCTCTTTATCATTTAAAAATAAAGAGTTTTTATTTGTATAAAGTTCTTGAAGCCCTTTTTTATTTATAGTTATTGTTTTATTACAGTGAAAATGTGTAGGTAAAAATGCTCGAATTACAGATGGATCTTCATCGATTTTTTGTGAGCATAAAAAACATATTTGTTGATGATGTAAACGTCCTTCAAATTCAAGTAGCTTTATATAAAGTTCTATAGCAATTCTTTTTGGATTTTGTTTATCCCATGCTAAAGAGGCTTCTTCTAGAAGATCGAAGTAAAAAGAGCTTAGTTCTTCAGCTTCACTGAGATGTTGGTAAAAGAGCGATGTAAACTGTTGCCATAGATGCAATTTTTTGTGATTATTGATCCATTTATAACCTATATGGATAACGTCTTTAAGTCTCGAAATAGTAGATTTGGATGAGCCTTCAACCTCATAATCAATTTTAAAACCAATATTGATAGATCCATGACGTGCACCATAAAATCTATAAAGGGTGTCTAAGCTTGATTTAGATATTATAGTAACTATTAAATCTTCCTCTTTAACACGATTAAGATTTATGATAAAACCTTGCATAAACTGCTTCCTAACGCTACATATTTTTAAAATTATACAAAAATTATTCCATTTATAATAAAATTTTAATCAATAATTCAGTACAATATAAAGCTTAAATCTCTAAATAAGATAATCTTTCTTAAAAAGAGATTAAATTTATACTTTTTTGTGTAAAATTTAAGAATTTTGGAGTAAAAATGGTAAAACATCATGATTTATTACGATCATTTAAAGATAATTGTGGATTTGGTCTTGTTGCGAACATAAAAAACAAACCATCACGTAAAGTTTTAAATGATGCAATTACAGCTTTAGAGCGTATGATGCACCGTGGTGCAGTAGCAGCTGATGGAAAAACTGGAGATGGAAGTGGACTTTTACTTTCTATGCCAGAGGAGTTTATCCGAAAAGAAGCAGATAAAAATGGTGTAGAGTTACCAAAACAGTTTGCAGTAGCATCTGTCTTTACAAAAGATTTAAAACATTTAGATGTAGTAGAAGATGTTTGTTTAGCAAATGATTTAAAAGTTGTTCTTCGTCGTGAAGTACCTGTAAATACACAAGCTTTAGGTGAACAGGCATTAGAGTCATTACCAAATATAGTACAACTTTTTATCGTTCCAAATTCAATAATGGCAACAAATAGATTTGACGCTCTTTTATATCTTTCTCGTAAAGAGGTAGAGCATAAACTCATTGATGATAGAAATTTTTATATAGCATCTATGAGTTCAAAAGTTTTATCATATAAAGGTCTTGTTATGCCGACGCATATCAAAGAGTTTTATAAAGATTTGACAGATGAAGCTTTTAAAATTTCATTTTCACTTTTTCACCAAAGATTTTCTACAAACACACTTCCTGAATGGCGTTTAGCACAACCTTTTCGCGCTGTAGCACATAATGGTGAGATCAACTCTGTAGAAGGAAATCGTATAAATGTTGAAATTAAATCAGAATCTATCACTTCAGAAGTTTTTAGTAATGAAGAGATTCAAAGATTACTCCCTATCTTGCAAAAAGGTTCTTCAGATAGTGCTAGTGCAGATAACTTTTTAGAGTTTTTACTTGTTAATGGTATGGACTTTTTTAAAGCTGTTCGTGCAGTTATCCCATCAGCTTGGCAAAATGCTCCACATATGGACCCTGAACTTCGTGCATTTTATGAGTATCACTCAACTGTATTTGAAGCATGGGATGGTCCTGCGGCATTTTCTGTAACTGATGGTCGCTATATTGGTTGTGCACTTGATCGTAATGGTCTTCGTCCATCAAAATATATCGTTACAAAAGATGACAACTTACTTATCGCTTCAGAATATGGTGTTATTGATATTGCAGAAGAGGAGATCAAGGAGCGTGGTCGTTTACAATCTGGTCAAATGATCGGACTTGATCTTAAATATGGAAAATTACTTAAAAGTGATGATATTGATAACTATCTAAAATCTTCAAATCCATATATGAAATGGCTAAACGAGCATATGATTTATCTTCAAGAACATGTTGAAGATCAATATGCAAATGTTGAAATTATTGAGAGTGAAGAGCTTATTAAAAAACAAAAGTTTTTCAATATCACACAAGAGTTGATTGAGCAAGTAATAGAGCCTATGATGAAAGAGGGTAAAGAAGCTGTTGGTTCTATGGGTGATGATACTCCACTTGCAGCTTTTTCTGAAAAACAGAGAAACTTTACAGACTTTTTCAAACAAAAATTTGCTCAAGTAACAAACCCACCGATTGATCCAATCCGTGAAAAAGTGGTTATGAGTTTAAATACTGGGTTTGGTGAAATTCACAATATCTTAAATGAGATACCATCTCATGCACATAGATTAAAATCTATTTCACCAATTATTACAGCCGAAAAACTTGAAGTATTAAAATCTTTTGGTGATGAAAAATCTCCAAGTTTCCAAAGTTTTTATAAAAATAAAACTTTTTCAACTGCATATACAGGGGCACTCAGAGGTGCTTTACAAACTTTAGTTGATACTATTATAGATTCTGTGAAAAATGAGGGTACTAGAATTGTCATACTTGATGATGCAGAGTTTAATGAAAACAATAAAATCATTCCAATGGCAATGGCAGTAGGGCGTGTAAACTTTGCTCTTTTAAAAGCAAAAATCCGTCATTTAGTTTCAATTGTCGCTGTATCTGGTGAGATTACAGATTCTCACTCATCTGCGGTACTTCTTGGTTATGGTGCAAGTGCTGTATATCCAAACTTACTTTTTGCTACAGTTTCAGATCAATTAACTCGTAATAAAAACAAAGATATTGAACAAGCAGATGCTTTTAAAGCTGTGCATTCAGCACTTAATGGTGGTCTACTTAAAATTATGTCAAAAATGGGTATTGCTACAATTGCATCGTATAGAAACTCTGGGTTATTTGATGTTATGGGGCTTTCAACTGAGATCGTTGAAGAGTGTTTTGAAACTTCAAATGTTGCAATTCCTGGTTTAACGTATGAAGATATTGATGCTAGAGTTGAAAAATTTCATAAATCAGCATTTAAAGATGGTGGTTTCAAGAAAATTTTCCCACTGAACATCGGAGGATTTTACAAGTTTTATACAGGTCAAGAACACCATGATTTTGGTCCAGCAGTTATCCATGCTATACATGCAGCAGTGCATAGTGGAAAAACTGAAGATTTTGAAAAGCTAAAAACACTTGTAAATAAACGTGGTCTGAAATTTATTCGTGATTTCTTTGAATTAAAATCTGATAGAGAAGCGATTGATATCTCTGAAGTTGAGCCAAAAGAGGCAATATTTAAACGTTTCGTTTCAGCTGCAATGAGTCTTGGTTCAATCTCACCAGAAGCTCATGAGACACTTGCACAAGCTATGAACACTATCGGTGGTCAATCTAACTCTGGTGAGGGTGGTGAAGACAAAGCACGATATGGAACAAATAAGGTTTCTAAAATCAAACAAGTTGCATCTGGACGTTTTGGGGTAACTCCTGAGTATTTAAGAAGTGCAGAAGAGATTCAGATCAAAGTTGCGCAGGGTGCAAAACCAGGTGAAGGTGGTCAGTTACCAGGTCATAAAGTAACTGGACTTATCGCCAAACTTCGCCATACTGTTCCTGGTGTTACACTTATTTCACCTCCACCACACCACGATATATACTCGATCGAAGATTTAGCACAGTTGATTTTCGATCTAAAACAAGCAAATCCAAAAGCTAGAATAGCGGTAAAACTTGTTTCAACTATCGGTGTTGGAACAATTGCAGCAGGTGTAGCCAAAGCATATGCGGACAAGATCATTATCTCTGGTGGTGATGGTGGTACAGGGGCAGCTCCACTGACATCAATTAAGTTTGCAGGGAATCCTTGGGAGTTAGGTCTTTCAGAAGCTCATAATGCTTTGAAAGCAAATAATTTACGTGGTTTAGTTGAAGTTCAAACTGATGGTGGACTTAAAACTGGTTTAGATGTTGTAAAAGCTGCACTTCTTGGTGCTGAGTCTTATGCATTTGGTACAGGTGTTTTAGCGATTATTGGTTGTAAAATGCTTCGTATCTGTCATGTAAATAAATGTTCAGTTGGTATTGCAACACAAAACGAAAAACTTCGTTCAGAGTTCTTTAAAGGGAAAGTTGAAGAGGTTATTAATTATTTTACACTTCTTGCTGAGGATATCCGCGCTATTATGGCTGAACTTGGTTTTAAAACTATGGAGGAGATGATTGGTCGTGTAGACTTGCTTAAAGTAAAAGAGGATAAATTTGCACAAAAATTTGACTTCTCAGCAGTACTGCATCAAGAAGAGGGTGTAAATACTTGTCAACAACCAACGAATCCACCATTTGATGATAATAGTTTTGAAAAAGATATCTTAAAACAAGTAAGAGATGCGATCAAACATCCAGAACATCCAATTAAAATAGATACAGAGATAACAAATATCAATAGAAGTTTTGGAACACTCATCTCTGGAGAAATTGCTGAGTATTATGGGGATGAAGGGCTTAAACCTGATACGATTAAACTAAACCTTAACGGTGTTGCTGGTCAAGCGCTTGGAGCATTTTTAAATAATGGTGTGTCTATCTATCTTCAAGGTGTAGCAAATGATTACATTGGTAAAGGGATGCATGGCGGTAAAATCATCATCACTTCTAAAAATGAAGGTGAAGCATTTGGTGCTGGTGGAAATACATGTTTATATGGCGCTACTGGTGGAAAACTTTATATCTCTGGAAGTGTAGGGGAGCGTTTTGCAGTTAGAAATTCTGGGGCTTTAGCTATAGTTGAGGGTACTGGGGATAATGCTTGTGAATATATGACTGGTGGGGTTATCACTATTCTTGGCAAAACTGGTATCAACTTTGGTGCTGGTATGACAGGTGGTGTTGCATTTGTTTATGATGAAGAGCATCAGTTTATAGAAAATGTAAATCATGAACTTGTTGAAGCTGTAAGAATCGATACAGATGAAGGAGATGAGGCAAGACATTACCTTAAACGTTTACTCAAAGATTACGTAGTAGAAACAGCAAGTGAGAAAGCAAAAGCAATTTTAGAAAGTTTTAGAGTTGAAGTGAGAAACTTCTGGTTAGTAAAACCAAAAAACTTAACAAAACTTCCTCTTAACTTAGAGAATGGAGATTAATATGAGAGAATTTTTATCAGTTGAAAGACTTGATCCTACAAAAAGATTAGTAGTTGAGAGAACAAAAGATTTTAAAGAGATTTACGAAGTTTTCAGTACTAATGATGCAACGAGTCAAAGTGATAGATGTATCCAATGTGGTGATCCGTATTGTTTAAATAAATGTCCATTACATAATTACATTCCACAATGGTTAAAAGCTGTAAGTGAAAAAGATTTAGAGTTTGCATTTAAACTTTCAAATGAACCATCTCCATTCCCAGAAGTTATGGGGCGTGTTTGCCCACATGATAGACTTTGTGAGGGTGATTGTACACTGAATGATGGTCATGGTGCAATTACCATCGGTTCTGTTGAAACACATATCAATGAAGAGGGGTTTAAAGCTGGATTTAAACCAGATTTTCCAGGAATCATAACAGATAAAAAAGTAGCAGTTATTGGAAGTGGTCCTGCTGGTCTTTCTGCTGCAACATATCTGCTTCGCTCAGGAATTGCAGTCACTATGTATGAAAAAGCTGATCGTGCTGGTGGACTTTTGACATATGGTATACCGAATTTTAAACTCGATAAAAAGATAGTTGAGCGTCGTGTAAAACTACTTCAAGAAGCTGGTTTAGAATTAGTTTTAAACTGTGAAGTGGGTAAAGATATCACTTTTGAAGAGATCGCTAATAATCATGATGCTATGTTTATAGGGATTGGTGCAACAAAGGCGAAAAATGCAAAGATTGCTGGTGAAAAAGCACCAAATGTATATGCTGCTATGGATTACTTGACAAATATTCAAAAGAAAAACTTTAATGCTGCGTATGATAAAAAGTTTGACTTTAAAGACTTAAATGTTGTGGTAATTGGTGGTGGAGACACTGCAATGGATTGTTTACGTACTGCAAAACGTGAGGGTGCAAAGTCTGTTACATGTTTGTATCGTCGTGATGAGCACAATATGCCAGGAAGTAAAAAAGAGTATAAAAACGCTGTAGAAGAGGGTGTAGATTTTGCATTCCAAGTTTCACCAAAAGAGATCATTGTAAATGATAGTGGCAAAGCTATTGCTGTAGAGGTTATAAAAACTTCTCTTGGTGTAAAAGACGCATCTGGTCGTCAAAGAATGGAAGAGCTAAAAGGGAGCGAATACCGTGTAAATGCAGATGTAATTATCATGTCTTTAGGTTTTGATCCAGTTGTTCCATCATTTTTAGCAGAAAATGGGATCGAAACAAACTCTTGGGGCGGAATCATTATCAATGATGAAACGCATGAAACAACAACATCTGGTGTCTTTGCTGGAGGAGATTGTTTCCGTGGAGCTGATCTTGTTGTAACTGCTGCTTACGATGGTCGTGAAGCAGCACGTAGCATCGTAGAATCTCTTTTAAACTAAATATATCTCCATTTTTGGAGATATACATTTTTGTAAACTTCCTTTATATAAATTTCAGTTATTAAGTATAAATTTGTTATAATTCGCAACTATTATAATTTAAGGATATATTTTTGAATTTATTAAACCTTTTTACTAGATCATCACAGACAAAAGAACCTGAAAAAGTTGAAGCATCTGCTCAATGGATAAAATGTAAATCTTGTCACTCTTTAATGTACTATAAAGAGGTTGAAAATCAAAACTATGTATGTCCTAAATGTGGTTTTCATATCCGTATAGGTGTAAAGGAGCGTATAGCACTTTTAGCTGATGAAGGCACATTTGTAGAACATGATGCTAACCTTGAACCAATCGATCCACTAAAATTTGTTGACTCTAAACCTTATACAAAACGTATAGCTGAAGGTGTTGCAAAAACGGGAAGAAAATCTTCAGTGGTTAGTGGAAGCTGTGAGATGAACGGTGTAGCTGTTGAAGTAATCATATTTGACTTTGCATTTATGGGCGGTTCACTTGGTTCGGTTGAAGGTGAAAAGATTGTTCGTGCAGTAAATCGTGCTATTGAAAACAATCATGGTCTTATCATCTTCTCTGCTTCTGGTGGAGCTAGAATGCAAGAGAGTACATTTTCTCTTTTACAAATGTCAAAAACTTCTGCTGCACTTGCAAAGTTAGGGCAGCATAACCTTCCTTATATTTCAGTTTTAACTGATCCGACAATGGGTGGGGTATCTGCATCGTTTGCAACATTGGGTGATATTATTATCGCTGAGCCTGGTGCACTAGTTGGTTTTGCAGGGCAGAGAGTAATTGAGCAAACTATTGGTTCTGAGCTTCCAGATGGTTTCCAAAGAGCTGAATTTTTACTCGAAAAAGGTTCTATCGATATGATCGTAAATAGAAATGAGCTTAAAAAGACACTCTCAGATTTACTAATACTACTGAAAAAAGATTAGAGGCATCTTTTGCGTTTATATGCACTTTGTGATCAAGAGATGCTCGATAAAGTGGGTATCTCTGTAGAAAAGTTTATAGAGATTGCTAAATCATATAATGCTGAGATCATCCAGTATAGAAATAAATCCGCAGATATCTCCCTTATCAAACAACAACTTATCCAAATCCGTAAACTTTATGATGGCTTTTTAATTGTGAATGATGCGTATGAGCTTATAGAGTTTTGTGATGGTGTACATGTGGGTCAGGAAGATTTACATACAATCGATCTAGATACAAAAAAAGCGGTAAAAATTTTACGTAATGTTATTGGAAAAGATAAAATTTTAGGTATCTCAACACATAATGAAGCAGAAGTATTAGAAGCGAACGAAATGGATTTAAACTATATAGGTTTAGGTGCATATAGAGATACAACGACAAAAAAAGATGTTTGTCATGTTTTAGATGACAAGCTTGATGCTATTGCAAAACTATCAAAACATTATGTTGGAGCTATTGGTGGTGTGAATTTGAATGACAAATTTGACAATGTTACATATCATGTGATTGGAAGTGGATTACTTAAATGAATATAGAGATAGTTTCTATTGCAAAAAAGGAGCGTTCTATCTATGATCCACTTTATAAAGAGCTCACAAAAATGATTTCTCGCTTTGCTAAAGTGAGTGATGTAGAAATTTTTAATAAAGATGTAACAAAAGCACACACTATCTCACCTGAGGCCTCTCAGAGCGCGTATACAAAGGTTTTAGAACCTTTAATGGATAAGGGTTTTACTATTTCATTGCATCCTGATGGCAAAATAATCGATAGTTTTGAATTTAGTAAGCTTTTAAATGATAAAATGTCGATTAAATTTTTCATTGGTGGAGCTTATGGCTTTGAAGATGAATTTTTAAAAAAAAGTGATGCAGTTATAAGTTTAGGTAAAATAACTATGAGTCATAAAATAGCTAAGGCAGTTTTGCTTGAGCAGATTTATAGAGGGTTTAGTATACTCAATAACCATCCATATCACAAGTAAAAGGGAAATAGGTCAAGTGCAAGCAAGTGAGTTAGAATTCTTTAAAGAGATATTACAAAGTCGTAAAGAACAAATCCAAAAAAACATCAATGGTGTAAATAGCGAACTTGATGGATTGAACTCTTTAGAGCTAAATGATGAAGGTGATCACGCTTCAGTTAACAACAATTCAATGGTAGAGAGTGCAATCGTACAACAACAGCAAAAAGAGCTAGGTGAGATAGAGGTTGCTTTAAGAAAGATAGCAAAAGGCGAGTATGGTATCTGTGAAATGTGTGAAGATGACATAGGTTTTCAAAGACTTAAAGTTAAGCCGCATGCTATCTACTGTATAGATTGTAGAGAGATAGTAGAAAAGTCTAAAAAATAAAGGATTAATAATGATGTACATAAAAAGATATACAATAGCCTCTTTAATATGGATGGCATTAGTTGGTTGGTATGTGTATGCATATGTTTCACAGGATAGTTTTTCACTCAACTTCTTTGGAACTACGCTACCAGCTATAGCTATTGCTCTTTTGGTTATTGTCCCTATATTTGTATTGTACATTGCGAGTGCTACACACATGTGGTTTCACTCACTTATCCATACTTTTAGAGATCGTAAGTTTCAAAAAGATAACGATAAGATCATTGATGCGATCTGTGATGCATATTTACAAAAGGAGGAGAGACATAATGAGTATAAAACTCCAAGATATAAACTTCTTGGAATGTTACTAGAAAATACTGCACTTTCTCCTATAAAAGATATTTCAGGAACGACAAACAATGAAAAAATAGATACTATTTTAGATTTATTAAACAAAATTAAAATGGGTGAAACTGTTGATCTAAAACCTTATGGGCTTAAATCCAACAATGAACTTGTTATTGCCAATAAAAGAAACAAATATAAAAAGGGGATAGTAACAGCTGAAACTATCTTAGGCAATACAGCAAAATATGCGGATATATTATGTGAAGAGGTATATGTTGATTTTGTACAAACTGCATCACTAGATGAAATTGAAAAACATAAAAAATTTATGTCTGAAAAAGCATTAAACTTCTTATTTGCTCGTATTAATGCTGATGAGAATAGACTTGAAATTCCAAATGACAAACTGATTGAACTTATGAGTTTGTTAGAACTAGATAAAATAAAACTAATCACTATCTCTAGAACTCTTTCAAAAAGCGGAATGCTTCCAGAGCAAAGAATGAAACTTTTTGAGATATTAAGTGAAAAAAATGAGGCAGCAATGGATGCTTATCTTTACACTCTTTACGATTTAGAGATGTTAGCTCCTGCAAATGATATTTTAAATGTTGCTTCACAAGATGAATATTTAAACTTTAGAGCTTACAGTGCACTAAGAGAGTGTGGTAAAAACTTCCATATTGATATGTTTGTTTAATTAGTAGAATGCCACAAACATTATCTTTTGAAAATCCCCTTTATGTATTGGCCCCTTTAGCGGGGTTTACTGATCTACCCCTTAGAAGTGTAGTGAAAAAATTTGGAGCTGATCTAACTGTAAGTGAAATGTTAAGTTCAAATGCTTTGGCACATGGTTCACAAAAAACGCTTCATATGTTACAAAAATCCCCTTTAGAAGACCCATATTCTGTTCAAATAGCAGGTGCAGATGTAGATATAGTGCGTCAAGCCGTTGAAGTTTTAAATGAGCAAGATGGGATTGATATAATTGACTTAAATTGTGGTTGCCCAGTTCCCAAAGTTGTAGGGCATGGAAGCGGAAGCTCACTTCTTTTAAATTTACCGCTTATGGGTGATATTATAAAAACAATAAAAGATACTTCAAACAAATCTATGACTTCAGTAAAAATTCGTCTTGGCTTTGAAGAAAAAAATCATGTAGATATTGCAAAAATAGTAGAAGATAGCGGAGCTGATTTTTTAGCAGTACATGGACGCACACGTGCTGGAAAGTTTAAAGCTCCAGTTGATTATGATGCGATAGCAGAGATTAAAAAAGTGGTAAAGATTCCTGTTATCGCTAATGGTGATATAGACTCGTATGAAAAAGCAAAATGGGTACTAGAACATACAGGTGCAGATGGTGTAATGATTGGACGTGGTGCTGTGGGTGCACCGTGGATATTTCATCAGCTCAAAACGGGAAGTGAGGATATTGCACTCTCTCTCAAACATGAGATCATTATGGAGCATTTTGACAAGATGATTGAGTTTTATGGTGCTCATGGTGTAGCTATGTTTAGAAAACATACACATACATACTCAAAAGGGTATCGTGGTGCTTCGGCACTTAGAAATCAAGTGAATACTATTGTAGATATTCAAGAGTATCGTAATGTAATTGATGAATTTTTTAAAAACTCAGAGTTGGTGTCTTAATGTTAGAGATTAGTGAATCGATTAGGAACTTAGATAAAGAAGATATCGCTGATAACTTATTGCATTATGATTACAATACTAGACACTTGATCTCTTTAATGGAGCAGGGTGTTGATGAGGATGATCCTTCATATTTGAGTTCATATCGCTCTTTTGAAGGGGAGGTATTTGAAAATTTCATATATGAAAAGCTACTCCGCTATGCTGAAGAGAATGACTATATAACAAAGTTTGTCCTCAAAGGTTTCCATCAAAATAAGTGCAAAGCATATGCCAATACCCTCTCAATCAGTGAAAAAGAGCAAATAGTATATAGAACAAAATCGCGTGAAATTAGCGAGTTTGATGCGATGTTTATCACAAAAGGTAATGAACTTTATTTTGTTGAGATGACATTAGTAAAAAATGTACTTAAATTACGCAAACGCCTTAGAAAGAAAAAAGCGCTTTTAGAAATAGTTTTTCCAAATTATGATATTAAATCTTTAATTATTTTAAATAAGGGTGCAACTGGTTATAAACAGTTCCCATCGTATTGTAAAGTATGGTTTACAAAAGAGTTTTCAGCTAAAGAGGTACTTGATTATATTACTGATCTAAAAAAACAAAAACTGCAACCTAAAGAGAAAATACAATCATCTAAGATGATCGAGGCACATACATTAAAACTGCATCCATTTAGATACTACAATACAATGAGTTGGATCACCAAAACACTTCGAAGTCATAAAAAACATATTTTAGATATGGGATTTTTATACAATCCAAAAATTCAAAGATATCATGACCTTTATAATAAATTTTATATAGGATTTATCTCTGTAGAATCTGCTAAAGAGATACTAGGCATCGAGTCACAAAAATATAAAGATGACCAAAGAGTTGTAGTTGCAATTGAAAAAAAACATTCAGATGAGATCGTTTTAACATACTACATCCAAACAGCAAGAAAAAATTTATATCTTTATAGTTTTAATGATGAGGGTAAAGTAGTTAAAGAGAAAAAAGACCCTTATGGTATTACCGTTACAGAAGTGTTTCATGTAAATAAAATGATGGATGATGGATATAAATTAAGTATAGCTAATATAAATACTATCAAGAAGCTTCTTCATGAAAAATTTATACAAAAAAAATAAACTTTGTTCATTTTTTCAACAGTAAAAACTAGGATATTTAAAAAGATTATACTACACTATAAGTATGAAAAAAATGATTTTTACGGACTTAGATGGTACCTTTTTAAATCACGATGATTACTCATTTGATCCCTCTCAAGAAGCCCTCGCTAAAATAAAACAAACAGATACTCCCCTTATATTTAATACAAGTAAAACAAAAGCTGAAGTTATACTATTACAACAAAAAGTTGGTATAATAGAACCGTTTATAACAGAAAACGGTGCTGCTTTGTTTATTCCAAAAGGCTATCAAGGGTTAAATTTAGATGCTTTAGACGAGTTAGATGGATATAAAGTTGTCTTTTTTGGAAAACAATATAATGAAGTAGTTTCATTTTACAAGAGATATAAAGATCAGTTTGCTTTGAAAGGTTTTTGCGATATGAGTATTGACGAAATTATCTACTATACAAATCTTGCATATGAAAATGCACATCTTGCAAAACAAAGAGATTTTACAGAACCTTTTATGATAAAAGATGATTCAAAAATAGCCAAACTAGCCAAATTAGCAGATCAAAATGGATTGAAGATTACAAAAGGTGGGCGTTTTTTCCATCTTATAGCAAAAAATCAGGATAAAGGGGTTGCAGTTAAACAAACACAGCAACTTTTTCAAGAGCTTTTTCAAGAGAAAATCTTTAGTTTTGGATTTGGGGATGGGGAAAATGATATTCCTATGTTTCAAAATGTAGATCAAGCAATTGTTATACAAAACAACAAAGGCAACTACGCCCCCTGTAGCGTAGAAAATGTAAAAAAGTCTAGCTATCAGGGAAGTGCAGGTTTTAATGAGATGGTGCTTAAATATGTCTTCTAAAAGTTTACTTGAAAATATCTTTTACAAAGCACTTAAAAATATCCAAGCAAATACTATTATTCAAAAAAACATCTCACTTGATAAAAAATATCTTTATATCGCTAATAATCCTATCAAACGTAACTCTTTTAAAAAACTCTATGTTTTTAGTGTAGGAAAAGCTGCTTATGCAATGGCAAAAGAGGCAGAAAATATTTTACAAGAAAATATAGCTGGTGGACTGGTTGTATCTTTAGAAGATAAAAAACTCTCTTATGTAAAAACTTGTCAGTCATCCCATCCCAAAGTTTCCAAAAAATCATTGCAGTGTGCTGATGCACTTTTAGCAGAGATAAAAAAAGTGAAAAAAGATGATCTTTTTTTGTTTTTTTTAAGTGGTGGAGCATCAGCAATGATTGAAAAACCGATGGCTAGTCTCACTTTTGAAGAATTTCAAAAAATATCGGATGCACTGCTTATCTCTGGTGTTGATATAAAAGCTTTAAATAGTGTACGAAAATCTATCTCACTAATTAAAGGTGGAAAATTAGCTAAAGATTTTAAAGCAAAAGGTTTTGTACTCGTTTTAAGTGATGTAATAGGGGATGATTTAAACACTATCGGCTCTGCGCTAATGCAAAATGAAAAGTTTCCTCATTATGTAATAGGAAACAATTCTATAGCATTAGAAGGTGCAAAAAAATATATACAAAGTTATGTTCAAAAAGTTAAGATACTGACAACAACTTTAGACACTACCTCTAAACAAGCAGCACATTATACATGTAAAGAGATCAAAAAATATGATGCTAAATATGAATCGTTTTGTCTTTTGATAGGTGGAGAAACAACTTTAAAAGTAAAAGGTAAGGGTAAAGGTGGACGTAACAGTGAGTTGGCACTGCGTTTAACAGAGTGTAAATCTATAAATAAAGATATAGCTATACTTTGCGCTGGAAGTGATGGTATGGATGGAAATTCAGATATCGCAGGTGCATTTGTGAATGTTAAAACTCTACAAAAAATAGAGCAAAAAAAACTTGATCCAAAAAAGTATTTGTTAGAGAATGATAGTGCAACTTTTTTTAAAAAGCTGGGGTGTGAGTTTCAACCTGGACTAACTGGTACAAATGTTATGGATTTTGTATTTATCTTAAAATTACCACAAAACAAGGAGTAGAAGATGGCAGATTTTTTTCAAAATGGGGTCATAACAACTCTACAAAACGTTTCTCAAAGAACTTTAGAAGAGATAGAGAGTGAACTCGAAAAGTTCTCTAAACGCCGAAATATGGTACTTTTACTACCAGCTTTATATTCAGAATTTGAAACACCAGCTATGAAAACTATTATAGATGAACTCAAAGGGGTAAAATATCTCTATAAGATTATCTTAGGGCTTGATCGTGCTACAAAAGAGGAGTACGAAAAAGTAAAAGAGATTATGTCGGTTTTAGATGTTGAAGTGGACATATTATGGAATGATGGACCAGAGATTCAAAAACTCTATAACGATATAACAGATGTTGGCTTTCAAAGTTTAGATATTAAGGGAAAAGGGAGAAACGTTTGGACAATGATAGGGTATGCACTCTCTGATCCAAATGCCTATGCTTTTGCTTTACATGATTGTGACATAGTAAACTATACACGTGAAATTCCTGCAAAACTATTTTATCCAATTGTGCATCCTGCACTTGATTATGAGTTTAATAAGGGATACTACTCAAGAGTGACAGACAAGCTTCATGGACGTGCTACACGTTTATTTTACTCCCCTTTGATTAAAGCTTTACAACTCACATTTGGGCAAAGTAGATATTTAGAATATATGGATAGTTTTCGTTATGCTCTTTCAGGTGAATTTGCTTTTATTCGTACTTTGGCACGTGGTATTCGTATATCACCTACATGGGGTTTAGAGGTATCAACACTAAGCGAGGTATATGATAACACTTCTGTAAGGCGTATATGTCAAACAGAAATCATGCAAAGTTATGAGCATAAACATCAAGAGTTAAAAGGTGAAGGAAAAAAGGATGAACTTGATGGTGGGATAGCAAAGATGTCTATAGATATTGCGCAAACTATTTTTCGAATCATGTCGCAACAAGGGACAATATTTACAAAAGCATCGCTAAAAACCCTAGAGGCTACTTTTTTTCAAGAAAGTCGAAAAGCAATTGGTAAATTTGATGCACTTTCTAAACTAAATGGTATAAAATATGATAGAAAAAAAGAGATAGAAGTAGTGGAAAATTTTGAGCGTACACTTAACAAAGCATGTGAAGGATTTTTAGATGATCCATTAGGAGTTCCATCACTCTCTGCATGGATTAGTGTAAGATCAGTGCTTCCAGAGATATCAGAAGAGATGATTAAAGGTTTAAAGGAATAAAGTAAAAAGATGTCACCAAAGTTTCATAGCTCAAAAGAAAGACTTCAAATTATTCAAGACTCTTTAAAGTTTGTATATAACGAAGAGGATGCTACAGCTGCATACGAAAAAATTTTGGAGTTGATAGAAAAATATAAAAAAAGGATTGAATCTAAACCCTATGTTCTTACACAAAAAGATATCATACTTATTACCTATGGGGATCAAATCTTTCATGAGGGTGAGACAGCTTTAGCTACACTCAAACGTTTTTTAGATGAGTATGTAGAAGAGTATATCAACACTGTACATATATTGCCGTTTTATCCATTTTCAAGCGATGATGGCTTCTCTATAGTAAATTATAAAGGTGTATGTCCTCAAATTGGCTCATGGAGAGATATTGAAGCGTTACGAAAAGATCATAGACTTATGTTTGATGGAGTTATTAATCACATGAGCCATTTAAGTGAATGGTTTAACAAATACCTTGCCAACAATCCAAACTATTTAGAGTTTTTTATAGAACTTGATCCTTCAACTGATCTCTCAAGTGTTGTAAGACCTCGTACAACTCCACTACTTAGTGAATTTACAGATGATGAAGGGAAGAAAAGAAGTATTTGGACTACATTTAGTCGTGATCAGGTTGATCTGAATTTTGCGAACTATAAAGTACTTTTTAGAATTTTGGATGTACTGCTGTTTTATGTACAAAAAGGGGCATCTCTTTTACGTTTAGATGCGATTGCTTTTATTTGGAAAGAGATTGGAACTTCATGTGTCCATCTGCCTCAAACACATACACTTATACAACTGATGCGTCAAGTAATACATGAAGTTGCTCCAGAAGTACTTATAATTACCGAAACAAATGTACCGCATGATGAGAATGTATCGTATTTTGGTGAAGGAAACGATGAAGCACAAATGGTGTATAACTTTGCATTACCACCACTTCTTGCATTTGCAATTTTAATAGCAAATACGAAAAAGTTAACAAAATGGGCAAAACAATTAACTCTTCCAAGTGATGGGGTATGTTTCTTTAACTTTACTGCAAGTCATGATGGTGTCGGATTACGTGCAGTCAGTGATATCTTAGATCATAACGAGATAAAATTTATGGTTGATTCTTGTATAGATCATGGTGGATTAGTCTCTTATAGAGCTATGGGAAATGGTGAAGAAAAAGCACCTTATGAACTAAATTGCAGTTACATAGATATCCTAACACACCCAGATGAAGATGATACTTTACGAATGAAAAGAATGATGTTATCCCAAGCAGTTACACTTACAATGCCAGGAGTCCCTGGGATATATTTTCACTCTTTAGTTGGTTCGAGAAGTTATTATGAAGGTGCAAAAAAAACACGAAGAAATAGGGCTGTCAATAGAGAAAAACTCAATTTTGATAATATTAAAGAGGAACTCTTAGAAGAAAATAGTTTACGAAACAATATTTTTAAAAGATATAAACAACTTATCTCTATCCGAATTAACGAAAAATCTTTTGATCCCTACTCAACTTTTGAAGTACTAGATTTAGGAAATCAAATATTTTCTATTAAACATCTCTCTTGTGATAAAGAGGAATATGTGATAGTGGTATATAACTTTTCAGATCAACGAAATAGTGTTGATCTTGCAAAATGTAGTGATGATAATCTTTTAGAGATTATTACCCATAAACTCTATACACAAAAGCAATTAGAGATAGAACCATATGGAATGTTATGGTTAAAGAAAGTTCAAGTTTAGAAGCTACTCACCATAAGCTAAACTTGCTGCTCTTTCTTTGTATGATTGAAGGGGTTCATCTAAAGAAGAGTGGTCTTTAAATGATTGCTGTGGATTTTGTAAAAAATCTTCGAGTTCTGAATATCTCTCTTGTAAAATTGTCTCAAACTCTTGCTGAGTCGTTGGTTGATTGTCTACAAATTTATCAAGTAAAATATTTCCATTACCAATGAGAACAAGATAACTTTGATTTAAAAAATCTAACATAACAACACTGTTTTTTTGATCTAAATTTTTTTGAAATCTTATGCTAATTTCATTTGCTAGATTGTTGGTATTAATCTTTTTTTCTTGTTGTACAGATTTTTGTTGCTGTGTTTGTTGTGTAGTATCATGTTCAAATAACCAAGAGTTTTGTTTAGGTTGTTGTGGTTGTTTTGCTTGAATTTTACTTTTGAGATAAAAGAGAATAATAATCCCAATAACTAAAATAGCAACAACAAGATAATAACTTGATGAGAGATCATCACCCTGTTTTGTTGGGAGTGAAGAAAGATCAGGTGATGATGTTGTTTTTGTACCTTGTTTTGCTGCAACTTGATCTGTAAAACGTAAACGTAAACCATAGCCATCAGAGGTTTTAGAAGCTAAGAGTTGGACATTGCTTGGTGTTACAGCTACTATTTGCGTGTAATTTACCAATGGTGTGATAGTTAAAGATTTAAGATACTGTGAATTAACCTTTTTAATTTTGGAAGATTCTATAGAGGTCTCTTCTAGTTTTAAAATGATTTTTGATTTTCCCTTGCTTTGTTTGATCGTCCCCGTAAATGGTGTATCAAATGTGATCATTACATCAGCACGATCAGTTCTCTCATAAATGTTATAGCTTAAAATTTTAGAGGCATATAGGGAAAATGGAAGTAAAAAAAGTAATAAAACTCTAATCATAATCTCTCTTTTGATAGGTAATATAATACAGCAGATGAATCTAAAATTTCATTTATACGAATGGCAAGATTTTTCTCATACACCATTACCTCACCTTTGCCTAAGATACGACCGTTTACATATGATTCTACACTTTCACCAGCAGGTTTTTTAAGGTCAATTATTGAACCTTTTTCAAGTTTTAAAACCTCTTTAAGTGTAAGAGATGTTTCACCTAAGTCAGCGACAAACTCCACTTCCATATCTAAAATACCAGAGTAGTCCATCCATGAAAGATCACTTTGAGGAGGTGAATTTTTTTTAGACATTTAAATCCTTCAGTGCTATAGTAATCTCATCATCCCCCACCATTATAGTCTTTGCATAATCGTAATCAAAGTCAAATTCGCCTATTTTTTCAAAAAATGGGGTGTTAATTGAGTAAGGAGATTCATTTTTTTCTTCAGCAATAACTTTTGCACTTCCTATGATTAAGTTTGCAGTTTCTAATGTCATATCGCTTAAGGTTTCCTCATCACTTTCATCTTCCTCAAGAAAAAGTTTTGAAACGCGTTGCATAAAGCCAGAATCTGAAGCTATATACGCTCTATACTTTTTTCCATCATGAGCATCTAAGTCTATATAAGCAATAAGTGTTCTCTTTTTTGTAACCCCATCTTTAACACTGTGATCTTCACGTATTTGGTGTATGCAAAAATTTATAGTTGCTTCCTCAATAGTATTTAACATTTTTAACCGCCATTATTATGGGCCCTTCTAAAAGACCCCTTATTGTTAGATGATTATACTTTATGAAAACACAAATGAAAATTAAATGGAATTATAATTGGATATAATTCCATTTATGATTGAACTATTGACAGTAGGGGTACTTACCGGCTTCTTATCGGGCTTTTTTGGTATAGGTGGTGGAACAATTTTAGTTCCTCTGCTTTTAATGTTGGGATATGATACGAAAACAGCAATTGGAATCTCTGTTGTGCAGATGGTTTTTGGTTCGATTTTTGGCAGTTATTTGAACCACAAAAAAGGGACACTTGATGTCGCAATGATTGCTATTATAGGAGCTGGTGGATTTGTTGGCGCTTTACTTAGCGGTTATATAACATCTCTATTTAGTAATAGAACTTTAGAAATATTTTTCCTACTTTTTGCTACATTTGCACTCTTTAGACTTTTTATGCCAGTAAAAGAGGATGCAGTTGAAAAAGATGTCAATAAATTGCTTCTTTTTGGCATAGGAATTTTTATAGGAATGATGAGCATCACTATTGGTGTGGGTGGTAGTATTATGCTAGTACCTATATTGGTAGGGTTCTTGCATGTAAAATTAAATAAAGCAATCTCGGCAGGATTGTTTTTTGTAGTGTTTTCCTCTATATCTGGGTTGATATCACACACCTTAGAGGGGCATATAGATTTTAAAAGTGGCATCATAGTAGGGATTGCATCACTTGTAGGTGTATATGTTGGGATATATTTTAAAGATAAAGTTCAAACACCACTACAAAAAAAGTTGATAGTTATATTTTATGTATTTATAGTGATTTATTTAGCAAAGAGAGTATTTATAAATGGTTAAAAAAGATGTTATTAAAATAACTGGTGCGAGGGAAAATAACCTTAAAAATATTGATTTAACAATTCCCAAAAATGAACTCATTGTTATGACGGGTCTGAGTGGTAGTGGGAAATCAACACTTGCTTTTGATACTTTATATGCTGAGGGGCAACGTCGTTATATGGAATCTTTGTCTTCGTATGCAAGACAGTTTTTAGATAGAGTTGGGAAGCCTGATGTAGATAAGATAGAAGGACTTACACCTGCTATTGCAATCGATCAAAAAACAACCTCTAAAAATCCTCGCTCAACAGTTGGAACAATCACTGAAATTTATGACTACTTTAGACTTTTATATGCACGTGTAGGTGTACAACACTGTCACAAATGTGGCAAAGAGATTTCACAAATGTCAGCTTCGGACATTATCAACGAAGTTGCAAAACTTCCAGAAGGGGCAAAACTTGTTCTTCTTGCACCTCTTGTTCGTGAAAACAAAGGCTCATATGCTGATCTGATACAATCACTTGTACATAAAGGGTATGTGCGCGCACAAATCGATGGTGTAATGGTGCGACTCGATGAGGAGATAGAACTCTCAAAAACGAAAAAACATACGATCAAAGTGGTCATAGATCGTGTGGTTGTCAAAGAGGAAAATAAAGAGCGTATAGCATCCTCTGTTGAAAAAGCACTCAAAGAGAGTTATGGGGAGCTAGAGATTGATATACTCAATCATGAAGAGGTAGGTTCAAAAGAGCATATACACTACTCAGAACATAATGCATGTTTTGATTGTAAGATCAGTTTTGATCCACTTGAACCGCTTAGTTTTTCATTTAACTCACCAAAAGGTGCATGTAGTGAGTGTGATGGTTTAGGGCTTCGTTATACACTTGATATTGATAAAATCATAGATCAAGATTTAAGTATCGAAAAGGGTGCTATTAAGATCGTATATGGTTTTAATAAAGGGTACTACTTTACTTTTCTAAAAGGCTTCTGTAAGGTAAATGGTATCGATATAACTATCCCTTACTCAGAACTTGAACGCCATCAACAAAAAGCTATTTTACATGGAAATATAGGTGAAGTTGAGTTTTTATGGAAAAATCATAAGGTAAAACGTATTTGGCCAGGGATTGTCCGAATTGCTTATGATATGTTCAAAGATGAAAAAGAACTGAGCGACTATATGAGTGAAAAAGTATGTGATGTGTGTGGTGGGCATAGACTTAAACCTGAATCCCTTGCTGTAAAGGTAGCAGATAAAAAGATTCCAGAACTTTTAGATATGCCAATTACAAAAACATACGAGTGGTTTGCAGCAGAGGAAAACTTTGCATATATGGATAAGCAAAATGCAATGGTTGCAGCTCCTATTTTAAATGAGATACGTGAGCGACTTTTCTTTTTACATGATGTAGGTCTTGGATATATCACTCTAGGGCGTGATGCACGTACGATTTCAGGTGGAGAAGCTCAACGTATCCGTATCGCTTCACAAATAGGTTCAGGACTTACTGGTGTGATGTATGTTTTAGATGAGCCGAGTATCGGTTTGCATGAACGTGATACATTGAAGCTGATTAAAACACTTCGTAACTTACAAGAAAAAGGTAATAGTGTTATTGTAGTTGAACACGATAAAGAAACTATTGAAAATGCAGATTTTATCGTAGATATTGGTGAAGGTGCTGGAAAATTTGGTGGAAGTGTAGTGTTCGCTGGAACGCTTGAAAAACTTAAAAAAGCAAAAACTTCCACCGCAGACTATCTTTTTGGACGTAAAAAAATAGAGTACTTTCATAGAAGAGAACAGGATAAATTTATCGAGATAAAAAATGTTACATTAAATAATATCAATAACCTAAGTGTAAAAATTCCACTTAACAATTTTGTGTGTATTACAGGAGTGAGTGGGAGTGGAAAGAGTTCACTTATCCTACAAACACTTTTGCCAACAGCACGTGAACTTTTAAATCATGCAAGAAAAGTAAATAAAGTAGCAGGTGTCGAGATCAATGGACTTGAACATGTCGATAAAGTAATTTATCTCGATCAAAGTCCAATTGGGCGAACACCAAGAAGTAATCCTGCTACATATACTGGTGTAATGGATGAAATCAGAAATATTTTTGCACAAACAAAAGAGTCACAAATAAGAGGTTATACAGCTTCAAGATTTTCATTTAACGTTAAAGGTGGTCGTTGTGAAAAGTGTCAGGGTGAGGGTGAGATAAAAATAGAGATGCACTTTTTACCAGATATCATGGTGAAGTGTGATAGCTGTAAAGGGCAGCGATATAACCAACAAACGTTAGAAGTGCACTATAAAGGAAAAACTATTTCAGATGTGCTTAATATGTCTGTCGATGAAGCGTATGAGTTTTTTAAAGCGATTCCAAAAATTCATCAAAAATTAAAAACTTTAGTAGACGTAGGGCTTGGGTATATTACACTTGGTCAAAATGCAGTAACACTTTCAGGTGGGGAAGCACAACGTATTAAGCTTTCAAAAGAGTTAAGCCGCAAAGATACGGGGCAAACGCTATACATCTTAGATGAGCCAACAACGGGGCTTCATTTCGCAGATGTTGATAGACTTACAGGAGTACTACACCAGTTTGTAGAGCTTGGAAACTCTGTACTTATCATTGAGCATAATCTTGATATGATTAAAAATGCAGACTATATAGTAGATATGGGACCAGAAGGTGGCTCTGGTGGTGGAGAGATAATCGATGTTGGTACTCCAGAACAATTAGCAGAAAATCACAAAAAATCTGGTTCTTACACAGGAAAATATTTGCAAAAAGAGTTGCTTTTACACAAGTAGATGGTATAATAGCTTTCATAACATAAAAAAACTGGTTTGGAAGTAATTATGAATACAAGTAAAATTTTGATTATTGACTCTGATATTGAGAATATTAACAAAATTAAAGAAATAGTTAGTGATAAGAGTTATGATATATCGTATGCTCTTAAAATACAAGAGAGTATTGATTTATTAAAAACAAAAAGATTTGATCTGATAATCTTAGCAAAAGATATGTCCAGTGTTGATTCCTTCAAACTATGTAAAAGTATTAAAAATACCCCTTTATTAGAGTCTATTCCTCTTATCGTTTTAGTAGATCATGAAGGTGCAGATAATTTGGAAAAATGGTATGGACTTGGTTGTATAGACCATATACACTGCCCACTAAGAGAAAATGAAGTTCAAGCAAAAATCAAACATAATCTAGAGTTTTATAAGTACAAAAAAACTTTAAAGATATCAAGTTGGCAAAATAAGCTGTTATTGTCTGAAACAGAACTTGCACAAAATGAGATGGTATATATTCTCTCAGCTGTAATAGAGGAAAATAACTTAGAAGCTATGGGGCATATTAAGCGTGTAGCAGATTTTGCGAAACAACTTGCTGTTTTAGAAGGCACACTCACTGAAGAGGATGTAAAGACGATTTATTTGGCTTCTCCTATGTATGATATCGGTAAAGTTTTTATTGACGATTCTATCGTAAAAAAACCAGATAATTTAACTGATGAAGAGTTTTCTGTGATGCAAGATCATCCAAAATTCGGATTAAAAGTTTTTGAAAATTCTACTTCAAAACTACTGAACGCTGCGGCAACCATCGCATATGAACACCATGAAAATTATGATGGAACAGGATATCCAAGAGGTTTAAAAGGTGATGAGATACATATTTTTGCTCGTATTGTAGCTATTGTTAGTGTTTTAGATGCACTTTTGGAGAAAAAAAGTTACAAAGAATCATGGAGTTTTGAAGATGCAGTTCAATATATCCAAGAGGAAAAGGGGAAAAAGTTTGATCCAAGACTTGTAACAATCTTTGAAGAGCATCTTGAGGTTTTTAAAGAACTAGTTGACTGAGATGATAAATCTAGATTTTCCTCTTTTAATGCTTTTAGGCATCTTTGCTGTCTTCTTTGGGATTAGTTTTCTATTTTTTTTAATAAGCAGCTCAAAAAAAGATAAAGAGCTAAGCAAACTTCGACAAGAGATTTCTATCTTAAAAGGGGAAATTCAACAAGATGTTCAACCAAACACATCTACAAAATCACATGCTGGGATGCAAACAAGTTTAATCTCTGAACAACTGAAAAAGATAGAGCATTTGGAAAATGAAGTTCAAAGACAAAAAGATAAAGTCGAAGAAGCAAAATTTGTAGCACAAGAAGCAGTTAAAGTAAAATATGATTTTTTATCTAACATCAAAGAAGACCTTTTATCTCCTATAAAAACTATCATTGCGTATGCAAGTATCTTAAGCAAGAACATACAAAGTGAAAAATTAAATAGATATGCTAAAGATATAATAACTTCAAGTGAAGAACTTTTGAAATCGATTAGTAATATGGTGGCTCTTTCAAAAATCGATGCAGGAAATTATGATATTCAGGAAAATGCTGTAGAATTGGCATTTTTGTTTAATGGAATCGTGGATGAGTACAAACATGTGGTGAGTAGAAAAGGGATAGAATTTACACTTGATATAGATAAATCTTTGCCGGAGTCTTTGATATTTGATGCTCCAAAAGTAAAAGCAATTGTAGAAAATTTGGTTAGTAATAGTATTAAAGCAACAAAAAAAGGGTATATAAATATTTATGTTCGCGCTAACGGAAAAGATATTGCCCATAATACGATGAATCTTCAAGTTATAGTTGAAGATAGTGGAACTGGGATTCAAAAAGAGGATCAATCAAAAATATTTGAGATGTTTGAAACAGAGGGGCTTGGTTTAGCACTCAATAAAAAAGTTGCAAAACTTATGCATGGTGACCTTACGTTTTATAGTGAGTATGGTAAAGGGGCTAGTTTTATATTGTCACTTTCAAATGTTGAGATTGTACTTCCAAGTGCCGAAGATGAGTTTCATGAACTCGATATTAATTTTGCTCAAATTGCTCCAGAGGGTGCAAGTGTAATGGTTATAGAGTCAGATCAAGGGTGTGTAGATACCATTGTAGAATCATTTATGCAAAGTCATGTCCGCGTAGTGCACTTTCAAACACCTAGAGAAGCGATAGAAGAACTAAAAAAAGTCAAATATGACCTTCTCTTTATCAATATAGATATACTCACAACTGATGAAAATGCAATCTCAAAAGTGATTGCAAAAATTAGCAATGCTCCAGTTGTAACTTTAACAAACAGTAATATCAAAGAGTTTGATATCAGTGAAAAAGGTGCAAAAATTGTTGCTCATTTGAAAAAACCACTTTCTCGTCGTGAACTTTTTAAAATCTCTATAAAAGTACTAAATTTTCCAGAAATGCTTAAGAATATTGTATAATTCGAAAAAAAATTAAAGGCTAGAATTATGTCAGTATATGCATTTGGGCACAAAAATCCAGATAGTGACTCTATTGTTGGTGCAATTTCACTATCGTATCTTAAAAATCAGGTAGAGGATGAAGAGTATATCCCAGCTCGTCAAGGTGAAATCTCTGCTGAGACACAATTTATTTTAGACACTTTTGGTTATGCAGACAAAGTTCCTATGTTAAAAACTTCTGTAGCTGGTGAGAAAGTTTTTATTATCGATTCTACAGATAAACCACATTTTCAAGATGATATCGACGAAGCAACTATTGTAGGTATTGCAGATCACCATAAATTAGGGGATTTGATGACAGATGCTCCATTAGAAGCTTGGATCAGACCAATTGGATGTTCAAACACTGTAATTTATGAGATGTACAAATCTTACGGTGTAGAAGTTCCAAAAGATATCGCAGGGATGATGATGTTAGCTATTTTAAGTGATACTGTAATTTTTCGCTCACCAACATGTACAAAAGTAGATACAAAGGCGGTAAAAGAGTTAAGTGAGATTTGTGGTGTAGAAGACTATAAAAAAATGGCTATGGATATGTTTATCGCAAAATCTGCAGTAGACGGTGCTAGTGCACGTAACTTAAATACACGTGATTATAAAGAGTTCGATATGAACGGTACGAAAGTTGGTATCGGACAGCTTGAAATGGTTGACATCTCTGTTTTAGAGCCAAGAGAAGATGAGATTATGGAAGATATGCAAAAGATGAAAGAAGAGGGTGGATTACACACTGTTTTAATCCTTTTAACTGACATCATCAAAGAGGGATCAAAACTTTTCGTAGTATCTGATGATACAAGTAAAATAGAAGCTGCATTTGATGTAAAACTTGAAGATAATAAAGCTTGGTTAGAGGGTGTTTTAAGTAGAAAAAAACAAGTAGTCCCTTTCGTACAACCACAATTTAAATAATAAGTATCAATCTTACACAAAAGTTTTCATCGCCGTAGTTCACTACGATGCAGAAAACTTTTGCATAATCTCAACACTGACTATTCAAATTTAAATCTCATTATTCAGTATATAAATATCTTTTTATCTTTTTAGTAGGTGTTTTTATAAATGGTTCTATCTGTTCTATAAACTTAGTTATTTTAGAAAATGAAGCCATTTTTTCATTTACTTCAATTCTCATCTCTTCTAGATATTCATCAATTTTTTGTTTGACAACATCATCAGGTGTAACATTTGCTTTGAACATTTTATCTATAAGTTCATAGTCTAAGTGGATTCTAGCAACTAATTTGCCATCTTGTTGTAGTACCAAAGAGTCAACGACTGTTTCACTTTTATTGATGATAGATTCGATCTGTTCTGGATAAATATTTTCTCCACTTGGTCCTAAAATGAGGTTTTTACTTCTTCCGCTTATAAAAAGGTATCCATCTTCATCGATGTAACCTAAGTCACCTGTTAAGAAGTAGCCATTTTCATCAAAAACTTCTTTAGTTTTTTCATCATCTTTGTAGTAGCCTATCATAACACTTGGAGATTTTACAGTTATTTCACCTTCTCCTGTGATAGGGTCTTTGTCTTTTATGACTACATCAACCCCAACCATAGCAAACCCAGTAGAGCCAACTTTAATAGGAGCATTTATGTAAGTTCCTGCTATAAGTGGTGCAGTTTCAGTGAGACCATATCCTATAACATAAGGAAAATTCCCTTCATATAAAAACTCTTCAACATAACGCGCGAGTGGAGCACCGCCAATTCCAAAAAAGCGAAGTCTCCCGCCAAAAGTCTCTAAAAGTTTTTTCCCAGCAATTTTGTTGAGTTGTTTTCGCATAAAAGGGAATTGATAAAGAGTACTTGTAAGCTTAGAACCATTGAGTTTTGCCATAATTTTATTTTTATATATTTTTTCGATGATGAGTGGAACTGAGAGCATCATAGTTGGCTTGACAGTTTCAAATGCTTTTAAAAGCACACTTGGTGTTGGTGTTTTATCTACATAAACAACACTTGAACCATGTAAAATAGGAAGTACCATACCAACGGTACACTCAAAAGTATGCGCAAGTGGTAAAATAGATAAAAATATATCTTCTGGTACAACAGTGATGTTTTTAAAAGCACTCAGTGCATTAGTAACTATATTTTTATGTGAGAGCATAACACCTTTAGAGTGTCCAGTAGTACCAGAAGTGTAAAGTATTGCAGCTAAATCATCTTCTTCAACTTGAGAGAGTTCTTTTTTATGGGAAAATTTTTGTTTAAAAACTTCTGCATATGAGCGGTTTGTAAACTCATCGAGAATTTTTAAGTTATCAATTTCTATAACAAACTTCAGTTCTGAATCTTCAATCTCTTCAATGGTTGGTAGTTGTTTTTGAGAAACAAAAACAGCTTTTGCTTCAGAATGTCTGATGATATGGTGCACATCAGCAGTATTAAAATCAACAAGTATAGGAACAACCACTGCGCCAAAATACGTTGTTGCTAGATATGCAACTGCCCAGTTTGGCATATTTTCACTTAAGATGGCTACCTTATCACCTTTGGAAATTCCATTTGCTTTTAAAAGCTCTACCATAGATTTTATTTTTTCATCAAGTTCACGGTATTTTATGGCTTGTTTGCCAACAAAAGACAAAGCATCTTTATTTGCATAAAGGGAAACGGAACGATCAAGCAAAGCTCTAAGTGTAAAGTTTTCTAAATTTTCGTAAGGGTACAACATCTCTAATCTTCTTATATGAGTTTTTTAAGTATTATACAAAAAAACTATACATCTGAGTTAAAACTTGAGTAGACACAATAAAAAACATAATAAAAGTGGTGATACTGTTACTTTTACACGAAAAAATTTCCTTCCGACAACAAAAGAAGATATGCAAGAACGTGGTTGGGAGCAATGTGATGTGATCTTAGTAAGTGGCGATGCGTATATAGACTCGCCATTTATCGGGATAGCTGTTGTTGGGCGTATGTTAGAGCGTATGGGTTACAGAGTTGGGATTATTGGGCAACCTGATGTCAAAAGTGATAAAGATATCAAACGTCTTGGAGAACCTCGTCTTTACTGGGGTGTAAGTGGTGGAAGTGTCGATAGTATGGTTTCAAACTATACAGCAACAAAAAAGTTTCGTAACTCAGATGACTATACCCCAGGTGGAGTGAACAATAAACGCCCCGATCGTGCCGTACTTGTATATACAAATCTAATCAGACAACATTTTAAAGATACAGCTCCGATCGTGCTTGGTGGAATCGAGGCTTCACTTCGTCGCATAACTCACTACGATTACTGGCAAAACAGACTCAAAAAACCAGTACTTTTTGACTCTAAAGCAGATGTGCTTGTGTATGGGATGGGTGAAATTGCAATCGAACAACTTACACATGCCATTGATGAAGGACGTGACTATAAAGATATTCGCGGACTTTGTTACATAGCTAAAGAGCCAAAACATGAGTATATTCAACTTCCTTCCCATCAAGAGTGTTTAGACAATAAAGAAAAATATATAGATATGTTCGATCACTTTTACGACAACAACGATCCGATCTCTGCAAATGGTTTGTGTGAAGAGGTTGACGGCAGATACCTGATCCAAAACCCTCCGTGCGATTACCTAAACGAAGAGGAGATGGATGCCAATGCAAACCTCCCTTTTACGAGAGAACTGCACCCTTACCATGCAAAAGAGGGTAAAGTAAAATGTTTGGAGACGATCAAGTTCTCGATCATGACACATCACGGTTGTTGGGGTGAGTGTAATTTTTGTGCTATTGGAGTGCATCAAGGGCGAACTATACGTACTCGATCCGAGCAAAATATTTTGAGTGAGGTAAAAGATTTTAACAAGTACAAAGAGTATAAAGGGATCATCTCTGATCTAGGTGGACCTACGGCAAATATGTACGGTTATGAGTGTAATAAAAAGCTAAAACTAGGTACATGCGATCATCAAAGATGTGTCGATGCTTCCCATCTTTGTAAATCTATGAAAGTAGATCATAGTCGAAACATTAACCTTTTACGCCAAGTGCGACAAGTTGAAGGGGTGCGTAAAGCATTTGTGGCTTCTGGAGTGCGTTATGATCTGATCAATGCAGATAAAAAACACGGATACTCTTACCTAAAAGAGATGGTAAAACACCATATATCTGGGCAGATGAAAGTAGCTCCTGAGCATACACAACAACATGTCCTTGAACTTATGGGAAAACCAGGTAAACAAGAGCTGATCGACTTTAAAAAGATGTATGACAAGCTAAACAAAGAAGAGGGGAAAAAGCAGTTTTTAACTTACTACCTCATAGCAGCGCACCCCGGATGTAGTGACAAAGATATGCATGAGTTAAAACGCTTTACTCATGACGAATTGCAAATGAACCCAGAACAAGCACAAGTATTTACTCCAACACCTGGAACTTATTCAGCTGTAATGTACTATACTGAGATGGACCCTATAACTAGAAAAAAGATATTTGTTGAAAAAGATATGCGACGAAAAGAGAAGCAAAAAGAGATAGTTATAAAAAAAGATAATTGGAAATCAGGGTTTGCTTCGTAAATAGCTGTTTTATCTGAGTATAATACAGCATGTTCAGTAGATCGGAGTACAAAGTTTTAATGATGATTACCTGATCCCAGATGGGAAGACACCATAAATTTGGTTCGGCAAAAGAGCAGTTTGCAAAGGTAAAAGAGGTGCTTGGCAAGTTTTTTATAGTCAATGTTGACCTGATCTATAATTACCCAAGCCAAAACGAAAAACTGATCGAAGAAAATATAGATAGAGTGTTGGAACTACACTTTGAGGTATCACTAAAATTTCCATCAATTGCTCTTAAAAATCCAAATGAATAAGATAAATCCACCTTGAAAGGTTTGAGCTTTTAATATTTCAAAAATCAAGTTTTGGAATAACTAAATATGAATCTAATGACATAATTGAAACAGTTTTTAAAAAAGTGGATAAAAACCTTTATGAGGCAAAGAACACTGGTAAGAATAAAATAGATTTAGATATTAGGTATAAATATCATACAATATAAATAACAGATTATGATAAATTTGTAACTAAAATATCTCTACCATTTGCTTTTCCAATGTAAAGTAATTTATCTGCTTCTTTATATAAATCATCAACACTTTTAATATAAACTGCATTTTTACAAATAAGTCCTATAGATATAGAAAGCTTACCTTTCTCAGATTTTTTATGTTTAATTTCTAATTTAGAAACATTATCTTTAATCAATTCGGCTAATTGTATAGATTGTTCTTTTGTTTTAGTCTTATACACTATGGCAAACTCTTCACCTCCTAGTCTAAAACAATAATCATCTGCTCTTTTAAGTGTATTTTTCATCACTTTTGCAACTTTTGTTAGTACCATATCACCTTTTTCATGCCCATAAGTATCATTATAAAGTTTAAAATAATCTATATCTATCATTAAAAAAGTAATCAATTCATTTTTTCTTTTTGCAATATTTATTAAATCAGGAACAACTTTTTTAAAGTGCCTTCTATTGTAAATTTCTGTTAAAGGGTCTAAAATAGACAACTCTTCGATTATTTTTTTATCAGTTATATCATGTCTTATAGCTGTATAGCCAATTTTCTTATGAAATTCATTATATATAGGTGAAATAGAAATAGATACCCAATAAAAACCTCCATCTTTTTTTCTATTTTTAAGTTCACCTTTCCAAACCTTATCCTTTTCTAACGAATCCCATATCTCTTCAAAAGTTTTTTTATCAGTATCAGGATGTCTTACTATATTATGTTGCTCTCCTATTAGTTCCTCTTTTGTATATCCACTTATTGTACAGAAAGCTTCTGATGAGTAAGTAATAGTACCATTTAAATCTGTTGATGAAGTTATAACATTGTTATCTACAATCTTAATATACTCACTTATAAACATATCGTGTTTTTTTATACTAGAAATATTTTTTATTGTGACTAAAAATCTCTGTTTATCAGGCATTAATGCTACTGAAATATTTGCAATAATTTTCTTATTATTTTTAGTTATTAATCTTTCTTCAAGATATTCAAAATAACCTTTTTGTCTTGCTTTAGATAAAGATTCTTTTAATAAATTTATATCTTCATTTAATGTTATATCAAAAAGACTTTTCCCCAATAATTCGTCATCATTATAACCAGTCATTTTTAAAAAAGTTTCATTAAAAAATAAAATATCTGCTTCAAAATTGACAATTATTATACCATCTAAAGAAATATCAAATATTGTTTTAAACTCTTCTTTTTGAGCTAAAAGATTTTTCTCTATAATATATTGAGCTGTTATATCGTAGATACTCCCTATAGTTTTTATATATTTACCTTTTTTATCATAAAAATGTTTTCCTCTTTCTTCTGCATATTTTATATTGTTTTTTTTAGTTATAATTGAGTGAATACAATGATATTCTTCTTTATTTTCAATTGATCTATAAAAAGTTGCGGTTAAAAACTTTTGTTCCTCTTTTGGCAAATAAGATAAAAACTTTTTATAATCTATCTTTATATTTTTATCTTCAACTTCAAATATATCATATATTGTATCAGTCCATTTAATTGATTCTGTATTACCATCAAACTCCCAAAAACCTATTTGAGCTATCCTTGAAGCAAAGTTTAATTTCTCATTTGATCTTTTTAGCTCGGTTATATCTCTACTGATACCAAATAAACCCACAACTTTATTGTTTTTGTCATGTATCATTTTTTTACTTGTTGTTATCCAACAAAGTTCACCATTCTTATCATAGTAAGTTTCTTCATGTGAGATTAACTCATTTGCTTTTTCAAGTACAGACTTATCTGCTTTACGATACATCTTTGCATGCTCTTCATCAAAAACATCAAAATCATTTTTTCCAATTAATTCTTTCCATCCTTTAAAATTTAATAAATTAGAAAACTTATTACTTGTAAACGTAAAATTGTAATTTTTATCTTTAAAATAGATAAAATCAGAACTGTTTTCTAAGAAAAAATAAAACAATTCATTAATTTTTTCTGCTGATTTTAATTTTTCTTTTAGTAGTTTATTTTCATTTTGTAAAGTCATTGGCAGTTACACAAGTTTTAATATGTTGTCTTCAATTTTTAAAGTTGCTGTTTGCATAGATTAAGCCGTTATTTTATTTTGCCTTGGTCTCTTAAAAATTTAAGATCGTTTGAGACAGTTTTTTGTGAAGTCATAGTCAATTCAGATATTTTTGTTTGACTCAAACCTTCTTTGTGAAAATGTAAAACTCTTTCTCTTCTCTCATTTAGAGAGTTTGGGTTTTGTACCAACATTTTAGATTCAGAGATGATACCTGGAATATGTTGTTTTTTTATAATAAATTTTTTTTGCCCATCATAGCTGTCTGCATGAAATTCAAAATTTCCATTATTATAATTCATCTTAATATTTCTTAAATTGCCATTAGCTATATATTCTATTGTTTCAAGCACTTCTTGAGGTACTTTAGGCTTGTAACCTTGTAAATTTTGCATTTTAAACTTTTCAATTATTTTTTTGAGAATTATATCAGATAATTTTTAGTATATCAAGTAATTACTAGTAAATTTTTATATGTATTTAAAAATATAATTGCCATTATTTGATCATTTTGTCGTTTAATTGGTAGAAAAAGTGTTAAATGTATATTTTGCATATTTAATTTTTGAGGAGCAAAAATGAAAAAGAAGTTACTTGATATTATAAGGGATAAAATAAGACTTAATTACTTCAGCACTATTTCCTCTTTAAAACTAACTATATGCGCATCTACATTCAGCTCTTTTTTGAGTGTCTCTTTAAATGCAGTTTGACTGTTTGGTTCGCCATGTACTAAAAACACTTTTTTCAACCCTTTTATATCTTTTATCCACTCGATCATTCCGTCTCTGTCTACATGGGCTGAGAAACCGTTTATGGTGTGGATCGAAGCTTTTACGATCATATCTTCACCTAGTATGTTGATCCATTGTGCACCTTCAACGATCTCGCGTCCTAAAGTTTCTTCTGCTTGAAACCCTACAAAGATGACTGCATTGTTTTCATCCCAGATTCTATGTTTGAAGTGGTGCACGATTCTTCCACCGTTACACATACCTGCACCTGCGATGATAATGGCACGGCTTTTAACATCGTTTATACTCTTAGAAGCTTCGGGAGTTTCAGTAAACGACAATAGATCAAACCTAAATACACTTCCGTTTTCTTTTATGTTCTCTTGACATTTATATATAAGCTCATTAGCGTACTTTTTATAAACCTCTGTTGCACGTGTAGCCATAGGGGAGTCTAGAAATATTTTACATTTCGGCAGTTCATCGTTTTCGTACATCTCCCTTAAAAGACACAAAAGCTCTTGTGTACGCTCTAAGGCAAAAGAGGGGATCAGAACATTGCCGTTGTTCTCTAAAGTGTTTAAAAGCGTCTCTTTAAACTCTTTTATAGTTGCATCTATAGGTTGGTGATTTCTCTCTCCGTAAGTTGTCTCTACATAAAGTGCGTCTGCTTTATGACACTTTGCCAGATGTGGTAGGACTAAGTCATTGTTATTACCGATATCTCCCGAAAATACTATGGAATGTGAGTCGTTGTTTTCCATATAAGTGATCTCTATAAAAGCAGAACCTAATATATGCCCCGCATTGCGGTAAACAAAACTGATCCCTTCGCACAGATCGTAGTAGACATCATACTCAGGGTTTACCCACTCGATCATGTTTAATGTCTGTTCAACATCTAGGGGACCGTATAACGGTTTTTGCAATTTTTTCGTTTGTCCTTTTCTTTGCGCTTTTCTATAACGGGTTTGAAAATCTTCGCTCATTATTTTTGCGCTGTCCATTAAGATGATCTCAGCCAAGTCCATAGTAGCAGCAGTTGTATAGACTTTGCCGGTAAAACCCTCTTTAACAAGTTTTGGAATGCGCCCTATATGATCGAGGTGAGCATGGGTAAGTAAAATATAGTCGATAGTTGAAGGCTCAAAGTAAAAAGGTTCTGCATTTTTTTCTTCCTCTTTCCCTTGAAACATCCCGCAGTCGATCATGATCTTTACATCATCAACTTCAAGAACATGACATGATCCAGTAACCTCTTGTGTAGCACCGTATGATCTAACTATTGCCATTATTCATCCTTTGAATAAAATACTTTTATAAAAGCTTTTGGAGATAAGCCAAACATGCGTGAAAACTCTCTGCTAAATTGTGATGGGGACTCATAACCAACCTCAAAAGCTACTTCGCTAATCTCTTTGTTTTGTAGCTGGAGTAATTGTTTTGCCTCTTCAAGTCTAAGTTTTTTTTGAAACTGGATAGGGGAGAGGGTTGTGATAGTTTTGAAATGTTGGTAGAGTGATGACTCGCTCATATCTACACTTTTTGCTAATTTTTTTATGTTTAGTTTTTCGTTGAAGTGATCTTTTATATGTGTAATTACTTGAACTATCTTATTTGAAATTGTTCCCTCCATAGAAAACTTACTTAAAAACACTCCTCCCTTACTTTTAACTAGATTGTAAAGTATCTCTTTTGTAAGTAGTGGAGAGAGAAAATCTCTATCTTCCTCTGGGCGTTGTAGTAGTTTCATGTATCTATAGACCGATTCATAAAGCTGTATATTCATATCATCAAAAAACAGCCCTTTTTCAGCATTTGCATCTAAAGTTAATGTTTGAGAATCAAGAGTTTTTAACACTTCGTAAATATCTTCGAGAGAAAACTTTATTCGCAAAGAGAGGTAAGGGTGTTGCTCTGAGGCTTTGAGTATCTTCATCTTTGCAGGTAGATGAGTTGAGGCAAGAAGGTACATATTTTGATCATAGCCATAAGTATTTTCACCAAAACCTACTGCTTTATTGCCTTGGAGAATTACACATAAAGATGGTTCATACATAATGTTAATTTGTTCGGTTAATTCTTTTGAAAAGAAAAAATCTAAGTTCTTTATTTCACTTTGAACAGTGCCATCTAGTGGGTATCTTTCTTGTACTAACTCGATCATCTCTGAGCGATATTTTTCAAATTTTGTGTCCATAATTGTTATACATTGTCCTCTATACTTAGATGCACTTTATTTAATAGTTTTAGCAATAGTTTTGCTTCATCTTCATTTAAATCTTTTATGATTTGTTGATTTACTTCTTTTGCACAACCTATGATCTCTTGTGTTAGAGATACTCCTGTTTTTGTAAGGAGTAGTTTCTTTTTTCTTTTATCTTGTGTAGACTGTACTCGTTCTATAAACCCTTTAGACTCAAGCCTGTCGATCAACCTTGTAACACTTGCTTCATCTCCATTGATATACTTCAATAACTCTTTTTGTGTAGTCACATTATTTTTATGGAGATTTATAAGTATGCTAAATTGTAAATGGGTAAGACCATAAGGTTTTAGTCGTGCCTCCATCATCCTTTTTATATTAATAAAGATCATATTGAAATGATACCCGTAAGACTCAGCTAAATTAAATTCTTCATTTTTCATAAAAAAATTATAACATAAATAATTAAATACTTGTCTTTAACAAGCTTTAAGAGTTTTGTTAATATACTTGTATAGAACAAGTAAATATAAAGGAAATAAAATGACGAAGTATGATGTAATTATCATAGGTGGTGGTGTGTCTGGATTGTCATGTGCTATAACTTTAGGTTCTGCAGAATCAAAAGTGGAAGAAGCATCACAGAAGAAAACTTTGGTTATAGATGCTGGAAAATCACACCTTAAAATGGCTCAGCTTTATAATGTAGCTGGAGTTGATGAAGGGACTATAGGCATCGAACTTTTAGAATCTCTTAAACAAAGAGCACAAGGGTATAAAAATGTCTCAGTTGAAGATGGTGTTGTAAGCTCTGTAAGTGGAGAGAGTGGTAACTATATTGTCAAAACAGATGCAGACGAAACTTATGAAACAGATATAGTCGTTTTTGCCAACGGTATGCAAACTATAGATGTAGAGGGTATAGGCACACCAGTGGTTGAGCATATAAGGGCACCAAGACCAGGGATGGTAATGATCGATAATGAAGGAGGTGTTATAGCAGATAAAAAGTATGTAACAGGATGTGCAGCAGGAGCTGCTTCGATGTTTAGTAGTGCTGCTGGATATGGGGCACAAACAGCTACGGACATTATCAGCTCATGGGTTGGTAAATGTACAGTTATACACGATGTATGTAAAAAAAATTAAGGAGTTAAAGATGTCAAAAAGAAATGTATTGATCACAGGTGGAGCAAGAGGGATCGGAGCAGCAACTGCAAAACAGTTAGGTAAAAGTGATTATAGGGTTTTTATAAATTATGTAAATAGCATTCAAGTAGCTGTCGAGTTAGCAACTGAGATAAATGCAAATGGTGGAGAAGCCTATCCAATTCAAACTGATGTTAGAGATGATGCACAAGTGGCAACTATGTTTGAGAGTATTACAAAAGATTATGGTGGTGTAGATATTTTAGTATCAAATGCAAACATGAACTTTACTCAAAAACCTTTTGTGGATCAAAGCTGGGAGGAGTTCTCTCGTAAGCTAAACGACGAGATGCATGCATCGTATATATGTGCAAAACATGCAGTATCTTCAATGATTGAAAAAAAGTTTGGTCGTTTAGTTTTTATATCTAGCACATTATCTGAAACTCCAGCACCGAGTTTCATCGCTCACGGAAGTGCAAAAGGTGCACTTGACACTTTTAGTAAGTATTTAGCACAAGAACTAGGAGCATACGGGATTACGTCAAACATTGTAGCACCTGGTTTAGTTTTAACAGATGCAACAAGCCAAGCTCCAGAAGAGTTTAAAGAGTTCATCCGTTCAATGACACCGACACAGACGATCTCAAAACCTGAGGATGTAGCAAATGCGATCAGTTTTCTTGTAAGAGATGAAAGTGCTCAGGTAACTGGAGCATATCTCTCTGTAAGTGGTGGGGCATATATGTCTTAAATCTTATCAAAAAGGCGGTAGTTTTAATATGAAAATTGCCCCTTTTTGACCAGTATTATTTTCCTGTCTTAGTATAACTTCCTCTTTATCTTCAACATCAAACCCAATCTCTTTACACAAAGATTCGATATATTCCACAGTATGAGAAAATCTTCCGCTTTTTGCTAGTTTGTGATCTGATGTATTAATATCTGATGAGAGTTCAATGGAAAATATGAAATAACCATGACTGCTAAGACATTTTTTTACACTAGAAAAGATAACTTGCAAATCGCCAATATATATGAAAACATCTGCAGCCATAACTAGGTCAAATTTTTTTACATTTTTAAAAAGAAAATCTTGAATGTCATCTATATAAAGTGTAGTGTATATATTTTTTTTTCTTGTCTCTTCTATCATATTGGTAGATATGTCTACACCAACTAAATTTGGAAATATATCTATAATTGCTTTTCCTAACAGTCCAGTACCACATCCTAAATCTAAAACTTTTGAATCTCTTGGAGGATTTAAAGATTGTAGTTTTTCTTTTATAATAGTTGGTACCTGATATTTTAGTGAGTTTATAAGATGATTTTCAAAATGATCAGCATATCTGTCAAAAAGATCTTCAGCATACTCTGAAGAGTATTTGCTATTTGTTTCTTGATTTAGTGAAGCTAATAGATGATTTGCCCCTGGATGTTTGGGTAGCTTTTTCAGAGTTTTATGAAGATACTCAACCATTTTATTCTCATTTTGCATTTTTCTATAGCATTGTGCCATTGAAAAAAGTGCATCATAAAAATCAGGATTGAGTTTTATTGCCTTTTGTAAATAAAAAAGAGATTGTTCGTACTTGTTGAGTTTATCATAGACATCAGCCATTTGGTGATAACAAATATAACATTTATTATCTACTTTAATTGCTTTTTTTAAATATAAAAGTGCATTTTTATAATCTTTAGCATTTTTACAAGAGTTAGCTAGTTTAAGATAAGCATTAATCTCACTAGAATTGAGTTCGATAGTTGGTTGTTGTTTCATATAGCAGCTCCAAAGGAATGAGCTGCAGAAAATATTAGTTAATTATTAAGTCAAAGAAGATAAAAATAGGCTCTGTGGAAGTGTATCATAATTATTACAAACTTTTGCCTCTAATAAAAATAACATTTGGAGAATTGTGCATTTGTCATGGAATATTTGTCTATAAGATTTTTTTTAATCATTTTATAATTTAGGTATAAATCTAAATAAAGGACATATGATGAAAACATTAGGTAAAAGAAGTTTTTTAAAAACTGCTACTTTGACTCTTGCTGGAATCACATTATTTGGTGCTACAAACCTTGTAGCTTCACAAACACAAGATGTAAAATTAACAACGTCTTGGGATAAAGTATTTGCCAAGAGTGATAAAGTCAACCATAAAAAAGTGACTTTTAAAAATAGATTTGGAATCACTTTAGTTGGAGATTTGTACACTCCAAAAAATAAAGCAGACAAAAAACTACCTGCACTTGTACTTAGTGGTCCGTATGGTGCGGTAAAAGAGCAAGTTTCTGGTCGTTATGCACAAACTTTAGCAGAGCGTGGATATGTGACTTTAGCTTTTGATCCATCTTTTACAGGGGAGAGTGGTGGAGAGCCTAGAAATGTTTCATCTCCTGATATTAATACAGAAGATATAAGTGCTGGAGTTGATTATGTTGGATTATTACCAAATGTTGATCAAAACAAGATAGGTGTTATGTCTATTTGTGGGTTTGGTGGAATTGGTCTCAATGCTGCAGCTGTCGATAAGCGTATAAAAGCTATAGCAGTTGCAAGTATGTATGATATGTCAAGAGTGATGGCAAAAGGGTATTTTGACTCTATGCCACTTGAGGGCAAAACACAACTTCTTAACCAACTCAGCCAACAACGTTGGGTAGATGCAGCAAACGGTACTCCTTCAATCGCTCCAAATGGGTTACCAAGTAAATTAACTGGGAAAGAGCCTGAGTTTGTTCAAGGGTATTTTGATTTTTACAAAACAAAAAGAGGTTTCCACCCAAGATCGATCAACTCAAATGGTGGATGGACTATCACAAACTCAATCTCTTTTATGAATACACCACTCATGACATATATCAAAGAGATAAGCCCAAGACCAATTCTTTTCATTGCTGGGGAAAAAGCACACTCACTTTATTTTACACAAGATGCTTATAAAGCTGCAAATGAGCCAAAAGAGCTTATGGTTATCCCAGGAGCAGTACATACCGATTTGTATGACAATATGAAAGTTATCCCATTTGATAAAATAGCAGCATTTTTTGCTAAAAATCTTTAAATGGAAACAAAATGAAATACGCAAATAAAGAAGAATTTGAAAAAGCAAATATGTTTGGTACAGGTGCATATAATGAAAACTTTGCACAGTATTTTACTGGAGATTCGTTTTTAAACCTTCTTGTAAATCCAGAGGAAGTAAAGCTTTTTATGTTCAATGTAACGTTTGAGCCAGGGTGTCGTAATGATTGGCACATCCATCACGCCAAAACAGGCGGTGGGCAAATTCTTATTTGTACAGCTGGAGAGGGTTGGTACCAAAAAGATGGAGAGGAACCTATAAGTCTTCAAGAGGGTTCAGTGGCTTATATCCCAACAGGTGTAAAACATTGGCATGGGGCAAAAGCTGATAGTTGGTTTAGCCATATCTCCATAGAGATTCCAGGGACAGATACGAGTAATGAATGGCTTGAGAGAGTTTCAGATGAAGATTATAAAAATTTAAAAGGATAAATAGCATGAAAGATTTTACAAGTTTTAATCCAACAAGAGTAGAGTTTGGAGCAGATAAAGAGAAACAAATAGGTGGCTATATAGCTGAATCAGGTGTAAAAAAAGTTCTTTTAGTTTATGGAAGTGATAGAATTAAAACTGATGGGCTTTTTGATAGTGTTGCGACAAGTTTACAAAATAGTGGCATTGAGTTTATAGAGCTTGGTGGTGTGCAGAGCAATCCTGTACTCTCAAAAGTAAATGAGGGGATTGCCCTAGCAAAAGAGCAAAATGTTGATGGTGTTTTAGCTGTAGGTGGTGGTTCAGTTCTTGATAGCTCAAAAGCGATTGCCGCTGGTGCGCTTTACGATGGAGATGTTTGGGACTTTTTTACATTCTCGGCACCGCTTACACAAGCACTACCGATTTTTGACATTATGACTTTAGCAGCATCTGGAAGTGAGATGAACCCGAGTGCAGTTGTAACAAACGAAGTAACAAAACAAAAGTTTTATATCTACTCTCCAGCAGTTTTTCCAAAAGTTTCAGTGATTAATCCTGAGCTTCAAAAATCTGTTTCAAAAGAGTATTTGGTTTATTCAGCGGTTGATGTTATAGCACACTCTATAGAGGGGTATTTTACAGCTATCTATCATCCAGACCTTACTGCGTCATATGTGGAAGCAAATATAAAAACAGTTATAAAAACAACTGAGACATTACTTAAAAATCCACAAGATTTAGATGCAAGAGGGGAGTTTGCATGGGCTGCAACAAATGCACTTAATGGAACTACTACTTTTGGAGCAGAGGGTGTAGTGTATCCAAACCATATGATCGAACATGCAATCTCAGCACTCCATAATGTGCCACACGGTGCTGGACTTTCAGTGGTTATACCTGCTTGGATGAAGTGGTACTATAAAAACAATGAGGCACAGTTTGAGCGTTTTGCAAAAGAGATTTTTGGTAAAAGTTCTGCATTAGAGGGGATTGAGGCTTTAGAGAACTGGTTTAACAAAGTTGGCTCCCCAACAAGATTTTCACAGTTTGATATTCAAGAGTCTGATTTAGATGCGATTGCCCAAAATGCACATATGAACTCTCATTTCTTTGGATTAAATGAGGTTTACTCAGCTGAGATCATAGAAGATATTTTAACTCTAGCATTATAAGCTAGATAATATATGCGATCTCAGCTTGTGATCCTAAACGCATAGGCGGTCCCCAGAAGCCTATGCCAGAGTTTACATAGATTTTTCCACCATATTTTAGAGTATGTAGACCTTTGAGGTAGGGTTGTTGTAACATTACTAGATGATTAAAAGGCCAGAGTTGTCCTCCATGTGTATGACCACTTAAGATTAGTTCTGGTTTATATACTCCTAGATACTCTATAGATTTTGGTTGGTGTGAGAGTAGTAAAGTAGGGTAGTTTTTGTTTACGTCTGAAAAAGCTTTATCAAAGTCAGGTTCCAACACCCCTATACGATGACCAAATATGTCATTTATCCCAACAATATTTACACTTATTTCTTCGATAATGATAGACTCATTTAAAAGGAGTTTTATCTTGGTTTGTTTTGCTAAAAACTCTATGATTGAGTAAGGATTGTGGAAGTATTCATGATTTCCAAGTACCATGAAAACCCCATATTTTGAGTTGATATTGTTTAATTTTAATATGATTTTATCGATGTGTTCAACCTCAGTATCGATTAAGTCTCCTGTGATGACCACAAGATCAGGTTTGAGCGAGTTTATCTTCTCAACACTATTAGTTACATACTCCTCATCGATCAAACCACCAATGTGTAAGTCACTTATCTGAACGATAGAGAAGTCAAAAATTCCAGTTTTAACGATGTTGATAACTGGCTCTTTACTCCCCTCATAAACACTTGCAGTTACATAAGAAGTTGCAAGTGTAAAGAGTGCTCCATCTCCTAGTTTTTTTATAAACTCCCTTTTTGAGCGTTGTACATTTTTGAGTGACTTATGAAACAGATGGATAACTTCGTGCAGAGCAAGATAAAGTAGTAGTACAAAAGAAATACCAAGTGATACAGATGCTACATATGAGAGATTATAAGGGAGTAGATCACTATAGCGTACAAACATATACACGATGTTAAGTATAAAGTTTAGAGCAAGTAAAGCGGTAAATATCTTTCCCGTTTTATCTTTTACTAAAAGCTTTTTTATAACACGTAAGTAAAAGAGGGCATGTAAAGCAAAAAGCAAAACCAATAAAAGTACAAAAAACAAAGACATATTCATATTATTTCCTGATCGAAGTAGCACTTAAAAAGATATAGTCTTTTCCTGTAATGGTAACACGAAACTTCTTTTGTTGGAGATATTTTTTGCAGTATATAACATCTTTGTAAAGGTTTGACATCTCAGAATAGTTGTAGTTTCGCATCATCGCACCGTAGATCATCTCTCCATCAATCCAGCGACAGTTTGGAAACCCTAAAATTATTGCACCATTTGGGCTTAATTGATTTTGTACGATCGACATAAATACTTCGTTGAAGTTTAGGTTTGAGCTTTGTAGTGTTCCGATGCTAATGATAAGATCAAACTCTCCAAGCTCTAAAGTGTTGAGTTCGTTTATATCTGCTTGTAAAAAGGTTACGTTTTTATGCTCTTGAAACTTCTGCTTTGCATCTTCTATAGCAGAATCACAGTAGTCTATCCCCAAAAGTTCAAGCTCTGTAAAGTTTGATGCAAGTTGCTCTATAACCTCAAACTCATCGCCATTATTTACTCCAAGATTTAAAATTCGTTTTCTTTGACCAACTTTTACATTTTTTAGTGCTTGGGAGTAGTGGTATATAAATGAAGTTTCTTCGTTTTTATTGATCTTGGAAAATATAGACTCATTTCCATATTTTTGCTCTTTATCGGCATCAACTGAATGAAAACTATCAGCTGAGAGTTTTTGAAAACGTATCTCTACAAATTGTTCATCAACTTGTTTTGGAGTAAGCATTTTACATTTTAAAATATGTGCAAGATCAAGCCATGTCTTATAAGAGTGTGTTTGAGCGGTTGTAAGGTCTGGATTTTCTACTATAAAAGAGATACTTTCGTGTTCTAAAAGAGAAGCGATTTCTTTTTGTAGCACCTCTATGATCTCAAGTAGAGGTGTATTGCTAAAGTTTAGCAACATTCCTCTTTATTTAAAACTTTTGATTTTGCCATAGCAGCTTTTATGTCTTCTACCTTGATATCACCATCAATTTTTAACTCTACATCACCATCTTCGCCACTTACTTGCATATCTGTGATCTTTGCTTTTTGAGCATCACTCATACATTCACATTTTCCAGTTGAACAGTTTTGTACCATCGTTACAATGTTTTGTTTTTCAACTGCACCCATAAAGTTAATCTTTACACCAGTATCTGTTTTACTTACATTTTTTTCCATTTTATTTTCCTTCTAAAAATTTTGTTATTTTTGGCAAAAGTATTGCTTTAATTTCATCATATGTTTTTTCAAATGCCTTATACTCTTGACCATCTGGGTCTTTGAAACCTACATGGATTTTTGGAGTGGGGCGAGGAAACATAGGACATGTCTCATATGCATGATCGCATACTGTTACAACTAAATCAAAAGGGATATTTATAACCTCATCAAGATGTTTTGAGTAGTATTTTTCATCCCATGCATGATGCTCTTGGAGCACTTTTTTTGCATTTGGATTTACTTTTCCACTTGGAGCAACGCCACAACTATATGCCTCCACACCTACAAGTTCTTTATTGACAAGTGCTTCACCGATGATTGAGCGACAACTGTTTCCAGTACACATCACTAAAACTTTTTTATTCAATATTACACCCTTTTTTAAGGGGAGGTATCTCTATATCAAGACAACTTATCTCTTTTAAAACGTTTTGGCGAAATTGATCTATCGGGGAGCGAATAGAATAGTATGCCCAACGCCCATCACGTCTAACTTTTAAAAAACCGCCATCTTTGAGTATCTTAAGATGTCTTGATATACGTGATTGGATCATATCAAAAGAGTTTTCTATGTCACAGACACAAACCTCACCATTGTCGTCAATAAATCTAAGTATCTTGATCCGAGTTTCATCGTTGATCGAACCAATTGTTTGTAAAAATATTTCCATAAAAAAAGTATAGCAAAATATGATTAATATATCAAGATATATTGATGTATTGGTTGTTTTTTTTAAGTTCTGAGTGATCCAATCGCTTTTTTTACATCTTCTACTGTTGTTGTCATTGGGAGTGCTTGACCAAATGTTATCGTGATTGTTCTTCTTGGAAAGTGTTTCTTGTGAAATTGAAACTTTTTAGGTGAACGTGAAAATATTGAGCCCCATAGTCCATCGAGATAAACGGGAATGATCTGACTATCATGCACACTAGATAATAGTGTAAAACCTGACTTGAAACCACCAAGTTTTCCTGTTTTACTTATAGAACCTTCAGGAAATATACCAACTATTTGTTTATTGTGTAAAAGTTTTTTCCCTGTGCGAATAGCTTTAGATGCACCTTTTTTAGACATAGTGATACAGCCACCACCATTGACAAAGTATCTAAAAGCAATTTTTTTTGCTACGGTACTGTTTATAAAGTAGTGAATACGTCTTTGTATAGGAAGTTGAATAATAAGCCAGTCCAACCAACTTAGATGATTTGATATCAAGCATATTCCATGGTTTTCATCTAAATTTTCCAAACCTTTGTAAATAACTTTATAGCGTAAACTGATGATAATATCAAAAAAAATCCAGTGTGCTATAACTTTATAAATCCAAAAAAGGTAAGCATTGATAATTATGAAAATGGCTAATAATGTATAAAAAACACTAAAGCTATGTCCTATAAGATAAGTTAAAACATTGAAAATAGCTATTAATAAGAGGAGAGATAAGATGCTAAAAATAGTAGTAAATTTTCTTGAATATGTATGTAAGAGCCTTCCATACAGTGTTGGTAATGTAATACCTAAACTAAACCCAACTAAAAAGAGAAAAGATGGATGTGATACTAAAGAGCGATCGAAGAAAAGTGTTGTCATCAATATAAGTGTGATAAAAGAGCCTAATCCTATTAAACCTTCATGAATATAATACTTTGAGGTTTTGTAAAGGAGAAAAACTCCAAGAGCAACTCCAAAAGCTAGATAGTTTAGATATATATAACTCAATTGTTCTTCAAATAAAATAATTGCATAATAAAGTGTAGTAAAAAAGAAGAATGTGTAAAAAAACAATTCGAAAATCACACTCTTTTGTAACATTTTTTTTGTTATTGGATTGAAGATATTGTAATGTTGTGGTCTTGAATAATGTTTTTTTGAAAAATAGAAATAAAAAACTGTATAAAGAATGACGATACTTCCAACAAAAAGATATATAAATTCAGAAGAATATTCACTCACATCCACCCCTCTTTTTCCTATATCTATAGATTTTATACCAAAAATATGGTTGCATTAGCCATACACCAACAGTTGCACTTAAAGTCGCTGGAATTGCCCATTGTAAAGGAATTTTATGCTTTAAAAGGCATTTGAAAAACGTTATGTGTGGCATAACTATATTATAAGTTCCTGCTTGTCCGACGTTGTTATCATGTTTTTTACAACATAATCCGACATATTCCCCAAAAAATACATCTGCAAAACAACAACAATAGCTTTTCATTACAATATATCCTTCCGGATAATTACGTAATATTTCTTCTGCATCAATCTTCTCTTTTGATGTAAAAGTCTTTATAACCTTGTTTTGAGCGTTTACTACCCAGTATTTCATTGGTCTTCTTTAGCAATGAAATTTAATGCATCAAGTTCTTTTTGTATGCTAAAAAGTTCTTCGTAAATTAAAATAGTTTTGTTTTTAGAATAGATAAACAAAGAGATAAGTAAACTAAAAAAAAGTAGAAAAATAAAAAAAGACACTCCAAAGGTAAACATTTGTAATGCAAATATAACTATTATGGGTAAAAAGACAAATACAAGCATCAACCATGTTGAAGCATATACTTTGTCCCAGAAGATGGCATCATTTAAAACAGTTTGATAATTTGTTTGCAATGTTTCTGTGTTGTTCATAGTGGTTGTATTGTATCTGACACATCATTATAAAAACATGAAAGTTTTATTTGTAACTAGATAACGCAAAAAATGTTCCAACTCTTACTAAACTTTTAGTTTTATTTCTCTACAATAAGGGGAAAATTATGCTTAAGTTTATGAAACGATTTACCTTTATAAACTTGCAAAGTAAAAAGCGGAATTAAGAACGAGAATGCGGATAGATAAATTTTTAAATGCAGTAAATATAACAAAAAGAAGATCAGTTGCTCAAGATATGATCGCAAACGGTGTCGTGCTTATAAATGACTTAGTTGCTAAAGCTAGTAAAAATGTTGAGATTGGAAGTATAATAACTATTAACTATCTAAAAGAGGCAAAAAAGTACAAAGTTTTGCAAATTCCAGTTACAAAATCAACACCAAAATCATTACAACACCAATATATTGAGGAAATTTAGATGAACTACGATGAGGCAAAAGTAAAGTTTACAGAATTATTTGAGCACAAGATGAATGATGCGCAGATGAAAACTTTTTTAGAAACTATGAGACTTGATGAGAGTACATCTGTTGAAGCAATTGCTGCAGCAGCGGAAGTGATGAGAAGTTTTGCAATTCCTCTGCCTATATCTGAAGCAACACGTAATAAAGCGATAGATATTGTAGGAACAGGTGGCGATAAGATTGGAAGTTTTAATATCTCTTCAACGGTAGCTATTTTAGTAGCTGCAGCTGGTTGTATAGTAGCAAAACATGGAAGCCGCTCTATCACTTCAAAAAGTGGTAGTGCAGATATGTTTGAATCACTTGGTGTAAGACTTGATCTAAGCATAGATCAAAATGCAAAACTGTTAGAGGAGTGCGGTTTTGCATTTATGTTTGCACAAAATCATCATCCAGCTATGAAGTTTATAATGCCTGTAAGAAAAACTATACCAGATAAAACTATCTTTAACATCTTAGGTCCACTGACAAATCCAGCAGGTGTCAAAAAATCACTTCTTGGAGTATTTGATAAAGCTTTTGTGCCTAAAATGTTAGAAGCATTGCGAATAAATGGTGCTAATTCAGCTATGGTTGTAAGCTCTAAAGAGAGAATGGATGAGATCAGCATTAGTGACATAACGTATGTAGCTAGACTACATGATGGTGTTGTAAGTGAGTTTGAGATTGACCCGCAAGAGTTTGGGATAAAGAAAGTTCCACTTGAAGCGATTATAGGTGGTGATGCAGAGCAAAATGCACAGATTTTAAGAGATATATTTGAGGGTAATGCTACAGATGCTCAGCGTGACATTGTACTTGTAAATGCTGCAGCTTCATTTATAGTTGAGGGTCTTGCTCGTGATATGCAAGATGGTTTAGAGATAGCACGTGAGACTATCAAAAGTAAAAAAGCGACACAAAAACTACAACAAATTGTAGAGATTTCAAACAAACTATGACAGAAAAAATTTATATAGTTGGTTTGTCAGAACTAAAAAGTTTTGCTTCAGAGTTTTTAGATAATTTTAGTGCTGGAGTAGTTATTTTAAAAGGTGATTTAGCAGCTGGTAAAACAACTTTTGTAAAAACTGTTGCAAAACTCAAAGAAATAACTGATGATGTAACATCACCAACATTTTCACTCCAACAGTGTTATGGGGATGATATTTATCATTATGACATTTACAACAAAGGATTGGAGCATTTTATCTCTTTAGGGATGTTAGAAGAGTTGGAACAAGATGGTTTACACTTTGTTGAATGGGGAAATGACGAACTAGAGAAGATACTTGATGCTGCAGGGTTTGATATGGCAGTTATAGAGATAGAAAAAATTTCAGATGATAAAAGAGAGTATAAAGTATGCATACACTAAAAGCGGTTGAATTAAAAAAGAGCATAAAAGATTTAGAGATTGTAAAAGGGATGAGTCTAGAAGTTAAAAGTGGCGAAGTTGTTGGGTTGTTAGGACCAAACGGTGCTGGGAAAACAACAACATTTTATATGATCTGTGGACTTGTAGCTGCAACTGATGGAAAAGTATTTTTTGATGAAGAGGAACTTACTGGTATGCCACTGCATCAACGTGCTTTAAAGGGGATAGGGTATCTACCGCAAGAGGCTTCCATCTTTAAAGATTTAAGTGTTGAAGACAACCTAATGATTGCTGCACAAGTAGGTATCAAAGATAAAGAAAAACAAGAAGAGCGTATAGTTGAACTACTTGATATGTTCAATATCGAGCCGATTCGTTATCGTAAAGGTATCTCACTTTCTGGTGGGGAGCGTCGTCGTGTTGAGATCGCTCGTGCACTTGTAAATAAACCTAAATTTTTGCTTCTTGATGAACCTTTTGCAGGGGTTGATCCAATCGCCGTTATGGATATTCAAAAAGTTATTCATCAGCTTGTTTCTTACGATATAGGTGTACTTATAACGGATCATAATGTTCGTGAAACACTTGATGTTTGTGACCGTGCATACGTTATCAAATCTGGCGAATTACTTGCAAGTGGAACAAGTGAAGAGATCGGAAAAAATGAAGATGTACGTATACACTACCTTGGTGAAAACTTCAAATTATAGGGTTTTGGATTGGCAGTTCTAAGACAAACCCAAAGTGTTGAAACCAAACATAAACTTTCAAATACTTTAAGAAATTGGCTTCCGATCTTACACTCAAGTCTCTCAGACTTAGGAGAGGCTATGGAGCCTTTTGTAAGTGCAAATCCAGTTGTAGAAGTAAAGTCTGGATATGAAGAGGATTTTGAAAAAAGGATTCCTAAAAAAATTGTATTAGGTAATGGTCTTAGTAATTCTCGAACAGAACAGATTGAAGCACTTACAATCCAGTCAAAAAGTTTATATGATGTCTTAGATGAGCAACTTGAAGCACCACTTTTTCCAACACCAATCTCACAAGAGATTGCACAGTTTGTTGTAGCAAACTTAGATGAAAATGGCTATTATGAGGGAGATACAAATGGGTTTTGTCAAGAGCATGGTATAGATGTTGATGCATTTGAAAAAGTTCGTTTACGTTTTGCATACATCGAGCCTATGGGAATAGGTGCAAAAGATTTGAGTGAGTCTTTTTTATTTCAACTTGATAACTCTGAAATTTCAAATGATGCATACTCTTTAGCTGTAGATATGATAAATGATTTGCAAAATATACACAGTTACTCAAACAGGGAGCATTTCGCAGAAGTAATGCACGTAATCTCTAGTTTTAAAAATCCTCCAAACATTGAGTATCAAGAGGAATCTAGCCATGTAGTACCTGATTTGATGATCTATTTTAACGATGAAAATCAGATCGAAGTTAAACTCAATGATGCCTATTATCCAGCGATAAATATAGATACATCGTATGGAGTTGAACATGAGTATGTATCTCAAAAAATAAAAGAAGCAAAATCATTAGTAGATGCCTTAGAGATGCGAAAAGCAACACTCTATAAAGTGGGGCTTATGATCGTTGAGTATCAATATGATTTTTTTATTGGTGGGCAGATTATGCCACTTACATTGAAAACTTTAGCAGATGAGTTTGGGCATAACCCCTCAACAATCTCTCGTGCCATAGCAAACAAATATATAGCTTGTGATCGTGGTGTCTTTGCTATGAAAGAGTTCTTTACAACTGCAATCGATGAAGATGTTAGTAATGCAGCTATTAAGGACTTTTTACTTGGACTTGTAAAGGTTGAAAGTCGCGAAAAACCTTTAAGTGATATGAAACTCCTTGATCTCATTCAAGAGAAATTCAAAGTGACAATGGTACGCCGTACAATTGCAAAATATAGAAAACAGCTCAATATTGCTGGTTCAAGTGAAAGAAAAAAGCTCTATCAGTTAGGACTTTCTTGAGCATTAAAGAGTTACTCGATCGAGAAGTTACACTTCGAAACTGTGAAGATGAAGTTTGTGAGCAAAAGCCTGACCCTATCATCATTGCAAGAAAATATAATGATGAAGCTATAGCACTTATTTGTGCACTTTTTGCATATGGAAATGTAAAACAGATCGTAAAGTTCTTAGACTCTTTAGATTTTTCACTCTTAGAAAAAAGTGATAAAGAGATAAAAACAGCACTTGGGCAACACTACTACAGATTTCAGACCTCTGAGGATGTAATAACACTCTTTTTAGCGCTTAAAAAATTAAAAAAGATAACTACTTTAGAAAAAATTTTTATGGATGGGTATAGAGATAGTTCAAATGTAATTGATGGGATAAATGCAATCATAAAACAACTTTATGAACTCTATCCATTTAGTTCAAAAGGGTACATATTTTTAATTGGTAAAGTCACAACAAAAACAAAAGGTTCTGGAGCACTAAAGCGTTGGATGATGTGGCTTCGTTGGATGGTACGAGATGATAATATTGATCTTGGACTTTGGAGTAGTGTAAATAAAGCTGATCTTATCATGCCACTTGATACCCATACTTTTAAGGTGGGAAGAAAACTAGGCTTATTAGAGCGAAAGACATATGACCTTCAAGCTGCAATTGAACTTACAAATGCACTTAAAGAGTTTGACAACGAAGATCCGTTAAAATACGATTTCGCTTTGTACCGTTTAGGGCAAGAAAAGATAGTTTAAAGGGCATTTTTGGAGTTTTTAATACACTTTCACCTCATTGCAGCTATGGCTTGGATAGGGGGTTCTATATTTATGTTTGTTTTAGGAGTATCGCTTCGTGATAAAAACAAACAGAAGCAAGTGTATCCAAATATAGGTCCTATTTTTGGATATTTTGAAGTAGCCTCACTGCTTATATTACTTGTTAGTGGTATTTTAATGGCAGGTGATAAAGGGTTGATATATGGACTTTTAGAGGGTGATGAAAGTGCAATAGGTGAGGTGTTTTACAATAAAATGATGCTTGTTTTATTTGTAATATTTTTTACAATACTTCATTTTGTAATCGCTTTTAAAACCAATACAAAAGAGCGAACAAAACTTCAAAATATTCTCTCACGCACTTCATCATTGATGGTACTTCTTTTAAATCTAGTTGTTCTACATTATGCCATTATACTTAGAAGTATGTTGTAATTTTATTTTTTCGATATAATCACATATAAAATCTACCAAAGGACAATCATGGAATGTGAATTTCCGACAGTAAACTCTAATATGCAAGAGGTAAAAGAGATTTTTGATAGTGTAAAGACAATTGCAGTACTTGGTTTATCACCAAACGCGGAGAAAGATTCACATAAAGTTGCAGCATATTTACAAGATCACGGATATAAAATAGTGCCAGTATATCCTAAAGAGGATGAGATACTTGGTGAAAAAGTTTATAGAAGTTTAAAAGAGATTCCTTTTAAAGTGGATATGGTAAATATTTTTAGAAAACCTGATGCACTTGGCGCTATTGCTGATGTTTGCATGGAACGTGGGGATATAGATGTTTTTTGGGCACAAAAGGGTATAGTAAATAATGCTGCTGCACAAAAAGCACAAGATGCTGGTATGAAAGTTGTACAAAACCAGTGTGCGATGGTAGATCATAGAAACCTTTATAACTAGGTAGTAACATTGATAAATTTAGAAAATATAAAACAAGCACAGCAACGTATACAAGAGGTGGTAGCCAAAACACCTTTAGCATATGCACCGTATTTGAGTGAACTCTCATCAGCAAATGTATATTTAAAAAAAGAGAATTTACAAATTACTGGTGCATTTAAAATTCGTGGAGCTTACAATAAGATTGCTTCCCTTTCAGATGCTGAACGCTCTTTAGGTGTAATTGCTGCAAGTGCTGGAAATCATGCACAAGGTGTAGCATTATCTGCAAATCGTTTTGGGATTAAAGCAGTAATTGTTATGCCAGAATCAACACCGCTTACAAAAGTTAATGGTGTGAAATATTACGGTGCCGAGGTTGTTTTGCATGGAAGTAATTATGATGAAGCATATGGATATGCAAAAGAGTATGCACAAAAAAATAATCTTACATTTGTACACCCTTTTGAAGATAAAGAAGTTATCGCAGGGCAGGGAACGCTAGGTTTAGAGATACTAGAAAACTGTGAAAAACTTGATGCTGTTATTATCCCAATTGGCGGTGGTGGATTAATTGCTGGAATGGCAACTGCAATAAAAACACTCAGTCCGAATACTAAAGTGATAGGTGTAAGTGCAAGTGGTGCTCCAGCATTTAAACAATCATATGAATTGAAAAATGCTGTAGATACTACAAAAGTTCGTACAATTGCCGATGGTATAGCCGTTCGAGATACATCGAAAATTACGTTAGAATATGCACTTAAGTATGTTGATGAAGTGATAAGTGTTGATGATGAAGAGATAGCGAGTGCTATTTTATACCTTTTAGAAAAACAAAAACTTGTAGTTGAAGGTGCTGGTGCTGTTAGTGTGGCAGCACTTTTACACAAAAAAGTAAAAGGCTTAGAGGGTAAAAACATAGCAGCAGTGCTTAGTGGTGGTAACATGGATGTTACATTGCTCTCTGTCATAATTGAGAAAGGTTTAATCAAATCACATCGTAAAATGAATTTGACGGTTACATTGATCGATAAACCTGGATCGTTGATGCACTTTACTCAAATATTACAAAGATTAAATGCGAATATTGTTCATATTGCATATGATAGAACTTCTGTATCGTTAGATTATGGCGATGCAAATGTTACTGTGCATATAGAGACAAAAGGTAAAGAGCATCAAGATGAGATATATGAGGCTTTAAAATCTGAAGGATATATTAGGTAAGAATGGAAGTTATAAAAAGTAAGAGTGTATCAAAACCTGTATTATTACTAAAGTTTTATCCTGAAGATAATACAATTTTAGTAATTGATAGTGAAACAACAATTAGATTTTTAGATAATGATACACTCTCGGTTGCTGACGGTTTTAAAGCGGGAATATTACATAAAAACTATAGAACTAATGTAGTAGCTTTTAGCCAAGATAAGTATTATTTAGCAACTATATCTGCGGATGAAAAAGAATCACGTCTTTATAATGCAAAATCAAAAAAACTAGTTGCAAAATTAGATAGACACCATGGTGAGGTTTCTTGTGTAGCAATTGATCCACTCAATAGATTTATGCTCTCAGGTGGGGATGATGGGAAGGTTTTTGCAGTTGATGTAAAAAGTGGGAAGTTGATGTTTACGCTTCCATCACATGTTGATACTATTAATGATATATCTTTTTCTAAAAATGCCAATTGGGTAGCAACAGCTAGTTATGATAGAAAAATTTCTGTTTATAACATTGTAACTATGACGCCAAAAGATCGCCTCAAAGCGCATGGTGCACCTATTATGAAAATCAGATTTTTTCAAAAAAATAAACTTATAAGTGTTGATAAAGATTCAAAAGCAATCATCTGGAATATCCACTCTACAAAAGTACTTGCAAGACTGCAAGGTATCCATGATGAAGTGCGTCAAATGGTTATAAGTGGTGATGAAAAATTTGTATTTTTTGGAACAAGTTTAGGGTATATCCTTGTATACGATTTAAACACTTATGAAGCTATATCTACAAGATATATAAAAATTGCTTCACCTATCACAGCTATGGAGTTTGATGGGGAGAAAAACCACTTAATTATTGGTACAGAAGATGGATTTTTGATGTACTATGATATCTATGAAGGGCTTGATAAACTAAAAGAGTTTTTACAAACTAAACAGTTTGAAGCAATTCAGCAAGAGACAGAAAAAAACCCAATTTTAAAATATACAAATATTTATGATCTTGTATCAAATTTATGGGAAAAAACGCTTGAAAAAGCAAAACTTGCACTTGAAACTGGAGATAAAAATAAAGCTGAATTGATGTTAAATCAATTTAAAGACATACCTTCAAAAAACAAACTTATTCAAAAACTCTTTCAAGATTATGCACAATATCCTAAATTTGTGGCTATGGCAAAAAGTGGGAAGTTAGCACTTGCTTACTCTTTAGCAAATAGTTATCCCATCTATAAAGAAACAAAAATTTATAAAGCCTTAGAAAAAAACTGGAAAACAGCATTTGCTAGTGCTCAAAAAATGATGTTAAATCCAAAAACCGTGCAAATTGCTAAAGATTCTTTGATGCCATATAGGGGTATTAGTGAAAAAACAAAGTTTATACAAGAACTTTTTACAAAATCAAGTGTATACACCCGTTTTAGAGAGTCACTCTCCAAAAAAGATTTTAAAATAGCATTACAACTTATTAAACAAAATCCTTTCTTATCTGAACTCCCTGAATATACTTCACTTATGACTTTTTCAGATAGTTTGTACTTTAAATCACGTGAAGCTGTAGAGAAAAATGACTTTAATGAAGCAATAAAATATTTGAGTATTTTGAAAGATTTTGAAGAGTTTAAAGAGGATGCTGCACAGACACTCAAAGAGATTGAGATAAAACAAAAATTTTATCTTGGTATAAAATCAAACAATATCTCAGATGCTTATGATTCTATGGCTGCATGTGAAGAGCTACAAGAAACAAAAGAAGGAAGAAAACTGCAAAATCAGTGGAATGAAGATTTGAGTATTGCAAATACCTATGCAGTGAATGGCGATGTCGTAGGTGTTCAAAAAGCACTTAGTAAATATATGGGCATTGGTTCAAAATATATGTCTTTAGCGACTATTTTTTCCTGGTGTTATATTTCACAGCTTGAAAATTCTATCAATACAAAACAAGAACAAAACAAAATAGAAAAAGGGATAAAAAACTATCTTTCTATTTTTGGTGAAACCGATCAAATTGACAATCTTTTTGAAACTTTTAAAGAGGAATATTCAGATACGAAGTTAAACATTGAACTACTTCCAAAAAGCTCAATTTCAATGTGGCGACCTACAATGATAGTTAAATCAATTTTAGAATAGAGACGATACCCTTTAATTTTAACCTCAAATATAGCTTATTTTAAGTATAATCCAAAACTTTTACATAAAGATATAAAAATTAGGAGACTTTTCATGCAAATTAGTGGCGCACAGATGGTTATCGAAGCACTAATCGCCGAAGGGGTAGACACCGTTTTTGGTTACCCCGGTGGAGCGATAATGAATGTCTATGATGAGATATATAAACAGGATAAATTCCAACATATCTTAACTCGTCATGAACAAGCTGCAGTACATGCTGCAGAAGGATATTCAAAAGCTAGTGGAAAAGTCGGTGTCGCAATGATTACAAGTGGACCAGGTTTTACAAATGCAGTAACTGGTTTAGCTGATGCATATATGGATTCTATCCCTTTAGTTGTTATCTCTGGACAAGTCCCAATGAGTTTAATCGGTACAGATGCTTTTCAAGAGATTGATGCGGTTGGAATTAGTCGTTCTTGTACAAAACACAACTATCTTGTTACAGATGCAAAAGATTTACCACGTGTACTTAAAGAAGCATTTTATATAGCAGCTTCTGGTCGTCCAGGTCCTGTACATGTTGATATTCCAAAAGATGTTACAGCTCAGATTGAAGAGTTTGATTATAACATCAATTTAGAGCTTGAAACATATAAGCCAACAACAAAAGGGAACCCTCGTCAGATTAAAAAAGCGATGGAGGCTATTGCAAATGCAAAACGTCCTCTTTTTTATCTTGGTGGTGGTGTAATCAACTCAAATGCAGCGTATGAGGTAAGAGAGTTAATTCATAAAACACAAATTCCTGCAGTTGAGACTTTTATGGCTCGTGGGACATTATCACACGATGATAAATACCTTGTTGGTATGCTCGGTATGCATGGTTCTTATGCGTCAAACATGGCAATGAGTGAGACAGATTTAGTCATCGCTTTAGGGGCTAGATTTGATGACCGTGTAACTGGAAAGCTTTCAGAGTTTGCTAAAAATGCTGGAGTTATCCATGTTGATATTGATCCTGCAAGTATCTCTAAACTTGTAAATGCCGATTATCCAATAGTTGGTGATGTTAAAAACGTTGTAGAAGAGATGTTAGCTCTTGTAGATTGTGTAGATGGTTCAAGATATGAATCTTGGAGAGAGACTATTGAGAACTTTGATGCATTACATCCGCTTACATTTCATGAAGATAGTGAGAGACTTAAACCACAATGGGTTATACAAAGAGTTGGTGAACTTCTTGGTGATGATGCAAATATCTCTACAGATGTTGGTCAGCACCAAATGTGGAGTGCACAGTTTTATCCTTTTACAAGACCACGTCAGTTCGTAAGTTCTGGAGGTTTAGGAACTATGGGGTTTGGTTTCCCAGCTGCAATGGGTGTAAAAGCTGCATCGCCTGAAAAAATTAGTATCAATTTTACGGGTGATGGATCGATTTTGATGAATGTTCAAGAGTTAATGACAGCAGTTGAGAAAAAATTGCCGGTTATTAACATCATTTTGAACAACAATTTCTTAGGGATGGTTCGTCAGTGGCAGACACTTTTTTACGATAAACGTCACTCAGAAACTGACCTCTCAGTACAGCCAGACTTTGTTAAACTTGCAGAAGCTTTTGGTGGTGCAGGATACAGGGTAAAAACAAAAGAGGAATTTGATGCAGCCCTAAAAGATGCAATAGAGAAAAATGTAGTTACTTTTATAGAGGTAATTGTTGAGAGATTTGAAAATGTTCTTCCAATGGTTCCAGCAGGTGGAAGTCTGTTTAATATGATGTTACTAGAAAAGAAAAAGGAGAGTAAATAATGACGACTGATAATGCAAGAAGAGTAATCTCTGTTATCGTAGTTAATGAAGCGAGTGTTTTATCTCGTATTACAGACCTTTTTTCTGGACGTGGTTATAATATCACATCATTAACTGTAGCGCCTATTCCTGATAGCAAATACTCTCGTTTAACAATTGCAACTTTGGGTTCTGTAAAAATTATGGAGCAGATTACAAAACAATTGCATAAGCTAATTCCAGTTTTGCGTGTATATGAACATGAAGATATGGTTGAAAAAGAGATGGCTCTTGTGAAATTTGAGATCACTGAAAATTTAAGTGATATCAATACTATCTGTGAAGCATATAATGGAAAGATTGTAAACGCAGGTGAAACTACTGTGATTGCAATGGTTGCAGATGAGCCAAAACGAATAGATAACTTCTTAAACTCTATGAAACGCTATAATCCAAAAGAGATTGTTAGAAGCGGTGCAGTAGCACTAGAAAGATAAGTTGATGAAACTTAGTGAAATAGCCTCGATAATTGGTGCGGAATTCAATGGAGATGATAAAGAGATCATCTCTATGAATACACTTAAAAATGCCTCTGCTGATGAGCTATCTTTCATAGCAAATGCAAAGTACGTTAAAGATATGTCTGATTCAAAAGCTGGGGCTATCATTGTTAATGAAAAAACTAAAGAGTTTGTTCCTTCTGGATGCGAGGCACTTGTAGTAGAAGATACTTATTGGCAAATGGCAGTCCTTACAAAATACTTTGCACCACCAGTTGAAGATAAAGATGCTTTTGAAGCTGAAATAGGCGAAGATTCAGATATCGCTTTTGAAGCTGAGATTGCTGATGGTGCAGTGATTGGAAAAAACTGTATCATTATGGCTGGTGTGTATATAGGCTCAAATGTTGTAGTAGGGGATAATACGATCATCTATCCAAATGTTGTTGTTTATAGGGACTGTAAAATAGGATCAGATTGTATCATCCATGCAGGGACTGTGATTGGAAGTGATGGTTTTGGTTTTGCATCAAATAGACTTGGGCAACATAAAAAGATCTACCATAATGGTAATGTAGTGATCGAAGATGATGTAGAGATTGGTGCAAATGTTACAGTGGATCGCGCTGTATTTGGATCAACACTTATTAAAAAAGGTGCTAGACTTGACAACTTGATTCAAGTCGCACATAACTGTGAAATAGGTGAGGGGAGTGTTTTTGCGGCGCAAAGTGGTATGGCAGGTTCTACTATAGTTGGTAGAAACAATGTTTTTGGCGCTCAAAGTGGTATAGCTGGGCATTTAAGTACAGGTGACTTTAATACTTTTGCTGCACGTAGTGGAGTGACAAAAACAATCACACAAAGTGGTAAAACATTTGCAGGGTTTCCACTTATGGATCATAAGTTATGGTTAAAACTTCAAGGTGTACTTTCTCGTTTATTAAAAAGTAAATAGATTATTGGATAAACTGATTCTATAACTATTTCAGGAGGCATATAATGTCTAAAACGATTGCTTTAAGTGGAACTAATAAAGGGATTATTTCCGTTACAAAACTAGATGAACCTTATGGTCCGGGAAGTGCTACAGTTGCAAGTATTGGCATCTCTTTAGATGGAAATACTCACAACCCTGAGTGGAAAGTACATATTCCACTTGAAAACATAGATGAAGTGATTAAAGCACTTCAAGAATTAAAATAACTAAGAAGATGGTTTCTTCTTAGTATTACATCTCTTTTACAAACTCTTCGATTCTTTTAATACCTTCACGGATACTTTGAATATCTGTTGCAAATGAAAATCTAAAATAACCTTCACTTCCAAAACCAACACCTGGTACAACTGCTACATTTTTCTTTGCTAAAAGATCTTTTGCAAATGTTAATGAGTCATTGCTTACCTCTTTGATATTTACAAATAGGTAAAAAGCACCATCAGGTTTTAAGACACTAAGTCCATCTACTTCATTAAACAGTTTTACAGCCTCATCACGACGTGCAGCAAACTCTTTTCTCATCATTTCTACATCTGCATCTGCTGAGCCATCTAGCCCTTTAATAGCTGCCATTTGAGTGATTGAACAGATATTTGAAGTACTTTGAGATTGGAGTTTTTTAGTTGCTTTTATAAGTTCTGTATCATGTGCAGCCATATATCCAAAACGCCATCCTGTCATTGCTACAGATTTAGATAAACCATTGATCGTTACTGTACGTTTGTACATATCTTCACTAATACTTGCAGCTGAAGTAAATTCACCATCATATACAAGTTTCTCATACATCTCATCAGAAGCTACAATGATATCAGTACCAACTAAAACTTCCGCCAAAGCTGTTAGTTCAGCTTTTGAGTATACTGCACCAGTTGGATTTGATGGCGTTGTAAGTACTAACATTTTTGTTTTGCCCGTAATAGCATTTTTTAATTGCTGGGGAGTGATTTTAAACCCTGTAGAGTCTTGTGTCTCAATCTCTATAACTGTACCACCACAGTACTTTACAAGTTCAGGGTATGTAACCCAGTATGGAGCAGGGATAATAACTTCATCACCAGCTTGGATTGTTGCAGCAAATAGGTTAAATAGTGAATGCTTTGCACCATTGTTTACAATTACCTGATTTGGAGCATATGTTAAACCATTGTCTTTTTTTAATTTTCCAATTACAGCATTTTTAAGTGCAGGGATTCCATCGACCGCTGTATATTTTGTAAAACCGTCATTGATAGCTTTTATTGCAGCATCTTTAATAACTTGAGGTGTGTCAAAATCTGGTTCACCAGCAGAAAAACTAAGAATATCCTTACCCTCAGCTTTTAACTCTTGCGCTAATGTTGAAATAGCTATAGTAATAGATTCAGATAATGTGTTTATGCGATTTGTTAGCATAATAACCCTTTAGGTGAAAATAATCGAAATTATACAAAGAAAATGCTTAATTGTGAGTTTTCTTTTGAATAATTTTCAGTAAAAAAATTGGTAAATAATAATTATTTTCCTTTAAGCTGCCTTGCTATATAGTTTAGTAATATAAAGTTTACATTACAGAGAAGGAGACATTATGGCAGTTCGAGGAAATTCGATTATTAAAGGTATAGAAATTCAAGAAATTATAGATCTTCTTAATCATGCTTATGCAGATGAATGGTTAGCATATTATCAATACTTTATAGAAGCAAAAGTTGTTAAAGGTATTATGAAAGATGCAGCTATTGCAGAACTTACACAACATGCAACGGATGAGCTTCGTCATGCAAATATGGTTGCAGATAGAATTGTACAACTTGGAGGTACCCCGTTACTTGATCCGCGAGATTGGTTCAATCAAACAAATTGTGGTTATGATGCCCCAACTGATGCAGATGTTGTCGCTATTTTAAATGACTCTATTAAAGGGGAGCAGTGTGCTATTAGTACATACTCTAGTATAGCTGATATGGTAAAAGATAAAGATATTATTACTTATAATATGGTGAGTCAGATTCTAGCTGATGAAGTTGAGCATGAAGAAGACCTTCAAGCGTTACATGATGATATATATGATTTTGTACAGAGTATAAAAAAACAGATGTGAGTTAATGGCTTCTCGCCATTAACTTTTCATAGACTTAATAAATGAATCGTAGATATTTTCAAGTGCAAGGTCTTGATCAAGCAGTTCTTGATTGTCTTTTACTAAGATGTGCTCTAAAATAGCAACTCTTTTGAGTAGATACTCAAACATCTCTTTATTGATATCAGGAAGCATATTGTGCATAAATGGATCTTTACATCTTCCTTTCTCAATGACATGAGCAGGGATGCCAATCGCAGTTGAGCATGATGGGACATTTTTAACAACAACTGAGTTTGCTCCTATTTTAGCATCTTTACCTATCTCTATATTTCCTAAAACTTTTGCACCAGCCCCAACTACGACACCACTGCGAATAGTAGGGTGGCGTTTTCCAAGGGTTAGAGATACTCCACCAAGTGTTACACCTTGGTAAATTAAGACATCATCTTCAATGATTGTAGTTTCACCAATAACTACACCAGTTCCATGATCGATAAATACACGACGACCTATCTGTGCAGCAGGGTGGATATCTATATTTGTCAAAATTTGTGATATCCCCATTAAAATTCTAGCAAGTCTTTTGAAGTTGGCACAATGAAGCTTATGTGCAACGCGGTACCATGCCATAGCCCATATACCAGGGTAATTAAATAAAAAATCGAGTTTAGAGTTTAAAGCGGGATCATTTTTATATGCGTTAGAAAAGTCTTCTTTAATTAATGCAAATATTCCCATTGGTTTACCTTAGTTTGTTGTTCTTAAATAGCCGTTTTGATGTAAAAATATCTCTAGCTTCGAAAGTGTATCAAATTTTTCTTGTTCTGTGATAAAAGTGCTATTGTTTATATCACTTTTAAGTTTATTTAAAATTTCTTCAGTGTTATAACCAATATCATCTAAAATATCCAAGATATTATTTGATTCTATTTCGTTAGTAATTTTGTATCCATTATCATCTATTTCAATTGTATACTCATTTGGATGACTAAAAAGATTATGTTGCATTCCTAAAGTCTCTTGATAAGCACCAACATTGAAAAATGCTAAGAAATAATCGTCTTCATCAATATTTATATCATGAAGATATAAAGGGCGTTCAGGATTAAACTCGATCTCACCATCACTATCACATGTTATATCCCACAGTGAAGCAGCACGAAGTGGGGTAGTGTTTAAATGATGAATCGGCATTACTGGAAAATGTTGACCAAGTCCCCAATAATCTGGTAATGATTGAAATATAGATGCATTTATAAGATAGCGTTCTTGCAGTTTGTTTTGAAGTTGTTCTAACTCATTTGTTGGATTAGAAGATTTTAGATAGAGCGCCTTTTTGATAATATTATGTACCAAAATTTCAGCATTTGATCTATCTTGTAAATCAATATAACCTAAATCAAAAAGTGTAAAGAGTGATTCCATATGATCTAATGCATCGTGAAGGTACTCTATACAGTTTGCATTGGTTAAAAGTTGGTTGAGTTCACGTAACTCTTCAACAAGTGGTGGATTTAACTCTTTAAAATCAAGTGACTTTTCTTGATAATCTTGTGAAAAAAGCTCTAAAACAGGTGTTACTAAAACAGCATGAGAAGCTACTATAAAACGGCCAGATTCTGTAAAAATATCTGGGTGTTCAACACCTTTATTGTTCATAATATCGCCTAGCAAAAAGACAACAGAACTTGAAAATTCATCTATAGAGTAGTTTCGTGCAGTCGAGTTTTCATGTTGATCATATTCAACTGCCAATCCACCACCAATGTTGATACTTTTAAGTGCATCAGCTCCCATCATTTTAAGTTCAGCATAGATGTGTCCAGCTTCTCGCAGTGCTTTTTTAAGTGGTGCAATGTCAGACATTTGTGAGCCTATATGAAAGTGAATCATTGTAAAATTTTCTAATAGGTTAGCTTCTTTTAAAAGTTTTATAGCTTCTAGGATTTCAGTCGAAGTCAGACCAAACTTTGCATCCATACCGCCACTTTTGGCCCAAACACCACTACCAGCACTGTGTAAACGAATCCTGATACCAATATTTGGTACTTTGAGAGTTGACTTTTTTGCAACTTCGATGATAGTTTCTAACTCATTTAATCCCTCAATAGTGATGGTAATGTTATGTCCACTTTGTGCTGCGATGAAACCAAGAGTTATCATCTCTTCATCTTTAAAGCCGTTTACTGTAATGTTTGCTTCTTTTGGTGTTTTAGCCATTGCTAAAATAAGTTCCGCTTTACTTCCAGCTTCTAAGCCATAGTTATACTCTTTGCCTTTTATAGTAATAGCCTCTACAACAGCAGGAAACTGATTTACTTTAAGTGGAAAAACAGCTTGAAACTTTCCATGATAATTATTGTCATTGATAGCTTTTTCAAAATAATTATAAAGAGTTAAAATCTGCTTTTTAATCAAATGTGGGAACCTTAAAATTGTAGGTCCTTTGACATTTTTTTCACGAATTTCATTGATGATTTCTATCAATGAAGGCATAGATTTGTAGTTGAGTTTTATCTCACCGTTCTCAATCAAAAAGTTTTTATTTGACCAAAGATCAATACCAAAATTTTTCAAGTTTTTTTCTACCTATATATGAAGTTTATGATGAAAATATTTATCTATATCGAAGTATATCTCACCATTATGATTTTTGAAAGTTAATTTGTCTTTATCCAAACCTTTTATATTTTTTATCCCCATTACCGCAAGGATAACCTTAAGACTTTTTATGAGATTTTTATGGTAATTTCCTATCTCCATTCCTTCTTTAACTACAAGATAAGAAGCCCTTTTTTTAGGGTCTTGCGTTGCCATTCCAACAGGGCATACGTGTGAACCAAATCCTGAACACATTTTCGCACGGATACATCCACCACTCATCATAAATCCACGTGCAATTCCAACTGCATCTGCTCCCATACACATAGTGATAGCTATATCATCTGGTGTAAGAATTTTTCCACTTGCTATGATTTTTATCTTATCTCTAATTTGATGTTTTTTTAAGATCGTATCAAGTAGATAAAGTGCATTGTTTGTAGTAAGCCCAACTGATTCCATTAGCTCTAATGGTGCAGTAGCACTTCCACCTTCACCACTATCAACTGTGATAAAGTCTGGGATAGGTTTTCCTTCTTTATGTCTTTGCACTATCGCTTTTGCTAGTTCTTCAATAGAGTCTACATCAGAAATAACTATTTTAAAACCAACAGGTTTTTTAGAAAGATTCTGCAACTTTTCTACAAAGTATAAAAGATTTTCTAATGAATCTGCAAAAGGAAATCTATTTGGTGAAAATAGATCTTTCCCCTCTTCAACACCACGGTAGTAAGCGATATCTGCGGTAACTTTACTTCCTGCTAATTTTCCACCGGTTTGTTTTGCACCTTGGGCTATTTTTATCTCTGTCATACGACAAAATGAGATCACTTTTTTGTATCGCTCTTCATCAAATGCTCCATTTTCGTCTCTAACGCCATAAAGTCCAGAACTCATTTGAAATATCATATCTGGCACACTTTGCGGTACCTCTTTTGGAAAAACATCAAGTGGCGCATCCCAGTTTATACGAAAAAGTACATGTGAAGCTGTATCGTAGATATAAGTGTTTTGTGTCTTTTTATTGAGTAAAATAGTCCTATACCATTTAAGCGCAACTTTTCTGTTAAATACACAATCACCTATTTTAAAAATGATTTCTGCTAAAGGGGTGCTTTTTACAACTTCTAAAAATTTATCATTTTTGAGGTTGGGTTTAAAAGTAAAAAGGTGATTTGATGTGAGAGCACCTTCTCCTGTATTTATTGTGAGGTCTGAATTTTTTCCAGCTAGTGCAAAAGCACGAACAGCTTCAGGAGAGAGAGCTCCATCACTCATTGCAGAACGTATAACAGGTGTTTTTGCAACAAAAGGGATTTCTCGATTTTCACCAAATACTACACTTGTATCTTCATCTACCTCATCTTCATTGAGTACATTTGTTGCATGTTTGATGATGAAACGTGAACCAGCAAAAGGTTGATGTACAGAAAATGACATATAGTTTGGCTTGTCTTTAGCAGCTTTATAAACCCAATCAACTTTATCTTTTGATTCATAAAATGTCTCATCTGCAAAGTATTGACGCAAAGGTTCACGAAGTGCTTCAAAAAAGTACCGCATCCTTCCAATAACTGGGTAGTTTATAAGGAGGGCATGTTTACGTTGGACATACTTGTCGTGAATAAATAAAAAAATTATAAAAACAGTTAATACTAATATAAAAAACTCAAAAAACTCTAGAAAAAAAGACCAAGCCGAATGTAGGTTTTCCATTAAAAATCCTCTAATTTAATTATCTCTTCCGTTTTCGTTTGTAAATCTTTCACCCATATCGTTTTATTTTCTAATTCATTTGTTCCAATAACACAGCAAAATCGTGCATTTACCTTATCGGCACCCTTGAGGTGGTTTTTAAGGTTTTTTGACTTGTATTCGCATGTTACTTGTTTTGTAGAGCGTTTTTTATGTGTAATCTCCATTACAAGTGAGACAGCTTCTTCATCCATCGCACCTATATAGTAACCGTTACGTTTTTCTGGAGGCATTTTAATTAGCTCTAAAAGTCTTTCAATCCCCATTGCAAAACCAACAGCAGGGGTAGCTCTACCATCTAAGAACTCTACAAGTCTATCATAGCGTCCACCACCTGCAATTGCACTCTGACTTCCTATATCATCACTAACAAACTCAAATGCAGTTTTAGAGTAGTAATCAAGTCCGCGAACGAGGTTTGTATCGATCTCATACTCGATTTTACTTCTATCTAAAATCTCTTTAAGTTTATCAAAATCGCTTTGACATCCATCACACAAAGAGTTGATGAGTTTTGGTGCTTTTATATATAGAGATTGACATTTTTCATTTTTACAATCAAGTACACGAATAGGATTTGTTGTTTTTCTTCTTTGGCAATCTTCACATATATCACTTTCAACACTTTCGATGAAACTTACTAAGTTATCGCGATACTGAGGCATACAGTTTTGATCACCTAGTGAGTTTAGTTGTAGTCTATAACCGATTCCTAGTGCTTTTAAAATATCACTTATCATAAGAATGATAGTGGCATCTTCATGAACAGATTCTATGCCAAAGCTTTCACAACCAAATTGATGAAACTGTCTTAAACGTCCTTTTTGTGGTCTTTCATAACGAAACATAGGTCCATGATAGAAATATCTATAAACTCCACCAGCACGATCAAGCTTATTTTGAATAAATGCACGAACAACTCCAGCAGTACCTTCTGGACGCATACAAACGTCGTTTTCACCTTTATCTATAAACTGATACATCTCTTTGCCAACAATATCGCTTGATTCGCCAACTGAACGTTTAAAAAGGGCTGTTTCTTCTAAAATTGGAGTTTCGATAAAATGAAATCCATAACGAGTCGCTATTTGTGTAGCTGTTTTTATAAAATATGTATATCTTTGATACTCGTCATCATTTAAAATATCATTCATTCCACGAAGAGATTTAATCATTTTTAGCCTTATTAAAAAAAGTTTAAAAGGATACCATTTTTATCTTTATATTTAGTTATGCTCTAATTGATATTATTTAGTATTTTCTTTGTTATAGTCTCTATAGGCTGTGTAGCATCGATAATAACAAGTTCTATTTTTAAAAGTTTAGCTGCTTGAATAATTGCATCTTGAATGTTTAAAAGATACTCACTGCCACGAAGCTCAATCCCATCCAACTCTTTTTGCGAAAGTCTAAATTCAAGTTCCTCTTTTGTGAGTTGTAATAAAAAAACTTTTTGAGGGTATGTATTGTTTGTTGCGAAATTGTTAAGTGACACTAGCTCATTTTGGGCAATTTCACCATGAATAAGTGCGTACGCGACACCACTAATAGCACTTCGATCAGAGATAATCATTTTTGTGTCTATATTTGGCTCAATTACCTCTTTGAGATGTTCTGCTCGATCAGCTAAGAAGAGTAAAAACTCCGCTTTTTTACTTTTTGCACGAGCTGAAAGTACAAGTTCGCGGATTTCACGTCCAAGCTCAGTTGCACCTGGTTCTTTTGTGATGATAGCCTCAGGATATTTTTGTGCTAGAGCAGCAATTTGTGTACTTTTTCCTGCAGTATCAATCCCCTCTATTGCAATGTACATGAATCCATACCTCTAATGATTTTTTGTACCTCTGGTGGCAGTAGATGGTCTGTTTTACCATTAAATTTTAGTAAGTTTCGAACAATTGATGATGATATAAATGCATGATTTAGTTTTGGCATTAAATAGACTGTTTCTATTGTATCGTCAAGCGAATTATTTAAGTATCCAAGTTGGAGCTCATATTCAAAATCACTTACCGCTCTAAGACCACGAATAAGCACTTTTGCATTGTGTGCATTTGCCAACTCTACCGTTAAAGTGTCAAAACCTACAACACTCACACCATCCATATGTTTTGTGGCAGCCTTTGCCATCTCTATACGTTCATCAAGTGTAAACATTGGCTTTTTATCTATAGATGTAGCGACTGCTACAATCACTTCATCAAAGAGATTTTTAGCACGTTCAATAATATCGTAATGCCCTTTGGTAATAGGATCAAAAGTCCCAGGGTAAAGTGCTATTTTATTCATAAATTACTATTCCCATCTTTTATATAAATTATTTTCAATACCTAGAAGATCGAACCATTTCCCAATTACAAAATCTTCCATCTCTTCTAAAGTTTGTTGCTTCGAATAATACGCCATTACAGGTGGAGCGATGATGATTCCTAAACTCGAGAGTTTATGCATATTTTCAAGTGCTATGGCTGAAAAAGGGATTTCTCGTGGTGCTAAAATCAGTTTTTTTTGTTCTTTTATCATAACTGCTGCACATCTTGTGACAAGATTATCACTAATGCCACAAGCAATTTTTGCTAAAGTATTCATACTGCATGGTGCTATAATCATTGCATCAACTCCAAAAGAACCAGAGGCTACACTTGCTGAGATATCTACATCATCATGATATGTAATACCTTGCTCTTTATCCAAAACAGTTTTAGAGTTTTCACTCATAATAAAATGTTTTTCTATATTTTCTGGAAGCAGTTTTAAAGTTTTTAAACCTAAATTTACTCCACTTGCTCCACTTGTTGCAACTACTATTTTCATTTTATTTTTGCCCTGTTTTTACCTATAACTATTACTCTAATTTTTTTACCTTTGTTATTTTCAACAAAAATAGTATCACCCATACATCCACTTTGTAAAGCTTTAGCACTAAAAGTGATAAGGATTGAGCCATTTTGCAACATTACATTTACATTTGCATCTCTTTTTATCACTTCAAGAGGTGTAACATCTCGATCAGTAATAATCTCACCTTTTTTCATCGAGTGTTTTAATTCCCAAGTAGCATCTTCAATTTCTTGAAGAGGCATAGCATTAAATTTATCTAGAATTATACTATTTTTTAAAGTGTTTATTTTTGAGAGCTCACTATTTCGTGATAAATCATTTTTTAGCGTAAGTACTGTGATTGATGCTTGAATTATATAGTTAAAAAAAATCATTTTGTTTTGCTGAGTTTTTATTGCAACAACGCCATTACGACTTAGATGCTCGTGTGAGCGAATATCAATAGTATAGTTTTTTGGCATATTTTCCATATAAGAGCGTGGTTCCAGAGTTATTTTTTTGATATCTATAGTTTTGTATTTTTCTGTGTAGTATTTTTCTAAAAAGTTGTGTATTTTTGAAGTATCAATAGGGCTGATTTTATTAAATTGGATATAAGGATAGGGTGATGAAAAATCTTTGTAACCATATTTTTTTAAAATTTTGAGAAGTTCATCAGCTTTAATTCTTTTTATATGTTTTGTTTGTGAAAGTTTAAATAATGCAACATCATTTTCTAAACTTCCTACAATATGGGAGAGCTTAATGGTGTCATCTTCTATATAATAATTTCTTTGCAAACTTGCACTATAAAGGCTTGAAACTAATAATAGGACGATAGTAAAGATTTTTATATACATAGTTCTCTTGTAAAATTTTTTATCATTCTACCATTTTTATAACAATAAAATTCAAATATAACTTAATCTAATTTAGCCCTAATTTCCGTGAAAAAAGCTAAAGATTAAATTAATAATTAATGCTATATGATACATGTGTACAAAGCAAATGAAGGGAGGTACACCGTGGGATTCTTTAGTAACTGCGATATGGAAAACGCAAAAATAAAACAACTTGAGAGTGAAAATGCCAAGTTGCAAGATGAGATTGAAGAGTTGAAAGTACTTCTCTTAGAAAAAGAGCAAGGGAGTAGTGCTCAAAGTGTTTCAAATGAGGCAGTTGCACGTGATGAAATTATCCAAATGCTACTTCTATCATATGGTAGTGGTGTAGGATTTGTAAAGAATATTTTACAATCAACTGTTGATTCGTTAGATGAAGCGGGTGATTTAAATGGACGAACAAGTCATAGAATAGAAACTGTTCAAAAAGAGGGTAATTCTATCAATGAATCGATTGACCAAATTGCTCAAGAAGCAGTAAATTTAGATAATGGTGCCTCGTCACTTAATAACAGTGTTGCATCAATTGGTGAGATTATTAATCTTATTAAAGATATCTCAGATCAAACAAACTTACTTGCACTTAATGCTGCGATTGAGGCTGCGCGTGCAGGTGAACATGGTCGTGGATTTGCTGTTGTTGCTGATGAAGTTAGAAAACTAGCTGAGCGTACACAAAAAGCAACTCAAGAGGTTGAAATCAGCATCTCTCAGTTAAAACAAAACACTTCAGAGATTCAAGATATCTCTGAACTTTTTAGGGATAATACAGGAAAAATGACAGAGACTTTGGCAGCCTTTTTTGAAGAGTTAGAATTTGTCATTAAAAACTCACATAGAATTACTGAAATAACTTCTAGTATTACAAATGAAGTTGGTATCGGTAATGGTAAAATGGATCATATTTTACTCAAACTATTGGGTTATAATGCCTTTATAAACAATGAAAATCCAACTATCGGTGATGAACACAGCTGTGTATTTGGTAAATGGTTTAATGAAAATAAAGAACAAATTAAAAATTCACCAAAAGTGATTAGTAGTGTAACAGCACATCATGCTAATGTTCATAACTCGATTAAAGATGCTATAGAGCAGTGGAAAAATCATGATTATAACAAAGCTATAGAGACTATGAAATCTGTTGAACACTCAAGTGAAGTAGGTTTTGAAGAGCTTTATAGTGCATTTGTAAATACACATCAATAAATTACTGCAATTTTCAAAAGTGGTACCAGCGGGGGGACTTGAACCCCCACATCCGAAGATAACGGATTTTGAATCCGTCGTGTCTACCATTCCACCACGCTGGCTAAATCTGTGAAATAATAATCATATGTTACTTAAAAGTAAATAATATTTTGCCGATATGGGTGTAGTATGGAACTTAAATTGCTAAGTTAGTGATAATATATGAATATTTTTTTGGAGGTCTGTTATGCGTGTAACATCAAGTATGTACTACAACAGTATTTATAGTAAAAACAATTCAAGTTTAAATAAAGAACTTTTTGATGTCAACAAACAGATAGCTTCAGGACTAAAAATACAATACGCTGGTGAGGATGTTTCTATATTTTCACGAACAATGCGTTTGGATAATGAGATAACAACACTCTCTCAGATTAAATCAAGTGCTGAAAATGGTTTTAAAGTCTCAGATCAAACAGATACAGTTATGAATGGGTTTAATGACCTTATAAATCGTTTTAGAACATTGCTACTCCAAGCTTCAAATGATACTAACGATGAAACATCAAGAGATGCAATAGCGAGTGAACTAAGAGGGATTGAAAGCAATTTAAGAGGTTTAGCAAATACTTCTATTGATGGAAAATATCTTTTTTCAGGTTCAGCAGTTGATGTAATGCCGATTGATGAGAATGGTGTTTATCAAGGGAATGATGGAGTTTTAAGTTCTCTTATTGGATCAAATAACAAACAACAGTTTAATCTATCGGGTGCTGATCTATTTTTGGGTGAAAATACTTCAGTTCGTCGTGAAATCGTTACAAATGTAGCTAATCAAAATCTTTTAAAAGATTATGCAGCTCTACAAGCAGATACATCGGATGCTGAAAACTTGTCAACTTCAAGTACTATGAGACAATTTATGGGAGATATAGATAATACATCTACACCTGCAAATACATATTATTTCTATTTACGCGGAACAAAAAGTGATGGAACAAATTTTAATGCAAAAGTCTCATACTCAGATACAGATACGGTAAGTGATCTTTTAGATGAAATTGGCAAACAGTTTGGCAATACAGGCTCTCAAGATGTTGTCAATGTGTCTTTAAATAGTTCTGGTGAGATTGTGATTCAAGATAAGTTAAAAGGTTCATCAAAATTAGACTTTAACTTAGTTGGTGCTGTAGATTTTTCAGGCGGAACTGCAGCTGATGTTACAAGTATAGATTCTCTTGATGATGGAGAAACAGATTTTGATGCTATTATTGGTGCGACATCAACAGCAGTAAATCCTGATCTATTTGTAAAAGAGTTTAGTAAATCTGGGTTTACATCAGCAAGTGGTGCAGCAACTAATATTGAGGGATTAGTATATGATAGAACACAGTTTAGTATAAGTGGTTCAGATATAACATCAAATGTAGCACAAATTGTAAGGGCTGATAATACTATTGCTGATACTACAACGAAACTTTCTGAAGTTTTTGATCTTTCACAAGGAACTGCAGATACACTTGATGGTACACAACTTCGTCTTACTGGTACAGCTATAGATGGTGTAACTTCATATGATGTTACAATCAATTTAGATAGTGCGGGTTCAACGTTTACAGACAATAACACAGCAACTACTTATGATATTTTTAATATGGACACAGCAGGTCGCTCAGCTGTAGATGCTGATGAGATGACTTATCAACAACTTCTTGATGTAGTAAATATGGCTGTAACAAATAACTTTCCAGCAGGTGCAGCAGATACTGATTATGATACAGCGATAGAAAGTTCAAGACTTCGTGGAGATACTTATATAACTTATGATGGAAAAATTGCTTTTAAAGATTTAACAAGTGGCACCACACAAGCAACTATAGCACTTTATGATGCAAATAGTGGAGATTTTTCTGCTGATGCTTCAGTTGCAACTTTTAATTCAAATAATACTTTAACAGTACGTGATCCTAAAAATGACTTTTTCAAATCTCTTGATGAGATGATTACAGCTGTAGAAGAGTATAAAAATTTTCCAGATGCATCAACAGGCTCACAAAGAGCAATAGGGATGCAAAGTGCGATTGCAAGAATTGACGATCTTCAAGATCATATCTCAAGTATGCACGCTAAAGTAGGGGCTCAATCAAACACACTTCAACAATCGCTTGAAAGAGTAGAAACTTTAGATATAGCAACGCAGTCGTTACGATCTTCGGTAGTAGATACAGATATGGCAGAAGCATCTTTAACATTACAACAATTAACAGTAAATTACCAAGCAATGCTTTCTACAGTAGGAAAAGTTTCACAGCTGAGTTTAGTCAATTATTTATAATTGGAACATTTTTAGCTATACTTCTTTTAAAATTTAGTTATATTTTTTAGAAGGTTAATTGATTTGAGAGATACTTTTTTTATATTTGTTTTTGGCGTATTTATCTATCTAGGATTTGCAACAATCCTAGGTACTACTTCATTGATGGGAAGTTTTGGTGTAAGTTTTGCATCTTTTAATCATCTTTATTTCGGATACATCTCTTATGTATATCTATTCATTTTACTTTTCCCACTCTATAAACTTTATAAAAACATAACTTTTGACACAAGAACAGCAGAGTTAAGCATAGCTTCTTTTTTAATCCTTTTCTCTTCACTTTTAGCACAAGCTCTTATCGTTACGGATGAACTTCGAGGAAAATTTGGTGGTGATTTTGTAGATTTTTTATCTCCATACATTGGTATTTTTGGTTTGTGGGTTTTTTGGTTTGTTATTACATTGGTTGCTATTGTAATTGTTTTTGAAAAAGATGTTTTAGAACTTATTTCACATATTACGCAGCCTATTAAAACTCCTGTTTTTTCAGATGTTCAAAACTTAGATGAGCTAGAGACTTCAAATGATGTGAAAAAAATTGTTATAGATATTAAACAAGAAAATAGCATAGATGATTTTTTTAGTGATGATATAGATGAGGATATTGTTGAAAAAGAGATAGAGCCTCTTGAAAAAACACCTGTTTATGAAGAGATTAACGAAGAGATCGATAAACCTGCTTTTTTACGTAAAACAAGTAATAAACACAATATTCTTGATCTAGCAAAAGAGGTTAAAGAGCATAAAAATACTCTTATTGTAGATGAACTAGAGGAAAATAAAAAACTTTTAGAAGATATTGAGATTGGTAAAACTGAAAAACCTAAAAATTTCAAACTTCCATTGTTAGATTTTCTGCAAAAACCTACAAAAACATCGAAATCTATTGATGAGAGTGAACTTGATGGGAAAATTAAATACCTTATAGATAAATTAGCACATTTTAAAATAGATGGTGATGTTGTTCGTACATACGCTGGACCTGTTGTATCTACATTTGAGTTTAAACCAGCTGCAAATGTTAAAGTAAGTAAGATTTTAAACCTTCAAGATGACTTAGCTATGGCACTCTCAGCTGAAACTATACGTATTCAAGCACCAATCCCTGGAAAAGATGTAGTGGGAATTGAGATACCAAATGATACAGTTGAGACTATCTATCTACGTGAGCTTTTAGATGATAAACTGTTTCAAAACTCTTCATCACCACTTACTATTGCTTTGGGAAAAGATATAGTAGGTAAACCTTTTGTAACAGATCTTAAAAAACTCCCTCATTTACTTATAGCAGGGACAACAGGAAGTGGTAAAAGTGTTGGTATCAATGCAATGATTCTCTCATTGCTTTACAAAAACTCTCCAGATCAATTAAGACTGCTTATGATTGATCCAAAAATGTTGGAGTTTTCTATTTATAATGACATTCCACATTTACTTACGCCTGTAATTACAAAGCCAAAACAAGCAATTGCAGCACTTAATAACATGGTTGCAGAGATGGAGCGTCGTTATGCTGCAATGGCAGATACTCGTACAAAAAACATCGAAAATTACAATGAAAAAGCAAAAAAAGAGAAATATGAACCCTTCCCTTATATTGTAGTAATTATTGATGAGTTAGCTGATCTTATGATGACAAGTGGAAAAGATGTAGAACACTCAATTGCTCGTCTTGCACAGATGGCAAGAGCTTCTGGTATTCACTTAGTTGTTGCAACACAAAGGCCATCTGTTGATGTTGTAACTGGTCTTATTAAAGCAAATTTACCATCACGAATCTCTTATAGAGTAGGGCAAAAAGTTGACTCTAAAATTATTTTAGATCAAATGGGTGCAGAATCATTACTTGGACGTGGCGATATGCTCTTTACCCCTCCAGGAGCTACAGGATTAGTTCGTTTACATGCACCATGGAGTACTGAAGCAGAGATAGATAAGATTGTGGAGTTTATAAAAGCACAGCGTGATCCTAATTATGATAAAAGCTTTTTAGTAGAAGACACATCTGAGTCAAGTGAACGAAATGAAGTGTTTGAAGAACTCGATCCACTCTATGAAGAGGCAAAAAGTGTAGTATTAAATGATAGAAAAACATCTATCTCCTATTTACAACGGAAACTTCAAATAGGTTACAATCGTTCTGCAAGAGTGATAGAACAACTTGAACAAGAGGGTGTTTTATCTGCTCCAAATGCAAAGGGGATACGAGAGATTCTTTAGTGTGTTACAAAAAGTAAACATAAAAATATTTTTATGTGTAATTAAGTAACACTAGCTCCTTTCTGTTTTTTTTCTTCGATATAATATTCAAAATTTTAAGCAAAACAGGAAATCAAAATGGGATTTAGAGAAGAATATGCTGCTCACGTAGCAGAGAGAAAAGCGTTAGGCGTTCCTCCACTACCACTTACTGTTAAACAAACAGAAGAAGTTATTGAATTTATCAAAACTGGTGAATACGTTGAAGAGATGTTAGATCTTCTTGCAAATCGTGTTTCTCCAGGTGTTGACGATGCTGCTTATGTTAAAGCTGCTTTTTTAAATGAAGTAGCGATGCAAGAGCATAAAGTAGCTGCAATCACTCCAGAAACAGCTGTTACAATGTTAGGGACAATGCTTGGTGGTTATAATGTTAAACCTATCGTAAATGCACTAAGTTCAACAAATGAAGCTGTTGTAAAAGCTGCTGTTGAAGCACTTTCTCATACGTTACTTGTATACGATGCATTTAATGATGTCGAAGAGTTACACAAAGCTGGAAATGCAGCTGCTACTGAAGTGATGACTTCTTGGGCAAATGCACAGTGGTTTAGTGAAAAACCTGCTTTAGAAGAAAAAATTACTGTAACTGTATTTAAAGTTCCAGGTGAGACCAATACAGATGATCTTTCACCAGCTTCTGAAGCATTTACACGTTCAGATATTCCACTTCATGCAAACTCTATGCTTACTGCAAAAATGGATAACCCACTTGAAACTATCAAAGAGTTAAAAGAAAAAGGGAATATTGTTGCTTATGTTGGTGATGTAGTTGGTACTGGTAGTTCAAGAAAATCTGGTGTTAACTCTGTTCAATGGCACATGGGTGAAGATATCGCTGGTGTTCCAAACAAAAGAACTGGTGGTGTTGTAATTGGTGGAATCATTGCTCCAATTTTCTTTGCAACTTGTGAAGACTCAGGTGCACTTCCATTAGAGATGGATGTATCAAATATGGATACAGGCGATGTAATTGAAATATATCCATATAAAGGTGAAGCTCATAAAAATGGTGAGTGTATAGCTACTTTTGCTCTTCGTCCAAATACAATCACTGATGAAGTTCGTGCAGGTGGACGTATCCCATTAATTATTGGTCGTGGTTTAACTTCTAAAGCACGTTCAGTTTTAGGTATGAGTGCATCTGATCTGTTTTTAGCACCTGAGCAACCAGCTGATAATGGTAAGGGGTATACTTTAGCTCAAAAAATGGTTGGAAAAGCTTGTGGAGTAGCAGGGATTCGTCCAGGTATGTATTGTGAGCCAGAGATGAGCACAGTAGGTTCTCAAGATACAACTGGTCCTATGACTCGCGATGAGCTTAAAGATCTTGCGTGCCTTGGCTTCTCTGCGGATTTAGTTATGCAGTCTTTCTGCCATACTGCAGCTTACCCAAAACCCGTTGACGTCGTCACTCACCACACACTTCCTGACTTCATCATGAACCGTGGCGGTGTTTCTCTACGCCCTGGTGACGGTATCATCCACTCTTGGTTGAACCGTATGCTACTTCCAGACACAGTAGGTACTGGCGGTGACTCACATACCCGCTTCCCTCTAGGTATCTCTTTCCCTGCTGGTTCGGGTTTGGTTGCGTTCGCTGCAGCAACCGGCGTTATGCCACTTGACATGCCTGAGTCTGTATTGGTTCGCT
>NZ_JBNKRX010000031.1:0-165946 GCF_050296975.1 Sulfurimonas sp.
CATCTTGCAATGAAAATATATAAGTGTCACGTTTAGCATTTTTATCAACGAATGGAAATGTCTCTGTATAATCAACTAAAGCTGCATCTCCTGTTGACCAGTTTGAGAGTTTAGAGGTCATCTTGACAGTTTTTTCTTGAAGTACTCTATATCCAGTTGTAATGGCATGATTATCAAATCCATTATAAGTAAGATAAGATGACTGGTACAATGTTCGTTGTCGTGCTTTATGCTCACCATACATACCATTAGTGAAGTTAACATCATTGATAGGATGAGATGGATTTGTACTAAATTGATAATAATCAATGAATTCAAGACCATCAGGAGCTAACTTTGCTTTTGAATCAAATGTATCAAATTTTACACCTGCTTTTATATCAATTTCAAAATCATTTATAGTCTTATCATACCCTAATTCAATGTAGCCAGTTGGTGTTTTTAATCTATCGCTATCTTGTGGTAAAGAGAGATTAATCCCATATGCACTCCCTTGTGTATGCTCTAACATACGACCTTTAAGTGTAAAATCATAATATTTTAAATTTACTCCTAAAGAGTAGTCTCGCATCCAAACTGGTGCATATCCTGTTTGAGAAAGTCCTGTATTATCATGCCCAAAACCACTCATAGAACCTTGCGAGTAACCATCAGGTCCAGCATAAAGTTCTTTATTATCCTCTTGATAATAAAAGTCTATTGTAGCATCAAAATTGTCTGCTTGAAACTTTTTAATAAATTCAGCCATTCTATAATCGTATGAACCATACTTGAAAACAACTTTGTCATTTGATTCAAAATCTTTAAAATCTTCTGCATAGGTGATGATGTTAATTGAACCGGCATACGCATTTACACCATTAGTTTTACTTCCAGGACCTCTAACTACTTCGATACGTTTTATCATCTCAATTGGCATACCAAGATATTCTGAATAGGAATCAGAAAAAACATTGTTGACAAGTACATCATCAATAAATAGTTTAGTTTGTCCATATGCTTGTGTATTTGAACCACGAAAAATTGGTGTTTGATTGTTGAAGTTATCTGTAGCCATATCAACGCCAGGGACAAGTTGCAGAGCTTCTTTAAGGTTTGAGACTCCTAAATCTTCTAACTCTTTGCCTTTAAATACAGAGATGATATAGGGTTGATAATGTTCGTTCTGTTTAGTTATAGTTGCAACGCTGTTAAAATACTGCATATCTTGTGTTATTGAAGCTAAAATATCATCACTTTGAGCATTTAAATTTACAGAACAAGCTAGTAAAAGTGAACTACTACTCAAAAAATTTAACACAAAACTACGCTTCACACAATTTCTCCAGACAGAAAATAGGTTACATTTTATAATTATATATTTTAAGATAACCTAAAGGAAAGATTATATGCACTGAATTAACTATTTTTATAAATAATTTTTAACATAAATATTAATAATGTATTTTTACAATTTTTGAAGATGAGGGTTTTGTTCCTCTAAGTCCTTGACATACATCATACTAGGGTGTTTCATTCTGTCATAATTTCGTTGTAAATCACCTATAGGTTTGTAAGGAATTTTAAACATATTTACAAGTCTTATAAATTTTGGTTCCATCATCCCATAACAAAACTCAATATTGTGTTCTTTGAGCTTTTGATAGACTAAAACTTTAGTTATCGTAGTGAGGAAAAACTTTGTTTCTTTTATATTTCTGTGTTTCATATCTATAAATATTCTAGACATTTCGGAAAGTTTAGTTCTATCAAATTGATATCTTTTTTGAGACAGATCTAGAAAGTTTTCTGTAGGGTATCCTATAGGTGAATGGTGGATTAAACGCAAAGTTGTGCATATATTTTCCTCAACATCTAAGATGGCAAATTGATCACTGTAGTCATCATAGGGGTCTCTCTCTTTAAAACTTTCATTAACACCTATCCAGTGTAACTCATCATGCATCACTTTATATCTAAAACGATGAACTTTATCTAAAATCTCTTCATCTGTAACATGGATAAAACTATATTGCATTTCACAGCTCCTTTCGTCACTATACAATTGAGAATATTGCTTCGATTCAAAAGCTAACAACACCTATTATACTACTTTTTATTTGAAATTGTTATTTTCATATGTAATTAAGCAGTACGATTAAATTATAATTTGGTCAGGTTTAATATTTGTATCAAGATGTAAAACAGAGATTTCTTTATGTATATCCCAATACTTTGCAAGTTGAGGGTTTTGTTCCTCTAATTCTTTGACATACATCATACTCGGTTGTCTGAAGCGACCATAACTTAAGTGTAAGTCAGCTATAGGTTTATAAGGAATTTTAAACATATTTACAAGTTTGATAAATTTAGGTTCCATCATACCATAACAATATTCAATACCGTACTCTTTAATTTTTTCATAAGCAAGACTTTTGACAATACTACTAATAAAAATTTTAGTATCGCGCATATTTCGGTATTTTGAATCGATAAATATTCTAGACATTTCAGAAAGTTTTTCACGATCATATTGAAATTGTGTTTGTGAAAGGTCTAAAAAATCTTCTGTGGGATACCCTATAGGTGAATGGTGGATTAAACGCATACTAGCACATATCTCTTGATTAGCATTTAAAATAGCAAATTGCTCACAATAATCGTCGTAGATATCTCTCTCTTTTTTATCATTAGCATTCCTAATCCAACCGAACTCTTCATGCATCACTTTATATCTAAAACGGTGCACTTTATCTAAAATCTCTTCGTTTGTAACATGAATAAAACTATACTGCATTTTCAAGTTCCTTTCATCACTATATCATTCAAAATTATTGTCTAGAGTTAAAAGTTGACAACACACAGTATACTACTTTTTATTTCAAAATATTACTTTTATATACAATTAAATATAATTGAAGTAGTATGATATTAGAGAGTCTTATATTAGAGGTAAAAAAGGGGTTTAGTAATGTTAAACAAGGTGGATATAAGTAACTACAAACTTATTGATCTTATTGATAACGAAGCATTTACAACCCTTTTAGAGAGTTTTTTTAAAGCCACAGGTGTGCCAAGTGGTGTGGTAGCAGAAGATGGTGAAATTATCTCTCAAGTTGGCTGGGTGAGTGCTTGTGCACATTTTCATAGACTCAATCCATTAAGTAATCAACACTGTATAAGTAGCAACTTAGAGCTGATGGATGGGCTTCAAGATGGTGAGATAACTTTTTCCAAGTGTCAAAATGGATTGTTAGATTATGCGACACCTGTTGTTATAGAAGGGCAAAGGTTAGCCACTATCTTTTTGGGTCAAGTGTTCAATGAAGCTCCTCTATTATCTTATTTTGAAGAACAAGCAAACAAATATGATTACGATCAAAATAGATATATAGAAGCGATAAACAGTGTCCCTATTATTTCAAATGACGAGATGATAGCCCTTATGGAGTGTGTAGTTGGGATGGCTAAAATGTTGGCTTCAAGTGGACTGGCAACTTTGCGTCAAAAACTTTTACAACAAGATTTGCAAGTTGTCACACAAAAACATATTCAACTTGAAGATATTTTAAACTATTCTCCAGTTGGAGTAGGGTGGTCAGATCAAAATGGAAAAATAGAGTATGTTAATGAGCATTTTACAGAGTTATTTGGTTATACGCTTGAAGATATCCCTGATCTTGATACCTGGTACACAACAGTGTATCCAGATAAAGAGTATCGAGAAAAAATAGTTGAACCGCAATATGCAGCTGTAGAAGAGGCACATAAAAAAGGTTTGAAAATTCCCAAAGTTGAGTTAAATATCACATGTAAAGATAAGACACAAAAACATGTCATTATAGGTTTTTCATATGTTGGAGAAAAACAACTAGTTAACTTTAGTGATATGACAGCGCATTGGAAAAGTGAAAAAAGAAATCAAGCACATGATAAGATGCTTGAAAAAGTTGCTAAAGGTTCTCCTTTACCAGATATTTTGCATACGATTGTACTTGCAATTGAGTCAGAAGAACCAAGTGCAATATGTAGTATTTTATTGTTAGATGAAGAGGGGAAACATCTCCATAATGGTGCAAGTTTACGTCTACCAAAGTTTTATGCTGAAGCAATTGATGGAATAGAAATAGGTCCAAAAATAGGTTCTTGTGGAAGTGCAGCTTACTTAAAAAGAAGAGTAATAGTAGAAGATATTATGACACATGAAAATTGGCAAGGGTATACTAACCTAGCAAAAGCAGCAAATTTAAGATCATGTTGGTCAGAGCCTATTGTTTCCTCAGAAGGGCAAGTTCTTGGAACATTTGCAATTTATCATGAAAAACCTTCAAAACCAAATAGTGTCGATAAAGAACGCATTGGTTTTGCAACAAATCTTGCTGCAATTGCTATTGAAAACAAACGCACACAAGAGGAGTTAGAGAAACGAGCTTATACAGATTATTTAACTGGTTTAGCAAATAGACGTTCATTTATGGAAAAATTTGAAGATGAATTATCTCGATTGGATCGTTATGGTGGGCATCTCTCGTTACTAATGTTTGATATAGATTGGTTTAAGCGTATTAACGATACATATGGACACAATATAGGGGATAGAGTTTTACAAAAAATTTCTACAATTTGTTCAAAGATATTACGTGAAGTAGATATTGTTGGGCGTATTGGTGGTGAAGAGTTTGCTGTTGTTTTACCACAAACAGATATAGAAAAAGCTCTACAAGTTGCACAAAGATTACGCACTACAATAGAAAAAACTCAAATGAAAGTTGCACAAAACGGAAGTTTTAATTTTACAGTTTCTATGGGAGTGACACAAACATCAGCTGGAAAAATGGATGTAGATGAACTCCTTAAAGAAGCAGATAGAGCACTTTATACAGCAAAAGAGAGTGGACGAAATTTAGTTTGTATTGCTGAGAGTTAATATAAAAAAAATGTTTGCCTTAAAAAGTTTAAGAACTCTTTTTTAAAAGAGTTGTATAATCCCTATAAAATATAGACAGGATGGTAATGGATCAGTTTGTAGCATTGTTTAAAGGGATGTCTCAAAAGTCTTTATATGAGATTTTTGAAACATCTTTTGATCCAGTTGCAGTGACAGATGCAAACTGGGAAGAGGGACTTAAAATCATCTATGTCAATGAAGCTTTTTGTAGTGCAACAGGCTATTCAAAAGAGGAGATGCTTGGGCAAAATCCTAAAATACTCCAAGGTAAAGAATCAAACTACAAAATTTTAAAAGAGTTAAAAAGAGAACTCAAAAAAGGGAAAACTTTTGTAGGTCAAACTACAAATTATAAAAAAAACAAGACACCATACTTTGTGAAATGGTCCATCATACCTATTAAATCTAAAGAAGAGAAGATTTTAGGTTACATCTCTTTTCAAAAAATCATTGATAAAAAAAATCTTGATGTAAAACACGATAAGTTACTGAGTACCATTGTAGACATCTCCACAAATTTAATCTTAGTGACAGATTTAGAAGGGGTTATTGTTTATATCAATCAATCATTTAGTGAAAAACTAGGTTATAGAAAAGAAGAACTTATTGGAAAACATTCACGAATTTTAAAATCTGATGCACAAAATAAAAAGTTCTACCAAAGGATGTGGCATTCGATTTTGAAAAAAGGGAAATTTAGCGATATTTTCATAAGTCGAAAAAAAGATGGCACACTCTTTTATGATAAAAAAGATATAAGTACGATTATGGATGATGATGGAAATCCTCTGTATTATGTGAGTATTAGTCAAGACATCACACAACAAATGGAAAAAGAGAAGCAGTTAGAATCCAAAGTATATACAGATACATTGACAAGACTGTTTAACAGAAGAAAATATAATGAGATTATCAAAGAGGAGATAGAGCGTTTTCATAAAAATGAAAAACCATTCTCTTTAATTCTCATTGACATAGATCATTTTAAAAATATTAACGACACTCATGGTCATGATATTGGAGATTTGATTTTAAAAGAGTTAGCATCACTTTTAAAAGAGAATATTAGAAATGAAGATATGGCATTTCGATGGGGTGGTGAAGAGTTTGTTTTGATTGTACATACATCAAATGATATAGCAGCTATTATTGCTGAAAAACTAAGAATAATCATTAAAGAAACTGAGATAGCAACTTTAAATATTACAGCAAGTTTCGGAATAGCTCAAATCACGCATAATATGGATGCAGATACACTTTTTAGTACGGCAGATAAAGCACTTTATAAAGCAAAAAAACAAGGAAGAGATCAAGTTATAGTTTTGTAACACTATACCCTTTTTGTTTTAATGCTTCAAGTAAACCATCTGGACCGATAAGGTGCCCAGCACCAACAAGTACAAACTCTGTTTGTTGTGTTTGGAGATAGTGTTGAATTTTTGGTAACCAAGCTTTGTTTCGTTTGACAATGAGGTTGTTATAGAGTTGTGGTGATTCACGTTTGAGTTCAAGTATCAAAAAGTCTGAGAGTTTTTGCTCTTCTCCATTTTTCCAAAACTTTATGGTTTTTATAAACATCTCATTGATATCTTTCATACTCTCTAAAGTATATCTTACAAAAGCATCTTCATCCTCTTTGCCTATATCTAAGATGATGCTTAGTTGTTCCTCTAATGTTTCAAAATAATCAGTTTGTTTCTGATCGCTAAGGGCTTGTTTGTAAAAATAGCTATCTACACCATCTTGGCTTATTCCAAGTTTCATAAGTTCTATTTGTTCGATAGTCATTGCCACCATTGAAGCACGCATTTGTTGCATCATTTGTATGTTAATGTTATTTTTTTGAAAGTACTCGCTGAGTGCTTTATATGTCTTGGCAGAAAGATGTTGTTGTAATGTTGAACTATCTGTATAAAGCATTTTCCCCATCATTTGTTGTTGAAACTCTAGATTGTTAAGTTTACCCATCTCGGTCTCAAATGTTAATATATCAGACTTTTTATAAGCTTGTTCAAACTCTTTGGGCAATGGAAAGTCAGCTGGGCGCAGTAAATGAATCGTCCCACCTAGATATAAAGTCGAGTCTCCCTTTTGCACTTTCCAAACAAAAGAGTGTGCAAAGATAGAGTATGTAAAAATAAACAGAAAAAAGATAATTCGCATAACAACTCCTAAAAAAAGAGATACTCTATCACATTCAATCTTTGAAAGTCAACTTTACTTATTTTGTGTTACACTAAAAAAAAGGTTATAGAGTTGAAAAAGACACGAGAAAAGTTACTGATTTGGTATGAAAAACATGGTAGACACGATCTACCGTGGAGAAATACTGACGATATTTACCACATATATCTCAGTGAGATTATGCTGCAACAAACGCAAGTAAATCGTGTTCAAGAGGAGTACTATCCTCGATTTTTAGAGCGTTTTAGTAGTTTACGTGTTTTAGCAGAAGCTAGTGAAGATGAGGTTTTAGCATCGTGGAGTGGGCTTGGATATTACTCTCGTGCCAGAAATTTGCATAAAACAGCAAAACTCTCAAAAGATGGGCTCTCAATGTGTGAAAAAGAGTTGGTAAAACTCCCTGGAATTGGTCGTTATACTGCAAGTGCAATCTGTAGTTTTGGATACAAACAAAGCGTTCCAGTTGTTGATACAAATATTGCAAGGGTACTTAAACGGTTTTTTGCACTGAGTCAAACAAATGAAAAAGAGATTTGGCAAAAAGCAGAATTTTTTCTCAATTACCAAAACCCAAGGGAACATAACTTAGCTTTGATGGATTTGGGTGCGATAGCTTGTACTCCAAAAAATCCAAATTGCAAAGAGTGTCCCTTAGAAGTTTTATGTCAAGGAAAAATGGAACCAGAACTTTATACTCAAACAAAAAAAACAGAGTATGAAACATTAGAATTATTTTATGGCTTATTTGTTAAAGATGGGAAAGTTGCACTCAAAACTTCAAATGGTCCTATGTATAAAAATATGCTTGAACTCCCGAGTGTTGATCCGATAGAGGAAAATTTTGTAGGGAGTTTTAAACACTCTTATACGAAGTATCGATTAACTGTAAATCTATACACAATTGAAGAAAAAAGTGATGATTTCGAGTGGTATGAACTCTCCTCTATTGAAAATGTACCCATCTCTTCACTTACGAAAAAAGCATTAAAATTCCATCAACATTATTAGGATAGTATGAGGGTAAAGTTTTTACTTTTTTAAACCCTAGTTTTTCATATAAACTTATCGCTTTTTTATTTGTAAATTTTACCTCTAAAGAGAGCTTTTTATCACTTAAAATATTTAGGGAGTATTCTAAAAGTGCTTTGCCAAGTCCTTGTGAGTGAAATGATTTTAATATGGCAAGAGAGTAGAGACGAAAGTAATTTTTTCGCTCAAGCCACAAGATATAGCCAACTATCTCCCCACTAACTTCTACAACATAAACAAGATTATTTTTGAGATGATAACGGATGGAAGCTCTTGAGAGTCTAAAATCTTGTGCAGTAAAATTGTTATTTTCTACTGCTTGAATCGCATCTATGTCATCTAATGAAGCGGATCGGATTGTCATTTTTGATAGATAGTATACTTTGGAATGAGTTTATCTGGTCTATAGGACATCTTCACTTTTTTGAGGTTTTCAAATCCCATGTCATCGCCTACATTGATATATTCGCTCCCGTAACGCTCTTTGAGTATTTTGGAAAATTCACGGAAAATAAACTGTGCACAGCCAAAAATCTCAAAGTCTGTTTTTTCAATAATGACACTTGAAGTATTCTCACTGATTCGCTCACCTACAGTAAAACCTTTAAGCTCATCATCGATGTAGATGACAATACCGATGAGATCAAGTTTGTCATAGTCATTTACAAGTCTTTTGATGGCAAAACGTTCAAAATAGATACCATCTAAAAATACCTCTGAATCTTCATGCGGCATATGTCTTGTTCTATCACTGACCCATTTGTTAAAAAGAGCAAGTACTTTATCTCCGTGAGCTTGTTTATCGAGTATCTCAATTCTATAGTTTGGGTATACATTTTTAAAACGGTTGATCTCATTGCGTTTGACTTTGTACGGGTTGCCTTTTAGGTCTATCAAGTCATCTGTCTTGTAGATATAATCAACAAGTTTTTTTTCTATAATGAAGTCTTTGAGCATATCAAAGATAACAGTACCCTCTTCAAGATAATCTAAAAATCCCTCTAAGATATTTTCATGAACGTACTCTATTTTTGAGTATCTTTTGTCTTCATTATGTGCGTTCATAATCTCAAAACACTCTAAAATAGCATCATATGTATCTTCTTGTTTTCCAAGAGGTGGCAACAGCATTGTAAGTACACCGCTAGAGAGTATAAACAGACAAAAAGTATTGTTGACAATGGCGTAAAAACCAGTTGAGTTTGAAAGCCAAATATAATTACCTGCAAAGGTATAATCGCTAAGGTCTACGTCCACCATTTTAAGGTAGTGATCCATAGTCTCCTTCGCACTTAGGTTAAAGTGTTTGAGCACACGCTCGTTGACAATAAGGCTTGACATTTCCCACCTGATTTTTTTTAAAATTATATATCAGAATTATGTTTTTGCAGTCATTATTTTTGTATGTGGCAATAACAACTGTTTTGTTGCTTGAGTAATTTAAAATAGTATGGAATACTAGACGACCTACTATCATACTTTTAGATAGTAGATCTGTTGAAATTTTAAAAAATTAGTTTATAGGAAGGAAATAAATAAGCTGATTTAGTGGATTGTGATGTTGCCAATCTCTCTATCAATCATAAACAATCCTCTTCCATCTAAACCTATCACTTCTATTTTGTCTAAAATAGATTTGAAAAGCTTTTCTTCCTCATGTTGTTCTGCAACATACCATTGTAAAAAGTTAAAAGTTGAAAAATCTTTTTCACTCAATGCAATGTCAACCAGTTCGTTAATCTTGGAAGTTATCATCTTCTCATGCTCATATGTTTGAACAAATACCTCTAGAAGATTTTCAAAAGCAATAATAGGTTTTTCAATAGTATCAATAATCGCTAATGCTCCAGTATCTTGGACATAACTAAAAATCTTTTGCATGTGTGACATTTCATCATTAGCATGATCTCTTAGAAATTTTGCTGATCCTTCTAAACCTTTGTGATTACACCACGAACTCATTTGTAGGTATAAATTGGATGAATAAAATTCTAAAGTGACTTGTTCGTTCAATTTTTTTAATAAATTTTTGCTTAACATTTTTTACTCTCTTTTTGTATTTGTTTTTTATTTTTTAATAATTCGGTTAAATTTATGTTGACATATTTCCTCCTTCTTTTTTTATAATTTGTGTTATTTCTGATTGTAATTGAAAGTCAGACATTTTGAAAAATTTTAGCAGTATGTTGCTTTAATGAAAATTAAATTGATAATCAATATCAATTAATATTTCTCTTTCAAGAGAAATATGTTTTGTGACTTAATTAAAGAAATTGGCTCCTGAAAAGTTAATAAAACTTCGCTAACATTGTAGTTAAACAATGCTCAAATTGTGCTTCTAAAAAGAATTATCAATGCCAAACACTACAAATTTGATTGAAGGTGGAGTGTTCTCTCCACTAAAATCCTAATTAAAATTTATAGAGGTTGGAGCAAAAGTTTGAAGTTGAAAATTGTAGATGACTATCTAATCAACTATAGGAAAAAGTAATGACAATGTTTCAGATAAGTGTACCCAGCTCCTACACTTAAAAGAATAACTAAAAGTATGATGATCTTTTTCATGAAAAGCCTTAGCATTTGTCTAATTCCATTATAGCACTTTATGGAAAAATGAAAAAAAATGTTTTTGAATGACATTTATTGGGGTATAATTGTAACTAATGGTCAAAGTGGTGTTTAGGTAGAAGGATGAAGTTAAAATTTTTACGTATATCTCTTTTTTTGTTGTTAGGGATATCTCTGTATGGAGCTGAACTTACAGATGGTGTGAATCTCAGTGGTTTTGGGACACTTGGAATTTCAACAAATGACAGAGATGATGTTTTATATCGTGCTTATGCTGAGAGCTCTTTAGTAGAAAAAAATGAGTTTGATTACCAAACAAATAACATCATTGGACTTCAAGGTAAAGTTGACATTTTAGATTCTCTTTCAGTCACCGCACAAGGTATCATGAAAGATAGCGAACAAGACAACTGGGACACCTCACTGCAATGGGCATATTTACAATATGAAATGCTCAACAACCTGACGTTTAGAGCTGGAAAATTTAGACTCCCTATATTTCAAACTACCGAACTAACTTATGTAGGTTACGCAAGAACGTGGGCAAATCCAACGCTATCTTTTTATGGTGTGAGTGGATTTGAGTTTATGGAGGGTGCTCAAGCTATATATAGTACGGATTTAGATCAGTACACTTTCACATTTCGGTTGAATTACGGTCGTAGTGATGATACATTGCCTAAACCTAAAAATCCTGATATAACTTCTATAGAACTCCAAACAGATAATATTGCTATAGCTTCTATGAAGGTACAAAATGATTGGTTTTGGGTAAATGTCGCTTATTCACAGCTTGATGAACAGATAGATACACATAAAGTCAGTGGAGTTGTTGATAGTATTTCATCAGAAGCAAAAGCGTATAGTATAGAGTATAGTGTAGATATTGACCAGTTAAACCTGATGGGTGGTTTTGCATTGGCATATAATTCGCAAATGCCAGATGAACGTTTGATATATCAGTCGATCTCTTACCGCATAGATAAGTTTAAACCGTTTGTTTTATATAGTGCCAAATTTTTTAGGGATTATCCAGTAGCTAAAGGACCAATGGCACCTGCTTTTGATGAATCAAAAACAAGAGATAAACGTTTAGCGTTAGGGTGTCGTTATGATATATATAATGGTTTTGCACTCAAGTATCAATTTGATCGAATTGACAATGGTTTTAGTGCTGTAAGTACGATAAACACAAGTGGTGATACTGCTGTGAATCATGTACACACTTTAGTGTTGGATTGGATGTTCTGATGAAAGCTCTTCTAATCTTACTCATTTTTAGTGTACTGACATTTGCTTCAGAGTTTGTGATAATTGTTAATCCAAATATGGAGATAGATAAAATCAGTAAAAGTGAACTTGAAAAAATATTTTTATCAAAAACAAATACACTCCCCGATGGTACAAGAGCTAGACCAGTAGAGATTGCCAAAACAAAGTTAAAATCCCATTTTTATACTATCATAGCAAACAAGAGTGAAGTTGAACTGCGTTCATACTGGGCAACTTTGATCTTTACTGGAACTGGGCGACCACCAAAACAGATGCAAACTATAAAAGAGATCATTGAGTATGTCAGAACAACGCCTGGGGCGATAGCATATATCGAAGATAACAAAGTAGATGATGCTGTAAAAAAACTAACTATAAGTGGTCTTTGATGTTTTCACGTTTGTCTATCTTTCATAAGATTATAATTCCTCCAACGATTGCGCTATTGCTTTTTATAGTTTATATGATTTATGTATATGCACAGTATACTAAGAGTAGAGAAGACTTTGATATCATCAGAAAAGAGCACTTCCCTATACTTCAAATAGCAGATAAAAATTTACTCCTTTTAGAAACTATGAAAAAGTCGTTTCAAGATGCCATTACTGCAAATGAAGCTAGTTGGTTTTCATTGGCACAAGAGAATAAAACAAGTATAGAGCAAAATCTTATAAGCCTTCAAAAGTTTCATTCACTGCAAAATTCAAAAGAGATTCAAGAGATGGCAGATGATTTAAATGATTTTTATTTTCTCTCTTTAAAAATATCTAAACAAATGATTCAAGAAGATACTGACAACTCATATGATGACACTTTAGTAGTCGCTTTTGAACAAGCAAGAGTGGAGTGTGATAAAGAATTTAGTGACTTTAAATCTTACCAAATAAACCTCTTTAACCAAACGATAGATACTACAAATGAAAAACGTAAATCGATTGTCTATACAGCATTTGTACTTGGTCTTATAACGTTTGTAACGGTCATCATTTTAACTTCTATAATCTCTTTGCGAACACGGGATTCTCTAAGGGCACTTTTACAATCTGTGCACAATATGGTAGATGAAAACCCAGATTTCTCATAAAGAATCAAACACGATGCGCAAGATGAAGTAGGTGAACTAGTTGAACAGTTCAATATATTTACAGATAAACTAGAGCGAGACTATGATGAACTAAATTCAGCTAAAAAAGAGCTCGAAGTGTTAAATGAAAAACTAGAAAAACTCTCTATTACAGATGGATTGACAGAGGTTTATAATAGACGCTATTTTAACCAACTTGTAGAGCGTTTATGGAAAGAGAAGATGCGTAGTCAAACCCCTTTGTCACTCATCATCATAGATATAGACTTTTTTAAAAAATATAACGATTTTTACGGACACCAAGGTGGAGATAGTTGTCTTATAAATGTTGCAAAAGATATCGGCTTAACGCTCCATCGTGCGACAGATACTTTGTGTAGGTATGGTGGAGAGGAGTTTTGTGTATTGATAGATGGTGATTTAGAAAATGCTAAAGAGATAGCTGAGCAAATCCAAATAAAAATCACTGAGTCTTCGTATGAACATCTACAAGCACCACTAAAAAAAGTGACACTCTCTATGGGAGTTGTTAGTGCTGTACCTCAAACTGGTGTCGAGGTACACTCACTTATATCACGAGCTGATGAAGCTCTGTATAAAAGTAAAGAAGATGGACGAAACCGTTACACTGTAGCTGAGTAAAAACTACCTTTTTTTATTTTCAAAAATTCTCTCTGTAAACTCTGCAAATTTTCCTCTAACAGCACGATCAAGTGTGATAGCAAACATCTTTAGTTCTGGGTGTTCAAACTTTGTGTGCTTTAACAGAGTTGTTAGACCATTGTTGTACTTGTTGAGGTAGAGATTGTCGATCTGTCTGTTAGAACCTATGACGATCCCCATACACGATTCATCTAGCCTAGAAAGAATCAACTGCGTAGTATTTTCAGAAGAGTTTTGCCACTCATCCATGATCACAACTGCACCGCTAAGTGTTCGCCCTCTAGCTTCCCCTGGCCATAACATCTCTATGTTGTAACGCTCTATAAGATCATCTGTTTTTGACTGGATCGACTCAAGATTGTCTCTGTGTTCATTCTTTTTAAGTTTTTTCTTTGCGATAAATTCTAATGTATCATAAAGTGCCATATTGTAGATGCGAAACTTCTCTTCATTCCCAGCTAAATAACCTACATCTGCACCTTTGTCGAGCGACTCGATCGAGTTTCTTACATAGACGATCTTCTCATACTGCCCAATGTCGATCAAACGCATAGCACTCACTATGCTCATCAAAGTCTTTCCACTTCCTGCTTTTGCATCGATCACCATTAGGTTATACATATTTTCTAAAATAGCTTTGAGAAAAAACTTTTGTTTGAGGTTTTGAGGGCGGATGGCAAGATGGTGAAAGTCTGACTCTTCTATGAGAAGTATCTTATAGTTTGCTACGATTCCATACCTTGAGTTGCCATCGTCTGAGTGAAACTCATAACAGAAGTTTTGTATAGTGTAGCTTTCATCAAGATCACGGATATCTTGGAGGTGTAGAGAGTTAAAATAGATCGAATCTACACTAATCGACTTAACAAACTCAAACTCTGGAACATCTGATCTGTCATCGTGAAGTGTTTCTGTTTTAATGTTTTTAAACAGAGCAAATGTTCTTGCATAGATGTCGATCGAAAGAAAGATAACCTTGAGCCCTTTGTAGTACTCTTTTGCAAGTTCTGCTACTTCGATGATGCGCTTGTCGTTGCTCTCGGCAAGGTTGTGTTCAAGCATCTCACTCTCGTACTTGTCCTTTGAGATGATGTGTAGCTGCACGTTGTTTTCATCGTAGAGTTTAACGATCTTGCAGTTTTGTTTGTGATCCACTTCTTTGATCTTTGCATTTTGCAAATACCTAGCAAACTGACGTGACTGGTAACCAAGCTCGTTCATAAGCTTTTTTTTGTCTTCCATCTCGATGAGCACTGTTTCAGGCACTACAACAATGTTTGTCCCATTGTCAGAGATGTTAAAAATGTTTTGCATATTTTGCAAAATAACATTGGTGTCAACTACATATACTTTTGGATTCATCTGTAACCTTTTATAGAGTAATAAAATTATAGTAGCAGATTTTTATTATGAAGGGGTTACATTGGTTGTGTATTATTTGAGCAGGTTTGGTTTTTACTCATATTTATAGAATATGGGTAATTTTTTAAATATTTTACCCATATTATTTATAAATGTTTTCGATTAAGAAGCTTATATTATTTCAGTAGGTCGTTTTTCATCTTTTTTAAAACTAGAAGTAGTTCTTCTATTTCATTTTGACAAACATCAAAGATAACATCAGCGTCCAGATCAAAATAATGATGAGAGATAAAATCTCTTATACCTTTGATTTTTTTCCATTCGATTGTTGGGTATTGCTCTAGTAGTTTTTTGTCAGTAATTTTGTCTATATTTTTTAAACTTTCACCAACAGCGATAAGTTTCATACAGATACCATCTAGTTTTTCTTGCCCCTCTTTAGTGTCACAAAAATCATCTTGTGTTTTTGCGAACTTGCATCTCTCTTCTACTATTTCTATAGCATCTATGATTTGAGTTAGTATCTCTATCACTAAGCTTTTATCAAACAAACAAACCATCCTTGAGTATACGATCTTTTAAATAGGAGTTCATTTTTGGTCGAAGTCTTACAATATCAACTTTTTTATGTAGATCGTTTTCGATTTGTTCTTTTATGGAAATGATATTAAATAGTTTTGGACTCATAGATACTGCAATATCTATATCGCTATCTTCAGTTGCTTCATCTCTGGCATAGCTACCAAATAGTCCTATACGCTCAACATCATATTTGCTATGAAATTCGCTGAAATGCTCTTTTAGATAGTTAAGTATATTAGATTTAGTCACAATAAAACCTTTGTATATCTTATTAATTGGAGGTATTATAGCATATTGGGAAAAGATAATTGGTGGAGCTGTGCGGAATTGAACCGCAGTCCGAAACTTAGCTACTAGTAACGTCTACATGCTTAGAGAAGTTGTTTAATTTAATCCTGCTTCACACAACTTGCAAAGCTACACAAGACGAGTCTCAAAGATTCGTATTGCGCTGAGACAGACGCAATATATATCTGCATAAGGGTTATACTTCGAATCCTATCTATCCAGAGTCCATAGGTGAAGCAGCCCGCCTCTTAAAGAGGGGTTAAAAACTTAAGCTACTGCTAAAGCTGGGCGATAATTTGTATTGTTTGCGTTTATTCGCAGCGAGCCGTGTAACGGAAGTGCTCAGTCCGACATGCAGTTAAAAGCTACCAAATCCCGTCGAAACCAGGTCAGCCCCAAGTTTTGAAGAACTATAAATATAGCGTTTGAAATTATAACAAAAAGATTCCAATAATTTGTATGATTTTTTTGTTTTTGAAGTGGTGGCCAATCTCGGAATCGAACCAAGGACACAGTGATTTTCAGTCACTTGCTCTACCGACTGAGCTAATTGGCCAGTGTTGTAAATAGTATAAAAGTGGTGGCCAATCTCGGAATCGAACCAAGGACACAGTGATTTTCAGTCACTTGCTCTACCGACTGAGCTAATTGGCCTCTCTTTTAAGAGGACGAAATTTTATCTATAATGTACTGAAAGTTTGCTTATGTTAGAGGTATTGACCATTTGCGGTAAAACGCTAGAAGTCTAAGTGATAAGAAAAACACAAAAAGTATAGTAGTTGAGAAAATATTTACATAACCATAAATGTGTAAGATGTATACACTCAGTGCTATAAGTATCGCAATCGTTCCATAAAACCCAGTTTTAAAAACAAAGGGTATTTCATTGATGATGACATCTCTGGCTATACCACCGCCAACAGCAGTTATAAAAGCCACAGCGATGATCCCTGTAAGATTAAAACTAGCTTGTATGCCGATTATCGCACCAGAGATGCTAAAAGAGACCAAACCTATAGAGTCACTCATAATGAAAAGAAGTTTGTTTTCGATAGAATCGCGTTTATGAAATTTGAAAATTATCATCAAAAGCATAACACTCAAAATAATAAGTGCAGGATAAGTGTGTGAAAATGTAAACGGAACACGATCAACGATCACATCACGGATGATGCCACCACCAAGAGCAGTTAAAAAGGTAGATATGAGTACACCTAAAAAATCAAGATGATTTCTCACTCCCACAAAAAAACCACTCATTGCAAACGCTATGATACCGATGTATTCACTTAGTTCAAACATAGTTTTAGTGCCTCTACAACTGCGCTTTGTTCAAGCTCTTTTACTTTTCTCTCAAGTGTCTCTACACTCTCATCTGGAGTTAAAAAAAGCTCTTTTTGTAAGATGATTTTCCCCTCATCATACTCCTCATTAACATAGTGTATAGTTACACCACTTTTTGTTTCATTATTGTTTATGATGGCTTCGTGGACATATCTTCCATACATCCCAACACCGCCATATTTTGGAAGTAAAGATGGATGGGAGTTTATCACTTGAAAGTTTGAAGTGATGTCTGCGGAGAGTTTTTTCATATACCCAGCTAGAACCACTACATCACAAAGATTTTCAGTTAAAAGTTGAGTTATTTTTTGGTCTGGATTTTGGCTGTTTTTTTGGTTGAGTACAAAATGTTGCAAGTTATACTCTTTTGCTTTTTGTAGTACATTTGCATCTGAGTTATTTGATATAACAAGAGAGATGGTAGCATGAAGTTGATTGTTTTGTATTGCATTATAGATCGCATCTAGGTTTGAACCGTTGTGCGATGCTAAGATTGCAAGTTTTTTCATCTGAGTTTGAGAGTTATAAGTGCTAAAACGTTTGATAGAACTGCTATGATCCAAAAACGTACAATGATCTTATTTTCAGCCCAGTTTTTCATCTCAAAGTGATGGTGTATCGGTGCCATTAAAAACACCCGTTTGTTTCGCAGTTTGTAACTTCCAACTTGTAATATTACAGAGAGTGTTTCGATCACAAAGATAGAACCTATAAGCAGTAAAAGTATTTCACTTTTTGAGATAACTGCCAAGTAGCCCAAAAATGCTCCAACAGTAAGTGAACCGCTATCACCCATAAACACTTCAGCAGGGTGGCAGTTGTACCATAAAAAACCAGCTAATGCCCCGATGAGTGCACTTGCAACGATGCTTACTTCTCCTACAGGGATGTTTGGAATTAAAAGATACTCACTTATTTTTGCATGACCTGTAGCGTAGATGATGATGCTAAAAGATGTAAGAGCTGTGATGGAAGGTACAGTTGCTAAACCATCAAGACCATCTGTAAGATTGACGGCATTTGAAGTTGCAACAATTACAAGTATCCAAAGACCAATAGCAAACACACCCATATCGATCACAGGAGTTTTTATAAATGGTAGATAAAGATCAGTGTTAAAATCTGCAAAAAGACATAAAAAACATGCAACAACTAAAGCTGAGAGGATTTGAAGGGCTAGTTTTGTTTTTGCTTTTAAACCAGCTAAGTTTTCACTCTTTTTGATCTTTGCATAGTCATCTTGAAAACCGATAAGTACAAAAAGAATAAGTGTTAATAGTGCTCCTAAGGCATAAAGATTACTAAAGTTAATCGTTAAAACAGAAGCGATAAGTGTCGCACTGATAAATACAACACCACCCATCGTTGGTGTTTTTGCTTTTTCTTGGTGGCGTTCTGGTGCCCAGTTATTGATAGGTTGAACGCTAGAAGTTCTCTGTGCCCATCTTATAAATTTTGGCATGATAAAAAGTGTTAAAAGTAAAGCGATGAAAAATGCAATCCCTGCGCGGATAGTGATGTAACCCAAGATATTTATATCTAAAAGTTGGTGTAAGTAGTAAATCAAATATTTGCCCTTGTTATAACTTCGTTTGTAAAAGTAAAAAGGTATTATAGTATAATACGATAAATTTTTACAGCTAGGAAAATATTTGACTAATAAAGCAATCTTGGTAATCACAGACGGTATTGGTTTTTGTGAAAAAACAAACAGCAATGCTTTTTTTCATGCAAAAAAACCAACATATGACAAACTTTTTGAACAAGTACCACACTCTTTAATCGATACATTTGGACTGAGTGTTGGTTTGCCCGAGGGGCAGATGGGAAACTCTGAAGTTGGGCATATGACTATAGGAAGTGGACGAGTTTTATACCAAGATTTAGTAAAGATATCTTTAGCACTCCAAGAGCAAACTTTAGAAAAAAATGAAGCGCTAGTTGAGCTTCTTGAAACTTCTGGTAGATTACACCTTGTAGGGCTTATGAGTGATGGTGGTGTGCATTCACATATCGATCATTTTATGGGTTTAGCTGACATTGCAGCACGTCAAGGAAAAAAAGTATTTTTACACCTTATAACAGATGGTAGAGATGTTTCTCCAACTTCAGCGAGTAAATACTTAAAAATTGTACACGAACATCTAAATGAAAACGTAACTATCGCAACAATATCAGGACGTTTTTACTCAATGGACAGAGATAACAGATGGGAGAGGGTACAACGCGGTTATGATGCTATAGTAAGTGCCCAGCCAAAAACATCTATGAACCCAGAAGCGTACGTTGGACACTCATATGCTATCGGTGAAACAGATGAGTTTTTAGAACCAACTGCATTTGATGGATATGATGGTATGCAAGAGGGTGATGCAGTACTAACTGTAAACTTTAGAAGTGACCGTATGCGTGAGATGGTAACGGCACTTGCTTCAAATGAGTTTTCTGAATTTGAGCGAAAAGTAGCAAATGTAAACTTAGCAACTATTACAGAATATGATAAAAGTTTTACATATCCCGTACTCTTTAAAAAAGAATCACCAAAAAATACTTTGGCAGAGGTAATCTCAAACAATAATTTACATCAATTACATACTGCTGAAACAGAAAAATATGCCCACGTCACATTCTTTTTAAATGGTGGAATCGATGAACCTTATGCAAATGAAACAAGAGTTTTGATCCCATCGCCAAATGTAAAAACGTACGATATGAAGCCAGAGATGAGCGCACCAGAAGTTGGTGAAGCAGTTCTAGCAGCAATGGATGCAGAGTATGATTTTATAGTTGTAAACTTCGCAAATGGAGATATGGTTGGGCATACTGGTAATTTTGATGCAGCTATAAAAGCAGTTGAAACCGTAGATGCACAGCTTGGAGCGATTTTAGAAAAAGCACATGAAAAAGAGTACGCGTTTGTTTTGACAAGTGATCATGGAAATTGTGAAGAGATGAAAGATGATGCTGGAAATATCCTTACAAATCATACAGTTGGGAAAGTCTGGTGTTTTGTAGACGCTCCAAATGTTACAAAAGTTGAAGCTGGTGGGTTAAACAATATAGCTCCAACAGTTCTAAAACTTATGAATATTGAAATTCCATCTCAGATGGATCAAAGTTTAATCTAAAAAAGGAGAAAAATTTTAATGAGATTTACAGGAAAGAATGTTTTAGTTACAGGTTCAAGTCGCGGTATCGGTGCTGAAGTTGCAAAAGTTTTAGCAAGTTACGGTTTAAAAGTATGGGTGAATTATAGAAGCGGTGCAGAGGCAGCAGATAAAGTAAAAGATGAGATTGAAGCAGCTGGTGGAAGTGCAGCAGTTATAGGTTTTGATGTAAGTGATGAGGCTGCATTTAGTGATGCTATTAAAACTATCATAGACAGTGATGGAGAACTTGCATACTTAGTAAACAATGCAGGGATCACAAACGATAAACTAGCACTTCGTATGAAAACAGAAGATTTTATGTCTGTTATAAATGCAAACTTAACATCTTGTTTTATTGGTTGTCGTGAATTTTTCAAAGGTGCTAGAAAGAAAAAATTTGGTTCAGTTGTAAATATCGCTTCAATTGTTGGTGAAACTGGTAATGCAGGTCAGACTAACTACTCTGCAAGTAAAGGTGGAGTGATCGCAATGACAAAATCATTTGCACTTGAAGCAGCTACTAGTGGTATTAGATATAATAATGTTACTCCAGGTTTCATCGCAACTGAAATGACAGAAGTTCTTAGCGATGATGTAAAAGCAGAATTAAACGCAAAAATCCCAATGGCTAGAATGGGAGAAGCAAAAGAGATCGCTGATGCTGTGGCATTTTTACTCTCAGATCATGCATCATACATCACAGGTGAGACGCTGAAAGTTAACGGCGGAATGAATATGGCATAAATCTTTATCTAAGATATTTATGGTATAATTACGTGATTTTAAAACTTAAATACAGGAGCTATAATGGCACTTTTAGATGATATTAAAGAGGTAGTAGTTGAACAACTAAGCGTAAGCGCTGATGAGGTTAAAGAGGATTCAAAATTCGTTGAAGATTTAGGTGCGGATAGTCTTGACGTTGTTGAACTAGTAATGGCTCTTGAAGAGAAATTCGATATCGAAATTCCAGACGACGAAGCTGAGAAGATTCAAACTGTTGCTGATGTAGTTGCTTACATTGAGAGCAAAAACTAAGAAACATATAGTTAAGTTATAAAAGGGCTTTTTCCCTTTTATACAAAAGAAGTATTTTTATCAATCAATTTGAAAAAAGTTTATTTATAAAAATACTATAATTTATATATTTACGGAGATATTGAATGAGAAGAGTGGTAGTAACTGGATTAGGTATGATTAACTCTGTTGGAAACGACAAAGAAAGCGCGTTTAAAGCGATTTGTGATGGTGAGTGTGGAATTGACACTATCACTATTTTTGATCCAGAAAACTATTCTGCAAAGATTGCAGGTGAAGTAAAAAACTTTGATCCAGCAACTGTAATGCCTCCAAAAGAGGTAAAAAAAGCTGATAGATTTATACATTTTGGAATTAAAGCTGCGCAAGAAGCTATGGCAGATGCTGCTTTTGGAGATGATATAGATAAAACAAGATTTGGTATCTCTGCTGGTAGTGGTATAGGTGGATTGCCATCAATCGAGAACAACTCTATCATTTTAGAAACTAGAGGGCCTAGAAGAATTTCACCTTTCTTTATCCCTGGTGCATTAGTAAATATGCTTGGTGGATTTGTATCTATTGAACATGGAATCCAAGGACCAAACTTATCATCGGTAACTGCATGTGCAGCTGGTACTCATGCTGTAAGTGAAGCGTGTAAAACGATCATTTGTAATGGAGCTGAGCGAATGTTAGTTGTAACTGCTGAATCTGCTATTACAGGTGTTGGTGTTGGTGGATTTGCTGCTATGAAAGCACTTTCAACTAGAAATGATGATCCAAAACACGCTTCTCGTCCATTTGATGCTGGTCGTGATGGGTTTGTTATGGGGGAGGGTGCTGCTGCGCTTGTTCTTGAAGAGTATGAAACTGCTATTGCTCGTGGTGCAAAAATTTATGGTGAAGTTATAGGTTTTGGAGAGAGTGGTGATGCTAACCACATTACAACTCCAAGTCTTGATGGTCCAGCTCGTGCAATGAAAGCTGCATATGAGATGGCAGGTCGCCCTAAGTTAGACTATGTGAATGCACACGGAACTTCAACACCTATTAACGATAAAAATGAGACTGCTGCATTAAAAGAGCTTCTTGGTGGAAAAGAGAACTGTCCTCCAATGAGTTCAATCAAAGGGCAAATTGGTCACTGTCTTGGTGCTGCTGGTGGAATTGAAGCTGTAACTTGTTTAATGGCTATGAGAGATGGAATTATCCCTCCAACTATTAACTATGAAACTCCTGATGAAAACTGTGATCTTGACTATGTAACAGAAGGTGCAAGAAAAGCTGATCTTAACATTGTTATGTCAAACTCTTTTGGTTTTGGTGGAACAAACGGCGTTCTTATTTTCAAAAAGATATAAGCTAGTAAGGAAATAATGTGGCTACATACTTAGACTTTGAACACAAAATAAAGTTCATTCAAGAAGATATTATTTCTGCACAGGTTCGCCATGATTATACAGCTGTAGAAGATTTAAAAAACAAACTTGAAAAAGAGGTTGAAAAAATTTATGGAAATCTTAGTGATTTTCAAAAATTACAACTTGCACGTCACTTAGATCGTCCTTATGCACTGGACTATATCAATCTCATTATGCGTGATAAGTATGAGATTCACGGAGATAGACATTTCCGTGATGATGCAGCTATTATCTGTTATATGGGTTATATTGGCGATGAAAAAGTTATGGTTATCGGTGAGCAAAAAGGGCGTGGTACAAAAAATAAGTTAAAACGTAACTTCGGTATGCCACATCCTGAAGGCTACCGTAAAGCACTTCGTGCAGCAAAACTAGCTGAAAAATTTAACATGCCAATTGTAATGCTCGTAGACACTCCAGGTGCATATCCTGGAATCGGTGCAGAAGAGCGTAACCAATCAGAAGCGATTGCTAGAAACCTTTTAGAGTTCTCTGAACTTAAAGTTCCAACTATCTCTATAGTAATTGGTGAAGGTGGTTCTGGTGGAGCACTTGCTATTGGTGTAGCAGATAAATTTGCTATGATGCGTTACTCTGTATTTAGCGTTATTTCACCTGAAGGTTGTTCAGCTATTTTATGGAATGATCCGAAAAAAGTGGAAGCTGCAACAAATGCGATGAAAATTTTAGCATCTGATCTTAAAGAGTTAGATTTGATCGATGATATTATCGATGAGCCACTCATCGGTGCACATCGTGAAAAAGAAGCTTCTGCTACTGCCATTGCAGAGTATATTACAAACTCATTGGTACAATTAAAAGCGATGAGTGAAGAAGAGCGTATGGATGCTAGATACGCGAAACTAGTTAAACCAGGAGCTTTTGCAGAGTAGTTTTACTTTGTAGTCTCTTCCTCTGTTACCAAAGGATCAAACTTTGGACGTTTGAGCCGTTTAGCCTCTTTTGAAAAACGGATCAAATCCTCTACATTTTTTACATTTTCATCTATATGTTCTAATGATAATAAAAATAGCCCATAAGTAGTAAGTACATCACTCATAGCCCTATGATGTTGTGCATTTGGATTTAAGTTGAGTGAATCGTTAAGGTATGAAAGTGCATATCGGTACGAAACGATAGTTCGCTCAGCTAGAGCTAATGAACATAACGAACGATTTAGAAGTGCTGGTAAGCCAATTTTTTGCATACTTTTAGAGATAAACATATAATCAAATTTTACATCATGTGCTATAAATATAGCATCTCCTAAAAATGTTTTAAACTCTGTTAAAACCTCTTTGAGATGTGGAGCATCTTTTGTATCTTCCACTTTGATACCTGTAATCTCGGTAATGGCTGGATTGATATTTTCAACATATACTAAAGATTCAAAACGATCTATGATTTTTTTGTTTTGTACTTTGACAGCGGCTATCTCAATGATCTGGTGTTTCTCAATTTTAGAACCATTTGTTTCTATATCTACTATACAAAATTCAGCTTCATTAAGTGGAATAAATCGAGTATCAAAGTAAAAATACCCCTCATGTTTTACTATATTTAAACCTTGAAGTTTAAAAAGTTCAAGAGAGGTATCAAGCTCGTCATTGAGTTGATCTTTTAAAGTTTTAAGAGAGAGACCTTTGCTAGAGAGTCTTGAGATACTTCTATCATCTAGTGAAATATTATGCCTTAGCATTCGCGATAAACTCTCTCACTTTCTTATGATCTTTTTTTCCGTGACTTAACTCTACACCACTACTTACATCAACACCATAAAACCCATACTCTTTAAGAGAGGCTACATTTTGAGGATTAAGACCTCCAGCTAAGATAATTTTAGAGCAGTCAATATCTTCAAACCATTCTATATTGATCCGTTTCCCAGCACCACCATACGTTTCACAGTAGGCATCAACCAATCTGTACTCATCATTAAAGTTTAGAATATCTTCTTTTGTTTGTGCACGGATAACTTTAATATGTGGAGTTTTGAGTTGGTTGCAGAAATCTTGGTCAACCTCAAAATGAAGTTGTGCTAACGTAGCTCCTGTTTGTTGGCAAATCGTATCGATCTCTTGTGGAGTTACATTTACAAAAAGGGCAACTTTTTCAACAAAAGGGGGAAGTTGTGCAATTATCTCTTTCGCTTTTTGTGGAGTGAGATATCTTGGAGATTTCTCATAAAATACAAAACCAAGTGCATCTGCACCAGCTTCGATCGCAACCATAGCATCTCGATAAGAAGTGATTCCACAAATCTTCGTGCGCATAGTCATTATTTAAACTTGTAGACTTTTAATAGCAGCGGCTCGATCAGTCTGTTTAAATACATAACTTCCAGCTACAACAACATCGACACCAGCTACTTTGAGATCATAAACATTTTCATTATTCACACCACCATCAACTTCTATAAGACAGTTAGGGTTGAGGCGATCACGCATCTCTTTTAAACGTGCAGCTTTAGGGATAACACTCTCGATAAAACTTTGTCCACCAAAACCAGGATTTACACTCATCAGAAGTACCATATCTAAATCCTGAAGTAAAAACTCGATAGCTTCAGGTGGAGTATGTGGATTTAAAACAATAGCAGGTTTTATCCCATAACTTCTGATCTTTTGAATAAGTCTGTGAGGGTGTTTCTCCTCTTCAATGTGAAAAGATATATATTCAGGTTTGAGTGGTGCAAAAAGCTCAACAAAAAAAGTGTTATTTTCAACCATTAAGTGTACATCTAAAGGTTTAGTTGCTACTTTTGCAACTGCTTCAACAACAACAGGTCCAATAGTTAAGTTTGGTACAAAGTGACCATCCATTACATCAACATGTACTAGATCGCATCCACCCTCACAAATCTCTTTTACATCTTTCGCTAAATTTCCAAAGTCTGCAGATAAGATACTAGGTGCTATTTTAATCATTTTATGTTCCATCTCTTTTAGTTTTCAAATTATAGAAAAAACTAGCTTTTATCTTGTTAAGAAAAATACAAACTTATCATTACTAAAATTCAAATGAACCTCGACAGCACTTCTCTCTTGTGTTACTTCAAGTAAAGAATCAATATCAGGGTATGTTCTTGGCAGTGTAATATCAACACTATGGTTATCATCTGCTAGTAAAGTTTTTATTTTACCACCTACAATATTTACAAGTTCAGCTAGAGTATCTAAGATCATATCTTTGTCATCTGTAGCTTCACCAATGAGAAGCTCACACGCTTTTTTTGCAATAGCAAGAGGAAATACTAAAATAACCATCCCATCTAAGTCACCATAAAATCCTATAGAACTTGCGATTTTGTTTTCTTTATCTTTTATGACAATTTTATCTACTTTAGCACTCTCTTTAACAGCCTTAGCATTTGTCATCATCTCTATCGTTGCAACTGCTGCATCTATAAAGTTTGGTAGTTCAGTTACTACTTGTTTTGTTAGAGCACGTTTATTTTTTGTTGCAGCTGCACTACTTGCTCCTAGTTCATTGAGAAGCTCTTTGTTTTGTAAGATATCATCCATTTGATCAAAGAACATTATTCCAGAGTCTTCCATTGTCTCTTTAAACTCTTGAGGGGTTTTATCAAACGTCATCCCTACAAAACAAATAGTAGCATTAAACTCTGCTGCAGATGAGGCTAGTTTTGAGAAAAAGTTGAGGGCATGAATATTCATACTTACAACTTTATAAGCATCAAAAATAAAAAGGCGAAAGCCAACATGTAAAGAGTTGTTATGGTAAGCAATATTAAAAGTATTTCCAATCTCTGCGTCTAAAAATGAAGTTACTGTGTAGATAATGGCATTTCCCGTAACACGGGTAGCTACACTTTGCCCCATTTGTCCAAGATAAGTATGCTCAATGATAACATCGTATGAGCCTTCAGCTTGGGATTTTTCATCAAACTCCTCTTGAGACTGAGCGATAATAGGGTTATGCCCATTATCGTGTAACTCAATTGCCATCGCTGCACGTTGTGACTTATCACTACTATAAAGCAAGACATTTTTTTGTTGGTTTTTAAAACTTGTGGAAAAGAGTTCAGCAACTTCAAGGGAGTGAAATAAAGAGAAATTTAACCCTTCCTTGTAAAAACTTTTCATCGCTTTGTATTTTTTAGCATCATAGTCACAAAACCCTACTACTATGTGCTTTTCTGAACGTACTTTTTTGAACATTTTTACAAAAGCATCCAGACCATTTCGATTAAAAAAGATCACACGTTTTAATGAGACTAACACCATATCTACGTTTAATTTTGCAGTCGCTTCAATATCTTCAACACTCAGTAATGAGACTGCTGCATTACCATCTAAAAAGCCCTGAGGATTAAAAACACCTATACCATTTTTTACAACTGCTCTCATTGTTCAACTTCCGCTATATTCATAAAATCACCATAAATCTCTTCTACAAAATCTACTTGAAATTCGATAAAATCATTGAGCTGTGCAGCGATAAACTCTGGTTTTGATAATGTAAAAAACAGAAGTAAATGCATCCATTTTCCAAGTAACATAGTTTGTTCATCTTCGTAACTTTTTACACCCGAAGCTGCTTGAACTATCTCATATGTTTGTTGTTCCATATCCCATTTTTTCCCAATCTCTTCACAAATATCAAACAAATCCATAGCACACAATCTTTTTAGGATTGTATTGTAGTCTATATCATTTGCACTGCGTAATAAATGAACATCATTGATTTTTTCGCCAAAAAGAGCATCAGCTACGATGATACTAGCAGGAAGTAGGGCGATTGCACTCTCTATTTCTTTATCTTCAATATTGAGATGGGTAAGAATTTTTTTCCAAAGAGAGCTAAGGTGTGCTTGAAGTTCATAAAAAGTATGAGAGTTAAGTTCAAAGAGTGACCATTTAGCAGGGCTTAAAAGTGAAACCATATAGTTATAAACAGCTTGTTGTGAGCCTGAAAGCCCTAATATACCAAAGATTTGAGATATGTCACTTACTTCATTTCTAAAACCGAAAATGGGTTTATTGACAATATTTTTAAGATAGCTATTTAATGCTTTATCTTCGATAGCTACTTTAGCAGCCTTTGTAAGTTCTCCAGCATTTAATAGCATCATTGTTTGTTTTAATACTATGGGTGAGGGCGGAATTTTTTCTATAAAATCATCTATTTGAGCTTTTGTTATCAAGGGCACACTCTTCAATTATTTTGTAATTGGTTTAATTCTAGCTATAATTAGATAAAAGAATTATAAATTGTTATTTTGATGTAAGAACTATTTGGCTTAAGTTGAAGTTTTGCTTTAATTTGATATAATTCGCAACTTTAAAATATCATTCAAGGATACTAAAATGGCAAGAAGATGTGCTATCAGCGGCAAAGGGCCAATGAGTGGGAACAATGTTTCTCATGCGAAAAACAGAACAAGACGTCGTTTTTTACTAAACCTAAGAACAGTGCGTATCACATTAGAAGATGGTACAACGAAAAAAATTAAGATTTCTGCAAGAGAATTACGCACACTTAAGAAAAATTCGTAATTCGATAGGAACAGGTTTTGAATCTTTTAGAAAGGATTCGTAAATTTCTAAATTGGGAGTCTGCTCCCAAACCTGAACCAAAACTTCTACCTGAAGTTTACCCCCACTTAAAAGCATTTCGTTTACCCCTAATTTTAACTGTAATTGTCATGTTGATAGGAACTACTGGATATGTTCTTATAGATGATTTTCCAATTATTGATGCAATCTATCAAACAGCTGTAACATTTACTACGGTAGGTTTTGGAGAGATTCGTCCAATTTCAGATGCGGGTAGAATCTTTACAATCAATCTTATTATTGCAGGGTTTGCTGTATTTTCTAGTGCGATAGGTATTTTGATATCTGAGCTAAATAAGGGGCACTTAGTAGCTATATTTAAGGAGCGAAGAATGTTATATAAAATCGCAAGATTAAAAAAACATTTTGTTGTGTGTTATCATAATGACTACACTATTGAGGTGACAAAACAGTTACGTAAAAATCACATCCCTTTTGTTGTGATTGATCCAAGAGCTGAGATAGAAGCGTGGGCACTTGAGTATAAGTATCCACATTTCTTACAAGCTGAACCACATGCAGAAATGTCAATGTTAAAAGCGCATTTAGCTTCTGCAAAAGGTTTGATTACACTCTCGGATTCTATTGCTGATAATATTGCCTTAATTGCTTCAGTAAGGCTTTTTGAAAAAGAGCATTTTTTACCAAGACCTTATTATATAATTTCAGCCGCTGAATCTATGAGCGATGTTGAAAAACTAAAAAAACTAGGTTCAGATACAGTTGTAAGTCCAACAAAACTTACAGCACAAAGGGTTTCAGCGATGGCAGCTCGTCCAGATATGGAAAACCTGTTAGAGGAATTTTTATATAAAACTGATAATCCGATCGATATGCAAGAGATCGAAGTACCAAAATACTCTTGGGCAGTTCTGAAAAAACTCAAAGAGACACATATACGAGAGATCGCAAATACATCTGTAGTTGGAATTACAAAAAAAGATGGAAAATTTATGGCGATGCCAAAAGGGGATGTTTTAGTTACTAGTGAGTGTAAACTTTTAGTAATTGGGACACAAACAGGTATAAAAATAACAAGAGATATACTCAAGAAAAGATTAAAACCTAAGGAATTGAAATTTGTATAAAATAGAGCAAATAGAAGGTGGTGTATGCGCTGCAACTGGTTTTTTTGCTGATGGAATAAGTGCAGGTTTAAAGCTAAATAACAATAAAGATATGGCTTTTATCTATGCAGATACTTTATGTGATATAGCATCAACTTTTACGACAAATAAAATGGCTGCTGCACCTATTAAACACTTTAAAGCAAAGGGTGAGTTTAAAACAAATTTTGTACTCATCAATTCTAAAAATGCCAATGCGATGACGGGTATTGCTGGATTAAAAGATATAGAAGAGGTACTTTCACACCTACCAAGCCAAGTAAATAATCCTGTTATGAGTTCAACTGGTGTGATCGGTGTAAGACTTCCAAAAGAGAAATTAATTGCGGGTTTGGCAAAGTTTGATTTATCGCAAAAAAATCCAACTGCAGCAGCACAGGCTATCATGACAACAGATAGTTTTAAAAAAGAGATAGCTTTTAAAGTAACACTCAGTGATGGGAGTTTTTTTCATATAGGTGCTATGGCTAAGGGTGCTGGGATGATAAATCCTGCAATGGCAACAATGTTATGTTTTATAACAACAGATGCAGATATCGCTTCACTTAAGATGCAAAAGATACTTGATGATACAGTGATGACAACTTTTAATGCAGCTTCTGTTGATGGAGATACATCGACAAACGACACTGTAATGCTTCTATCAAACTCTAAAAGTGGTGCATTTGATGAGAGTGCTTTTGAAGATGCTTTATATCAAGTTATGGAATTCTTAGCTAAACAGATGGTAAAAGATGGTGAGGGTGCTACTAAACTAGTAACATATAAAGTCACAGGTGCAAAAAGTGATGATGAAGCTGAAGTTGTAGCTAAAGCACTTTCCAACTCTTTACTTGTAAAAACTGCACTCTATGGTGAAGATCCAAACTGGGGGCGTATAGCTTCAACTGTTGGTGCTAGTGGTGCATATGCAAAGGAAGAAACACTTACTATCTCTTTTGATAATGTTTGTGTATATGAAAAAGGGAATCTTTACTTTAATGCAGAGTTAGAGCCAAAAGCAGCGGCTATTATGAAAAAAGATGAGTTTACAATCTATTGTGACCTAGGTCTTGGAAATGGTACATTTACTGCATTTGGCTGCGATTTGGGATACGAATACGTAAAAATCAACGCGGATTATAGAACGTAAAAATTTTCTTATGGCTAAAAAACAAGTTACACGCGAGAAGTTGTTAGATATCACTTTTGAAGAGGTATATATTCATGGATATGCGGCAACTTCTATAGATGCCATTTTAAAAAAAGCAAAAGTTCCTAAAGGTTCTATGTACCATCATTTTAGATCAAAAAAAGCTCTTGTTTTAGCGATGATACAAGAGCGTTTATTTGTAAAGATGGATCAGATTTTTGTGTATGATAAACAGAAAGATAAAACAATTTTAGAAACTTTTCGGGATGTTTTTGCAAATCTTTCTAAGAATGCACTCCTTATAAAGTATGGGTGTCCACTCTATCGTCTTATGGTAGAACTTAGTCCTGTTGATGGTGAGTTTGACACCATTTTAACTTCAAAAGCCCTACAGATGAAAACTGGTATTAGCACATTATTACAAACAGGGATAGAGATAGGGGAGTTTGATGAGAGTTTAGATGTAGAGTCTTTTTCAGGCTTTATACTCAGTGGTGTATGGGGAATCCTCTCGTTATCTCCCTCTTTGTCTTCTTCAAAAAATTTTCTTTCTCAAAGCAAATATATACTCAATGAGTTAGAAAGCTATAAAAATTAGACTATTTAGTCTAATTTAAGCTAGATTTTTTTACACTATCACTAGACTAAATAGTCTAATATATTAAAAGGATAGTATATGTTTATAGTAGAATCAAATCCAAACCAAGAGATACAGATAGTTTTACGAAGAATAAAACAAAAGTTAGGGTTTATCCCTCCACATTTTGAGCTTTATGCAACAATAAATCCTCAAAGATTTATGATGTTTTTAGAGGAGATAAACTATATATCTAATCATAAAAATATTAATCCTGATTTTTTTATATTTCTTAGGTATAACATTGCAAAAAAGTACAATTTTGCATACTGTTATAAGTTTAATGAAAAGATGTTAAAAGCAAAAGGTTATAGCGAATTTGAGCCACTTCCACTTGATGAAAGACATCAAAAACTTTTTAATGTTGTTATGGATACTATGGGAAAACCAGAAGGTTTTAGTGTAATGGAAATTGAAAGTTTAAAACAACTTGGATGGAGTGATGCAGATATCTTTGATGCACTCGATCATGGGGCATTTTTATTTAAATTTTCTAAAATTTTACGTGCGTATGGGAAATAGTATGGAGAGTGTAGAGATTCCATTTGTCAAACATGTGGGTATTCAACAAACTGATGAAATCCTCTCTTTAGAGTATGACTCGCATCTACTCAATCACTTAGATACACTACATGCAGGAGCATTGTTTACTTTAGCAGAAACTGCAAGTGGTATTTATCTACAATCACTTTTTCCAGAGTATAAAGATAAAGCTCTTCCTTTACTTCGCTCTTCCAACATTCAATATAAAAAACCTACAACTAAAAATGTTTTTGCATATGCTTCTGTAGAGCGAGAAAGTCAAGAAAAGTTTGAACAACAGTTGCTTAAAAAAAATAGAGGTGTTATAATCATTTGTATTGATTTAAAAGATGCTGATGAAGTCATGGTTATGTCTGGGGAGTTTCATTGGTATGTAGAACTAAGGAAAATATAGTGGAACAAAAGATAGATTTTAAAAACTGTTATGCAGCGATATGGAGATCGAAAAAAGCTTTTTTAAAACCTGTAAAATATCTAGAAGATGTTCAATTTGAAAGCTTGATAGGAATTGAATCTCAAAAAACAGAACTTATCAAAAACACTAAGCGATTTTTACAAAAACTTCCCTCAAATAATGTGTTGCTTTGGGGTGCGAGAGGTACAGGAAAATCTTCTTTAATCAAAGCACTTCTAAGTAAATATAAGGATCAATCTCTCAGGGTAATTGAGATAGATAGAGATGATATGGATGACCTTATAGAGATAGCAGATATGATTAGAGATTTACCATATAGGTTTATAGTCTTTTGTATGATCTTTCTTTTGAAGAGGGTGAAAAAGGGTATAAAGGTTTAAAAAGAATCCTTGAAGGCTCTATAGAAGCTGCTCCTGAAAATATAAAGATATATGCTACATCCAATAGAAGACATCTTGTGCCAGAATACAACAGTGAAAACTTCAATACAAAAGTAAAAAATGATGGTGAGATACACTATGGAGATAGTGTAGAAGAAAAAATATCTCTTAGTGATCGTTTTGGGTTATGGCTTTCATTTTATCATGGTACGCAAAAAGATTATTTAGAGATAGTAGATAGTTACTTTCAAGATTATAAAGGGGATAGAGAAGCTTTACATAAAGAGGCTTTAATGTTTGCCCAAAGTAGAGCTTCTAAAAGTGGAAGAACTGCAAAACAGTTCTATAATAGTTTTTACAATAAATAGTGTATAAAATTAGTTATACTCGTTTTTAAAAGAGACATATCTTTTAGCTGAAGCGTATAATTCAGCTACTTCATCATCGCTTAGTTCACGTACAACTTTTGCAGGACTTCCCATAATGAGGCTTCTTGGTGGAAACTTTTTTCCTTTAGTCACTAAACTTCCAGCTCCAACGATACTCTCTTTACCGATCACTGCATCATCTAAAATAGTAGCGCTCATACCGATTAAACAGGCATCTTCGATTGTGCATCCATGTAACATCACTTTATGACCAACTGTTACATCGTTGCCGATAATTGTTGGACTTCCATCGCCTTGCTTTTGTCTATCTTCACCTTTATGGTGTGTAATGTGAACCATACTTAAGTCTTGAATACTAGTTCTATCGCCGATTTTAATATAGTGTACATCACCTCGTACTACTGTGCCAAACCAGATAGAACAATCTTCGCCAATTTCTACATCACCAATAACATCAGCTGAGGGTGCAATCCATGTATTGTTCCCAATTTTAGGGGAGTAGTTTTTAAAATCATAAATCATAATATTTTCCTAACTCTCTATAAATAATCGCTCAATCAAATGTTGAATATTTGTTGATGACTCTTTTCTAGTCGCTTTTGAGATTTTGTTGACATACTCTTCTAAAAGTTTATGGTTATTGATAGAACGCTCGTCAGCTTTTACTTTTGTATATGTCCCATCACTATGGAGTTCATGAGCAAGAACAGTATCTGAACACTGAAGATTTAGAATTTGAATAATTTTTTGTTGCGCATCTTCATCTTTAACAGCAGTTAAAAGCTCTATACGTCTCATTAAATTTCTTGGCATCCAGTCGGCACTTGAGATATATACTTTTGAAGTATCATTTTTAAAATAAAATGCACGGGCATGTTCAAGATATTTTCCTAGAATTGAGATAACTCTAATATTATCGCTTATCCCTTCAATTCCAGGTTTTAAACAACAAATTCCACGAACAATCAAGTCAACTTTTACACCAGCTTGACTTGCTTTATAAAGTGCGAGGATTACATCATCATCAACCAGTGAATTTACTTTTGCAATTATGCGACCATTTTCCCCTTGTCTCGTTTCGTTGTGTATAAGAGAAAGCAGTTTTGGTTTGATCTGTGATGGTGCCATATAGAGCTCATTGAGTTTTCCTTTTTTACTAAAACCAGTTAAAAAGTGGAAAAAACGTGTAAGATCATTCGTGACTTCATCTTTACTTGTCATATAACTCATATCTGTATAGATTTTTGCAGTTGATGGGTTATAGTTTCCAGTACCTAAGTGAGCGTATTGTTTCAATCTTCCATTTGTTCTACGAGTAACAAGTGCTGCTTTTGCATGTACTTTTAAACCTTTGATTCCATAAATAACGTGTGCACCAGATTTCTCTAGTGCTTTTGCCCAGATAAGGTTGTTTTCTTCATCAAAACGAGCTTTAAGCTCAACCATTACAGTAACTTGTTTTCCACTCTCACTTGCATCCATAAGTGCACGTACGATTGGTGAATTTTGACCTGAGCGATAAAGTGTCATTTTGATAGATACAACATCAGGGTCTTTTGCAGCTTGTTGGATAAGTTTAACAATTGGCTCAAAACTCTCATATGGGTGATACATAAAAATATCTTGTTTTTCTAATAGAGCAAAAAGGTTTTCATTTGCATCTAAAGGAGGGATATTTTTTGGTTTAAATGATGGTGCTAAAAGGTGTGCAAAATCTTTATTCCCAATAATTTGCCAAAGACTTGAAAGGTTTAAATCAGTATGAAATTTATAAATATCATCTTTATATACATTTGCATGGCGATTGAAAAAGTTGATGATTTCATCATCTGCATTACTTCCTACTTCAAGGCGTACCATTTCCCCTTTTCTACGAAGTTTTAGCCCCTCTTCAAGAATCTCCATAAAGTCATCAGCTTCCTCCTCTTCGATCTCGATATCAGCATTTCTAGTTACGCGAAATGAAGCGTATTTAAGTAGTTTATATCCTGGGAAAAGTTCTTCTACATGTTGCTCAACAACACTTTCAATTGGGAGATATATACCCTCTCCAAGTTCAACATAACGACTTAAAACACGTGGTACACGAACAATTCCAAAACGCTCAATAGTTTCATTTTCAGTATCTTGAAGTTTGACAATCAGTCCAAAACTTAAGTTATTTAAGTGTGGAAATGGGTGTGTAGGATCAACAGCAATAGGGATAATGACAGGATAGATATTTTCTTGAAAATAACGATTTATTTTGTGTTTATCTTGGTTGTTTAAATCATTGTAATTTTTTACAACAATCCCTTCAGCCTCAAGTTTTTTAAAAATCTCTGTTCTACAATGCTCTACCACTTGTTGCTCTTGATGTAGGTAATGTCTAATTTCACGTAGTTGTTGCAATGGTGTAAGTCTATCTGCACCTGAGACGATAATACCAGCAGAAAAGAGTTTTTTTAGACCTGCAACGCGAATCATATAAAACTCATCTAAATTTGTTCCATAGATAGCAAGAAATTTAAGACGCTCTAGTAATGGTAAAGTCTCATCTTGAGCTTGTTTTAAAACTCTTGTATTAAACTGTAGCCATGAAAGTTCGCGGTTATGATAGAAATTTGGATTTTTAAGATTTAACATAAAAACGTATCCTAATCTGTATAGAATTTTTGCGTATTATATCTAAAAATGCGTTTTTATTTGATTACACCGCTGCCTTTGTAGTTTGCTGAGTGGTAGATTGTAACACCATATTTTTTTGCATAATATTTCATAAGAAGGTGCTGGAGTGTTGGTTCAATCGATGGGGCAAACCAAGCATTATTACTAATAGCTACAACATAATCAACATCTCCCTGATAAATAGCATCTGTTGTAGCTTCATAACAGATGGCATTTCTTATTTTTGCTTTTCCGATAGTAAAATCAGTTGGTTCTTTTGCAGTTACAAAATCGCTAGCACCGTTAAAAAAAGTATCGTTTACAAATTTTTTCATAAAAGAGGGCAGTGGAATATACTCGCCAAAAGGGACAAGGACTACTTTTTTTGCTATAGAATATCTTCCATAGTCAAACATATAGGTTACATTGTAATGTTTACCATCTTCAACAAATAAGGCTCCAGCTATTATGGTGATTTCTTGTGAGAGTTTTTGCAACTTTTCTATAAGTTTTGGATTTTTATTTAGAAAAAGAGGAAAAACTGATTCGGGGAGGACTACTACTTCATAGCCCTCTCGTTTTGCCTGTACAATTTCCTTAAAAATCATCTCAACAGTGCTATAAAGATTTTTTTCTTCCCATTTATCCTCTTGCTTTATATCTGTTTGTACAACTTTCACATTTAATGGAAGAATTTTTTGATGCGGATAACCAAAATTGATGGCAAAGACAAGTAAAATAAGTGGAAAGTATTTGTATTTTGGATAATGTTTATAAGCAAAAACTGCGCCAGATAATGCAAATAGTACGATAGCAAACTGATATTTATATACCCCTATAAAACTATCTATAAAAAGAAGTTCAGGTTTAAACCAGTTCCAGTTAAAAGGTTGGAAATAACTCAGCCCGAGTAAAACCATCGCACGAAAAAATGGATTTGTTGTAAAATACATAGGGAGAAATAAAAGCATATAAAGCAGTCCAAATCCTAGAGTGACTATAGGGATCATAAAACCAACCCCTTGATACTCAAAACTAAACCCTATCCAATAAAACCAAAGTACCCCAATCGAAAAACCAGCTACCAAAACTGAACGCTTAGGTATGTATAAAATTGATGCAATAGCTATCAAACCTACAGCAGTGTTGAGAAGTTTATTTTCTAGTCCAATTGCACTTAAATAAATAAATGCACTAAACAATATAGCACTAGCGAGTCCAAATAAAATATCTTTTGTTTTTTCATTCATAATAACATTTTACACAATTTTACTAAGATATTAGTATTGTTTTTGTATAATCTCCCAATTTTATTCAAATAAGGAAGTTTAGGTATGGAATTAATCTCTCAATTATTACCGTTTGTATTTCTAATCGCAATTATGTACTTTGTGATTATTCGTCCACAACAAAAAGAAGCAAAAACTAAAAAAGATATGATCGAAGCACTTAAAAAGGGTGATAAAGTTATCACTGTTGGTGGCTTTATTGTTGTTGTTCATAAAGTTGAAGAGAATTTCTTCAGCGTTGAGATGAATAAAGACGTAATCGTAAAAATCACAAAAGACTCTATTGCAAAGAAGTATGAGGATGAAGCTTAATTATCGTATTGTAATCTTCACTTTAGCAATTATTTTTGGGATAGTTTTCTCTATCCCTTCACTGCTTCAAACTGAAGGTGGAAAAAAAATCACTCTAGGTCTTGATCTTCAAGGTGGTCTACATATGCTTCTTGGTGTCAAAACAGAAGAAGCTACAAAATCTCGTATTAAATCTATCACAGCTAGTATCAAACATTTCACAGAACGTAATGATATTTTAATTGATGGTTTGACATTTGATGATAATAGTGTAAAGTTTGAAGTTTTAGATGGTGATGAGATTGCAAAAATTAAAGAGTATGTTGCAGATATTGAGGGTTCAGTTGTAAGCATTAATAATCAAATTATTTCAGTAACTCTAACTCCACAAGAGATTGAAAAAACAAAAAAAATGGCAATCGATCAAGCGATTGAAACTATCAGAAACAGACTTGATCAGTTTGGTTTATCTGAACCAGTTGTTGCAAAACAAGGGGAAGAGAAAATCTTAGTTGAACTCGCAGGTATCAAAACACAAGAGGAAGAACAGCGTGCTCGTGAACTAATTAGTCGTGCTGCAAAGCTTGAGCTAATGGCTGTAGATGAAGATAGAGCAGGTCGTGTTTATAATATGAGTGCCTCAGATGCTGCTGCGTATGGGGATACTATCTTAGAAGATGTAAAAAATCCACAGATAAAATACCTAGTACGTGAAATTCCAATACTTGATGGTGGAATGTTGACAAATGCAAATGTAGGATTTGACCAAAATAACCGTCCAGTAATTAACTTTAAACTTAATGCTGAGGGTGCAGAGATATTTGGCGATTTTACAGGGAAAAATGTAGATAAACGTCTAGCAATTGTACTTGATGGCAAGGTATATTCAGCACCAAATATCAACGAGCGTATAGGTGGAGGTTCTGGACAAATCTCAGGAAACTATACAGTTGTTGAAGCAAAAGATTTAGCGATTGCTCTTAGAAGTGGAGCGTTATTAGCACCAATTTACATGGAAGAAAAACGCTCAGTTGGACCAAGTCTTGGAGCTGATTCGATCCAAGCTTCTATGGTTGCACTTATTGGTGGATTTGTTTTAGTTATTGCATTTATGGTTGTGTATTACCGTATGGCTGGTGTAATTGCAAACATTGCACTTATTGCAAACCTCTTTTTACTTTTAGCAGTAATGTCTCTTTTTGGTGCGACACTTACACTTCCTGGTATGGCTGGTATTGTTTTAACAGTTGGTATGGCAGTTGATGCCAATGTAATTATCTCTGAGCGTATTCGTGAGCTTATCAACGAGGGTAAATCAATGCATAAAGCGATAGAAGATGGATATGCAAATGCGATGAGTGCAATTTTAGATGCAAATATTACGACACTAATTGCTTCTGTTGTTTTATATGTGTATGGAACTGGGGCTATTAAAGGTTTTGCTATTACGATGAGTATCGGTATTTTAGCGTCGATGCTTACAGCAATACTTGGTACACACGGGATTTATCAGATGTTAGAGAATAAAATGATGAAAAGTAAAAACTATAAATTTTGGTTTGGGATCAAGGGGTAGAGATGGAATTTTTTAAATATACAAAACCTTTTGGATTTATGGGCAAATCAAAATTTGCTGCAATTATCTCTATTGTGATGATCTTGGCTTCTTATGCAGTTTTGGCAACAAAAGGGCTGAATTATGGTGTTGACTTTGCTGGTGGGACGATAGTTCAAGTAAAATACGATACAACTGCACCGATCGATGAGATGAGAAAAAAACTAGATGCTAATGAAGTTTTTAATAATGCTTCAATTACTGAGTTTGGATCGAGTGATGAAGTAGTAATTCGTTTAAAAACTACAACAGCAAGTGTAACAACTGATATTGGTGATCTTACACGTCAAGCGTTACAAGGAACAGGAAATTATGAAGTTCGTCGTGTAGATATAGTTGGTCCAAAAGTTGGAAATGAGCTGCGTGAAAAAGGGATCAAGGCGATGCTCTTAGCAATCATTGGGATTTTAGTGTATGTAGCGTTTAGATTTGAGTGGCGTTTTGCTGTTGCTTCTATTGTCGCATTAATTCACGACGTTTCAATCGCACTTGGGGCTGTAAGTTTATCTGGAATCGATGTAAATCTTGATGTGTTAGCAGCCTTGCTAACACTTCTTGGGTATTCTCTCAATGATACTATTATCGTTTTTGACCGTATTCGTGAAGGGATTGAAACAAGTAAGCAAACTGTTCTTGGAGAGATTATAGACGAATCAGTGACTAGAACGTTAGCTCGTACTACACTTACATCATTAACAACTTTCTTTGTTGTACTGACACTCTTTATGTTTGGTGGGGAGATTATCCATCCATTTGCATTTACGTTGTTAGTGGGTATAATTGTGGGAACTTATTCATCAATATTTGTAGCATCACCGATATTGATGTGGTTTGGATTTAATGTAAAAAATTATCACGAAAAATTAGCACAAAAAGCAAAACGTGAAGCAGAAAAAGAGAGAATGCGCCAACAGTTTGAATCTGGCGTAATGTAAAAAAGGAGATACAATGGATTGGGGTAAAGTAATATACGTATTTTTTTCGTTAATGAGTTTAACATCAATTGCAGGATTTTTATATGAAAATACTGCTATTTCACTGTTTGTTGCAGCAAGTGTAAACTTAGTTTCAACAGTTTTAAAAATAGGGGTTAGAAATCTTCTTTCAGCTGAGCTTCTTGCATCTTCACTCGTTGCTGATCTACATTTAATACCAGCATTTATATTTTTAGTAATTGTTGGAGATGATACTTGGGCTATTGCACTTGCAATTGGTGCACTTATTGCCAATGTATTTTCTATGGGACTTGTATATATTGAGAGTTCCAAAACACACGAAGAATATTAAGAACTATTTATCAAGGAATATTTAATTGGAATATAGCGCAAAAAGTATTGAGCAAAAATGGCAAAATTATTGGCAAGAAAACAATAGTTTTGAACCAAGTGAGGATTTTACAAAAGAGAAAAAATATATCCTCTCAATGTTCCCTTTCCCAAGTGGACGTTTACATATGGGACATGTTAGAAATTACTCTATAAGTGATGCTTTTGCACGTTATCACAGACAACAAGGTAAAAACGTGCTTCACCCAATCGGGTTTGACAGTTTTGGTATGCCAGCAGAAAATGCAGCGATCAAAAATAATGCAAACCCGAAAACTTGGACATACGACAATATCGACTATATGAAAAACGAGTTTTACTCACTCGGTTTTTCATTCTCTAAAAAACGTGAGTTAGCTACTTCAGACGAGTTATATACAAAGTTTGAACAAGCATTCATTATCGATATGTATGAAAAAGGTTTGCTTTACCGTGAAAAAGGGATGCTTAACTGGTGCCCTCACGATCAAACTGTTTTAGCAAATGAGCAGGTAGTTGACGGGTGTTGTTGGAGATGTGATACTCCGATCGTAAAAAAAGATATGAACCAGTACTACTTTAAGATCACGGCGTATGCTGATGAGCTTTTGGCTGATCTTAAAAAGCTTGAGGGTGGTTGGCCAAAACAAGTGCTTACAATGCAAGAGAACTGGATCGGAAAATCAAACGGTCTAGCATTTGATCTGTTCTTTGATGAGGATTCAAAAGCAAAACTTGGCGGCGCATTTGAGAGTTTTGATGTTTTCACAACTCGTCCAGATACTATTTACGGTGTAAGTTATACAGCCCTTGCTCCTGAGCATAAAATAGTTTCATATATGATCGAGAATAAACTGATCACAGATGAAAAAATTGCGCAGATTGAAGCTATGATCAACGCTTCAAATATTGACAGACAAAAAGAGAAAGCTGGACTAAGTTTAGATCTCAACGTAGTACATCCTTTAACCGGAAAGAAAATCCCTGTATGGATTGCAAACTTCGTACTTATGGACTATGGTTCAGGTGCAGTTATGGCAGTACCTGCACATGATGATCGTGACTACGAGTTTGCTACAAAATACGGCTTAGAGATCAATGCTGTTATCAAACCTTACGAGGGTGAATTAGAGCTTGATAAAAAAGCATTTACAGATGCTGGTGAGCTTTTTAACTCTTCAATCTTTGATGGAATGAATTCAAAAGAGTCTCAGGCAAAGATCATTGAGCATTTTGAAGCAAATAAACTTGGTCAAAAAACTACAAACTACAAACTAAAAGACTGGGGTGTTTCACGTCAGCGTTACTGGGGTGCGCCTATCCCTTTTATCCACTGTGATAATTGTGGATTAGTTATGGAAGATAAAGCAAACTTACCAGTTGCACTTCCAGAGGATGTTGTAATTACAGGTGAGGGAAATCCATTAGAGAAACACCCAACTTGGAAACACTGCAAATGTCCAAAATGTGGTAAAGACGCAGTTCGTGAAACAGATACTATGGATACATTCGTTGAATCTAGTTGGTACTTTTTACGTTTTTGTGCATCTGAGTTAAACTGGGAAGACGAAGCTTTTTCAGCAGAGCAAATTAAGTACTGGATGGGAGTAGATCATTACATTGGTGGGATTGAACATGCGATACTTCACCTTTTATATGCAAGATTTTTTACAAAAGTTTTCCGTGATTTGGGTTACTTAGAGTTTGACGAGCCGTTTGATAGATTGCTTACTCAAGGAATGGTGCTTAAAGATGGTGCAAAGATGTCAAAATCTAAAGGCAATACAGTTGACCCTGATGAGATTATTGCAAAATATGGAGCTGATACTGCACGTTTATTTATCCTTTTTGCAGCACCACCAACACAAGAGTTAGAGTGGAATGATAGTGGTGTTGAAGGTGCATATAGATTTATCAAACGTTTTTTTGAACGTTCAGTTAATGTGAATGTGACTGATACAATTCCAATAATCGATCATGCAACACTCTCTAAAGAGGAGAAATTTGCGCGTAAAAAAGTGTATGAAGCATTACAACGTTCAGAGGAAGTTTATAATGAGAGATACACTTTTAATACAATGATTGCAGGTGTTATGGAAGCAATGAATGCACTCAATGCGCAAGATAATGCAGATGTTTGGACTGAAGCTTACTGGATTTTTACTTCAATTTTAGAGCCGGTTATTCCACATACTTGTTGGGAGATAAGTGAAAAGTATTTTAATCTTAAAAACCTTGATAAACAAACAATTTTAGAAGAGGTTTTTATTGAAGACTCTATCATGTTAGGTGTTTCAGTCAATGGGAAAAACCGTGGTGAAATTGAGGTCTCAAAAGATGCTTCTAAAGAGGATATAATAGTTAATGCCAAAGAGGTTGTGGCTAAATGGCTTGATGGTAAAGAGATTGTAAAAGAGATAGTAGTACCTAATAAGCTTGTAAATATTGTAATAAAAGGTTAGATTTTGAAAAAGTATCTACTCTATTTTACATTGTTATCACTTTTGACAATAGGGTTCAATAGTTGTGGATACAAACCAAGCTCAAAATTTTCTCGTAATGTTACTGGAGAAAAAATCTCTACGAGTGTATACATTTCACTTGTTGATCCTGAAAATACTGTAATTATTAAAGATGCAGTAGATGCTGCAGTCGTCTCTGTATTTCATAATTCACTTGTTGAGAGAAAAGATGCAGATACACACTTAGATATACAGATGTCTTCACCCGCTTATACACCAATTCAATATAATAGTGATGGTTACGTTATTGGATATCGAGCAAGAGTTGTCCTTCATATCACAAGAGAGAGTGGTACTGAAAAAAAAGCTTACACGTCATATGGAACGTATGATTTTAGTGTAGAACCAAACGCCATTATTACAGATCAAGAGAGATTTAATGCGATTAAATACTCTGCTGCAAAAGCTATTGATTCATTTATTGCTAAAGTCTCAGCAGAGGGATCTTTAAAAAATAGGGAGTAGTTATGACTATCCAGGCTATTATCAACAATGCAGTTAAACGATTAAAAGATGAGGGTAAACTCCTCACTCCGGATTTTTATGCTGAGGCATTTTGTAAAGAAGCAACAAAAGCCAATATGAATATTGAAGATTGTAATCATCTTGTGAAATACAAAGAGATGCTCAATAAAGAACTTCAAAAAGACCTCAAAAACTATCGTATCAATACTATGCATGAATTCGCTAGGTTTTTAATCTCCAAAATAAACCGTACTAATCAAACTTTATGTTCCGATACACTAGAAGCACAATCTATCCTTACAAAAAGAATTTTACAAGTTGTTGAAGTCCTTCATAATAAAGAAGCAACTCAGTTAGCTCGTAAAACGATTGATCTGCTTGATAATGCCCCAAAACCAGATCAGCTAGATAGTTTTAGACAAAGATGGGTAAATTTTATAACTCTGTATGATGATACTTTTTTACATAAACTCAAATCTTTAGGCAAACTCGATACAACAGACCTTAAAAAGACAATAGAGGGGTTACAAGAGATAGATTATGGAGTTGTAGAAAATAATATAAGTCTTGAAAAAGTAGCAAGGTTCTTAGTCGCTTCTTTTGTACCATCTATCGCCTCTAGCGTGAATGATACCATCGCAGATTTAAGTGAAAAGATTCGTAAAAATCCACAAATTCTTGATGACGATAGTATAGAGAATGAAGTAAAAGCTGCTATTGCTCTTAGAATTGCACTTGATAAAAAAAGTGTAAAAGAGATGATCGAGTCAATCGATGGAGTGCTTGATAAACTTTCACTTCGTTTAATTGATATGATTGAAAAATCTGATAGCTCTAATGTTGAGATACAAGAGATAAAAAGAGAGTTAGAATCATATAATGAAAAAACAACTTCAAACTTTAAACTAGCACATCAAAAGCTTTTTACTATAGCAGTAGCACTAGAGAAAAATACGGCTGCTCTTTCAAAAGACTTAAAAAATCATAATCAAGATGTTATGGCTATGAGTGTAAAAATTAAAAAGCTTGAACAAGAGTTAGAGGAAGCTAAAAAAGATTCTAAAGAGGACTTTTTAACAAAACTTTACAATAAACGCGCACTTGATGAGTTTTTAGACTTAAAAGAGGGTGAGTTTAAAAGATATGAGCGAAATTTTACAATCATTATGTTTGATATAGATCACTTTAAAAAAGTAAATGATACTTATGGACATGGTGCAGGAGATGCTGTCCTTTCTGCTTTTGCAAGAATACTTAAAAAAGAGTGTAGAAATGTTGATATCGTAGGGCGTTATGGTGGTGAGGAGTTTATGGCACTGCTAAGCGATACAGATGTTAAAGGTGGTGTTGTGTTTGCAAATAAAGTTCGTGAGCATGTGAAAAAATCAAAGTTTATGTATAGAGGTGAGAGGATAAATGTCACTGTAAGTGCTGGAGTGAGTCAGCGAAGAGATTCTGTTGGACTAAAAGATGCCTTAGAACATGCAGATAAATGTTTATACAATGCTAAACATAATGGACGTGATCGTGTGGAGTCTAAATAAGCGTGTTACGAAATTTTTTAGAGGCTAAACCACTCTACTATACAGAGATAGATTATACGCGTATGCCACGTGCATATGAATCTATAAAAGATAAACTCCAACTACCAAAAATTATTCATATTATTGGTACAAATGGGAAAGGGACAACAGGACGATTTTTAGCTACTGCTTTACATAATCAAAATTATAAAGTTTTACATTATACCTCTCCTCATATTTTAGAATTTAATGAACGTATTTGGATTAATGGAAAAAATATAAGTGATGAGCAATTAGAATCTTTACACCAAGAGTTGCTAACTTTACTCAATCAAGAGTTTATAGAGAGTTTAAGTTATTTTGAATATACCACTTTTTTAGCGGTTTTAGCAGCACATGAATGTGACTATCTCATCTTAGAAGCTGGACTTGGTGGTGAACATGATGCAACATCTGTATTTGAAAATGTTTTAACATTAGTGACACCAATAGATAAAGACCACGAAGCTTTTTTAGGTAAAACTATTAAGAGTATTGCTACAACGAAGTTAAATGCAGTGCAACATAAAGCGATTTTAGCAAAACAAAAACATCAAGATATATATTCAGTTGCTAAAAAGATAGCCTTGCAAAAAAGCGTTTCAATAACTACAGTTGAGAACTACATCACAAAAGAAGATGACGAGAAGATTTCTCAAATTACACAGCAAAATACTCTTCCTACATATCTTATAGAGAATCTTCGTTTGAGCATATCTGCATTAAAAGAGTTAGGGATTGAATATACCTCAAACGATTTTTTAAACTCAAAATTATTTGGAAGACTTACACAACTGAACCAAAATGTTTTAATAGATGTTGGGCACAATGCTTTAGCAGCTGAAGCGATTTATGAGGTTTTAAAAGGTTCAAAATATACTTTAGTGTATAATAGCTATAAAGATAAGGACTATAAGCAAATTTTAAAGATTTTAAAACCAATTATAAAAGAGTTATTGGTTATCAAAGTGGTTGATAGTAGAATCGAAAAAAGGGAAAATTTAGAATCTGCGTTAATTGAGTTAAATATTTCATTTAAACAGTTTGAAAAAGTAGATGATAATGAATCATATCTCGTTTTTGGTTCCTTTAGTGTTGTAGAGGAGTTTTTAAAGGTGTATCGTGGATAAACATTTTACTATTACCATTCATGATGATAACGGGGTAAAGCAGTTTAACTTACATCAATTTTTCAAACAGATTTTATTTTATGTAGTTGTTTTTTTACTTACATTAGGTTTGATTGGTGTTGGGACGATCCTTTATTTAAACGATTCAGTAAATCAGATAGAACTTAAAAAAGATGGGGTTGAAAAAGCCTATGAAGATCTTCAAACACAAAATAATCTTCTTTTAGAAAGTATGACTGAAACACAACTATTACTCACTTCTAAAAAAGAGGAATTAGAGGAGTTATCTGATTCACTCTCAGAGATTGAACAGATGATTGGTTTAAAACCAATCGATGAAGAGAGTTTACAAGAGAGAGTTTCCCTGGCAAAACTCTCTTCATCACAACGTTCTACACTTTTAAAACTTATCCCTAGTGGAACTCCAGTTGAATATAATGGAATCACAAGTAAATTTGGTTATAGAATACACCCAACACTCAATACAAAAGAGTTCCATCGTGGAACTGATTTAAAAGCACAAATGGATACACCAATTCATGCGACAGCAGATGGTGTAGTAGAGTGGGCTGGTTTTCATAAAAGTAGTGGGTATGGAAATCTTATAATTTTAGAACATGTATATGGTTTTAAAAGTTATTTCGGACATTTAAATAAAATTGTGATAAAATCAGGGCAATTTGTACAAAAAGGGCAACTTATAGGCTATACTGGAAACTCTGGTATGAGTAATGGTCCACATTTACATTATGAAATTCGTTTTATACATAGGGTTTTAAATCCATACTATTTTATAAAGTGGACACAACAAAACTACGATGAAATCTTTGAAAAGGAAAACAAGGTACCATGGCAATCTTTAATAACAGCGACGTCGAGACTAACATATCAACCGACACTAACACAACCATCATCACAACTGGCGCAAAAATCAAAGGAGAAATAGAACTCTCTTGTAATTTGTATATTGATGGTGTTTTAGAGGGAAATATCAACTCTACAAAAGAGGTAAATATCGGTAAAAATGGGCATATTAAAGGTTCTGTTGTAACGAACAGACTTATAGTTCAAGGTTTTATTGAGGGAACTATCGATGCGGATAAAGTTGAGATCAAAGCTGCTGGACGTGTAAGTGGTGAGATTAAATCTGCTGAGTTAGTGATTGAAGCTAAAGGGATTTTTGAAGGAAATTCAGTTATAAAAAATGACTCAATTAGTTAATTATTTTAAAACTTCAAAAGATGAACTCGAAGTTTTAATTTGTGAAGATATAAAAGAGGCACATGAATTAGAGAGTGTCTCGAAATTTTTTAATAAAGATGTTTTAGTTTTCCCTGATTTTAGGGCTGCTAAAGGGGATGATCTTCGCTCATACAAAGAGGAGTTACAAGAGCTCCTTTATAAACTCAAACTCTATTATGAGGCAAAAAAAAAGCCTTTAGTAATAACTCCATTAAAAACACTTCTATTTCCACTCCCAAAAAAAGAGTATGTTGATTCACTAACACTAGAGTTTGGTGGGGAAGTTAATCTAAATTCTTTTAAAGAACAAATGCTTCATTGGGGGTATACCTTTGTAGATATAGTTCAAGTAGAAGGGGAGATTTCTCATCGTGGAGATATTTTAGATATCTTTGTACCCTCTACAAAAAATCCTGTACGTATCTCATTTTTTGATGTTGAGATTGAGCAGATCAAAGAGTTTGAAGCTGATACGCAGCGAACAACAGGTGAAGAGTTAGATAAAGTAGAGATTAGCAGTGCTTTTTTTGCTCTAAGCGGAGATGATTTTAACACACTTAACTCTAAAGTTGAATCGAGTGAATATGATGCACTCTCTCGTGATATAGCTTCACTTGGGTTTTGGCATTTAGATGAGATGGCTGAGAACTTTTTAGAGGGGAAAAATGTAAAGTTCTCTAAAAATTTAGATGATCTACTGAAAGATGCGTATGGAATTAACGATCCAATAATTTCAAGAGAGTATTTTAACTTAGATATTTTAGAGCAAAACGATGATATTAAAGAGCTTTTAGTCGCAGATGTTTCCCAACTGCTACGTGTACATGCCGATAAAAAGATCACAATTATTGCAGCAAACAATGCAACGATCAAACAAGCTGGGATTTATGATACGAACAATATCAATATTGTCCAAGCACCTTATATTTTAAATATTATTACACCTGATGAGGTGATAATTTCACTCAATAAACCAGATAAAAAACGTCGTCGCCGTAAAAGCTCGATCTTACTTGATGATCTTAAAGCTGGGGATTATGTGGTCCATGAAGAGTATGGTGTTGGGATTTTTGAAAAGATTGAACAAGCAGAGATACTTGGTGGTGTAAAAGATTTTATAGTTATCAAATACATTGGAGATGATAAAATTCTTCTTCCAGTTGAGAATTTAGACTATATCGATCGTTACATTGCAAGTGGTGGTGGAGTTCCAGTGCTTGATCGTCTTGGAAAAGGGAGCTTTGGAAAACTTAAAGAAAAAGTTCGTAAACGCCTTTTAGAGATAGCTGGGCAGATCGTAAACATTGCCGCAGCACGTGCACTGATCAAAGCACCAAAAATCTCGATCGATCAAAAAGAGTTAAAAGAGTTTCAAGCGCTTAGTGGTTTTGAGTACACAGAGGATCAAAGTCAAGCTGTAAATGAGATCATCTCACAAATGGCATCTGGCAAAATCATGGACAGACTTTTAAGCGGAGATGTCGGTTTTGGAAAAACGGAAGTAGCGCTCAATACTATTTTTGCAGCGTACAAGTCTGGTTATCAGTCTGCTTTTATAGTGCCTACAACATTGCTTTCTGCACAACATTTTAGAAGCTTGGATGAGCGTTTTGGTAAGCTAGGTATCCGCTATGCAAAACTTGATCGTTTTGTAACTACAAAAGATAAAAACAACATCATAAAAGCGCTATCTTCTGGGGAACTGGATTGTGTTGTGGGGACACATGCACTTTTTGGATTAGATTTTAAAAACTTGGGTGTAGTGATCGTTGATGAGGAACACAAGTTTGGTGTAAAGCAAAAAGAGAAGATCAAAGAGTTGTACCACAATGTACACATGCTCTCAATGTCGGCAACTCCAATTCCAAGATCACTCAACCAAGCACTTAGCTCGATCAAAACGATGAGCCAACTTTTAACACCACCAAGTGAGCGTCAAGGGGTGCGTACCTTTGTAAAAGAGTATGAAGAGAAACTTGTAAAAGAGGTAATTTTACGTGAGCTTCGTCGTGGTGGGCAGGTGTTTTATGTGCATAACTCTATCGATCATATGCCGATCAAAAAAGGGGAGATCAAAGCGATTTTACCTGATCTAAGAATCTTAATGCTCCACTCAAAAGTCTCAGCGGCAGAAACAGAAAAAGAGCTGCTTAAATTTGAAGCGGGTGAGTATGATATGATGATTGCCACTTCGATCATTGAGAGTGGTATCCATATGCCACGTGTAAATACGATCATCATTGATGGTGCGGATCGCTTTGGAATAGCAGACTTACACCAACTCCGCGGACGTGTTGGGCGTGGTCATGTAGAGGGTTTTGCGTATTTTATAGTTGAGAATAAAGAGAATCTAACTGATGAAGCAAAAAAACGTCTTTTAGCACTTGAATCAAACTCATTTTTAGGAAGTGGATCGGTTTTAGCACACCATGATTTAGAGATCCGCGGTGGTGGAAACTTAGTTGGTGATGCACAAAGTGGACACATCAAAAACATTGGATATTCGCTTTATCTTAGAATGTTAGAAGATGCAATCAAAGAGCTTAGTAATACAGTTGAAGATACAAAAACAAAAGTAGATATTAAACTCACAATTTCGGCATATCTTTCAGATGAAATTATCCAAGAAGATCGTCTTCGTTTAGATATTTACAGACGTTTATCACAATGTGAAGAGGTAGTTGAAGTGTACGAAATCGAAGAGGAACTCATCGATAGATTTGGCGAACTTGATGTTGTAACTAAACAGTTTATAGAGTTGATGGTTATTAAATTGTTAGCATTAGATAAAAAAATAAAAACGATTATGAATTACGGACAAAATATCACGTTTACATATTTAAATGATGCAAAAGAGACAATTAAATCAGATTCAAAAGACGATGATGATATCATTAAAGCAACACTTTTCTATTTAAGAAATAACAAACCAAAGGTACTATAATGAAATTAGGATTTATTGGAGATATTATTGGACGCCCAGGGCGTGAAATGCTCCAAAAATACTTACCCAAACTCAAAGAGGAACATAAACTCGACTTTGTAATCGCTAATTATGAAAATGCTTCACATGGTTTTGGGCTTACAACTAAAAACTGCTCAGAACTGTTCTCTTTTGGTGTAGATGTTATGACTGGTGGAAATCATACTTGGGATAAAAAAGATATCATTCCGCTTCTTGAAACAGAGAATATGCTTCGTCCAGATAATTATCCAGACGGTGTAGCTGGAACAGGGTGCAGAGTGTACGAAGTTGGAAGTGAAAAACTAGCAGTATTAAATATTATGGGGCATTATGGGATGCCTTATGTTGATAATGCTTTTCGATGTGCTGGGGCTAGGGTAGAGCAGCTTCACAATGAGGGAATTAAAAATATTTTTTTAGATTTTCATGCAGAAGCGAGTAGTGAAAAACGTGCAATGATGATATTGCTTCAAGGAAAAGTTAGTGGTATAATTGGTACACATACGCATGTTAGTAGTGATGACTTTCAGATAGTTGATGGTACTGCATATTTGAGTGATATAGGTCTTAGCGGATGTCGTGATAATGTGATAGGAATGGATGCTAAGCAGCCATTAAATCAGTTTTTAACAGGTCTCAAAGGACATTTTGATATCCCAAAAAAGTGTAAAAAGATTTTACAGATTGCAATTATGGATATAGAAGATGGAAAATCAAAAGAAGCGTATAAACTTAAAGTTTTTGATAATGGAAATATCATTAAAACAGATGCGTGGATTGAAGAATAAAAAAGGGGAGAACTTTAAATGTCAGCAAGTATTGTAATTGTAGAAGATGAAGAAGATTTACTTGAACTTTTAGAATATACACTCCAAAAAGAGGGGTATGAAACGATAGGGTTTTTAAATACAAAAACTGTAGTACAAATCCTTGAAGAAGAGGAGATCGATCTGTTAATCATGGATCGTAACCTTCCTGGTGTTGAGGGGAGTGAATTTGTTGCAAAATTGCGTGATGATGGTATAGATGTCCCTGTAATATTTTTAAGTGCAAAAGATAAAGAGGAAAACTTAGTAGAGGGATTTTTAAGAGGGGGAGATGATTACATTACTAAACCTTTTAACATGAAAGAACTTCTTTTACGTGTGAAAGCACTTTTAAAAAGAACAACAAAAAAAGTAGCAGAGGGAAAACTTTCTTATAGAGATATGGTGTTAGATAAAAGTACGCGAGAGTTAAAAGTTGATGGAGAGAGTGTTGAGGTTACAAAACTGGAGTTTGATTTGCTATGTGAGTTTATTACAAATAAAAATAGTGTACTAGATCGTGATTACTTGCTTGAAAATGTTTGGCAAGATTCACAAAACTACCAGTATAAAACGGTTAATGTAGCTATAAACAGACTCAAAGAAAAGATCGATCCAGATAAAACAAAAGACTATATCCAAACAGTTCGTGGAGTTGGTTATAAACTATGTTAAGTATACAACATAGAATATACATGCACATGTTTATCATCCTCAGTGCTGTTTTTATTATTATAGGCTTGGTACTAAAGTACACTTTAGCAGGTGTAGAGCTTCCAAAAGATTTTTGGTTTTCTTATTTTGAACTTGTTTTTATTTTATATGTTGTAAGTTACTACGCCTTAAAAAAGTTTGTTTTTAAACTCGATAAAGATATAAATGCTTTGACTTTGTACTTAGAAGAGTTAAATGATAAGAACTATGACGCACAACTAGAGATACACCACAATTTAGAGTTTTTAAAAATTTCATTGCTTTTAAAAAATATAGTCAAAAGACTTTACAAAAAGAAATAATCATCTATATTTTCGACTGCACAGTCACTTTCTTCGCTTCAAAAAGCTCTATCGCTTTTTGTATCATTGGTTCTTGGGTTATATCAGTTCCGTTTACTTCATCCTGATGTGATGGCTCGTCACAGTTTGTTACACAACTCGCACCACCACCAGCTTCAACATCTGCAACAGTTGAAGCACTTTGTGGTGCTTCTTCAGATATCTGTGGCTCTGGCTGTGGTGTTGGAACTTCAACCTCTAGCTCTTGTGCTGATTTGCTACAGGCTATCCCCTTGATTTGAGTTTCAAAACCAAAGGTTTCACGTACAAGTTGTTTGATCGCAGAGTAACCGTATTTGAGAGATTTTTTACACTCTTCTCCAGCACAACTCTCCCAAGTAAGTACGTTATCTTCAAACGAAACAAAAGTGATGTTGTTTTTAAAACACTCTCCAAGTTCGAAGTTTCGATCAGAGATAGCAGCTACAAGTGCATCAAATTTTGCTTGATGTGGTTTTACAACTGCAATAGGCTCTGGCATACTTTCTTGAATAGGAATGCTCACTGGCTCAGGTGTCACTTCTACATTTGTGATAGGTTCACTCTCTTGTGGAGTTGGTTTTACAGCCATCTCTGGAGTTGTACTTTGGAGCTTTATTTTTGAGACTGGAAGATCTTGGTTTGCTAATCCTTTTTCAAAAGACTCGATCATCTGATCGATCTCTTTAATCTTAAGTGCTTCGATCATTTTAAAAAAGATCATAGAAAGTACAAAAGAACCATCAGCATTGATGCTAAAGAGGTACTTCGCATCGCTTAAAATTCTAAAGAAGCGATCAAGAACAAGAGTTGAAAAAAGTGCATCGTGGTTGTACATTTTCTCTTTGAGGTATGCGATCAGCTCATCTACAACCATCTCACTATCGTAATCTTCTAGTGTTTTTGTAAGCTCAACAAGTTTTGCATAATCTTTTGCAAAGACTGCGTTAAAAAGTTCCGCTAAAAACTGCGGATCAACAAGACCAAGCATATCTGTAACAGTTGGGATATCTACATGACTTTTTGAGTAGATGATCGCTTGGTCTAGTAGTGTCAAGGTGTCACGAAGTGAACCGCTCCCGCTACGTGCAAGAATTTCAAGTGCATCGTGTTCGTAGTTAATCCCCTCAAGGTTTAAAATATGAGCTAAATGTTCTACGATCTTGTTTGTTGCAATGCTTTTAAAACGAAAATGCTGGGTACGGCTTAAAATAGTTGCCGGAAGTTTTAGCGGATCGGTAGTAGCAAGAATGAATTTCACATACTCAGGTGGCTCTTCAAGCGTTTTAAGAAGCGCATTAAAAGCCTCTTTTGTAAGCATGTGCACTTCATCAATGATGAAAATTTTGTATCTTGCAGTTGCCGGGCGGTATTTTGTCTGCTCGATCAGATCGCGGATATCATCGATCTTACGACTTGATGCACCATCCATCTCGATAATGTCCATGTGACGATTTTCAATCGCCATAACACAGTTTTCACATACGCCACAAGGGTGGTGTGAAACCCCTTGCTCACAAATGAGTGCTTTTGCAAAAATACGTGCAGTTGAAGTTTTCCCGCTTCCTCTTAGACCTGAAAAAAGGTAAGCGTGAGAGAGGCGTTCAGAGTCAAGTGCAAGTGAGAGAGTTTGTGCGATCGTATCTTGACCAATGAGCTCATCAAAGTTCTTTGGACGATATTTTCTCGCTAATACTTCAGATGTTTTTTTCACACTTGACTCCACGTATATAGATGTAGAGATTTTAGCATTTAAAGAGTTAAAAGATTATTAGTATCTTTGTTTATTCTTTTAGTTCTTTGACAAGTCTATAACTCATAAAACCTAAAATTAAAATTCCGACTGTTAAAGAAATCCAAACAAGTATGGCAGTGTAATCAGGTTCTTTTTCTATCTTTTTTGCATCAATATTTAAAACTTTTTCTTCACCTAATGTTGCTAAAGCTGCTGTATTGTCTTGTCGCATAGTTTTTAGACTTGTTTGTGGAATGCGTTGTTTTATACTATCATACACCAGAGTGTAAGGAGCTTTGCCTTGAGCTAAAAAGTAAAGTTCAGTTGGATGATATTTAAAAGCAAGTTGTAACTCTTCTGGTAGATAAGAATTGTCTGTAGCTTCTAAACGAAAGTGTCTTAGATTTGTTACTAAAGAACTTTCTAATTGAGAGAGCTTTCCATTTTGAAGTGTATAAATGGTCATATGATCTATATAAAGCCATGTATTTTGATTATCATCTTTAGCGTATAGTTTGAGTTTATAGAGCTGCTCTTTTTTTGGCAATATAAATTGTAAATTTTGAATAGGTAATTGTTTTGGAATTGTAAACTCAATACCCTTGTTTACTTTATGAAACTCTAATTGTACTGGATCAGGTTCACTAAAAACTTTTTTTGTTTTAACGGCAAGGATATAATTAAAATTGAGTGGTTTTTGAGTATGGATTTTAAGATACTTACAACTATGAGTAAAAAGATTTAAACGTTCTTTGAGAATTTTGCTCTCTTGCATAGTAATGTTTGCAAGCATTTGTGAGTTTGTGATAGTGTACCAATGAAGTAAATCATCACTACACGCTACAGTTGTTTGGAGCATATATTCACTATCAGCACTCTTGATTTGTAAGTAATCTATACCATCTTTCATTATCGAAGCATCTACAATGTAATCTTCATCATTGATTTGTTTATTTTCAGAGAAGTTGATAGATGTTCCTTGATATTTAATATCTAAAGAGTTGTTTTTTTGCTCTTTTATAGTTTTAAAAAGGGAAAATGGTAAGTTGTGTTTTTGTGTATCTTGTTTTGTGAGAGTTATTTTTTCTATGGAGTATGGCATTACTTTATTATCTGCATCTATAATTGCAAGATCATTCATAGAAGATGAACTTAGATGGTCGTAAAGTGTGACAGGTATTTGAACTTTTACAAACCCTTGTGTCGCATTTGTATTAATTGCACGTTCATATACAAAGTCATTTTTTTCTATTGCTTCTAATGAGATAATTGTTATACATAATGCTAAAAAGATTTTCATTTACTCTCCTCTAACTTTTTCTTGTTCCTCTTTTTTTGGTGGCAGTGGTGCAATATATCCAATAACTAAGATAAGTACACCAACTACTAAAAATGAGATAATTCTTTCCAGTGAATCACGTTGTGCCATATCTGCTATTATGAGTTTAAAAATTACAGTTCCAAGAAGTGCAGCTCCTACTATCCAGACAGGACGAGATTGTTTGCGTTTTGAATAACTAATAATAGCTAAAGCGATGAGCGTATAAATAATTGAGATACCTGTTTGAAAGACGCCATTTCGTAGTAAAGTATCAATATTGTAAGGGATATCTCCATAATAATGAACTAAACGTGCCCAAAATATAGTGATAAATATTAACGACGCACCTGCAATGAATTTTAAGAGTAATGAACGTTCAATATTTTTACTTTTGAGCCAAAGTAGAAGTGTTATAATAACACTTACTTGCATCAATTCAAGAGGATTAAGTAGAGGGATATATGGGATAACTTTAAGTGATGCTGTGCCTAAAAATGCACCTACTTCCCATAGCAACATCATAACGCTTAAACCAGCAATACCGAGATTTTTATAACTTTCATATTGGGTTGTGAGTGGCCAAAATTTTGCTTGTTTTAAAACTATATAAACAGCTAATATTAAAACTAATGGCCAAGTGCTATAGGCAATGGTAAAAGAGATTTGCTTAATGTGGTAAAACATCTCTAAAGATAAAATTATCATCATTGCCCACAAACTTATAGCATGCCAATAGTAAGAAAGTTTGAATTGGACTTTATACAATAGGGTGTAAAGTACTACAAAAAATAGAGGAATAGCTAAGAGATTGTAACCTGCAAACATATGACTGAGTTGTTCTTGAGTTGCAACAATTAAAAGTAATGAAATTGGAAGGAAAAGCTCCAGTGCATAGTTCATCGTTTGCCAAGTGTAACGTGTGGCAATAAACATAAAAATAAGTGCTGAGATACTTAAAAAGATAAGTCCAAATTCAGGAGCACTCACTTGATCAAATCCAGAACCTATCCATAGTAATAAACCAAGTATCAAGAGTGGTATGTGAAAATAGTGTTCAAATTTTTTAGTTTTATCTTTGTATTTTTCATAGACAAAAGCACTTAGAAGTGTAGCAATAGAGAGGATGAAGTAGCCAAGATACACCTTATTTAAAAAAGGAGTGTATTGTGTACTATGAAAATAATTTATATTTTCATTGATGTATGTGACAACTGCATAAGCTTCAAGCCCAAGAGCAAATATACGGGCGTAGAGTCTATCTTGACGTAATGATATCCAAATGACAGCACTTGATTCTAGAGCGTAGATAACAGCACTAATCTCAGGTGAGAGAGCAAAAGCAAAGACAAGGCTCAAAAATATGATCCCAAGAGCTAAAAAAGACTCTGCTAAGAGAGAGAACTTTTCTTTATTTCTCAACCACCAAGCTAATGAAATATATATAGCTCCGGCACCAAGTGATGAATATGCTAAAAGGTATGGAATTGCCTCACTGATTGATGCTTGTAAACCAAAAGCAACACTAGGAACACCAAATACTAGTGCAGAGTCAACGTATGCTTTGAGCTTAAATGTTGTTCTATGTGCAAAGAATACTGAAATTACAACATAGAGTAGAAAAAAGAGAATTAAAAATGGTTCTGTTGTCGCAAAAAATTCACTTTGGTATTTTGTTACACCCCAGAGCGTCCCAATTATAAATGTAAAAGCAAAGCCAATGAGATTAAGTACTCGCCACGATTTGTACCAAGCGATAATTGCAATACTAAGATTAAGCAGTGCATAGTAACTAAAAAGCACTATATGACTACCATCTCCTGTTGATGTAAGAATAGGGGCTAAAAAACCACCAGCAGTTGCAAAAATAGCAAGATAAAAAGCATCTTGGATAATTGCTAATAATGTCGCAAAAATAACAGTTATTATCATAATCCCCAATGCTACAGAGAATGGGATGACTGAGAAAAATTTTGCTGCGGAGAAAATAGCAAGATAAAAGACTGCTATACCAATCCCCTGTAATATAAGACCAAAATACCCTTCACGTTTTCTATGTTTATATCCAACACCAATGAGACCTATAGCAAAAATCATAACACTAAGAAGACCAAACTCTACACTTACCATATCATTATTTACTGCAAATTTGATTAAAAACGAAAGACCAAAAAAGAGGATGACACCACCAATCTTTACAAGTGGATTACCAATTGTAAAATAAGTGATAAGTTTTCTTATAGCGATCTCTATAGGGTTAGGATGTATTTGGGGAATTGTTTTTTGAAATTGTTCTTGTTCAACAGATGTTGGTTGTATTTTTTGTTGTAAAGGTTGTGGTGCCTCTACCATTGTAGTTTGTGTTGTTTTTTCGACTTCTAATGCTTTGGATTTTGTCACTTTTGCTTGTTTTGTTTCAGTTTCTTCTTTTTGAGAATGTATGATCCCTTGCTCAAACTTTTTCTCTAAAGCTTCTAGCTTTTTTTCAAGAATAAATACTTTGTCTGAAAGTGTTTTATTTCCCAAAAGTAACTTGAAGATGGTGATAATAAACATGAGTATACCAACAGCTAAAGCATTCTCAAAATCAAAGTTTGCTAGTTGTACAAAGAAAATTATCCCTAAGATTATTATTGAAATTAGCCACAACATACGAACCCTTTTTTATAATGAATAACTGAGATTATATCTTAATAAAAATAAATTTATTTTGTTTGTAGTTTTAGAGTTGTGCTATAGTATCTTTAAATAAATTCCCTCTATGAGCATATGATTGAAATTCATCTAAACTTGCAGCTGCTGGGGAGAGTAGGGCTACTTGGTTGGCTTTTAGGTTTTGATCTATCGTATGTACTGCATTGACTAAGTTTTGACATTTGTGTGCGCTAATATGGTAGTTTTGTGCGAGTGTCATTAGTTTGTCTTTATTTGATCCAATCGCATAGATTTTTAAATTTTTGTCTTGTAAAAACTCAAAAAGTTCACTAAGATCAACTCCTTTATCATCCCCGCCCAATATAAGATGAATATACTGATCTTCGTAGCGTTTTACAGCAGCGATCGTCGCATCTAAGTTTGTTGCTTTTGTATCGTTTATCCAGAGGCGTTTTTGAGCATCGTAAAACTCCTCTTGGCGATGTGGATCGAGAACAAAGCTATTTATTTTGCCATATTCAATTCGATCAAAAACTATTTTATCTACAGCTATAGCCAAAAGAGCATCCATTAAAAATGCCCCTTTGAAGTTTACTTTTTCGATGTTTATGCCAAATTGTTCAGCCAAGTCTGCTTCATTTTTATAAGTGATGATGTTCGCTTGGCTTTGGATATCTTTATAAGCCTCAGGGATGATGGCAGTTGAGCCTTTTTTCATCATACTAAGTGGTTTTAGTTTTGCATTGACATACTCTTGCATATTTCCATGCCACGAGAGATGATCGGGGCTAAGTGGTAAAAGTACATAGATATTTGGTGTAGCCTCGTTTGTGTAGTGCATTGTAAAAGAACTTGTTTCTAGTATCCAAATAGGTGCTTTGCCATCAAGCGCTCCAAGAGGTGTACCAATATTCCCACCCGCTACACTTTTTTTATCTTCTAAGAGATGTTGCATCATCTGTGTAGTGGTAGTTTTTCCATTTGTTCCGCTGATCCAGATTTTTAAGTTCATCACATCTTTAAAGTAGTCATACTCACTTATAAGGTGTTTTGCACTTTTTATGAGTGGATGGTGTGGTGGTATTCCGGGTGAGGGTATCTCTAAGTCTGAAAAATCGGGATTAAACTCATTTGAAGGACGGATAATGAAATTGTTTTCATCAAAATATGGCTCTTTTACATTGTCATCGTAAAAAACGGCATTTTTTATTTTACTACCCAAAGCTTTTGTAGTAACTCCATAACCAAAAAGGGAGACGCGTTTCATAGTCCAAGCCACTTGTGTGCTATTTGGCGAAGTGCTTCAGGGTTGTCTGAGGCAAAAAATTGAAGTTTTGGTTCAGGGTATTTTTCACTCAAATCAAATTTTTGATTGAGGTACTCTACGATTGCATCGCCAGAGTGGATCAGTTTTGTATTCTGCCCAAAATGGTTTTGGAGTTGTCTTTCAATGATTGGAAAGTGTGTACATCCAAGTATAAGTGCATCAGGAGATGTAACATCTTTGAAGTAGTGTTTCATTGTTACATCTAAGATTTCACTCTCTCCTAGCTCTTCTTCTACGATAGGGACAAAAAGAGGAGTGGCAAGTGAATTTACATTATTAAACTGTAGGGATTTAAGACCATTTTCGTATGCTTTTGATCGCACAGTCGCTTTTGTACCAAGCACTAAAATATTTGCATTTTTATCTTCTAAAACATTTGCACAAGCTAAAACTCCAGCTTCAACAACACCTATAACTGGACATGATGCAGTTGCATTCATATCATTAAGTGCATAAGCACTAGCAGTATTACACGCTACTACGATCATGTCAAGTTCAAAGTTTTTAAACATTTCAACCGCTTCGATCCCGTAGCGGATAATAGTGTTTTTATCTTTTGAACCATACGGTACACGGGCTGTATCACCGTAGTAAACAATCTCTTCAAAAAGTTGATGTTCTAGTAGTGATTTTACAACTGTTAAACCACCAATACCGCTATCAAAAACGCCGATTTTCATTGTGCAATCCGCCTTATTTATCCGAATTCATACTCTCTAAAAACTCAGCGTTTGTCTCTTTTTTACCCATAGTGTTATAGATAAATTTGAGCGCTTCAACTTCATCATCTTGTTTATGTAGCATTTGACGTAAAATAAATACTTTTTGTAGTGTATCTGCGCCAATGAGTAGATCATCTTTACGTGTACCAGATTTAAGGATATCAATAGCAGGGAAGATTCTTCTGTCTGCAATTTTACGATCAAGAACAACCTCAGAGTTACCAGTACCTTTGAATTCTTCAAAGATAACTTCATCCATTCTACTTCCAGTGTCGATAAGTGCCGTTGCAACGATCGTTAAACTGCCACCTTTTTCGATGTTACGTGCAGCACCGAAGAAACGTTTTGGTTTATGAAGTGCATTTGCATCTACACCACCAGAGAGCACTTTTCCACTTGAAGGTGTAACAGTATTGTACGCACGAGCAAGACGAGTGATCGAGTCAAGTAAAATGACCACATCACGACCAAGTTCCACACGACGTTTTGCTTTTTCGATCACCATCTCAGCAACTTTAACGTGGTTTTTTGCAGGCATGTCAAAAGTTGAACTATATACTTCACCTTTTACACTTCTCTCCATATCTGTAACCTCTTCAGGTCTCTCATCAACAAGTAAAACCATCAGATCAACTTCAGCGTGGTTATGTGTAATACCATGAGCGATCTCTTTTAAAAGTTCTGTTTTACCTGAACGTGGAGGTGCAACAATCAAACTTCTTTGCCCTTTACCAATAGGTGCAAAAAGGTCCATCATACGACCTGTTAAACCTTTTTCACGGTATTCTAGTTTGAGTTGTTCTTGTGGGTAGAGAGGAGTTAAGTTATCAAAAAGTGGACGTTTTTTAGACTCTTCAGGCGGGAGTGAGTTTACAGCTTCTATCTTAATAAGTGCATAGTATCTTTCTTGATCTTTTGGAGGGCGAACTTGTCCAGTTACAACGTCTCCGTTTCTTAGTGCAAAACGGCGGATTTGCGTGTTAGATACATACGCATCGTTGATTGATTCATTGAATGATTTATCGATTGAACGGATAAAACCGTATCCATCTTGCATAATCTCTAGTATTCCACTAAAGAGGATGTAACCACCTTGTGCAGTTTGTGCTTTTAATATCTCAAAGATTACATCTTGACGTTTGAGTTCATTTGGATGTTCAACTTCAAGCTCAGTTGCAAGAGCTACTAACTCTTCAATACTTTTAGTACGTAACTCTTCAACACTTGAACCACTTACAGGTGTATGTGTACGTTTTGAGTTATTGTTGTTTTTGTTATTTGGCTTGTTGTTTTTGCGGGGTTGTGATTGCGTATTTTCGCTCATGTAAGTGTCTACCTTGATTGTTGTGATTGTGATGTGAGAAAGAAGTATTTCTTAAGAAATTTTTGTTGTAATTTTACACTATTACGTTTATGAAAGTCAAGTTTTGAGATTTGCTATGCCATCAACTATGGCTGAAACCTCCACTTTTACTTCACTTAAAGTCTTTTGAGTACGCTCTGCAAGTTTACGAACTTCATCAGCTACAACTGCAAAGCCACGACCATGTTCACCTGCTCGTGCAGCTTCTATAGCAGCATTGAGTGCTAAAAGGTTTGTTTGATCTGCTATATCTGCAATGGTATCTAACACGGAGTTAATATCTTTGCTTTGATTCTGTAAAGCTATGAGGCGCTCATCAAACTCAAAAATCTCCTCCTCTTTTGAGTGCTCATCAACTTGACAACTATCTAATTCTGCACGTAAGGCTTTATTCGTTTTGTGTTCAGTTGCAAGTTGTTCTTTGATAGTGGAGAGTTGCTCATCTAAATTTGTTTTTTCTTCATCAAATTGCTGTTGCAAATTTGTGAGTTTTATTTCATAAGATGATTGCATACTTTTTGTCTCTAAAGTTTGGAACTCTAACTCTTGTTGTGTAGTGTCTTGTGATGCTTGAAGTGAAGTGATTTGTGTTTGTAACTCTTCATTTTCTCGTTTATATTGCTCTTGTAAAGGTGTTGTGTCTTCATCATTTTTAATCGATTTTTGCATAAAAAATCCAGCTATAAAACCGATAACTAATGTAACGATTGAAAACAAGATTGTATAACCCCAAGAGTTTTGTGTTACAACTTTATCTTTGTAAACAACCTTGTCTTTATACACAACTGTTACGTTTTGAGGTTTTTGTTGTGCGATAAGCTCTTTTGCCTCGGCATTTATCTTTTTGTAGAGTTCTTTTATCTCTTGGAGTTTCTTTTTATCTACTTTAGTGTTTAAAGTTTCTATCTGAGATAATGTTTTTGTTTGTAGAGAATCAAGTGAGCTAACCTTTGTTTCATCAAGGCTAAGTGCTGATGTTATTTTGTCATGGGTTGAGAGGACAAGATAATAAAGAGCTACTTTCTCTTCTGCACTCAAAGTTGGTGATATTGCATCAATTTTCGAGTTAAGTGTTTTGTAATCAGTTTCGATCTCTGCAGCAAAAACACAAGAGATAAATAAAAGGATAAATAGTATTGTTTTCATCCTCAAATGATACCAAAATTTATATCAATTTAGTGCTTTTTTTGATGATGAAAACTCTTATATGCAGATATGACCAATATCAATGACAATAACAAAATCAATACATCACTCGAAACTATCCATAACATTGCTGAACCCAATGCACTTCCAATTAGAGAACCAATGGCTAAAGCGATAAATAAATTTCGTTCCTCTTTTAAAACAATAAAAGCTTCACTCCGTGTATACCTTGTAAAACCTATAATCATCGTAGGTAAACTAATAGCAAGAGATAAACTCCCAGCTAGTTTTATATCAACACCATATAAAAGGATGATAGCTGGTATAAGTAACTCACCACCTGCAACTCCAAGTATCGAAGCAACAGCGCCGATAAAAAATCCAGCAAGTACACCTGCTGTTATTTGGAGATAAAAAGTTTCAAATAATGGTGTGGTATTGTGATCTAAGTAGAGATGCTCTAACAACAAAACACCTGCGAGAAAAAGGAGTAATACAAAGATAAACTTATCTAAGAGCACTTCATCTATTTTCATAGCAAAACCTGCACTAAGCCAAGCACCTATCATGGAGCCAAAGAGTAAGTTGAAAATAATTGTCTTATATTCCCATAGTTGTTCTAAAGGGATTTCGTATGAGCGAAAAAGAAGTGCAAAAAATACAACGACCAAAGATGTGGCTTTGTTAAGTATGACAGCTTTTAAAGTTTTGAGTTGAAATACACTTTTTAAAAGTGGTAATCTAAATTCTGCACCACCTAAACCGATAAGTCCAGCTAAAGTTGCGATAATTGCTCCGCCACAGAGTCCTTGTAAAAACTTTTTCATGCTCTTATTATACTTTCCAACTAATAAATGCCCATTTAAAAGGTTTAGGATGCTTTTGCTCTTTTTCAATGAAGCGATCAAAATACTCTTTTGCCTTTTCCTCTTCGGCCTCACTCAGTGAGCCAAAACTCCAACGAAGAGATGAAACAAAACTCTCTTTTGTATAACTTTTTATACTCCCTTTTGTTGCGATATACGCAATAGATGCCAAATAACCTTTTGTGTATAAGATTAAAGGGATATACCAATAATCAGGTTTTTTTACAATAGGCTTTTGTATATAGTTTACGATATCCATATCTACATAACTCCCACCAACTTTATATGTAAGATAACACGCTTTTTTAGCAATATAGCTCATCTTAAAAAGTGCTTTTTGCATATCGCTTACCTCCATACTTCTTGAAGCAACGGCTATATCTATATGAGGTAAAAATGACCAATCATCTTCCCAACCAATATGATAAGTTGTGATATTTGTAATTCCTTCATCTTTAGCATATTTTTCCAACTCTTCTAACATTTGTTTTGAAAAGTCTATGGCTATAACCTGTTTTACTTTTTTTGCAAGAGGAATGGCTAATGTACCTGGTCCACACCCTATATCTAAGATAACATCTTCAGAATTAATCTCCATTTTTGAGATAAACTCATCAACATAGGATGATTTTTGCATAGAGGGTGCCATCTCTTTTGATTTGGCATCCCAGTCTTTTTGATTTTTTCCTTTGAAGATAGTATTTTTTTTGTGTTCTATGTACATTTGAGCGAAGTCTATTGGCTCTAAAAACATTTTGTCTCCTTGTTAAAATGTAAAGCAATAGCCAAAATTAAAGAGGCTATTTCAAAAGGATCATAATTACTATAAAGGGCTAACTCCTCTAAAGAATGATCTTTACTTTTTATGACTATATCTCGTTGTAAAAGTCTTGCTCTTAAGACTCTAAAATCAATATTTAACTGTTTGCATAACTCCTCTACAGTCTCATTTTTAAGATTTTTACAGAATTGATCTTTAGATGTTTGTTCTACTTTTTTATGGTGTAGTGCATACCAAAATTCAAGAACCATTTTTTTGATTTTTCTTTTTCTCAAATAAAGATGTATGAGTAGAACAAATATGAAAATTCCAGCTAGAAGTTTGTGGATATCAAAATATCCATACTCTATAAATATTCCGCTGAGCACTACTCCAAAGATGAAAAATCCCATAAGTACAACAGTGTAAAGACGTAAAAAAGATTTAGTTTGCATTTTTTACTCGGTAGTGTAAAATTTTCTCTTTTTCAAGAGGAGTATAACAGTCATCTTTTTTTTCAACTAGTAAAACTTTTTGATGGTTGAGGTAAAGTGCTTTTAACCCTTCTTTTGTATAAATTTTTACAGAGGTATCTATAGATGTCTGATCTAGAAGTTCGATTTTATCAAAATAGTTATACTGCATAATTTCATTGTATGAGGTATAATCTTTTTGTAGCTTTAATGCACCTTTTAGAGCACCATCATTACCAGAAATTCTTAACGCAACAGCTGCTAAAGCACCGATAACTCCCTGTTTGTTTTCTTTTAATCCTAAAAGAAAAATATTTTGTTCTTTAGCGATTTTAAAAGCTTTTTCAATATCTAAAACTATATCTTTTGCATCAAAACCATACTCAATGAAAGTCTCTTTATTGGTAATATTTTGTTCACTACATATACATATACCAGGAGCAGAGGAGTTAGCTGCTTGATTGGTAACACTCTCTATAATAAACTTTTTGATATCTTCTAGATTGTAATTGTGTGATGTGATACCAAAACACATCGCACTATTGTGAGAGGTGTAAGGTACTTTTGCATCCATAAGTAGCTGATGTCTTGTTAAAACAGATGTTTGTAAAGAAAAAGTACTCTCAAGTTGTTGTTGAATGTTTAAAGCAATTTTTCCAGTTGATGTATGGTAGTTTAACTCATCAGTATCATCTATAGCTATATATGTTGTATATTTTTTCATCTTGTTTCTTTAAAATGTATACTCTAAAGAAGCGAAAAATTCACGTCCAGCCATTGGATATGCCATATCGTAACGTATTAGTTCATCTGTTAGATTTTTGATACCAATCTCTGTAGTTAAAGAATCTATCGGCTTATAAGTTGCTTTGATATCAAACACTGTCATACTTGGGTTTGTAACATAGGAGTAATCTAACTTTTGTTCATAGGCTCCATTTCTAAACTTCATATCTCCATAGAGTGAAAAATCTTCCAAAAATTTCTGCTCGGCAAATAAAAAGAGTTGATGTTTTGGTACATCAACAAGTTTTACACTCTCATCTTTTGTATTTTTAACTTTGAGATATGTATAGTTTCCACCAACTTCTAAGTCATTTGTTTTGTATGTGAGTTCAAGTTCTAACCCTATATGATTAAATGTTCCTACATTTTGGTTTTGTTTGAGGGAAGAGTTTTGATCCCATACTACACTTTGAATAGCATCATCAACACGTGTATAAAAACCGTTGATTTGTCCTAAAAGGTTATTTACTCTTTTTGTATAGCTAAGTTCATACTGGAGTGAATGCTCACTTTTAAGATCAGGATTTGGTACAGCAGTTCCAAGTTTTCTAGAGTATCTATCTTTCATAGTTGGCATATATGTTTTTGAAACTACACTCGCTCTAAGTTTTGAACTATCATCAATTGTATATATCAATGCTGCTTGTGGATTTACACTATGTTGAGTAGTCTTTTCTAGCATATCTTGATACGCTGTTGTAGTATCATAGATGTCATCAGCTTTTCTAGTATCGTAACTGATACCTGCTAAAAGTTCAAAATCTTTACTGATTGTATAACTATCTTCAATACCCAAAGAGATCGTATGATCTTCATAACGCTCTTGTAAGGTTGCACTATCATCTGTTTTAGAGATATCATAACCTCGGTGAACATCTTTTTTATAGTTTGCTGCTAGTGTAAGTAGATTAGTACTGAGTTCTAAGCCATATTCTAAACGTGCTCCATAACTATAGTCATCATAACGACTTTTCCATGCTTTACCTGTATTCATAGTCGTAAAAGTACTATCATCATATGAGTAAAGAGAGTTTTTACTCTTATCATAATAAGCAAGAGCTTTTAGGTAGCTTGATTCAAAGTTTTTTTGTCCTGTAACTGAGATAGTTTCTTTATCCCAATATGGCCAGTCCCAATTTTTATTTTTTGCATACTCTGTATCTGCTACAGGAGGTTGTTGTTTTTGCCCTTTTTGATTGGCATAGTTTAGAGCGATTTCACTCGCATCATCAGCTACGTAACCAACTTTAAAAGATACTTTTTTATCCTCGTTTTCACTTCGAAGACGCTCTCCCGCTGGTTGAGTACTTGTACCTTCAAACTCATCACTGATACGATAATGGTCTTGTTTTGAATACGCAGCACTGAGTTGTGCATAAAAGTTTTCTTGTCTTGTACCTACATTAAGAGATTCTATATGACGTGCTACTTTAGCATCAGAATCTAGAACAAGTGTCGCTTTTAAATTTCCCTCTAAAGTTTTTGTAGGTTTTTTTGAAACGATGTTTACGACACCACCCATAGTATTTGCTCCAAATGCAACACTAGAGTATCCTTTTGAAACATCAATTTGTGAGATATCACCTGTTAAAAATCTTGCATAATCAAAATTTCCATCATAAGGGACAGAGATTGGAATACCATCTATAAATACACCGATACGTCTTGCATCAAAACCACGAATATAGAGTGTTGATTCGCCACGTCCACCTTGAAGATCTTGATTGATACCACTGATACTATCAAGTGCATCATTAATCGTAAAAGAGTTTTGTTGCGAGATAGAATCCTCGGTAATTTGCTCTTCAAATATATTGATATCATTAATGTTCGTTTTTATATTTACTTGACCAAGTTCATAAGTATCTGCTAAAAGTACAGAGCTCAAAACCGATAAAAATAAAACCTTTTTTTTCATAATATACCCCTTAGATTATGCAAAAAGTATTACACTCGAAGCTTTGAAAAATGCATATACTTCATCACCAGTTTTAAGATTAAGCTCTTTACATGAGTCATTTGTGATGATTGCACATAAAGTTTGCTCTCCAACTGAAAGTTTTACTTCACAGTTTACTGCTCCAGGGATAATCTCTTTAATGGTAGTTAAAAAGTTATTTCGTGCAGTTGTACGAAGTTCTTCTTTACTTAAAAGTACATGAGATGACTTTATGATCGCAGATACATCTTCTCCAACTTTTAAATTAAGAGATTTTGTAGCATCATTTGTGATAGTTGCGAGAATTGATATCTCTGGTGAGATAGACATCTCTACTTCGCTTATAACTTGTCCATGTTTTATCTGTACAATTGAGCCGTTTAATTCATTTCTTGCTGTAGTTTTCATTTGTTTTCCTTTTAAATCTTTGGTTGAATCTCTTCATGGAAGAGTTTGAGTGTTTTTCTAATTCGGTTGGCATCGATAGATGCAGGCTTAAGTACTAGGTGTAATTTTTTTATCCTCCTTTTAATTTCTAAAATTTGCTGTGTACACTCCTTTACATTTCCTACAAGTGCACAACTCATAAACTTTTTTGCATCAAAAAACTGGTAACGTTGCTCAAGAAGTGTGTTGTAGTTTTTTTGATTGAAACTTGGTTGTTTTTGAAAAGATTTTAAACTGCGCATAGATTTTACAAAATGATCAGTTGCTACAACAGCATTTTCATATGCTTCTTTAGCATTGTGTGAAACATAAAATACACGCATCAAAACAACCTCTGGTGCAACACCAGCTATCTTTTTATAAAACGTTATAGCTTCTTCACACTCTTCAAGTGTAGCTCCTTGAGAAAACATAAGTCCAAGACGATGTTTTGCTGCAAATTCAAGAGTCTCTATAGAGGAAAAAGTTGCAATGTAAAAAGGTATCTTTTTTTGTAGAGATTTAGGGTGTAACTCCTCTTTGTCATAGATAGTTTTTTGTATCTCTTCGACAGTAGCAAACATCTTTTCTCGAAGTTCTGAGGCACTAACGGAGAAGTTTTTTATATCTGGGGCAAATCCCCCTTTGGCAAATCCAGCGTTAATGCGACCGTTTGAAAGATTATCGAGTGTAGTTATCTCTTCTGCAAGTCGCACACTTTGATAAAAAGGTGCTAAAAATGCAGCACTTCCTATACGGATTTTTGAAGTTTTGGCTGCTACATATGCCATCATAAGTGAGGGGTTTGGGATAACACTAAAAGAGTTAAAATGGTGTTCGGCAAACCAAACTTCATCAAACCCTAAAGATTCTGCATATATGGCTAACTCTGTATCGTTTAAAATTGCTGCATGGGAATTTGCATGATAACTCTCAGTTAATAGAAAAATTCCTAGTTTCATTGTATCTCCTTATGATAAAAAAAGTTTTTATATTCATGGTTAGTTAGTGAATAATTGTAAAAAGTTTTAAAAAAGTATTTTGTCTCTTTAGATAAATCTAAACCTTTCATCTCTTTTGGGTATAAAACTTTACTTAACCACATGATTCCTAAAATAGCTTCTGGAGAAGGTCTATCCCACCAAAATCCACCAACAGGAGACACATAAACCTGCTGATTTTGAACAGCTTTTACATTTTTATAAATATTGTTTTGAGCTAATTCTTGTGGTGATAAAAAAGCACTTTTATTGTTGGAAAGAATAATGATGTCTGGATTAAAAGCGATGAGCTTTTCAACTGATATATCTGTTTTTCCTTCAAAATTTTCAACAATATTGATAGCTCCAGCTTTGGTTAGAAAGTCATTCCCCCACATATATTTGCCTTCACTAGAAAGCTTATTTGTTCCATTGACATAAAATACTTTTTTTTGGAATGGTTTTGCAGGGATATGTGTCTGTATATAATTCAACTGTAATTGCCAGTAGTTTATAAGTTTAGATGCTTTTGTTTGCTGATTTGTTAATATACCAACATTTCTAAATTCTTGTAATAATGAATCGATATTGTGCTTACCGATTCCAAGGGTAAAAACTTCAATGCCAAACTCTTCAATACGTTTATTTGTAGGTAAAGATGTAACTCCTGCAAACACTATATCTGGCTTAAGTTTTAAAAGAGTTTCAAAATTAATTTCATTAAATGTCCCAATTGTTGGTATGCTCTCTAATTTTGGAAATATTTGTGCAAAAAAAGAAAATCTTTGTGTCCCTGGATGCGCTACAATCGTTTTTGGATCTAGAAAGAGTGATATTTCTTGTAAAGCTCCTCCATAACATGTAATAGCAATTCTTTGCAGGGTATCTTTTTGTATAAACTCTTTGCCAAGAAAATCTTTAGCATAAGAGCTTTGAGTTGTTGCAAAAAGAGACTCTATAAAGAAAAAAACTAAAAATAATATACGCATTTTAAAACTTATAACTCACTGAACCAAAAACAGTTCTCGGTGCACCTACTGTATAAGAGATGTCAGGTTTAACATTGAGTTCTGAAGCTGAAAAAGTTGAAATGTATGCTTTGTCAAACAGATTTGTACACGCTAGTGAAAGCTGGAGTGATTGATCTTTTGTAAGTATAAACTCTTTGTTGATCGAGATATCCATCAGATAGTGTGGATCAATTGTGTATTGGTGTTCAACATCCACATATCTTTTCCCTAAATAACGCACAATTGGGACAATTTTGTACCCTGCAAGGCTATATTCAGCAGAGATATTTGCAAAAAACAGTGGCACATCTGGGAGTTGATTCCCTTTTGTTTGTATATATGCACCAGAGGAAGACTCAATATCTGTTGTAAAAGCATAATGGTTGTAGGTTGCTGCACCCCTTAGAAGCAATGTAGGGCTAAAGTTGTATGCTCCACTAAGTTCTAAACCATACGATTCTGCTTTTGCCGTGTTTTGTTGATAAGTATAGTCTAAGATTGGATCATAAAAATTTCCCCCTACATTTTTCACTTGTGAGTAAAAGAGTGTCGATGCAAAATTTGTTTTTAACCCCTCATATTTATAGCCTAGATCAAAATTATCTGATTCTTCAGGTTTAAGAGCAGCCCACATCTCTTGCATTTTGGCTAAGTCTTTATTTACAGCTGAACTTGTAAAGTACTTAATCATACTCCCACCAAAACCATAGCTAGGGGTATTGTAGTTGCGACCATAACTTGCTTTAAGCGAAGAATTTTCATTTAAAAAATGAGTTACACCTATATTTGGTAAAAAAATCTCATAGGTATTTGCGCGAAGTTTAAAGTCTATATCTGAGACTTGTGTTAAAGCTTCTTCATAACTCACATCACCTATACCAGTAGTGTTGTAACTGACAAGAGATGGGGAAGTTAACCAGAGGTATTTTAAACCAGCTTCTACAATAGTATTGCCAAAGGTTTGCTCATAGGTTAAAAATGGTGCACTAAATTTATGATTTTGTCTTACTTTAATAATGCGTTCCCATTTTATAAACTCCAAATCATCACCAGTGCGTAGTTTTCTACTTGTTGGAGGTCCAGGAGGTTCATCCTCTTGGTACCAGTATCCAGCTTTTACTTTAGCATTGTCAAATGTATGGGTATACTCTAAAACAGCTCCAAAAGTATCATGATCTACAATCCAGTCGATAACTTTGTTCCCACTTGATGAGTAGCTGTATCCTTTGTCATTTAAAAAATAGGGACGAAAACTCACTGTATCGTCTAAAGAGAGGGGGACTTCAACTTTTGCAAAAAGTGTATATGTTTGAAAGTCTTGTTTGTTGTGATCATAATACTGAGCATCAGATGTAGCATCTCCAGTTAACTCTGTATTGTAATCAGCATCTTTGTATCTAGAGAGGTCTTTACTTTGATCATATGTCAACCCTTTATAACTATGTTTTTGCTCATCGTTATAGATACCATAAATTTCCCATTTGATTTTTTGATCTGAAGTACTTGCTACACCAAATGCGAAATTTTTTCTTTTAGGAGATTTTCCTTCACCCTTAAACTTATCTGCTTGTGTATAGGAACCTGAGAGAAAAAATTTTGCTGTGTTAGCTACTTCACCACTATCTACTCGAAGATATGTTTTTGAAAAATTATAACTTCCAAATGCTTGTTTGAGTTCTGCTGAAAATTCATTTAATGGTCTTTTCATTTGCATGTTTACCATACCATTATCACTTCCATAACCAAAACCGCTATCGGCCTTAATAGCACCTTTTTCAATACTAATACTCTTAATATTTTCAATATCAACCATTGTTGAAAGCCCACCACCAGGTCCTATACCTTTAAGTGGTAAACCCTCTAATGTCTCTCCTATATTTCTATCTGCTTTTCCTCTGATTTTGTGTGTAACACTCATCCCAAAAGGATCATTCGTACGTATATCTACACCTGCTTCAAGAGATATAGCTTTGTAAGGGTTCAACAGTTCTGCACTGCTTGTAACTTTGATCTCCTCAGCACTTACACTACTTATTTCGCCTATGTTAGACTCCTCTTCAATCTGTGTACTTACTTCTGCTTTTTCTAGTACTATATCGCTAGAATCTGCGTAAAGCAGATCACTTGCAAGTAAAGAAAGTGTGATAAGAGAGAGGAGTATTTTCCTTTTTTTCATAATTTCCTCCATTGTTTAAAACTCTTTTTTTACTGTATGCCAATAATGGCGGGGGATAGCACTCATATTTGTACGACGGTTAATCATACGGATTGAAAGCGGTTCGATCCAATTCCAAAACTCCTCTAAAAGCTCTTTTGGGAAAGTGATCTCTTTGAGTGTTTTTTTGTACATTGCCAACCAGATTTCACGATCATTTTCAGTGATTGGTACTTTAAAATGACGCATTCTAAGGTGTGGCTCTCCATGTTGACTTGTAAAAACATCTCCTCCTCCTAAAGCTTCGACAAAAAAGTCTGCACTTTTTTCTATGGCGAGGTTTAGTGCTTCTGGATTACTTGGAAAAATGGTTTTGATCGTAGTTTTTAAAAGCAGTGCATGATGGTAGCGCACCATATCTCTAATCTTTTCTTCACCGAGTGCTTTAAAGATTCTATTCGATGGAAATGGCACAGGTGGAAATATGATGTCGATCATTGACTCCACGACACGAATCTCTTCACCGCCAAAACGGGGAGTAGAAGGTGGGCTAAGTGTTTCACCAAGTTGCGTAAATGATGTAATTTTACTGTTGTTACAATTTTGTTGGTTTTGCATAGTTTTTCCTTTATTGTTCTTTTGTAACTATATAGAGCTTTTCATGCTCTAACTTTTTTAAGATATCCATCACACTTACAAAGTCTTGGAATCTTGATTGTTTATCACTGCGAAGGATGATATTTGTATCTTTATCAACGGTTTTGAGATGCTCCTCTAACTTTTCAAGAGTTAGCTCCTCTTTATCTAAAAATATCTTGCCAGTATTATCTATGTAGATATTAAGCTCTTTAGGTTTATCTTGTTTCTTTTGTGCTTGTGCTTGGGGTAGATCAACTGGAATGATCCCTTGTTTTACAAAAGTTGCTGTTGTTAAAACCATTACTAATAGTACAAGCATAATGTCGATAAAAGGGATCACATTTATCTGATCAAAACGTTTGGGTGTTTTTTTACATTTCGCCATAAGAGTTACTTTTATATCTCATTTGCTATGTCATAGCTCGTGAGAATTTTTTCAACTTTTCTAATTAAAAAAGTGTAAAAAACAATAGCTGGTATAGCGACGATTAATCCCATAGCAGTTGCTTTGAGTGCAAGAGCGAGTGACATCATGATTTTTTTAGAATCGATACTTCCAGTATCTCCTAAGGTATAAAAAGTGAGCATGATTCCAAGGACTGTCCCAAGTAAACCTATATAAGGAGCATTTGCTCCTATAGCACTAAGTATGTTGAGATTGTCTGTAAGTTTCATCTCCAGTGCATCGCGGTGTGAATAAGTATCGATCTTAACACTAGAGTAAAAATATAAACGCTCAAACAAAAGGGTAAAAGTGACTATACTCATCAAGATAAGTACACCAATAATCCCATAATCAAGTAACAGTTCTGCATTATCTAATATTGCGTACATTTTTCTGCCTGTTTACTTCATCATTAAAACCCAAAAACCACTGTCATCATCGATAATCTGGTGGTAAGTGGGATTGAGTGATTTCACAATTTCTGGTAGTGCATCTTTTTCGGCTTTAAACTTACTGCTAAAAGATTTATTCCAGTTTGGATTTCGTTCTTTCATTGTTACTTTAATCTCATCACGCAGTGTGGCATTTCCAAATCCACCCCCAACATAAGCATAAGCACCAACTTTTAAAACTCTCAAGATTTCACTAAAAGCTTGATGTAAATCTTCCCAAAAAGGCATAGAACCTCGACTAATGACAAGATCCATCGAATTATCTTCAAGCCCTATATTGTGTATATCTCCTTGAAGAAAATTACTACGCTCTACAATAGATTCCTTAGTTGTGTATTGTTTCGCAAGTTCTAACATTTCCTCAGACTGATCAAAAAAAGTGATCTCTAAGTCTGTGATGTGTGCCATTGATCGCCCAAGTGCACCAGTCCCACAACCAGCATCTAAACATTTTCCATTTTTCACTTTGGTTGTTTGCACAATTTGTTCTGTGATAACAGGGTAAATTGGAGCAAAAACCTCCTGAACAATCTTGTCAAAACTTGAAGGGTTTGTCTGTTTTTTTTCTTGTTGTTTTATTTCCACATCTCTATCCATTTTCCATCATCTCCTTGGTGAATTTTAAAGTTTTTGATTTCAACACTTTGTAGTAGTTGTGCATAATCACGTTTCATCCCATCTCCATGAACTTTATGTTTGTTCATTCTTGGTTCTTTTCCCATCTCTTGAAGTTTTTTATCAATAGCAGCGCGAATTTCAGGTGAGCCTTTGCCACCGCCGACATATGCTTTACCACCAACTTTTAAAACTCTGTAAATCTCTGCGAGACCTTTCTCTGGATGTTCCCAAAAAGGGATAGAGCCACGGCTTATCACTAGGTCTATAGAGTTATCTTCTAAAGGGATACTCTCAACATTTGCCAAAAGTGTTTTTGCTTTTTTTTCAAGATGGTACTCTTTGATATGTTGATCGGCTTTTTTGAGTGCTTCTTTGGAAATATCTAAAAAGATAAAATCCAAATCTGTGATTTTTGATAAGGCTAATCCCATATAGCCACCACCTGAGCCAACGTCTAAACAAACACCTTGAGTGATGTTTGTCGTTTCTTTAATTTTATTTGCATAATAGTCATACATTGGTGCATTTATCCCCATAGCATTTTTGTCATAGTTATCAACTCTATGAGTTTTATCTTTTGCTTTTTTCTCAGCTTTAGGTATATCATCTGCCAAGAGAAGATTAAAAGGGTTAAATGACAAAGCGATAGCTGTACATATACTTAGATGTTTAAGTGAAGTTTTCATTTTGCCTCTCCTATATTGAGTAAAGTATTTATTTGTTGTTGTGTAAGATCAACATTTAAAAAGAGTTTGTAAAAATCTTTTGTCTCTTGTGTCATATCTATTGGGTATTCTTTTGGATAAAGATTGTGCATAACCCATTTAAGCCCCAAAATTCTCATAAATGATGGTGGACGATCAAACCAGTTAAATGGTGCTTTTGGGATAAGAAATACTCTTTTATTTTTTACAGCTTGAATATCTCTCCAAAGTTTTGAATCGTAGATTTTTTGAAAAAAGATTTCATCTTGCACTAAGATAACATCAGGATCGTATTGTAAAACTCGCTCCATTGAAAGTTTTTCAAACCCTTTATGACTTGAAGTGTGGCATTTATGGATATTGACATCCCCTGCAATTTGTAAAATCTCTACATGTATAGAATCATTACACTCAGTGCTAAGCCCATCAAGCCCCTCTGCATAGTACACACGAGGACGTTTCTCTTGTGGTACATTTTTTACAACTTTTTTGACATCATCAAAAGTTTTTTGTGTGTAAGCGGATAAGGCATTGCCTCTTTCTTCTAAAGAGAGAACTTCACCTAAAAACTTAAAAACTTTGACATAATCTAAAAGATTTTCATCTAATGCATACACATAAGGAGTGTTAAGGACTTTGAGTCTTTGCTCCTCTTTTTGAGTAAACTCGTTGACGTGTGACCACATCAGTATTAAGTCTGGATGCTTGGCAAGTAAAACTTCTAAGTTTGCCGATTGTCCAGCACCAAATACACGCCCTATAACAGGGAGCGTTTCCATCCTTTTATTGAGATAAGGATAAAACTTAGGATCGATATTGAAAATCCATCCAACAAGTAGATTTGGGTCCATCGCATATAAAGCGTACGAGCCATACGGTGAGGGTGCATACACTTTTTTAGGTGTATCTGGAATGGTTGTAGTGCGCCCTAACATATCTGTAATGTTTTTTGCTTGTAACTGTGTCATAATCAAAATTATGAAAAAAACTATACGCATGGTAAATCCTAGAATGCGAAGCTAAGCTCAGCACCGATAGTTCTCCCTCTATCGTAGTAATACCCAGTAGTGTAGCGAGTTGCATACTGGTCATTTGTCAAGTTCCTACCATAAAGTTTTGCAGTAAATGTATAGGTATCATAAACAAAATCTTTCATGATATTTGCATCTATACGTATATAGTCTCCTAAATGAACTTGACTTGAAACACCCATAGCACTTGTAGAACTACTATATTCACTTACGTGTTTTGCAGAGACATTAAAGTGATAGTCATTGTATCTATGAGATAAAAGTGCACTATAGATATCTTTTGGAGTAGATACTCCTACACTATCACTAGTACTACTACTTTGTGTTGTTTCATCACTTAACATATGTGTCCATGAAAACTTATAGTTAGTGTTTTTTTGAATTACACCATTAATAGTAACTTCAACACCTTTTCTATGGGAATCTTGTTCTGTATAGTAGTAGTACTCATTTCCATCAGCATCAGTATAGGTAGTATCTGTAGATGTTTTTTCATTTTTGATTTTTACATCAAAGTAAGTGATTGAAGGTTTAAAAGCTTTTGTAAATTCAGCTTGTACACCAACTTCCCAACGGTTTTGTTTTTCTGGATGCAGAGTTGAATTGTCTTCTGTTACAAGATCAAAATCCCCTGAACCTTCATCCCCTCTATAATAACGGGCATTCATCTTGATTGTGTCGTTTAAGTTATAAAGCATACCTAATGCGATAACTTTTGCAGGAGCTAAATCAACATCATTATTCGCCTCATCATGTGCAACTGTTTTGTTTGAACCTTTCCCACCTGCTGTTGTTGAGTGGTTTATATGTTTTTGGTCATATCTGTATCCTGCATCTAAAACTAAAGCATCGTTAAAAAGTGACTGCTCAAGAGAGATAGCATAACCAGTAACAGCTGTATCGTAGTTATTGTAAGATTTAGAGAGGTTTGGACCATACCCTTTACTTCTTGTTCTTTGTGCACCAAGATTTATCAAGGTATCTTCAAAAAAACGTGCTTTATGTCTTAAACTAAACGTTTGTGTTGTTTCTGTATAGTTTTTAACTGCAGTTGATGATGAATATTCATCTTGGGAATAGTTAATTTTTGAAGCACTAAAAAGTGTGATTTGATTTTCACTCCATAAAAGATTTCCATCTAAAGAGACAACATTTGTTTTAATTGGATCGTAGTACCACTCAACATCACTGATAGTACCATCTGTTGCAACACCTTTTTGCATCTCAAAGCGACCACTATCTTTATACCCCATAAGATTAAGTGTTAGCATCCCATAATTAAGACCTCCATTAATCATACCTGCATTTGCACTACTTCCATCAAACCAATCTTCTTTACTTGGACGATCAGTTCTTGAGAGCATACCACCGATATAACCATTAAGTGATGATGCATCACCAAAAGTTGTCCCAAGATAGATGTTTTGTCCATTTGCACGTGGTTGTGTGAGTGCTTTTTCAGTAAAACCACTGATAAGACCTTGTGTTTTTTTCGGATGTTTTGTTCTGATGATGATATATCCAACGGATGTCCCAGAACCACTGTTTGATGCACCTATATCTATAGAGGGTGCGAGTGTGATTGCAGTTGCAGTACGAACGATTTGAATCTCTTCAATAGCTGACATCGGTAGTTTTGTTAAAATTCTATCGCTTGTACCTGGAAGAATAGCACCATCTAAGATATATGTGATATCCCCGCCACCACGCATACGAATGAAGTAAGGATGTTTACGCCCTTGATAAGTTACATCCATACCAGTAGCTTTATTGATAAGATCAAAAAAATCTTTTGGTTTATAGGCCTCTATAGCTTCTTCGTCAAGAACTTCTACGCCAAATTGAGCAGATTTTTCTATCTGGTAAAGATTAGTTACACTTGATGGGTCTAAATCTTCACGAGATGAAGGTGTCGCATTGACATCAACTTGCTCTAAAACTGTTTGTGCTTGTAATAATGTACTTAAAAATGATGTCACTATTAATGACATCACAACTTTACTTTTAATTTTCATAATTTCCCCTTTATTTTCTTTATGATATAACGATAATATTTTTTTGAATGTGATGATTTAGGACAAAAGATTATTCTTTATAGTCCTTAAAAAAAAGCTCTTCAAATCGTTTTTGCTCTTGAAGAAGTGAATCGTTTAAAAGGTGTGGATAAAAAGTGTGTATCAACCAGCGTATTCCCATTAAACGCATAAAAGATGGTGGACGAGTGATATAGTTAAATGGGTGAGATGGCACAAGATATACACGTCTATTTTTTATAGCATCTAAACTTGAAAAACGGGCATCTATGTTTTTATAAAACTCTTTTTCCATCACTATAAACACATCAGGATTTGCTAATAAAATAGTTTCTAAAGATATTTGCTCCATTCCATAATTTGAACTCATCTTACAATCAAGCGCATTTTTTGCACCAGAGTATAAAAAAGGTTCAAGATGAAAAGAATCATCACATTCACTTTTTAATCCATCAATACCTTCGGCAAAATAGTAACGCACAGGAGGATGTTTTTTAAGCTCAGCCTGTAAAGAATCAATGAGTGAGAGTGTTTGTTTTGTATATGCTATGAGTTCATTTGCTCTTTTATAATTTCCAGTGAGTTTTGCATAAAGTTCAAACTGAGAAACAAGATCAGCAATAGAGCTGTTTTTCACAAGAACAACAGGGATATGAAGCACTGAAAATTTTCTAACTATTTTTTCAACACCAGTCATCCCGCCCCATACAAGGATAACATCAGGTTTACTAGCAGCTAAAACTTCAAAGTTTGGAGTTTGTCCTTGACCAAAAAAACCACCTGCTATTGGTTTTGTAAATGCCTTACCAACATAAGCTTTTTGTTTATCGTTAAATGGCATATTTAACGCAGCAATCAATGAAGGGTCAAACGCTAAAACACTCATAGTAAGCGGTGGTGAAGCTGCATATATTTTTGTGATCTTATCTGGGATAGTGACACTTCTTCCATAATCATCAATAATCACTTTTGCATCTAGGTGTAGTGTCAAAAAGATAAAAAGAAAGAGCAATATTCTCATATAACTTTCCTTGAAAAACTTGGTACACAGAGTGGATTTTCTTGATGATGAACAATATCTGCTTCAATTCCATAGAGTTGTGTGATCATATCTGAAGTGATTACCTCATTTGGAGTCCCATTTGCAATGATAGTACCATCTTTCATACTCACAACACGAGACGAAACCATCATTGCATGATCTGGATAGTGTGTTGTTTTTAAAAAGGTGTAACCCTCTTTGCTGAGGCTATGTATCATCTCCAAAAGACGGATTTGATTTCCATAATCAAGCCCGGAAACTGGCTCATCCATAACAAATGTTTTTGCTTCTTGGGTAAGTGCACGCGCAAGTAAGACCATCTGTTTTTGTCCACCGCTGAGTTGTCCAAACGGTTTGTTTTTAAGATGTGCGATGCCGATCTTTTCAAGTGCTTGAGTTGCAACATCAAAGTCATGTTTACTTGGAGATGCAAAAAGCCCTAGTTTAAATACTCTCCCCATCACTACCATATCTAAAACAGAGTAGTTAAACGGCACGTTATGATACTGGGGAATATATGCGATTTGTGATGCTATCTCATTTTGTTTGTAAGAGTGTATATCATTATTATGCAATAAAATTTCTCCACTTTTTCGCTTTAGCAGTCCTAAAATAAGGCGAATGAGGGTACTTTTTCCACAACCGTTTTCCCCTAAAAGACTGACAACTTCCCCTTTATAAAGGGCAAAATCCAAACCTTTTAAAACGGTGTGTTTAGGGTATGAAAAATGGAGATTTTTTACTTCTATAATTGGTGTTAGTTCCATGCTGCCCTCGCATTTTTAAGTACTACAATAAAGATGGGTATTCCAATGAGAGAAGTTAAAATCCCTATAGGTATCTCTACACTCATTGCTAGTCTTGAAACAGAATCTGCCAAGAGTAAAAAGAGTGCTCCAACTATTGCTGAGAGTGGTAGCAAGAGTGCATGTGAAGGTCCAATAGCCATACGGATGATATGCGGAATGATAAGCCCAATCCAACCAATAATCCCAGCCATGACAACGGAGAGTGAACTAGCCAACGTTGCTAAAATGATTGCAAGAGTTTTAATAAGTTTTACATTTACACCAAGAGCTTTGGCTTCTTCATCCCCAAGACTCAAAATATCGAAATATTTTCCCATTAGCACCATTGAGAAAATGCTTATAAGCATTGGGATGCTAATGAGTAGTACACCGTCAAGCTCAGCCATAGAGAGTGAACCCATCAGCCAGTAAACTATCGCTGGTAGTGTAGAGTAAGGATCGGCTACATATTTGATAACCGATAAAAAAGCAGTAAAGAGTGAGCCACTAATCACACCACCTAAAACTAACATGATGCTTGAGCGGGAGTTGTGCACCATTGAGCCAATAAGCACTGAAAATGCAACAGCGATAAAACCAAAACTAAAAGCAAGAAGTTGGATCATAAACCATGCTTCTGTGAGTAACATTCCAAGCGCTGCTCCAAATGATGCACCAGCAAGTACCCCTAAAATTCCAGGAGATACAAGAGGATTCACAAACATCGCTTGAAATACTGCTCCAGAAGTAGCGAGTGATGCTCCGATGAGAATTGCTAATAGTATTCGTGGTAGACGAATCTCTAAAATGATATTGTCTAAAAGTGTGATCGTATCTTGATCGAGTGTAGTTTGTGTATTAAAAAGTTTGTATGAAAGGTAACTCTCAAATGTATCTAAATCAATCGGGTATTGCCCCCATAACAGCAATAAAGTTGCTGTTATGAATAAAAGTAAAGTCCCTATGAAAATCCACTGAGTATTTTGTAAACGTAACATCTATACCCTTAATATTTCAGATTTAAACTTGCATACATACCAAAAGGTGCACCTGTTTGATACGTACTAGAAGTTCCGTATGCAGCTAAGGCATTATCTGCTGAGATAATAGTCGCTATATATTTTTCGTTTGTTAAGTTTGTAACTGTCAGTCTAAATAGACTCTCACTAGAGCCAAACATTTGAGGAGCTTTGTATGCTACATCCAAATCTACAAGTGCATACGCATCAATTTTTTCTGTGTTTGCAACATCCCCGTATCTGCTTGATGTATATCTTACACTTGGAGTAAATGTCCAGTCATTCAGACTATAAGAGATTGCCCCTTTTGCCATGAACTCAGGTGCATCTGGGAGTTGATTTCCTTTTATATTGGTTGTAGTTGTCGCTGATGATTGGAAATCTTCAGTGAAATAGTACTTATTGTATGAAAGTGAAGCGATAAACTCTAAGTTTTCAGTAATAGCACCATTTGTTGCAAATTCAGCACCATACCCTAAAGCTTTTCCAACATTTGCTGGATAATTTACACCATTTGCATAGATAGTTGCTTGTTTATTATTTACAAAAGAGACAAACACACTAGGGTTTAGTGTAATAGCACCTACGCGTATTTTTGCACCAAGATCGATATTGTCCGATGTTTCTAATTCTAGATCATTCCACAATGACTGTAAAGTAATGTTTTGAGCTACAAATGTAGCTCTATTACTTGCGTATGTTGGAAATAAGTTGACATCAAATCCATATGTTCTTGAGTAATCAACATAGATTGTGTCAGTAGAACTTAGATCATATGCAAGGTATAAAGCAGGGATAAAAGTATTGAACTCTTTTGCATCAACACTAGAGTATGGATCAAGTGTAGCCTGTGTGATCGCGGTATCGTGGTCATAACTTGTTGCAGAAGTAGTTCCAATATAGTTGTTTATAGATGCAAGTGTAAAAGTTTGGTATTGCATCCCAACGCTATAATGTACCTTATCCATATCACCACTTACTTCAACAAAAGGAGTTTGCAGTGTATGGTATGATGTATCTGCTAAGATACCGTACCCTTTGTAAGAGAGATTTCCACTTGCATCAACAGTATATTTTTTTTGATCTGTTGGAGGACCAGGAGGGAGTTGTTTATGGTACCAGTACCCAATTTTTGCTTTTAATGCTTCACTAAATGTATGTTCATATGAACTTAAAGCTCCATAAAGATCATGATCCATCTGCCAGTTCATAACCATATGATTTGTACCTTTTGTTTTACTAAACCAGTACTCACCTTTATCTTGTTTATAATAGGGTTTGATTACGATAGCATCATTGGCGGTAACATTAAATAAAAGGTCAGCAACCACTGTAGTTGTATCAAAACTTTGTTTATTCCAATCATAGTAGTTGTTATCGTTTGCAGATGTTGGTTTTGTAGTTGAGAAATCTTTTGAATAGTATGTACCTAAATCTTTTGCCTGTGCATAAGTTAAACTAGCATAGTTATGGTGATCGTCAGAGTTTCTCATGATATAAAGTTCTGAAGAAAAAGCCTCATTTGGTTTATACGATAATCCTATCATCCCATTGATTCTTTGTTGCTCTCCTTCACCTTTTGTTTTATCACTATTTAAAATTGAAAGAGAACCAAAAGCACGTAGATCACCAAGTGAACCACTATCAAAACGGGTAAAAGTTTTACTAAATGAGTTACTTCCAATAGATTGTGACAGTTGCGCTCCTACTTTGTTCTTTGGTTTTAAAATATTGAGATCAATTTTTCCGATCAAACTTGAAAACCCTAAGTTTTTATCTACACTTAAGTAGCCTTTATGCAGATCGATTGAAGCAACATTTTCCAAATCAAGTGTTTGTTTTCCACCACCAGGATTACTAGAAACTGGTGTTCCATTAATCATATAAACACCACCAGGACCTGTTTGACTTTTAGCACGTATACGGATTGGATCATGGTATGAGGGTTCATTAGAACCTGTTTGATCAACTGGTGTAAAGTTCACTGATGGTGAAAACTGAATAACTGTGTATGGATTCATATTGGCTTGTGTTGAAAGAGTAGATAAACTTTTTTGTGTAAAAGTTTGTTTATTTTGTTTTGCATCTTTTGCCCCATCACCAAGATACATTGATCCTTCATCTTCTTGGATTGTTGAATTGACCACAATTTTTTCTACACTTAGCGGTGATGCTTGTAAGGCAGCAAATGCTACAAGTGAGAGTATTGGCAACTTTAGTTTCATTTTTCTTCTTCTCCTAATATAGTTTTAATCTGCTTGGCAGATATGTTTTTGTGTAAAAATAGTTTGTAAAACTCTTTGATTCGATCATTTAAGTTTATGTTGTACTCTTTTGGATGAAACGTATGAGCTAACCACTGAATCCCGATAATTCTCATGAAAGAGGGTGGACGATCCACCCAGTTAAAAGGTGTATTTGGTACTACATAGACTTGTTTGTTTTTGACTGCTTTTAGATTTTGGAAGATATCATCATAAAGCACTTGATTGTAGATATAATCGTTTTGTGCGATGATAACTTCTGGATTATATTTATAGAGGGTTTCAACATTGATTTTCTCTAGTCCTAAAAGATTACTTTGTGTACATTTATGAACATTCTCTCCACCTGCAAAGTTCATAGCTTCAACGTGAAAAGATTTATCACACTCAGTTGAGAGCCCATCGATACCCTCAGCATAGTAGTAACGTACAGGTTTGACATCTTTAAGCGAAAGTGTTATCTCATCAATAATTTTTTGTGCGTAGTTACTTAAAACTTTCCCCCTTTGCTCTTCATCAATGGCAATAGCTCCTACTTCTATGGCACGTGGCATAGAGGTGATTTTTCTAAAAGGGATGGTAAAAGTTGGGAATTTGGCTTTTTTTATAGACTTTTCAACAGTCGCAACCATCATATCATCTTCCCAAACAAGAATAAGATCAGGTTTTCGTAGTAAAAGTGTCTCTAAGTTTATATTTTTTCCACCACCATGAAAAGAACCTATAATAGGCAGTGATAAAAAATAGGAATCAAGATACTCTAGGGTTGCATTATTGTTTGGATTTTTGGCACCAAAATTAAGTCCCACCATCTTTTTTGGATTTAGAGCATAGATGAGATAGTTCATAGGTGGAGATGAACCAAAAACTTTTGTAACTTTATCGGGAACTTCTACTTTATGGGAGTAAAAGTCCTCTACGGTTTTGGCTTCGAGTGAAATAACTAATGACATAGCTATCACTATAGAGATGAAAAAATTCATTTAAATTTCCTTTATGATTGTTGTTGGAGTGAAAACGCAATAGGAATTTTCAAATCAACTTTTTTATCTAATTGAGGGAACTCTCCATCTAAGGAAGAAACAGTCTGGAGAGCTCGTTTATCCAATACAGAGCTAGAGCTACTTTGTACAAGTTGTAGGTTTGATACTTTTCCACTTGTGGAGAGTGAAAAAGAAACGACTACAACTCCTTCAAGACGCAATTTTTTGGCAATTGTGGGATATCTTAAAGCACTTTGGATCAAAGATCGAATTAGAGCTAGCTGAGAAAGTTTCTGTTCGGACAAAGGAGAATTTTGCGAAGCTAACTCTTTTTTATTAATAAGAGGTTTATCCTTTTGCTCTGTATGTGGAATTTGAGGCGTAAACGCCTCAAGAGGCTCAACAACGGCTTGTTTTTGTTGAGTCTCTTGAAGAGTTTTCTCTTGTATAGGTTTTACTATGTTAGGTTCTTTGATAACTTTTTTCACCTCTTTTATTTTTTTAGTTTCATGTTTAACAGCTTTTTTTGGTTCAACTTTTTTATGTTGTTGAACAACTTTCGTTTTTTGCGGTAAAGCTTCAGGGGTGATTGTATAAGAAGCTAAAGAGATAACAGTGCTTGTTTGAACTTTTTTACTTTGTTTTTTCTCAAAAGAAAAATGTTCATCTATTGTATATATGATTAAAACCAATAACAGAAGATGCAAAATTAATGATATGCCAAAAGCTTTGAATTGAATCAACTTTTCTTGTTGTATTTGTAATGATATAACGCTTGGTGAAATTACAGCTACTGACATTTTTACTCCAAAAGAGATAGGTTTTACTTCTTATTTATTTCATTATATTCTTTAAGATATAGCGAATTGTATATAAACTTTTCTTAAACTTTTATAAGATTAATATTTATTTAAATATTTCTATGATAGCATTGCATAAAAAAATTATTAAATGTTAAATACAGTTAGTTAAAGCGGGATATTTTGAAAGGGAAAGCACATAAGTTTATAACTGAAAAAGTTTTAGAATATTTTTCAGAGGAATTTGACTTCTCAGAAAATGAGAGGTATTGGATAGCTAGAGGAAGTACGGCGGAAGATTCTATATTTCTTCCTACTAAGGGTGCTAAATGGCATTTTTATCGATATAACAGTTTTATAAAAAAGCATATTGGGTTATGTATTAACCCAATATCAGAAACTAGACTTAAAACATTGAGTGCAAGAATAAAATGGTTATTAGGGGATGAAAATAAAGCTGAAACTTTAGGGAATATTATTCATCATATTCAAAATATGAATACACCTAAGCATGTATTGCCTATATATCAAGAAGTAGGCAAAACAGATTCATATGAAAAGTATATGATGAGCAGGATAAAAGATATGGAGTTTTTGTCTACAATTAATAAAAGTATAACTCCAAGAGATTGGTTTGATATATATGATTCTAGTGCTCAACTTAATTGTTCTAAAGTAAATAGAAAAGCTACTCACAGAGAGATTGATGCTGTTTATGAAGATTTTACTAAGCAAACTGCTCAGACTACATATGAGGCTTTAAAATATTTTGTTATAAAATTTAAGAACCAATAATGATTTTTGAGTAGTTTATAAGTGCATAAGCTTTTTGTCCCTCTTGAATCAATTTTGCTTCTTCATTAGGTAGTAAAGCAACTAGGGCATATTTTTCATTGATTTTTAAACTTACTTCACTATGAGTCTTATTGCTTAGTATTGACTCTATTGTACCTTCTACAATGTTAGTGTTTTCATCTTCTTGTGGTTTTTGAGTAGTTAAACTTATATCGCTTGATTTGATGATCCCATAGACTTCATTACCAACACTAAGGTGCATATTTTCTGCAGATTTTGCTGTGATAGAAGATGTCAGTGTCCCACCACCAGCAATTTGCATAGAGATAATTGCATGTATTTGATTGATTGTAATTTGTGTGATAGTTGAGAGGATTTGATTTCTCGCACTTGTTGTTAAGAAGTGGCGGTTTAAGATTTGTGCTAAATGTTCGGGGTTATCTCCAGCTTCAGAAAATCTGTTGATAAATTGGCGATGGAGTTCGTTGAGTCTTTTGTAAGTATTGATAAGCTCGTATGCGTATTCTGTTAAGGTAGTTCCTCCACCACCTTTTCCACCAATAGTTCTGTTTATGATTGGATGATCCGCTAACTCATTCATAGAATTGATGCGTTCCCATGCAGCTTTGTAACTCATCTTCATCTCTTTTGCCGCAGCATTGATCGAACCTGTTTGTGCAATTTTTTCTAAGAGTTCGATTCTGCCTGCTCCCAAAAAGCTTTTATCATTTTTCGTCAGCCAAAATCTTCCATCAATTTTCATATGCACAAACCTTATTTAAATTTTTAATCATATCATAGCAAAAATTTAGTTTGAGTTTTATGTGAAAAGGAGTAAAACACCTAATAAAAAGATAATTGTTAAACTCCCAAACTCTAAGTATTTTTTTAAGTTGTTGTTTTTTAGTGCTGTCTTTTTACGAATAGAGACACTCAGTAGTGCTGAAAAATAGATAATCGTACTCATCCCTAAACTCATAACAAGTGCCGATAAAAATCCAGCAAAATACAACCCTAAAGAGATTGCAAAGATAAATATAGTTGTAGTCCCAGGACATGGGATGATCCCAGCAGAGATGATAAGTGCAAAATCTGTAGAGTTGTTTTCTACCTTGCATGATGCACACGAACAAGTAGCTACATGGGGCGTTGTGCTAAAACTCATTTTTGGAGTTTGATTGGACTCTAGTTTCTTAATCTGTTTATACGCTTTGTATTTTGTATAAAACAGATACAAAGCGATAGAGATGATAATGAGTGCAGATATTTTTGTAGTGAGATAAACACTATCTTGCATAAATTGAGATAAAAAAGTACTCACTCCAAAATAGATAATGAGTGTGAGTAAAAAAGCTGAAAAAGTATGCACAACTCCAATTGCCAAAGAGACAAAGAGAGCTTTTGTGTATGAACGATCATTTGTGAGAAAATAACTCGCCACTAGTGTTTTTCCATGCCCAGGTCCAAGTGCATGGATCAAACCATATATGTAGGCAAATAGTAAGAGAGTTATATATGTTAGAGGGTTTGTTTCATCTTTTATGGATGAAAAAAGCTCTTTTATCTTTAGGATACTCTGTTTTAAAAGATTGGTTTGTGCATTTTCTTGAGCTGGAGGTGTAATCTCTGGAGCTTTTTGAGGCACTTTCTTTGGAATTTTTTCAAGAGTTTTTTCTGGTGTTTTCACTTCATTTTTTTGTGTTGTGACATTTGGAGTCCTTTGTTTAAAAACAATGGAAGCAGTGTAGAGATAAAGATTTGGCTTAGATGAAAACTCTTTTGAATCTATCTCAAGATCAGTCACAACAAAAGCAAAAAAACTATTTTCATCTAAAAACACAAAAGAAAGAAGCGAATTGTCTTGAGGGGTGATTTTTACATCTACATCATAGGAAAAATTGAATCTGTCATTTTTTAAATCAATTGAAAAATTTTTAAACTTTGCCTTTATCTCTTTTGCATCTTCATTAGCATCTTTAGCAAAGTATACTTTTGTTGCCATGTGATTGACTTGAAGATAATCTAAAAATGCTTTTTTTATGGTTTGAAGTTCACTTTTATCAAGCTCATCATTTTTATTTTTATCATATTGCAGAAGTAAAGAAGATACAAATGTATCTGTAAAAATCCACTCTACATGAGTAGTTTTGAGTGTATTGTTTTGTTCTTTTAGTTGCAGATGTATCTCTGCTGTTGGTATCATTAACTGACATGCAGCACATCCAAATACGATGTTTTGAAAAAGTAGTAAAAAAAGTATAAATTTTTTCATCGTGTTCCTTTAAAAAGTAAAAAAAATATAAAAAAAAGTGCTGATACCAAGATGATACTTGCACCTGATGTCAAGTTAAATGTATAGGACAACCAAAGACCACTTAAGGTAAAAAAAGATGCTATAAAACCAGAAAGTATCATCATCCTTGCTAATGAGGAGGAAAGTTCTTGAGCTATATAGACTGGAATTGTAAGGAGTGCTATGACAAGGATAAGCCCTACAACTTTGATTGCTATGACGACGCTAAGAGCAGCCAATACAAGTATAAGTGTATAAAAAAATTTTACATTTATACCACATAAAGCTGCATATTCACTGTCATATGATACTGCTAAAATTTTACTATACCAAAAAGCAAGTATCAGCAATATTGTAACAAATAAAACTCCCATAAAGTAAAGGTCGCTTTCATTAACGGCAAGTATAGAACCAAAAAGATAACTCATAAGATCAACATTATATCCAGGTGTTAGATCAACAAATATTATCCCAATTGCCATGCCAACTGCCCAGATAAGCCCTATAAATGTATCTAATCTCTCTTTTTGTTTGAGAGTGACACCAACCATAATGAGAGCTGCTAGTACAGCAAAAACAGATGTTCCCAAAAATATTGGAAGACCAAAAAACAGAGCTAAACCTATACCGCCATAAGCTGCATGTGCAATACCTCCAGCCAAAAAAACCATTCTGTTAACTACAACAAGTGAGCCGATAATTCCAGATACAAAACTTACTAAAACTCCAGCGATAATTGCGTGTTGTATAAATTGATAAGAAAGAGCCTCTATCATTTGTATCCTTGCATCATCTCGAGGAGTTCTACTTCGCAAAAATGGTTTGGTGAGGTATGTAGATTTTGTTGCAAAGAGCTTATATCATGAAAAGTGAGTGTTTTATTGATATGTGCTACTTTATTGGCGTATTGAAGTACGACAGAGAGATCATGACTCACTACTATAATAGTGATGTATTTATTAAGTTTTTTAAGCAGGTCATAAATCTGTTTTTGTCCATTTACATCTATATTTGATGTAGGCTCATCGAGTAATAGTATCTGTGGATTAGCAAAAAGTGCACGTGCAATCATAACACGTTGACGTTGTCCGCCTGAGAGAGAGCCTATCTTTTTATCTGCAAAATTTTGCATACCAACTTGTTTTAAAACATCCATAGCGTTTGCACGAGATTTGTTTGATAAATCTCCCATCATAACAACTTCTATCGCTTTGATTGGGAAGTTTATATTGATGTTTGTGTTTTGTGGTACGTAAGCGATTGTATCTGAATAGATTTTGATTGAACCACTTTGAGCTTTGTAAAGCCCAAGTATGAGTTTAAGGAGAGTTGTTTTACCCCCTCCATTAGGTCCTATCAAAGCTAAAAAATCTTTCTCATCTACACAAAGGTTTATATCTTCTAAGATAGATTCCTGTTTGTGTTTGAATGAGAGAGATTCAATCTCTATAAGATGTTTATTTATCTGCAATTGCTCTTGCCATCTGTATAAGATTTTGAGACCATTGTGGATTTAAAGGAGATATTTTTTTAACTATGACACCTGTTTCTTTAGCGATTGTTTGAGCACTTTTATCGGAAAATTCTGGCTGTGTAAAGATAACTTTTACATCTTCCTCTTTAGCTTCTTCAATAATGTTAATCATCTCTTTTGGTTTTGGACTTTTACCTTCAACTTCAACAGAAACTTGTTTAAGATGATATTCTTTTGCAAAGTAGCCCCAAGAAGGATGAAATACCATAAATGATGTATCAGGTTTTGTATCTTTGAAAATCTCTTTGATCTCTAGGTCAGTTTTGTTAATCTCTTCGAGAAAGTTAAGAAGGTTTTTTTTGTAAAACTGTTGATGTTTTGGGTCTAGCTCTGTTAAGCTTATATAGATTGTTTGTGCCATAACTGCTACATTACTTGGCGATGTCCAAACATGTGGGTCCATCTCATCATGATCGTGTTGATGTTCATGCTCATGCTCATGATGGTGTTCAACCATTTCTATCTTTTCAATTCCAGCATTCATATCTATAAATTTTAGAGTTTTATTTTGAGATTTAAATTTGTCTAACCAAGCTTCTTCAAACTCTACACCGATACTAAAATAGATATCGGCTTTTGAGAGTGCGACCATTTGTGAAACTTTTGGCTCATAACTGTGTGGTGAGGCACCTTGTGGCACCATTACTGTGACTTCTGCCATCCCTTGTGCAATTTTATCAACAAAAGTTTTTTGTGGCAATATGCTCACGACAATAGTCGGCTTGGCAAATATACTCGTTTGCAAAAAAAGAAAAAATAATACAGATAATAGTTTCATAGAAACTCCTTTAAATAAAGTTGAATTGTATAGGTAGAGTACTTAAATGCAACTTAGTCGCATTTATATAAGTTTGATTAAAGAGAAAAAGGGGTACTATGCGCTTCAATTGTTAATATGGGAAAAGGATACATGATGCAGATGAATGAACTTGAGTTTTTCAAAGAAACTTTAAAAGATCGAAAAATCCAAATTTTAAAAAATATTGGAGGATTGCAAAACGAACTTGAGGAGTTAAGCAGATGTGAGCTTAATGATGAAGGGGATTATGTCTCGATAAGTAATAATGCAATGATTGAAAGTGCTATTGGTTTACAGCAACAAGAGGAATTGAATGCGATAGACAGAGCTTTGGCTAAAATCGCATCTGGTGAATATGGTACGTGTGAAATGTGTGGCGATGATATAGGATTTCAAAGATTAAAAGTAAAACCTCATGCGATTTATTGTATCCATTGTAGAGAGATTATAGATAAACCTACAAAACAAAAACGTGGGAATGCTTCGCTATGAAAATAGAAAATATTATCGAAGAAAAAAACTTAAAACGCACCCCCGCACGAACAGAGTTACTTGAAATATTTTATACTCAAAACAAACCGATATCTTATGAAGATATCAAAGAAAATATCAAAATGGATAAAGCAACATTTTATAGGAATGTTTCTAAGTTTGAACAGGAAAATATTTTAAATAGTTTTGAGTCAAATGATAAGAAAAGATATTATGAAATACAAAAAAGTCCTCATGCTCATTTTATATGTAACGCATGTAATACGATAGAGTGTATACAAGATATTGATATGCCAAAACTTGAAGGTTACAAGATTGAAGATGCAATTTTTAAGGGGCTTTGTAAACACTGTAATGAATGAAAGCAAAATAAATGAATATAGAAAAATCAACTGAAGCAAAACTCCCAACAAAATATGGAAACTTTACAATCAAAGTATATAAACAAAATAATCAAGAACATTTAGTTTTTATGAGTGAAAATTTTCACGATCTAAAAATTCCAAATGTAAGAATTCACTCTGAATGTTTAACTGGAGATACTTTTGGAAGTTTAAAGTGTGACTGTCAAAATCAGCTAGAACTTGCGATAAAGTTTATAGCAAAAGAGGGTGGTATGATTATCTACCATCGACAAGAGGGGCGAAATATCGGACTTTTAAATAAAGTCAATGCGTATGCACTTCAAGATCAAGGTAGAGATACAATCGAAGCAAATATAGAACTTGGTTTTAGAGATGATGAGCGAGATTATAGTGTTGTTAGAGAGATTTTTGCAGATTTGGGTCTAAAAAATATAAAGTTGATTACGAATAATCCTGAAAAAATAGCCTATATTGAAAGTATAGGTGTAAATATAGTCTCCAGAATACCTGCTATAACACCGATAAATGTTCATAATGATGGGTATATAAGTGTAAAAAAAGAGCAGATGGGGCATTTGTTATAACTGGACAATATGTCTTAAATGTAATATTTAGATGTTAAAATACCTCTATGGAAAAAAGATACACTATATTAGTAACGAACGATGACGGATATGAGGCAAAAGGGCTTTTGGCTCTAAAAGATATTTTACAAACTATACAAAATGTAGATGTGATTGTAGTAGCACCTGCAAATGAAAAATCAGCTTGTGGGCACTCTTTAACGTTGGTTCGACCTTTGCGTTTTATCTCTGTTGAGGATGATTTTTACAAACTTGATGATGGGACACCTACTGATTGTGTCTATCTTTCACTAAGCACTATGTTTGAAGAGAAAAAACCAGACCTTGTGATTAGCGGGATCAATCGCGGCTCAAATATGGGTGAAGATATCACTTACTCTGGAACTGCCGCTGGAGCTATGGAAGGTGTACTACATGGCATACCTTCGATCGCAATATCTCAAGTGATGGATTTTACAAATCCAGATGGAGATTTTACTCTCGCACAAAATACGATAAAAAGTATTGTTGAAAAAATACTAGCAGGAGATTTTCCACTTCCTGATCGAGAGTTTTTAAATATTAACATCCCACCAGACGTCGATCAAGCAGATATAAAGGTCACATACGTCGGGTATCGCCACTACGAAAATGATTCACACGTGCATAGAAATCCTCGTGGGGAAGAGTACCATTGGTTAGGATTGCATCCACTTTCATTTTCTCCAAGGGATGGAGTAGAGGTTATGAGTGATTTTGAAGCGATACAAGCTGGATATATTTCGATCACACCTATTATGCTTGATCTGAGTGCTTATAAAAGTATAAATCAACTACAAGAGTGGATAGATGCCTAGATATGCTAGAACAAAACTCCTCTTTGGAGATGATTTTGAGAAATTGCAAAATGCAAAGCTCATATTACTTGGAGTAGGCGGTGTTGGCAGTTTTTGTTTAGATTGTTTATACAGAAACGGGATAACCGACATTACGATTGTAGACTTTGATACCTACGATATAACCAATCAAAACCGCCAAATGTGGTCTGAATTACATGAAGATGCAGTAAAAGTGGAAGCTCTTAAAGAGCATTATCCAGAGTTGACAATTATACATACACGAGTGGATGAAGAGTGGGTAAAAGCATTTGATTTTGAACCTTACGATCTAGTCCTTGATGCAATTGACGATACAAAAGCAAAACTAGCCCTTGCCCAAAAGTGTTACAAAAAACTGATCTCATCTTTTGGAAGTGCAAAAAGAGTTGATCCTACAAAGGTACAAGTAGCAGACATCTGGAAAAGTTACGGCGATAAATTGGGTGCAAAAATCCGCTATGAACTCAAACGTAGAAAGTTTACGAAAAAATATAAAGTGATCTTTTCAAGCGAGGAAGCACAGATCAAAGAAAAAGGGAGCTTTATGGGGGTAACTGCAACCTTTGGACTTACTATGTGCGCAGAAGCGATCAAGGCGCTTCGTAAAAAATGAACTACGATCTAAATTCTCCCCTTGTTTGCGAAGGGATTATAGGCGATGGCTGTGGCGGTGGACGCATATTTTTTGTTGAAGATGAAAAACTGCAAGTTTATGATCCAATGACAAAAGATATTATGGTGCTTTTAGAAGAGTTGATAGATGTGAGCTCTATAAGTAAATTAGGCTGTATAATAACCATAAAGCAAGAGGACAAAACTATAGAGTTTAATCTCTCAACATTTAAAAGTTAAATTTTTTCCTCGTTCTCAAGTTCTCTGTGATAACGCATAAAAATATAAAGATTTATACCACTAATTTTATGAAGTTTGTTCATGTTAGCTTTGAAAAAAAGAGAATTAAAAAAGATGTTTTCTTCAAAGTAATGAATATTTTAAAGGTAGCTATTTTTATTGTGAGTGATAAATTGAATTTTTCTCAATATTTCATTAATATTCAAAATATATAATTTGACTGCAAAAGGAATAAGAATGACAAAAGCTTTTTATAAAACTATTTTATTTTTTCTATGTGGTGCACTCTTTCCATCACTTTTAAGTGCAAGTTATGACTTAACATTTAGTTTAAATAAATATACAATCAAAACATTTAATCTTAACGGCAAAGAGATAAAATATCGTGCGTTTGAAAATATAGTTTATGTAAAAAATCCTGTAGATATAAAGTTCCAAAGTATGAATTTTTATGTACCTGAGGCTTACTATGCAGGTAAGAAAATAAGAGATTTTACGAAAGATACTGCACCTATATTTTTACCAAATGAAGTGGGAGGGTATATGCCTGGGAGCTCTGAAGTTCCAGGGATAAGTAAATTTACAAACCAACCAAATGCCACAATTGTAGCGTTATCAAAAGGCTATGTTGTAGCATCTCCAGCTGCACGTGGAAGAATACTAAAGGATAAAGATGGACATTTTACAGGTAAAGCACCAGCTGCGATTGTTGATCTAAAAGCAGCAGTTAGATATCTTCGTTATAATGATAAAGTTATGCCCGGTGATGCTCTTAAAATTATCTCAAACGGTACAAGTGCAGGAGGAGCGTTATCTGTACTTTTAGGTGCAAGTGGAAATAATAAAGACTATGAACCATATCTAAAAGCACTTGGAGCTGCAGAAGCAAACGATGATATATTTGCGGTATCTGCGTATTGTCCGATTACAAATCTTGAACATGCTGATATGGCATATGAATGGCAGTTTAATGGCGTAGATGATTATAAAAAAATCTCTATGGAGATGCTTGACTTTAAAATGCAACGTCAAGAGTTTGCTGGGACATTAAGTGAAAAAGAGAAAGAAATATCAAATAAGTTAAAACCGCTTTTCCCTACATATCTCAACTCACTAAAACTAAAAACTAAAGACGGCACACAACTCAGCCTTGATGAAAATGGTAACGGAACATTTAAAGAGTATGTAAAATCTTTTGTAATAGCTTCGGCTCAAAAAGAGCTAGATAAAGGACAAAACCTTTCATCGTTAAAATGGTTGAGTATTAAAAACAGCAAAGTTATCGATATAGACTTTGAACAATATGTTAAATATATGGGTAGAATGAAAACTCCTCCTGCATTTGATGCTTTGGATTTAAAAAGCGGCGAAAACAATCTTTTTGGTACAAGTAGTGTCGATAATATGCACTTTACAGATTTCTCAAAGCAAAATGATACGGTAGGTGGTCAAAGTGCATCTAAAGAGATTGTCAAAATGATGAATCCGATGGAATATATTCATGCGAGATGGACGGATACGACAAAATACTGGCGTATTCGCCACGGTTCAATAGACAAAGATACATCTTTGGCTATTTCTGTGATGTTGGCAACAAAACTTCAAAATGATGGAAAAGTTGTTGATCTTGCATTTCCTTGGGGTAAACCTCATAGTGGAGATTATGATTTAGATGAGTTATTTGCTTGGATGGATGATATCTCTAAACACAAAGTTTGGGATAAATCATACGGTGGTGTAGATAAAAGCTATGACGATAAACTTTTAACAATGCGTGACAAGATTGCCCCAAAATTTAAAAGACTTCAATTTAAAGATAAAATTACTGGTAAAACAATGGATTATAATCTTTATATTCCAAAAAACTATGACTCAAAGAAAAGCTATCCGCTGGTACTTTTTATGGCAGATGCTAGTACGACAGGTAAAGGGATATGGTCTCCTTTGATGCAAGGTTACGGCGGTATTATCTGGGCTACGGTCGAATCTCAAGCAGAGCATCCAAGTTTTGTACTAGTACCTGCTTTTGCAGGTCCAGATAATGTTACTCATGATGACTGGAGTGTAAGTGATGAGCTTGGCATTGCACTTAGACTTTTAAAAGACACGGTATCAAAATACAGCATTGATAAAGATAGACTTTATACTACAGGTCAATCAATGGGTGGTATGATATCTTTTTATCTAAATGCAAACTATCCTGACCTTTTCGCAGCTTCAATTTTTGTAGGTAGTCAATGGGATATAAATGTGCTAAATCCACTTACTAAAAAGAAATTTTTCTATATAGTATCCAAGGGAGATGAAAAAGCTTCAAAGGGTATGAAAGAGCTAGGAGATATGTTTAAAAGTAAAGGTATAGAGTTTGGTTATACAAAATTTGATGCAACTTTATCAGATGAACAAAAAGAGGAAAAAATCCAAGATCTTTTGTCTTATGGATATAGTAGAAACTTTGTGCAGTTTACTGAAGACACGGTTACACCTAAAGATGAGAGTGGACCAGGTGGAGAGCATATGTACTCTTTTGATTATGCATATCAGTTAAAAAGTGTGCGAGACTGGCTTTTTAAACAGTCAAAAAAAAAATTTGATAGAAATGAAAAAGCAAGAACAGTCTTTAATACGGCACTAAACTATTTTAACGGTGACATCGTAAAGCAAGACTATAAAAAAGCTAAAGAGCTTTTAGAATTAGCAACTAAACAAGGAGATATGAAAGCTCCAAGATATTTGGGTGTTTTATATCAAGAAGGCTTAGGGATTAAAATTGATTATAAAAAAGCTTTGACGTTTTACAAAGAGGGGGTAAAACGTGGTGATATAACTTCTGCTGAAAAAATTGGTATCTTATATGAAAAGGGTTTAGGGGTAAAACAAAGTTATCAAGATGCTCTAAAATGGTATTTAGTAGCTGCTCCAAGTCCAGAAGAGGCATCTAAAAATATACATCCTCGTATTCATGCAGTACAAAGGCTTGGGTATTTTTATGAAAATGGTTTGGGTGTGAAACAAGATAAAGAAGAAGCAAAAAAGTGGTATGCTATTTTTCTTCATAGAAGAGTAAAACATATAGATTAAACTGTGTGGATTATCTTCTAAAAAAATATAAAATTTCAAAGTACATTAATATAAAAAGCTTTTAAACTGACAATATACACTTCAATACAGTACATTGGAGCAAGTAGAAGAAATACTGATATAAGCTAAACTTTTGCTATAATGGTAAAAAATTATTTTAGGACTTTTAAATGAAAAAAATTCTTTTAGCAAGTATGTTTTTAGCAACACTACTTTTTGGTTTTGATATGGGAGCTGCTGTAGACGCTGTGGATAAAGAAAAAGCTGTAGATTCTGTAAATCAAGAAAAAGCAGTTGCAGCAGTTGCAAAAGGAAGTGATATGACGGTGGATGATGTTGTTGAAAGTGTTGATCAAAACAAAGCTGTAGAAGCAGTTGATCAAGAAAAATTAATGAAAGCACTTTATTAGGAAAATAGATGAACAACGTAGAACCGATGACAATTTTTGGCTATGAAAAACTCCAAGCTGAAGTAAAAGACTTAAAAGAAGTGAAACGCCCAGGTGTTGTAAAAGCGATCGAAGAGGCGCTAGAGCATGGAGATTTAAAAGAAAATGCAGAATATCACGCTGCCAAAGAGATGCAAAAAAATATAGACAACCGTTTAGCAGAGCTTCAAGAGCTTCTTGGAAATGCACAGATAGTTGACCCAAGTGAACTTGAACATGCACGTGTAAGTTTTGGATCAACTGTTGTTATGACAGATATTGATACAGATGAAGAGGTTACATATACTATAGTTGGTGGTGCTGAGAGTAATCCAGATATGGGACTTATCTCTTTTAACTCACCTTTAGCAAAACAACTTTTAGGAAAAGAGGAGGGCGACGAGGTAAAAGTTCGTCTTCCAGGTGGAGAAAAAGAGTTTGAGATCGATGAAGTAAAATATCAGGAGATTGTTTTTGACTCACATTAATGTAGGGGTGGTTGGTGCTAGTGGTTATACTGGATTAGAGCTCATTAAAATCTTAGTGCAACACCCAATTTTTCAGATCACTTATGTTGCAACAAGTGAGGGTGGAGTAGAGTTAGATAAACTTCACCCTGCTATGCAAGATGTTTTTTCATCTCCTGTAGAAAAAGCGGATGTAAAAGAGATTACTACAAGATGTGAACTTGTATTTTTAGCACTACCACACCAAGCATCTATGGGATTTGCAAAAGGTTTGATCGATGAAGGTATAAAGATAGTTGATCTCTCAGCAGATTACCGTCTAGAACTTGAAACATACGAAAAACACTATTGTCCACACGAAGATAAAGAGCATTTAGATCAAGCTGTATATGGTTTACCAGAGCTGTACCGTGAAGAGATTAAAAAAAGCTCACTTGTGGCGAATCCTGGGTGTTATCCAACTGCTTCGATTTTGGCTCTAGTTCCATTTACAGACTATATAGATGAAAATTTTCCTATATTTATAGACGCCAAAAGTGGTGTGAGTGGTGCTGGAAAAAAATGTAATGAGTCTACACACTACATTAGTATAAATGAAAATATTTTCCCATATAAAGTGCTTTCTCATCGACATGAACCAGAGATCAAAGAGAAGCTTTTTAAACAAAGCAATAAAGAGTTTGATATCAATTTTGTCCCTCACTTGATTCCAGCTACACGTGGAGAGTTGATCGATGCATATATGCTTTTAAAAGAGGATATCGATCCATTGCAAGTACTTCGTGAGTTTTATAAAGATGAGCCGTTTGTGCGAATTTTTGATAAACCAGTAGATATAAAATCGTGTTCGGGTACAAACTTTTGTGATATCTATGCACAGAAAAAAGGAAATAAACTTTATGTAAATAGTGCAGTTGACAATATCTTACGTGGTTCATCTTCCCAAGCTGTTGCAAATGCAAATTTAATGTGTGGGTTAGCGGAGAATTTGGCATTGCCAATCATTGCGTATGTCCCATAACTTACAGATAAAAGAGGGTGCATTTGTTATAGCAGATGCACACTACTGCAAAGAGCGACCACAACTTCTTGAACTTATAAAAGCTATCCACTCTAAGAAACTTCAACCACCTCAACTCTTTTTAATGGGTGATATTTTTGACGCTTTATTTGGTTCGATTGAGCATACATATAAAGATAATATGGAGATGATTAAACTACTCCAAGAGATAGCTCAAACAATGGAAGTGATTTACTTTGAAGGAAACCACGACTTTAATCTAAAAGCTGTTTTTAACAACATTCAAATCTTTACAATCAAGCAACAACCAGTACTATGTAGTTTTGAAGATAAAAAAATATATTTGGCACATGGGGACTTTGATGCACCTTTGGGGTATCAAATATATACATCATTTATTAGAAACCCACTTATGCTGAAAATTTTAAAGCCTTTAGATAATCTTTTTAACCATTTCATTTTAAATTTTGTAGATAACCATTTAAAGAAAAAAGAGGATTGCAAAGAGCTTGATTGGTTTGATGATTTTATAAAAAACCGTTTTCAAAATAAGTATGAATGTGACTTTTTTTTAGAGGGGCATTTTCATCAAAATAAGTTGCTCAAATTAGAAAAAATGAGTTATATCAACTTAGGTGCTTTTGCTTGCAATCAAAGATATTTTATAGTAAAATCGTTGCATAACAATACAATATTAGAAGAAAAGCAGTTCTATTAAAGGGATATAAAAGATGGATGACAACTCTTTAAAAGTTGGTTCTAATGAGATGGAACTTGTTGACTTTCGCATCTTCAAAGAGGAAGATGGAGAGATATACGAGGGTATCTATGGTATTAATGTTTCAAAAGTTAGAGAGATTATAAAAGTACCTTTTTTAACTGAACTTCCAGGTACACCTGAGTTTATTGAGGGTATTTTTGATCTTCGTGAAGTAGTTATACCAGTAGTAAATCTTGCGAAGTGGATGGGGATTACTGAGCCTGAGGATAAAAAATTACTTAACTCTAGAGTAATTATTACAGAGTTCAATAATGTCCTTATTGGTTTTATCGTGCATGATGCTAAGAGAATTAGAAGAATCTCTTGGAGTGACATTGAACCAGCTACATTTATAAGTTCAAATAGTGGCATCGATGGTAGTAAAATTACTGGGGTTACTAAAATAGAGGGTGATAATGTTTTACTCATCTTAGACTTAGAAAGCGTAGTACAAGACTTAGGTCTTTATGAACCAGATACAGAGATACAAACCAAAAGTATCGAGCATTTTTCAGGAATTGCAATGGTTTTAGATGATAGTGCTACTGCTAGAAAAATAGTTACCGATGCATTAGAGAAAATGGGCTTTGATGTGATAGGTGCTGTAGATGGTGAAGAGGGACTTCATAAGTTGGAAGATCTTTATAAAAATTATGAAGATAATATTACTGATAACTTAAAAATAATTATCTCTGATGTGGAGATGCCAAAAATGGATGGTTTCCATTTTGCCGCAAAAGTAAAAGAGGACCCACGTTTTCATCAAATACCAATAGTATTTAATTCATCAATTAGTGATCATTTTAGTGAAGGTCGTGGTTTAGAAGCTGGAGGGGAAGCTTATTTAGTTAAGTTCCAAGCTGGAGAATTTTATGAACAAGTTGCACGTGTAGTGCACGCACATATGAAGTAGGAGTATAAAATATGGATGAATTTCAAGAGATACTGCAAGACTTTTTAGTTGAGTCGTTTGAGCTTGTTGAAAAACTGGATGAAGATTTAGTTGAATTAGAGACAAATCCAGAAGATTTAGAACTTTTAAATGGAATCTTTCGTGTCGCACATACCGTAAAAGGGGCTTCATCGTTTTTAAACTTTGATATTTTGACACATCTTACTCACCATATGGAAGATGTTTTAAATAAAGCAAGACATGGGGAACTTACTATTTCTCCTGATATTATGGATGTTATTTTAGAATCAGTTGATTTAATGAAACAACTTTTAGAGCAGATTCGTGATACAAGTGAAGATGGTGGTATTGACGTAGCTGATTGTGTATCAAGACTTGATAAAATCAGTGGAGGGACTGGTGAAGTCGATACTCCAGCTGCAGAGGCTCCAGCACAAGAACCTGAAAAAGAGGAAGTTCAAGAAGAAACTTCTGCTGAGGAAGAGAGTGCAGGTGATAATATCGATCTCGAAAATATGTCTGATGAAGATGTTGAAGCTGAGATAGCAAGACTTTTAGCCGAGCGTCAAGAAGAAGATAAGAAAAAACGTGAAGAGAAAATTGCAAGAGGGGAAAAAGTACCATCTTTAGAACCAGATTCTGAACCAGAAGAGGGATTAAAAGAAGAAGGTGGGGTCGCTACACCTCCACCACCGCCTCCACCACCATCAGCCCCAAGAGCTTCTCGCGGGAGTGGTTCAAATGGAGATTCGGAGCCAAAAGCTGGTGCACCTGCAAAAAAAGCTCCTGCAGCAGTTGATCAAACTATTCGTGTAGATGTTAAAAGACTTGACCACTTAATGAACCTTATAGGTGAGCTTGTTCTTGCAAAAAACAGACTTATTAAAATTAATGATGATGTTGAAGAGCGTTATGAGGGTGAAGAGTTTTTAGAAGAACTTAATCAAGTTGTTTCTATCGTTTCACTTGTAACAACTGACCTCCAAATTGCTGTTATGAAAACACGTATGCTTCCAGTTGGAAAGGTGTTTAATAAGTTCCCAAGAATGATTCGTGACCTTTCACGTGAACTCAATAAAAAAATTGAACTTGTTATCTCTGGAGAAGAGACAGAGCTTGATAAGTCGATCGTTGAGGAGATTGGTGATCCATTAGTTCACATCATCCGTAACTCTTGTGACCACGGTGTTGAAGCTCCAGACGATAGAAAAGCAGCAGGAAAAGAGGAAATTGGTACGATTATGCTTAAAGCATATAATGAAGGAAACCAAATAGTTATCCAGATAGATGATGATGGTAAAGGGCTTGATGCAGATGCATTAAAGAATAAATCACTTGAAAAAGGGATTATCACTGAAAAAGAAGCAGATTCTATGAGTGATAAAGAAGCATTTGGACTTATCTTTAAACCTGGTTTTTCAATGGCTAAACAAGTCACCAATGTTTCTGGTCGTGGTGTTGGGATGGATGTTGTAAAAACAAACATCGAAAAACTAAACGGTATTATTGATATAGACAGTGAGATAGGAAAAGGGACTTCTATGAAGCTCAAAATTCCTTTAACACTTGCTATTATCCAAGCATTGCTTGTTGGTGTTCAAGAGGAACATTATGCGATTCCACTTGCATCAGTTCTTGAGACTGTACGTATCTCAACAGATGAGATATATACAGTTGAAGGTAAAAGTGTTATGAGACTTCGTGATGAAGTATTGTCACTTGTACATATTGGTGATATTTTTGAGGTTGAGCGTATTCTTGATGCGAGTGAACACGCTTATGTTGTAGTACTGGGGCTTGGTACAAGTAAACTTGGACTCATTGTTGATACTTTGGTTGGTCAAGAGGAGATCGTTATTAAATCTCTTGGAGAATACTTAAAAGGTATTGATGGAATTGCTGGTGCTACTATTCGTGGTGATGGTGGTGTAACACTCATTGTTGATGTGGTCGCTCTTATGGATATGGCAAAAAATGTAAAAGCAACAGCTTTAACAGATGCTTCTAGTAGTGCAGGGTCTGCAGTAAATGAGAAAAATGCTCCAAGTGACTACACAGTTATGATTGTAGATGATTCTAAAACAGACAGAACTATTATGCGTAAGGCATTAGAGCCTATGGGAATAACACTTGTAGAAGCGAGTGATGGTCAAGAAGCACTCAGTGTTTTAAAAGCTGGTGAACACAATTTTGATGCTATGCTTGTAGATATTGAGATGCCAAGAATGGATGGCTATTCTCTTGCATCAGAGATCAAAAAGTATAATAGATATAAAAACTTACCACTCATAGCAGTTACGTCTCGTACAGGAAAATCAGATCGTATGCGTGGTGTTGAGTCTGGTATGGTTGAGTATATTACAAAACCATACTCAATGGATTACCTAGCAAGTGTTGTTCAAAGAAACATTAATTTTAAATTTTAAATCGGAGTTTGTATAATGGCTGATAAACTAAAAGATATAATAAATAAACAGCAACAAAAAGATAATATTGTTGAACAGCTTGATAATGTTGTACAACTTGTTGGCTTTATGATTGGTGATGAAGAATACGCTGTGCCTATTTTATCTATTCAAGAGATCATCAAACCTTTTCCTTGGACTAGAGTTCCTCAAGTTCCAAAATATGTGATGGGTGTATTTAATCTGCGTGGAGCAGTTATCCCACTCATTGATTTACGTACAAAATTTGGATTGCAGCCAAAAAAACATGGTGAAGATACACGTTTTATCGTTATGCGTAATGGTGATGATGTTGCTGGATTTGTGATCGATAGATTAACAATGGCAATTCGAATTAAAAAAGAAAACATAGGACCAGCACCAGATACTATCAATGATGAAGATACTATTATCGATGGTGTTGGAAAACAAGAAGATAAAATCATCACTCTATTGAAAGTTAATAAGCTATTAGAGAGAGATTTTTAAAAACTCCAGATAATGGATACGCTACTCCAAATTATCAGCAACAAAAGTGAGCTTCTCTTGAAATTTTCAGGAGAGATCACAGTATACCAACTCCCAAAAATTGAACAAGAGGTTTCAGGTGTCAATTTTTCAAAATATTCCCATATACACTTTGATTTAAAAGAGCTTACATATTTTGATAGTGCTGTAGCACTTTATTTGGATAAAATTTTTCAACAATTAGAAAGTGCTAAATCGTCTTACACTATTTTGATTGAAAATACTACACTACAATCAACATTAGAATTGGTAAAATCAAAACGTATAACAATAGATAAACTCTCAAAAACAAAAACAAAATTTGCAGAAAAAGTGGGTAAAAAAGTATACACTTTTTATACTGCATTTATCAGTTTTATACAGTTTCTTGGAAAAGTATTTGTATCGTTTTTGCTCTATCTTAAATCACCACATACAATTAGATACAAAGAGATATTTTTTGAGATCAATGAGAGTGGCATAAAAGCTATAGGGATCATTGCTCTAACAAATTTTCTTGTTGGACTTGTTGTAGCATATCAATCGGCATATCAGTTAAAACTCTATGGTGCGAATATTTTTATAGTAGATATGTTGGGACTTTCAATTTTAAGAGAATTAGCACCGCTTATTACAGCTATAGTTATAGCTGGACGAAGTGGCTCTGCATACACAGCTCAAATTGGTGCCATGAAGATAACACAAGAGATTGATGCAATGAAAACGATGGGGTTTGAGCCCTTTGCTTTTTTGGTACTTCCTCGAATTATAGCACTGAGCATCACAATGCCTTTACTGATCTTTTTAGCAGATATGATGGGGATGTTTGGGGGGATTCTCATTGCAAACCTTGATCTTAAAATAACGACCGATATGTTTATCGATCGTTTTCATGAAGTAATCGCTGCAAAACATTTTTTTGTAGGGATTTTTAAAGGTCCATTTTTTGCCTTTTTAATAGCAACTATAGCTATTTATAGAGGTTTAATGGTCAAAGACGATACACAAAGTATAGGGTTTAACACTACAAAAAGTGTTGTTGAATCTATCTTTGCAGTGATTGTATGTGATGCAATTTTCTCAATCGCTTTTACAAACTTGGGGATATGATGAGTTTGATAGAAGTAAAAAATTTAAAAACTGTATTTGGTGATAAAGTTGTCCATGATGGGGTCAACTTAAGTGTCCAAGAGGGTGAGATATATGGACTCTTAGGACCAAGTGGATGTGGGAAAACTACACTGCTTCGTGAGATTGTAATGTTACAAGAGTTTCATGGTGGTTCAGTGAAAGTTTTAGGAAAAAAGATAGAGACACTTACAACAGATGAGATACTCTCGCTTAAACGTCAATGGGGTGTTTTATTTCAATTTGGAGCACTTTTTTCTTCCCTTACCATCGCAGAAAATATTGCATTGCCACTTGTTGAGTATACAGAGTTATCTCGTAGTATGATTGATGAGATTGTAAGGTTTAAGATCAATTTAGTTGGTTTAAAAACAGAAGATGGTGATCTATACCCCTCCCAAATCAGTGGAGGAATGCGGAAAAAAGCTGGACTTGCACGGGCTTTAGCACTTGATCCAAAACTACTTTTTTTAGATGAGCCTACAAGTGGACTTGATCCTATCTCTGCACGAGAATTTGATAGTTTGATTTTAGATTTACGTCAGATGTTAAATTTAACAATTGTAATGGTTTCTCACGATTTGCGTTCAATTTATGATACTTTAGATAGAATAGCTATAATTGATGATAAAAAAATAGCATTTGAGGGCTCTTTAGATGAGATTGATACACTCCAAAACGAGTTTGTAAAAACATTTTTTAGGCAGAAACTATGAACAATAAAGTAAATTATACACTTGTTGGACTCGCTGTTCTTATCAGTTTTGGTATTTTATCTGTATTTTCATACTGGATGTTAAAACCTTCACATATGGATGAAAACAAGCATTATGTGATCTATTTTGATGAGTCTGTATTTGGACTCAACCTTGATGCTCCTGTAAAGTTTCGTGGTATTCGTGTAGGAAAAGTTTCAAAACTTCGTATAAATCCAAATAACTCGGAACAAGTTGAAGTACAAGTAAATATTTTAAAAGATACACCTATAAAAAATAATATCGTTGCAATTCTTACAGCACAAGGAATTACAGGTTTAACATATGTAAATTTAACTGTTGGAGATACGTATGCAACGAAAACAGTTATGATTGAAGATGAAGAGTTTCAAGTTATTGCCACTGCTCCATCAATCTTTAAAAATATTCAAAAATCTCTGGGAAATGTTTCTGATCATTTAACAACAACGCTCTATCAAGCAGAAAAACTTTTAGATGATAAAAACCAGCAAGAGATGATGAAGCTTATAAGCTCTACTAGAGATACTATGGAAAAACTCTCAAGAGCATTGGATGATAAAACAATCGATCATTTTCATAGTGCAGTGGCAAATCTAGATTCAACAATTGAAAAATTTGAAGGTTTGATAGATCATACTGTAACTTGGGAAAACAAGATAGCAACCTCTTTAGAGTCAATTATGAACAGTTATAAAAAAATAGATGCTGCAATGACAGAGTTTAAAAGAGCAGTCAGCAGTGGAGAGTTTAATGTTAAAGAGATATCTGCTGAGGTAGTACCAAATATCAATAATACATTGATACAACTTCAAGAGAGTATGATAAAACTTGATGGCACACTTAAAGAGTATGAAAGAAGTCCATCAGATATACTATTTAAACGTCAAGAGATCAAAAAAGCACCAGGGGAGTGAGGTTATGAAAATTATTTTAACACTAATTATTTTTTTACTAAGTGGATGTAGTGTGACCACTCCAAGTACAACAGATTATAGAATAGACCCAAAAGTTACAATAGATGATAAAACAACCTCTACGAAACAATCTATCAAAATAGCTCCACTTTTTACAAATGTATCTTTATCAACAAATAGTATGCGCTATAGAGTTGGAGACTACAAAGAGTATACTTTTACACAATCAGCATGGGTAGATAATCCAAATAGATCGATTGCAAACCATCTTGTACATGCTTTACAAAACTCTGGCTTGTTTGAAGGGGTGTATAGTTATAAGTCCTCTAAAAGTGCTGATTTGCTTTTAGAAGTGAGTATAGATGAGTTTATCCAGTCATTTAATGAAGCAGAGGATAGTTCATCTGTGACACTTTCAATCTCTTACAATCTCATAGAGAAAAAAACATCAAAACTTCTTGGCGCAAAAAATTTTACAAAAACTATGCAAACAAAAACAGTTGATGCGCAGGGTGGGGTGGAGGCTTTAAACACGCTGCTTTCTCAAACTCTAGAAGAAACAACTATTTGGTTAGGTAAATCTTTATGATAAAAGAAAAAGAGTATAAAAAACGTAGAGATCATTTTGCTCAAAAACTACAAAAAAATTCAGTCGCGGTTTTATGCGCAGCTCCACAAAGAGTACGCTCAAATGATACAGAGTACCCTTATAGACAAGATAGTAATTTTTACTATTTAACAGGTTTTAAAGAGGATAATGCAGCACTTGTATTTGTAAAAAAAACTACTGAGTGTAAGGTATATCTTTTTGTTCAAAAAAAAGAGCCAACACTAGAGCTTTGGACTGGAAAAAGATTAGGCTCTAAAGAGGCAAAAAAGAGATTTTTGGTTGATAATGTATATATTATCAGTAAGTTAAACCCAAAAACAAAAGAGTTTCTTGAAGGAGCGAAAAACCTTTATTATGACTTTAAAGCACAAAATGAAAAAATTGAGCAACTAAAAACTCTTTCAAAAAATATTTTAGAGTTTAAAAACGCTGCATCAATTGTTGAAAAGATGAGATTGATTAAATCAAGTTCTGAGATAGCACTCATTAAAAAAGCGCTCAAAATTACCAAAGAAGCACACCATAAAGCGATGTGGGCGAGTAAACAGCTCTCTTTCGAGTATGAGCTTCAAGCTGAGATAGAGTACATCTTCAAAAAAAATGGTGCATATAGTGATGCGTATACATCTATAGTTGCTTCAGGTGATAATGCAAACACTTTGCATTATGTAGATAATAACAAACCTTTAAAAAGTGGTGAGTTGATTTTGATAGATGCTGGGTGTGAGTATGATTACTATTCCAGTGATATCACTAGAACTATTCCTGTGAGTGGTAAGTTTACAAAAGAGCAAAAAGAGTTGTATCAAATGGTGCTTGATGTCGAGAAAAAAATTATCTCCATGATACAACCAAACATCTTAAGAAGCAAATTACAAAGTGAAGCTGAAAAGCTTCTATGCAAAGGGATGGTAAAACTTGGGATTTTACAAGGGGATGTAAAAAAGCTCCTTAAAGAAAAAGCACATAAAAAGTATTTCCCTCATGGTATAGGGCATTATATGGGGCTAGATGTGCACGATCAAAACCCTTATAAAGATAAAAAAGACAAAGAGATATCACTTAAAGCTGGGATGATTTTAACAATAGAACCAGGTATATATTTACCACAAGATGATAAAAAAATCCCGAAAAAATACAGAGGTATAGGGATTAGAATAGAGGATGATATATTAGTTACAAAAGATGGCTATAAAAATCTCTCTATTGATATTAAAAAAGAGATAAAAGATATAGAAGTTTATAGCTCATTATGAGCTATAAAAGAATAAAATTTTAGAATTTATAAGTCACATCAAACCAAGGTAAAAGAGGTAGTTGTTTATAGTAACCTATCTCATTATAATTATCATCGTATTTAATATCTGAAATATTTTCATGATTTGTTAAATTCATGATTTCAAATGACCACTCGAGTGAACTTTTATCTGGATATTTTATCTCTTGAGATATTTTTAAATTAAGTGAAAAATAATCTGGAAGTCTCGAACTAAAAGGATCACCATAAATTGGGCGTACGCGTCCTGAACCACTTTCTGTATAAGTTCCAATAACTTTTGTATATGGTGCTCCACTATGATAGTTTAGTCTTGTTGATAGTGCCCAGTCATCCCAAAATCTAATACTACCTATAAGTTGTAAAGTATGGGGAATTTCACCATAAAATCTATAAAAATTATCTGTGAGTGTGCTAATCTGTCTTTTTGATTTTATATATGTATATGCACTAAAGAGGTACAAATTGTCTCTTCTGTATTTTAGACTTGTGTCCACTCCATATGCATAACCATCTCCAACATTTAAGTATTGTGAAGCATTATCATCTATAAGTAATTTATCATAATCTTTGTAAAAAGTATCAATATTAAAAGTAAGCCCATCAATAGCATTGTTGTCATAATGAAGTGTATAGTGTTTTGCTTGTTCGTAACCTGCTTGTGGATTTCCTATCTCTTTAAATATTTTGTATGCTTCAGGAAGTTGCGTATAAATACCTGTGGAAAATGATAAATTGTTTGTATCGTTTAATGTATATAGAAATGAGATTCTAGGATCAAAATAATCCCCAAAATTATTGTAGCTCACATACCCATAACGTGCACCATAACGAATTGTAAATTGATTACTTAAATTATAAATATCTTCCATAAAAACAGCAAACGTATTTATATTTAAAGTCTCATTTATATAGTACTTTTGAGCTGTAGTAAAGTCATAATCTATATCTTCTGGTGAAGGTGGTTCTGAAATGTTGAGGTCTAGAGGTGTATAAAAGTGTTCATATTCACCTCCAATAACGAGTTTGTGATTAGAGAGTGTATAAGTGCTTTGGTGAAAAATCCCTGCTTCATAATTGTCATAATCGACAAAATACTCATCAAAAAACTCTGTCCTTTGTGTGTCTTTTTTAGTATAGAGTAAAGTATTTGTTTCGTAGTTATTATAGTAACCTAAATGTCTCAAACCTAGAGTTGCAAAGCTATATTTTGCACGTACATTTCCTGTAGCTTCTGGATCTTTAATAGCATTTTCTTGTGTATCAATCTCTAAAGAATCTCCCGCACCAACAAGTTCCAAGGAGTAGAGGTTATTACTGTCAGCTTGATACTTTGCCATTATTGTAAAGTCATAGTAGTTTGGGAACTCTGTATATGTTGTGTTAGAATCTTCATCAAGTGTCCCAGTTGATTTTCCAATACTATTTAGAAGTAGATCATAATAACTTCTTCTAGCTCCAACAAATACACTTATTTTGTCATTTATAGGAGCATTGATACCGGCTGAAGAATCATAAATTCCAATATGTACATAACCATTATAGTTATTATCTGGATATTTTGGAGTGACATTAATTACCCCTCCCATAGCATTTCCATAAGTGACATCAAAACCCGACATATAGGCATCTATTTGATCAATTGCATTTGGTGAGATAACAGAGTGTAATCCACCCATATGAAACAAGTATCCAATAGGAAGATGGTTAATCGTTGTTTTTGATTCTTGAGGTTTTGAACCATAAATAAACATCTCTCCACTCACATCACCAAGGGATGTAACCCCGCTCAAACTCTGCATAGCTTTTACAGGATCGCCTTGAACACCAGGGATAAACATCGCTTCTTTTGTTGTAATCCTTTTTTGTGAAGGCATAGAATTGATATATTCTGAACTCTCAATATATTCAGGCTCTTCAAAAATATCATTAAAGCTCTCTTGTTGATTGTCTGTTTCATTTTCCCCTGTAACATTGATTACACCAAGATCAACACCAAAACTCAAACTTGAAAGACAACTCAGAAAGAAGAGTGTTTTTTTCATTTTAATTCCTTTGTTAATATAGAGATATTTTCAATACTGTTTTGTTGGAAAATATCTAACACTTCCACAAAACATTTGTGTGGAGAATTTTCATCAGCACCTATTTGGTAGATTGATTTTTTGTTTGCGTTGTATGTCGTTTTTATTGAGTTAGACAACTCTTGTTTTGTAACCTCTTTAGCATTAAAAAAGAGTGTACAGTTTTGCTTAATATTAACAACATATGTAAGTTTCTTTTTATACTCCACATGAGTATTGTTTGCATGTGGCAAATTTAGTTCAATTACTTTGAGTTGCAAAAAGCTTGTCGTGGTTACAAAAAAGATCAAAAGTACCAGTAAGAGGTCTATAAGGTTGACTGGTGCTATATCTAAATGAAACACATTTTTTCTTTTACCTCTACGCATTATGTCCTCGAAGTAGTCTATAAATTTTTTCCTCAAATAAAGAGACTATTTTTGTACTAAAAAATTCAAATATTTTGTAAAATACCATAGCAACTACTGCTAAAATAAGTCCAGCCATAGTATCGACAATAACTTCTTTAATCCCTTTAGCAATTACTGCTGGATCGTTTAAGCCAATATCTCCTACACCATCAAAAACATGCCATACACCTATAAATGTTCCTATAAGACCTAACATAGGACTTAAGATGGCGATAACACCAATAAGTGTTACAAAACGCATACTATACTGCTCGATGAGATCAAGTTTCACTCCTATAAATGAGTTGAGTAAAACTTTGTCATCATCCTTAAAAGATGTAATCTCTAAAAGTGTATTTTTCATGATTCCTTCTGGAAGATTTTTTGCAGCTTCAAGTGAATTGATTGTATCTAAGTTTTTTAATTCTTTGTAAAGTTTATAAAACTGATATATCTTTTCAAACGACATAATTAAAACGATACAGAATGTAATAATTAAGATTTTGATAATAAAATCTCCATGAACCCAATAACTTGCTATATTCATTGTTACTCCTCTATATGAAAATTAATAGTAATATTAACCTCGAAAGGCAACTGTAAATCTTGGGGTGGTTTTTCAAATTTTTTTAATTTTTTAAACACTCTTTTTACTTCATTGTTCAATGTTTCATAAGGTGCTACATGAATGATTTTGAAGTTATGAATACTTCCATCTTCATAAAGATCAAAACGAACACTTACTTCTCCCTCTTGGTGAAAACGTAATGCTTTTTTAGGATAATGTTTGTACTTCTCAATAGTATTATAAAGCTTTTGATAATAAAGCTCTTTTTGTGTAGCAGCAACTTTAGATAGAGTTACTGATTCAACTATTTTTGGAGTTTGTGAAGCTGTTTGCATAACTGGTTGTTCTATGGGCTTTGGTGTGTCAACAGGTTGTTTTGGCACAGTTTTTTTTAAAGGTTTCTCCTCTTTTTTTGGTTTAGGTTTCTTTGGCTTTTCAGGTCTAGGTTTTGGTTTCTCTTTAGGCTTTGGTTCTGTTTTTTTTTGTATTGTTTTTTCTTGTACTTTGGCAACAAGTTGTACAGCAATACTTTTTTGTATATGCTCTACGCGTTTTTTATTTGAAGAAAGTTCAATGGGAAGAAACAAAACAATCAAAACAATCATAAAGTAAAGTATAAATCGCACAAAGTACCTTTTAATTTTGCAAATATTAACATAATAAGATAACTATAAAAATCACATGTGTTAAGATTTTTATCTAATAAAAAGTTTTTCATGCTTCTGTTTCAACATTAAAAGCCAAAATGCAAAACTACTTTCTACAATAAAAGGGATTATATAAGCTACTTTGATTATAAAAAGGTATTGTGATGCAAAAAAATGTATAAGACTTCCAATCAAATATACAATAGATGCCATCAATAGACCATATCCTAAAAGTTTTGGAAGGCTAGTAGAAGATATAAATAAAATACCCAAAGCTAAGTTTGAAAATGCAAAAAAGATTAGTCCAAGATCATACCCATATGCATGCAATTCTAAAAAAAGTTTTATAAATACTTTATTTTGTACAGATACTAGACTATTTTGTGTAGCTATAAAAATTGCAAAATAGAAAAATAATAGAGCAATCAAAACAACTACACTATGCAAAAGCCTAAAAACAAAAGCACTCAAACTTAGATTTTTGTTTATAGTTTGAAAGAGTATATAAAAAACAATGGCAAGTGTTATATCACAGATGAGCATAAGTAGATCAAATCCAAAAGCAAAATTAAAAAAACTACGGTATTGGAGTAAGTTTGCTAAGGTTATAGTCATGTCTTGCATATTTATAAACGGTGAGCGAACAAGCATCTCGCTAGAAATACCACATATTATAATTATAAAATATAAAATCGAAGCAAAATGTGCAAGGCGTATAGAGCTCATAGTATTTCCTTTGATTACTAAAATTTTGAAAGAAGTTTAAAGAAAAAAAAGGTTTTTTTTCGGGGTTGTAGTACAATGTTGGATGCAAAGTTTTAAAAGTATAAAAATATTATATATTGAAGATGAAGAGTTTATACGAAAAAACGGTGTGGAATATCTTGAGTTTTACAGTGATTATGTTTATGAAGCTACAGATGGCATAGATGGTTATAAACAATATGAAGCTCTCAGACCAGATATAATCATTTGTGACATTATAATGCCACAAATGAATGGCTTAGAGCTGATAGAAAAAATCCGGAAAACAGATAAAACAACAAAAATAATTGTACTTACTGCTCGAGTTGATACCCATTTTTTACTTAAAGCTGTTGAACTTGGACTTGTCAAATATATCACAAAACCAATTACAGAGAGTAAACTCTTAGATGCACTTCAAACTAGTGTTAAGCTTATAAATGCATCAAATGAAAACTTGGTAAATATGCCAAATAGTTTTGTATTTGATATTTTAAACAAAACACTTTTTCAAGAAAAATCAGTTGTAAAATTAACAAAAAAAGAGCTTCTATTTTTAGAATTATGCATTAAAAATGGTAGTCGTGTAACTACATATGAAGAGTTAGAAAACTATGTTTGGCAAGGTTATATGACAGAAGAAGCTTTGCGTTCAATTGTAAAATCACTGCGATCTAAACTAGGTAAAGAGAATTTGAAAAATATCTCTGGCATTGGTTATAAACTATCATTAATATGAAAAAAATTATTTTTTTAGTTTTACTTGTAAGTTTCTGTTTTGCAAAAGATGTTTTTGACGTTGCAATCATTAAAGATCAAAATAGTTTTAATTTTGAAAATATTAAATATGAACAAGGTTTTCAAAAAACAAAAGCACCTATCATTATTCATAACGATTCAAATAATTATTGGATGCGTATTACACTACACAAAGAGTTATTGACCAAAGAGGTGTATTTTTTAAATATCGCTTCAATTTTTGGGGCAAATCCAATCATAGTAGATCCAAGTTATAAAAAACATCTTCTTGATAGAAGTATGCGTATAGATCAAACAACACCAAAAGTACTCTATTTTAAAATTGTGAATTTACAAAACCTTGTCTATATTGCTATTAATATTACTCCAAAAGAGAGCTTTTTACAAACAAAATATGTAAAAACAAAACTTTATGGTGTCGCTTATGGTATAACTTTTACTGCATTTTTATACTACTTACTTTTTTTTATTTATAATAGAAAAAAAAGTTTTTTATATTACTCGTTAACACAATTTTTTGCGCTATTACTTTTAATTTTCTCTACAGATTCTAGCTACTTATCATATGACTTTGTTTCTCTAAGATTTATTTCTCTAGGATTTGTTGTTTTTTCTATACTCTTTACAAAAGAGTTTTTAGAGACAAAAAAGTATCTTCCAAAAATAAACATTGTGTTGACATTAATGATCTATATAAATATTTTTGACACATTTTTCCCTTTACGAAATATTTTTCCTGTGTCAATTCTTATGATTGTCTATCCAATAGCAGCGATTTTAGTTTATAGAAAAACAAGACAAAAACCTATATTGTTTTATTTAACTGCATGGAGTCTTTTAGTTTTTACCATTACTCTTATAACAGTAGAGATGTATATACACAGTTTTTTTAATTACTCTTTGGACTTTTTTGATCTCCTTCACATCGTTATCCCATTAGAGTCGATAATTCTGGCATTTGCGCTCTCGTATACTATGAAGCTTAATGAAGATGAAAAAAATGAGAAAGAAAAACTACTTATTTATCAAAGTAAACTTGCCTCTATGGGAGAGATGATTAACAATATTGCTCACCAGTGGAGACAACCAATTACTCATCTAAGTTACATTATTATGAATATCAATAAAGCGTATGAGCATAATAAACTCACAACTGAGTATCTTGATAAAAAAATAACAGAAGCGACACAGCAAATTGAGTATATGTCGCATACTATCGATCTCTTTAAAGAGTTTTATATACCAAAAACACTCTATACAGATGTAAGTATAAAAGAAGAGATCAATAAAGCGATCCAAATTTTAGAGAGTGTTTTACAAGAAGCAAAAGTGGAGCTTAAAATAAGTGGAGAAGACTTTGTAGTAAAAGGATATACTGGAGAGCTTTCACAGGTTATACTCAATCTCGTTTCAAACGGGATTGAAGCACTTGTAAGTAAAGCAATTGAAAAACCATTTATAAAAATAAATTTCAATCAGGGGACTATTACAATTGAGGATAATGCTTTGGGGATAGATGCTAGAACAAAGGAGCAAATATTTTTACCTTATTTTACAACAAAAAAAGAGGGTAGTGGCATAGGATTATATATATCTAAAACGATTATTGAGAAACATTTTGCAGGAAGTTTAACACATAAAAATACAAATAAAGGGAGTCTTTTTATTATTAGGTTAAAGGTTATCTTAAACGAAAAGAGGAGAAATTTTTAAACGTTATAAGAGTAACTCCATCCAGTTAAGTTTTTTATCTTTGCTTCATCAAATTCATTAGAATTTGCTAAAAAATCTATAACATGCATAAGTGTATGAGGGATACTTGCCATATCTTGTTGTTTTACAAGCAACATCGGCATAGGTGTATCTTGTGTGCTAGATATTGCAAAACCAACAGGCATTAATTGACTGAGTACTTCAGTTGGATTTTCGATCTTATAATCACTACAAAATTTCTCTAAAACTGGTTGCTTGATTTCTTGTGGGAGTGCCTCTGGTGTATTTAAAAAGATTGTAAAATGGATAGGTGTTTCTTTATAGTTATCTGGGGATGGTGTAGCCATAATGATATACTCTACATTTTCAAGATGTTTTGTTATTTCTAAGGTGTCTAAATATTTATCAGCTTTGATCGCTTTTGCTTCCATTTTTTCACTTTTTATTTTTAAAAATTATACTCAGATGTGGCACAAGAAATGCTTAATAGTAGACATTATATGAGGAGTGGATTTGAAGTTTATAGAAGCATTAAAACTCAAAAATAAACTATTTTTCCTCTTTGTATTGATAACGTTAGCACTTGTATTTGTCGGGGTAGTAGGGGCTAGTTATATCAATGCAATGAAGAAAAATATGGACTCCTTGTATTTTGGTTCATTAGTTCCAGTGACAGAACTTAATGAAATTATTCATTCGTATAGAAATGGAATATCTGACTCTATCCACAAAGCGACTAGAAAAGAGATATCGCCACTCCAAGCAAGTCAAAGTATAGAAAAATCTTTAAAATATATTGACAAAACATGGAAGAGTTATTCACAACATTTTAAAAGTGAAGATGAATTAGCATATGTAGAGTATGTTGATCTTGAGATTCAAAATACGAACAAATCATTTCAAACTATTTTGCACTATCTTCAAAATGGGGGAGAGGCAAGTAAAATTTCACTAAATACCGTTGAAGATAAGATATATAAACTGCAAGGGATTATCCGAAAACTTATAAATTATGAGATTGAAGTAGCTCAGTTTGAGCGAAAAAAATTTTTAAACAAATACCAAGATATAGCACTAAACATAGGACTAACACTTATTTTTGTAATAGTAGCGGTATTTGTTATATCTACCTATGTATTTAAAAGTATCCAACAAGATCATACAAAACTTCATACAATTGCAAAAAAACTTAAAATTGCAAATAAAAAACTTGAAAATACATCCTATACAGACTCTTTGACAAATCTTTATAATCGCCGCTATTTTAATCATATCTATGAGCGAGAATTAAAGCGTGCAAAACGGGATAAAACTTATATCACATTTATGATGATCGATATTGATTATTTTAAACAATACAATGATACTTATGGACATATTGAAGGAGATTTTGCTCTAAAAACTGTATCAAAAGTGTTAAAAGATACGCTTAGACGTCCAAGTGATTATATCTTCCGTTTAGGTGGTGAAGAGTTTGGAGTACTTCTTAGTCAAACAAATGAGTCTGATAGTGCTTCACTAGCTAGAAAACTTATAGACGCTGTAAAATCAAGAGGACTCAAACATGAAAAATCTAAAGTAAGCGAGTTTGTTACTATCTCTGTAGGTGTTGTGAGTTGTATAGCTGATGATGCCCTTGAGGATGAGGTGCTCATTTCACGTGCAGATGAGATGTTATACAAAGCAAAAGAGGGTGGACGTAATAGGTATCAAATAACTACTAATGTCACCTATGCAAAAACAATTAATATGTAGGCAAAAATGTACAACTTTATTGAAGCTTTTAGTGGTTTAGGGATGTTCCTTTTTGGGATGACTTATATGGAGTTAGCCCTTAAAGAATTTGCAGGGATTAAGTTTAAGAAGTGGCTCAAACGCTCTACACAAACAAACTTTAAAGCCATAGTTACAGGTGGAGTTGCAACTGCGCTTTTACAAAGTTCCTCTGTTGTAACTTTGATGACACTCTCATTTGTTGGTGCTTCACTTATAACATTTGAAGGTGCTATAGGTGTCATCTTTGGTGCAAATATTGGTACAACTGTAACTGCGTGGCTTGTAGCTATTTTAGGTTTTAAAGTAAAAATAGAACTCTTTGCACTTCCAATGATTGGACTTGGTGGAATTGTTTTGATGTTTATTCAAAACAAAAAAATAAGTGCACTTGCTAAGATATTTGTTGGTTTTGGTTTGTTGTTTATGGGATTAGACATTTTAAAAACTGCTATAGAAGGGTTTGCAACTGGGATTGATCTAGCAAGTTATAAAAACTTTCCTCTTTTTATTTTTTTATTTCTTGGTATAGTTATTACAGCTCTTATTCAATCTAGTTCAGCAGCTACTGCTATTATTTTAAGTGCGCTTAGTTCTCATATCTTGACCTTTGATATGGCAGCTTCAATGGTAATAGGTACAAACATAGGTACAACTGTGACAGCAGTGTTGGGAGCTATTGGTGGGATTTCGTATAAAAAAAGAGTAGCCACTGCACATATTTTATTTAATGTTATTACAGCTATAGTTGCTTTTGTATTTCTATCGCAATTGAGTTATATTATCTTTCATCTACTTGGATTTCAAGATGATCTTGTTACTGCACTCGCAGTTTTTCATACCATTTTTAATGTAATGGGGGTAGTGATTTTAAGTCCATTTATCAAGTATATAGCAAAATTTTTAAGCAAGTTATTTGTTGGGAAAAAAGAGGTACCTACAAAATATATTCACTTAGTTGAACCAAGCCTTGCAGAGGGTTCACTAGTAGCAATTAGAAACGAGATAACCAATCTTTTTACAAACTGTGTTAAGTATGCTATTTTAATAGTGAATTTAAAACCTAGCGAAGTGTTAAAAGGGGAAAAATCCCCACATGATATTGTGCAAAGTTCTACAAATGAGTATGAATTTGATTACAACAAACGATACGAACATCTAAAAGATGTTGAGTTTGAAACAATTCGCTACTTAAACAAAATAGGTGAATTAGAACTCACACAAAAACAAACCGAAGCGCTTGATATTTTATATAGCTCATTACGTGAGTCTGTATATGTTGCGAGGATTGTGAAAGATATAAAACACAATATTGATGAGTTCTCACAAAGTGATGATTCTAAGATTACATACTATTTCAATCTAATTCGAGAAAACTTAGTCAAAGCGATACAAAATGCCCTTTTATTTGGAGATAAAGAGATAGACCGTGAGAGTATTTTGAAAAACCATGAAGATATTCTCAAAGAAAATAGAAACTTCATCCAAAAACTCACGAAAAACTTTGAAAAAGATGCACTTGATGAAAAAACTGTGGTTGCTTTTTTAAACTCTAACCGTTCTATCCTTTTAGCGATTAGTTCATTCATAGATGCTGCAAAAGTTTTAGACGTTGAATTTGAGATTGAAAAGAAAAATGGGGATAGTGAAGTACAAAACTAATGTTTTGGTTTAAAACAAAATCCCTCATCCACTAAAAGAGGTCGGAGTTTCTCTTTGAGTTCCCCTTGAAACTCCATAAAACCATCTTTAAAAGCACCACCACATCCAAGCTTTTTTTTGAGTTTTTTTAAGAGTTCTTCAGCGGAGTTTTTCTCTAAAGAAAACTCTCCAACAAGTGTGACAACTTTGCCACGGCGTTTTTCTTTAGAGAAAAAGAGTTGATGTTTTTGAGGAGTGAGCACCTCTTTTTTTATAGAAGTTTTTCGTGTACTCACTTCATTCCAGCCTTCATCGATTTGTGCACCGATGAAGAGGTCTAACTTTTTGCCTCGTGACATTTGCCTATTCTACACTCTGGGCTAAAATACTCATGATAGTTGAGTCATATGTGCTTTCTTGAACAGCTTTGAGTACTTTTGAAGCTGACGTTTTTGCATTATTGTAAACAACTACGATCACTTCATCACCGCTTTGTAAAAATGTACTTTCACCATATGGTGTATAACGAGTAGCACCAATGCTGATGAGGAGTTTTTCAGGTTTGCCACAAGCATTTATATATTCACTTACAGGTTCAAGTGGACCAAACTCTTTTTGAGAATTTACTTGGTTTTTAATCCATGCAGTGAGTTTTTCATAAAAGTAACTATACCCGCTTAACTCAACATCTTCACCATAAGCATGTACATCCCCGTCACGTCGTAAAAAACTAGCAATGTTGTAGTTATCCATAACACCACCATCGCTAAATTTATCAATTTTAAAAAGTTTTTTACTTACACCTTTAGAGTTTTTTCCCCAATTTTTTTTATCGCTGATTTTTGAAGCACCAGCTACACGGATTGAGCAGTCATTGTATGCTCCAAAGTGTGTAGGTGTAATATGTGCTATATGGTCTCCTGCATATGTGAGTTCACATACAAGTGCTACCTCTGGTTCAGCTTGTACATTTACATCCTCTTGTGGTAGTGTAATTGTATCGCTTGAGAGAGGGTAAGTATAAAGCATCTCTTTAGGTTTATATGTAAGTGAAGATGCACAAGAAGGATCACAAGGAAGATAAAAAGGAAATATCCCTTTAGGTGCTGCCTCATCCTCTGTGATAACATCTTTAAAATCTTCTAACTCACCAGCTTGTGCTAAATGAAGTGCAAAGTTTCCAGCTATCCCTAGCCCTAAAAACTCTTTATAGTCCATTATTTTTGCGCCTCTTTCATAGCTGCAAACTCTTCGTATGAGCCTTCAAAATCTGTATATGTTCCATCCTCATGAAGCTCGATGATACGAGTTGCAAAAGCATCAAGTAACTCACGGTCATGAGATACACAGATAACATTTCCTTTAAACTCATGTAAAGCTTCACCTAAAGCAACAATCGCTTCAAGATCAAGGTGGTTGGTAGGTTCATCTAAAAGTAAGAAGTTTCCACCCTCTAACATCATTTTTGAAAGCATCATACGGTGTTTTTCTCCACCTGAAATTGATACTACAGATTTTTCTTGTTGTTCACCTGAGAATAACATACGCCCAAGACAGTTTCTGATCTCTGCGATCTCACGTTTTGGATCAAATGCACGTAACCAGTCATAAAGAGTTCCATCACCTTTGATGATATCGGCAGTGTCTTGTGGAAAGTAAGAGTTTTCAATTGTAGCACCCCATTGTACTTCTCCGCCACAGCTAGGTTTCATCTCTTCCATAAGAATTTTCATAAGCGTTGTTTTACCAACACCATTTCCACCAATTAGTGCGATCTTCTCATCTGGATTTACTTTGAACGAAATACCTTTAAGAACTTCATTATCTCCATAAGAGTGGCAAATATCTATAACATTAAGTGCTTCATCACCCATTACGCGTTTTGCTTTGAAAACGATCGAAGGATCACGACGTGATGATGGTTTGATATCTTCGATCTCTAATTTGTCAAGTTGTCTTTGTCTTGACGTTGCTTGTTTTGCTTTTGATGCATTAGCAGAGAAACGGCGAACGAAAGCTTCAAGTTGTTCTTTTTCTTTTAGTTTTTTTGCATTGTCCAATTCCATCTGTTTTGCAATAACATTTGCAGCGATGTACCAGTCATCATAGTTACCAGTAAACTCACGAATTTTTTGAAAATCTACGTCTAAAATATTTGTTACAACAGCATTTAAAAAGTGTCTATCGTGTGAGATAACTACCATAGTACCTTCATGGCGCTGAAGCTCATGTTCTAGCCATGTAATAGTCTCAATGTCAAGGTTATTCGTAGGCTCATCGAGGAAAAGTACATCTGGTTTTGGGTAGAGAACTTGTGCAAGAAGCACTTTGAATTTGTCAGCATTGTCTAACGTAGACATAAGCTCATTATGTTGTTCAGCAGGGATACCAACATTCTCTAGGATTTTCGCGATATTTACATCGTATTCATAAGTTGGATCTTCTTCAACACAGATAGTCTCTAACTCTGCAAGACGGTTGTTGACAGCATCATCTTCAAAGTCGCCAGTCATATAAATCTCTTCTTTTTCTTTGATTGCATCGTAAAGTCTTTTGTTACCGTATAAAACAGCGTCCATGATTGTGTAATTTTCAAATGCGTATTGATTTTGACCCAAAACACCAACTTTATTTGCTTTAGGGATGATAACTTCTCCCTCATATTCGTTGATTTGTCCAGATAAAATTTTTAAAAATGTTGTTTTACCAGCACCATTTGCCCCGATAAGCCCATAGCGTTTATTGCGGTCTAGTTTGAGATTGATCTCTTGAAATAGCACTCTATTGCCATATCTCATTGTTAAGTTTTGTACAGTTACCATCGTCGTTTGCCTATTTAATTAAGTTTAGTTTGAATTGTCTTTTGAATTATTAAAAGCGTTGCTGATATCGTTTGTTACACTATCAACACCTTCATTGAACTCTTTTGCTGAACACCCTGTGAGTATAAAGAGTGAAAGAAGTGAAAAAATAAGGTATTTCATAAACCTGCCTTTAATTTTTTTGCAATTATAGCGAAATAGTGTAAAATACTCTAATGCAGATACGAGAACTTACACTAAAAGAATTAGATGTCGCTTGGGAGATTGTGGGTCAGTTTTATACTCACTTAAATTATGATGAGTTTGAAGACTTGATTTATGAGATGCGCGATATCAATTACACTATGATTGGAGTTTTTGAACAAGAAAAATTAGTAGCGTATGCAGGAGTGGCTATCTCTATAAACTTAGTAGATAAACGACACCTTTTTGTTTATGAGATTATTGTAAAACAAAAGATTGATGAGCAAGAGAAGTACAAAAACTTTTTGATTTCGTATTTGGAAGATTATGCAAAGATGGGTGCTTGTGAAAAAGTAGTTTTTTCAAAATAATGTTACAAATTGGTAACACTATTATTCATTTTATGAAAAATTAGTTAGAATAAATTAATGATTTAAAAGGGGTAAGGCATGAAAAGAAAAGCTTTTTATGGGACATTATTCGCTGTAGTTCTGATTTTGTCAGGATGTGGCAGTGATGATACAACATGTAGGATAGATGTCCAAAATGCAATGGACAAAGGTGATTTTGACACAGCAGTCTCAAAACTAGAGGGTGAGTGTGCTTCAACATTTAGTAGTAGTGATAAAAACTATAATCTTGCACTCGCATATATGGGTAAAGCAGGATATAGTGTAACTGATGTACTAGTGAGTTTACTTGATGCAAATAATGATTCAGGTGATGCCTTTGTCTCTTTTGCTTCTAGTATAAGCGCTACAAAACAGGAGAATTCAGCAGCATATCTTCAAACATCTCAAGAACATTTTTTACTCTCTGTAACAACAGATATTAATGATACTTTAGTTCAGTTGTGTGCAACAGCAAATAGTAGTGATAACCTAAGGTTACGGGATGCTTGTTACTATTATGGTTTCAATCAGGCAGTAACAACTGTGGATACTCTTTCGTATTTAACAAGTGATTTAGGAACTGCTTTAGATTCGATCAATAATGATTCAAATGCAACACCAGATGACTTACAAGCTTCACTCGATGCACTTGCATGGGCAGTTGGAGATGCTTCGATCACAAATGTAAGCGATTCTAATATTACAATCAATGGAAATGCTTTTAAACATTTAGATGTTAATGTTAGTGGAAAAAGTTTTTATCGTTTAGCAACTGATAATGCACCAGATTTAAGTGCTTCTACGGTTTTAACTGATGGATATTGTGACGAAAATGGGAGTAAAACAAACTGTGAAGGCATAGAACTAAGTGATGGCGATATAAATACAACGAACCCTTTAGCAACTGGATGTTATGCTTGTCCAGTTGGAGTTGATACAAACAGTTCGATCAATGTAGCATCTGTTCTTATTGATGCGTTAAACAATGGTACAGATACTATCGCAAGTTTAACTGATGATGCCGATACACAAGCAAGTATCGATGATCTAAAACTTGAGATAGATACCAATAGTGATGGAAATATCACTAGTGAAGAACTTATAAATTATCTCAACAAATAAGGGGAAGAGAATGAAAAAGATATTAACACTTTCACTCATAGCATTTAGTTCAGTTTTATATGCAGATTTTTCCCAGCAAGAGTTTGTTTATAAAGATCCAAGAGTGATGGGAATGGGGAGTGCAAACACAGCAGTTGGTGGATACTCAAGTGCTGTATTTTACAATCCAGCAGGACTTATCAATATTAAAAAGAGTCATGGGATAGAAGTAGAACTTTTAGGATTATCAGTTGCAGCATCACAAAAGATGCAAGATTTTGCAAATGATTTGAGTGATGCAGCCGATACGGAAAATTCAGAAGATATTTCTAAAGTACTACAAGATTACTCTGGCGAAGCTTTTAACATTACTGTAGCAAACTACTCTTCAGTCTCATACCATACAGAAGATGATCTTGCATGGTCAGTTGGTCTTTTAGCATCAGGGGATATAAATTTACTACCACATGCAAATAGTGGAAATGCAGGTCTTTTAGAAGCACATGGTCGAGCATATAGCGGCTTACAACTAGGCGTTGCACAAAATTTCGGTGAGGTTTTGCCAGGATTGCCAGGGGAACTTACTATAGGGGTTGGTGCAAAGTTCATTTCACAAAAATCGTACGATGCTAGTTTAGATGTAGCTGAGATAGATGCAAATAGTGATGATTTAGCACAATACCTTCAAGATACATATGAGGTTGATAATTCTGGTTTTGCAGTTGATCTGGGAGTTTTATATGCGCCATTTCCTAGTGATTATTGGAATCCTACCATTGGTTTAAGTGTTATGAATATTGGAACACTCAATTTTGATGATGCTTATGGTGCACAGCCTCTAAGTGTAAACCTGGGAGTATCAGTTTCACCAAAAACAGAGTATGCTGACTTTATAATTGCAGTTGATTATGTAGATGCTCTTGGCTCACAACAAGCATTAGTGTATGACTCACAATCTGCAAAATATATTAGCAGTGATATCTCTTATGAGGTATTACGTCATCTTCGTGCTGGTGTAAGTGCTCAAGTTTTAGATAACTCTTGGGCAACTTTAACACTTAATGGTGGATTGTATCAAGGTGCATATACAATGGGTGTTGATTTTCAATTGACAGTTTTAAAACTACAAGCTGCAACATATCAAGAGCAACTTGGTGGTGAAATGGGTCAACTTGAAGATAGACGTTATGTTGTTGGGCTAGGTATAGGTTGGTAACAACCTCTGCCTAAGCGCAACACTTTTTATATTTTTTCCCACTTCCACAAGGGCAAGTCTCATTACGCTCAATTTTTGAGTTATAAAGTTCTCCGTCTTTATATTTCCAGATTCCATCTTCTTGAACAAAGTTACTTTTTTCATGGAGAACTTGAATCCCGTTTGTATCGCGGTAGTATGCTTTAAACTCTACGGTTGTTTCTTGTACATCTAACACATCAAGTTTGAGCCATTCAACAGAGTTTGAAAACTCTTCGATAAGTGCTATATCTTCTTGGTATTGGTTCTCTTTTACAGAGGAATATACAAGGTACTCAGCATCTGCTTTAACGTAGGCAGAGTATCTGCTTCGCATAAGCTCTTCGGCGTTTTGAGGTTGCTTTTGTTTTGTGATTATCGGCTCACAACATGCACTAAAATCTTTTTCATTGCCACATATACACATAAGTTTCCATTTTTAGATAGAATTATAGTGTAATGTTTGAAAGAGCGTCTTTAAAGTAGTTTTCTTCGAAACTTCTTTAAAGACTTTCGAAACTTTTGTGGGTCGCGTGAGAAAGGATGTCAGGTATGCAAATAAAATCACTCTACATAGCTTCAAATGAAAAAAATGTTGGTTCACTGTTTGTCTCTATGGGGATGATGGAGGTGCTAAAACGAAAGTTGCACCGCGTTGCATTTTTTCGACCTATAACGTACGATAAAAATAAAAGAGACTATAACGTTGAGTTTTTACTTGGGCGCTATAAACTTGACATTAGCTATGATGAGTGTATAGGTTTTGATGTGGCTTATATAGAACAGATGTTATCGCAAAACAAAGAAAAAGAGTTACTCAATCAACTTATACAAAAATTCAAAAATTTAGAAAAAAACTACGATTTTGTTTTATGTGAAGGGATTAGTTTAGATAGTTTGAGTGCTACAATCTCTAAAAATTTTAACTTAGAGATTGCAAAAAACTTTGGTAGTGGGTATATCAATATTATTGGTGCAAAAGATAAAATGCGACAAGATATTTACGAAGATTTTTTGATAGAAAATAAAAAAATTACTTTAGAGGCTTCAAACCATTTTGCAACTTTTATAAATCGTGTAAGTAAAGAGAATTATACAGAGTTAAAAAGATTACTACAAAAGAGTGAATATACTCATTTTATAGTCCAAGAGAATGAAGAGTTGAGTTTTTCTACTATCCAAGATTTGTTTGAGGGATTGGGGGCAAAAGAGGTATATGTGGATGAGCATGATTATGCTCGAACGTTTAAAAATGTCCGTGTAGCTGCACTTACGTTAGATAATTTTTTAGAACATATCCAAGAGGATGACCTTATCATTGTTCCAGCAGATCGCTCAGATATTATTTTAGGACTTTTAGGAGCACTGCACTCTGCGAATTATCCAAATATTAGCGGGATTGTTTTTCCATTTGATATGTCGATACATCCAAATATAGAAAAACTTATAGACGGGCTGCAAAGTTTTAAAATCCCTATACTTTCAGTCACTACAGATACATACAATACAGCTAAAAATATCATGAATATACATCCACGTTTTCGAGTTTCATCTGAGCGTAAAATAGCTCTAGCTCTTGGGGAGTTTTACAATAGCATAGATTTGAGTGTGATTGAGCAAAAAATAGTAGATAACTTTAGTGACATTATGACACCACAAATGTTTGAGTACAAACTTTTTGCGATGGCAAGTAAAGATAAAAAGAAAATAGTCCTGCCTGAGAGTAAAGATGAACGGATTTTACGAGCTGCTGAGATTATACTGCGTCGTGATGTTGCAGACATTATTTTACTTGGAGATGAAAAAAAGATAGAGCAAAACTATCTTCGCTTGGGACTTGATCTCTCACGTGCACAGATTATAAACCCTCAAACTTCACAACTGATGGAGGAGTTTGTAGAAAAATTTTACAACATGAGAAAAGCAAAAGGGCTGACACTCCAAGGTGCACAAGATGCAATGATGCACTCGAACTACTTTGCAACTATGATGGTGGAGTGTGGTTATGCAGATGGGATGGTAAGTGGGGCAATCCACTCAACAGCAGACACGATGCGACCAGCCTTGCAAATCATAAAAACACCGTCAAGTATCTCTGTAGTTTCTTCAGTATTTTTGATGTGTTTTGAGACAAAAGTTTTAGTATATGGCGATTGTGCGATCAACCAAGACCCAGATGCTTCTACATTAGCTGACATTGCTATTGCTTCGGCGAGCACTGCAAAACTTTTCGATATTGAGCCAAAAGTTGCAATGCTTTCATACTCAACAGGGGAGAGTGGAAGCGGAACAGAGGTACAAAAGGTAAAAGAAGCAACTCAAATAGTAAAACAAAAAGCACCTGACTTACTAGTAGAAGGTCCTATACAATATGATGCAGCGATAAATAAAGAAGTAGCTCGTCAAAAACTTTCAGACTCAAAAGTAGCAGGAGAGGCGAGTGTATTTATATTCCCTGATTTAAACACTGGAAACAACACCTATAAAGCAGTACAGCGAAGTAGTGGAGCGGTTGCAATTGGACCTATCATTCAAGGACTTAAAAAACCAGTGAATGATCTTAGTCGTGGATGTTTGGTTGCAGATATTGTCAATACCATCGCTATAACAGCGATACAAGCGGGACAAAATGCAAATATTAGTTGTTAATGCTGGAAGCTCTTCATTAAAAGTTAAAGTGCTTGAACTAGCAAGTCAAAAAGTACTTTATTCAGAGTTGATTGAACATATAGGCGAGAGTGGTTCTATAGTACAAAACCATGAACAAGCACTAAATACTTTAGAGATGGATTTTAATACTATAGACATTGTAGGACACCGCGTTGTTCATGGTGGGGAAAAGTTTAGCAATGCAGTTTTGATAGATGAAGATGTGATGCAAACTATACGCTCACTTATCCCACTTGCAGCACTGCACAACCCCGCAAATTTACAAGGGATAGAGTTGATGCAAAAACTTCTGCCCCATACTCCACAATACGCAGTTTTTGATACTGCCTTTCATACAACTTTGCAAAAAGAAGCATATCTATATGCACTGCCATATGAACTTTATGAAAAGCATCATATAAGACGTTATGGGTTTCATGGAACTTCGCATAAGTATCTTTTACAAGAGGCTGCAAAACATTTAGAAAAAAAGTTAGAAAGTACAAATCTTATAACATTACACCTTGGAAATGGTGAAAGTATTTGTGCTATAAAAAATGGGAAAAGTATAGATATCTCTATGGGATTTACTCCACTTGAAGGGCTGATAATGGGAAGCCGAAGCGGAGATATAGATGCTGAGATAGTACTTTTTATGCAAAATTCATTAGGACTCAGTGCAAATGAGGTTGATATAATTTTAAATAAAAAGTCAGGACTTATCGGCATCTGTGGTGAAAATGATGTGCGTGAAATATTAATAAGAGATGATGAGAGAGCAAAACTTGCTATAGATATAATGGTACGACGTATTCAAAAATATATAGGATCGTATTTGGTTTTACTTGGTGGAAACGTTGATGCTTTAGTGTTTAGTGGTGGCATAGGGGAACATTCACAAATAATACGTGAAAAAATCTTAGATAATGCAATGTTTAAAGATATAAAAACTTTTGTGATTGAAACAGATGAGGAGTTGGAAATTGCAAAAGAGTGTTTTGCACTCATAAAGAGCGCAAAATAAGTTAGATAGCTGTTACGTTTTCAGCTTGAGGACCTTTTTGTCCCTCACCAACTTCAAAAGTAACTTTTTGTCCCTCAGCAAGAGAAACTCTCCCACCATTTGGGTTGTTTACTTGACGAAAGTGAACAAATAAATCTTTGCCACCATTTTCTTGCTGGATAAATCCATAACCTTTTTCATCATTGAACCATTTTACTGATCCGCTTAGGAGTTCTGCCATTGAGTAACCTTGTTGTTTTTGTTTTCGTAAAATATTTGGAGATTCTTTAGAGAGTTTAACACAGATAGAGCAAATTACACTAAAGATGATATATCCTCATCTTTCACTATGAGAAGAAGTATATCTAAAAATTGTAGAATTAAGTGTTAATTTGTCATTTTTAATCGTATACCATAAGTTCTTTCGGTTTCAATCATGTCATCTTTAAGCTCTTTTCGGAGTCTATAGATAAGAGTTCGTAACGAAGATTCACTTGGTGGAGTGTCTGGATAGAGTTCACGTTCTAGTTCATTAAATGGTATGTAGTTTCCATTTGCTTCAATCAATAACTTTAAAAGTTTTAGTTTTTTCCCAGAGATGTTTATATGGTTTGTTCCATAAAAAAGTGTGTTATTTTTCATATCAAATGAAAAATTATTTGGAAGTGTATATAAACAATTTTTAGAGTTATAAGTAAACTCAGCAAGTTTGAGTAGGGCAAGGAGCTCTTTTTCATTGAATGGTTTGACTAAATAACCAAGAGGTTGTGTAGTGACTGCTCTATTTAATGTTTTCTCATCTGTATATGCTGAGATATAGATGAGCATAGGTGAAACAGCTAAGGTTTTATAAAACTCGATGCCATCTATAGTATTGTTGAGATTAATATCCATAATGAGTAGATCGATAGTATTATTTTGAAGAATGAGACTAGCACTGTTTACATCGGTAACATAATCTACAACATTAAAGTTATATTGCCCAATTTTTGTAGCTAATTCTAGAGCGAGTAAACTTTCATCTTCAACTATAAGCACATTTAATTTATGCATAATTATCCCTTTTCTTCCCATTTTAAAGTGACTTTTGTCCCATTGTCAATCTCTTTATTTATTGATGCATGAAGTTGTTTCGTACTTAATGTTTCTATAATTGTTAAACCTAAAGAGTTTTTTGTTTTACTCTCATCATAGCCTGAGCCATTGTCAGCAACTGACATAATGATATGGTTGTTTTCTTTATAGACACTGATGGAAATAGTCCCATTCTTATCAAATGCATATTTAAATGAATTGGTAACAAGCTCATTTAAAATCAAGCCACAATAGATAGAATCTTTTGGAGAGATATTGTATTTTATATCATAAATGGTTTTTACAGTTTTTTTAAAATTCATTTGAATATTTTGAATGATATTTGTAAAGTATACCTCTGTAAATAACTCTTGTGAGTTATCTTTTAAATGAAGTAGTTCGTACAGTTTTGCAAAAGAGTTGATTCTATTTGAAGCTATGATAAGTTCTGTTTTTACTTCACTTTGAGAGATTTGATTAATTTGAAGTTGAAGTAAAGAGATAACCATAGCAAGATTATTTTTCACCCTATGTTGCAACTCTTGATAGAGCAACTCTTTTTCTTCTAAGGATGCTTGGAGGTCTTTAGTTTGTTGTTGTACAAGTTGTTGTAATCTTTGTTGTTCGTTTTTTTGGAGTTCTATCAGTTTTTGGTTGAGGGTATTTTTTTGAGCATTTAAACGTTTTATACGATAAGCGAGAGCTATAGAAAAGGTGAAAGCTTCTAACGTAAAAGCGAGTTCATTGATATGCCGAAAATGTTCAAATACATTGTACCAGCCTAGCGATTGGATAACTGATAAGACTAAAGAGATTATTAAGAATGTCCAACCAATTAAGTAAACTATAGCCTCTTTCGTTCCTGCTTTATATGCATGAAAACCAACATACACCATAACGATTGCTAGAGGAAAAAAGATAGGCATAATGTTGAGTGTAAACAAGAAATTATCAAAACTTAAAAGCGCAATAACAGGAAGAATATAAAGATAAAATTTTAAAAATTTGTGAATTTTTGGAAATCGTATAGTTTTTAAAAACTCTATTGCAAATAAAATCATAGGTATAACAAGTATGATGATGTAAAAAACGGTTGCTTTTGTGACAAATTCAGAAATCTCATTTGTAAAAAGGTATAGTTGTGCTACACCAAGATAGATCGATTCAAATAATATAACCCCCACAAGATATAAAAGATAATAAAGATAAACAACATCTTTAGTAAAAAGTAGAAGCATAAAGTTATAAACTAAAAGAGTAACTAAGATTGTAAAAAAGATGAGTAGATAGATTTTTTCTTGATAATTATGATGAAAAAAATCTGCTTCATTCCATAAAACTAGTTTCATAACAAATGTTGAAATTTTACAATGCCCTTTAATGAAATACGTTTTTTCTTCAAAAGGTTGGAGTGTTATTTTAAAAGCTGGATTGAGTGAATCTCGAGAGGTTCTGTGATGAAACATACCATCTATAATTGTGTTATTGCCATCATAAAATAAGATATCTTCTGTTTCAGAATTTTCATATTCTAAAACTTTTGTAATTTGCTTATTTGTAGTGTTTTTTAAAGTAAACTTTGTCCATAAAGCAGTATCTGGTGCTATTCCTAAATTTATAACTTTTTGTGTGTTTTTTGAAAACTGTTGTGAAAATATCTGCTCTTTTGTAAGCGAGTTTGTATGATCTAAAAAGATTTCACTTTTATCTAACAAATATACATTTGAAGTTGATTGATCTATCTTGTAGGCATGGAGTGAAACACTCAAAAAAAGCATGAAAAAAATTTGAATAGCTACTTTCATAAACAAATTCTAACCTACAAAACTTAATTTTTATAATGTGACGAAATATGTGACGTTATGATAGTAAGATTAAAAAGAGATAAAAAAAGGAGTTCGTATGTTTTCAAAAACATTGGTGGTAATTGTAAGTGTTGTCTTTAGTATATTAATGACAGCATGTGGCGGAGGTGGAAGTAGTGATAGTAGTGGTACTCAAACATCAACAAGTTATTTGACAGGTACAGCAGCTGCAGGTTTACCTATAATTGGGACAGTATATCTCAAGGATGTAAATGGGAATACTGCAAGTGGTTCTATCGCAGCAGATGGAACATATAATATTGATGTTGATGGTCTAACACCTCCAATAAGACTAAAGGCAGAGGGAAAAGTTGCAGGGAAAAATGTAAAATATTATTCTTATGCATCAGCTGATGATATCAACGGAACAATTAATATCACTCCATTTACTGATTTAATTATTGCGAATGTTGCACAAACCTTAGCAGAAGATTTTTTTGATGGTGCTGAAGGTTCTTTAGATGCTACTGAACTTCAAGTGCAAAAAGCTGAATTACAGACAAAATTACAAAATGTTTTCACAGAGTTAGGTGTAGATAGTTCTATCGATCTTCTGACAACATCATTTTCAACAGATCATTCAGGCTTAGATGGTGCACTTGATATTCTTAGATTTGAAACGGATGAAGCAGCAAATACAGTTACAATTAAAAATCTACTTAATAATGATGAGATCACAGATAATTTTTCTGATGATAACAACGACAGTACTGATCCTCTCACAACACCAGAAAATTCAGGGGATAGTTTGACTGATATGCAAAAAATATTTGCTCAGATTGATACACTCAATGGATACAATGGAAGTCCAACCGAAGCTCAGTTAAATGCACTTGTTGATGATGATTTTTTACAAGATGACTATAATAAAGTTCTATTCGTCTCAGAAATAGTAACAAATAATGAATTAAATGGAGTTACAATTCAATTAGAAGTTGAAGATATCAATACAACTTCAGGTTTAGCTAATGCAGTACTTTATCTATATAAAAATTCTCAACTTGCCGATACAATTCCAACAGCCTTTAAAAAGAATGGCACGACATGGCTTCTTTATGGAAACCAACAAATTGTTGAATTACAAGCAGACTTTGTATGTGATAAGACTGAAACAGAAAGTGGTAATTCTTGGGTTAGCTGTGGTGCATGGTTAATAGCTAATGATATTATTACTACAAACAATGATAGTACAGGTGCACTCCATTCTGCAAAAGTATATGTAGAGAGAAATGGAACTATAGTTTCTGATACAACTGTTTACTTACAAGATAATGATTCTGGAGAGCTATGGCCATATGATGCTCAACTTGTTGACAATAGTATCGCGGATGATTATATAGCTTTTGATGATAGATTTTCACTCAACCCTGCTAATTTGCAAGTAGGAGATCAGTTCGTATTTGAACTTTATAACAATGAACTCAATACAACTGATCCAGAAAATCCTACAGTATCGGGTAGTGTTGTGAAAACATATAAAGTTTCTATTACGCAGACTCCTGCTACTGGTCTTAGTTCTACATCAGCTCTTTTCCCTGTTTTTTCAGATGCAACAAAAACACAACTAAACACTTTTATTGGGGGTGCATTAAATATAAATGTTACAAACACGGATGATCTTAGTTATAACGAGGTTCTTTATTATGCAGATGATACGTCAAATCAAATTGAAGAATCAAAATGGGGTGAAGTAAGTGCTACAGAGACTTTTAATATCGATTTAACAAGCTTGGATTTGAATAATGCAAACTTTACTCAATGGATTAGTGCATACTCAAAGGTTAGTGATATGCAAACATACATGAGTACATATCAAGCAGATTTAACTGATGACAACACGACTGCTGTAGAAACTTTAGAGTTTACAAATGAGATGGTATCTGGTAATACTGTTTATGAAGTTTATTATGATGATATAACAGGGTGGACGATCAGTAGTTTATCTTTCAATGCTAATGGTACAGGTACATATGCAGGAATCTCTGGTGAAACACAAGGAATGTCTTTAACTGCCAATTGGGAAATTGTAAGTGGAAATATGATCACATCTGGAACATTTGAAAATGAACCTTTTGTTAATAAACATATTATGACTGCCCAAAGCACAACATATATTACAACAGATTGTTACGAGTCAACTGATGGTATATCATATAGTGAATGTGGTGTAGATTATTATTTTTATTCTCTAGCAGAGGCACAAAACTTTACTCAACAATAATAATCTTAATAGGGTATACTCTAGACTTATCTAGTATTTGCTAGATAAGTCCACCATTATAACTACCAAATCTTCCTGAAATTTCACAAAATTTTGTAACTTTCATGTAATATTCATGTAATCAATATATAATACTATTCTAACAATTTTAAAAAGGTCTTGTTTATGAAAAGAAATGCGTTCTCTTTGATAGAACTGATGATAGTTATCGTTATACTTGGACTCTTAGCAGCGATGGTTATGCCAAGTTTAACAGGTAGAGGTGAAGAAGCAAAGCGTGATCTTGTATGTGTACAGATGAAAAGTATTTATGATGGTGCGTTAGATATGTACAAGATAAAAAATAGTGTATACCCCTCAACTGCTGAGGGTTTAAAGATTCTTACACAAGATGATAAATATTTTAAAGATGGCAAAATGCCAAAAGATTCTTGGGGACAAGAGTTCATCTATATAAACACTGATGGAAAAGTAGAGCTTATTTCACTGGGTGCTGATAAAAAAGAGGGTGGAAAAGATGAGGCTGCTGATATTAAACTAAGTGAGTGTAAATAAGTTTTGAGAAAAGCTTTTTCACTTATAGAGTTGATGATAGTGATTGTTATCATTGGGGTTGTTTATACTCTTGTGATAACAAAACTCCATAGTGTAGGTGATGAGCAAGAAAAACTTAATTTAAAAACACTCAAAAGTTTTATGATTAAGCAGATGCAAGATGGACAAACTGCGAAACTAATCTGTAAAGATGATTGTAGTACATGTAAATTGTATGTAGATGATGAAGAGGTAGCGACTATCGAAGATATCATAGATGATTCTATTGAGGTTTATAGATATAGTTATTCACAAGGTTTAGTGCCACAAGAGTTGTCAGAGTGTTTTGTTTTTAATGTAGGTCGTGACAAAGTATCCGATCAGTATATCGTAGCATTTCAAGAAAAAGTGTATGATTTTACTGAGTACTTTGAGAGTGTAAAAGTGTATGATTCTTTAGAAGAGTGCACAAGTGAAAAAGAGAAGTTAATCCAAGAAGTTAAATAATGATTTTTAAGTATAAAGGTATAGATAAAACTGGTAAAAATGTTTCTGAACGACTTGAAGCTGCAAACCTTGATGAGGTAAAAGCTAAACTCAAAGCAAATGGGATCATTTACAGTTCTATAAAAGAGGATTCACTCCCTTTTTACGAGAAGTTTAAACTTAAAAAACGTTATAAAATCTCTGCAAAAGAGTTAGCACATCTCTCTCGCGAACTCGCTATGTATATACGCTCTGGGATGAGTATAGTATCTGCACTCAAAATTGTACAAACCCATTATGCACAAAACAAAAAACTCAAACTTTTTATCACTACAGTAAATACCCATCTTGATGAGGGTGAAAATTTCTATACAGCCCTTAAATCACAAGATGTAGTTACTCTGCCAGATTTTTATGTAGAATCTATCCGTGTAAGTGAAGATGGTGGAATGCTCGATGAAGTATTGATAGAGTTATCTCGCTTTTTAAAAGAGCAAGAGCGTATAGCAAGAGAGATCAAAGGTGCTTTTGCTTATCCATCTTTTATGATTATTATCTCTTTAGTGATGATTGCATTTATGCTTACTTATGTTGTACCGCAAATCACTGGGATTTTTGAAAGTATGGATCAGGAGTTACCTCGACCTACCAAGATTGTTATAGCACTTGGAGATTTTTTTAGTAATAATTTTCAAGTTATCTTAGCAGCCATTTTTGCATTTGTAGCACTGTTTGTAACACTCAAGAAAAAAGTATATAGTTTTGCTTATTTTGTTGATGCAATGATGCTCAAAGTTCCACTCTTTGGTACAATTATCCTCAAAAGTGAACTTGCACGTTTTTCATACATAGCTTCACTGTTAACACGATCAGGTGTTGTATTTGTACAAACGATCAATATGAGTGCAAATATTTTAACAAACAAAGTGATCAAAAAACTCTTTTTAGATGCAAGTAAAAAGGTGGTAGAAGGGAAACTACTCTCCCATGCACTTTACAATGCAGATACAAAACTTGATGATGCTTTTATCCAAGCAATTGCTCTTGGAGAAGAGACATCGGAAGTTCAAAATGTTTTGAGTAATATATCTGAACTCTATTTTGAAGAAAACAGGGATAAAATCTCTTTACTTTTAACTTTGCTTGAACCAGCTCTTATGTTGTTTGTAGGTGGAAGTATAGGCTTTATAGTCGCAGCGATGCTGTTACCAATTTTTTCAATGAGTATACGTTGATGAAGAGTTCAAGAACAGGTATAGCACTTTTAATCACTGTAATGTTTGTCATTGTCATTACGGTAGCTATCGGCTATGCACTTAAGCAGATAAATAAAGCATCACAGTATGTTGAACAAGAAACGATGCTGTACCAAAACTTTGTGTTTGTAGATGATGTTTTAAATCTTTTAAATGGTGCAACTGAGTTACAAGATTTGATAAAAGATGAAGCACCAGAAGATTTATATACCTTTTTAAGTAGCAGTGGGTTTATCACATTTGAGCATCAAGGGGTGCGTTTGGTTCTACATATTACAAGTGCACGAAGAGAGTTTTGTATCAACCAAATGACAAAAGATCAAGAGGAATATCTTTATGATTATTTAGGTCGTTACAACGTAAGAGGGGAGTATATAGATATTTTAAAAGACTCTATTTCTGGGATCAAAGAGGACAATAGCTATTTTACAAGATTGTTTGAAGAGCAACCAGAGCTGTTTCGTGACTATATCGCCTCAAAAAAGCATTTGAAAAAACTGAATGATTTTTATAAAAAAGAGTATAGAGATGATACGCTTGATGTAATTGACTTTGATAATCTTTTTTCATATGCACATGATGACAATGTATCTATTGATCTAAACTATGCTACTCCACAAGTATGGGAGCTTTTAACTGGAATGGATGTTTCACAAGCAGAAGTTTTTGGTTCTGGAGAAAATATATACAAATCTGTAGATGATTTGCAATTAAATGAAGAACAAATCAAACGGTTAAACAAGTTTAGCTATAGTTTCTTCGAACCTTATTTACAGGTAAAAATGGATATAATAAAAGATAATTTTATTTCACATATAAGTTTTGAGTATAGCATCAAAGACAAAAAGGGGTATAACTTTGTTTACGAAATTTAAAAAGACAAACAGTATTGTTTTTTTAGACCCCCATTCTCAAACGAGACCAAGAGTGGCAGAGGGTGCAAAAATTGACATTATTCTCTCTCCATCATTATACTGGGTAAAAAAGCTCTCATTACCTGTAAAATATATAAGAGATGCAAGAAAGCTTTTGCCCTCAATTTTTGAAGATATTTTGCCCGATGGAAACTATAATTATGCAGTTTTTAAAGAGGGTGAAGAGTTTATAGCTTTTGCCTATGAAGATAAAAAAATATTAGATGAGTTAAATAAAAAAAATATTTCAGCTTCAAGTGTTGAAAATGTTTATTTTGCACAAACAGAGCTCCAAGGTTCAACACCATGTAAGATCAATGATAATGAAGCTTTAGTGGTCGATAATGGGATCATTTTTCTTGCTCCGATTGAGTGGTTAGAGGAAGTAAAATTTCTCTCACTTACTTCAATTCAACGTTCCAATAAAACAATCAAATTACAACAGTTTTCTCACATAATTGACAAAAGTAGTCTCAATAAAGTGGGTATATTACTTGGTGTATTTATCGTTGTTTTAATGATTGAGATGTTTATAACTTCACAAAAAATTAGTGCAGTTGAAGAAGAACAAGAGAAACTACTTTCAGAGTATAAACTTTATTCGACAATGATGCAAAATAAAGCAGTTTTATCAGAGTATGAAACTACATATCAAAAACAAACAAAACTCAGAAATATTTTAGAGGATATATTGAAGTTACAAATTCGACAAAAAATTACAAAAATAGAGTTGAAAAATAAAGTTTTACATATCACTTTACAAGAGATAGATGAAGTGACAAAGAAGCAGATACTTCAAGGTTTAGTTGCATATAAAGCGAACCTAAAATCTACTTTGAAAGATCATCTGCTCGAGATAGAGGTGACTTTATGAATCAAGTAAATCCATTACATATTGGTGCATTACTTTTTACAGTATTGGTATTTTTATTTTTTAAACTAGGTGTTTTAAAAGATGACTTACGTACTGCAAAAGTAGAATACCAAGAGAGTAAACAAGTCGCTACGAAATTGAGTGTTTTAGAACAAGTATATAACGATCAAAAAAAGACAAATAGTGCATTGCAAAGAATTTTAAAACAGCCCTCTTTAAAGTCTGCACAAATTGTTTCAACCCCTTCAAAAGAGTCTATAAAAATAAGTGCTTCATCATTAAATGCAAATGAACTTAACTCTTTAATGGGAAAAATTTTAAATGGAAACTACGATATATCCAAGCTAAACATTTCAAAATTAGATAGTAATAAAGCAAGTTTGGAAATGGAGATAAAATGGTAAAAAAACTTGGTTTATCTCTTGGATATTTTTTAGTGTTTGTACTAGCACTTATCATGTTTACCCCAAAACAAAGTGTATACTATTTTGCTGAAAAAAAATTACAACCATTTGATGTAATAATCTCTCATGAAAGTTTAGAGGATAATTTATTTTCTTTAGGGATTGAACATGCGCAAGTATATGGACAAAATATTGAAGCTGCAAATGTAGAAAAAGCAAATGTTATTATTTTAGGATTGTATAACTCTGTATCTATTGAGAATGTGAAACTAGCATCATTTTTAGAAAGTTTTGTACCACAAGATGTAGAACATATCTCTATAAACTACTCTATAATCAATCCATTGGCAGTCACTATCTCTGCTAATGGAGACTTTGGTGTAGTAGATGGAGAATTGTCTTTACTTGATCAAAATCTATCACTGGTATTGCAACCATCTAAACTGATGCACTCGAAATATCAAACAACACTCAGAGAGTTTAAAAAACAATCTAATGGGGAGTATACATATGCCAAAGCTCTCTAATTCAAAACTTTTAACTGTTGTAACGAAGATTTTAGTCCTTGTACTATTGGCAAAAATTGTGAGTTTAGGACTTTGGTGGTATTTGCCAAGTAATGGTGTTGAAAATGAGATAACAAACTCTTACGCACAAAGCTATAAACGAATTGATTTTAAAAACATGCTTGAGAAATCAAAAGTTGTTGTCGGTCACAAACAGCAAACGTCAACAACAAACATTAGTACAATCATACTCAGTGGGCTTTATGGAAAAGGTAAAAATGGGTTTGCAATTGTCGCAAAGAAAAATGCACCAGATAAAACTTCAGTTATCTCTGTAGGTGAAGTGTATGAGGGGTATACATTAAAATCTATACAAGCTTTTGATGTTATCTTTGAAAAAAATTCTAAAGAGTATGTAGTTTCTTTAAATACAAAAAAAACATTAGATACAAAAAACTATGTTACGCCAGAAAATTCTGATGAAAGTTCTCATGAAGTGCAAAAAAGTGATATTGCTTTTTATAGAAAAAATCCAGTAAAGATTTGGCAAGACATAGCGATCAATGAAGTGTTTGAAGGGGAAAAGATTACAGGGTTTAGAATAGATAAAATCAAAAAAGATTCAAAAATCGCTGAACTTGGACTTCAAAAAGGTGATGTTATCATCAAAGCAAACAATATAGAGATGAATTCATACAAAGCTGCTATGGATTTGTATCAAAATATTGATAAAATAGACACTTTAGAATTAGTAGTCTTACGTAATAATCAAGAAAAGGAAATCATATATGAACTTCATTAAAATTTTTATAATTACACTCTTACTTATTGTAAGTTTGGATGCAAGAGAAAAGGTCAATGTTAACTTTTCAAATCTAAAAATAGATGACTTCATAGAATTGGTTTCTAAGATAACGCATAAAAATATTCTTGTAACCAATAAGATAAATGGTACAGTTGATTTTATCAGTTCTACACCTATTTATGATGATGAGTTGATTGATCTTCTTATTGAAGTACTTGAATCTAAAGGGTATACACTTATTCAAAAAGGTTCAATGTATGAGGTTATTCGTTCAACTGATGCGGCAAACCAAAATGTACCAGTAATTGCAAAAAACAAAAAACTATATGGTTCTACAATGGTTACACAAGCTATTGAAGTTAAAAGTGAAAATGTTGATGTAATTGCAGCAAAAATAAGATATCTCATCTCTAAAACTGCAAAACTCATGACGATGAAAGAAACAAATACACTCCTAATCACTGACTATCCAAAAAATATTGAAACTATCAAACAAGTTATAGGTGATCTTGAGAATAATGTTACAAATATAGTCAAAATAGTTACTCTAAAAAATACAGAAGCACAAAAGATGCAAGGAAAGTTGGCTGAGCTTCAAAAATCTATTTTCAATCAAAAGATAGATGCACAGCAAGTAAACATTGTTGTAGATGAAAATCTCAATGGTTTAATTTTTGTTGGTGAAGAAAAAAATGTTAAAAAACTTACAGATATTATCACTAAACTTGATGTGGAATCAAATATAAATAACACAGTACAAATATTTGAGCTTAAAAACTCTGATTCAGAAGCAGTTTTAAAAACAATTACAGACATCATTGCTAAACAAACATTTAAAGACCCATCAATGAAACCAAATGTATCTTCAAGTGCAGAGATAAACTCTATTGTAGTGATCGGTGATCCATTGATTATTAAAGGGATTAAAAAAATTATTGATGAGCTTGATAAAGAGAAATATCAAGTATATGTACAAGCAAAAATAGTAGAGATCAATAAAAATGAAGCAGAATCTTTAGGAATCAAGTATGGGTTTGATGGGGGTACAGTTTCTAGTGGAGGGCTTTATACATTAGCAACAAATTTTGGTGGGGCATCTATCGCTTTAAGTGATGATATACTTAGTTATGTAGATATTCCTACAGTAAATTTTGCACTTGGAGCGACATTGGACTTTTTAGAGACAAATGGTGCTTCAAAGGCGATAAGTAGTCCATCTATTTTATGTGTAAATAACAAAGAATCATCAATCTATGTTGGTAAAACTATCTCTATCGCAACAGGAAGTGTAACAGGTACAACTACTTCTGGAACTACAACAAGTTATAAACGTGAAGATGTTGGTTTAACACTCAAAATAAAACCTCGTGTATCTTCAATAGATAAAGTTACACTTGATGTTGAAGCAGTTTTGGAAAATGTTACTGATACTGGACTTGATGCAAGTGGTGAGCCAGTAAGACAGCCAACAACATCAAAACAAGAGGTAAAAACACAAGCTATTTTACGTCATGGTGAGAGTATTATTATAGGTGGACTTGTAAAGGTATACGATACAACATCAGTGAACAAAGTGCCTTTACTTGGAGATATCCCTTTTATAGGTGAGTATCTTTTCTCTTCAACAACAACAGAAACTGAAGAGGATAATTTAGTTGTTATGTTAACTCCATATGTAATCAATAAAAGTGAACAGCTCTCTAAACTACAAGAGGAATTAGGAGTATTAGCAAAACTTCAAAGGGAGTATGATATAGAAGTTTTTAAAAGTTTAGAAGAACAAAAAAAACAAAAAGAAGAAGTAGAGAAAAATGCTCAACATTGAACCACTCCATAATCTTCATCTAGAACCTGTAGAAGTTGAAGACCTACAGACAAATATCTCTGTAAAAAACTATCTTCTTTTTAGTCAGTTAGATGATGAAGTGTATGCATTTACTTCCAAACGTTATCTTTCACAAGCAAGTAACTATTACTCAAAACTAGTAAATAAATATCCACTTTATCTTCTTGATGAAGACTCATTTGATAGACTCTATAATCGCTTTTTAGAACTGCGAACCGATAAAGAGATAGAGACTATGAAAGGGGATTCTACAAGTGAAGAATCAACTGAAGAGGAACTCTCTTTAACAGACTTTTTACGAACATCAGCAGATATTTTAACAAGTGAAGAATCAGCTCCAATTATCAAGTTTGTAAATGCTCTTTTTTATCAAGCAGTAAAAAAACGTGCATCAGATATTCACATTGAAGTGCATGAAAACAAAGGGGAAGTCCGTTTTCGTATAGATGGGATGCTTACAAAAAATGCTGATCTTGATAAAAAGATAGTAAACCTTATAGTAAGCCGTATCAAAGTTATCTCAAACTTAGATATTTCAGAAAAACGTATCCCTCAAGATGGACGTACACAGATTAAAATTGCAGGTGAAGTTTTAGATATTCGTGTCTCTATTCTTCCAACATTTTATGGTGAACGTGTTGTTATGAGGCTTTTGATGCAAAGCTCTCAAATCCCAGAGATAACTGAACTAGGATTTAACGATTCACTCATTAATGATGTAAAAAAATTGCTTCGATCATCACATGGAATCATCTTAGTAACAGGGCCTACTGGAAGTGGTAAAACAACTTCACTACACTCATTTTTACGTGAGGTTGAAGAGCCGCATAAAAATCTTATCACTGTTGAAGACCCAGTGGAATACAAAAGTGATAACATCTCACAAATTCAAGTAAATGAAAAAGTGGGGTTAACGTTTGCTTCTGCACTTCGCTCTATTTTACGTCAAGATCCGGATGTTGTTATGATTGGGGAGATTCGTGATGAAGAAACTGCTTCAATTGCAGTTCGTGCAGCACTGACAGGACACCTGGTTTTCTCAACTCTGCATACAAACTCAGCAGCAGCGACAATCTCAAGACTTGCCGATATGCATATTGAGCCGTTTTTGATCTCATCTTCTTTACTTGGAATTTTGGCACAGCGTTTAGTACGTGTACTCTGTGAGCATTGTAAAGAGGAAGATGAACTTGCTGAGAATTTTAGTGAGGATTATAATCTTCCAAGTGATGCAAAAATATATAAAGCGTGTGGGTGTAAAGAGTGTAACTACACAGGTTACGCTGGACGTCGCTCAATTGGTGAGCTTTTAATCATGAATGACCGTGTAAAAGACCTCTTAAAAACAACTACAGATGAACATACGATTAAAACAGAGTTGGAAAAAGATGGACTCAAAACAATTGCAAAACAACTCCACATTATGTTACTTGCAGGGGAGACTTCACTTGATGAAGCTATCCGTATTGGTATAGGACATGCGTAAAAAACGCAACGCTTTTACACTTTTAGAAGTAATGATCGCTGTACTTATAGTAAGTGTAGTGATTGCTGCAATGTTTCAAGTCAAAGGGGATGCAAATACAAAACTTTTTTGGTTGCAAGACTCCATAAATGAAACACAATACAATACTTTTTTACTTGGCAACTCTGCTAAATACGGTTTTGATAAAAGTAATATCTCTTTAAATGAATTGGTAAGTGAATTTGATTTGGAAAATGATCTACGACGTGAATTAAAAGATATAAAAGTAAGTGTAACTTATGAAGAAGAGAATGCGATAGAAACACCAACAGGAAGTGTTTTAGAGATAGGAAAAACAAAAATAGAGTCTAAAAACTTCTCATCTTCAATGCTACGAGTAAAAATCCAATGAGAAAAGCATTTACACTTATAGAGTTGATGATCTCTATTGTCATCCTTTCGATTATGATGGTTTTTTTGTACAAAAGTTATGCTGAGTTAAATATACAAAATAAACAGTATGATAAAGCAACTAATAAAATCAAAAAGATAGAACAGATAAAACAAACACTTTTTTTAGATGTTTCGTTGAGCCTAAGCAATACTACGGTTCTTCTCCCACAAGACAATCAACACGATATATTTTTTATCCAATCAACACACTCGATACATGATCGAATCAATCCATACGTAGGTTATATCATTAGAGATGATAAACTCTATAGAATCGAATCACTCAATCAGTTAAAAATCTATCCAATAGATTTGGGAATAGATTATGATATCGATTATTTGGGTAAGGTAGAAAACTTTCGAGTTTATTTTAGTAAAAGTGTAGCTGATCTTTATTTAGTTGATTTGACACTAAAAGATATGGGACGTATTTTAATTAAGATAAAATCTTTTTCATAGTAGAATAAAAAATAAATTTTAATAATTTGGAGAGTGTTTTGAGCATATATAGAGAGTACGATATTCGCGGTATTTACGAGCAAGAATTAAATGAAAAAAGTGTGACAAGAATTGGATATGCACTTGCTTCAAAAATAGAAGGGGAGTATGTATCTGTTGGATATGATGCAAGAAGTCACTCACCTATTTTATTTGAATACTTAGTTGCTGGACTCAATGCTGGTGGAAAAAAAGTACTAGATATGGGGCTTGTTCCAACACCTGTGAACTATTTTACAAACTATCAAGAGTGGGATGGGGTAACACCATCAGCATCTGTTATGATTACAGGTTCACACAATCCAAGTGAATACAACGGCTTTAAAATTACGATTGATAAAGCACCATTTTTCGGTAAAGATATCTATGCTTTAGGGCGTGAATGTGAAGCGATGGGTGAGATTGTAAAAGTTGATCGTAATGTTACAAAGATAGACGCAAAAAACAGATATATAGACTATATAGTTGAGCAGTTTTCTCACCTAAAAGGGATGAGTCAAAAAATAGTTTATGACTGTGGAAATGGTGTGGCTGGAGTTGTGTTACCTGAAATTTTTGAGCGTTTAGAACTAAGTACTAAAGGGCTTTACATCGATCCAGATGGAATGTTCCCAAACCATCATCCAGACCCCTCAGTTGAACATAACCTTGAAGATGTAAAAGTACTTTTAGAAAAAGAGGGCGACATCGCTTTTGCTTATGATGGCGATGCAGATAGAATAGCAGTCCTTACTCATAAGAACAATATAAAAGGGGATATGATGGCTCTTTTATATGCGATGAAGATGAAAAATCCTACAGTTGTTGGAGAAGTGAAGTGTTCACAAGTGATGTATGATGAACTCACTCGTCGCGGTGCAAATGCTGTAATGTATAAAACAGGACACTCAAATCTTAAAGTAAAAATGAAAGAGATAAATGCTGATCTTGCTTGTGAAGTAAGTGGGCATATCTTTTTCAAAAACAGATATTTTGGTTACGATGATGCAATTTATGCGACATTCAGAATGTTAGAATTAGTGCAAGACGGGATTGATCTAGATGAAGAGTTGGCGAAACTTCCACCTGTATTTTCAACTGAAGAGATTAAAGTAGAAACTACAGAAGAACAAAAATTTAAAATCATGGATAAGGTAAAAGAGCTACTTCAAAATCCTCCAGCATCTTTTCCGACAATCAAAGATATTATAGATGTTGATGGTGTAAGAATAAACTTTGAAAATGGTTGGGGATTAGTACGTGCATCAAATACAACACCAGTACTTGTAACTCGTTTTGAATCTACTTCAAAAGCAGATGCCGAGCTTTATGAGATGCAAGTAAATGCACTTATTCAACAAGCAAAAGACTCACTATAACTCTTTAAAATAATAAACATTATTTAAACCTATTTAGTTACAATTGCGAAAAAATTTCTTTCAGGATGTAACTTTATGGTTTATATACAACTGTTTTTACTCTTTTTCTATTTCAAAGTAGCTCGTGTACATACAAAACAGGAAAAAGTTTCAAAACTATTTTTGGTGCAACATGTTGTAGTTGCACTTAGTGCAATCTCTACAATCTTTTATGGATTTAGTACACAACCTTGGTATGTTTTTCTTCTTGCAATGTGGATATTTTTTATTGTTGCGGCTTTAATAGTAACTGCTGTAATGATAGGGATTTTTGTAAATGGAAAATCTCTTATAGGTTTAAGTACTATCTATAAATATCTCCCCGTTTTAACTTCTCTCATAGGGATTTTTTCAATACTTTTATGGCTTGTTTAATACCCTTTTAGATATAATCTTTGGTATTGAAAAAGGATATATAATATGAAAACTCATACACTTTTAATGCCACTAGATATGCACCTGCATCTTCGCGATGGTGTGATGCTTGAAAATATAGCTCCACTGACTGCTTATAGTTTCAGTGGTGCGATTATTATGCCAAATCTTGTACCTCCAGTAACAACAAGAGAAGATGTGATCGCGTACAAAGAACGCATAATGGCTGCAGTTCCAAACGACTTTTTTGAGCCATATATGACACTTTTTTATCAAAACTACACAAGAGAGTTTTTAGAAGATGTACGAGATCAAATTACAGCTATTAAACTTTATCCTGCTGGAATTACTACAAACTCTGAGGGTGGAGTAAGCTCTTTTGATATTGAGACTATGCGAGAGACATTAGAGAGTATGAGTGCATTAAATATCCCTTTGTGTGTGCATGGTGAAACAGATGGCTTTGTAATGGATCGTGAAGCAGAATTTATGTCAATCTATGAGCTTTTAGCACAAAACTTTCCTGATCTAAAAATCATTATGGAGCATATCACAACCAAAGCTGCAGTTGATATGTTAGAAAAATATCCAAACCTTTATGCAACAATTACAGTACATCATCTTTTAATTACTCTTGATGACGTAGTTGGCGGGATGATGCAGCCACATCTATTTTGTAAACCTATCGCAAAAAGACCAGAAGATTTAGATGCACTTTTAAGTGTAGCGTTAGAGGCACATCCAAAAGTGATGTTTGGAAGCGATTCTGCACCACACCCAAAAGATAAAAAAGAATCATGTGGATGTGCAGCCGGTGTGTTTACAGCTCCAATTGCACTCCAATTGCTTTGTGAAGTCTTTGATCAGTTTGGTAAACTAGATAATCTACAAGCTTTTATAAGTGACAATGCTCAAAGTATTTATGGAATTTGTCCTGAGTTTAAAGAGGTAATTTTAGAAAATAGACCGTTTACTATTCCTGATAGTTACTCTGGCGTTGTGCCAATGTATGCAGGTAAAACAATAGAGTGGGCGATTGAGAATGTTGAATAAAATTTTACTCCTAGAGGATGACCCTCTTTTTGGTGAAACGCTTGTAGATATGCTTGAAGATGAGGAGTTTGAAGTTACTTTATGCCCAAATGGACAAGAAGCACTTGATGCAACATATGCGAACAAGTTTGACTTATATCTTTTAGATATTAATGTTCCTTTAGTTGATGGTATAACACTACTCAAGGAGTTACGCAGTGCAAAAGATGAAACACCAGCTATTTTTGTGACTTCACATAAAGAAAAAGAGAAGATGCAAGAGAGCTTTTTTAGTGGTGGTGATGATTATATCATTAAACCATTTGATAATGATGAACTTTTACTCCGTATGAATGCACTTCTAAGACGTTTTAAGAAAAAAGAGCTGGAGTGTCAATGTGGTTTATGTATTGATGAAGTTCATAAAACAATCTTTTATAAATCAGAACCATTAGAGCTTTCAAAACGTGAATATGAGGTGTTGTCATTACTCATAAAACATGCCAATAGTGTTGTTTCCAAAGAGTTGATTTTAGATGAACTTTATAATGTAAGCGATCATGGTAGCGAGGGTGCCATTCGGGTTTATATTACAAGGATAAAACAATTATTACCTGAATTAACTTTTGATAATATTAGAGGAATAGGGTACAAACTTGTTTGTTAATCTTCGTATTACAATCTTTGTTTTTTACTTTTTAACAGTAATAGCTTTTTTATCTATTGCATACTATTTTTCTGATATCTTACAAGTTACAAATTTCTATATTTTTATCATAGTACTTTTGTGTATTGTTATACTTTCTGGTGTTTTTATCTCAAAACTTGCTATTGATCCTTTGATTGAGTATGTAAAAAATTTACAAAATCTTTCAAAAGAGACACTCCACGAACTTAACCTTCCAATTAGCACGATTACAACAAACACACAGATGATTAAAAAAAATCTTGATGATCCCAAAGCACTTAAACGTGTTGAACGGATAGAATCTGCTTGTGAGATGTTAAAGCAAAGATATAATGAACTAGATTATCTTATTAAAAGACAATCGAAACAAGATATAAAAGAGTCAATAGAGTTAAGTGAACTCATTCGAGAGAGAATAGCTTTTTTGCAAAGGATATATCCAAATAAAAATTTCAATTTGGAATTGGAAAATTTTGTTTTAGAGATAGATAAAGTAGGTCTTAGCAAAGTAATTGACAATTTAATTGATAATGGGGTAAAATACTCCCCTGATGCGCAAGATATAGATATAAAACTGCAAAACAAAACACTAACAATCCAAGATTATGGTATTGGTATGGATGAGGTAGAACTACTTCAAATATATGACAATTTTTACCAGTCCAATACACATATGCAAGGTTTTGGTATAGGGCTTTCAATGGTAAAACGATTTTGTGATGAATATAAGATAGAATTGAATGTCCAATCAAAACCAAAACAGGGTACAAAAGTATCTTTAACATTTTAAATATTTAGGAAAATTATGGAAACAACAAATTTAATATCATATGCAGAAAATGCTATAGATTATGGAGTAATGGGTGCTTTAGTGCTTATGAGTATCGTTACTCTTTGGTTATTTATAGAGCGAATGATGTTTTATAAAACAGTAAGAGTAGAGGATTATAAACATAGAGATGAGTTAGAACTCGATCTTACAAATAACATTAACATTATCAGTGCTATAGGGGCTAATGCACCCTATATTGGACTACTTGGAACTGTACTTGGGATAATGTTGACATTTTACACACTTGGTGATGTTGGTGCTGTTGATGCAAAAAAAATTATGACAGGACTTGCTCTTGCACTTAAAGCTACAGCGATGGGGCTTATCGTAGCAATTCCAGCGATTGTAGCGTATACTATAGCACTTCGTAAAGTGGAAAAAATACTTACAAAATTTGATGTCGCTGCAGAGCAACAAGGTTAAACAATGTCAAAGTGTAAAAAATCGCATAAAAGATTTGATCAGATAAATGTTATCCCATTTATCGACATCATGCTTGTTTTGCTTGTTATGGTTCTTACAACTGCAACATTTATAAAGCAAGGTGTCATTCCAGTTAATCTTCCAGAAGCTTCCTCATCTGATAAAAAAGAGGAGAAAAAAGAGGTTAGCGTATATGTAAATGACAAAGGTGAGATTTTCTTTGAAAAGAAAAAAGTTGATCTTGCAACGTTAGAGGCAAAACTCTCAGAGGTATCAAAAGAGCAAACAGTGATACTTAGAAGCGATAAAGAATCACGCTTTCAAGATTTTGTGAGTGTAATGGATATACTCAAAAAATTAGGGCATGAACAACTTTACATTGTTACAAAAGAGTAACTAGTAGCCTTGTTCTAAGAGTTTAAATTTTGGTTTAAACTCCTCCTCTTTTTCCTCTTTTACTGGCTTGACTTCAGCCGTATTTTTATCTGTCTTAAAAACTTTTTTTTCTATCTCTTTTGGTTCGATAAAAAGCTCACTCGCTATAAAAAACAAGATCATAATAACCAACACACTTACATAAAGAAGCATGTAGTTTTTTATATGACCACTCTCAAAAGGATTGGTTTTAAACTTTATCATTTACAGCTTGTATTGATAATAAATTTTAAATCTACATCTTGCCAAGTTTTTCCTTTGTGAGGCTCATAACATGCTTTTGTAAGTGAATTTAATGCAGGAAGCATTGCAAAATCTGCTAAATTAATAGTTCCATTAAGTGTAATAGCATTCTTATCGTGTACAAGATTCATTGTGATTGTTTTACGAATACCATTCATGAAAATTTCTATATCTACGCTTTTTTTATCTACATGGAGAACTTTTGCATTTATAGTTCTTATTGCTTGAACTTGAAAGAAGTCATTAACAAGTTTTTTATCACGTTCTTGATTTTTTGAGTCAATATGTGCTGTGACAATATTGATAGTCCCTGAAGATAAGAGTTTTGAGAGTGACTCTGAGGACTTAAAATTTACTTTCATATTTTTAAAAGTACCACTTACAGCTACTTTTTCAGGTGTTTTAAATGCTGTCCATATAAGTTTTGTTGTTTCCACTTCGTACTTACATGATGAAGCTAGTACAGTTGTAGAAAATCCTAGCAAAAGTAAGAATAGAGTTTTTTTCATAATGTTATCTCCAATTTTTTGTTATATTGTAGCATAACAATGGCTTAGAATTTAAAATGAAACTTGATTTTTTCCATTTTCTTTAGAATCATATAAGAGTTTATCAACACGTTTATAGAGTGAATCTTCTGTATCGTTTTGCTCTACCTCTGTAAGTCCAATACTTATAGTTATGGTATGTTCTGGGATAACCAATAGTTGTTTTTCAACGATATCTAAAAGATGGAGTGTGAGTTTTTTTGCTTTTTCAAGAGTTGTATTTTCAAGAAGTAAAATAAATTCTTCTCCACCCACTCTAAAGAAAAAATCATTTTTACGAATGTTATTTGATATAAGAGCTGTGAGTTCTTGAAGTACTGCATCTCCAGTTTTATGCCCATATTTATCGTTTATCAATTTAAAATCATCTATATCAAACATCGCTATACTAAAAACACTACCATATCTTTTATATCGATAGAGTAATTCAGATATTTTATCTCTGTAAGATTTTAGATTTCTTATTTTTGTAAGATGGTCAGTTCTTACCATCTTTTCTAACTCTTTTTTAGCAAGTTCCAACTCTTTTGTTCTTGTCTCAACTGCGCGTTTTAACTCTTTTTCATTTTTGTTTATTTCGATAAGTAACTCTTCTTGAATTCTTAGCTTTTCAAGGCTGATAGTTCTGTATTTATTGGCTAGTATAAGTGTAAAAAAGACGATCTCTATAAACGCACCAAATAAAAAGAGATGTCGATTTATCAGTGTATACTCTAAAAGACCATTAAAAGTCAGAATCATCATCCCCATCATGATAGAGTAGATAACTAATGCTATGAGATAGTACTCAACACCAATATAACCGTGCATATAGGCCCTGATAGTTGCATAAAATAGTAATATAAAAAAGATTATAGAGTAAAGATTGAAAAGAAAAGCAGTATAGGTGATGTCGTTAAAGATACAGATTGCAAAAAGTAAAAAGACAATTTTAGAGAGCTGAAAAAACTTATAAATATTTGGTTGATGCTCTTTGATATGTAAGAAGTTTTCAGAAAAGAAAATAAGGCTAATGAGAACAAAAGTACCAATGACATGTAACCCTTCATTCCATCCGTCAAAACCAAGTAAAAGGTAAAAACCACTGTGCATGGCACTAAAAAGAATAAACGTAAAAGTGTAGAACATATAGTAAAGATAGACGACCTCTTTTGTTAAATAATAGCTATAAAAATTGAGGATCAAAATACTAATCAAACTAAATGCAAAGATCATATAGATATTGATTAATTCAAAGTGAGATTCACTGAAATATGATTTTTGTGTACAAATTTCAAATTTTCCCATTTGTCCAGCGACAGTTTTCCCTTGAATGTAAAATGTTTGTTGTGAGTTAGTTGGCATTTCAAACTTGAAAACTGGATGTGTATGTTTGAAAGAACGTTGTGATAAAGGGATATCTAAACCATTGTATTGAACATCCCATTTCCCATCTTTGAGCTGATAAAAATTAAAAGATTTCCAAAGAATTTCACTAAAATCGAGGATAAAATTTTTTTTAGTAGAGTTGTTTTGGATAACTATTTTAAACCAAGTAGTCCCCGATAAATAGCCAAATGTGAAGTTGTTTTTTGTAGTTTTGAATTTTTTATTTTGAATATCTTGAAGTGTTAACTTGCTCGTTTCATCATAGTAGTACTTTATTGTGAAGTTTTTATAACACTCTGCGGAGTCTGTGAGAGTGATTTTTGCTGACAGTGAAACTGACAAAACTATTAACAACAAAAATAAAGTTCGCATAATAAAACATTATAACAGAAATTTAAAGAAAAGGTAGTGAAAGTTGGAAAAATAGGGGTTTGTATTGAAAATTATTTTAAAATGTTTTAAAAAATTTCCAATGGACTTCAATGATAAAAACGTGAAAAATTCACGTAGTGGGTTAGTCCTCGGCGGTTTTTCAGACATCGCCTGTGGTTCCGACGCTAAAAATGACACGCAGGTGTCATTAATGTCCTTCGCGGTTCTGTCTTTCAGACATAGAACCTTGATTCAAAAGCGATAAACGACAAGAAATTGTCGTTTATTTTTCGCTTTTTCACATCATACCTGGCATTCCCATTTGTGGAGGCATACCTCCTGCCATATCAGCTGCGCTTTCCTCTTTTGGAAGTTCGAAGATCGCAGCTTCAGTTGTAAGGAGTAATGAAGCAGCAGAAGTTGCATTTGTAAGTGCTACACGTTCAACTTTAAGTGGATCGATGATACCAGCTTCAAACATATCTACATATTCACCAGTTGCAGCATTGAAACCTAAGTTTTCATTATCTGCATTTTCAATGGTATTTACTACAACACCAGCATCATAACCAGCATTTAAAGCGATTTGTTTCATTGGAGCTTTGATAGCTCTTAGGATGATTTGTGCGCCGATTTGTTGGTCGCCTTCAAGTGCAATCTCTACTTTTGCAGCAGCGCGAACAAGTGCTGCTCCACCACCTATAACGATTCCCTCTTCAACAGCAGCTTTTGTAGCTGAGAGTGCATCATCAACTCTATCTTTTTTCTCTTTCATCTCAGTTTCAGTTGCAGCACCAACTTTGATAACTGCTACTCCACCAGCAAGTTTTGCAAGACGCTCTTGAAGTTTCTCTTTGTCGTATTCGCTTGTTGTATTGCCGATCAGTGTTCTTATCTCTGTTATTCTCGTTTGTACAGCTTCTTGTGCTCCTGCACCATTTACGATCACAGTATTGTCTTTATCGATCACTACACGAGAAGCTTGACCTAACATATCTATCGTAGTACCTTCAAGTGTATGTCCTGTTTCTTCAGAAACAACAGTACCAGCTGTAAGGATTGCGATATCTTGAAGCATAGCTTTTCTTCTATCTCCAAAACCTGGCGCTTTTACTGCCGAGATATTTAAAACACCACGAAGTTTGTTTACAACTAAAGTTGAAAGTGCTTCACCTTCTACATCTTCAGCGATGATAAGTAAAGGACGAGAAGTTTTTTGAACTTGCTCTAACACTGGTAGTAAATCTTTGAGTGAAGTGATCTTACTATCAACAAGTAAAATCCACGGGTTTTCGATCTCAGCTGTCATTTTTTCAGTGTTTGTGATGAAGTAAGGAGAGAGATAACCTCTGTCAAACTGCATACCCTCAACTACATCTAACTCATCTACTATCCCTTTAGCTTCTTCAACCGTGATAACACCATCTTGTCCAACTTTTTCCATAGCTTCTGCGATCATATCTCCGATCTCTTTGTCAGAGTTTGCTGAAATAGTTGCTACTTGAGCGATTTCATTTTTGTCTTTGATAGTTTTTGAGTTTTCTTTGAGTTTTTCTAAAATAGCTTCACATGCTTTGTCCATACCACGCTTAATCTCAACTGGGTTTGCTCCAGCAGTGACGTTTCTAAGCCCCTCTTTAAAGATAGAGTTTGCTAAAACAGTAGCAGTAGTAGTACCATCACCAGCTTCATCAGCAGTGTTACTTGCTACCTCTTTTACAAGTTGTGCACCCATATCTTCTAACTTGTCAGCTAGTTCAATCTCACGTGCTACAGAAACACCATCTTTTGTAATTACTGGGCTTCCGTAAGATTTTTGGATCAAAACATTACGTCCACGTGGACCCATAGTTACTTTTACTGCATCTGTAAGTTTTTCAACACCACGAGCTAAAGCATTACGTGCATTGTCTGAAAAAATTATCTCTTTTGACATTTTCTCTCCTTTTTTAGTCTAGTTTTTAAAAATTATGAAATTACACCAAGAACATCTTTGAGCTCTAGTACAGTATAATCCTGCCCATCAAGAGCTAATGGTGTTCCTGCAAATTTTGCAGATACAACGATATTTCCAACACTCACGTCTTTTACTTCACTACCAACAGCGACAACTTCCGCACGATTTGGTTTCTCTTTTGCATTGTCTGGGATGATAATGCCGCTTGCAGTTGTGTTTGACTCTTCCACACTTTTAACAAGTATTCGCTCACCTAATGGTTTAAAATTCATGTATCCTCCTAAATCATTTTTTAGTATATATTTATGTGCGCAATGGTACAAAAAAAAAGATAATTAGTTGATTAAAAGAGGAAAATAGTTTTGAAAAATTTGAAAAAAGGTTACTTTTATAAAACTCTAAGATGAGCTTGTATATAATTCCAGCCTCTTTAAGAGAATGTCAAGGTAGCTCAGCTGGTTAGAGCGCTGGTCTCATAAGCCGGAGGTCGAGAGTTCAAGTCTCTCTCTTGACACCATTTTTCTTAAAACTTTTTATAGATTCCGGATTAGCTCAGCGGTAGAGTAGGTGACTGTTAATCACTTGGTCACTGGTTCGAATCCAGTATCCGGAGCCACTTCAAACCCCCATAAAACACGAACTTTAAAACACTTTTTTCTTTAAATTTAAGTTTTCAAAAAACAAGATAAGTCCTTGTATAGTCCGTAAGAAAATATATTATTTGATACGATTTGAAATAGATTATAAAGTATTTAATTTTTTTTAGACTCCGTATATCTACAATCATTGTAGGGAAAGTTCGAACAACCCCAAAAATTCCCTTTATCTATCAGATGCCAATCTTTACAGTGTGGACAAAGCTTTATAGTACCATCACAATTTCCATCCTGACAAGTAGCAATATTATAATGATAAGTTTTAATCATATTTTCCTTTCCACATTTTGGGCAGTTAGGTAATTTACTTTCTGTATAATTACAAAACTTAATGTCTACACATTGTCTAAAATTGCCCTTATCAATTAAATATTCATCATTACATTTCGGACATATTGGATTACTACTCATTTGATTCTCATTTAAATTTTTAACAATTTCTTTGTTATCTTCTATTATCTCTTTTATAAAAGGAGATGCTTTATAAGGTTGTGCAACTAAGATAATGTCTTTTTTTACTCTAGTAAGTGCGACATAAAATAACCTTCTTTCTTCTGCATAAGGAAATTTTTCATCATCCATAATAATTGAATCTATAATAGGGTCATTTTCTAATTCAGATGGGAATCCATATTTCCCTTTATCCATACCTAAAACAACAACATAATCTTTCCCTAAACCTTTGGAAGAATGAACAGTTTTAAAGGATATATCTATACCTGGATAACATTTTTTGATTTCATTTAAGGATTCTCTTTTCATTAAAAAAGAATATCTACCTAAAAAAAGTATCTCTTCTAAGTCTGGGTCAATATTCAATAAATGTTTGATGATATCTTTGATATATTCAATGGAATCTTTTTCAAAATTATTATGCCAATATATGTAAAGGTCTGATTTTTTGTGTGCTAATGTATTGATTGTTTTAGAAATTTGTCCTTCTTCATTTTTCATAATAAACTGTTTCGAAATATCTGCTATATTACTTCCAAATCTAAAGGTTTCTTGCAAGTCAACTCTTTTTGCACTTAAGAAGCTCTGTGAAAAATTTTTAATAATCATAACATCACTACCTGCAAATTTATTGATTGCTTGCCAATCATCTCCTACTACTTTTAAACATGAGTTTTGTTTTAGTTTAGTAAGCTCTTTAATCAGTTCATTTCGCAAAATTGATATATCTTGAAATTCATCAACAAAAATATATTTATACTGGGATAATTTTTCATTTTTTAGCAAATCAATAGCTTTTTTAATCATATCGTTATAATCAATACAATTGCTTTTGTGCGCTTCGTAGGCATTATTAATAATATAAAATAATTTTACAAATGTTTTTATTCTACGATTATGATTTGTTTCTAAAATTTGTTCAATTGAATGGTTTCCATTTATAAAGTGTCCTTGATAAATTATTATTAAATCTGTAAATACATCTAATACAGCTTTATCTTCAATAAGTGTTTTCAATGCTAAATTAAAATCAATATCTTTTTTTTCTACATTATACTTATCTAATTTAGACTCTAGTGAGGATAATAATACCCCATCCATATTTTCATAACTATAAGTTTCAACAAGTATAGTCCCCTTTTTTTGATGTATATTACGTTTCCATTCAATACCTTTTAAATATTCATCTTTCTCAACGAAACTAGCAGTATTCCCATTTTTATCTATTCCAAAGTGTTCTATGTAAATTTTATATTCTGGTAAATAAAAGTCTGGATGGTATTGTGCTTTATCTTTTGTAGCAGTGTTATATTCATAACTTTCTTCATATTTATATTCTATATTTTTTAAATATAAATGGTTGGCAATCATCAGTTCTTCATAACTTTTTACATAATCTCCCTTTAGTGTTATGAGGTTTTTTGTTTTTAAATAATTGTAATATTCTTTTTGTGTTTTGAAAGAGAATATACTTTTGTATGGTTTAAAGTCTTCAATAAAATATGTTGTAAACATTGATAAAAAGTTTTGATTGTTTTTTAGTTCGTTTTGAATTAAGTCTCTAAAAAATATTTGTGTCTTTTCTTTAGTATTTTTGCCTTGTAACCAGTCACAAAGTAATTGCTTTTTATCTAGTATATCGGTAATAATAAATTTTCCAAATGAATGAAATGTGCGTGAATTGACATTACTTCGATCTAATCTACTTTCAATTTCGTTTGCTGCATCTTTATTAAATGCTAAGAGTAGAATTTCTTCTTCCTTAGCTAAGTTTGCTTCCAACAAATATTGAACATTGGCTACTAAAACACTTGTTTTACCAGAACCTGCTCCAGCTAAAACTAAATTAGCATTGTCATTTGTCACAATAGCTCTTCTTTGAGATTCTGTCAAAGGCATTTCTTCAACATTATCAAAAAAATCAGAATAAGCTATTAATTCATTTTGGATAAAAATCTCATTGACTTTATTTTGCCACTTTTGATAAGAATTGAAAATTTCTATTATATGAATGAATTCATTATCAGTTTGAAAAAACTCAAAAAAAAGTTCTTTTTTATCAACTAAATGAATAATGTCGTTATACATGATTTTAACGTCATATGTTGTTACATATTTTTTCATTATATTATTGATTTTTTTATTTATCGTTCTTAATTCATGAACAAAAACTTTTGCTTCTTTTTTGATTAACTCTAACAGCTCTTTTTTTTCGATATCAATTTCATTTTTAACAGATTGTAAAAGATTTAATTTTTGAGTTTTTAAGTTCTTTTCTTTTTCTACAATTGAAAGTTCTTTGTCTATAGCTTGAGCTTGTAGTTCTAAATCATGTAATTTATGTTTAAGTTTTTTTTCTTCTTCAGTAAATGCTGTAATTTTTTTTTGAAAAAATAACTTAATTATAAATTTGAAAATCATCCATGAATTTATTTTATCTATTAGTTGATTTTTACTATTTCGAACATCTGTATATTGATTAGAATACATAAGCTGTAATTGATTGATTTTAGCTTTTTCTTTTCTCTTTTTAGGGAAATCATTATCAATTACATTATCTAACTTTTTAATATTATCATCCATCTCGATAATACTTGAATTATTGGTTTTGAATTTAAATTCTATTTTTCGATAGTTTTCGATAAGTGCGTTGATTGGTATAGTCCTTTTATATTTTATATAATAAATATGTAGTTTTTTTAGTAATATATAAAGTATAACATAATGTATAATATAAAATTAGTAAGACTAACACTCAAAACCTCTAAAACACTGGGAAAACTCACAGAAGTAACTCCTTATAATATATATTTTCAATATATATTCTTAAAACATTTACTGTTCCCTATTAGAGAAAAAATTACAAAAAAATAGTAAGTTCGTTATTGAACTTTAGCCACTCAGTAGCAAAGTTATCTTTTATTTCATTGATAGTTTTAAATAGAAAGAGATTGAGATATTTTTGTAATCCCTCTGTTGAGTTCATCTTTTTCATAACTGAGTTCATACAAGCCTCTTGTTCAAATATAAACACTACTCTATTATTTTTACTATGCTTGTATTTTGTTTTTGGGGAACCTAAGTTAATGGCTTTAATGTGTTGCAGACATTGAGCAAAGGCTTTGTTTGAATTATCTCCGTTATGGATTTCTATAAGGTATAGATACTCTTTATCATCAACTTGAAATTTAGTGACAATATCAGGAATCATATATTTATCATCGTCTAAATCTATCCTGTTTAAAGCTCTTGAATATTGTTCTTTGTTTTTAGTTATTTTACTAAAGTAATAATCTAAAAATATGATGTTTGCATTTTCTAGTGATTGTAAGTATAAATCCATAGAAACATGAGTTTGAAGATTAGCTACTCTATGAAAGTAATCCGTGCTAACAAAAGTTTTTTGTGATGGAATATTTATATCCTCTTCTTTAAAACCATTATCAAGTAAAATCTCTTTAGCATATTGTGAAAGATAAATTAATGAATGCAACTGACCTCGTGTTGGATGAACACCAAAGCTTTGAGTGATTATAAGAGGTTTTGAGCGTTCTTTTAATCCTTTTAAACTTCTATAGATGGAGATAGGATTTTTAAATATTTTTAATGTATCTATAAGTGGAACTGTTAAAAATGTATACCTTGCTAAAGCTTCAAGAATTTTCATCTGAGAGTTTGTAATCATTGACATAAAAAACTCCTAATAATCTAAAAGAGTATTATCGTTATTTTGGAGTTCAGATAATAGCTCTTGTGTAGATTCTTTGGAGTATGGTTTTTTATATTCAATTGATTCAAATTCAACTTCGGCATACTCAATATTTGATAAATTGATTTTACGATAATAGTTTTTGATTTGTTCTTTGATTATTTTATTAAACTCATAATCACTATGATATAGCTGTTTGTCAAAGAGTCTATCTGATACTCTGAACTTAAAAGCTTTATTGTTTCCTATCTTTATAAAAAACTCGCCTTTAAGTTTTAAAGTTTCTAAATCATCAATTGAAACACCCATCTCATGACTCATTATGGAGTGGTTTTTATATGAATTTATACCAACAAATTTTATGGCAGTATTTGATAAAACAGACGATAAAATTTTGTGAGGTAGTTGGGAGTTGTTCTGAATAGCAAGTAAAAGATAAAGATGAAATTTTCTAGCCTGTTCAAGAATTATTTCTATACTATCGCCAATAAACATTTTTGCTTCATCTATGAATAAATGACAAGGAACTCTATCTTGTTTTTTAATTTTTCCCCTTTGAAAAGCATAAGCAACTATTTGAGCGATTAAAAATCTACCTATTGGTTCAATTGTTTCAATCATATCAATTGTGTTTAACTTAACAACAATCACTTTACCTTTGGTGTTTATCATCTCTTCTAAATCGATGGTACTTTTGCCTGTTAAGAGGTTACTAAAAATACTATCTTGGAGTAAAATATTTAATTTACTGGCAATTGAAAACTTTGTACTTGAATATCTGCTTTGTGAAAATTGTGTTTGAAAGAATAATCTATGACTAGGGATTAGAGCATTATTTTTTCCAAACTCTATTAGCTCTTTATTCTGCTCATCATTTAAAAAGCGAAGCATATCGTAAAAACTTGTATTTGGAATTTGTAGTAATACTGAAATTATTGGTGTTATGAGCGTATGCATATTATTTGTAAACTCTGAGCCAACTATTTGTTTGAAAGTATTAACAATTAAAGAAGTGTATTTACTAATACTATCAGGGTTAATATCCTGCACATCAAATATATTGATTGTTGGGGAATATTCAGAATTAGCTAAAGGGTCTAAATATACAAGGTTTTCTTTTGGAGTAAGTTTTGCAATTTCTTGAGATAAATCTCCATGAGGTTCAAAGATTACTAAACTACTTTCCCCTTTATCAATAATATTTTTTGCTAACTCTAAAATCAGAGTAGATTTACCTGTATCAGTTTTTGAAACGATAAAGCTATGCGTATGTATATCGTGACTGCTCAATAATACTGGAACCGTACTTGAGATAAGCTCTTTTAATGCTTCTGGAGCGAATCTACTTCTAACAAATTGACCATAAAGCTCTTTAGAAGCTTTATATCCAGCAATTAAAGACTCTCTGTCTTGGTCGTTATTTGCCCAAAAACTTAATTCTGATAAATTTTCATTTCTGTAATTATTTTTATTTTGAAACATCATATTAAAATCTGAATATCTAGGAAAAAAACGTTTCTTAATCGTATTTATTACATCCCTTTTAAAAGCATAATCAAATAGCTCTTTAGAAGTTTCAAACTCTTTTTCAGTAGTTTGTAAAATGTAATTAATATGATTGTAATATCTCTCTGCAATTTCAATAAGCATATCATCATTATCTGCTATCGTAACTTTTCCTATTGAAAAACTACTTTCATCTGTATTTAGATGAAGATAGTTTTTTGCAAGTGCTAATGTATTGTTTTCAATCATTGTAACTCCTTCAACTATTTAAAATTTAACTTTTTAGAGAGATTTTCTAAAAAGTGATTTTGTTGTTTGGCTCTTAAAGCTTCTGTTTCAAGCTTTTTATTCTCGCGTTTTACTTTATCTTCTTCTCTTTCTATAAATTCGTTTCTCTCTACACACGATTGATATTTCCTATAAGTACGTTGTTTGAAATATTTGATTACCTCAAAAGTATATTTGAACAAGTCTACTTGAAGAAAAAATACACTTATTGCAAAATAAAAGAATGGATTGTAGAGGATAGAATCAGATTGTAATATTTCATAAAGATGTAACATGGCATAGAAAACCCAAAACAACATAAAGCCTCGCTTCTTTATATTACTAGTGAGCTTATATGCCAACCATATAAAAAAGCCATTAAATAGTAATCTTTCAGGACTAAAAGAATTTATTTCAAGACTTATAACTGAAATAATATGATTTATATCTAACATAACATTCTCCTTAGTACGCAAAAAGTATGCTTGATAAAAACATACCAAAGATAAATACTCCAAAGGCAATAAATAGCTTTGTTCTAGTTGTATTTAAATAAAAATTTTTATAACTTTTAAAACTGATTGCAATGATATAGCTTATAGCTATTACCAGAGGAAAATCTTGTAAAACAAGGTCTATATAAAGAGTCATCATAGATTCTCCAAAGAGCATCTGAGCAATTGATATAAATACAAAATTCTCAAGGAGTTCAGTATTTTCAGATGCCAGTCTTACAAGAAGAAAAATAAAAAAAAGTGTAGCACTAAGCTTTGCTAAGAAAATTTGTAGAATACTGAGTGATATAGCCTTCATTTCATCCCTTGCTATTTCTACAGTTTGAATTTGCTTTTTAAGCTGAATATATTTATCAGCTACAGCATTTTCATTTCCTAAAAAGCTTATTACTACAGGTGTATGACATTCCTTTATGCGAGAAAGGATATTGTTTTTTTCTTCATCTAGAAAAGCAATTTTTTTATGAATCATCTCTTGCTCTTTCTCTTTCAGCTTTTGAACTTGTTTTTCATGCTCAATTTTATCTTTGAGTTTTTGTTCTTCAAGCTGTTGTTTTCTCTGCTCATGCTCGGCATTTTGTTGTATGAGGTTTTCTCTTAAAATATTGATAGAACTAAACGGTCTCATGGTTACTCTCCTTTAAAGAATATATCTTTGAATCTATAGTGTTAAGTGATTGTTGTAAATCACTTGCTTCTTTAGTGAATTCAATTGAAAAGGTGTTGTGTGACTTTAAAGAATCCATTTCATTTGTCAGTAAATCTAGCTCTTCATCCAAAATTTGAAGTTGTATATTCTTAGCTATCTCCATAGCTATAATTGTGCTAATACAAATCATAGAAAGGACTGTAAATAGGAAGAACAATAGTCCAGCTAAGTCAGACAAAGTTTCCATAGCTTTATCTGACATGCTTAATCCAGCTACTAGAAGTAGCCCTATAAAAATAGATAGATATTTCATAGCTACTCCTAAAAAGTATATTTATCTAGCTCTACAGTCTTTTGAATAGCCTGATAGCCCAATTCTTGTTTTACAGAATCGCTACATGTATCTAAAGCTTTATTAACATCACTGATAATAAAACTTCTATCTGCGATGAGATTAAAAGTTTTTGGAATTTCAGAGTTATCACTGATAAAGACAGCACAAATTTTCACACCTTGTTGTTTTAATCTATTTGCCACTTTAATAGATTCTTCTTCATCATTTGGAAGCCCATCCGTGACAATAGTTAAAAAATTTATATTTTCAGTTTGAACTTTATTAAGGGCTAAACTGAGAGCGGTATCTCCATTAAAGTTTAATTCTCTCTCATGCTTCACAAAGTATGGAGAAGAATTGAAAGCTAAAACCTTTATCGATTTTTTTAAGTATTGATTTACGACAGCTCTGACCTCTTTTTGCTTGTTAGCTAAAGAACCACTTGTGTCAACAATTAACATATCATCTGCAAGTGAAGCACTAGCAGTAAAAGCTAGTGCTACAAAAATTTTAGTTATCTTTTCCATTATTTTCTCCTTTTTTTTCAATTAGAATTTTCATCTTGATGTCCAGTTTTTCAATCAGTGTTGAAATTTCCGAAATTGCCGTAATGAGCATATTCTCAAACTCTTTATCTTCATCACTCAGTTCAATAACTTGTGTCTTTTGAAGTTTGAGATTAAACTCTTTTTGCATCATCTTCAAATCTTGTAAATACAGCTTATTCTCTAATTTTTTGGCACTAAGTTGTTGATGAATAGCTTTAAAAAACTCATTTGAAAAGAGAGTAACTAGAGTTGGATACTTTTTTTGAGTGTCAGCAATTGAATCATCTATCTTAAGTAGTGAGACTTCATTCGCGTAGACAGCCATATTCAGTAATCTTTGTAAGAGTTGGGTATTTAGATTTACAGACATATCACACCCCTTAATACACTGTTTTGATAGTGATAGGAGTGTTAGATACTAACTTACTTCTATAAAATTTAATAACACTTTGTTCTGCTTGAAGCTGTTGTGCAGTGGAAGCACCTTTAATATCTAATCCTGAATTGGCGTAGATGAACAATTCTATTTTTTCATTGAGCTTGATTTTTTCCATAGTAGCTCTTTGGGCTTTTTCAGTCATGCTATCACGAAGATTGCTAAATACCACAATGCCAACTTTTGTATAATCGCTATATGACTGTTCGACAATTTGGTTGATAAAATGAAAGGTGTTGATTACATCTTTAGCTTTATCGCTATTGTCTTCTTTTAATTTCACGAGGATTTCATCAACAATGGCTTGTGATTCTCTGTAAAGTTTAGCTGTTCTTGAGGATTCTATTTTCCCAATTAATGAAACCTGTTCATTAAAGCTAAAATGAGTAATTGATGTACTTCTCATCTTCCTCAAATTTGGTTTAGACATTAGTTGCTTGTACATTTCAATATTTTTTAATCCTAATTGAGGATTACTCTTGAGGTTATTAAGTCCAGCATTATCCCAGAAAACTAAAAGTGCATATTTTCCTGAGAAGCGTTTTGAATCTTTTAGGATTAACTCATTTGCATGTAAACTAGCACTTAGTAATAGTGCGAATAAGATTGTTGGAATCTTTTTCATGATTTTCCTTTTTGTTTTGTTGAATTGAGTATGTAGCAATTCAAGTTTTTGATTAACTTGTTGAAGTGTTTGTGAAAGGTCCACTTGATTCATATTCTCAGGCTTATTCATTGTATAAGCCTTGAGAGTTCGTAGTATGAATGGTGTTTTTAATTATCCAGTCAACAACGGAAGTTATTGGATAAATAATTGAACCATTAATACTCAAATATGAAGGACCAATAGAGTCATATCTATACCTATCTAGTGTTTGAATACTCTTATTTAAGATAATCGCTGTTTGATGACGACTTAGCATATGAGTTTTATAAACATTAAGTATAGAGTTTGTTAAGATTTCTCTGTCTGTGAGTTGCTTAAAGTTTGTATTCATGATAAATGCCTTTTTTTAAAATCGATATAAAATTGTGACATTTAACAAGGTTTGGACTAGCTGAGTTCTCTATGAGTATAGGATTGTGTTTGCTATACAAATAAAGAGTGAAGTTCGTAAATCTAGGGATTTAATGAAACTGAGTTTTTTATGAATAGATTATTTTGCTATTATTAGTTTATGGATACTTATAGTGATTATGACAAGATTGGTTCTCTTATAAGCAAAGGATATTTTACATCTAGAGCAAATGCAGTTAAAAGAATTAAAGTGAGATGTATTGAAAATATAATTTTCAGTTTAGATTTAGATATAAGATTCAATAATATATTTTTAAAGTTAAATCCAAATTTTCCTAATGCTACTCTCGAAGAAGATATACAAGATTGGAAAGATAGTTCAATATTCAAAAATACTACTTTTGATACAGCTTGGGATAGAATGTATGAATATGGACATATTGATAAGTTTGTTCATGAAAAATATGAATCTATTTACAAGAGGTTAAAAAAGTTTTTGGACTTTACTTTAACTGATAATAAAAAAGCTATCAGAACAAATAATTTTATTTACACACCAGACGTAATGTCACATATAAAATTGATTAAACAAGGCATCATTGATTTAACAAAAATCAATGATGAGGCTTTTGATGCTACAACAAAAGAAAGGTTTGAATATTTATTAACAAATAAGAAAAAACGTGAAGTTCCAAATGAATATGAACCATTAAGATTAATTAATAGATTGAACCTATATAAACACTCTTCTAAACATATGGGAATAAAAGACTTTGAAAGATGGGAACGTCCCTGTATAAGAAATATTAATTTATTAGATAAAGAAACACTTTCTAAAGCATTTTTTATCGAAGGAATAAGTGGTTCTGGAAAAACAACATTGGCACATCGTATTTCTTATTCAATTAGTAGAGACAATAGTTTTTACATAGATTTATCTGATGAAAAAAACATCATATTGCTCAAAAATTTAGAAACATGTTATCAATTTATGAATATAGTCCAAGAGTCTAAAGGTACAATTATTTTAGATAATATCAATTCATCTGAAGACTCCATATCCATCTCTAAGAATATGTTTTTTGAGGCAAATGAAAACAATTTACTAATAATTTATATATTTAAAGCTAATGTATACACTTATCTCAAAGATTTTTTTTCTTATTGTGAATTTGATTCTATATCCTTAAATATATTGCATTTACAATTTTTCCCTTTTAATCATTTCACATACGATAGAAAAATGATGATAAAAAGTTTTTTTCAATATTATCTATCTAAAAATAAAATTAATCATATGCCACGTAATCAACAAATCACAAAAATAGAAGAAGAATTTGGAGTACAACTAGAGTATTTAAAATATGCATTTGAGAAAAATTATCAGATTGAAAGTTTAAGTATAGAAAATGCGAAAGAACTAATATTAAAAAAATATAAAGTTTTTTTTAACTCAGAATACTTACAAGAATTTAAATTTTTATTTATATTAGAAACAATATTAGATAATAGCTTCTTTGTCTCGGAAGACTATGTGGAAGATATGACAGAAGAATTTATTTTTTTAGAAGAATTAGTTGATCAAGATATTATTTATAAAGTTGAATTTGATACATACTGTACATTTCATTTTCCAAGTAAATCTATTGCTAAATTTATTATGAAATACATTTTTCAGAACCTACATCAAAATAAAAGAGTATTTATCAAAAAAATTATAGAGTATATTAAATATCGTAAAATTGCAAATATAAAAAGTATGTATTTAATCTATATATACCTTCAGGCAGATTTCTATTCATATAAAGATGCAACTATATTAGCTGAAGAAATTACTGAAAAGTATGATAATGTTGAATATATTAAAAAATTAGTGGACCTCTGCGTTCATCATGCGAATACAACAAGCTGTTATACGACTTTTTTAGATGCTTATGACCGTAGTGTGGAAAGAAGTAATAGGGCAACTTTAATTTATCAAAAAAAATTAAAATAGTTTTTTATTCGCATTATATAAAGATTCTCTTTAAAAATAAACCACTAGCTTAGCTAATGGTTTTATTTAGATATTGATAGAAAGACTCTATAAAGTCAGAGCTTTCTACATCAATATTGTATTTTTTAAATACTCTCATATAATGGGGATTTTGATAATTCCAATCTATACTTTTAGTAGGTATTTCAAGAATCCACATTATATCTTTTTCACTTTTTAAAGATACTGCATTATTTAATATCGAAGTGACAATTGCATCAACTCTAGTTCTTGATAAATATACTTCTGTTCCTTTTTCAAAAACATCAACATCATAACCAACTTTACAGCCAATACAATCATCGAGGGCAACATCTTCATTCAAGTAACCTTTTGCTGGTTCAAGTAATTTTCTAGAAATTAACTCTTGAAAGGCTCGTTGTTTATCAGTCATAATTGTCGAATACCTCATAACTTATCCTTTGTTTTTGTTTTGTGTGGAAAATATAAGTAAAAATTATAAAATGTCAAGGATTTTTTTAGAAGTCTTAGTAATGATTAGTATCCATACATAGTTAATTTGTTTTATCAGGGTTGCATATTATTTTTTATACTTATCTCAATAGAAACCAATTGTCTACTATATTCACTTTTTTGTTTTTGTTTACCTCATATGACTAAAAAAAGCCAAATGATTTTCTAAAGGATAATGAGAAGTTTCACATTAACCTTGTAAACTTTTTTAAAAATATTTCTAGATTTTTTCTTGTAAATTAATGCTAATTTAATATAATTTTTTTATACTTCGCAATTTTTCTGCATCGCAAAAAAATTGACAACTACAACCTTGTATTTTTCGCTATTCTAAGCAAAAAACAAGGTTATTTTTTTTGACAAAATGAAATTAAAATGATGTAATAATTATGTCGCGACACATATTTATTTTATTAATCTTTTATACATATGACACTATTTGAATCATTACTTGAGATAAAAACTGGAAAAAAAGAACTACTTTTAAAAGCAGTTTTTATCCCTAGTGCTACCAGCAATAAAGAATGAGACTATTATATATATTATTACGACCCACCTAAACATACCTTTTACATCAATGGTTTAGACTATGGTTCAACAAATAAAAAAACAACAACTTTAGAATTTATTGAAAGAATCATAGAAAAAGCATTTAAACAGGAAATGAACTCCTATGTAGATGTGTTAAAAAAAATACAAATCACTAAAAAACCTAAAGTTATTTGCTTTTATAAAGATATAGAAACAAATCTTCTAATAATTGACCAGATACCTTTTAAAGTAAGTAGATGACCTCATGAAGAGATTATCCATTTCAAGAAAAAGCACCTATCTAGTTCTTAGTGTTATCCCTTATCCTATAAAATTTTTTAACATAAAATACATATTTATGAATATTAAAGAGTATCAGAAGCAATATAAACAACGTTATAAACACAAGAATAAGATTATTACCTTTCCCTTAGATAATAACGTATATGAAGATTTAACTAAAAGAGCTAACTATTTTAATCTAACAACAAATGCTTTTGCAAAAAAACTCCTTATTGAGTTATTGCAGAAGGCTTCCTATCAAATCTCGTTTAAGAAATAAAAAGTATCTCCATATCTCTAATTCTATTGCAAACGACATTAATAATATAGCTCGTAAAGTCAAGTCAAATGAATAAATTGATACTGCATCACTAATACAAGTATTTCTAGAGTATAAGCAAGAGCTGAAAAAGTATAAATATTTATAAGAGTCACTATATTTTTATAATCTAAGCTATAAATTTATGAATAAAGAGACCTTAACTGAACTTACAACAAATGTATTAGATGCATGATATGGAATGTCCCCAATAAACTAGACAATAAATAATCCAGTAATTTAGATAAAATAATACAGAAGTATTATGAGGATAAATAGGATTAAAAATTGGCAAGAAGAGTATATAGCGAAGAGTTTCGAGTAGAGGCAGTAAAACAA
>NZ_JBNKRX010000032.1:0-44405 GCF_050296975.1 Sulfurimonas sp.
AAAAAGTAGTGTTTGTGGATGCTCTTTTACAAATGGTTCGTTTTATTGAAAAAAATGATTATGTCTATGAAGATCAAAGACTTTATAATGATATCTTTGATGTCAAAGTCTTTTATGCTAAAACTTCTAATATGGTGAAAACTGACTTATGAAAAAGCTTAATATGATAAAAAAACAAAAATCTTTATCGCGTAAAATTGTTTTTTCTATTGCTGTAGTAACATTAGTTTCGATCCTATTAATTTTCAGTATCTTTGAAAAAATGAATAAAAAAGCTTTTTTTGAAGTCGAACAAGAAAAAGCAAAACTTGTTTTAAGTACAATTGAGCCTCTTGTAGCTTTAAATATTTACCTCAATTTAGATGATAGAATAGATCAACTTACCAAACAACTGCTCTCAAACCCTAATATTTTGGCTGTAAAAGTCTTTCAAAATGACAAACTTATAAATGAAAATGAATCTGAAAATTTTGAAAAAAACATTGAAGACTCTTTTACTGTTCAAACTCCTATTTACGAACCAAATTCAAAAAAAGAGATAGGAAAACTCGAACTTACATACTCAAATAAAAATTTTATAGAACTTATCAATAGTTATACAGTTCTCTTACTGAAAGTACTTTTCTTATTTGTAGTGCTTTTTATGCTTTTTAGTTTGTATGTAAAACAATTACTCTCCCCTTTACGTACAATTGCAAAACTACTACGAGGCTACTCTCCAAATAAACACATCAATATACCTTTTAACCACCAGAATGATGAGATAGGCTTCATCTCAAATGCACTCAATAATATGCAACAAAGTATAGTGCAGTATTCAAAGCAACAAAAAGATCTCAATAGCTACCTTGAAGAAAAAGTGAATGAAAAAACACAAGAACTACTCAAACAACTTTATACAAATGCTTTAACAGGTCTACCAAATAGATTAAGTCTTTTACGTGATATCAATGATTATGACAATGGAGCATTACTCATTATAAATATTGATGATTTTAAAGAGATCAATGACTTTTTTGGTCAAGCAGCTGGTGATAATGTACTTATATCATTTTCACAAAAATTATCTAACTTCGTATTATCAAATGAAAGATATATTACACTTATCCATCTTGGTGGTGATGAATTTGCCTTGTTTTTTATAAATAAACCTTCAAAAGAAGAGTTTATTCAGTTTGCGATGGAACTCATTAGTAAAATTGAAAAAATGGTCTTTTACCTTGAAGATAATGAACTCTCCCTAAGGGTTAGTATTGGGGGAACTTACCAAGTTCAAGAAGCTCTTGAAAAAGCTGATATTGCTCTAAAATCTGCAAAAAAACAGAGTAAAGGTTTCTTGCTGTATGATGAAACTTTAAATATTGAACAGCAATACAGAAACAATATGGAGTGGACAAAAAAACTCAACTGGGCGATTGAAAATGATAGGATTACACCATTTTATCAACCAGTATATGACAATGAAACAAATAAACTTGTGAGTGCAGAATGTTTGATACGCTTAATTGATATCGATAATAACATCATCACTCCATACCATTTCTTAACAATCGCAAAAAAAAGTAAGCTTTACTCAAAACTCACAAAAATAATGATCAAAAAAAGTTGTCAACATTTTGAACATTTAGATTGTGATTTTTCCGTGAATCTATCTGTTGAAGATATGTTAGACCAAGAGATAGTATCTTACATTTTATACAATATCAAAAAATACAATGTCGCTCATAAGATTGTTTTTGAACTCTTAGAAACAGAAGGGATTGAAAATTACGAAGAGGTCTCCCTTTTTATCGATGAGATGAAGTTTTTAGGTTGTAGAATAGCTATTGATGACTTTGGTTCAGGATACTCAAACTTTGAATATCTACTCCAACTTAATGTTGATTATATTAAAATTGATGGCTCACTCATAAAAAATCTAGATACTGATAAAAATTCACAAATAGTTGTTGAAACAATAGTAAGCTTTGCTAAAAAGCTTGATATGATAGTTGTTGCAGAGTATGTACATAATGAAGCAATTCAAGCAAAAGTAAAAGAGTTACATATAGAGCGTTCACAAGGATTTTTCTTAGCAGAACCACTTGATAAAATCAAGTTATAAGATATAAATGGTGGTCACGATTGGACTTGAACCAACGACCACTTCCATGTCAAGGAAGCACTCTACCACTGAGTTACGCGACCACTATACAAAGTAGGGTGAAATTTTATCGAAAAAATCTTAAATTAATTTAGAATGTTAAAAAAAATTTTAACCTTAAAAAGATTTTCTAAAATATTTAAATATTCTAATTATTTTACTTGGAATTTAGGTATACACATAGTATAATTTCACTCCTTAGATGATACTAAGATACAGGTATCGAATTTAAAGGGCACCTCTGAAAATCTTAGTGATGCTGAGTATTACTAAGATTTTCAGAGGTGCCCTAAAATACCCCGAAGGTAAAAAATGGATATTAAAGAATTAGAAGATTTAGGACTACATAATATTGGTCAAGTCTTTCACAATCTTAGCTATGACGAGCTTATAAAGCACGAACTAGCCAATGGTGAAGTTGCACAAACCACACAAGGAGCTACCGCAGTTGACACTGGTATCTTTACCGGTCGTAGCCCTAAGGATAAATACTTCGTAGAGCGTGACCCATCGAATAGGTATATAGCCTGGGGCGATGTCAATAAGCCCGTCTCAAAAGAGATCTTTAATGAGCTTTTAGAGGTAGCCAAACAACAGCTCTCAAACAAAGACCTCTATATCACAGATGTATTTTGTGGTTCATCTGCTGCTTCTAAGCGTTCAGTTCGTTTTGTATCTGAAATCGCTTGGCAATCTCACTTCGTTAAAAACATGTTTATCCGCCCAACCTCTTCTGAACTAGAAGTTTTCAAATCTGATTTTACTGTACTAAATGCTTGTAAAGCTGTGAATGATAAATGGAAAGAACATGGTCTAAACTCTGAAGTTTTTGTAATGTTTGATGTTGAAAACAACATCGCTATCATTGGTGGTACATGGTATGGTGGTGAGATGAAAAAGGGAATATTCTCTATGATGAACTACTGGCTACCACTAGAGGGCAAACTCTCTATGCACTGTTCTGCAAATGTTGGTAAAGATGGTGATACAGCTTTATTTTTCGGTCTTTCAGGGACAGGAAAAACTACACTTTCAACTGATCCAAATCGTGCACTTATCGGTGATGATGAGCATGGTTGGGATAACCACGGGGTATTTAACTTTGAAGGTGGATGTTATGCGAAAGTTATTAACCTTGATCCAAAAGGTGAACCTGAAATCTATGGTGCTATCAAAGCAAATGCACTTTTAGAAAATGTAGTACTCCACAATGGTGAAGTAGATTATGATGATGATTCTAAAACTGAAAATACACGCGTATCTTACCCAATTGAGCATATAGAAAACCACAAACACGATCTTATGGCAGGTCATCCTAAAAACATCATTTTCTTAACAGCAGATGCTTTTGGTGTATTACCTCCAGTTTCAAAACTGAACCGTGAACAAGCAATGTACTACTTCTTAAGTGGTTATACTGCAAAAGTTGCTGGAACTGAACGTGGTATCACTGAACCTGTTGCAACTTTCTCTGCATGTTTTGGAGAAGCATTTTTACCACTTCACCCAACAGTATATGCAAAACTTCTTGGTGAAAAAATCGATGAACACGGCGTTCATGTTTACCTAGTAAACACTGGATGGACAGGTGGAAAATATGGTACTGGGAAAAGAATGAGCCTAAAAGACACTCGCGCATGTATCAATGCTATCTTAGATGGTAGCATAAAAGAGAGTGAATTTCAAACAACAGATGTATTTGGTTTAGATATTCCACTTACATTAGGTGATATCAACCCTGATATTTTAAACCCTAGACTTGCTTGGGCGGACAGCAATGCATACTATGAAACAAGAAATGCTTTAGCACAACTCTTTATAGAAAATTTCCATAGATACCAAGATGCTTCACACGAGTTTGATTACTCTACAGCTGGTCCAAAACTATAAGTTTTGATCTTCTGACAAAGACTACTTTTTAGTAGCTTTTGTCAAATACAACCAAATAATCCCACCAATACTAAATATAATAACTGGCGCTAACCATTTATTGTCAGATATAAAAAGTGCAAAAGCTTTGAGCGGTGCTCCAAAAAAATAACTTGCTAATCCAAAAAAGAGTGCCCAAATAGCTGCTGCAAAAAAGTTTAATACTGCAAACTTTTTAAAATCATATTTTGTAAGTGCAATTGCAATCGGGATGATAGTTTTTAGTCCATATATATATTTTTGAATAAAAATCACCCAATCCCCATGTTTTTTCATCATTATATGAGAGAGTGCTAGTTTACGTCTATGTTTTCGTAATGTATCCATCATCATAGATTTTTGGTAACGTGTGAGCCAAAATAGAAGTATATCCCCAAGCATATTTCCCATAAAAGCAACTGCTATAGAAGTGGTTAAATCCATCTTACCCATATAACTAAGTACACCAGCAGCAATCACCCCAACAAATCCACCACCGAGTGAATAAATAAATAGTGCTATGTATCCATACGTAGCTAGACTACTAAATGTGTCTTCCAAATTTTTTCCTTATAACTGCTTAATTTTTGCAATTTCATCCCGCAACCGAGCCGCCTCTTCAAAGTTCAACTCTTTTGCAGCTTGTTTCATCTTTAGCGATAACTCTTTGATGATCCCTTTTTTCTCACTTGCTGGAATTTTATCCATTTTTTTGTGCTTTTGGTAAATACCACTTGCATCTTCAAGTTTTAAATTCTCATCTAAAGCTCTTTTTGTTGTCTTTGGAGTTATCCCATGCTCTTGGTTAAACTTCTCTTGTAAGTCACGTCTGTGTGCTGTAGTATCCATTGCCCGTTGCATTGAACCTGTTACTCTATTTGCATATAAAATAACTTTTCCATTTTCATTTCTTGCAGCACGCCCGATCGTTTGAATGAGTGCAGTTTCACTTCGTAAAAATCCCTCTTTATCTGCATCTAAGATTCCAACTAAACTCACTTCTGGCAGGTCAAGTCCCTCACGAAGCAAATTGATCCCGATAAGTACATCAAACTCCCCAAGACGAAGTGAACGGATGATCTGGTTTCTCTCAATAGTATCTATGTCTGAGTGCATATACTGCACTTTTATCCCTAGATCGGCTAAGTATTTTGTAAGTGCCTCTGCCATCTTTTTTGTAAGTACAGTAAGTAGAACTCTTTCATCTTTAGCAACTATCTTTTTAATCTCATCGTGAATATCTTCCACTTGATTATCGGAAGGTTTGACCTCAACAATTGGATCAAGTAAACCAGTTGGACGGATAATCTGCTGGGCCTTTACAGCAGAAAGCTCTAACTCATACTCATTTGGTGTCGCTGAAACAAATAGATAATGGGGTGCTTTGTTTATGTACTCATCTATCTTTAATGGTCTATTATCAAGTGCACTTGGTAATCTAAAACCATACTCTACAAGTACTTCTTTTCTAGCACGATCTCCTGCATACATCCCACGAAACTGAGGAAGTGAAACATGTGATTCATCCACAATAACCAGATAATCTTTATGTGAAACTTCAAAATAATCCAGCAATGTAAAAGGTGCTTCACCTGGCTTTTTATCTGTTAAAAGTCTTGAATAGTTCTCTATCCCTTTACACATTCCAGTAGTTTCTAACATCTCCAAGTCAAACTCTACACGTTGCTTTAAACGCTGGTACTCTACAAGTTTGTTCTCTTTTTGGAAAAACTCTAGTCGCTCGTCTAGTTCTTCTTCTATCCTTTTTATAGCAAGTGCCATTTTGCTTTGAGATACACTGAATTGACTTGTTGCATAGATAGTAAAACTTTTATGATCTTCAAGACGTTTATTGTCAATCACTTCAAAAGTATAGATAGCTTCTATCTCATCGCCAAAAAACTCTATACGAATCACCTCTTGCTCAAAATATGGTGGGTATACATCGATAGATTCTCCATTTACACGGATATGCCCACTATCAAAATAACTATCGTTTCTACTATACCCCATCTCTACAAGTCGTAACAAAAGCTGTTTTTGATTGATCTCATCACCCACTGCAATAGCTTGTACCATTGTCATATATTCCTCAGGATCACCCAAACCATAGTTAGCTGAAACGGATGCAATGACTATAACATCATCATAGGAGAGCAAGTTCGCAGTAGAACTTAAACGTAAACGCTCTAATTCATCATTTATAGAGCTATCTTTTTCAATAAATAAATCTTGACGAGGGATATACGCTTCAGGTTGATAGTAGTCATAATAGGACACGAAATATTCAACATGATTATTTGGAAAAAATTGGCGAAATTCGGAGTAAAGCTGAGCTGCTAGTGTTTTGTTATGCGTCATAATAATGGTTGGACGCTTTACTTTCTCAATTATACGAGCCATAGTGTGTGTTTTTCCACTACCAGTTACACCCTCTAAGGTTTGGTAACGATTCCCAGCAAGTATCGAAGCTGCTAATTTTTCAATAGCTTGTGGCTGGTCACCTGCTGGTTGGTATGATGATGAAACTGTAAATTCTGGCTCTTTCTTCATGTTTGCGATTATAGCAAAATTTACTTTGTAAGGCAGAAAATATTGCTATTTGTCATCTTTTACCAAAAACCAAATTTATATCATTTGTAATGTTTTTGTCAATTTTGTTGGAAAGTACCATCTCATCCATTATTGAGATTGCTTTTTCATGAGATAAACTATCTCTATAAGGTCTTATTTCTGTTATCGCCTGATAAATATCTAAACACCCCATCATTCTTGACTCAAAAGACAATTCATCACCATTTAATCCATAAGGATAACCACTCCCGTCTAATTTTTCGTGATGTTGAAATGCCCATTTTTCAATATCACTAAAAACACCAACATTTTTTAGTGTAACATGTGTGAAGTAGGTATGTGACTGTATAGTATTAAACTCTTCATCATCTAATGCACCATTTTTTTCTAATATATCATTTGGAACTACTAATTTTCCTAGATCATGTAGAGCTGCTGCAATTTTAAGTTTAAGAATTTTTTCTTTATCAAACTGATAAAACTTTGCCATAGTTTCAACTTTTTCTATCAATTCAGATGTATGCTGTGCGGTAAAAGTAGATTTAGAATCAATAATTTTTGAAAAAACATTTGACATAACAAAAATATCTTCCCAACTGAGCTTTACTTCAAACTCTTCAAGATGTTCTTTTATAGCATCTACTAATACAAAAGTATCAAGATCAAGCCAAAATGCAGTTGTATCCGCTAATTTTAAAAAAGCATCAACAATTTTAGGGTTAAAATATGTTCCACTATGCTGTTTTGCATACTCACAAACTCTTTTTTTATTTTCTAAACAATCATCCATAAGATAAAACTGTGTATCTAATGCATCTACAAATGCAATAATTTGTGACATAAAAGGGATTTCATCCCCTTTTTTCCCAAAAAAACCACTCCCATCATACGCTTCATGATGATATAGAATCACATTTGTTGGAGCAGTTAAAAATGGAAAGTTTTTAGTATTTTTTTCACCTATTATGCAATGTTCATGAATTGTTTCCATCTGAAAAAAGTTTTCTTGAGACATATCTGATTTCAGGAGTGCTTCAGTCAGTCCATTATCGTGCATAATAGCAAGTGAAACGAGATCAAAAGATTCTTGCGGAGTTAGGTTTAAAAACTGCGATAGACGTAAAGCCATATACGCAACCCGTTTTGAATGAAAATCTTTTGTACCCAATATCTCTTTTTCTACAAGGTCCAAAGCTAAACTCACACTCATCAGAAAAGAATTTAAATTAAACATAATCATAGTTTACACCTCATCATACAATATCTCAAAAAATTCATTAAAAGGCCTCCAAAATTGTCACATATTTTTAAATAAAAGTTTTTCAAACTCTTTTGCTGGAAGTGGTTTGCTTTTGAGATATCCTTGATAATAATGGCATCCATTTGCATCTAAAAACTCTTTTTGTTCAGGATACTCTACCCCTTCAGCTAAAATCTGATACTCTAAAATTTCACTCATTGCAATAATCGCTTTTACAATAGCTTCTGCATCTTTTTTATATGGGATATCATCTATAAAACTTTTATCAATTTTGAGGATATCTACAGGAAATTTTTTCAGATAACTATACGAAGAGTACCCTGTTCCAAAGTCGTCTATAGCAATCCCAATCCCTTTTGAACGAAGCGTATGTAAAATTGTCAATAGTTTCTCTTCTTGCATCATCATAGCACTCTCAGTTAACTCTAAGATCAAACTGTCTGCTTTAAAACTACTCTTATTCAAAGCATGATCTACCACTGCAACAATATCGTGATAATGTAGCTGATTCATCGATACATTTACAGATATATGAAAATCATACCCTTTATCTTGCCATATTTTTCCTTGTCTACACGCTTCTTGTAGTGTCCACTGACCTATCTGTGCAATTAAAGAACTTTCCTCTGCTATAGGGATAAAAACATCTGGATTTATTAAACCTTTTTGAGGATGATTCCACCGTATCAAAGCTTCCATACCTATAATCCGATCACTACCTATACGAACTTGTGGCTGATAATAGAGTTCAAATTCGTTATTTTGCAGAGCATGAAAAATCTCATTTTGATAACGTATCCTCTCTTGGATACTTGCTGTTAATTTATCACTGTAAAATCTATAACAATTTCTTCCCTCATTTTTCGCCTGAAAAAGTGCGGTATCGGCAAACTGCAATAACTCATTTTCATCTTTGTAATCTTGCGCTATCAATGTAATCCCAATACTTACACCTACATGTACTTCTATGTTATTAGAAAGATTGAAAGGTTCTGATAACATCTCAATCATCTCTTGTGCGACTTGTGCTACATCCTCTTTATTGTGTAATCTCTCAAGTACCAAAACAAACTCATCGGCACTCATACGACATACAAGGTCTTCCTGACGTACTCGATTTGATATTCGTTTTGCTATTTGTAAAAGCAGTTCATCCCCTACATTGTGTCCAAAGCTATCATTTATATCTCTAAAATGGTCAATATCAAGAAGTAAAATAGCTGCATTGTTTTGATTTCTTTTATTTCTTTGTATCAGTTTTTTAAGGTGTGCTAAAAGATAAATACGATTTGTCAAACCTGTTAAACTGTCATAGTTTGCAAGTTTTTCAAGTTCAAGTTCATACATTTTTTGTACAGTAATATCTTGCAACATCCCTTGTGCTTGTATGTATTTACCTGTATCATCTTGAAAAAAATTCGCAGACCCAGCAATCCATTTCACTTCACCATCAACTATAATTCTATAAGTTACATCATACTCACCACTCTTCATTGCCTGAATGATTTTTTTCAAAAAATATTTTCTATCATCAGGATGAGTTGCTTTGAATAGTCTCTCAGTATCTATTGTTGCATCTTCTGCTAAACCAAAAATCTTAAGAGATTCCTTAGAGCCGTGAAATTGATCTTTTATGATATCCCATGTCCATGATCCAACATGCGCCAACTCTTCAGCAGCTTGGAGTTCTGCATCAACCTGTTCTAGTTGTTTATGTTGAGTTATCAGCTGTTCGAGTATTTGACTTTTTTTCTCAATAGTTTCAACCAAAAACTCAAAATATGAACCATTAATTGCTTTTAATACATCAAAACGTCTAAGTAACCCAACTATCTTTTCCTCTTTGTTCAGAACAACAAGTTGACGAACTCCATGCTCAGTCAAAATTTTTGCAGCCTCTTGCAGATAAAGAGTTTTATCTATAAAATGTACTTTTTCACTTATAAGTTCTTTAATAGGTGTTCCATTATGCTCTACATGTTTTGAAATATAAGATGTGATCGTTCTCTCATCTACTACCCCTAAAGGCTTTCTACCTTGAACAACAATAGCATAATCAAGGTGCTGCTCACTCATTAGTTTTGCGACCTCTCTTATTTTACTAGAAGCTTCTACAATCAAAGGGGTTTTATCCATCACCTCTTCAACTAACTCCATTTTACCCAGATAGTCAAGGCTGATAAAGCGTAAAAAATCCCCTTCACTAACAATACCAATATACTTCTCATCTTCATCAACAACAATGAGATGACGATGTCCACTCTCAACTAAAAATACGTATGCATCATGCAAATATTTATTTTGCGAAATTGTGACAACATTTTTTGTCATAACTTCTTTGATTGAAATATCTAGTGCAATATTTTGAGCAATTACTTTGAGTACATCATATTCAGTAAAAATCCCCATAGGTTTTTTACTCTCATCAATTACAATAACCGAACTAATCTCATCACTAGACATCACTTGAATCGCATATTCAACACTACTTTCAAGTGCTACGACTCCAGCATCATTATACTGGAGAATATTTTTTAGTTTTGTATTATGCATCATCTCCCTTTTAAGTGGAGTTATTTTAGCATCTCATAATTTTTATTGATATTGTCCTTAAGGACAATAGTTAATCGAAATTTTTCCGTTATAAATTTTAATTTTTCCAAGAAGCTCATATTCAAATACTTCTGAAGCATATTTCATGATTGCTTCTTCATAAGTTGGAGCTGTTTTACAGAACTCTAAAAACTCATCTAATTTCTCATCTTTTTTTACAGTTCCATATTGTGCAATAAATTCATCTATGTCATATATAACTTTTGCAAGACCTTGTTTAACTAGTTCAGTTGTTGCTTTGCTCTCGCCTAGTCTATGTGGGAAAACATAAATAGGTTTGTTCATTTTTAAAGCGTACTCAACACTTCGCATTGTCCCACTGTTTTCATCTGCATAGGCAACAACCAAGGCATCTCCAAGAGCAACGACCAATTCATTTCTTAGTGGAAAGTTATACTTTCTTGAAGCAACTCCAGCTTCAAATTGACTCAGCACCAAACCATTATTTTCTATATCTTGTATAAGCGTTTTATTTACTGCTGGGTATCTTGTATCTAATCCTGTTCCAGCTACCATGATAGTGTTTTTTGCACCTGCACTTTTATGTGCAATAGCATCTATTCCTATCGCTCCACCACTAACTATTTTAACATCCACAAGACTCAATTTTGAGCAAAGCTCTTGTGTAAGATTTCGTGCATATTGATTTGGTTTTCGACTTCCGACAACAGAGATTTTTTTTGATTGGAGTAAATCAAGATTTCCAATATAGTAAAGTTTTTCGGGATAATTTTTCATCCCCTTTAACGCATCTATTTGAAAGTCAAGTGTTTGAATCATCTTGTTTAATAAATATCTTTTACTCTTACAAGCTGTACATTTTTAAGCACAGCTTTGGATTCTTTTAAAGCCTCTAAAGTATTTTGATGAGGATGCCCAATCGCAATTGCTTTACCATGTTCTTGTGCAAATTTTACAGCCTTTTTTATCTGCTCTTTAACATACTCTTTTTCCATATGGTGATCTAAAAATACATCGCGTGCTACATATTTTAAACCAAAATTTTTTGATACTATTGGTGCTTTTGTTTGTGCAGTTGTACGACTATCGACAAAATGAATTCCCAACTTACCAAATGCAAAAAAAAGTCTGTTCATTGCAATCTCATCGGCGGTAAATTTACTCCCTGTATGGTTATTGATATAGTGTACTTTTGGAAAAAGTTTTTTAATCTCGCCCACTCTTTGTAAAATCTCCTGTTGGGAATCTCTTACACGCAATGTATAAGGTTCTTCTTTAGAAAAATGTTGTGCTTCCATCGGCAAGTGCACCATATAATAAGGCTCTTTTGCAGCTAATTGGGCTGAGTGTGGTCGTGCTGAACTTGGTGGTAAAAACGACATCGTAAGTGGCAAATGTAAAGACTTTATTGCATTGATTTGTGATGCAGTGCTCACATCATCAATAATAATCGCCAACTTTGGTTTTGTATTTGTATGCACCTGTTTTTTTTCAGTCTGTTTAGGAGGATTTACAAGTGTATCATCATCTATCTCATGAGATGCCGAGGTATATGTTTTTGACTCTTTTTTCAAAACTTCTTGAAGTCTTTTTGTTACATCTTTTTTTTCTATTTTTGCTGTTTGTTCAAGTTTTTGTAAAAGTTTCACTCTCTTATTTTGCTCATTTTTAAGCGTTTTTGCACTCTGTTCTTTGGCATCTTTAAAACCAAAATAATATCCAGCAACCAATGAAGAGAGCATAAGTGCAATGATGGCTAAAAACCAAGCAATATAAGTTAAGATATTAGAGTTATTTGTAGTTTTCTTTTTTCGTGTTGTTTTTCTTTTTGTCATCGAGCGTAAACTTTTCTTTTTTATTCTTTTTATTAAATAATTTATGACACTATAGCCTAAAAAAATTAAATCACTAAAAAGTATGACAATTTGCCATAAAAAGCCTTGTGCTAGGTTTAAGCATAATTTCTGTATAATCCCGTGTTCCTTTCTCTTTGTAATGTCGTTTAAGACACTATATTCAGATCCGAAAGGGAAACAAAAGCCTAGAGATAGGCAATACCAAGAGGAGATCATATTATATGAGAAAATACGAAAACTTAGTAATCGTAAAACCTACATTAACTGCTGAAGAGATTCAATCTAGCATTGCTGCTATCGAAGAAGTAATCACTTCAAACGGTGGTGAAATAGCTGCTAGAGATGTAATGGGGATGAGAAAACTTGCTTACCCAATTGCTAAAAATGAACGTGGTTATTACCATGTAATCTACTATTCAGTAGCACCTGCTGCTATCGCTGAAATTGAAAGACGTTTCCGTATCAATGAGGAAATTCTTCGTTTCGTTACAATCAAATACGAAAAAAATAGTGAAGTAAAAGCTTGGGATGCACTTGTTGCAAAAGCTAACACAGCTCCAGTTGCTAAAGAAGAGGCGCCAGAAGCTGCTACAAAAGCACCAGCGACAGAAGAAGCTGCTGAATAATTTAAGGAAAACTTATGTTCAATAAAATAATCTTGGTTGGAAACTTAACACGCGATATCGAACTTAGATACTCTCAAGGTGGAAGCTCAATTGCTAAATCTGCAATTGCCACTACTCGTAGATTCACTAGCAATGGTGAAAAAAAAGAGGAAGTATGTTTTGTAGATATCACTTTCTTTGGAAGAAGTGGAGAGATTGCAAACCAATACCTTAGAAAAGGAAGTAAAATCCTAGTAGAGGGAAGATTAAACTTTGAACAATGGGTAGACCAAAATGGACAAAAAAGATCAAAACACTCTGTTATAGTTGAGTCTATGCAAATGCTTGACACAAAAGGTTCAAACCCATCAATGGGTGCACCTGGGATGAATCAAGATATGCCTCAAGGTTACGACAATGATTATAGTGCACCTGCTCAAGGTCAACCACAATCATATCAAGCACCACAACGACAGCAACAGCCGAGTTATGGACAGCCACAACCACAAAGCACTGCAACACAACAAAGCAGAGAGATGCCAAGTGCAAACTCTATACCTGAAATAGATATAGATGAAGATGAAATTCCATTTTAGAAAAAAATAGATAAAAAAAGGTAATACCATGTCAGAAAAAAGAAAATACAAAAAAAGATATTGTAAATATTGTGAAGCAAAAGTTGACTTCATCGACTATAAAGATGTAGCAAACTTACGTTTTTCTCTTTCAGAGAGATATAAAATCATGCCACGTCGTTTAACAGGTAACTGTAAACGTCACCAAGACATGATCTCAACTGTGATCAAACGTGCTCGTGCAGCTGCACTTGTACCATATACTGTAACTCGTAAAACAGTTGTAACTAACCCATTTGAAAATTTAAAATAATCAAATAGCAAAAAGGAATATTTCTTGCTTTAACTTTTGAAAAAAAGTGAGCATATGAGAAATATCCTTTTAACCCTCCTACTTTTTATCCCATTATTAGCACAGCAACAAAATTATTCTATCATTATCCATAAACCATTTGATGCTGCTCTTTTAGATATTACTCAAAACTATGATCGCACCATATCCGCTATAGGTTTTTCAAATCAAAACAAACAAATGCACCACGAATCACAAACATATAGTGATCCTTTTGAATATTTAGCAAGTGTATCTGGTTCGTATGGGATGCAGATGCATCTAGTCCAAGCAGATGACCAAGCAAAAGTTTTACTCTCAAAAGTTGCTAAACTACCACGTTTTAACAAAGCAGTAGCTCTTGTAAAAACACCTGATGATGGCTATTTTGTTGGTGGATATACACTTGATGGTGAGCTTTTAATTGCAAAATTAGATGCAAAAGCAAACATTATGTACTCTCAAATGTTTGGTACAAAAAATTACGATCGCATGGAAAACTTGGTACTTTTAAGTGATGGCGGTGTTCTTGCTGTTGGTTCCTCTTTTACTTCAAGAGACACTAATGACAATATGTTTGAAACAGGTCTTGGAGTAAGTGATATATTTCTAACTCGTTTTGCTAAAGATGGTAGTAAACTCTGGAGTAAAAAGTATGGAACTGCCTATGATGACAAAGGGATAGATGCAGCTGAAGCTACTGATGGTAGTATCGTTGTTATAAGTACAAGCTCCTACCAAAAACATACCGATGCGACTTTGATGAGAATTACTGAAAATGGAAATAAACTTTGGCTTAAACAATATAAATCAGATGATTTAATCACCCCTAAAAAAATAATCCGCTTAAGAGATAACAATTTTCTCATCGCTCTTATCGAATATAATGCATTACAACAAGAACACATCCGTCTCATAAAATTTGATCTTTATAAAAATCTTTTAGAGGATAGAAAAATATTTACAACCTATCCAAGTGGGCTTAATGACATCAAAGAGTTCTCAGATGGAACTATCATGGGTGTTGGATATGTAAAAGATAGTTTCAATACTGATGCACTAGCAATGTTGCTAGACTCAAATTTAGCAATGTTACGCCAAGAGCATTATGGCGGTGAGAACTACGATGTATTTAACTCCCTAGTAATTTTAAATAACTCAGAAGTAGCAGTTGCAGGAATTCATACAGATAATGACTCACAAGAAGCAAACATGTGGATAACTAAACTCAATAAAGATACCTCGGTTGTAAAAATCCAACTGAACACTCAGTCATTATATGAACAATTATGTGCTCTTTTTGCAGATGAGATCAAACAAAAACAACTCTCTATCACACCTGATCTAAATATTGAACTTCTTGATACAAGTTTATACTTTCAAGCAGGTGTCTATCAGCTCACACAAAAACAAAAAACTTTTCTAAGCAGCTTTGGCAATAAACTAATCCCATTTCTAACACAACATGAAGAGTCAATAAAACAACTTCAAATCAACGGACATACTTCAAGTGAATGGGCAGAAGAAAAATATACAAACAGATACCTAAAAAATGAAAAACTCTCTATGCAACGTGCATATTCAGTTTATACATTCTTATTTAGATCACAAGATGTGCAAACACAGAAATGGTTGAGTAAAATTATAGTAGGCAGTGGTTATAGCTCAGCACAGAAAAAAGTTTATAATAATATTGAAAATAAGAGTTTATCTCGAAGGGTAAGTTTTAAAATAATTTCAAAGTAATTTTAGACTCAAAAGAGTCTAAAATTAACCGCAAGCTGGCATATCGCCATCATTTGCATATTTCCAACAAAAATCGTAAAGATCTTCTACATCTTTATCTCTCAGTTTATTGATTTTTTGTTCTCCACTTGGACAGATACCAATCCATTCCTCTTGAAGTTTTCCAGCTTCTTTGATCGCTTCCCAATCTTTTCTATTTTTCTTTTTAGATAGGTCTGCACCATTTTTTAGCCCATCTTTTTTACACACACCTTTGAGTTTTTTTAGATAAACTCTTTGTCCTTTTGATGGGTCTGCAACTACACTTGTTGCAAGTACTGAACTTGCCACTAAAGCTGTTAAAAGTAAAGAAGTTGTTTTCTTCATTTCTGTCCTTTCAAATATAATTCTGCATTATAGTACAATCATCTAGGTAAATCGTAGATTAATCCTCTGATGTTTGACGAAATGGAAGTCTCGTTTTATCTTGTTTGAGTTTTTTATAGAGTTTAAACTTTGCTTTTTCTAAATCATCATCTGAGTACTCAAAAGCATCTTTGATATTTTCATCATTAACACCTGCTGTATCCATTGCAAAAAGTTTAAGCTCTTTTTTTGTAAGTTTTGATTTTAAAACTCCGTAAAGTTCTTTATCATCTTGAATGAGATCAATACTCTCTAACTTTGAATATTCAACGATCATCTCTCTAAAATTGTTCTCTTTATGGTATTGTCTCCATACTGACTTTTCTAAAACACTGTTTTCTGACACTATATATGCTCCAAAATTTTTGTTAAGTCTTTTTCATCAACGATGATATTGGCTTCTTTTTTTAAGATCTCTCTACCACAAAATGCTACACGTGTCCCAGCGTGAGCAAACATACTCAAATCATTTGCACCATCACCACACACTAAAGTTTCCTCTGGGCTGACACCTAAAATGCTTTGCAGACGCACTAACATATCCCCTTTTGAGTAGTTAAACATCATATCTCCACCTACAAGTCCTGTAAGTTTTCCATCTTTTACATGCAGGGCATTTGAGAAATCTGCATCGTATCCTAAGATATTTTTTGCATACATTGTAGCCGTTCTAAATCCACCTGAAAAGCACACTACAGTTAAGCCTTTTTCTTTAAGTGCAGTGATAGTTTCTTGCGCACCTTTCATATATGGCAAATTGTGTGAAATTTTCTCTACAACACTAAAATCCAGCCCTTTTAAAAGCCCTACTCTTTGCTGCAATGATTCAAAGAAATCAAGTCTGCCACTCATCGCTTCTTCTGTGATATGTGCCACTTTCTCCCCGATCCCTAATTCCTCAGCAAAAAAATCGATAGTTTCGCCATCCATTAGAGTAGAATCAAAGTCAAATACTGCAAGTTTTAGCATTAAATACCTTCTATTTTGTTATAATTTCGAAATTATAGCGAAATAGGACTTTTTTTGTTTGAAAAACTGACAGATAAATTAAAAAATGATAAATATTTAACCCTAGAGACAACACCTGCACACAATGCTTCCTTTTCTCTTACAATCGATAAGATTGAAAAACTAGGACTTGATAAACTTGTTGATGGATTTACTACAACAGACAATCCACTTGCAAAATTAAAATTAAATGCTTTATTTGGTGCAAAACTTTTACAAGATAGATTTAACAAACCTGTCATTGCTACAATGAGTATGCGTGATCGCAATAAAATAGCCCTACAATCTGATCTTCTTGGAGCAAATGAGTTTGATATTCGAGCTATTTTAGCACTTACTGGCGATCCTGCTACTATTTCAGATCAACCTGCTACAAAAGGTGTGTTTGAAGGTGATAGTTCACTTTTATTAGACATCATCTCTGCTTTTAATACTGGGATGGATTATGCTGGAAAACCTTTTAATGTTCCACCAAAACCTATCTATCCATTAGCAGTTGTAAATGCGTATGCAAAAAATCCTAGAACTTTACAAAAAAAGATGCAAAAAAAGATAAAACATGGTGCACTTGGGATTATTACACAACCTGTCTATGATGTAGAGAATGCAAAACTTCTCTTAGAGTTAAAAGACAAAGCAAACAAAGAGTGTTGTGCAGAAAATAAAAGTGCAGAACTTGTGATGGGAATTTTTCCAATTACAAAACTCCGTACTGCACAATTTCTATCAGCACATGTTCCTGGGATCAATGTACCTGATTGTTGGTTAGAAAAACTTCGTAAAGCTAGTAATGGCGGTGAAGAAGAAGAGTATAAAGTTGGATTTGAACTGAGCAAAAAACTTTTTGATGATATACAAGCTCTGCATCCAAAAATCCATCTCATGACTGCAAACCAATTTCAAATAGCAAAAGATATACTCGTATAAACAAGGAAAAAAATGATCGATTTAAAACTATTACAAAAAGATTTTGAAGAAGTAAAAAGAAAACTTCTGCGTAAAGGTGTTGAAGAATCTACACTAGAAAACCTTAGAGTAAAAAATGAAGAGTTAAAAGAAGCAAAAAAAGAGTACGAAGCACTTCAAGCTGCTCAGAATGCAATGAGTAAAGAGTTTGGTGTGTATAAACGTGAAGGTAAAGATATCTCTGAACTTAAAAGCCGTGTTGATGAAAACAAAGTAAAAGTGGCAGATGCTATTGAAGTACAACGTATTAAACAAGAAGAGCTTGAAGCTGTTGCCATGGCTATTCCTAATATGCCAGATGATAATGTTCCAGAGGGTACAGATGAAAACGACAATATAGAGCTAAAAAAAGTGCTCACTCCAAGAGAGTTTAGTTTCACGCCAAAAGAGCACTGGGAACTAGCAGAACAAAATGGCTGGATTGACTTTGAACGCGGTGTAAAACTCTCAGGAAGCCGTTTTAGTGTTCAGTTTGGAGTTGGTGCTAGGCTAGAGCGTGCACTTATTAACTTTATGCTTGATTTTAACCGTGAACGTGGATTTGAAGAGGTAAGTGTACCAGCACTTGTAAATCGTGAAGCCCTAGAAGGTACTGGGCAACTTCCAAAATTTGAAGATGACCTGTATAAAGTGCAAGATCAAGAGATGTTTTTGATCCCAACTGCTGAAGTTCCTGTAACAAACCTCTACCAAGATGAGATCTTAACACCTGAAGAACTTCCTAAAAAGATGACTGCGTATACATCTTGTTTTAGAAAAGAAGCAGGTGCTGCTGGGCGCGATACGCGTGGGATGATTCGCCAACACCAGTTTCATAAAGTTGAACTCGTAGCTATCACAACTCCGCAGACAAGCGAGAGCGTTTTTGATGAGATGGTTGCTTGTGCATCAGATATCCTTACAGCACTAGAACTTCCTCACCGCTTAGTAAATTTATGTACAGGTGATCTTGGTTTTGGAGCTGCACATACAACAGATATAGAAGTTTGGCTTCCTGGACAAAATACTTACCGTGAAATCTCTTCTGTATCTAATACTCGTGACTTCCAAGCACGTCGTGCAAAAATCCGTTTTAAAGATGGTAAGAAAAATGAGATGGTACATACACTTAATGGTTCATCTTTAGCAGTTGGTAGAACAATGGTAGCTATCATGGAAAATTTCCAAGAAGAAGATGGAAGCATCACAATTCCAAAAGTACTCCAAAGGTATATGTAAAAACTCTTTTTTCTTTGAGAGTTGCCCTATATTTGGTATTAAAATTGCTAGTATGATATAATTTAAAAAACTAGGTACCTATGGCGAACGAATTAGAAGAAGAGATCATAATTATTGAAGATATTGATGCTGCCAATAATGCACATGATACAGAATCTTCTGATGCTATAGAAGATGATGGTTCAAATAAAAAGCTCATTATCTTTGGTCTTATTGCCATTGTACTTGTTTTACTTATCATCATAGTTTTACTCTTTTCTAGTTCATCTAATGAACAGATGATGCCTCTTACAGACGAAACAATCTTAGAAGATAAACTTACTGTAGAACCAGTTGCACAGATTGAACCTAGTAAACTCGAAAAGATGATTGTAAAAGCAAACTATCTTTATTCGAATGGAGATAAAGATAAAGCACTCTCACTCTATCAAAAAATAGCACAATATTCTCAAGCAATCTCTATGTACAACTTAGGAGTTGCTCAACTTAAAGATCAACAATATAAACAAGCACTACAAACTTTCCAAAAAGCAATTGAGAATGATGAAAAACGTTGTGTCAGTGCTTTAAATGCTGCTGTTTGCTGTCTTTACTTAAAAGATAAAGAAAATTTCAACTACTATATAGACCTTGCATATGCCTATTTACCCTATGAGATAGATTCTCCATTATATTCGTACTATTATGCACTTATCAACTACTACAAACATAACTATTTAGCAGCACTTAACTCTTTAAACAATGCAACATCAAACTCTTATCCACTTGTGCAAAATAACTTAAAAGCAAGAATCAATGCACTCTATGGAAATAATTATGATGCTATTGATGCACTAGAGATAAACAATGAAGATCAAGCAAATGATTTGTCTTTAGGTTTATTATACGCTCGTGTGGGAGATGTCACTTTAGCTGTGAAACATTTTGAAAAATCTTTACTCGAAGGTAAAGATGAATTTCGTTCACGTCTTGCAATGTCATTTACATTACTCAAAGCTGGGCAAATTCAAAAAGGTACTAGTGAACTTAAAAAAGTTTTTGATAAATACCCCGATCAAATAGCAAAACCTTATCCTATTCAAGTGAAATTAAGAGACCTTCTTTTTGAGCCTAAAAAAGCTCAAAAAAATTATAGAGATGTGATTCGCCAATCAAAAAATAGTTCTTATCAAAAAATATTTTACTATTCACCATATAAAATGTTTAATGCTGACCAAACTATCAGCTATATCCGTAAAGGAAATGCAAACACTTTTATTGACAATATAAAATCAGCTGAAGAGTATCTCAAAAAAAGCTCCTCCTCTTCAAATGTAAATAAAGGGCTAACAATTGCTATCAAAAAAGCACTTAACCTACATCTAAGAGAAGCTAATGAAGATTTTCAAAAACTAGTTGCTATACAACCAAAACACTCAATTTTACAGTACAATCTTGCATTAACATACGCACAACTTGGTAATTTGAACAAAGCGTATGAACACTTTTTACGCTCATATTATCTAGATTCAAAAAACTATTTAGCTGGGATTTATGCTGTATATACTGCACAGCTTACAAATAATAAATATGAAAAATTACGCTCTATTTTAAAAGACTCTATCCACTTAGAGGATGAAAGTGAAGAGAAAGAGTTATACAAAACATTAGTAGCAATCTCAGAAAACAATTATATGTTAGCTGCTGACTGGCTCCATGTAAGTGATAAAAAAAGACCACTCTACCTAGTTTTAAATACTATCATTGGAACGAAAATAAATAACTATGATGTTGCCAACAATGCTACATCAGAGTTGGTTTCTTTATTGCCAAATGACATATTGCCACATATAATGTATATGGATACTCATTTTCACAAATATGACGATGTAAAATACCCTAAAGAGGTCATCCGCTACTTAAAAGAGCAAAGTTTTACCTATAATGACCTTTATTATGGTCCATATATTACAAGATATTTGTATATTCAAGTAAACCTTATAACTGGACAACTCTATTATTTACGTAAGCAACTTAAAGAGAAACTTGAAACTTCTGTTAGTTATACACAAGAGATTGAAAATACTCTTGCTCTTGCATCACTGTTTGATAAACAATTTGAAGAAGCATATACACTCTATAACCACCTTATAGATGATCGTAAGGTAACTGATCCATATACACTTTACCTTGGAGCAGTTGCATCAACAGCAGCCGAGCATAATGAAAATGCTATTGCTCTTTTAGAACTTTCAAAAATGAAAAATAAGTCTTTTTATGAGAGTAGATATGCTTTGGCTATGCTTTATTTAGAAGCAAAAAATTATGAAGCGGCAATTATTCAACTTTCACATATAGATTCAAATAATTTTCGATCAAAATATTTTGATTTTGAGATAAATCAGCAAAAACTACTGTTTGAGAAACAGCATTAAAAACAGCTTTTAAGAGAAATTAGCTATCAAACTTTCTGCTGCTCTTACTTGCTGTGCTAATTGTAGATTTACTCTTACATTGCTTTTGAGATAGAGTGTAGTAACACTATTTGTAGCAAATCCATATCGTATAGATTTAACAACTTCTTGAGATTCTTTTAAATCAGAAAAAATTGGCACCAAAGATTGTTTTGAGCGATGAATAACTTTTACACTATTTTGTTTTTCATCTATAAACTCTATACTTAAACTCTCACTCAAATCATTAAAAAGTTTTGAATTTTTAGAGAGTTTTGCACCTTTTGTTAAAACACAACTTGCCACATTTGCATTTATAGGGGCACGTAAAATCCCTACATCAGTGATCGATGAGTCGATCTCTATTTTGTAACGATATTCATCATCCTCCAACTCTTCTATAGAGCTTACAACTCCATCACATGGAGCGATAATACTACTTGCTTCAAACTGTTGTAACTCTCTTTCTGGATTTCTAAAAATCGCTATAAAATAGAGTGTTACAAAAAAAGCTATAGTGCTAAAAAACTCAAAACCAAAGATATAAAAAATCACAAATGCTAATGCCGAAAAAGTGATATAACTGTATGAGTATTTTGCAACGATAAAAAGGTTATTGTTCATCATCTTTATACTCTTTTTCTTTCATAGAAGCATCCTCTTTGAGTTCCTCTTCTATACTTTCAACATCTTCTACAAGTTTTGACTCAATGCCACTTTTTTCTTCAAATTCAGTAATGATTTTACGAACATCCTCACCTGTAATATTCTCTTTTTTGTAAAGAAGTGCAACCATATCTTCTATAGCTTCGCGATACTCTTCTAAACGATCTTTTACAGCTTGATAGTGTGTTTCTAAAGATGCTTTTATAAAACTATCCATATCTTCAGCCATCTTATCGCTGTACTCTCTAGCACTACCACCTGTTGGTCCTAAGAATGATTGACGAGATTTTTCTAATACCATAAGTCCTGCAATATCTGTCATACCATATGTTTGTACCATTGATTTGATAATATCTGTTGCACGTTCTAAATCGTTTCCAGCACCTGTTGAAATTTCGCCTAAGAAAACCTCTTCAGCTGCACGTCCACCTAAAAGAACGTCCACTTCCGCCCAAAGTTCATGCCGTTGCATCATAAATTTATCTTCTTCTGGTTTATTGAGTGTGTATCCAAGTGCTGCAAGTCCACGAGGAACGATAGAAACTTTAGAAACTTTTTTTGCACCCTCAGTTGTCTCAGCTAAGAGTGCATGACCACTCTCATGATACGCTACAATTTTTTTCTCTTTAGGATTGATACGGCGTGATTTTTTAGCAAGTCCCGCTAATGCTCTCTCAACTGATTCAAAAAGGTCTTGTTGCTTGACAGTTTTTTGACTTTTACGTCCTGCTAAAAGTGCAGCTTCATTTACAACATTTGCTAAGTCTGCTCCAGCAAGTCCAGCAGTTAAACGAGCAACCTCTTCAAGGTCTACATCATCATCCATTTTTACATCTTTAACATGTACTTTAAGTATCTGTATGCGCCCTTCAAAATCTGGTTTATCAACTAAAACTTGTCTGTCAAAACGTCCTGGACGAAGAAGTGCCTGATCTAAAATCTCTGGTCTATTTGTAGCTGCTAAGATAATGACAGGTGTATCTGTTCCAAAACCATCCATCTCTGCTAAAAGTTGATTGAGTGTTTGCTCACGCTCATCATTTCCACCCATTACACCGCCAGCTGCACGACTTTTACCAATAGCATCAATCTCATCAATGAAAATGATAGAAGGAGCATCTTTTTTTGCTTGTTCAAACAAATCACGTACACGTGCAGCACCAACACCAACAAACATCTCAATAAAACTAGAACCACTTACTGAAAAAAATGGAACCTCAGCTTCACCTGCAACTGCTTTTGCTAAAAGTGTTTTACCCGTACCTGGACTACCAACAAGAAGTACCCCTTTAGGAATTTTTGCTCCGATTTCAACATAGCGTCCTGGATATTTTAGAAAGTCAACAATCTCTTGTACTTCCTCTTTTGCTTCTTGCACACCAGCTACATCATCAAACTTTGTTTTTGGTTTTTCAGAGTTCACCATTTTTTTGTTTGAACCCATTCCAAGGATACCATTCCCCATTGATTTTTGCATACGTGAAGCAAAAAACATCCAGATACCAAGTATGAGTAAAAATGGAAATAACCAACCAAACATCTCTGTAAACCAATTAGATTCACTAAAGCCTGTATATTCGATCTTATTTTTATCAAGTAGCTCTACAAGTCCTCTATCTTCAGGAATCACTCTTGTAGTATAGAGTGTTGCACCATCACTTGATTTTGCACGAATATAACTTTGTCCAATCTCTACATTTCCAAGTTGTTTGTCTTGAACCAATGATTTTAGTTCAGAATAACTTACTTGTTTTACTTTTGTACCAGCACCTATAGTTGAAGTGCCACCATTTCCTTCTCCAACAATCAATTTAAAAATCAAAATCACTGCAACTGAAAAAATTGCAAATGTGATTAAAGGATTTTGATTAAAAAAATTATTATTGTTGTTATTGTTATTTTTATTATTTTGATTTTCTGCCATAATTTATCTCTTTTTTACTAATAAACTTACCCATTCATCTTGGTGGATTTTTTCTACAATATCACAATCAGCGTACATTTTTAAAACTTTATCTTCATACTTATCTAATATACCTGATAAGATTAATATACCATCATCTTTTAAAGCTTTTTTCAAATCATTCGCTAAAAATATTAAAACATCTGCAACGATATTTGCAACTACTACATCATATTTTTTATCTAAGTTAGCACAAGAACCTTCCCAGATTTTTTCAAACTCCAAAGAGTTGAGTTCTGCATTTTCCAAAGAGTTTTTTACAGACTCTTCATCTGTATCACACGCATCAACTTTTGCACCTAGTTTCATAGAAGCAAGTGAAAGTATACCACTCCCACAACCAACATCTAAAACTTCATCACCCTCTTGAACATACTTTGAAATCGCTTTTAAAACCGAAGCTGTAGTTGGGTGATGTCCAGTACCAAATGCTAAAGCTGGATCAATAATAATGTTGATTAAATCGGGATTGTCTTCACTCCAAGTTGGATGGATATAAAATTTTTCAATGCTAAGTGGTTCAATACTGTCTTTGTACATCTGCACCCAGTCACTATTTTGAAGTTTAACTTGCGCAGTTTCAAGCTCAATGGTTATATTAAGAGCTTTTTGCAATGCTTCACAAAACTGCTCCAAACCCCAAGCTATAGTTTCTAGATCATCTTCACTTCTGATGATAAAACCGTTATCATTTTCCTCAAATCCTACAGGCAATGTATCTGATAAAAAATCTGAAAATAAAGAGTGATGAGAGGAAACTTTAACAGTCAGTTCATAATAATGCTCTGGCATTATTCACTTACACCCATAACTGCACCAAGTTTCTCTTTTAAAACTTGTGGAGTAAAAGGTTTAACGATATAGTTGTTTACACCAGCTTTTAAAGCTGTAATTACTTCTGCTTTACCACCCTCTGTTGTAACCATAATAATTGGTAAATCAGTAAAGCGATCATCAGCACGAACTTTTTTTACAAGTTCTAAACCATTCATCTCTGGCATATTCCAGTCAGTAATTAACATTTCAATATCTGGGTGAGTATTCATTTGCTCCCAACCTTCAACACCATCAGCACCCTCTAGTACGTCCTTATAACCTAAACGAGCTAAAGTGTTTTTAATAATGCGGCGCATTGTAGAGCTATCATCAACAACAAGTAATTTCAAGCGAAATCCTTTTTTATAAAGTTTGCAAATTTATTTCTCTAATAATAGCTAAATTTTTATTGTTTTACCATTAATTGAGCAATTTAAACATCTTTGCAAGGTCTAAAGTTCCCTCATAAAAAGCTTTTCCAATGATAACACCATCAACCTCTTTTGTATTTATCAAAGCTTCTATATCTGCTTCATCTTTTACACCACCACTTGCGATTGTACTTACACCACTTGCTCTTGCAATATCAAGTGTAAACTCCACATTTACACCACTCAGTGTTCCATCTTTACCAACATCTGTACAAATGATTGCTTCAACTCCAGCATTTGCAAATTCACGTGCTAAATCTGTAGCTTTCATAGAAGAAACTTCACCCCAGCCCTCAACTGCTACATATCCATCGATTGCATCAATCCCAACTGCTATTGGATATTTTGAAGCCATATCTTTTACAAACTGTGGATTTTTTACTGCAATGGAACCTAATATGATTCTATCTATCCCTATTTCTAGCATATTTTTTATAGTAGCTTCATCACGAATACCACCACCAAGTTCAAGTTTTACGTTACAGTTGGCACGAATTTTTTTGATTTGTTCTAAGTTTTTTGGCTCACCTGCAAATGCACCATTTAAATCAACTAAATGCACCCATTTAGCACCCATCTCTTCAAATCGCTTTACTAACTCCCATGGTTCGTTTGAGTACACTTTTGCACTTTCCATCAAACCTTTTGTAAGTCTTACTGCCTGTCCATCTTTTAGATCAATTGCTGGATATAATGTCATAAAATTCTCGTTTCCTTTGTTACATCTTTATAAAATTTTCTAGTATTTTTAAGCCATTTGTGTGGCTTTTTTCAGGGTGTGGCTGGATGCCCATTACATTATTATGTGCTACAGCTGATGTAAATTCATATCCATAATTTGTACGCCCGATAATGTCATTTTCATCATCACAGTTTACATGGAATGTATGTACAAAATACAAGTAGTGCATATCATCAAGCCCATTAAATAGCGGATGCTCTTTTGTAAACATTCTATTCCAACCCATATGTGGTACTTTGAGTTTTTCTTCAAATTTTGACTCATCAAAGCGTGTTACTTTCCCTTTGATAAGCCCTAAACCCTCATGACTACCAAACTCTTCACTACTCTCAAAAAGTAACTGCATCCCCAAGCAAATTCCTAGCATCGGTTTCCCACTTGCTGCAAACTCTTTGATAGCTTCGATCATGTTTCTCTCACGGAGATGTTCCATCGCATCCCCAAAAGCACCAACACCTGGAAGTATCAGCTTATCGTACTCTTTAAATTTTGCAGGATCACTCTCTACAATGGTCTCTTCACCCAACAAAGCAAATGCATTTTGTACACTTGCTAAATTTCCCATATTATAGTCCACTATTGCTATCATTCATCAATCTTTAATTTTGTAAATTTTATATATATCGCCAAGCTTACTAGTAAAAATGCAACACCACCTATAATAAACATAGAGTACTGCAATTTATCTGGATCGGTAATTGCGAACTTAAATACTAACATCAATGCTTCGATCGAAAGTGCAATGATGATCGAGCCTAAAAACCGTACCATCGTTTTATGTGGACCTGAGATATTATGTTCCTTATGCCGACCTAACATCTCCTCTTCAATCAAGGTTTTTGATAGATCAAATATTGCCAAGGACAAAGTGAGTAAAATTGTCGCTTCAAATACATTCTTTATATCAAAAGTATTTGGTGTAATCTCATAAATAAAAAAGCTTTGCACCCCTTTTGCAAAAAGTAAAATAGCAACTGCCATAAGTGCAAAAGCAAAAACTGCATATGCATACTTGAAAAAGTTACTAAACCCTATATCGAATTTTGTAAGTTGCGAAAGGTTTAATACCTCATTTAACGGCATATCTATACACGCTACATATTTGAGATCACCATTTTCACAAAAAATCGGTGCTGAAGCAGTTACTGTTAAATCTCCGGTGATTAAAGATGGATATGGATCAGTGATAGTACATCGCTCTTCTCGCACTGCACGGTAATAATAGGCACGATGAGCACGAATTTTTCCTATATCATCATCTATAGTTGTCTCTTCTGTATATGTTGGAGAGACTTGAACACCTTTAGAATCTAATAGATATACACCTTCACACTTTTGCAAATCTGCTTTAATTTTTAAAAGTCTCGGTACAATCATCTCTTGAGTAATTGAAGGGAGTCTATTTGGAATGTTTTTTGAGAGCAAATAACAAAAATAAGCACGTGCTTTTGTACGACTTTCTGAAAACCTTTGAATATCTACAGGTACCATTGAGTTCACTCCTTAAATTTATGTTTGGATTATATCAAATTGATGATTACAAACCAATTAGTTAGCTATAATTACATCAATGAATAAAGAAATTAAAAAAATCGCTATCGTGCGTTTATCAGCTCTTGGTGATATTGTCAACAGTGCAATAGTATTGCAATTTATAAAGCGATTCTATCCTTTAGTACAAATAGACTGGTTCACAGAAGAGACATTTAATTCTATTTTAAAGCATAATAATGAAATTAGTACTCTCTATCCTATAAATCTCAAAAAAATCAAAAAAGAAAAAAATTTCACACTCCTAAAACAACAGATTTTACAACTTCGTTCTTTAGAAGATTATGATCTTGTCATTGATATGCAAGGACTTATAAAATCAGCTATTGTTGCTCGACTTATCTCAAAAAATACACATGGTTTTGACAGTAATTCAACAAGAGAATCATTAGCAAGTTTACTTTATAAAACAACTTCACATATCGCTTATAAAGAAAATGTAGTCAAGAGAAATTGCTTTGTTGTCGCAGATGCGCTTGGGTTCACAATCACAGATGAAATGCTTTTAAATAAAACACCCATTTTCCCAGTTTCATATGATTTTCAACTCATGCAAGATAAAAAAAATATAGGCTTTGTAATCGGTGCATCATGGGAATCAAAAATATTTCCTAAAGAAAAAGTTGTCGATGTGTGTAATGCACTTAAAGAACAGGTATATATAATTTGGGGAAGTGAGCAAGAAAAAGCAAATGCCAAGTGGATTGAACAACATTGCGAATATGCAACTTTAGCACCAAAAATGCAACTTGATGAACTCGTTTCATTTATATCTCATCTTGATCTTCTTATAGGAAACGACACAGGACCAACTCATATGGCATGGGCACAAAACATCCCATCTATTACACTTTTAGGTCCAACAACAACTAGAATGATATATGAAACACCAAAAAATATCGGGATCAAGTCACCATCAAAAGTCAACATTCTAAAAATTGATAAAAATGATTTTTCAATCCAAGATATCCCTTATGAAACAGTTGTTGAAAAAGCAAAGGAACTTCTATGCAATTAATTGGCTTTTATCTTTTTTTAGCTTTTGAAAAATTTCTCATGGTATTACCACACTCTTTTCGAAAAAGTTTTTTCTTTTCTCTTGCTCATTTAGGCTATCTATTTTCAAAACGATATAAAACTGTAGCATATCAAAATCTTAACTTTGCCTTTGAAGATAGGCTCTCGGAAGAGGAAAAAACTGCGATTGTAAAGTATGGTTTTAAAAATTTAGCACTCAATTTTTTACACGTGATGGAAATTCGTCATATGAGTAAAGAGGAACTTGCAAAAAGAGTTACTATACAAAACATCGAAGTAATTCAAAAAGTACGTGAACAAAACCGTCCCATAATCTATATAACACCGCATTACTCTTCTTGGGAATTAGCTGGAAGTTCGATAGGAGCTTTAATTAATCCTGCTATCGCCGTCTACAAAAAAATGAAAAAAGCAACATTTCAAGAATGGCTTTTAGAATCTCGAAGCCATTTTGGAAATATATCAGTTGAAAAAACAAATGTAGTTCGACCATTAATCAAGTATTTAAAAAAAGGATATACCCCTGCATTTTTAATTGATACAAACATTAATCAAAGAGAGGGTGTATTAGTAAATTTTATGGGTAGAACTATTCGCCAAACATCCACTCCAGCTTATTTGGCTAGAAAGTTTGATGCAGCTATCATACCTGGAATTATCCGTACTGATGATGAAGAAAATTTTACTATTATACTTTTTGATGAGATTCCTGTAGAAAAAACTGATGATGAACTTTCAGATATCCAAAAATCAACACAACTTCAAGCTGATTGGCTCACATCTATTATCACTAAAGAGCCAAAATTTTGGTTTTGGCTTCATAGAAGATGGAAAAATGACCATCCAGAAATATACGAAAAAAATTAGTTTATTGGATAGTGTTTTTCACACTCTGCAGTTCTTGCTTCAAAAAGTTTGAGAATTGTTAAGAAAAATGCAGTAATTGCAGGTCCAAGTATCATCCCCCAAAAACCAAATGTTGTAAGCCCAGCAATAATTGCAAAAAAGATTACAAGTTCATTTAGCTTTGCATCATCTTCATTAAGAAGTTTCATATTTATCTCTTTAATGATAATCGGTTTTACAAATGTATCTGCAATTATTGAAATCATTACAATCGAATATATTGCAATAAACCAAGCATTGAAACTATTGCCGATTGAAAACTCATAAAGCATGAATGGTAACCACATCATAATCCCACCCACAACTGGGACAAGTGAAGCAAAACCATACATTATCCCAAATAAAAGCCCATTGTAACCTATAAATGAGATAGCAATTCCAAACAAAGCACCCTCAAACATCGCTGTAGTCAGAATAGAGTAAAAAACAACACTCATAACAGATGAAAGCTCACGTGCTAAAAGTGTCCCCTCCTCTGAAGACATCTGCACTACACGTTTTAAAAATGAAACTATAGTTGCACCGTTGTATTGCGCAAAAAAGTAAAACACTATTACTAAAAAAGCATTTTTCAAAAATCCTGCTGAGAAACTTCCAACTTTTCCAGCAAATTTTAAAGCTCCTGCGGTTAAAGCGTTTACATCAAGATCTTGTAAACTATCTGAAATGTACGGTTCTATAAAAACTAAATAACTTGGAGGATTTTCAACGAAATTTGTCAAATATTCTTCTACTTTTTTAATCGTATCTGCTTCAAGATTATTAAGTTGTAGCGTTAATGTTGTTAAAAAATAACCTAGTGGAGCAAAAAAGAGTACTGCAAGTAAAAGACTTGAGATAAAAGAAGCCCCTAACTTTGATTTAAGATGTTTTTCTAAATAATTTTGAATATTTGATGTTGAGATTGCCAAAAGTGCCGCAATTGTAATAGCCATCAAATAGGGTGCGTACAAAAGATACATCCAGTACAACGCTGTTGCGAAAAGTATCGCTATGAAATATTGAGGTTTCACTATATCCGTCTCCTTTTATAAAGAAGTAAATTCTTTGCAAAATTCCTCTCACTGAAGCTATATCTTACAGCTAGATTTGTCATTTTTTCTTTCAAAATAAAGTCCCGTCTGAATTTACATATTCCATATTGAGTACATCATATGTTGCACGTGTGGCACGTCTGCCTTTTGCTGTTCGCTCCAAATAACCATTGGCTATTAAATAAGGCTCTAGCACATCTTCAACCGTACCTTCATCTTCACTGAGTGCTGCTGCAATTGTACTAAGTCCCATAGGTTTACCTCTTGAACTTACTAGTAGATTTAAAAGTTTTATATCCATCTCATCAAAACCATGTGAGTTTATTCCTAACTCATCAAGTGCATATTGTGTTGTTGTAATTGTAATTGAGTTTTCATCGGCAACATCTGCAAAATCTCTTACACGACGAAGTAGTCTAAGTGCTATACGCGGTGTTCCACGACTTCTTTTTGCAATCTCAAGTGCTGCTTCATGTACGATCTCTTTATCAAGTTTTCTTGAAGCCTGTGCAATGATTTGTGCTAATTCCTCCGGTGTATAAAAGTTCATACGAAAATTCATCCCAAATCGATCGCGTAATGGATTTGAAAGCATTCCTGCACGAGTTGTTGCTCCAATTAAAGTAAAACGTGGTAGATCAATTTTTACCGTTTGGGCAGCTGGTCCACTTCCTATAATAATATCTATACGATAATCTTCCATAGAGGAGTAAAGTATCTCCTCAACAGCAGGAGATAAACGATGAATCTCATCTATAAAAAGGATATCCCCCTCCTCTAAATTTGTCAAAATTGCCGCTAAATCACCACTTTTTTCAATCATCGGTGCAGCTGTAACTTTAATGCTTGAATTCATCTCATTGGCAATGATAAGAGCAAGTGTCGTTTTCCCTAAACCGGGAGGTCCAAAAAACAGAACATGGTCAAGTGCTTCGGAGCGTTTTTTACTCGCTTCTATAAAAACACCAAGATTTTTTTTTATCTGATCTTGTCCAACATATTCACTCCAAGCATCAGGTCTAAGTGTTACCTCAGCACTCTCTTCTTGTGCATTAAATGTCTCGATCTCAACAACTCTCTCCATTAATACGTATGTTCCTCTTTTGGAAATTCTCTTTTTTGAATCTCATCAGCATATGAAGCTACTGCTTCTCTTACCAAACTTGCACCATCTAAATATTTTTTGACAAATTTAGGGGTAAACTCTTCAAATAGACCTAACATATCAGAAAAAACAAGTACTTGTCCGTCTACATCAGCACCAGCTCCAATTCCTATAATTGGGATAGAAACACTTTTAGCTATCTCTTTTGCAACTTCTGCTACAGTACCTTCTAAGACCATACAAAATGCACCAGCAGATTCAACAGCTTTTGCATCGCGAATGAGTTGCTCTTTTTGTGCTTCTGTTTTTCCTTTGACTTTATATCCACCATCACTACGGACTGATTGTGGTAAAAGTCCTATATGCCCACATACTGCTATACCATTACTAGTTAGGTGTTGAATTATCTCTGCTTTATCAACGCCCCCTTCAATCTTAATAGCATCAGCAGAAGTTTTTTGAAACACCTCAATACTATTTCTTAGTGCTTCATCTTTGTTAATGTAAGTTCCAAATGGCATATCACAGATGATAAGACTATTTTTTGCACCGCTACATACAGCATTTGTATGGTAGATCATTTGATCAAGTGTTGCACTTATTGTGTCATTTTTACCAGCGAAGCTCATATTTAAACTATCGCCAACCAAAATCATGTCGGCACTCTCTTCAAACAGTTTTGCAAACAGTGCATCATACGCTGTAATCACAACAACTGGTTTTACACCTTTTTGCTTTTTGATAGCTGATATAGTTAATTTTTTATTCATTTAAAAAACCTTCTTGGCATTAATAATGCTATTTTAACTAAAAATTGCTATAATTTGAACAATACAGGAGAATTATTTTATGGGTATAAGAAGTGATTTAGATGCCAATTTTGATTTTGAAATAGTCGATGAGTTTCTAGACCACTATTCTATGATGATAGATAGCATGGAAGTGATGATCATTGACCTAACAAAACCAAATATGTATCATAGAGGAGTTAATGAACTTTTTCGTGTTTTTCATAATATCAAATCTGCTTCAGGCTACCTACAGATAGAACCTATGTCAAAACTAGCAGCTTTTGTTGAATCGGAGCTCGAAGTTTTAAGAACAAAAGAACCCCCAATCAATGATGAAACAGTCAACTGGCTTTTAGCAGTAAGTGATATGTTCGCAGCATGGCAAGATGACTTAAAACTAGATAATGAACTCACAAAAATAAAATATTCTCTATTAAAAATACCAGACACGGACAATAAAATTTGAAAGATTTAGTAGCATATATAACTTCTGGATATCCAGATAAAAACTTTAGTATTGATTTAGGATTAGCTTTAGGAGAAAACGGTGTGGACACATTAGAATTAGGTGTACCTTTTTCTGATCCTGTCGCTGATGGACCTTCCATTGAAGCAGCAAACCACAAAGCATTAGAACTTGGTTTTAAGTTTCAACATCTCCTTGAAATCTCTGAAGCGATAGCTCCAAAAGTAGATACGTTGTGGATGGGTTACTTCAACAGTTTTTATCAACAGAATATGAAGCTTTTACTTCCAAAAGCAAGTCAATTGGGTGTAAATGGTCTCATCATTCCTGATTTACCTCATGAAGAAGCTCTAGCATATGCAGATTTATTTAAAACAAATAACCTTTCCAATATCAGCTTTGTAGCTCCAACAGATTCTCCCCAACGTATCAAAGAGATCGTAAGTGATGCACAAAAATTTATCTACATGGTAGCTTATACTGGTATCACAGGTTCAGGTGTCAGTGAAGACTTGCAGCCATTTTTAGCTTCTATCAAAGAGTTTACAAATACACCTGTGTATGTTGGGTTTGGTGTAAATGAAAAAACTGCAAAAGAAAAAGTAAAAGGTGCTGATGGTATAATCGTAGGAAGTGCATTTATTAACATTTTGTTAAATGATGCACTCTCGAACACAGGTAAAATCACACAATGTGCCTCTTTAGCAAATGAGATCAAAGAGAAGATTAATAGCTAATCTTCTCAAGGATTGCACTTCCTTGTTCTTCATTTATATAAGGTACCTCGCCCAAATAAAGATGTTGTTTTACATTCATCCCACAAAACTCAAATATCCCAACATCCGTAGTTTTATGAAAAGCTTCACTCATCCCACTTGCATCGTAATACTCTTTTGGAGTTCCATAAGTATTTACAACTGTAACACTTTTGCCTTTGAGTAATCCATCAATACCACCTTCCTCATTAAAAACATATGCAAAACCATATGAAAACACTCGATCTATATACCCTTTTAAAATTGCAGGCATTGATGTCCACCAAATAGGATAAACAAATATAATGTTGTCACACTCTTTGACAAAAGTTTGCTCTATTTGTACATCCTCTTTAATGTTACCATTGCGAAGTTCATTCATCTCATCCCATGTCATCACAGGATCAAAACCTAACTCGTATAAATCTCTTACAACAACCTCTTCACCCTTATTTTTGAGTTGTTTCTCAAACTTTTTTGCAATTGCTGCATTAAAACTCTCTTTGTTTGGATGTGCTAATACTATTAAACTTTTCATCTTTTTTCCTTTTACTTAGATATCTAACTATTTAATTAAAAAAATTTATTCAAAGTTTTTTAGAACTTTTGCTAAAATTTTTTCAACAACTTCACTCTCTTCTTGACTCAAGTTTTCATAAACTTGTTTGTTTAATGTAGTTGAAACATTTTCAAATATCGGTTCTAACTCCTCCCCTTTTTTTGTAAGTTTTATATACGTTATACGGTTATCAGACAGAGATTTTTCTCTATAAAGATACCCTAAAGTTTCTAACTTATTTACAAGCACTGTCACTGTAGGTTTTGTTTTATGTAAAAAATCGGCCACCTCTTTCATAGTAACCTCTTTTTTCATATAAAGCAGTTGTAAAACACTTCCATGAGAAGGTACAACCCCTTCAATCCCATGCTTCTTAAGTTCTGCAACAATAAGTTTGTGAGCATTATCAACAACTCTACTGCTAAGTGCAACTAAATTTTTTTTCATGAGAACATTATAGTTAGATATCTAACTTTTGTCAAGTAAAATATTTTATTCACTAAAATTAGCAAATGCACCTTCAACACTAAGAACACTTTTATACTTCGTATTTGTAAGTCTTACTTTTTTTGTTTTTAGATCACATATAGCTATACGAAAGCTTGAACCCATATACGGCTCAACGATGCAGATGATCTTCTCTCCTATTTGACGTGTAGTATGTATGTTACCTTGCAGTGCATGAAAAAAGTATTGTGGGTAGCTTAGTGGAGTGATCTCAACAACTTCTACACTGTTTCTTTTTCTAAGGCTCTGAGCCAGTGTATCAGCATCTTCAAAACTCTCAAACTGTACACACCAGTCATCAAACTTTTTATTGAAATGTTTTAAATCTTCATCTAAAAAACCACCTGCTGGTGACTGTAAAGCAAATATAGCCATATACCTAAACCTATGTAGCAAATAAATAATTGATTTTTATTAGTTTCGAGAAGTTTATAAAAGTAGTTAATGGTGCGCCCGAAGAGATTCGAATTGTAAAAATCTCTATGCAACTCCCTATTTTCCAAACTTCAATTTGCCGAATTATACCCTATTTTTCGTGATATAGGCACAAGCTTTAGGCACAATACTATTTATATTAACTATTCATAAAAGGTATTGACAAATAATAGTATTTTTTACTATAATTATTTTGAAGTAAATTTTAAAGGAGATAAGATGCTAAATGAAGCTCTTAAAAAAGCAAAGAAAGATGAGGAAAAGAAAGTGAGTATTAACTTTCAAGTTCCAAGTTCTTTAAAAGAGGAATTCGACAAATTATGTCGTGATAATGAAGTGTCTTTAACTGCAATGTTAAATTCACTTATGGAAGTAACAATTGAAGAGTCTAAAGGACTAGGTACAAGTGAACTAGAATTTGCTAAACATTTATTAGCAGAAGCTAAATCATGGATGTATCATAAAGTACACCAAGATGACAATTTTTATGACTATATAGATGGTATGCCAGAGGAACAACGAGAATTATATGAAGCTAGATTAAAAGTTGAAGTTGATTTATATAAAAATGTATGTAAATTCTTGGGAGATAAAGAATGAAAGTAATAATTGAGGGTACACTATTATCTATCCCTAAAAAACCAGACTTTACAGATAAAGAAAGTGGAGAAGTTACAATAGGTAAAAACTTTTTACAGCTCTTAGTAGATAGCGAGTTATCTAATGGAGAAAAAGTACAAGATATCCAAAATGTATCTATCCCAAAAACTATGCTTTCAAAGTATGAGAGTCAAATAGGTAAAAAAGTAGAAGTTGAATGTAGTTACATTTCAAAATCGCCTGTAAGTTTCTACGTGAGCTAAAAGCCACTGCGCGAAAGTTTGAACAAAGTGAAAAACGTGCAAGTGGGAACAACGAGCCAAAATAGTTGTAATTATTTACAACATAAACGAGGCGTTAGTCAAAAATGTTTGGAATAGAGCATTATATATTTGCGTTAGTATTGTTGCTTATAGAGCTAATTAATCGTAGATGCACATAGAGAGTCACTCCGACAAAGATTGAACTCCCTACGGCGTCTCAAAACCACGATAGGAAAGAAACAATGAATGATACACAAAAAGAGATTAAAGAAACAAAAGTTGAATTGAAAACAGTTCATAAAGAGCTAGATAAGTTACATAGACTTATATTAGGTCTCAATGCTTATGGTTCGCTAGATTTAACAGACTACAATCTTATTTTAGATAGTTTACACACTTCATTTAACTACAATCCAAGAGAAGATGAAGATGAGTAAAACAGCATCATCAAACGAATGGGCGATTGCCTCCTCGTTGTTTTGTGAGAGCCGAACAAAAAACGAGGTGGTAGGAGTCCTATCGGATAATCAGAGCGTAGCTAGGAGTGAACGCTCTAGCGTGGAACGACGTACGAGCGATGAGTACCCCTTGACTATTTATAAAAAAGTTGTGGACAAAGTTAAAAACTATGGTTTAACAAGAAGTGATTTAGCTTCGGTAAAACTCAAACTAAGAAAGCAAGAAAACTTTTTAAAATATAGCTATGTACAAAACAATCACACAGGACAAATGATATCTTTGCAAGATTGTATAATCTCTGCAAATCATAATCCAAAACAGTATTATGGCGAAATTCAAAACCGTATCGACACATTGACTCGTGAAGCAGACAATGCTAACCTCATTCCAGTCTTTTTAACACTTACACTCCCAAGTGAATTTCATCCAATGAAAGAAGATAAAAAAACTAAGCAATTAGTTAAAAATCAAAAGTTCAATGGAACTACACCAAAAGAAGCTGTAAAGGTTTTAACAAAGATGTGGGGTAAGTTAAGACATGACCGCTCACTCAAAGAACTTTCAAAAACTCAACGTATGTATTACAGAGTAAACGAGCCACACAAAGATGGTACACCGCACACACACATTCTTTTATTTATCCCAAATGATAAAATACAAAAAGTTGAAACAGCGTTCAATCGTCTATTTAATCCTAAGACAAATAAGTTTGTTAAAGATATTGAAAGTGCAAAAAACTATATAATGAAATATATAAATAAAACACTTCCAAAGTCCAAAGATGAACTCACTTTAGAGGATGAATACCTCAATGCGTGGTATATTAAAAATAGAGTAAATCGCTTTTGCTCTAGTCGTTCAACTGCTCCAATGTATCTTTACAGATTACTACATCATAGATATTCACTTTATGCCCTTACACAAGTTAGAAAACGTAAGAGCTTACAGGTATTAGCAAGACTTGATGATGACAAAATAATGGAGATTTGGGAAGGCAATGAGCTTCTTTTTATGCGTGAGGAATGTATTGAAGTTCACACAGTTAAAGGATTGGTTGCATGACAACGTTATCGTTAAAAGAAGCTGCTAAACATTTGTGTTTTTCAACAACATGGATGTATAGAAATTTGCATTTATTCAAAAGAGGCAAACATTATTTACATCTGCATGGTAAATATGTTTTTATTAAAGAAGCATTAGATACATGGTTAATCGAAAAGGATAAAGAGGATGCCCTATATATACTCACGAGGGAAAAGGAATATACTTTGGATCAAACTCTATCACAATGGAAAAGCAATCAGGAAGTCTAGCGGTTTACCAGATAGCAAAGAAAATCGTAAAAAGATAGAGGATGAGTTAATACCGCTTATGCGATTAGCTCTCAAAGATAAAAAGAAGCCTATTGTTTTAGAGTCACATCCATACGAGTATTATGCTGTGAAATTTTTAGACAAAAAGAAGTTTAATGTATCAGACGGAACAATAAAAAAGTATCAAAGAATTAATACTGAACTATGTGCAAAATTTGGAAAGTTACCTATTAGTTCACTCAAGGTATCTACGATATCAGATTTCATCTACTCGTTAGGACATACGGGCAAAACGTTAAAGGACTATATCACAATACTCAATGGTACATTTCAACAAGCTCTTTATGATGAAGCGATAGTAAGAAACCCTATCAATCATATAGAAAGACCAAAGGCAAAAAGGACTGAAATTAAACCATTTACAAAGGGGGAAATTGAAAAGTTATTAAATAAATCAGACGGATGGATAAGGAACTATATCGCACTAGCTGTATACACAGGGATGCGTTCAGGAGAGATAGTAGGTTTGAAATGGAAAGATGTAGATTTTCAGAATGGGTTTATCGACATAAAGCGTTCACGTCATCATGGTGTTGATGGTTCAACAAAAACGAGCAGTTCTACTCGTAGGATTGTAATTTTTGACAGTTTGATGCCATACATGAAAAATCAGCACAAACTAACAAGTAAACTAAAAGCCTATGTGTTCATGCCATATGATAACAGACCTATGCAAGATAGCGGACAGTTTAATCGTGTAGCATGGAAAAATCTTTTAAAAGATTGCAACATAGAATACAGACGTGTGTATAATCTAAGACACACATTTGCAACAATGATGTTACAGAGTGGAAAATTTAGCGTTAATATGATTTCAGATATGTTAGGGCATAATTCTGTACAAATGTTGTTTAATGTATATGCAAAATACATAAAAGGAGAGTCGGAAAACATAAATCGAAAAATTGATATATTATGATTTAAAGGCACAACAATTAGGCACAATAGCTTGGAAGTAAGGAATTAATGGTGCGCCCGAAGAGATTCGAACTCCTGACCGCCGGTACCGCAAACCGGTGCTCTATCCAGCTGAGCTACGAGCGCACATCCATTTTAAAGAGACCGAAATTATATCACTTTTAGCTTATAATTATATAAAATCAAAACTCTTTTGTTAACTTTCCTAACATCTCATCTATTTTTTTATTTTGTTTATAGAGTTCGTAGCTTTGTCTTACATACGCTTGTAACATTGTTTTGGAATCATTGTTACCTTCATATTTGAAATCTCGTTGCATTTGAGACTCCAAAAACATAGCAAAATCATCCTCTACATCTACATCAAATCTTCTGCCACCAATATGTAAGCCTAATTTTTTACTCATTAGATATTAATCCAACATACTTTCTATTTTATTTACAATCTCTTCAATCTCTTGATCTTTTTGTGCATTTAAATCTATCAGTTTTTCTATCTCTTGATCTTTGATCTCACGCTCTGCTTTTAAAGTTGTTAGTTCATTTCTCAGTGATTCATTTTCCTCTTTTAATGTTTCAAATTTTTCTAATATTCCTGAAATTTTCTCACTTAAAAGTTCTAAAGAAGTTTTTTCTTGCATTGAGTATCCTAAAATTTTATTCTCTTATTCTTGTAATTCTATCATAAATCAATATAATAGAATAATTTTTATGTCGAATTAGATATAATTTATGAAATCAACTAAACAGGTATTTATTTTATGAATAATTTTGAAAACTTTTGCACACAGTTTGTTCAACTCGTAGGTTCAAAAGAGGGTGCAATTTCTCCAACTATCACATCATCAGCTTCATTTGCTTATGGTGATTGCGATACAGCAGAGGGTATTTTTAATGGTAGTATTAAAAAACCACTTTACTCGCGCGTTGGCAATCCTACATCAGCAAAATTAGAATCTATAATGGCAATGATGGATGGTGGAGTTGGAGCTATAACTACAAGTTCTGGAATGGGAGCTATTACTTTAAGTGTTATGAGTTTACTCGCAAGTGGCGATGAAATTATCAGTGTTGGTGGACTTTTTGGCGGAACATATTCACTTTTTAATGAAACATTGCCAAGATTTGGAATAAGTACAAAATTTTTCGATGTAGATGAGAGCGATGCTATCAAATCAGCCATCAATGACAACACTAAGATCATCTTTTTAGAAAGCGTTGGCAATCCAAATATGAGACTTCCAGATATTAAACTAATAGCACAAATTGCAAATAAAGCTGGAATCGCACTTATAGTTGACAATACGATTACACCACTGAGTATAAAACCATTAGAACTTGGTGCCGATATCGTAGTATACTCGACTACAAAAATCATCTCTGGAAATGCTTCAGCTCTTGGAGGGTGTGCAACTTTTCGTGCTATCAATGAGGGCGATGACAAGTTTAAATCCCAGCGTTACCCTTTTATGGCAAAGTTCATTAAAGGTGCTGGAAAAATGGCACTTATACCAAATGCAAAAAAACGTGCCCTTAGAGACTTTGGAATGAGTGCAAATGCACATGCTTCTTACCAAACTATGTTAGGTCTAGAGACACTCGGACTTAGAATGCCTAGAGTTGTTCAAAGTGTAGAAGTGATTGCAAAAGTTTTAAGTGAGAAAGGTTTAACTATAAACCACCCATCTTTAGCGTCACATCCACACAACGAGCGTTATAGAAGTGACTTCTCTAATGGTTGTGGAACATTACTTACAATCGATATGGGTTCACAAGAAAAAGCGTATGAATTTCTCAATAGAACGAAACTTGCAACTATAACTGCAAATATTGGAGATAGTAGAACTTTAGCTTTGCATATGGCATCTACTATCTACAGTGATTTTGATGAAGATGAAAAAAAATTCTTAGGTATTACAGACGGTCTTATTCGCGTCTCAATCGGACTTGAAAACCCTCAAGATATCATAGAAGATTTTTTAAATGCAGCAAGGGTATAAATATTATGGCAACAGATACAAAATTTGAAGTTTCAGAAGATTTAAAACTCAAACATCCAAAAAAATATAAAGTATACCTTTTAAATGACGACTATACTACTATGGAATTTGTTATTGATATTTTAATGGGCATATTTCACAAAACATATGAACAAGCACAAGATATAATGTTAGAAGTACATAAAAAAGAGAGGGGTTTATGTGGAGTTTATACCCATGAGATTGCAGAAACAAAAGTTATGCAAGTAACTACAAAAGCTAAAGAAAATGGCTTTCCACTTAAAGCGACTATGGAAGAGGAGTAAAAGATGATTAGCTCTACTTTAAATGATATTTTTCAAAAGTCTATACTATACGCAAAAAACTCACGTCATGAATATTTAACGATAGAGCATGTATTCTATCTTTTATTATCTTCACCAGAGGGGGCACATATCATTGAAACTTGTGGTGGGGATGTTACAAGTATGAAACAACTTCTCTCAAAATATATACAAGAAAATATAGAGCAACTTCCTGTAAATATAGTTCAAGAGCCTTATGAAAGTGTAGCGCTTTCTCGTTTAATCGATAAAATGGTACGTCATATTCAATCTGCTGGACAAATGAGTGCCGATGTAGGTGATCTAGTTGCTGCACTGTATGAAGAGGAAAATACTTTTTCATATATGTTACTAGAGCATTATAATATCTCTCGACTAGACATTCTAGAGCTTATTTCACATACAGAGATCAAACCAGAAATAGACGAAAAACAATCTGCTTTAGAAAAGTACTCTTTTAATCTTATAAAAAAGGCACAAGAGGGGAAAATCGATCCAGTAATTGGTAGAGATAAAGAGATAGCACGTGTAACGCAAATCTTATGCAGACGTAAAAAAAACAATCCTATTTTAGTTGGTGAACCAGGTGTTGGTAAGACTGCAATTGCTGAAGGTTTGGCTATTAACATTGCTGCAAATAAAGTCCCTGAACTACTTCTAGGATCAGAACTCTATGCTCTTGATCTTGGTGCCCTACTTGCTGGAACAAAGTACAGAGGTGACTTTGAAAAACGTCTCAAAGCTGTTATGGATGAGTTAAAGAAAAAACCAAAAGCTATTTTATTTATAGATGAAATTCACACACTTATAGGTGCAGGAAGCACAAGTGGTAGTATGGACGCTGCAAATCAACTTAAACCCGCACTTGCATCTGGAGAGATCAAATGTATGGGTGCAACAACATTTGCAGAGTATAGAAATAGTTTTGAGAAAGATAAAGCACTCAGTCGTAGATTTTCAAAAGTAGATGTAGCTGAACCATCACTAGAAGTTAGTTACAAAATCTTAAAAGGTTTAAAATCAAAATATGAACAACACCATAATGTTGAGTATACAAACAAAGCACTGCGATCTGCCGTAGAGCTATCCAAAAGATATATCACAGATAGATTTTTACCAGATAAAGCAATTGATCTTATCGATGAAACTGCAGCATCGTTTCATCTAAAAAAAGCACACAAATCTAAAGTAAATGCGAAAGATATCCAAAATACGATCGCAAGAATTGTAGGTATCTCAACTGGTAAAATGAAAAACAATGATATTGAGCTTTTACAAAGTTTTGAAGAGAAACTAAAATCTCGTGTTATCGGACAAGATAAAGCAGTAGAGCTTGTATCACAAGCTATAAAAATCTCTAAAGCCGGTCTTACACCAGAAAATAAACCTATAGCATCGTTTTTATTCTCCGGACCAACTGGTGTTGGTAAAACAGAATTAGCACTGGCACTAAGTCAAACATTAGGCATTCATTTTGAGAAGTTTGATATGAGTGAATATATGGAAAAACATGCACTCTCGCGCTTAGTCGGTGCACCTCCAGGTTATGTTGGTTTTGAACAAGGTGGACTACTTACTGAGGCTATTAAAAAGCATCCGTACTGTGTACTGCTTTTAGATGAGATCGAAAAAGCACACCCTGATCTGATCAACATTTTACTTCAAATCATGGATAGTGCGACACTTACTGATAACAACGGATATAAGGCAAATTTTCAAAACGTTATACTCATTATGACATCAAATATTACTGCAAATTCTCGTTCAGTAATGGGATTTAATAAAGATGAATCACTTTCAAAAGATGAGGAGTTAAAATCTTTCTTTGCACCTGAATTTAGAAATAGACTTGATGCTATTGTAGAGTTTAACCAACTCACTCAAGAGATTATTGAAGGTATTGTGGATAAATTTATATCTGATCTAAACAGTGATCTTAAAAAGAAAAAAATCACAGTCACAATTGATCAGAGTACTAGAGAGTTTATAGCAAAATCAGCCTATTCAAAAGAGATGGGAGCTAGACCGTTAAAGCGTTACATTCAAGATAATATTACAAATAAACTCAGTGATGAGATTTTATTTGGTGCACTTCAAAAAGGTGGGCTAGTAAATGTAACAGTTTTAGACGAGCAATTACAACTAAATTTTTCGCCACTAGAAGTTGATGATACCCCAGCTCAATAAATACTCCCTAACCTTCCCTAATCCAAGAGATACCAATGAAGATGGTATCCTCGCATGGGGAGGCGATCTAAACCCTTCCCGCTTAATACGTGCATACCAAAATGGAATTTTTCCATGGTATTCACAAGGTGATCCTATCATTTGGTGGTCACCTAATCCAAGACTCATTATGGAGCTTGATGATTTTAAACTTTCCAAATCTCTTAAAAAAAATATGAAAAAATTCACCTATAAGTTTGATAATAATTTCCAAGAGGTTATGCTTAAATGTGCCTCTACACCAAGACGAGATCAAATAGGTACATGGATAAATAAAGATGTTATAGAAGCGTATACGGAACTCTTTCATATGGGTCATGCTCACTCTATTGAAGCCTACTATGATGATAAGCTAGTAGGTGGATTATATGGTGTGGTAGTGGGAAAAGTATTTTGTGGCGAGTCTATGTTCGCACACATGAATGATGCTTCCAAAGCTGCTTACGCAGTTTTAATTGATCATCTCAAAAAATTGGATTTTGATTTTGTAGATTGTCAAGTACCAACAAATCATCTAAAAAGTTTAGGTGCCAAAGAGGTTGCTCGTGATTATTTTTTAATGAGATTAGAAAAATCAGCTTACGAAGTGGTGCCGACACGAGGATTTGAACCCCGGGCCTGCTGATTACAAATCAGCTGCTCTAGCCAACTGAGCTATGTCGGCAAATTTTAAAGACTTCTATCCCATCGTTAACTTTTTATAAACAGTTAAAATTGGATTGGAGAAATTGATCGAACTAGGCAGCGACCTACGTTTCCACTCTTGCAAAGAGCAGTATTATCAGCGATGAGAGGCTTAGCTTCTGGGTTCGGAATGGGGACCAGGCGTTTCCCTCTCTCTATAGCCACCTAGACAAGATCAAGTGTAAAGGTAAG
>NZ_JBNKRX010000033.1:0-35258 GCF_050296975.1 Sulfurimonas sp.
TTATAATATTCATGAAGTTCATAATATTGATACAAATAAAGTTGAAGGTAGTTTTCAATATTTGGAAATAGATGAAAAAAATTTACTAAGTGCTATTAGTAAAAACTCTAATTTTAAATTTGAAGTTGATAAAGAAAAAAACAAGGTTTTATTTTTTAATAACAAATAGATCAAATTTTCTCTCTAGCTACAAAGCTCCAGCTTTGTAGTGTCAATATAAACTAAACAAAAAAAGAGAAATAAAAATGTGCAAACCACCAAATAAAAATATCTTTCCTTTTTCATAATTCAAAAAATCATAAACTGCTCAGTCCTCGCCCGTCTTTCAGACAAGGGCTGTGGTTCCATCACTACAAACGCAAAGAAATTTGCGTTTGCTTAACGCTCTTCACATACGACACTTTATAAAGTTTTTCACAATTTAATTGCTGAAAATGTGCCAAATTTACTTTCGGCGTTGCCAAATGACGATAGATCATAAATTATAATTTGGTATAATATTGCTATTTTAGGTGGGACTGTTATGAATAAAAATGACATTTTAGAAAAACTATCACAAGAAAAAGAATATATCAAAGACAAGTTTGAAGTTGATAAAATAGGTTTATTTGGTAGCTATGCCAAAGATACTCAAACAGAGAATAGTGATATAGATATATATGTAGAGTTTAAAAACAAAACTTTTAGAAATATATCTGGTTTATGGGTATATCTTGAAGAGTTATATAATAAAAAAATTGATTTATTGCACAAGCACAAGCATAGTACTGGTGCTATATTTGATAGTATTCAAAAAGAAGTGATTTATGGATAAAGCTACAACTTTAGAACTTGTTGATTTTATACTCAAAAGTATTAGCTTTATAAATAGAAGATTTGAAGGGATTGGTAATTATTTATTCTGATGAAGGACTTGATAAATTAGATGCTATATCTATGCGTCTTCAATCAATTGGTGAAGCACTTAGAAATCTCTACAAAAGAGAAACAGAACTTCTATTACAAATATCTGATAAAGATTATTGGAGTCAAATCATAAAAACAAGAGATTTTATATCTCACCATTATGTTGACATTGATTCAGAAACTATATATGATATATGTGCAAATGAATTAGAAGAACTAGAAGAAAAAATATTATTGATAAAAAATAAATTTTAAAAAATAAACTGCTCAGTCCTCGCCCGTCTTTTGCACAAGGGCTGTGGTCCCATCACTACAAATGCAAAGAGGAATTAAAAAATCTAAGGAAAATGTTATGCCATCATCAATAACACATGCAGTAGTGGGATTATCATCAAGTTTAGCTATTTCAAAAGAAAAGCCATCTTTACGTGTTGTGGTACTTTCTGTATGCTGTGCTTTGATTGTCGATCTTGATGTTTTGACATTTAAACTTGGAATCTCTTATGGAGATTTTTTTGGGCATCGAGGTTTCTTTCATTCGATATTTTTTGCCATTTTAGTCGGTTTTATAGTTGCAACTCTATTTTTTAGAAAAGAGGGTTTACTCTCAAAAAACTACTTGTTTTATGCATCGTATTTTTCAGTAGTAACTGCTACACATGGAATACTTGATGCCTTTACCAATGGAGGTCTTGGTATTGCTTTGCTCTCTCCTTTTGAAAATAGTCGATACTTTTTTTGGGAAACACCGATTCAAGTTTCTCCATTTGGTATAAAAGCATTTTTGAATAGCAGGGGTATTGCAATTTTACAAAATGAGATGTTATGGATATGGTTACCATCAATCATTATAGTTATATTCGCTAAAATAAGCTATAAATATAAACTTAAAAATAACCACTCTTCCTTTTAACAGACATTTAACACTACTTTCGCTAAAATCTCTCTACTTTAGAGAAGATTGGTAGGGGAAATGTCATTTTTTAAAACTTTTATATTACTGCTTTTTACAACAGCACTCTTTTCACATCAAAACTACTCAACTGCACTCAAAGAGAAAAAAATCTACCCAATGGGGAAAAAGATTTATGAGAAAAAATGTCAAACTATCGAACTTGAAAAATATGCATCTTATGAAAAACTCCAATCTGATATACAAGAAAATGCTCTATGTGGAGAGATAAGTCCACAACATCTTGAAGCACTCTGTTTGTATCTTTGGGAAGTAAAAAGATCAGATGCACAACACCAACATTTTGAAAAGTTTCATATCTCGAAAGATGATAAATGTCCAGTTTGTGGTATGTTTGTTTATAAGTATCCTACCTGGGCTGCAAAGATTGAGTACCAAGATAAAGCCTACTTCTTTGATGGGATAAAGGACCTTTTAAAGTACTATTTTGAACACCAAGAAGATATAAAAAATATACTTGTGCAAGATTATTACACACAAAAGATACTCGATGCAAAAAAATCTTACTTTGTTATAGGAAGTGATGTATATGGACCGATGGGTAATGAGCTTATAGCTTTTGAAACACTTGATTCGGCAAAAAAATTTATGTTCGATCATAAAGGTAAAGAGATTTTAAAATTTGATGAGATAGATGCAAGTAAGGTGTATAGTTTAGATGATTAGATTTAATCCTCAACTGTTTGCGTTTGCATTACAGTCACTTTTTCGATTTTTTTCAAAAAATCTTTTTACAGCTATCATCTACACTCTTTTAGTGATGTTACTCAGCTCTTTATTTTTAATTCATTCAAGTTTAAAAGCACAAGTGCAAGATGTGACAAATCGACTTCCAGACATTGTACTACAAAATCAAAAAGCACTTAAATATACAACTATAAATGATGAAAATATAGATAAAATATATGAGATTTATGGTGTAAGTGATGTACAAACTAGAGTATATGGAAGTTATGAATATAAACAAGGCAACAAGACATTTAAGATTGTTGGAGTTGATCTTTTTGAGATACAAAAAGACCCATTTTTTGATGACTTACTTCAAAAGTATGAGTTAAAACCAAATATGATGCTAGTTTCATCACCATTAGCTGCAAACTTTGCAAAACACTACTATCTCAAAGAGTTTAATTTTATAAAACCATCACTCAAAGTAAAATCGATGAAAATTACAGGGAGTTTTGAATCTAATCTGATTGATAAAAGAGAGTTGTGTGTGATGAGTAAAGAGGACGCTAAAGAGATATTTGGCTTTGCAGATAATGAAGTAAGTGATATTGCTATCTATCTTTCCAACCAAAACGAATTGGCAAATGTCGTCTCAAAACTACAACAACTCTATCCAAATGCAAAGATTATCACAAAAGTAGATGAGCAAACAAAAGTAAGTACTCTTTTTGATTATGATAGTGGGATATTTATCACTCTTTTTATCATTGCAATCTTTACATTTTTTATGATCATTTTTGAGAAAACAAATGGTGTAACAAGTGCTGAAAAGCGTGAGATTGGGATACTTAAAGCATTAGGTTGGAGAGTCGAAGATATCTTACAAACTAAGATGTATGAAGCAGTTGTAGTGTCATTTTTTTCCTATAGTTTAGGGGTTGCTTTAGCATTTATGTATCTGTACTTTTTTGATGGAGTGTACCTACGAGATATATTTTTAAATATCATTCATGTAAACGAGATAGACAAACTTCCTTTAAGTGTGGAACTCCAACCACTTGCACTTGTCTTTTTCCTAAGTGTACCTATTTATATGGCGGCAATATTGATTCCATCATGGAAAATTGCAACTATGGATGCTGATGAGGTGATGCGATGATACAACTCATAAATATAGAAAAGTTTTTCGGGCAAAAAGCTGTTTTACAAAATATAAACATCACCTTTAAAGAGGGTGAAGTCATTGTATTAAAAGGTGTAAGTGGTAGTGGAAAAACGACTATTTTATCTCTTATCTCAGCACTACTCAAACCAAACTCTGGAGAGGTTATAGTTGATGGTAAAAAACTTTCAAAAATAGCAGATCATTTTGCAAGTGAATTCCGTCGTGACAATGTAGGCTTTATATTTCAAAAGTACAACCTTATCCCAAATATGAGCGTAAAAGATAACATTTTATTACCACTTCGTCCATTAAACCCTGAAAAAGAAGAGTTACAACAACGTTTAGAAAAACTACTTGAGATGTATCAATTAAAAGAGTATGAACTAAACCTCTCACAAAACCTTTCAGGTGGGCAGCAACAACGTGTAGCAATCGCTAGAGCAATCGTAAACGATCCAAAAATCATCTTAGCAGATGAGCCAACATCAAACCTTGACCAAAAGCTCTCTTTAGAGTTTATACAGCAGATAAAAGCGCTTAAAGATGAAAATAAAACTATTATAATTGCTACACACGATCCACTCTTTTATGAACTTGATTTTATTGATAAAATTGTAGAGATCGAAAATGGACAAATAGTATCATGAGTTTCACTCCTGAACTACTCACTATTTATATCTTAGATATTCTGTTTTTATTTTTTGCCTCTATTGCTTTTTATTTGAGTGTTAAGATCGCACGAAACTATGATAGAAATCAAAATTCAGCTTTGCAGTATGAGTTAGAAAAGAAGAGTTATCTTGCCTCTACAATTATAAAGTTTATATTTTTTATTAAAATTCCTCTATTTGTTTTTTTTGTTTTTACGCTTGATAAAATTTCAGATATTTTAGTTGGGGCTATGTGCGCGGCTGGAGTTGTTAATGCAACACAGTTTGGTGTGCCACTGCTTATACTAAAGATGATAAATCTGTACCTTTTTGCTTTTTGGATAACCATGAACAGCCAAGATATGAAAAATGAAGATCAAAGGTACTTTAAAACGAAGTTTTATTTGTTTATTGTTGCCTTTGTTTTACTTGTAGTTGAGATTGTAACCGAAATAGTGATGTTTTCTAGCATAGATATAAATAGCGTTGTTGATTGTTGTGGTGCTATCTTTTCAGTGACTGATACAACATATATATCTGAGGTTTTAGCTCAAGGAAAATTTTTGAGCATACTTTTTTATACGAATTTTTTCCTTTTAATTATTACATATCTTTCAAGAAAAAAAATTATATACAGCATTTTGAACTTGTCTTTTCTTATCATCTCACTTTTATCACTTATAGCATTTTTTGGAACGTATATCTATGAACTTCCAACACATCATTGCCCATTTTGTATGTTACAAAAAGATTATAGTTATATTGGGTATATTTTGTATATTTTCCTTTTTTATGGAACTTTTTATGGATTATCACTTCCATTTTTAGATTATGAAGAAAAAGAGTTGCAAAAGCGATTTTCTTTTTCTATCTGGTTTGATTTTGCTTATGTTTTACTTGTAAGTTATTTTCCACTGAGTTTTTATATGAAAAATGGAGTGTGGCTCTAACGATTAGGTCCAAACTTATCATGCCACCACTCTTGTGGTGTATATGTCGCTTTTTTGATACTCTCTTCATCAAATGGATACTCAAAGTTTTCACAGTAACGCATTATAGTTTCATACGCTTCATTTATTTGTGTACTCATTTTTGTCGCTTGAATTGCATCATCTTTATGTTTATCAGGATGCCATTTTTTCATAAGGAGTTTGTATTTTTGTTTTATTTCTTTAAGGGAGGATTTTTCACGAAGGCCAAGGAGTGATTTGGCCTTCATGATTTTTTCAAAGGAGTTCAAGTTCTTTAGTCTTGTTGTTTTCTCATATATGCAGGGATATCGAGGTAATCACCATCAAGTTCACCACCCACAACCATACGAGGAGTGATTTTTACTCTTGGAGCTGTTGGTGCTTCACTTTCAAAGTCTGCATTGTTTGTTGATTTGTCTTCTTTATCAAAACCAGTTGCAACGATAGTGATTTTTACATAATTTTCAGGGAGATTTACATCTGTAGAAGTTCCCCAGATTACATCTGCTTCATCGTGAGCACTCTCATGTACAACTTCCATAGCCTCAGACATCTCAATAAATGAAAAATCTGGATGAATTTTAAAGTGAACTAGTACACCCATTGCACCGTTAATTGACATATTGTCTAGTAAAGGTGATTCGATTGCTGCTTTGATCGCTTCATATGCTGCATTTTCACCTTCATGTTCACCAACACCCATAAGTGCCATACCTGTATGACTCATAACAGTTTGTAAGTCAGCAAAGTCAAGGTTGATGTCATTGTCACCACTTGAAAGAATTACACCAGATGTACCACTTACTGCTTGTGCAAGTACACTATCAACTATCTTAAAACTTTCTTTTAAACCAAGTTTTTTATCAATAATTGAAAGAAGTTTATCATTTGGAATAACGACGATAGAGTCACACTCTTTTTTCAATTCTTTTAAACCAGATTCTGCAAGTTGTAGTCTCTTTTTCCCTTCAAATTTAAAAGGTTTTGTAACAACTGAGATAGTCAGTGCTCCTACTTCTTTTGCAATTTGTGCAACAACAGGAGCTGCTCCAGTACCAGTACCACCACCAAGACCAGCAGAGATAAATACAATGTCAGCACCCTCTAAGGCATTTCTAATCTCATCGTAGTTTTCAAGTGCAGAATCACGACCAACTTCTGGTTTCATACCAGCACCCAGACCTTTTGTAAGGTTTGCACCTATTTGAATCTTTGTAGCTGATGATTTTTCATTGAGTACCTGAGCATCAGTGTTTACAAGCATCATCTCAATTCCACCAACACCTTCGTTTAGCATATGTCCTATCATATTTCCGCCGCCGCCGCCGACGCCAACAGATATTATCCTTGCACCGCTTGGGTTTTGTACTTCTTCAACTGTAAATGGTTCCATTATCTCACTCCTTTAAAATAACTGCGTAGCCCAGTTCCAAAATTTGCTAACAGCACTTGCTTCATCACTCTTTTTCTCCTTCGCTTCCTCAAGGTTGACCATTTTCGTTGTTTCCTCCTTGTGTTCAGCTACTGGAACACTTTCATTCATCGTTCTGTTAAAGTCAACATTAACAGAAGTAGTTGGTTCTTCATTAGTGTGTCTTACACGTTTATTTACATCGATTTCATACGGTGTATAAGGCGCAGCTGAGAACATAACAAGTCCTATTGCACTAGAGTATTCTGGTTCAATTAAGCCATCAAATAATCCATCTACATCTATAGGTTTTGCTAAACGAACAGGTACAGAACCAAAAGTAGCAATTGCTAAATCACGAACACCTTCCATTTTTGAAAAACCACCAGTGAGAACTACACCAGCACCTATTTGATCTTTTAGGCGTGAGTTTTCAATAAATTGAGCAAGGATCATCAATGTTTCTTCAACTCTTGCAAAAATAACATTATGTACAACCTCTAAAGAAACCTCATGAGTTGTATGCTCATCACCAATTATAGGCAATTCTATTAAATCATTGCTAGGAGTAAGTAGTGAACCAAAATCAAGTTTTACTTTATCTGCTGCATTAAGTGGAGTATGTAGTGCCATTGAAAGATCACTTGTAACATGTTTACTCCCAACACCAAGGTACTCATTGTAACGGATTGCATTTCCGGAATAGATCGCAATATTACTTGTCTCTGCTCCCATATCAATTACAGCAGCACCTAACTCTTTTTCATCTTCATTAAGCACTGCAATGGCTGAAGCATAAGAGTTAAGTACGATGTTTTCAACCTCTACACCAGCACCACGAACAGCTTTTTTAAGATTGTTAAGGTTTGATTTTTGTGTAGTGATAATGTGTGTTTCAACCTCTAGGCGAGATGCATTCATCCCAAGTGGGTCTTCTATAAAGTCTTGATCGTCCACTTTAAAGTTATATGGAAGTGCGTGAAGCACTTCATATTCGTTAGGAATATTTGCATTATAAAGAGATGTATGCATAACGCGCTTGATCTCATCAAAACTAATCTCTTTTGATTGGATATTTACAATTCCATTAGAGTTTAAACTTTTTGTATATGCTCCAGAGATAGAAACAATAGCATTTGTAGCAGTTGAACCAGATACACGTTTAGCATCTTCAACAGCAGTTTTAATGCTTCTTGCCGCGAGTTCAATGTTTACAATGCTACCTTTTTTTAAGCCTTGAGCTTTTGTAGTCCCTGCACCTGTGATAGTTATAGAATTATCATTTGCTATATCTGCAGTTATAGCACAAATTTTTGTCGAGCCAATGTCAATGGCTAAAACACTTCTACTCAATTTAGAGTCCTTGCATAAATATCTCAGTTTTGTATCTATTTTGTAAAGTTTTTATCAAACCTTCGCTAAAGATACCTGTCTTTAATCTAGCAACCACATTAGCTTGATCATTATTTGGTTTTTCAAGCAACTTTTGTTCCAAAATGTTGTAAAGAACAATTTTTCCACTTTGTAAAGTTATAAAACTACGTTTTTTATCTGACATGAAAAGTTGTTGTACAAACTCTACACTCTCACCGCTAGTAAGTGAACCAATTGGGGTTTGAGACTCAATAGTTAAAAAGTCAGATGTTTTTCCTTTAAATACTGTAACAGAATTGTTAGCAAGTTCTAAAACTTTCTCTTTTTTCTTTTGATCTATGAAGTAAGGTAAAACTTCAGACTTTGCCTCAGTAAAAGTTTTTGGTGTCGCAGGATTAAGTTGTACAAGTTCAAAACTATAATAATCACCTTTTACTTTGATAGGTTTGACAAATGGTTTTACCATTGTAGTTTCTGAGAGTTTTTGTACAACTTCAGCATTAAAAGGATTTTTACGTTTTGAGATTGTCACTGGTGTTAAAGTACTTTTGTCAAGTTTTTGATTTTTGAGATCAATGAAAGAACGAAGTGCTTCTTTATGTGTAGCTTCATCGTTTAATTCAGCAACAATGGCATCTTTTGCAGCGTCAAGTTCAAGGATTTTGCCATCTTGACCTTTAAAATGGTTTTTGTTCTGTTCATAATACTCTACAATCTCGGCATCTTTATACTCTTTTGTTACAGGTGCTTGTTTTATGAAGTTTACAACATAACTCTCTTCATTCATAAAATTGTTTTGCATCGTTTGCCAAAAAGCTTGTAACTCTTCATCTTTTACATCAATAGTAATATCTTCAGACGATAAAACTTTATACTCTATCTTATCTGCAATACTAAGTAGCGTGTCTAATATTTTTGATTCATTTTGACTTGGTTCAACTTTAAGTAGTCCAAGTGTTTTTTGAATAAGGAGTTGTTTTTTTAACTCTTTTTCATACTCTGTAATGCTAAGTCTACTTTGTGAAAGAACTTGTTTATATGTCTCTTTATCAAATACACCATTTTTAAAGAAGTTTTTGTCTTGTTTGAGTTGATCGTATAGCTCTTGATCGCTAATAGCTAAATTGTATGACTTCGCAAGATTAATCAAAAGTGCTTGATTAGTTAGTTGTTGCAGAGCTTGTTTTTGTAATCCAAATTGTTTTGCTTTTTCTTCATCAAAGTTTCCTTGAAACATTTGAGCATATTGTTGATATAAGTTAGAGTAAGATTTTTGTAATTCACCCATAGAGATTTCAACTTCACCAACTTTAGCAACTGCTCCAGCTTTATCTCCGTAACTATATTGACCCCAACCAACAAATCCTGCTCCAACAAATGCAATTGTTGAAACCCAGATAGTAATAATAAGCCATTTTTTATGTCTTTGCATCCATGTAATCATATAAATATTATCCTCTTATCGTAATTCACGATATTTTATGTAATTAGAGCTTTAAACTTGATAAAGTAAGAACACAACGATATAATTTTACTATGAAAAATGAACAATTAAAAAACAGAGATTTAAAAGTACTATGGCACCCATGTACACAGATGAAAGATCATGAAGTTCTGCCATTAACACCTATTAAAAAAGCTTATGGTGTTTATTTGGAAGATTTTGAAGGAAACAAATATATAGATGCAGTAAGTTCTTGGTGGGTAAATCTTTTTGGACATACAAATCAATATATAAACGATAAAATAAAAGAACAGTTAAACACATTAGAACATGTTATCCTCGCTGGATTTACACATGAGCAAGTTGTGAAACTTTCAGAAAGATTAATAAAACTTTCTCCAAAAAGGTTAGAAAAATGTTTCTATGCAGATAATGGCTCATCGGCTGTTGAAGTAGCTTTAAAAATGAGTTACCATGCAAACTTAAATGATGGAAAAAATAAACCCCTTTTTGTTTCTCTTACAAACTCTTATCATGGAGAGACTATAGGAGCTTTGAGTGTCGGGGATGTCGAGCTTTATAAAGATACGTACAGACCACTTTTAATTCAGTCTGTGCAAACTCCAGTTCCACAAGATATGTCGATTGAAGCTGCACAAATTGCTGCAAAAAAGTTTGAAGAGTTGTGTAAACAAAGAGCAGATGAGATTAGTGCAATTATTTTAGAACCACTTATTCAAGGGGCAGGGTATATGCACATGTATCATCCAGAGTTTTTAGTACTTGTTCGCTCTATTTGTGACCGCTACGATATCCATCTCATTGCTGATGAAGTGATGGTGGGGTTTGGTAGAACAGGTGAGATGTTTGGGTGTGATGTAGCAGGTATTTCGCCAGATTTTATGGTGCTTTCAAAAGGTTTAACTGGTGGATACCTACCACTCTCAGTTGTTTTAACATCTGATGAGATATATATGAAATTTTATTGTGATTATAATGAGTATAAAGCATTTTTACATTCCCACTCGTATACTGGCAATGCTTTAGCGTGTGCAGCTGCGAATGCAACGCTTGATATTTTTGAAAATGACAATATAATTGAGAAAAATAGACTCTTAGTACAACAGATGGCACAACGTTTACAAGAGTTTGAACCTTTGGAAAATGTAGCAAGTATAAGACAAACGGGGATGGTATGTGCAATTGAGCTAAAAGGGTACACGCCACAAGAGAGAATAGGGCTTAAAGTGTATGAATATGGGCTTAAAAATGGAGTATTACTTCGTCCACTTGGACATGTAGTTTATTTTATGCCACCGTATATACTTAATGAACAAGAGTGTGATAAGATGTTTGATGTAGCTTATGAAGCGATACAGAGGCTCTAGTTATCTACATCTATAGTGTTGTTGGTATCAAGCATTAGTAATCTACAACTTTTCTCTAAAATGGCAAGTTTTTTTGCCATCTCATGAATATCACGATTGTAGGCATATACACCGTATCCACGAATAACCATGATGTTTGTTTTGTGTGATTGAAGATAATGTGGTATCTCAGTTCTAGCCCGATCATACCAATCTTCATATTGCTTAGGATCATAAATTTCAATATCACCAAGCACTTTATGACCAAAATAATCTTTTGGAGAGATTACGTTGTGATATAGCGAATAAGCAGTAGTAAACTGTGGCATTGAAAAACAGATAAATTTGGCATCTGATATTTTTGAGTAGATGTTATGATGAATATCAGCATCAATACTCGCTTGATGCCATCTGTAATCTTTTTTAAAATAAAGTTCTATAAGTGAATTTTCATCTAAATTATCAAATACAGCCTCTTTTGTATTGATCAAAAAACGTCCAGACTCTGTTTTTGCTGAGAGTGAACCATGATATATTCCAAAGAAGTCTTTTCTAAACATAGAAAGAGCTAAAGAGGCAAGTTTACGTTTGAGATGATCTTTATTCACTGAACTGTCCTTATTTAAACCAACTTTTCATTTTATCTATAACAGAATCTAGTACACCTTCATGAGGTTTTGACTCAACTCCGAAAGATTCTTGAAGTTTATTTAGTAATTCTAGCTGTTCATCACTTAATTTATTTGGATATTGGATATTTACCACTGCAATTAAGTTCCCTTTTCCATGACCGTGTACATCTTCTATACCTTCACCTTTAAAAGTATAACGTTGTTTATCACGTGTGCCATATTCAAGTTTTAACTCTAACTCACCTGTTAATGAAGGGATCGTTAGGACATCTCCTTTGATCGCTTGGGTAAAAAAGACAGGAATCTCAATATAAACATCATTGTCATCACGGATAAAATGTTTATCGCTTTGAACGTTAAAAGTAACATAAAGATCACCTCTGTGACCTTTTTTACCAATATTACCTTTACCTGAAACTCTCAAACGGTTTCCAGTATCAATCCCTTTTGGAATTTTAATGGTTACACTCTCTTTAACAGTTTTATATCCATCCCCTTTACAAGTGTTACATTTTTCACTTGCTGCTGAACCTGTACCGTTACAGTGTGGACATGTTTGAGAAAATGTCATAAAACCTTGCTTCATAAATACTTGCCCTTGACCACCACAATGTGGACAAGTTGAGAGTTTTCCATCTTTTGCACCAGTACCATTACAATCACTACAAGCATTTTTATATGTATACTCGATATCTTTTTCACATCCAAAAACAGCTTCTTGGAAAGTTATGCGCATATCTACATTCATATCCAGTGGGTATTTTTCTCTATCGGCTGGATTTTGTCTGCGAGAGCGACCACCTCCGCCAAATCCACTAAACATCTCTTCAAAGATAGCACCTAGATCGTCAAATCCTCCACTTGAGCGTGAGCCACCACCCATACCTTGAAGTCCTTCTTTACCATATCTATCATAAATACCTCTTTGTTGCTCATCACTCAAACATTGGTATGCTTCATTACAAAGCTTAAACATTTTTTCTGCTTCACTATCATCTGGATTTTTATCTGGATGATATTTTTTCGCCATTTTTCTATAAGCTTTTTTGATCTCTGCCTTATCTGCAGTCTGTGAAACTTCTAAAATCTCATAATAGCTTAACTCTTCCATTATCTTCCTATCTCAAGTTTTGAGCGAATTATATCGTTTTTTCCTAATGTTAAATTGATACTAAAGTTGCATAACTTTGATATAATCCGATTTATGAAAAAAGTTTTCGTTGTATTTTTTGTAGCAATTTTATTTTTTGGATGTTCAGAACCTAAGCCATCTACAACTACTCAAGTGATGAAAAAAAGTAGTTTTGAGGAGCTTCCATCAAATTTTGAAAGTGAAAATTTCGATGAAGTTGTAAAACTTTTTAAAAACAACTGTCAAGCAAAAAAAACACTTAAAATTTATCCAAAATTATGTCAACAAGTAGAAGATGTAAATGATTCTAAAGCATTTATATTAGAAAATTTCCAACCTTATCAACTTATAAATAATAAAAATGCGCAAGAGGAAGGACTACTTACAGGATACTATTTAGCTAGTATCCATGCATCACTACAAAAGTCAGATATATACAAATACCCAATCTACGAAACACCACCTGATTTAGTGAGTGTAAATTTGAGTGAGATATATCCAGAGTTAAAGCATTACAGATTACGTGGACGTGTAGTAGATGGAAAACTTATCCCTTACTATAGTAGAGAAGATGCATCCAATATTGAAGCACCTGCTCTTTGTTATTGTGATTCAAAAATTGACAAGTTTTTTTTAGAAGTGCAGGGCTCTGGAAAAGTGTATTTGGATGATAACACAACGATGTATATAGGATACGATAATCAAAATGGGTATAAATATAGATCAATAGGGCGTTATTTAGTTGCTAAAAAAGAGATAGCTTTAGAAGATATATCTATGCAGAGTATTAAAGAGTGGTTACAAAAACATCCAAATAGAATTGATGAAGTATTAAATTATAATGATTCAATGGTTTTTTTTAGAAAAAAAGAGCAAGGAGCATTTGGTGCACTTGGATTGCAATTGACACCTAAACGCTCTATAGCCGTTGATCGCAGGTATACCAAGTTAGGCAGTATGATATACTTGGATGCTGATTTAGATAATGAAAAAATTAGTAAAATTGTATTTGCACAAGATACTGGTGGAGCAATAAGAGGGAGTGTAAGAGCCGACTTTTTTACTGGTTTTGGTGCTCAAGCTGAGGAGTTGGCAGGAAAACTCAAAGCTCCGCTGAAAATGTGGGTATTTTTACCGAAAGAGGGAAGTAAAGTAGAAGATGAATAGTTCATTAGATAAATTTAATCGTTTAGTTGATGCTTTGCAAGAACTTCCTACTATTGGAAAAAAATCTGCTACAAGACTTGCTTATTTTATGATTATGAATGATACTTACGCAGGTATGAAAATAGCACATGCTATAGAAGATGCACTTGGAAGCTTAAAAAAATGCAGAGTATGTGGTGGTATGAGTGAAGATGAGATTTGTCATATATGTAGTGATGAAAACAGGGACTCAACACTTTTATGTATGGTTGAAAATGCGAAAGATATTTTACTTTTAGAGGAAAATGGATTATTTGATGGAAAATATTTTGTATTGGACTCTTTAGAGGAGTTAAGTATTTCACATCTTGAAGAATTAGTTAGAAATGGGGTAGAGGAGGTGCTTTTTGCACTTACTCCATCGATTGCAAATGATGCAGTGATTTTGTATATTGAAGATAAATTAAGTAAATATAATTTACATTTCTCAAAAATTGCACAAGGTGTACCAACAGGTGTCAGTTTAGAAAATATAGATTTGCTCTCATTAACAAGAGCATTAGAAGATAGGGTAAAGGTTTAAAAAAGTGAGATATATTTTATTTTTGTTGTTACCACTTATGTTGTTTGCACAAGCAGATCAAAAACATGAAACTTGGTTAAGTGGCTCTGATCTTGAAGCGTATAAACTTAACTATTTTTGTCCAGTATCATATGCAGAACAAACGTATCATTCTTATCTGAAAGATACAGAGTATAAACATGTAGAGGTTGAAGTTCAATTTAGTATAAAATATAATCTTGAAAATGATCTTTTTGGTTTAGGCGGAAAGTATTATATAGCATATTCACAACATGCTTTTTGGCAAATATATACACACTCAAAACCATTTAGAGAAAATATATATAATCCAGAAGCATTTGCAAGATATGATTTAAATGTAGAATCTATCCCATCTTTAAAAATATTACAAATAGGTTATGAACATCAATCAAATGGAAATCCTGATACAACAAATACAATAATTGACGGTGAACCAGTGGGTAATATATCTAGAGGATTAGATACACTCTACACAATTATAGGTTTTGAAACAGGAGATTTACATACTGAACTTAAAGCTTGGGTACCAGTTACCTCTTTATCTGATAATCCAGATTTGATGGATTATATTGGGTATACCAGTATAAATATGAAATACTTTTATGGCAGACAAATCTTATCTTTAAATGCACGTGGAAATTTAGCAACAAAAAAAGGTGCAGTTGAAGCAGCATATGCATATCCAGTAGGTGAGTCAGTAAATCTTTATTTTAAAGTATTTACAGGTTATACAGAGACTATGATTGATTATGAAGATTATGTGACAAAATTTTCGATAGGATTTAGCTTTTCTCAATAAAGAAAACTTTTTTCCATCTGCTCTTTTATATCTTCTTTTTTAAGTTGGTAGTTTGTAAAGAGTTCATTTGCCAATACCCCTTGTCCAAGTAGCATATCTGCTCCATCTTTATGCGGGAGTTGTTTTTGCTTGGCTAATTGTAAAAAAGGTGTGAGTTTTCCGTAGATGGCATCTGCAACATAGCAAGTATTTTCTAAAATATTTTCAATCATTTTCTGCGGAGCTGGTAGATTGTTATCAGACAATCCTGCACTTGTTGTGTTTACAACAAGATCAAATTGTTGCACTTGAAAATCTTCCCATGTAAAAGTATTGCATCCAATTTCATTAAAAAATTCAAGACGTCCAGCAGAACGATTGAGAACATTTACATCAAGAGATTCCTCTAAAAACCTTTGAGCAAGTGCTTTTGCAGTACCACCAGCACCAATGATAAGTACTTTTTTGATATTTTTAAACTCTTCAATACTAAACATAAAACCATCAGCATCAGTGTTATAACCAATGAGTTTTCCATTTTCATTGATAAGTGTATTGACTACACCTACTTTTTGTGCAAATCCACGCACTTCATCACAAGCGTTAAATGCTGCCTCTTTATGGGGAACTGTTACGTTCGCACCACTAAGTTTAAGAGCAAAAAAAGTCTCTTTGAGTTTTTCACCTTCAAGAAGATGTGTACGTGTATAACATGCTTTGTAATTGAGGTTTTTAAATACACTATTGTGCATCAAAGGGCTACGAGAGTGTGAAACAGGATCGCCAAAAATTGAAAAAAGTTGCATCACTTTTTATCTAAATCTTCTAAAGAATGAATGAGTGCTCCAAGTTTGTTTTCCACTTCAAGATACTCTAACTCATCTATACTGTCAGCAACAACTCCAGCTCCAGCTTGAAGTACAACTTTATCTGGTTTTACAAGGGCAGTTCTAATTGTGATTGCACTATCCATATTACCATCAAAACCAAAGTAACCTATACTTCCACTATAAAAACCACGTTTGAGTCCTTCAAACTCTGCAATAAGTTCCATTGCACGAATTTTAGGTGCACCAGTCATTGTTCCAGCTGTAAAAGTTGCCATGAAAAGATCAAACATATCTTTATCTTCTTGAAGCTCGGCTACTACATCTGAAACGATATGCATAACGTGAGAGTAACGCTCAATATGCATCATGTTCTCAACTTGTACACTTCCAGTTTTTGCTACACGACCAACATCATTACGTCCAAGATCGATGAGCATTAAGTGTTCTGCTAACTCTTTTGGATCGGCTAGAAGTTCCTCTTCAAGCTCTTTATCTCGTTCTTTTGTTTTACCACGTTTTCTTGTCCCAGCAATTGGGCGAAGAAGCAGTTCGCCATCATCAAGTCTTACCATAACTTCTGGCGATGAACCAACTATGCTAAAACCCTCATATTCCATTAAAAACATATATGGGGATGGGTTTTTTGCACGTAAAATTCTGTAAAAACTAAATGGATCAACTTTGATATTGCGTGTAAAACGATTAGTCATAAGGATCTGAAAAACATCGCCAGAGCGGATCATCTCTTTTGATTTTGCAATCATCTCAAAAAATTGCTCTTTTGTATGTGCAAAACTTCCTTGATCATCTCCTACATTATGCACACGATGTTTATATTCGTAAGTTGATTTAAGATAGTTTTCTAATTCATCAAATCTATTAGCATACTCTTGTAGAGTTGAAAGCAGAGTGATTTTATTATTTTTATGAGAGTAGACAAGAATCATTTTCGGAAGGATAAGATCAAGATCAGGAGTGTCAAGTTCATCTTTGAGATGATCCATATACGGCTTCAAAACTGGTTCAAAAACTTTCACCATATCGTAGCCAATGTATCCTATAAAGCCATCAACATAGCCAATGCCAAGTTCTCTTGCAGTCTCTTTATAAATAGTTGTATCGATTTTAGAATAGTACTCTTTTAAAAAGTCAAATGGATTTTGATCTTTTGAATGTACAACACTAGCAGTATCAGTATAGATAGTTTCATTGTTAATATATTGCAGACGTTCTCTTGCGCCTATACAGATAAAACTATAATTCCCTTCACTTTGACTTGCACTTTCAAAAAGATATGTTATTTCATCTGAAAAAAGTTTTTTTATTTTAGAATAGACCGCTATGGGAGCTAGCTGGTCTAATGTAAACTGTTTATTGTGTATCAATTTCTACCCTGTGAAATTATTATAGTTTTACTAAAAATGCACCTGGTTCAACTTTTGAACGAAGTTCACGTCTTGCATCTCTAGCTTCTTTCTCTGTTGTAAAAGGTCCAACTAAAACTTTGTTAAGTGACTGAGAATTCACAGTTACTTTGTGGTATCTATATTTATAACCAAGTTTTGTAATTGAAGCTAAAAAGTTTTTATTTGGTTCATATTTTGTAAATGAACCAACTTGAATATAATAAGAACCTGTTGTAGCTGTTTTTACAGGTGCAACTTTTTTCACTGGTTTTGTTGTAGGTTTAACAACAGGTTTTACCTCTTCAACTTTAGGTGTAGGAGTTACATTTTCTGTTTGTGTTGTAGGAGTTTCTTCTGCTGATTCCTCTTTTAATTTTTGAGCAATTTTATCAAGATCAGCATCATCAACACTTCCATCTTGAACTACTTCAACTTCTTCAAAAAGTGGTTCTTCATCAGACTCATCATCTTTGAGTGTATCTGTTGTAGCAATTTGAGCTTGTGGTTGTGGTGGTATTACAGCTTGAGGTGCACTGCTTACACTCTCTGATCCACAAGATTTCATAATTGTAACTACAGCTACAAGTATAATACCCAACGTAGCAATAGCTAAAATCATCTTCTTACTAGAACCAGAAGATGAGTTTTTATTTAAAACAATATCACTTAATTCATTATTATTTTCACTCATAATTTTTACCTCAATACAAATTTATTGGTTTATAATACCAAAAATAGAATAAATAGACAACTTACATATGCTTTGACCAAGAAGCTCCACGCTCTTTTGCGTACACTTCATATGGCAAAGTTAAAATATTATACTCATCTGGCATATCATTATTGGGAAACATGCGCCATTGTTTTGGCTGTTTTGCTGCTAGTTTCATACTTAAAGTTTTCCCAAGTTGAATAGCTTCTTGAAGGGTAGTATGTCCTTTATGGATATACACATGCAAATGCCCTTCAGTTTTTGTTTTATAAGCAGTAAAGTTGATATATCCCTCTTCACGAAGAAGTAGTTGTGTTTTATGATAAAAACGCTCTGGATCTCTTCCATTATAATCGATGACAATATTTTCAACTTTGTTGAATTTATTCACTAGCGAATGGGCAACTGTAATCTCACCTTTAAGGTGTTGATTGATAACAGATTGTGAAAGCATCTCATTAACTTTTTCAAATTTGTTGTAAAAAGTGCGACCTTTAAAGGTTATTTTATCTACTACTGTATCACGTTTGATCCAGTAGTGATCGCTTACCATTTTGATGAGTTTGAGATCCATTGCAGTCATCATATCACCTAGTAAGTAGCTTGGTTATAGATAACAAAATTTTGAGCTAAAGTTTTAAGTTCCTCTTTTACTTTGGCTTGTAACTCTGTGTTGTTAATATCATCTAAAACATCAGCCATTTTATTTGCGATAAGTTCAAACTCTTGCTCTTTCATCCCACGAGAAGTTAAAGCTGGACTTCCTACACGGATACCTGAAGTAACAAATGGACTTCTTGTTTCACCTGGAACTGTGTTTTTATTTACAGTGATACCAGCATTTCCAAGAGCAGCATCTGCATCTTTCCCACTGAACTCTTTGTTTAAAAAGCTTACAAGTACTAAGTGATTATCTGTTCCATCACTTACTACATCATAACCACGTTTAATTAAAACATCAGCTAGAACAGCAGCATTTTTCTTTACTTGCTTCGCGTACTCTTTCCACTCATCGCTTAGGTTGTGTTTAAAACCAACAGCTTTTGCAGCGATCACATGTACAAGTGGTCCACCTTGAAGACCTGGGAAGATAGCAGAGTTGATTTTTTTAGCTATCTCTTCATCGTTTGTCATAATCATACCACCACGAGGACCTGCAAGAGTTTTGTGTGTAGTAGTTGTTACAACATCAGCATAAGGGAATGGACTAGGGTGTTCACCAGCAGCAACTAAACCAGCAATGTGAGCGATATCAGCAAATAAAATAGCACCAACAGCATCAGCAATTTCACGAAATTTTTTAAAGTCAATCTCACGAGCATATGCTGAAGCACCACAAACGATAATCTTTGGTTGAGTGATTTTTGCAATATCCATAACTCTATCGTAGTTAATTCTACCGTCAAGCTCAACACCGTATGTAAAAGATTGGTAGTTTTTTCCAGAAAAGCTTGGTTTTGAACCATGTGTTAAGTGCCCACCGTGGCTTAAGTCCATTCCAAGAATTTTTTCACCAGCTTTTAAAAGTGCTGCATATACTGCACCATTTGCTTGGCTACCAGAGTGAGGTTGTACATTCGCATAGTTACAGTTAAAAAGTTTACAAGCACGATCGATTGCTAATTGTTCTACACCATCAGCGTATTCACATCCACCGTAATATCTTTTTGCAGGATAACCCTCAGCGTATTTGTTTGTAAAAACACTACCCATCGCTTCCATTACAGCTGGAAGTGTAAAGTTTTCAGATGCTATCATCTCTAAGTGGTCAGTTTGTCGCTCTAACTCTTTTTCGCATAAGTTATATACTTCTTCATCAAACTCTTTTAAAAAGCTCATTTTCTTATGTTCCCTTACTTTATAATCTTGTGGGATTATACAAAAAAAGAGCTAAGAAAATGCTGATTAGCCTAGATATTTGTCAATTGAACTATTTACTACTTTTAATTCTTTTGTATATTGCTGTACTAGTTCAGGGATAAAATCGTATTTTTTGAGTAATAGTTTTTGTAAAATATCTGAGAGAATTGTATAGAGTTTTTCTGCTCCAATAGTTCCACTCAATCCTTTAAGATCGATACAAACTATACGTAGTTGTTCATATCTAAAATCGTGAACTAATTTTTCAAAAAGTTTATCACTTTCACCATAAGCATCTTTGAACTCTGTAAGAATCTCTTTATAAAATACCTCATTTGAGCTAGATTTAGAGATACCAACAACTATATTTAATCCATCAAGTTTTTTGAGTTCTTCTGTCTCTTCGGCAATCTCTTTGTCTTGAATAATGTGCTGATTATTTAAAAAAGTAGCAAGAACAGTGTAAAGCTTTTCTTTTAGTAATGGTTTTGGTAAGTACCCATTCATCCCAGAAGCAAACATTTTTGCGACTTCATCTTTTGATGTTAAAGTAGTAAGTGCTATGATTGGAATTTCATTGTACTCATTGTTTTCTCTCATTTTTAGTGTTGCAGTATACCCATCCATAACTGGCATATTTATATCCATAAAAATAATATCGTAATTTTTATCATTTGCAAGGATATTTAAAGCCTCTTTACCATGGTTTGCAACAGTTATATGCATATCTGATTTTCCAAGTACACCAACAAAAACTTTTTGATTTATGATGTTATCTTCAACAAGTAAAACTTTATTGTTTTGAAACCTAACAAAACTACTTAAAGATACATTTTTTGTAGATTGAAAAGAGTTTCTATGAACAGGTTTTGTTCCTGAATTTACTGCTTTATTTGTTGAAACTACAGAGATATCATGATCGGCTATAAAAAGTTTATGGAGTAAACTACTGACTTGCCATAGTGTAAAAGGTTTTGTCGCTTGCATATCTGCAATATTTGCATTTGGAAACTCCTCTTTTATCGTAAAAAGATTTGAAGTAGAGATCGATCTACAATTGAGGGTTTCTAATTTTGCGACAACTTTGTTGGTAAAAAGTTTTTCATCGAGAAAAATAACATCATAGATATCAAAATACTCAACATAGTCTATATAAAACTCTTTATCTACAACTTTAACTTTATGCCCTAATGATAGAAGAATTTTTTGTGTATTTTGTGCTGAATTTTTTGATGAGTCAATAACTAAAATATTTTTCGGTTCTATGCTTTCATTTTGGATACTATATTTATGCTCTTGCTCTTCAGCTTCTAAGTATGGGATATTAAAAATAAATTCAAGGTTTTTATTATCATCGTTTCTAGCGATTAAATCACCTTTCATAAGTTTTGCAAGCTCTTTTGCTATAAATAAACCAAGACTATCATACTCTTCTGTTTCATCATTATAGTTAGAACGGAAAATATTAACCTCATTTTCAGCATCTAAAACATAGTTTGTTGAGATAATAAATGAAAGTTGATCATCTTTGGAGTTTAGACTTGTTCTTTTAATATCTACATGAAGTTGTGTCGCATTGTTATCAACACAGTAAAGGAGAATATCGACAAGTATCTTACTAATGTTCAAGGTATCGGAGTTTAAATTTTTAGAGATATTTTCACCAATGCTATAAAGTAGTTCAAACTCTTTTCGTTTTGTATTTGTTTTTAATGTTCCAGAGATTTCATTGAGTAAGTTTGAGAGTTTAAAGTCTTGATTTGCTACGATAACTTTTTTTGATTTTATACGTAAGAAATCGATAAGGTTTGTCGTAATTGTAAGTAATTGATTCTCAGATTTGGCTATATTTGAGCCTCCCACTTTTTGTAATGAAGTTCCATCTTTAGCAATCTCATAGATATCTTTACTCATTTTAGAGATGATACTATCTTGTTTATCATCTTTTTGTTTTTGTATCTCATCCTCTTTTTCTCTTTTTCTTTTGTATTTTTTTATCTCTTCAGATGAAAGAAAAAGTGCTAAGATACCAATCAACCCAAGACCAAATAAAGCGATCCACATTGTAGAATCTTCATCTGCAGTTGTAACACTTTCAACTATAGATGTATCAGCGAAAACATTTAAACAAAATAAATGAAAAAATAAAACAAAAAAGAATTTTTTACTCATTTAAACCCCTTTAAAAGATTTATTATACATCATAACTATAAAATTTTTTTTATATTTTATTAATATTTGTTTTTTTTAGGATAAAAGTATCATTTTTTGCACACAAATAGAGAAAAAGATAAATTTATATAAAGGCAAAATGTGATACGATAACGATATAAAACAAACGAAGGATTATGGAATGATTAAAAATCTACTAGCATTTATAGGAGCTGTAGTTATTATAGCTGTGATTGGAATGTATGCTAAATTTGGTTCACAAGTAAGTTCATTAGATGAAAAAGCGATGCCAGCTTTTATGGCTATGTTTGACAACATTTTAACAAATGGTGATCCAGCACGTGCTATGATGAAAACATGGGAAGTTGAAGAGGGTATCACTGGTGATGATGTAAAAGAGTCTATCACAGCACTTACAGAAGAGTACAATATGAGACTTACTGGTTATGTAAAGATGTATACAAAAGAGGATGCTGCTCCAGATGAGGTAAAAGAAGCAAGAATTTATTCTTTATGTAACTTAACAACTGCAAAAATATTTTTGAACTATTCACAATGGTATGGTGGTTTTATGCCGTGTAGAATCATGTACGTCCAATACGGTGATGGACATGCAAACTTGATCAGTATGGATATGACACTGGCTATCCACGGTGGTAAACCACTTCCAAAAGAGATGTTAGAAGCTGCATTGAAAGTTAAAGAAGCAATGGAAAAAGTTCCAGAGCGTGCTGCTAAAGGTGATTTCTAAGGAAGTTATCTCTAACGTTTGAGTTGAGAAATATTTGAGTCACAGGGTCAAATATTTCTCTCCAAGGTTTTGTTAGAGAATTTATATACTTGTTTCATTCATATGTGAAATTAATGTATTGAATAATTTACCCACCATAATTACCATTAATCTTTCATCTCCTGAAACTTGTTCTTCCCATCCGTAAGCTATACCATTATCTTGATTTTTTCTCCAATCCTTATAGTAAGTTTGTACTTTTGTTGGATATTTATTCCAATTAATTTCAAAATCTCTTAAACTTATTAAAAGCAATATATCATCACAATACTCTCTTGTTTTTTTATCTCCATGTAGTCTTAATATATTAAAATCATTATTTATCATCCAATATGCTTCTTGTGTATTTAATTCTTGTAATAGTTCAAAAATATTGTTTTCAAATGTTTGTATTTCTCCATCGGTAGCTACTGTATCAGCTAAAGAACCTATGGAAAGTAATCTACTTATTAGAGGTGACCTTTTTCTGTCAATTTTTTCTAAAAATGATTGGTAGGCTAGTATTCTATATTCAAATTGTTTTGCTTTCATTACATGCTCTGCTTGAATATTTGACAAAAAATATCCACCAATTGAGGAAAAAATACCTGCTAGTAATGCAGTAACAAAAGCAAGTTTATATGGACTTTGTTCTAATGACAAAATAGTTCCTTATATATAATAGTCTTTATTATTCACTAACGTTTGAAATGAGCCAATAAATTGCCCGCAGGGTAATTTATTGGCTCCTCTGATTTGTTAGATATTAACTACCCAACAATGATTTTTTCGCTATTTCTGTTCCAACATCAACAGCAATTTTAATAAATGCATCATAGGTATCAGAACCTAGTTTTTTTGCAATTTTCTTGATTTTGAGTGCATTAACTTCTGTTTTTGGAGTATCTTTTGAAATTTCTTTCATTGAATTAATAAGGAGTGCTTTATCAGAATCATTGATTGATTCGTCAATATCCAATAATTCTTGTGCACTCTCTAGTGCTGTTTGCAACCATGGAAAAGCATTCCCGCAGTTATGACAGTATGATGGTGGCGTATATTGATGTCCTATTGCTACTACGCCGTCAACATGATAATCGCCTCGGATAGGAGTTTCGCATTCTGGACAAGCTGTTATGGTCTCAGCTCCACATTTATCACAAAACTTTTGATTAAATTCTGGATGACGATTTACTGTGTCATTAATTGTATGACCATTTAAACATACTTGTGCTGTATCATAGTGACCCATATTTTCTCCTATATCTAACGGTGGCGCTGAGCACCACAAAGTCAGACTTCATAAATTAGCTTGCTGATTTCTGGAGGATGGCTTGGTGTGTGACTCCTGGCATTTGATGGACGTAGCGAAGCGGAGACCAGCAAATGGTAGGTGGCACGTTCAGTGTTCAGCGCGACCGATGCGACGTATACGCGAAGCGGGTACGTCGCATCTATTTATTCAACGAACATTATATACAAAACAACTCTAAATATCCAAATTAAATGACACAAAAAATGTTTGTTTTAATTGTATTTTTATTGCAAAATGCAATATTTTGATGATTTTTTTAAAAAAACTTCTAAAATTCAATGTAGATTTAAAAATATAATAGCCGTTATTTGAACATTTTGTCGTTTAATCGTTAAAAAAAAAGTGTTAAATGTACATTTTGCATGTTTAATTTGAGGAGTTAAAATGAAAAAGAAGTTACTTGATATTGTAAGAGATAAAATCAGATTTAAACACTATAGTATCTCTACAGAAAAGACCTATGTGTTTTGGATAAAGCACTATATTTTTTTTCATAATAAACGGCATCCTGTTGATTTAGGGAAAAAAGAGATAGAAGAGTTTTTAACATTTTTAGCAACAACTAAAAAAGTATCACCAACTACACAAAACAAGAGAATCGCTTTTGCGTAGCAAAATGTTTCTTTAGAAAATCAAGCCTTTAGTGCTTTATTGTTTTTATATAGAGAAGTTTTAGGTGTAGATATTAGTACATGGAATATCCAAGCACTCCGAGCACAACAGCGAAAGCATATACCAGTAGTTCTGACTAAAGAAGAAGTGCATAGCATCATTGTAAACATGAATGGCATATACCAGCTTATGATTAAACTAATGTACGGATGTGGACTTAGAATGTGAAAAGCGTAAAATAAATGACAACTGCTTGTCATTTATAGCTTTGGAACCTGAAGTGTTGTACCAAAGGTACCACTGATGGCTGTACAAAACATACGCATAAAAGATATAGACTTTGGTTTCGATAAGGTTTATATATGGGATAGTAAATCATTAAAAGACAGAACGGTGCCACTTCCATTGAAGATCAAAGATGAACAAGTCTAAGGTTATTAGCCCTTTAGACTTGTAAATTATTATTCCTCTTCGTCAGAATTTAGTTCGTGGTTAAGTGGTTTCATAGCAGGGAAAAGAAGTACATCACGGATACTATGCTCATTTGTAAGTAACATTACAAGTCTATCGATTCCTATCCCTTGACCTGCTGTTGGTGCCATACCATAGCTTAGTGCTTCAACAAAGTCACTATCCATCTCATGTGCTTCATCATCACCACTGTCTTTAGCTGCCATTTGTCCCTCAAAGCGCTCTAATTGGTCAACTGGATCATTTAACTCACTAAAGGCATTTGCGATCTCACGACCTGCAATGAAAAGCTCAAAACGCTCAGTGATAGCAGGATTTGCATCACTTCTACGAGCAAGGGGTGAAATCTCTACAGGGTACTCTGTGATAAATGTTGGGTCGATAAGTTTTTCTTCAACAAATTCATCAAAAAGCTCTCCTTGAAGTTGCCCAAGGTTCATGCTTTCATTTACATCTATATTTTTAGATTTTAAGAACTCTACAATTTTATCTTTATCGTTTACGATTTCAGCTGGAACTCCACCAATTTCTGAAAGTGATTGGATAAGTGGAATCTCTGTAAAATTATCAAAATTAACCTCCATCTCACCATAAGGTAGAATAGTAGGTAAATTTAAGTGATCGAAAAGATAGTGAAAGTACTCTTTTGTAATTACAATTAAATCTTTATATGTTTTGTAAGCCCAGTAAAACTCGATCGAGGTAAATTCAGGGTTATGCGTAGCATCCATCCCTTCATTTCTAAAGTTTCTATTGATCTCAAATACTGCTTCAAATCCCCCAACTATAAGTCTTTTGAGGTAAAGCTCAGGTGCAATTCTTAAATATCTATCAATTCCAAGTGCATTGTGATGCGTTACAAATGGTTTTGCATTCGCTCCACCAGCGATAGGGTGCATCATTGGAGTTTCAACTTCTAAAAACCCTTTGTCTTCAAAAAATCTTCTCGTTAGTGAGATCACTTGTGAACGGATTTGAAATGTACGGCGAACTTCAGCATTCATAATAAGGTCAAGATAGCGTTTTCTATATCTGATCTCTTTATCTGTAATCCCATGAAATTTTTCAGGTAATGGCGAAATTGCCTTTGTTAAAAGTTTAAGTTCATCGACATGTAAAGAGAGCTCACCTTTACCAGTTACAAAAGGATACCCTGCAACTTCGATGATATCACCAACTTCAATGTTCTTTTTAAAAGTTTCATTGTAAAAGCCTTCAGGAAGATTATCACGTGCGATGTAGACTTGTAACATTCCGCTTTCATCTTCGATCTTAGCAAAACTAGCTTTACCCATGATACGAAGTAGTTTAATACGACCACTTACTATATAGTGACGTTTTTCATCACGTTTTTCATCTTTGTCAAAAATATCTTGATTAACATTTATATATTTTTTTATCGTTGTATTTCTTTGTGAGTCGTTAGAATACGGATTAAAACCAGACTCTTTTAACACTTTTGCTTTTTGGATTCTTTGTTGTACAAATTTATTGTCAAAAATCAAAAACTATTCCTTCTTTTTAAATTTATTTTTTTTCTTGGCATGATTTACAAATGCCGTAGATTTGCATAGAGTGATCAAGCATCTTAAAACCTAAATCATCTGCAATCTTATGTTGGCGTTTTTCGATCTCTTCATCTACAAACTCAAATATTGCACCACATTGTGTACAAATAAAATGGTCATGATGATCTTTCGCACCAAGTTCATATTTTTTCCCTTGCGCTCCAAAAGATAATGAAGTGACGATATTTGAATCTTCTAAGAGTGATAAAGTTCTATAAATAGTTGCAATTCCAGTATTGAGCTCTGGATACTTCTCTTGGATAACCCTATGTAACTCTTCAGGTGTTAAATGCTCATCAGAATTATAAAGAGTCTCTAAAATTACTTCACGTTGAATAGTAAATTTTAGATTATTCTTTTTGATTAGATTTTTAAAATCATCCAGAAGTTGATTGTACTCAATTGTTCTGTCGTTAAAGTCTGTTTCTATCTTTGCCATAATTACTTCTCTTGAGTGATATTTGTTTCTTGAATTGTTCTATTGATCTCAATTATTTTTTGTTCAATAGAATCTTTGACGATCTCTTGAGTCGCATCCTCCGCTTTTTGTGTTAATGTGTCTATATTTTCCTCTACATTAGCAACTTCTTCAATAGGGTCTATTTTCATAATAAACCCTCCTGTTGAAACAAATACAGGGTACAAAATACTATTGTTCATCAAAGAGTCCATTGTAGGTTTTAGAGATTTGATGTTGCTAATAGCAAATGCAATAACTGCAGCAATTAAAAAGAATTTACTTGCACCAAAAACAAACCCTAAAATTTTATCAAGTGCTCCTAAACCGCTTAATTTACTGAGCTTTTGAAATACCATTCCAGTTACAATCATTAGAACCCAAAAGATTGCCAATGAAACTAAAAAACCTGTAAAACTGATAGCTGATTGATTTGAAAATTTAAAAATGAGATCACTTAAATATTGACCAACATCATCCCCTATACGTGATGCTATAAAGATACCACCAATGATCCCTACAAGTCCAAAAACTTCTTTGAAAAATCCGTTAATAATCCCTTTTAAACCAAGTAATAAAATGATTGTACCAGCTATAATATCAAAATAGTTTAATTCCATTTATTTTTTTTCCATATTCATTTGATTTTTACCATTGTTTTTTGATTTGTATAGTGCTGTATCAGCTCTTTCTAAAAGGTCTTCCATAGTATCACCATCATGGTATTTTGTAGAACCTATGCTTACAGTTACTTGTAAAGTTGTCCCTTTGTAAATAAGTTTATTTGAGCCTACAAGTTTTAAAATTCTCTGTGAAATTTGTGTACAGTGTTCATCATCAATTCTATTAAGAATAATTACAAACTCTTCTCCACCATATCTAAAAATTTTATCTCCATCGCGAAGCGTTTTTTTAAGAAGGTTTGCAAGGAAAATAAGAACTTTATCCCCAGCAACATGTCCGTAAGTATCGTTGATATTTTTAAAATCATCTATGTCAAGTATAAGAAAATGAAGCTCGTGTTGCAGCTTTCCTTTTGCACAAACTTGCGTTATATACGAGTGCAGGGCACGTCTATTATAAACTCTTGTTAAAGGATCAAGTTGTGAGCTTTCTTCTAACTCTTTTATGCGATCATACAAATCATGAATAACACCATTTGCACGATGCACCTCTTCTGTCATATGAAGGTGAATCTCTTCAAATTTTTCAGTGATTTTGTGTACATCTACAAGAGAATCCTCTTTATATCTCAAAAGGTTTTCTTGATGTTGTTCTGTTAAGTCTAAAAATTTATTACTTGTTTCTTGATAAGAGCAGATACCTTGTTCAGCAATAATTTTATAAGCATTTGTAAATGCTTGTTTTGCGTGTTCAAGTGTGTCGATTTCATCTTCATGGAGTGATTGAATTGTGATTGCTGAATCTTGAAGATACTCTACAACTTGTTCTTTATTTGGACGCTCTTGGGCATCAATATTGTCAATGAGATCATTATATAATTGCGTGACAAGTGATTTTAAGTCATCTTTTTTCAATTGAAAACTCCATGAAATTTATGAAAGCGATTATACAAAAATTAACCATAAAGTAAACTTTTATTGCGATATATTCCCATTTTAACTATATTTAGATAGAATTGCGCAAAATATTATATTAAGGTAATAATTATGAGTATATGGACCCCATCTAGCTGGAGAGAAAAGCCAATTTTACAACAACCAACTTACCCTGATCGAGAGAAGTTAAATGCGGTGTTGGCAGAATTGAAAAATTATCCACCTTTAGTTTTTGCGGGAGAGGTTCGTTCACTCAAAGAACAACTTGCAAATGTAGCTAATGGAAAAGCATTTTTACTTCAAGGTGGAGATTGTGCAGAGAGTTTTAGTGAGTTTCACGCAGACAATATCCGTGATACTTTTAAAGCTTTAATGCAGATGGCAGTGGTAATGACATATGCTGGAGGGCTACCAGTTGTCAAAGTTGGGCGTTTAGGTGGGCAGTTCGCAAAACCGCGCTCTAGCGATACTGAAACGATCGATGGTGTGACACTAGATTCTTACCGTGGAGATATTATCAATAGTGTTGATTTTGAATCAAGTGCACGTGTGCCTGATCCAGAGCGTATGATAAAAGCGTATAACCAAGCAGCGGCAACGCAAAACTTACTCCGTGCATTCGCTTCAGGTGGTATGGCAGACTTACATCAAGTACATAAATGGACACTCGATTTTGCTCACAAAGGAGAGGTAGTCCAAAAGTATGAAAAACTTGCAGATGATATCCAAAATTCACTCAAATTTATGGAAGCGTGTGGTGTAACTTCTAAGACATATAGAACACTTCGTGAAACAGACTTTTTCACTTCACATGAAGCACTTTTATTACCATATGAAGAAGCTTTTACTAGAAAAGATTCACTTACAGGTGATTGGTATAACGTCGCAGCTCATATGGTTTGGATTGGTGATCGTACACGCCAACTTGATGGTGCACATGTTGAGTATATGAAAGGGATTAAAAACCCTATAGGTATTAAAGCAGGTCCATCTATGGACCCACAAGAATTAGTCAAACTTGCAAATGCAGTAAATCCTGACAATGAAGCTGGACGCTTGAACATCATTGTTCGTATGGGTGCAAATAAAGTAGCTGAAGGTTTACCACCATTAATCCGTGCAATTGAAAAAGAGGGGTTAAATGTGGTATGGTCTTGTGATCCAATGCATGGAAATACAATTAAGTCTTCAAACAACTATAAAACTCGCCCAGTAGATGATATATTAACTGAGATGAAACAGTTCTTCCAAGTGCATAAAGCAGAAGGTACTCACGCTGGTGGTGTGCATTTAGAGATGACTGGTAAAAACGTAACTGAGTGTATCGGTGGAAGTTTTACGGTAACTGAGGAAGATTTAAGTTCACGTTACCATACACACTGTGATCCTCGTTTAAATGCAGATCAATCTTTAGAGTTAGCATTTTTAATTGCAGATAGCTTAAAAGAAGCACAAAAGTAGAGAGAAAAATTTCTCTGCTTTTACACTACTGCTACAATCCAAAAACTCCCAAAAACTAAATAGATCAGAGTATTTAACAAAGTAATTATCCCTCCAAATTTATAAACTTCATTTGACTTGATATATCCAGAACCAAGATAGATGACATTTGCCGATGAACCTTGCGGTGTTATCATTGCATTAAAATTTGTTGCAAAAAGAAGCATAAAAGCAAGTAGCTGTGCAGGTACTCCAGCATCTATACCAACTCCCAAAAAGACTGAGAAAAGAGCTAACATCTGTGCAGTTTGAGAAACAAAAAAGTAGTGTATAAATACATAAGCAATGACAAGCATTAGATATACATTAATCCAAGAGTATCCAACTACAAAATCAGATATATGACTACCTAGCCAAGACATAAACCCTAGATGATTAAGTTCTGAACTCATTGAGTAAAGAATCCCAAACCAAATAAGTGTCCCTAATGCTCTACCCTCATGGGCTAGATCATCAAGTGTAAAGATTTTACTTATCATGATTGCCCCAAGACCTAAAAATGCAACTGCTGTTTTATCAAATCCAAAAATAGGGGAGAGTACCCAAAGGGTGAGCATTGCAATAAAGGTAAAGCCCATAATATACTCATTTTTATGCACACCACCCATATGCTCTAACTCTTTTTTTGCAATCTCTGGAGCATCTGGAGTTTGTTTTATCTGGGGAGGAAATATCTTAAAAAGTACCCAAGGGATAGCAACAAAAGCTAAAAGTGTTGGTAAAAAAGCAGCGAGTGTCCAAGAGCCAAATGTGATATTTATCCCAAACTCTGCAGCCATTTTTACACCAGCTGGATTTGCTGCCATCGCTGTAAGCCACATAGCAGAAGATATGGTAATTCCTGCCATTGAAGTCATCATAAGATAAGCTCCCAGTTTTTTACGAGTCCCATCAGCCACTTTTGAACCGCTATCCGCTGCCAGTGCATTCACAATTGGGAAAAGTACACCACTTCGTGCTGTATTGCTTGGAAATGCAGGGGCTATAAACATATCTGCTGCAATGATTGAGTACCCTAGACCTAGCGAAGACTTTCCAAAACGTTTGATAATCAAAAATGCGATACGTTTTCCAAGACCTGACTTTATAACTCCACGGGCAATCAAAAAAGCAACAATGATTAAAAGTATAAAACTTTGAGAAAATCCACCATAAGCCTCTTTTGGTTCTAATGTATGTGTTAAAATGGAAAAAGAAAGCCCAATGATTGAAGCTGTAAAAATTGGAAACGCTTGGATGATTACAGCTAAAATTATGGAGATAAATATAGAAAAAAGATGCCAAGCTTGAAGAGTTAAGCCATCAGGAACGGGACTAAACCAAAGAACTAATCCAAATATAAAGACAAAAAATTGCTTAGCTTTCATTTTCTATAGCCTCCACTTTTTCCTCTATAGTAAGTAGTTCTTCCACCTTTTCTTCATAAAGTGTCTCTAGCTCTTCTAACTCTTTTGCTAAAACTGAAATACCAATTTGTTCATAACATTTTGGATCAGCTAGACAATTATTTTTTTCTTCGATTTTGAGCTCTAACTCTTCAATCTCGGCAGGAAGTTTCTCTAAAGCAGTTTTCTCTTTATAGGTAAGTTTAACAGGTTTTGATTTCTCTTTTATTTCTTCTTTTGGCTTTACCTGTTCTAACTCAGCCTCTTTTTCCATACTATCAAGCTCATGCAACTCTTTTTCAAGCTCTAAGTACTCACTATAATCTTGATATGATTCTTCGATCGTTTGATCACGTTTAAAGATGAAAAGTTTTTTTGCAATCTTATCTACAAAATATCTATCATGACTCACTAGTATGACAGCCCCAGAGAAGTTTGTAAGTTGTTCTTCTAGGATATTGATCGTTGGGATATCAAGATCATTGGTTGGCTCATCAAGAATGAGAATATCTACTTTTTTTGTAAAAAGTAGGGCAAGTGCTACACGGTTTTTCTCACCACCGCTAAGTACTCCTATCTTTTTATCTAAAAACTCTCTTGGAAAAAGAAAATTTTTGAGGTATCCATATACGTGTAAATCTTTTCCCTGTACACTTACACGATCCCCACCATTTGGACAAAAAGTCTCAATCAGGTTTTTATCATCATCTAACATCTCACGATGTTGGTCAAAATAACCGATGCTAAATTCCCCTTGTTTGATTTTGCCACTTGTTGGCTCAATGCGTCCAAGTAATGTTTTTAAAAGGGTAGATTTTCCACTTCCGTTTGGTCCTACGATTGCGATCACATCTTTTTGAAGTATACGAGTAGAAAAATCATGCAGAAGCTCTTTATCTCCAAGTTTGAGATGTAGGTCTTCGATCTCAAAAAGCATTTTTTGTTTGTTTATACTTTTTTGGCGGTTGAAATGTTTTGCTTCACGTTGCAACTCCATAGACATTTTTCTAATTTTACTAGGATTGTTTTTTGCCGCTTCTCGTAACTCCATTAAACGCTCTTTACGACCTTCATTACGTTTAAGTCTTGCTCTTACACCGCGTGAATACCACTCATTTTCACGTTTGAGTAAAGAGAGTAAAGTTTCATGCTGTTTTTGGAGATTTTGTAAGTATTGTTCTTTTTGTTGAAGGTAATCACTGTACCCACCTTTATATTCACGCAGAGCACAATCTTCAACCTCGACCGACTTTGTAGCAACCCTGTCTATAAAATAACGATCGTGAGAGATAAAAACAAGTGTAAACTTCTCTTTTAAAAGTAGCTCTTCCAAGAACTCAACCATATATACATCGAGGTGGTTAGTAGGTTCATCAAGAAGTAATACATCAGGTTTTTGTAGTAGCAGTGAAGCAAGTGCAACACGTCTTTGTTCTCCACCGCTAAGTAGAGCTATTGGTTTATCTTCATACTGTTTAAGATCAAAGTGTTGGATGATTCGTTCGATCTTGTCATCTAAATTCCAAGCTGAGTGGTGTTCAATGTAGTTAGAGAGTTTTTCGTGTTCTTTTAAAAGAGTTTTGTTTTCAAAATCTTCAGCTAAAAGATGGGTGAGTTCATCATATCTTGCTTTTGCACGGTTAATCTCAACAAGTCCAGCTTCAACAGCTTCGCGAACATTATGCCCCTCTTCAAAAACTGGGCGTTGGTCGAGCATCTTTACTTCAATGTCGTTTTGGATAATACGTTTACCCTCATCAGCGTCAAGCGTACCATTTACAATCTTCATTAATGTAGACTTACCACTCCCATTTTTTCCGATGATAACGATACGTTCACTCTCATCAACATGAAAATCAATATCTACTAAAATCTTTTGTGCAGAGTAGTGTTTAGAGATGTTTTGTAAATCTATTAGTGCCATTGAGTAAAAAAACCTTAAAAATATATGTGAAAGTGTATCAAAAATATGGTTATAGAGTACTTTGAGTTACATTGTTGTAAAGAAAAGACGTATATTAATGTTAAATTAAAAAATATAATTATAAAATTCAGTATGTAGTGTGAGCGGGGGAAAAGTGTTGAAGCATCGTTTTTTATATAAATTTTTAACTATTAATTGCCTCATATTTGCACATTTTACAATCTTAAATGCACAAGATGATGTTTTATCTTTAATTTCTCAAGATATGAATCATTTTGAGAGTGTTGCAACTATAACCAAACAGAACGAACATTATCAACCCTATATCATCTCTGTATTTAAAGGCAAAGAGTTAGAAGATTTAGGAGTCTCAAACCTCAAAGAAGCTCTGCAACTCGTCCCTGGTGTTGATATGGCTACAGATAACTTCAACAATCAAACACCAATTTTTAGGGGTTCTAATCCTCAAGCATATGGTCAAACTAAACTTTTTATTGATGATGTTTTAGTAAACAATGTTTTCTTTGATTCCTACTCAGAGTACCTTGGAATGCCAATTGAGATGATCAAGAGGATCGAAGTAACTAGAGGACCTGGAAGTAAAACCAATGGTGTAAATGCGTATGCTGGATCAATTAACATCATCACTTATGCAGAAGATTTTAAAGATTTTGAATCAAATGACAAAGTTGTTTTCAAGTATGGTTCATACGATTATAGAATGGCTGAATTTATTAAAAAGTTTCAAGCAGATAATTTTGATGCAACAATAGACTTTTATTATCAAGAGGACAATAAAGAGCTGTATGCTGGTCCTGATGGATTTTCTCAAGGAGTATTAAGTCTACCTCCATTATATGATAATACAGGACTTTCTCAAACAGGGTATGCACCAGTATGGATGCGAGATTACTCTTTAGGAGTAACTCTTAAATACTATGACTTTACACTTAAAGGTCGTATGTTAGATCATACACAAGGGAGTGCCTATGGGATTAATCTCTCATTGCCACAAGATAGCGATAGACTGAAGTCTCCAAATGGATACCTTGAATTAGGTTATGATAAAACTATCAATGATTTTGAAATTGAGATAAAAGCTGGAATGAAATATGATGCTTTTGATTCAAAAGCAAAGTTAGGTCCTAATGGTGAAGTTTTCTTTGATTTTTATACTTACTCAACTGATGATACATTAACGGCTAGTGAAAAACAAACACTCATTGAAACTCCTATTACCTTTTCAAATGGAATCTACGGTGAACATCTAGCACGACAACGAACATTGTACCAGTCATCTTATCTCAAATACAATGGATTTGAGGATCATATCATTACTACAGGATATAGAGTATTTCAAGAAAAAACTGTCAAGATGACCTCTAAACTCTCAAACTGGTCAACAGGAGATGCAGCTTTAGTTGATTATACAGAGACATTTCCATTCGTTGATAAAAATGCTAAACGTGACACTTATATATTTTCATTGCAAGATG
>NZ_JBNKRX010000034.1:0-5943 GCF_050296975.1 Sulfurimonas sp.
TGATCTCTATCATCGATATGACCTTGACCATTTTTAACTTTGATAACGTATTTAACAGACTCGATAATATCTTCATGAGTAAGTACAGTTACGTATTCTGGAACATTTAATCCTAGTTTATGGTTCATTTTCATACGACCAACTTGTGTTAAGTCATATCTCTCTGGATCAAAGAATAATTGGTTTACGAATGCATGTGCAGCTTCTTTAGTTACTGGTTCACCCGGACGCATAACTTTATAGATACGAATGGCAGCTAAATCATTTTCATCTTCAATCTCTTCTGTTTGTTTTAGAAGTTTTAGTGAATCTGCATCAGCATTAAAAGCATTAATTACAGAGCTATCAACACCTTCAGCTAAATCATTAGCAATTCTAAATTCACTTACACCAATTTCAGCCATTTTCTTTAACTTAGACTCATCGATATGTGTCATTGTATCAAATAAAACTTCACCAGTTTCTGGATCTATGATAGGTTCTGCTAAATAACGCTCTAGTAATACTTCTAATGGATATTGAACAGTTTTAAGTCCATCTTCAACAAATTTTTGTGCTTTTTTAACAGATAATCTTTTCCCTGCATTGACTAAAACTTTCCCATTAGCATCTACAAGGTCATATCCTAAACGTCCAGAATAATCAGCAGCATTAAAATCAATTGTAAAATTATTATCAGCTACATTGATCGTTTGTATTGGGTAAAACAGTTTTAAAATATCTTGCTTAGAGTACCCAAGTGCACGGAACATAATAGTTACTGGAACTTTACGACGTTTATTAATTCTCATATAAAGAATATCTTTTGGATCATACTCAAAGTATAACCATGAACCACGATCTGGAATGATTTGACCAGTATAGATAAGTTTAGAACTTGCAGTTGTCGATTCTTCCTCTTTAAAGATAACACCAGGCGAACGGTGTAGTTGGTTTACAACAACACGCTCAACACCATTGATGATAAATGATGTACGATCTGTCATTAAAGGGATGTCACGAACAAAGATTGATTGTTCTTTAATATCTTTTACACCGAGTTTCTCTTTAGTATTTTCATCTCTGTCCCAAAGAACTAAACGTGTTTTCATTTTCAAACTTACTGCATACGTAAGTCCTCTTTCCATACACTCACGAACAGTATATTTTGGGTTTGTTACTTCAGAACCTTCATACTCAATAGTAAGTCTATTTTGTACATCATGAATAGGAAAAACTGATTGAAAAACTTTTTCAATTCCACTAGCAGCTCTATCTTTTGATTCTAACATTAAGAATCTTTCATATGAACTTTGTTGTAATTGTAATAGATTTGGTACTTCTATTTCTTGAGGAGTTTTAGAGAAGTCTACACGAAGACGGTTTCCGGAATATAAAGTGTTTAACATAGGCTACCTCGATAAGTTGTTAATTGATGATTTTTTACAAATCAATGTCCAACTCTAAGCGTCCCTAGAGTTGAAACTGTACTCTTTAAAACAAAGAGATTTTTATAGTGCTTATAAACGACATAAGGGCACTTTAGTAAGGAGAGTCGTCTCTTCTTACTAAAGCGCCCAAAAAGTGGAGGGGTAATCCCTCCAAATTAAAGAAAAGTTAACTTATTTAACTTCTACTACTGCACCAGCTTCTTCTAATTTAGCTTTAGCTTCTTCAGCAGTTTCTTTATCTACACCCTCTTTGATTGTAGATGGTAAGTTTTCAGTAGCATCTTTAGCTTCTTTTAAACCAAGACCAGTAAGCTCACGAACAACTTTAATAACACCAATTTTTTTAGCACCAGCATCAGTAAGTACTACGTTAAACTCAGTTTGTTCACCACCAGCAGCACCAGCATCACCACCAGCTACACCAGCAACTGCTACAGGTTGAGCAGATACACCAAATTTTTCTTCGAACTCTTTAACAAGTTCAGATAACTCTAATACAGATAATCCAGAGATGAATTCTAATACATCTTCTTTAGTTACAGCCATAATTTTCTCCTATGGTATTTTTAAATTTTAATTTTTTGCCAATTTTTCTAGTTTAGCTTCTAGTATCAATTAAGCTTCCGCTTCGTTTTTTTGTCTTAATGCATCAAGACCAAATACAAAGTTTGTAAGTGGTGCCATCCAAGTCGCAGCAAGCATACCAAGAAGTTCTTCACGTCCTGGAAGTTTAGCAAACGCATCAATTTTAGCTACATCTGCCGCTTCTTTGTCTAGGTAACCAGCTTTGATAACAAATTTTTCGTTATTTTTTGCAAAATCAGCAGCAACTTTTGGAGCATTAATAACTTCGTTTGACCAGATAAAGATATTTGTATCTTTAAGTTCAACACCTGTCATACCTGCTTTTTCTAACGCAATGTTTGCTAAAGTATTTTTAACAACCTGAACACTTGTGTCTTTAGCACGAGCAGCTTTTCTTAGATCTTCTAATTCAGAAACCGATAAACCTTTATAGTCACAAATAACTACAGCAGTAGTCTCAGCAAAAGAAGTTGAAAGTTGCTCAATAACTTCAGCTTTTTTAGATTTAAGCATAAATTTCTCCTTTCCCAGACATAACTTCAAGTGGGGTAGAAAGGACTTTTTAAGCCAACCGATTGGTTTAGCCCCCTACTGTCTTTAGTCCAAGTAATTCAGATTCCCATCAAAAAATGAAAATCTTTAGTTTAAGATAAGACAATCTCAAACTAAAAACTTTCAAAACTATCCGAGAAAAATTCTCGGAAGCTTATAGTATACTATTTTGTATCTAATAATTCAGCTACATCAAGTTTAACAGCTGGACTCATTGTTAAACTAAGTGCAGCATTTTTGATGTAACGACCTTTTGAAGAAGCTGGTTTTTGTTTATTAATAGCTTTTACAAAAGTTGCAAGGTTTTCAGCGATTTTTTGAGCATCGAAACTAACTTTTCCAATACCTGCATGAATATTACCTTTTTTGTCAACTCTGAAGTTTACTTGACCGCCTTTAACATTGTTAACAGCAGTAGCAACATCTGGAGTTACAGTTCCAGTTTTAGGGTTCGGCATTAAACCTTTTGGTCCAAGAATACGACCAACTTGACCAACAAGACCCATACAATCTGGTGCAGCTACAACAATATCAAAGTTGATGTTACCCTCTTTGATTTGTGCAACAAGCTCATCAGTACCAACAATGTCAGCACCAGCTGCTTTAGCTTCATCAGCTTTTGCACCTTTAGCAAATACTGCAACACGTACAGTTTTACCAGTACCATGTGGAAGAACGATTGCACCACGTACCATTTGATCTGCGTGACGTGGGTCAACATTTAAATTCATTGCAATTTCAACAGTTTCGTCAAATTTTGCACTTTTTAGTTCTCTTACAGCTGAAGATGCTTCTTCAATTGTGTAAGATTTAGAACTATCAACTTTTTCTAATAATTGCTTATATCTTTTACTCATAACAAATTTCTCCGCTTAATAAATTCTGCCACAGAGTTTTAAATCGTTGTGGTCGACGATTTTCGTAAAATTAGTCTACGATTTCTATACCCATAGAACGAGCTTGCCCAGCAATAGTATTTGCTGCCATCTCTTTATCATCTGTATTTAAATCTTCGATTTTTTGATCAACGATCTCCATAAGTTTTTCACGAGTGATTTTAGCCACTTTATTTTTTAGTGGGTTTTCACTCCCTTTTTTGATACCAGCTGCTTTCATTAACAATGCAGATGCTGGTGGTTGTTTAGTAACAAAAGTAAAACTTTTGTCATTGTAAACTGTGATAATAGTTGGAACTTTGAATCCCATCTTATCTTTTGTTTTTTCATTGAATGCTTTACAGAATTCCATGATGTTAACACCACGTTGTCCTAAAGCAGGTCCTACTGGAGGTGCAGGGTTAGCAGCACCAGCTTGAATCTGAAGCTTGATATAGCCAGCAATTTTCTTTGCCATTTTTCTTCCTTTTTATGAATTTAAATTATTTTTTCAACTTGAGTGTAAGAGATATCTACAGGAGTAGCTCTACCAAAAATTGAAACGTTGAGTTTTAGAGTTCCATGCTCTAAGTCGTATTCATCCACAGTACCTGTGAAGTTTGCAAACGGTCCATCAATAATACGTACAGTCTCACCGTTATCGAAAAATACTTTCGGTTTAGGTGCTTGACGATTATTTACACGATCTAAGATAACTTGAATATCATGCTCACTTAGAGGTGTCGGACGGTTTCCTTCACCAATAAATCCCGATACTTTCGGGATAGATTGAATCATATGTTGAATTTCAGTATTGAGATCAATTTTTGCAAAAACATATCCACTATAAAGAGATCGTTCACTTACTTTTTTCTTTCCATCTTTTACTTCAATAACATCTTCAGTTGGAACAATTACATCTGTAATATGCTCTTGGAGTCCATACTCTTCAATCATATTGAAGATAGCATCTCTTACTGCTCTATCACTTCCATAAGTCTGGATCGAGTACCATTGATGTGCCATTATTTACTCCTTAACCTAAAATTGCTGAAACAATAGATGACATAAGAAGGTCAACCAAAGCCAAAAATGCAGCTACAGCTGAAACAACAACAATAACAGCAATATAAGCTTGTTTCACCTGTCCTTTAGTAGGAAAGATAACTTTACTTAACTCTAATTTTGCATTTTGGATATGTTTACCTAAATTCATATGTTCTTTCCATCATTTTAAAATATCATTGATTATAAATTTTGCTCGAAAGCAAAACTAATAATAAATGTGTGCAAGTGGCAGGCGTGGAGGGACTCGAACCCCCAACACCCGGATTTGGAATCCGGTGCTCTACCATTGGAGCTACACGCCTACTTATTATGCTAACGTAATTTGAACAAAGTCCAAATTTACTACGCTAACGCTGAGTTTACCTCGGCGGTAAGCCCAAAATCGCTTACGATTTTTCCAAAAGAGAAAAACTGATTACAGTTTCATCTCTTTATGTACTGTATGCTCTTTACAGAATTTACAATATTTTTTTACTGAAAATTTTTCAGTATGAGTTTTTTTATTTTTAGTTGTGTGATAGTTACGTCTAGTACACTTTTCACAACCTAAGTGAATTGCTTCTCTCATTTTAAACCTTTAAAATTGGTTCAAGGTAATTCGCAAAAGCGAATTACGCAAGAATCTCAGCTACAACACCAGCACCAACTGTTCTACCACCTTCACGGATAGCGAACTTAGTACCTTTTTCCATAGCAATTGGGTGGATAAGCTCAGCAGTGATAGTTACGTTATCACCTGGCATAACCATTTCAGTACCTTCTGGTAAGCTGATAGCACCAGTTACATCTGTTGTACGTACATAGAATTGTGGACGGTAACCATTGAAGAATGGAGTATGACGACCACCCTCATCTTTGCTTAATACATAGATTTCAGCAGTGAATTTTGTATGTGGAGTGATTGAACCTGGCTTACAAAGAACTTGACCACGTTCAACTTCATCTTTACCAATACCACGAATAAGGATACCACAGTTATCACCAGCTTCACCTTGCTCCATCTCTTTACGGAACATTTCAACACCTGTAACAGTAGTAGTTTGAGTGTCACGGATACCAACGATTTCAACTGTATCACCAACTTTAACAACACCACGCTCAATACGACCAGTAACAACTGTACCACGTCCAGAGATTGAGAATACATCTTCAACTGGCATTAAGAATTCTTTATCTGTTTCACGAGTTGGCTCTGGGATGTAAGCATCAACTTCAGCCATTAACTTTTGAATTTTTTCTGACCACTCACCAAGAGTACCAGTTTTTGCTTCTTCAAGAGCTTTAAGAGCTGAACCAGCTACGATTGGAGTATCGTCACCTGGGAAGTCATAAGTATCTAATAACTCACGAATTTCCATCTCAACTAACTCTAATAACTCTTCATCATCAACCATATCTTCTTTGTTCATGAAAACAACGATGTATGGAACACC
>NZ_JBNKRX010000035.1:0-69523 GCF_050296975.1 Sulfurimonas sp.
GGTTGTTGTTTTTTGTATTATTCAAGCTTCCGCTTGCTTAGTTTTCAATGATCTCAAACGTCTTCTCTGACTTCAACTCGAAGTCTCTCTTCGTTTGTGGACGGGAATTATAGAGAAATTAAACTTAAAATGCGTTTAATCAAGACAATTTACATTGCTCCCTTGCTGTAATAAACATGCATATCCTGTTTCATTATCTATCCGAATAACAACTTCATTATCACTATTAGCTGGTGTATCATTATTGTTACATACTGCATCTTCAGAACATAGTTTCACAAACATTGCTCCTGTTGCTACACTATCAGTCGGTGAAACTATTACACCTGGGTCACCTGCATTTGTTGTCCCTTGATACAACCTACCTAGATTATCAAATATAATTCTTCTTGCGTTTGTTCCAACTGCACCACCATTTACATGTATTGTAGTAATTCCATATTTTGTATTTAAATTCAGTTCTTTAGATAGTCTGTTTGTATCTGTAAAAGTACCATTTGCACTTCCAATTAAATATGTATTTTTTGTTGTAGGATTGATAGCTGCTTCCACACTAGTATAAGTACCAACTTGATCAACTTGACCATTATGATCTGTATCACTATACACAGTATAAGTCTGTCCACCTACTGGAAAATAAACTTGCCATCTTTCTAGATACCATTGATTATCTCCAGTATCATATTGGTCATTTATCATTGCTAAATGTTGAGCATATCGTATATGAGAAAGTAGTTGAACTCCTGCTTCGTAAGTTGGATTACGCTCCATCCTCGGCATAATAAGGGCAGCTAAAATGCCAGCAACAATAAGTACAAAGATGAGTTCCAACATAGTAAAAGCTTTTTTCATAGCTTTAGTATATCGTAAATTTTTGGAATTTGGAAGAAAAAAAGTAAAAGGGTTTAAAGAAAGTTCAAGCGAAGAGATTAAATCTCTTCTGCTTTTTGTACATCGTAAAGGATATCGTCCATTGGATGGCGATACATTGGCATTGCAAGACGTTTTTCATCAAGTACGTGACCGATGAAACCGATCGTACGCCCAGCGATGAAGAATGCGTTAAGTGTACCAGAAGCGATAAATTCATTGATCTCTTCTTCAGGATAACCTAGTGCTCTCCACATATCTACCATTAAGATACCGATAGTACCATCAACGTTAAGAATTAAGTTCTCTTTTTTACTTGTAGTTAGCGCTTCAACAGTTCTAGCATAGTCAAGTAATGGAGTTTTAGGGAAATTTTCCGCTGCAAAGTCCATTAAACCTTTAACACGAAGGTCTGGGTTTTTAAGAGATTTAATACGGTGACCGATACCTGGAATTGGAATACCTTGTTTTTTCATGTGGTTAAGAAACTCAGCTGGAGTTAAACCATTGTCATCTGCATATTTGAAATGCTCAGCAGCACCATCAATAGCACCACCAAATCTTGGTCCAATTGTTAAAAGACCAGTTACTAAAGACTCAACTACTGATTTACCAGCACGAGCAGTTACTTTAGCATTATGTGCCCCTGAAACTGCTGGACCATGATCAGCAACAGTTTTGATTACAGTCTCGATGAAGTCTGTAGCCCATTTTGGATATTGTTTTTTGAACCAAAGAAGTGAAATAACATCACCGATACCTTTACCTGTACTTGGTAAAGCAACAGATGAAATTGGGAAACCAGCATAAGTAGCTTCTTCACCCCTATCATCAGAGATAGTACAGATAAATTGTTTAGAACGTCTAACTTTTGGTACTACGTTCATTTCTGGTTCTGGGATTGGAGCAATATTTAATGACTCATAAACTTCTTTGATCTTAGCTGGTAAGTCATTGAAAGTTGCAGGTACGTGAATACCAGCTTCAGCCATAGCTTTGTTTTTAGCTTCAGCAGTTTCCATGTCACCATTAGCTGAAGCTCCAGCGTGACCAAATTGAACACCACTATCGTAGTACTTAGCGATAGTACCAATACACCATGCGATAATTGGTTTAGTGATTTTTCCAGATTTAACTGCTTCGATCACTTTGTACTCTTCAGTACCACCAACTTCACCAAGAAGAATCATATATTTTACATCTGGATTGTCTTGCATACGAAGTAAGTTATCGATGAAAACAGAACCTACGAAACGATCCCCTCCAATCGCAACACCCTCTGCAATACCGTCAGCGTTGATAGCGATGATGTTAGAAAGCTCGTTGAATAAACCACCTGAACGAGTAACTAAACCACAAGAACCTGTTCTGTGTAGTTTAGAGTTTACGATGTTCTCGATTGTACCACCAACGTTAGCAATTTTGAATGCACCCGGAGCGATACCACCAACTGTAGCAGGTCCGATAACAACAACACCAGCATCACGAGCAGTTTGGTTCATTTTACGTGCTAATCTTTCAGGGATACCCTCAGCAGTAATCATGATAGTTTTAAATCCACCAATCTCTAAAGCTTCCATAGTTACATCGTAAGCAGTTCTAAATGATGCAAAGTTTAAAAGTACATCAGCTTGAGGTTGAGCAGCTTTTGCTTCTGTAGTGTTTTTGTAAGTTGGGATCATAACTTCATCTGGACCCCAGAAGAACTTCTCAAATTTACCAGAAGCAGTTGGAGCAACAATCGCAGCAACTGATGGTTTTTCTCTTTTGATTGTGTAATCATAGTCTAACATTCTTTGGATAGCAGTTGAGTTGTTATTCCAAAAAATTGCTTGTGTATCTTTAGTAAATAATTGTGCCATTTCTTCTCCTTATGCCTCTACAGCCATTCTTACGATGTCAGTCACGTGAGTTTCTGGTCCGTAAACATCGATCCATAAACCAAGTCTATCAGCAGCTTCTTTGATGTCTTTTAAACCTTTTTCATAGTTTGGTCCACCACGTCTAACGTAAATTTTAACACCAACTTCTTTCATTTTGTCTGCATAGTTTTCAAACGCTTGAATGATACCTGTAAATGTTTTTGCAACGTCTGTAAAGTTTGCAATCGCACCACCAATGATAAGAACTTTATCTCTACCTTGAGCATCTTTAGCTCTAGTCATTAAATCTAAAAGAGTTTCAGCATAGAATTTAGTCTCACCAGTAGTTGGACCACCTGAGTATTCACCATAGTTAGCGAGGTCATCAATACCTGCCATATCTGCAATAGTATCAGCATAAACAACTGAAGCACCACCACCAGCAACCATAGTCCAGATTCTAGCATCCGGTTTAAGTAGAGTAAGTTTTAAAGACGCACCAGTTTTAGAGTCAGCTTCTTCAATAGCTAATACTTCTGGAGATTTTTCTTCCATACCAAATGCAGTTGGGTATTCAACATCACCCCAAGCTTCAACCATTAAGAAACCTGCAGTATCATCAAGTTTTGCAACCATATCTAAAAGCTCAATTTTGTTCCCTTGCATAACAAATGGGTTGATTTCAAGGTAAGCAAAATTTAATTCACGGTATGCTCTGAAAAAACCAATTGCAAATTTTGCAAAGTTTTCTTTATCTTCTGTTTTTACATCAGCTGGAACATTTGCAGCAATCTTCTCAGCTATCTCTTCTTCAGTAGCTGTAATAGGGAATGCTACTTCAGTAACTTTTTCATCCCAACCTTCTTCAACTTCCATACCACCTTCAGCAGACATGTAAAGAACATCATTATCGCCAACACACGTAGCAGAAATATAGTACTCTTCAGATTGGTCATGTGGAGTAAAAGGCTCAACAACAAAGTGAGTTAACATATCAACTTTTGGCTCACCAGTTGGAGTATCACCATCAAATGAAAAGTAAACACCTTGTTTCTCACTTGATTTTTCATCAATCCAAGATGCAGCTTTTGCTAAAGATACATCACCTGGTTTTTGGTCTCTAAATAAAACTAAACCATTTTTACCACGTTTACCAAATAACATATCTGGTTTTGCAACTAATGGTTTTTCATTTAACCAAGCTTTCTCTTTTGCAGCAGCATTAAGTTCAGCCCCATTTTGAACCATAACTGTTTCATATGCATAAGTAAAGTCTGGAAAGTACTTATTCCAATGTTTCGCTAAAATCGACTTCGCGTCATATTCTCGTATCGCTTTTTGAGCCATAGAAACTCCCTATGTTTGATATTTGGGTGTGATTGTAGCATAAAGTTGCTAACAATTCTATTTCAAAAAGGGTTCAAATCTTTAATTAGGGTCTTTTATGTTTATTTTTGTAACATTTGCTCTATAAACTGGTTGGCTCTTGTAACTTATAGTTACATCTGAGTGATTTTCATGTGATAATGAGACCTCTTCTAGAAAATTAGTGGCACACTTTGAAATATTATAAAATTGTAACCTTTGCTGCATTTTTAAATCTGTATCTACACACTCAATATTCATCTCTTTTAAGTTCTGTGCTAACTCTTTAGCAACATACATATTATACGCAAAATGTTTTTTTGGATCTTCTAAATAAGCATAAATTGTTTTATTGAATAGGACTACTAAAGTATTTAAGATTAGAAAGATAAAAGAGAGTACAAAAATAGTTTTATACCTTTTTCTAAACATTTTGAGTCTAACCCTATAAGAGTGAACAAAAGTTTGTGCAGCTAATGGTAAAGCTATTATCAGGTACGGTGCAAAATACTCTATATCTAATCTTTGTCTAAAAGAAAGTAAAAGAGAGAAAATGAGTGTAGTTGTTGCGATGTACCACACTTTATCTATCTTATCTGCTAAATATTTTCTATAAAGTGAATAAACAACGTATACAAAAATAATCGGTGTAAAAATAGCGCTATATACACCTATTGTATCCAAAAAGTGTCCGCTAGGAATGCCATAAATCTGTAATCTATAGAGATAAGCTGATATGAGTAATAATACAAAGTTAAACGCTATATTTCTATAATCTTTTACAAAAATGTTATAGACTAAAATCCCTAGTAAAAGATATGCAAAACCTCCATCTATAAATGTATAAAAGAGAAGTAAAATATTTGTATATTTGGCTGGATATTTTTGATCTAGATAAATATAAAGTAAAAGTCCCAATAAAACTAAAAAAGCATGGCTAAATACAATTGCAGCACTTAAAGTTCCTGGCAACATTACAAATAAAAGTAATAACCAAAGCTGATCTCTTGTTGTTTTTAAATAATGTTTTGAAATCGAATAAAAAAGTACTGCACTCATTAAGTGAATAATTATTATAGGTATTCTTAGTGCGTAGTCATTGTTGCCAAAAATTGAAAGAATAAAATTAAAAACATAACTCAAAAAAGAATTTTCTTCATAAAGTATATGAGTTTCTGAGGAGGAGATAGACAAGTTGTCTATCTGAAAAAAAAGTACAATTACATCTATCCCTAATATAAAGAAAAAGATGAGATGTTGCATCATATCTTTAAGAAATTTCCTATAATCTCATGTCCGTACTGACTCATTATAGATTCTGGATGAAACTGAACACCGTATATATCTTTATCTTTAATTTTAAGTGCCATAATCTCGTTATCATCTGTTGAATAAGCAGTTGGTTCAATTACATCTGGTAAAGTGTTTTTATCTACTATCAAAGAGTGATAACGTGTAGCTATAAACTCCTCTGGCAAATCTTTAAAAATCTCACAAGAGATATGTTGTTTCATTGTTGAAGTTTTTCCATGCATCATATTTTTTGCGCGAACTACATCGCCGCCAAAAACTTGCGCAATACTTTGATGCCCTAAGCAAATCCCTAAAATTGGAAGTTTATCTTTAAAATAATCGATCACTTCTAGTGTCACCCCTGCCTCATCTGGTGATGCTGGACCAGGGGAAATAATGATCTTTTCAGGATGCAATGCTTCGATCTCTGCAACACTCATCTCATCATTACGAATAATTTTTAAATCAGCTCCAAGTTCACGACAATACTGCACAATATTGTACGTAAAGCTGTCATAATTATCTATCATTAAAATCATCTATTTATCCCGTATAATTGTTCAATAATGACATTATACCTACTCTTGAATTTGTTTAGTATAAAAGTTTAAACCTCGAATACCTAAATTTCCATAACGGTGATAAGAGTTTGTCACACTTTGTTCTACAAAATAGTGCATCATCTCAACTCTACCGTGAGCTACAAAAGGTGTAATCGCTATGTAGATTGCTTTTGGAGCTACTTTTTCATAAATATTTTGACTTACATTCTTTTTTGCCAAGAAACGTATACGTTCATATTTTGCCATTGATTCTACTAGTTCATCCTCATCTTCTCGAACTATAAGATCAGTATTTTCTAAAATAGCACTTTTCTTTGCTTCAAGCCATATATACTCTGCTTTTCGTGAACGTTTCGGTAATGAAATATGGAGTTTTGCTCCAACCATTTTAATAGCAAGTATACTCGCTAGAACCTCTTCAAATTTATCGTTATCCTCTAAACGAAGCAATACACTTTTAACAGGTCGGTATCTGATTACATTGCTTTCTCCGCGAATATGTGCATAATCATGATCTTTTAAAAATTCCGCTTCGTACCAGTGTGCAAAATGACATCCGTAACGCAGTGCTGTTTCACACTCTTCATTAAACAGAGTATCTCTACTGAAAAATACACGCATGTGATCGATAAAGTCGGTTGAACAACTCTCATATAAGTTTGTATCGTGGTATTCTAGGTTCATAAACTGACTTACATAGTTAAATCCACCCGCTTTTTTACCGCTTCCGATTGCCGATTTTCTCATCCCTCCAAAAGGCTGACGTATGACAATCGCACCTGTAGTTCCGCGATTAATGTAAAGGTTTCCTGCAATAATATTTTCCCTCCAATACTCCACTTCCCTATCATCCAAGCTCTCTATTCCCGATGTGAGTCCATATCCCGTTTCATTTACAATATTTACGGCATCTTCAAGATTTTCAGCTCTTATAACACTAAGTACTGGTCCAAAAAGCTCATGCATATGACAAAAATCTCCCGCTTTTGTTCCCCATCGTACAGATGGTTTTAACATATACGGGTTACCTTGATTGGCATATGTCGGTTTTACCAACCATTCCTCGCCGTCATCAAGATATGAGAGTGATTTTTTCAAATTACCCTGAGGAAGATTACTAAGTGTTCCTACTCGGTTTTTAAAATCCCATACTGAACCGGTTTCGAGTGACTCTACTGCTTCTTTTATTGCTTGTTTGTATTTTGGATCGTCATACAGCTCTTTTTCTAGTACCATAAGTGAAGTTGCTGAACACTTCTGACCTGAATTATGAAATGCTGAAATCACTACGTTTTTTAAAGCTTGTTCCCGATCGGACATCGCTGTAACTATCGTTGCATCTTTTCCTCCGGTCTCAGCACTCAGCGCTATATCCGGACGCGATTTTATAATGCGGTATGCTGTTTCTTCCCCACCTGTAAAGATCGCAAAGTCTATATCTGAGCTTGGTACGATGTGCTTTCCAACTTCACTACCACTTGCAGTTATAAGCTGCAGAGTATTTTTACTCACTCCGGCTTTCCAGAAACATTCACACAACATATATGCACAAAGCATTGCATCGTCTGCAGGTTTTAAGATGACGGTATTTCCAGCTGCAAGTGAAGCGGCAACTCTACCTGTTGGAATCGCAATTGGAAAGTTCCAAGGGCTTACAACGAGTCCTACACCTTTTGGTGTAGCTTGTACTCCTGTTAAACCTGCAAGTTTTGTCACACTATACGGGTAAAAGTTTAAAAAGTCGATCGCTTCACTCACCTCTACGTCAGTTTCTGTAAACACTTTTCCAACTTCCGCTGCTGCAATTCCGATCAAATCTGCACGAGCTTTTCTAAACTCATCGGCAACATTCATTAAAATTTTCTGTCGCTCTTGATGTGAAAGTTTTCTCCAACCATCAGGATCAGCTACAGCAGTTTTAATCGCTAATTTCATATCATCTTCAGTAGCTCGTATAAATGAACCCACTTTTTTACCCTCGTGGTATTGTGACTTGTCGATCACTTCTACTTGTTCAAGTTTATGTTTTTTCTCTATACCTGCTACTACAGGATACGCATGAACACCTCTGTTTTCACCAATATTCATCCATTTATCGCGAATAGCTTCAGCCCATCTTCTGTTTTGCGGTAGAACAAAGTCAGTATCTGGTTCATTTTCAAAATGATAACTATTTAGATCGATCTCTTGTTTTTCGATCTCTTTATTTCTATCTTGTATGCGTGTAGGCTTTTGATCAAGTTTTCCAAAAAGTGCAATCGAATCATCATAGCTTTGCAAAAGTGTTTCCCATTTCGGAGAGTCTACCGTAAGTCCAAAACTATGGCGTAAAAAGTTATGATCAGCCGTATTTTCATCGAAACGGCGTACCAAATAAGCTATGGCATTTGTAAATGTCTCTTTCGTAGCGGTTGGAGCGTAAAGTACAACATTTATACCCTCATCTTTTAAGATGTGGTAGGCTGCTTCACTCATACCCTCTAACATCTCAGCAGTTAAATACTCCTCTACTCCACGCTCTCGTGCTAAAATCAGTGCAAGTGCTTGATCAAAAAGATTATGTGAAGCAACACCTGTGTGTACATACGGTGCAACATCTGGATCAAGCAGATAATTCATAGCCACCTTAAAGTTTGCATCACTTTGCGCTTTTGTATTGAGTGTTACATTTGCCCACCCTCTTAAACTCGCCTCAGTCATTTCCATCTCTTGGTTTGCACCTTTTACTATTCGTATCTTGATCGGTGCTCCACTGTTGTCTACTCTTAGTTTTGCAAAAGCTGCTAAATCTTTTATGTACTCTAACGATTCAGGAAGGTAATTTTGTATTACGATCCCTGCGTATAAATTATGAAACTTTTCAGTTGATAAAAGCTTTTTAAAAAGATCGATTGTAGTCTCAATATCTTTATACTCCTCCATATCTAAATTAACAAATTTGTTGCCGTTATCTACAGCAGTTTGGTAAATTTTTTCTAGTCTTGCTGAAAGTTTTTCAACATTGTACTCGTGAGCATGTGGAATAAATTGAGAAAAAAGATTGGAAATTTTTATGGAGAGGTAGTCAATGTCGGGATTTTGTAGTATTTTTATATATTTCTCTTCACGCTTTTGTGCTTCTGCTTCACTAAGCACTATCTCGCCAATCACGTTTACATTTACACGTGTACCCTCTTTTTTACGACGTTGTAGATGTTTTGCTAAAACTTCATCTTCCCCTTGAATGACAATCGAACTAATATCGTTACGTAAGTATTTGACAAATAAAGGGATGGAGATGGAGCTTATATAAATCCCTACATCACGAAATAACCAGATTAACACCTGTTCAAACTCTGAGAAAAAATCGGTAGTACCATATTTCTCAAAAATGTACTCTAATTGATCAGCTACACGCTTAGGATCATTTGAGCGAAAACTTTGATCGAGCAGTTCGATTAGAAAAACTTTATTTATTGGATTTTTGAGCATTTTGAGCATCATATCGTGAAACTCTTGCTCTTTAGCTTCGCGGGAAGTTTCTATTTTCTCTTGCCATTTTCTGGCTATATTTTTTACTTCATCAAACGTCGTTTGAGAAATCTCCATATCAAACTCCTTTTGCTTTTCATTGTAACATATAAAGTTATACGAGCCAAATCAAAGTTTTAATTTTATATTTCATGGTATCATTGTCACATAGGAGATTTAAATAATGAGATATAAACAAACTCTTTTCAAAATTTTAAAATATAGTATTTTGATAACTATTGGTGTTTACATATCAACTGCTGTGCTCTTAACATATTTTCAACGTTCTTTTATATATTTCCCTTCAAAAGCTGTAAAACATGGTTTGAAAGAAATAGTTTTACAAAACCATGGAGAACATTTAGACATTATTTCATCAAAACAACAATTCGAAAATGCAATTTTATACTTTGGAGGAAATGCTGAAGCTGTATATGCTAATTATAATGATTTCTCTCATTATTTTAAAAATGAAACTTTTTATCTTGTCAACTATCGCGGTTATGGTGGGAGTAGTGGAATTCCAACTGAAAAAGCACTTTATGAAGATGCTTTACTTATCTATGATACATTAAAAACAAAACATAAAAATATCACTGTTATTGGAAGAAGTTTGGGTAGTGGTGTTGCTACTTATTTGGCTTCTAAGCGTAGAGTAAATAAACTAATATTAATTACTCCTTTTGATAGTCTAAAAGCAGTTGCTAAAATACATTTTCCTTTTTATCCTGTAGAATTAATGCTCTTTGATACTTATAATTCAATAGCAAGAGTAAAAGATATAAATGCAAAAACACTTATATTGATAGCAAGAGAAGACAAAATTATTCCACAACAAAATAGTTTAAATCTTAATAATACTTTTGAAGCAACAAAAGTCGATAAAAAAATTTTAAAGGGTTACGGACACAACGATATACAATTAGCACCAAAATACTATACATATATACAAGAGTTTTTAAAAAAATAATTACTTTTTTAAACTCTCCCCATCCCCAAGCATAAGTGCGATCCATTTTGTTTTCTCATTTGCATTGAAAATGATTTTTGCCATTATCGTAAGTGGAATTGAGAGAAACATCCCTACTATGCCAAGTAACCAACCCCAGAAAATTAATGATAAAAAGACGATAAGTGTTGAAACACCTAAACCTTTTCCCATCACTTTTGGCTCTATAATTGAGCCTATTACAACATTTACTATAACATAAACTCCAGCAACTAAAGCTGCACTTACAAAACCCAGTTGAACTAGTGTTATGAGCACTGCTGGAACTGCTGCGAGGATCGAACCTATATTTGGGATGAAGTTGAGTAAAAATGCGATAACTGCCCAAAGAAAAGCGTAATCAGTTCCTATAATTTCAAGTGCTATATAGATTACAAATGCAGTTGCAAATGACATACCTGATTTTATAACCATATAGTGTTTTATTTTTTCAAATATCTCATCCATATGTTCTAATGAATCTGCAAATCCAATTTGAACTTTTTTTACAAAAACATCCGCTTCAAGCAACATAAATGCAACAGTTAAAATCACAACGAACCCATTTGTAAAGAGTGCACCTACCCCTTGTACCATTGATGAGATAAACTTCATGATTTGTTTTGCATTCATCATATCTGAAAGTGACTGAGTTGTAATGGTATAACCAACTTTATTAGCAATATCAACTATATCTTGATAATACACATTAAGTTTTACTGCATAATCATCTATGTTATTACTAAATTGATACGCTGATGTTGAGATAAGTTTTACAACAAGCACTACAATCAGTAAAAACACTCCAAGTACAATAACTAAAGAGAGTGCATCAGGGATTTTTTTTGATTTTAAATAAGCAAATGTAGGTGCTAAAATAATAGCTATAAATATAGAGAGTAAAAAAGGAACTACAATAGAAGATGCACTTTTTATCCCTGCTAAAACCACTACAACACTAGCTAGGACAATAAAATAGTACCCTATCTGTTTTTCTTTCATCTTCTTTCCTTTAATTTGTCTGTATATCTTTTTGATTTGTTTTTTGTTGCAAATAGTTTGAAATATTTATAAGTGAGAATGTTACTAAAAATATCATAAGTCCTGGGAAAAAACTTACCCACCATGCAATCTCAACTACATCTCTACCACCACTAAGAATTGTCCCCCAGCTCATTTGAGGTGCAACTATCCCTAGACCTAAAAAGCTAAGTCCTGATTCTGAAAGAATAGCACCACCAACCCCAAATGTAAAACTTACAAAATAGATTGGTGCTAAAATAGGAGCATAATATTTTAAAAGTATTTTTACTTTAGATACTTTAGCAATGTTGAGGATTTTTATATATCCTTGAAAGCCTATCTTAAAACTCTCAGCACGGATAAGTCTTGCAGTTGTCATCCAGCCAGTTATAGAAATAATTATGATTAAAACTAAAATAGAAGCATTCATATAACTCACCATAGCTAGTAATAAAAAGAATGTTGGAAATGTTAAAAACAAGTCAACCATTATCACAAAAGCTTTATCTACACTGCCACGAAAATATCCCGCAATTGAACCTAAAATAAGTCCAATAAATGAAGCAATTAAAGCACTTCCAACACCGATAGTTAAAGAGACTTGTCCACCTTCAATCAATCGTGCTAAAAGATCACGACCAAGTCTATCTGTACCAAGTAAATGCTCAAAAGAAGGAGAGAGTAAAATAGCTTGAGAGTCAAGTTCATAAGGGTCTACACCATAAATATATGAACCAAAAAAAGAAAAAAGAAATAAAAAGAGTAATACCAATATACTAAAAATTGGCATATATACTACTGTTTTATTCCAAGTAATGTTTGCATCATCTGATCAACTGTCGTTATCAATTTTGCAGCTGCTCCATATGATGTTTGATATTTGATAAGGTTTGTCAACTCTTCATCTATACTTACTTTACTAATAGAGTTATATTCTAATTCTGTAGAATTATATTGCGTAGTGACTGTTTCATTATACGATGTAGCTGAGTTTGTACTTATCCCAACATATGTTGCTGTAATATCAAACATCCCATAAACAGTTGTATTATACGTATCTTGCCCAACATAAAAATCATAATTTTCAAACTGTTGTTGCACCATATCAAGTGCTACTCCATTATCTCCACTTGCAGTTGAATAACCTGCTTTTATGGTTGTCGGATTATTTTCTAGATCAGAATTTAGTTGAATATCTCTTGCATTCTCTCCATCTAAAAATCTATGTAAACCTAGAGCACCTGCAAAGTTTGTACCTGATGCAAAATCATCACTTGTCAAATTATCTGCTATTGCAAAGGTATACCCTTGTGATTTAGCTGATGCTTCCATACTTAACTCTAAACGCAAATCACCTGTTGCAGATGCTTGGTAGTTAAATTGTAAATAATCATCAATATCATTGTTAGCATTTAAGTCATCATTGTCATCTTGATTTTGTGTGATTTGCCCTTCTATAGAGTTTGTTCCAGCTGAACCAGACATTGTAGTTTGTACATTTACATCAATTGTTCTACGAGCAACTTCATTTCCATCAATATCATAAATGATGATATCAAATGAACCATCGTTAACATTGAGGTTTGAACTTAAAATTGGGTCAGTAGCACTTAATGTCATACTATTTGACTGCATAGATGTAGTACTGCTTTGTGCGTATAAATTATTTGTAGTTTCAATCAAACCTTTTGCAAAAGCATCAAGATCGGCAACAGTCGTTTGTAAAATACCATCTGTTGGCATCCCTGTTGTTTCATCTATAGCATGACCACGAAGATCAAGTATAGCACCTATTTTACCACTAGTTATCTTTTCTTCCAGTGGAATCAATGTCCCATCTTGTCTTTCATAAGAAACTTCATAAAAACCATATTCGTTACTAGAATTGTCTATACGAAGTGGATGATATGAAGTTCCATCAACAATATTAAAACCATTGACAGAGATTGAATAACTCCCTGTTCTTGTATTTGAATTGCTATCGATTTGAATATTTGACTGTATTTGCCCTTGATTTACATCAGCACCAATAAGTTGTGCTAAATTTTTCTCTAACACATTTCTTTTATCTCTTAGATCACTTGCTTCATACATACCAGCAGTCTCAGCAGTATCTATACTCCTATTTAAGTCAGCAATTTGCTGTGCTATCTCATTTACCTGGTCTATATTTACAGAGAGTTGATCGTTTACCTCTTGTTGTAGTGTTAAAATCTGATTTTGTGTATCTTGAATATGCGCAGTTAATGTTTGCGTTTGATTTGCTAAAGCAATTTTAATTGCATCATTATCTGGATTATCAGCAAAAGTTTGCCACATATCATAGTATTCCGCCAAATCTGCTTTAATCCCTACCCCATCTATCTCAGGAAAGTAGCTAGAAAGCTCTTCAAGTGTTTGAAGTTCAAAATCACTATACTCTTTTTGCGCAGACACACTTGTATATCTACTAAATACATAATTATCAAAAACTCTTTTTATATCTTGAACTTGTACACCATTGCCCACATTACCTACACTTGTACTTAATGGTGTTGCTGCAGAAGTGATAACCCTTTGACGAGAATACCCCTCTACTTCAGCATTAGAAATATTTTGCCCTGTTGTATTGATCCCTACTTGTGCAGCTGAGAGTCCAGAGTAACCAATACCTAATGTGTTAAAAAGGTTAGCCATCTTACACTCTCACTTCCAAAACTGAAGGGTCTTTAGAGGCAACTTTATTGTACCCTTGCATCTCTACAGGAACGATCTGTTCTAAAAAATTATTATATAAATTACTAACTATAACAACTAATTTTGCGTACTCTTTGTTTACTTCTCTTAGCTCTGATAGTTGAATTTTTAACTCATCTAAAAGTTGATGTTGCTCATCATTTAATAATTTAGGTAGCTCTGCATTTGGATTTTGTGTCATAAGTAAAGAGATTTCATGATCGATCATTGCTTTTTTTGACTCGAAGTTTTTTAACTTTTCATCTTTGATAGATAGTCGCTCAAACTGAGGATTATGTTGCGCTTGTTTGATATCTTCTATATCTGATTTTGTAATTTTTATTAAATCTCTTAAATCTTCTAAAGCACTTTGTAAATGATGCGTCAACATAACTTGCCCCTACATAAAATTAGATTTTAAAGTAGTTCATCTGCCATTTTTTCAGATAATGCAGATAAATCCACTTTATACTCACCAGAGTTTATAGCCTCTTTGAGTTGTTCAACTTTGTCAGTATCTTTAGCATTTTGAGTACCAACATTTTTATTTGATTTACTTTCTGATGCACTATTTGCGTAAACATTTTGCGCAACAGAACTATTCACTTGAGAAATCATAACTTTTCCTTTGTATTAAAAAACATTTTCATAACTACCAAATCGACAAAATTATGATTTTCTAAACACTAGTTTTACTTTTTTTGTGACAAATAATCGTATAACATCTGAGAAAATCCAAAACTACCAGCACTTGCCTTTGAAAGTTCCTCTCTGTACATAGATTTATATATCTTATCTCCTGGATCATTTTGAGATGAGAAAAGATTTTTTTCATCTTTCATTGCATTATCCATTAACATTTTTACAATGATAGCTTCAAAAGCATCTGTTTGTTTTTTTAAAGCTTCATTTTCTACATTTGTATTGATTGTAGGTACAGCTTTATTGTCAGTGATAAGTTGTGACTGTGCTTGTAAAGTATTTAATCCATAACTCATTAGATCACCTCCAACTCAGCTGAGATACTTCCAACACTTTTCATCGCTTCTAAAATTGCGATGATATCTTTTGGAGTCGCACCAAGTTTTTGTAAAGAGCGTACTAAGTTAGCTACTGTAGTAGTCCCCTCTTTTGTGTAAAGTTGGTTATCGTTTATCCCAATCACCATATTTTTATCAACTGCCATAGAACCTTCAGGTGCAGTTATCTCACTTGCTTCAACAATCTTAACTGTAATATCTCCATGAGTAAGCATTACAGGTTTTAGCTCTATATCGACACCTGCGACTATGGTGCCTGTTCGCTCATTTATAACAATCTTATCTTTTGGTTTATACTCCATATCTACATTTTGTACTTCCGCTAAGAACTCAATCATAGAGCGATTTTGTGGTCGTTTTAGTTTTACACTTCTTGAATCAACTGCGACTGCAACTTGAGTATTAAAATGTTGGTTGATTGCATTTTGCACACCTACAGCATTTGAAAAACCTGCTTCTTTGAGTGAAAGTGTTGCATACTCTTGATGAAAAAGATCAATATTTATCTCACGTTCAACAAGCCCACCATTAAAAACTATACCAGTAGTTGGATGCGACTCAGAACCTGCACCTTTTGAGTTCATACCACCAATACTCAATGGTCCTTGTGCTAAAGCGTATATTTTTCCATCTACCCCTTTAAGCGGAGTCATAAGTAAAGTTCCACCCTCTAAACTTTTTGCATCCCCGATCGATGAGACAGTAACATCAAACTTATCCCCTTGACGTGCAAAAGGTTTAAGTTTTGCCGTAATAACAACAGCTGCAACGTTTTTAGATTTGATATCTACTGCATTCATGTCAATATTCATCGCTTTTAACATGTTGGCAATTGATTGGAGTGTAAATTTTGAAGTAGTACCATCACCTGTTTTTTTCAAACCAACTACAAGAGAATAACCGATAAGCTGATTCTCACGAACGCCCACAATATTGGAGACTTCCGTTACTTTAGTAGCATAAAGTGATGATAAAAAAAGTACAAAAAATAAAAATATTCTCATTTATTCCCCTAGTTGTAAGGGGAGTAAAGCAAAGATTATTCCATATCTGGGGATATTAAATAGGTCAGACTCGTTTTTCCAAACTTTTTAGTTTTTTTAGTTGTGTAGATTCCAATTTGTTCTGGGATTTTTAGAGTGCTCATGTGCTCTATTATAATCATCTTAACAACTTCTTGTGGGAGGTTTTCTATAAGTTGCATGGTATTGTCATAAATATCTTCCATTCCCTCGCGGTAGCTAAATGGAGGATCGATATAGATGTACGCATCTTCATTTGATCGTTTAAGTGACGCTACAACTGCATTGATGTTTTCAAAACTGTTTCCGCCAAACACTTCACACTTGCTTGGATCGGTTTGGGCTATGTTTTTTTTGAGTACTTTTAGAGCGTCTCTATCTTTTTCCATAAAGTAGATTTTTTTCGCTCCACGGCTGAGTGCTTCAAGTCCGATCGAACCGCTTCCACTAAATACCTCAACGAAATTGCTATCAATTACATCAAACTGCAAAGTATTAAAAAACGACTCCAGTACGATCGCTTTAGAGCTTCTTGTAGTAGTTTTTGATGGGAGTTCTAAAATTTTGCCTTTATATTTTCCAGCTATTATTTTTTTTGTAAGTTTATTATTTTTCATAAAATGCTTTTACTGCTCTTAAAACGTTTTCTTTGTACTCATTTGTTAAAAATTCTATTCTTTTTTCTAAGATTGAAAAGTCCAGTCCACCCTCTTCAAACTCATCTACTTTTTCTTGTTTCGGCTTTATAGAATCGTATCTTTTCTCCAGTGCCAAAATAAGCTGCGATTTTGAAAAGGGTTTCATCAAATCAGCCTCTGCACTATTTGAGATATAAAAACATTTTGGATCGTTAAGACATTTAGTATCGCGGATTACAATATCGCTTTTTTTACTTGAATCAAGATATGTGCCTAAAAATAGTTCTAAAGATTTTTGTAATAATGGTGATGAACACTCAACTGCAACTCTCATAAAGTCATCCTTGTAAATAGTACTGTATTGTATATTGTAAATCTGCATCCAAATTATCTAGTGAAAGCATCCAGTGCAAATATTGGGGATCAATATTTACTATCTCTTCAATATAACGCCCATTATACTTGCCAAAGTTAAACTTTTGAAGTAAGACATTTGTAAAACTCAGCTCAAACATCTCCTCTTCGCTTACACTGTGGAGTAGATATTCAAAAAGGGATTTTATCACAACTACATCTTCTAATGGCTTATACACTATATCATTTGTATCTAAAAGTTGTAATTCATAGCGTAAATACTGCAAATCAAACCGCTCAATATCTTCTACTATATGCTTTACGACCCTTTTTGTATCTACAATTTTTGCATAAACTGTAACACCATAACTTTGTAAAATTTTATAAACAAAATCGTAATCATGTACGACGAGTATATCATCAACACTTAACTCTTGTAGAAATTTGTACCCTTTTGATTGTGTAAAACTATTTTTCTCTTTAATATCTGCATTGCTTATATGGTGTGATGCCGAAGCTTCTGAAGCTATCTTTTTCCCATCGTTTATAAGTTCACTGCTTAGTGTGTCATCATGCAATGTTGAGAGTGCACAAATTTTGTCATCTATTTCACTTCCAGTTGTTTTTATATCTAAAAACACTAACATTTTACAATCCTTACTTGTTTACATCGAGCCCCTATAAAGATAAATGAAAAATACCCAGATACCAATATAACTCCATATAAAAGATAGATGTTGTAGTAAGCAAAAAACACAAAATCGATAATCATAAATACAGCGCTTAGCCAAATTAAAAGCATAAACCATTTACGCCAGAACTTTACAAGATCACCATACCCAATCACTTCTATATAAGTTTTTTCTTTGGGGCAAGTAAGCAGTTTGAAACTATAACCATTGTGGCATCTGTTAAAGATGTACTTTACACTACGAAAAAGTGCAAAAAGAACAGTGATATTGAGTGTTATCATAAACCAAAAACTAAAGATTGAGTAAAGAGCTTGAAAAACTTCTTGGTCTAATGAAACAAAGCCCTGTTTTATATAAAGTACTACAGTGATGAGAATTGAGAGAATGGCAGCTGAAATTACACTACAAAGAACAACTCTTAAAGCCCAGAAAAACCAAAGTTGTAAGTAAAACTTTTTCATCCCTTACGAAAATTGTCCTAACATCTCATAGTAATGCTCGAGTGTCATAAAACTTTTCTCAAATCTGTAACGGATGATAAACTCAACAACTTTGTTTTTGAACTCAACATCTACATTTTCGGCTCTACCAAAATATCCTAGTGAAATATTTTTACTCTTTATAGCCGCTTCTTTATCATAAGCAATAGCTAAAATCTGTAAGTAACGCCCCTCTTTAATCTCACCTAAATTTTCACTTTGCAGGGATGCACCAGAAAGATTAATAGCTTTAAATTCAAAAAGTTCTTCAAACACATCAACTTTTGCATCTACACCTATCTCTTTATAAAGTGCTTTGAGTTTTGAGAGGTTTTCTTTTCTTGCTAACTCATAGTTTGAGATAGAAATTTTATTTGATAAATCTTTTAATCTGTCTAGTGCTGAGCTCATGTATAATTCCTTCTTGTAGAATTATACTATAGTATCTACCTCAAAATGACAATACTCTTTTATATCACTCGCCATAAAATCTTTATATTCAGGTGATGTCACTTCATAATTTACTTTTATCAGTTCCTCATTCAAACTAATTTTTGAATAATCAAGCGCACTTAAATGAGGAAACTTAGGCACTATATCTTCAACAGTTGTGATAGTAAAAAAATCATCAGGATTAAAACCCATTATATCTCCTCGTATTTAAAAAAAACTCTCTTACACTATCTATTCCTTAGCAACTATGTCCACTCACTTATTACTCACTAATGTTAATCTAATTTCAGCTATAATTACTTTATTAAATAAAGGGCCTCCCCCAAAGATATAAAGAGCAAGATGGATTATTTAAAAATAAAAGGGATTGATTCCCTTCAAGGCAGTATAAAAATAGCTGGTGCGAAAAACGCTTCGCTTCCTCTTATAGCGATGACAATCCTCGCTAAGAACAAGTTAAACATAGAAAATCTCCCAGATGTTGTAGATATAAAAACTCTTTTAAAACTCTTAACCAATCTTGGTGCACAGTGTTCATTTGAAGAGCATCACGTATCTGTAGATACTAAAAATATTCACGAAACAAGAGCCACATACGATATAGTCAAAACTATGCGTGCATCCATCTTAGTTCTAGGCCCAATTTTAGCTCGTTTTGGGCATTGTGAAGTTTCATTGCCTGGTGGTTGTGCCATTGGTCAGCGCCCGATCGATCTTCATCTAAAAGCTTTAGAGCAAATGGGTGCAGAGATAGATATAAAAGCTGGTTATGTAGAAACAAAAGCACCAAATGGTTTAAAAGGGTGTGAGATTATCTTCGATAAGATCACAGTAACTGGAACTGCAAACATTGTTATGGCAGCAGCATTAGCAAAAGGAACTACTACTATAGTAAATGCTGCACGTGAACCAGAAGTTGTCCAACTGTGTGAAATTTTAAACAATAGTGGTGTTAAAATCAAAGGGATTGGAACTTCTGTTTTAAAAATCAAGGGTACAAATGGAAAACTTGTAGATATAAAAGATTTTGCAATTATCCCTGATAGAATTGAAGCTGGAACATATCTTTGTGCAGCAGCGATTACAAACTCTGAACTTACTATTACAGATGTTGAACCAAAACATCTTGATGCAGTTATTAGAAAATTTGAAGAGATGGGATTTAGTTTTACACTTACCAAAGATACTATCACTATCTATCCAGCAAATGAGATCAAACCTGTAAAAATAATCACTCAAGAATACCCAGCTTTTCCAACAGATATGCAAGCACAGTTTATGGCTCTGGCGACTCAAGCAAATGGAACTTCCATCATTGAAGAGAGACTTTTTGAAAACCGTTTTATGCACGTAAGTGAATTACAGCGTATGGGTGCAGATATCTCTTTAAATGGTCATATAGCAACTGTAAAAGGCAAAACTGAACTTAGTGGTACTGATGTGATGGCAACAGATTTACGAGCTTCATCTGCACTAGTTTTAGCTGGACTTATTGCAAAAGGTGAGACAGATATTCACCGTATCTATCATCTTGATCGTGGGTATGATTCACTAGAGAAAAAACTCCAAAATGCTGGAGCTAAAGTTCAAAGGTTAAAGGAGTAGAAGTATATTACTTCTCTTCAAATATTATCATCTCGTAAGTACTTCTTTTTGTAACAAGTGCCTTATCTGGCGAAACTGAGCGTGCATTTTGTGCACGTTGTACTTCATGGCGTAATTCTGCTATCTCTTTTTCCATCCCATCAACACTCTCACGTAAACGTAAAATAATGTCAACTCCAGCGATATTTACACCGAGTTCTCGAGTTAGTCGAAGAATTAACTTAATTTTATCTACATCACGTTGAGAGTAAAGCCTTATACGACCATCTGATCGTGATGGGCATATAAGGTTTTCACGCTCATACTGTCGTAAAGTTTGTGGATGAATATCCAACATTTTTGACACGATACTTATTAGATATACGGGTTCATCATAATGGTGCATCTTCTCTCCTTACTATTGTTTTGGCAGTTTCTCTTGCATCGCTTTAACAAGCTCTTTATCAAGCTCTTCAACTTTTGGAAGTACGATGTTTGCTTTAAGATACAAATCCCCTCTAGTTTTTGTTTTTCTGTTCATCGCTCCCATCTCTTTAACACGGAAACTTTGATTGTTTTTTGTATTTTGTGGTACTTTAAGTTTAATCTCTTTTTCTAAAGTTTGGATACTTACTTTATCCCCAAAGAGTGCTGCATGGAGTGGTACATCAAACATTTTTGTAAGATCGTCCCCTTCACGTGTATACTCAGGCGATGGAGCTACTGTAATTTTTAAAAACAAGTCTCCTTGACGTCCACCCTGTGCATGTCCTTTACCACGTACACGCATCTTCTCACCAGTTTTTACACCAGCTGGGATTTTAATATCAAAACGATCTCCTTGTACACTAACAGAATGACTACCTCCAAGTATAGAGACGTTAAAAGGGATAGTGACACTTGTTTCAAGGTCAAGATTTGGCTCTTGGTGAAAACCTCCACCGCCGAAGCCCCCACCAAACGGATTGCCACCACCAAAGCTGCTGCTTCCGCCAAAACCTCCAAAGCCTCCGCCACCAGAGAACATTTGACGTAAAATCTCATCAAGATCAACATTTGTACCTTGAGAGCGAGAAAAATCGTGGAAATTTTGTCCACCAAACATACTATCACCAAACTGATCGTATTGTGCTTTTTTCTCTTTATCACTTAGTATCTCATACGCGGCATTTATCTCTTTAAATTTCTCTTCTGCTTCTGGAGCTTTGTTAACATCTGGATGGTATTGACGTGCAAGTTTTCTATATGCTTTTTTAATCTCTGCTTCACTTGCACCTTGTGTAATTTCTAATGTATCATATAATGATTTACTCATCTGTATTTATCCTATTTTATAAAATATGTTTGTTTATCTTAGGAGGATTATATCACAATAGTTGAGTGGAAGTCAATCAAGGTTAAAAAGTAAAGAAAAGATTGATAGTTTATCAACCATAAGAAATTATGATGATAAAACTATCATTGAAGTGTTAGTGTAAAAAGTGGCGAATCTCTGAGAAGTATAGACTCATACCATGCTCATTCGCAGCTGCAATAACCTCATCATCACGTATAGAACCACCCGGTTCGATCACATTTTTAACACCAGCAGAAGCAGCAGCGTCAATTGAGTCGCGAAATGGGAAGAACGCTTCAGATGCTAACGCACATCCACTCACATCAAGCCCCATCTCTTTAGCTTTTTTAAGCGCACATTGAGCGGCATCTACACGGCTTGTCATACCCATACCAACAGCAACCATTGCAGCATCTTTAACATATACTACACAATTAGATTTTGTAAGACTTGCCACTTTGTAAGCGATTTCAAGGTCTTTCATCTCTTCTAATGTTGCAGCATTTGTAGACATAAGTTTTGCATTTTTAACTTCATCGTCATTTACTTTGTCAGCATCTTGGTACACAAAACCGCCATCAACATGTTTGAAGTCTTTTTTGTCATGGCTAAGAACAAGTTTATCTGAACCCATTTCAAAAAGTTTGATACGTTTTTTACTAGCAAATACTTCTTGAGCTTCAGGAGTTATTCGACCAGCGATAATAACTTCTAAGAATATCTCATTCATTTTTTCTGCAAGTTCTTTAGTTACAACACCATTTACCGCTACAACACCACCAAATGCTGAAACTGGATCACATTTAAGCGCTTCAACATAAGCGTCAACTAGATTGTCACGGATAGCAAAACCACATGGATTACCATGCTTAGTGATACAAACAGCGTTATCTTCCCCAAAAGCAGAAGCAATTTTAACTGCACCGCTTAAGTCATTTAAGTTGTTGAAACTTGCTTCACCTTTTAGCGTTTTGAAGTTGTTTGAAAAGTGTTTATCAAACTCGTAAAGCGCACCATTTTGATGTGGATTTTCACCGTAACGTGTATCCATAACTTTCTCTCCAACGATAAATTGTTTCTCACCGAAACCTTCGTTGAAACGCTCATTCATATAATTTGCAATCATTGAATCATACGCAGCAGTATGCTCATATGCTTTAATCATGAAACCACGACGGAAATCTTTTGTATTTTTTTCATTTTCGATTGCATCAATTACGACAGTATAATCTTCAACATTTGTAACAATTAAAACAGAGTCAAAGTTCTTAGCAGCTGAACGCACCATTGCAGGTCCACCAATGTCTATGTTTTCAATGATATCATCAAAATCATCTGTGCGCTCAATAGTCGCTTTAAATGGATAAAGATTTACACACACTAGATCAATTGGTTCAACGCCTAACTCTTTTGCTTGATCTAAGTGAGACTGTTTATCACGTCTATGTAAAATACCACCGTGAACATAAGGGTTAAGGGTTTTAACACGCCCTTCAAAACACTCAGGAAATTTTGTGATTTCATCGATCTCGATAGCAGCAACACCACTCTCTTGTAATAGTTTAAAAGTACCACCTGTTGAGATAATCTCATAACCATTTTTTACTAATGATTGACAAAAGTCAACTATACCAGTTTTATCGCTTACACTTACTAACGCTCTTTTTTGCATACTTGTCTCCTTTTTCTGAAGCAAAGCTTCATAAAATTCCTCTCTACTTGTGCTTTGCCTTTCGGCAAGAAATTGATGATGTAAGAGAATTTAATTTTTTGGAATTGTACTAAAACTTATATTATGATTAGATGAAAGGGTTTAGAACATAGAAAAATTACTATGTTCTAAATTGAGATAGTTTTTCACTTAAAACGAGAGCATTTTGTGAAAGGGATTGAATCTCATTTGAGATACTCTCTGTATGAGTAGCATTTTTATCTACTTCTTTACTAATCTCTCCAATTTGAGAGATAATATAGTTTGTACTATCTCCAGTTTTAAAGAGTGCATCTAAAGATACATTCATCGCTTGTGAAGTTGTATTCATAGTTTCAACAGTAAGTTCTATCTGTTCTTTTGCATTTGATGAAATATCTGTAAGTTTTTGAATATTTGCAGCATTGTCATCCATTTTACTACTTACATCATTGATCGATTGCACAATTACACTTACTGTAGCGTTTATCTCACTAAGACTTTTTTGTGTACGCTCAGCTAGTTTTCTTACTTCATCAGCAACAACAGCAAAACCACGTCCATGTTCACCTGCACGTGCAGCTTCAATAGCGGCATTAAGTGCAAGTAAATTTGTTTGGTCTGCAATATCACCAATAACTGTTAAAACATCAGTAATTTGTTGTGCATCACTACTTAAACGTGATAAATCTCCAACAAGTTCCATCTCAACTTCTGCATTATTGTTTACCTCTTCAATCATCTCTACAATATTTCTCGTAGCTGTATCAAGTATATCTGCCATTTTTTGGATATCAGCTCTTACAACATCTGCATCATGTGTTGCATCTTGTACTAAAAGTACTGTTTTTTCACCATACTCTGTTGTAGAACTGATAATCTCAGATGTTTTATCTACTGCTTTTGATATTTCTGAAAATTGTAGTTTTACTTTATCTACAATAGCTTGATTGTTATTTGCACTATTTTTAGATTCGATTATAACTTCTGATGTAGAAGCAATAAGATTATTCAAGCATGTATAAACTTGTGACACTTCATCTTTACCAAGTTTTGTACACTGAAATGTAAAATCTTTATTTTCATCAATCTGTTCTACACTTGATTGAAGTTTATTTATTGCTTTTTGAATTGATGTACCTAAAGTTAATCCAAAAAGTACTTGTAAAACAAACGCAATAAGTGCAATTAAAAGAACTTGTATTTGATATCCACTCAAATCATCTGCAAAACGTAACATGTGTTCGTTTAATGATTTTTTAGAAATGTCAACGAGTTGTTGTAGTTCATCTCTTGCTTTCATTGCAACAGAGTTATAAGAACTAATTGCATCTACTTTATCATCTATATCAGCATCTTGATCCGTAAAATCTCCAACCATTCCAACACCTATAGTTCCCAAAGCTTTTGTTCTAAGCTCAATATTTTTCACAACCTCTTTAAGCTCTTCAAACTCTGGCTCTAAAGAAAGTTTTTCCAAATCTTCAATAGCTTTTTGAATCTCCTGCTGGATTTTTGTATTTTTCTCTTTATAGTCACTTTGAAGTTTTAATTGTGAAGAGGCAGCTGTTAAAAAAGTATTTTGCAATGAAGCAATATTTTCACTAATTTGATTAGAAAGAGAGATTAGATGAATCTGCTTTGACTTTAGTTGCTCAAATTGTCCTTTTGATGCACTAAATGCTTGAAAGCTTATAAAAGTAATGACAGCTAAATAAAAGAGTCCCCAAAAAACTATGTTTTGGATTTTCACCTTGATCGTTAAATCACTAAAAAACTTCATCATCCTCCCTCTCCTTATTTAGTTATTAATATGCTACGTTAAATAGTAAATAGTAGTTTGTAAGTTTATCAATTGCATTACTACCAGCATCTGTTACAAACATAGGTGCACCAATTTGATACCCTGAACCAGTAAATTTATAGTCTATCATAGTTGCACCTAAACGTAATTCTGCATAACGATTGATTGGTTGAATATAATACACTTCCGTAGCATCACCACGAGTTGCAAGTTTATTTGTTAAATCGTTTGAGCCTTGAGTAAAACTAAACCAGTATTTAGTTCCATGATTATACTCAACACCTATGCGTGGATTATTGAGTGCTTCAAGGTCTAAAGTATATCTAGCACCTAACCAGTATGCTGATCCTTTTTTCGTCTTTGTATCACCAGATGTACTTGTAAGCAACCCTACATCACCCATTCCATATTGTGTAGCTACTACACCATTTGGTTTTGCTTGTGAAGATGCAATGTGAGCGAACAAATCAACATTAGAATTCATTAAGTTTGTAAATTCTACCATTGCAGTGTAAAGCATCATATCACCAATATTTGTATTTGTTGAGCTTGTTCCATCTGAAGTATTTGAAACTATATCTTTAGCACTTACTGCACTTACTTGTAATAATGATCCATCTAATCCTAATCCAGTATCAAAAAAAGCACCTAAAACATTTGAATCTTTAATACCCGCAGGATTTCCTACATAGCTCATACTTGAACTATCTTGATACCCTTTTCCATATCCAATTCTTAAAGCCATTCCGTTTATACCAGAGAGTTTATTTAATGGGAAAGTTGCAACTATACCATCTGCTGCCCCATCAAAACTAAGTGCTGAATATGTTGATTTACGAACCGTATTTTCTTTAAATTGGTGTGATGGTCCATCAGAACTTGGTTGACGGCCAACTGTTAAAATAACTGGTAACTGTCCTTTGAGTACAGTCCAGTCAATATACGCACGTTCTACAAACAAACCACTATCATTTGGACGACGACCTTGCATTGGATCCATTCCAGAAAATTGGTTGATATTAGAATCAGACCAGTTTTTATACATCGTTAAACGACCAGTGAACTTCATATCATCTGTAATTTTTGCACCCATATTGAGTTTTAAACGATTCGACCAAATATTGTTATCACTCCCTTTAGTTCCAGCACCATCTTTACTTTTGTACCCATCAACTCTTGTTCTAAAATCTAAACCAAAATTGATTTTATCTACCAAAGTTGCTGTTTCAACTCTATCGATTTTATCTTCAAGTTCATCACTTCTATCAGATTGTTCCTCTTCAAGGGCGTTGATTTGCTTTTGCATAGCATCTATTTTTTTAAGTAATTCTTCGTTTGTAGTCCCTGCATTTAAAGAGAATGCTGCTAGTGAAGCTAACAGACTTAATTTAATTGTTTTATTCATTGTTTCCCCTTTCATTACATACCTGCTGCTTCTGGATGATCAGAATCAGCTGCATGCCCTATTAAATACTCTTTTAAACTTTGTTTATCTGCGTCAGAGAGCTTGTCTATACCAAGCTTTTTCATTTTTTTCTCTTTTTGAAACACTTTTTCCCACTGCTTTATAGCTTTTGAACTAGCATTTAAACCCAACTGAACCGCTAAGTCTTTACCACCAGCAAATGCGAAAGAAGCCATTAACGACAATGCAATTAATATACGAACAATGCCCATTTCTACCCCTTTTATAAATATTTACTTAATAGTACAGCTTATAATATAAATAATACCTTATAATTAAGTATAATTACTCTAATATTTATTAACAAGGATTTTCAATGTTACATATAGGTATTTTATGTTCGGGTGGTGATGTGTCTGGGATGAATCCTGCACTTAAACATTTTGTGGAATTTTCATACAAACATGGTTTAAAACCCTATTTTATTTATGATGGGTATGAAGGTTTAATCGATGACAATATTTCAGAAGCGACATATGCAGATGTTGCTGGAATTATCACAAAAGGTGGTACAAAGATAGGTAGTGCACGAAGTAAACGCTTTATGGAAAAAAAGTATAGAACACAAGCAAAGCAAAATCTCGATCTCCATGATATAAAAATGTTAGTAGTTTTAGGTGGTGATGGTTCTTTTCGTGGTTTAGATATTTTTTACAAAGAACATGGTGTAAAATTTTGCGGTATTCCATCAACTATTGACAATGACATTAATGGAACAGAGTACTGCCTTGGGGTAGATACAGCTTTAAATGTGATAAGAAATGCTATAGATTCTGTAAGAGATACTGCATCGAGTTTTAAACGTGCTTTTGTGATTGAAACAATGGGGAGAGATTGTGGATATTTAGCGCTTGTTTCACACTTAACTTCAGGGAGTGAACTTTGTCTTATCCCAGAAGTAGCATATAACCTAGATAATTATGTTGATGAGTTTCAAACACAACTCCATCATGGTAGACGTTATTTTTTAGCTGTTGTTGCGGAAGGGATTAAGGATGATTCAGCTAGTATCGCTACATGGTTTGAAGACAAAGTTGGTATTGAAGCTCGTGTAACTGTTCTTGGACATATCCAACGTGGAGGGAATCCAACTTCATACGATAGACTTATGGCTTACAAATTTGTAAACTATGCTATGAAAGCTCTTTTAGACGGAGTTAATGAGTCCATAATTTGTTATGACAAAAATGGTTTCAATCTCAAAAGTATAGATGAAGTAGCAGGTATCAAAAAAGAGTTGGACCCTGAACTACTTCAATTTTTAGTGTAGTGTTTTACACTGCACCCATAAGTTGTTTTGAACTCTCACCGATAAGCGCACACATATCATCGTAAGACTTTGAAGCATCTGTAACATCTGCACTGAGTACCTCATCATAAAGTGTTTCGATTTTTTCTTCAGCATCAAGTTTTTTCATGTCACCTTTTTCAAGATCAACTAACTCTAAAATCTCATTCCATACAGAACTTTCATCAAGAGGATATGCAGTAAATGTAACACCTTCGTATTCAAAAGTTCCTTCACCTTCTAAATCTGTTACATATAAAACATAAATTCCATCAGCTGAAAAATACTCTTTGTATTTTGCAAACATTACAGCAAAGTCATTGAAACTGTCAAGTTCACAAGTTAAGAATTTCATTTTGTCATCGTCACAAACTAAAATAACTTGTTTTGCTTGAATTTTTGGAGGTAATTTTCTATCTGGAGAAAGCTGTTTTCCCTCTTCTACGATAAGTGCTCCACGATAACCCTCTAGAGAACCTACAGCACCTGTGTATGACGGTTGCCATGCTAATTCATTTTCTTTGATAAAATCTAATACTTTAGACATTAGTATCCTTTTTTAAATAATAAAAAGGACAATGCAGATAGTGTTCCTTAGCGACCAATAGCAAGTAGATATAAGATATTATTTTTAGTTTGCAGAAACTCTTTACACTCATCATCATAATAAGCGCCTATTCCACTACATCCTATTCCTAAAAGTTCACTTTTTACGTAAATAATGTGTGCAAGAAAACCGCTCAATATATTTACTTTTTGATACTTTTGGACATCGTTTGAGGTAAAGTAAAATGTTACACCACTTTGTCCACCAAGGTTTTGCTCTAGTGCTAGGTACCTTGATTTTGATCTAAAATCACCCTCTTGCAGTAGCTCATCATTTTTGTAAAGTCCCTGCTGGACATCGTTAACTAGATGAGTTGTGTAGTATATATCTATATTGTGCTTCATGGCAAACAAAAAGATCCCATCTAGGATGGTTTCAAACTCCGATTTTTCCATCCCTAAAGCTCGAAATGCACGGATCGAGCGTCTGTTTATGATCGCATTTTTAAGTTGCTCTTTTGGAATATTTGCAAAAAAAGGCGTTGGATTAAAACTTTGTTCTTCGTAGTTTACAGTTTGAGTGTAAGCATTCTCTATAAACTCATTTGTCTCCAAATAATCACATCCACTTACAAATGAGAGATTTTGTCTCAATTTATTAACGGTTGTATCTACTTCTTCAGCGCTTTTAATCGCACATGTAAAAAACTCATCTTTGCGAAAACCAAACATCTCATTAAGTGCTATCTTATCAAACTCAAAAACAAACTCACTCTCCCTGCCCATCACACAAAGTCCAGCGTAAATAGCTCCAAGTTGATGCCCAGCATCCAAAAGCACATAACGGATCGCTCTATCTTTGTATTTCCAAGAACTGCGAAAATATACACTTGAGATCAGAAACATTAAACCTTTTTGTTTTTTTCCCTCATCAAAGCAATGCTCTACACCATCTTTATCTATTTCTTGCAGTAGTACTAATGACGCTTCTTTTGGATCATAATGATATATCCCATTTAACAGCCCTTTAATACCTCTTGATTGGATGTAAACTTCACAAGGAAAAAGTCCACCAGCACTTGGAACACTGCGCAAATGATATACACCATCAGGATAGGTTTTCTCAAAAGTGATACCACCGATTAAATTAAGGTCTTGAAGTTCCTCATAATCTGAGATCGCAAAACGTTGATAAAAATGGGGATACACTTTAGAGTTTGTAGGCTGACTTCTCCAATCTAAAAAGTTTGCATTTTTGCGAACACTCATATAAGAATGTTTTGTTTGCTGGTGGCATAAAGGCATGTTCTATTTCTCTTTTATATAACGTTTTGTAAGTCTACAAAAATCGTAAAAGTCACTAAGCATTAAGTATCTGATCTCTACATCTTCAAACTTTTTATGAAGTGCAAGATTACCCCTTAAGTATGTTTGCACATCATGTTGAAACTCTTTTGGAAAGTCTAATTTTTCAGCTTTTAATGATGAAAAACATTCTAAAAAATCGAAAAAAAGTTTTGTAATTATCTTCTCTTTCTCTGGGGTTCGATCTTTTAAAAAGTCACTTGTTTCTTCAAAAGTTTGGCAAATATTGTGTAAACACTCGTTCATTATCACTCTTTATAGGCAAATTTTATGCAATGTATACATAAAGTGTGCCTAGCCATTTGCCATCTCTATAAATAGAAAATGTGTATCACTTTTTGCTTTGATCTCTAATACTTTCTCATCTACACACTCACAAGCATCATGTGCATTTAAAAGTGTATTGTTTAACTCTAACTTCCCTTCAATCACAACAAAATACACTTGTCTATTTGGTGCAATATTAAAAGTAAGAGTTTTATTTTTTGAGAGTTCGCTTACATAAAAGTTTACATCTTGATGGAGTTTTATTTTTGCATCGTCATTTTCATTTGAAACAATATGCAAAAGTGTATCTTTTCTCTCCTCATCTGTATATCTATGTGAGCCATACAAAAGAGGTAAGTTTTTTTGTGGAGGAAGTATCCAGATTTGCAAAAGTGTAAGTTCTTTTGTTGGATGATTATTATGCTCAGAGTGAAATACTCCACTTCCAGCACTCATATACTGTACCTCTCCACGTTTAAGTGTCTCAACATTCCCCATCGAATCTCGATGTGTAAGCTCTCCATCAATGATATAAGTTACTATCTCCATATCACGGTGCGGATGCATATCAAAACCACTTTTGGGAGCTATCATATCATCATTAAGAACGCGTAAAACTCCAAAGTTTACATTGTCATGGTTTATATACTCTGCAAAAGAGAAATGAAATCTACTTTGCAACCACCCTTTGTTGGATAAGAACAGTTGTTCTTTTGGAATATATCTCAGCATTATTTCTCCAATACGCCCTCAATGTTTACTTCCATTTTTACGATATCTCCAACAAGGACACCACCAGTTTCAAGCATTTTGTTCCATTTAAGACCAAAATCTTTTCTATTGATTTTTCCCTCTAACGTTAAACCAGCTCGTGTTTGTCCCCACGGGTCTTTTGCAACTCCACCAAATTCATAGTCCAAAACTACATTTTTCGTAACATCTTTGATAGTAAGTTTTCCGTACGCTTTATCACCATCCACTTTATCCAACACAAATGTTACTTGAGGATATTTTGCTACATCAAAAAAGTCTGCTGAACGTAAATGCTCGTCTCTTTCTTTTTTGTCTGTATTGATCGATTCAGCTTCGATTACACCTTGTAACGTTACTACCTTGTTATCTTCAACATCAAATGTGCCACTAAATTTCTCAAATTTTCCTGTTACATGAGAGATCATCATATGTTTCACTTTAAAACCAACAGTCGTATGCACAGAATCAACTTTAAAAGTTCCGCCAAATACTACACTTGCACCCAAAAACATTGCTATAAAAGCGACAACTAACTTTTTCATAACTTATCCTTTAATCATTTTTTTGAACTTTTCTAAGGAGTTTACAAAGGGTGTCTAACTCTTCATCATTCAAGACACTCATTTTCTCTTCGAGATTTTGAATATGATCAGAAAATACACCTTCTATAATGTCTATCCCTTTTTGTTCTATAGATAAAAAAGTACTTCTTTTATCTTTTTCATTCACTATAGAGCTTATCCAACCATCTCGTTTGAGATTTTTCACTACAACAGTAATGTTTCCTGGTGTAGAAAGCGTCAATTTTGTAATCTCACCTATTGAGAGATCACCGCGATGGTACAGAACTTCTAAAACCTTAAACTGATTGTACGTTAGACCATGTTCCAAGAAAAATTTTGCCTCATAAGAAGCGATCTTACTTTGTGTACGATGCAACTGAAAAACAGTTCTAAGAACTTTGTCTTGATGTTCTCCGTAAGATTTAACTTTCAATTTCATAACTTAGCCTTTGGAAAAATTATACTACTAACTAGTACTAATATCTTATAAATATTACTAACTAGTATTATATTGTAATTTTAGATTAATTTTTTAGCTAATTTTTCTAACGTCTTTTTTTGTAATATATGCAGGTCACTCTCATCAAGCCACTCCATAGCCTGATCGTAGTAAAACTCTAGTATTATGGATGAGAGTTGCTCTTTTTGTGGTACTAAGCGCTCTAAAAACTCTTTTACTTCTGCGATGTCGAACTCTTCAAACTTTTGCAGTTTTTCATAGAAAGCTTCCATAAAAGGATCATCTATAAAATCTTTTGCTTTTTCTAAAAAGATTGTCGCTTCATATTCATTAGCAACGATGTCATTCCACATTCGCCCATTGATCAGCTGATCGACTGCTACATCTATGTACATAGGCACCATATCTAGCACTTTGTTTAATTCGTTAAAATCATTATCTACCAGATCACGAAAAAGCATACGGGAACGGTTTCGGATCTTTTTACGCAGTTCATCATCTTCGATCACCTCTTTATGCAGTAGAGAAAAACGCTCAAATGCTCCAAGTCGTGAGTGATTAAACGCCATGATCGAGACAAGTGGGTGTTCATCTTTGATCTGATCAGCGTGTGAGCCAGATGGACGGCAAAATGCCCAGTAAAGTCTTGCTTCAAAATCTTCATGGTTTATATACTTTGCATCACCCAAAGCCTCGAAATTTTCCTCATCTTTAAGTGCTTCTACTTCATCTTTGTATGTGAGATTAAACAACTCTTCCATGCTATTTTCCTAGAGAATTAAAAGTTTTCTTCCAAAAGGGATACGTGCACGTCCACTTGAAAGCGCCCACAAAACTTCATACGCTGGAGGTATGCGAGGAAATATCCCTTCCCCATCTGTAAAATATAAAAGCATAGTACTCATCGGTAAATTTTGCTCTACATAGTCAAATACTACACGGTAGTCAGTCCCACCACCACCTGTGAGTTTAAAGTCTAACTCATCTGCACCTACAAAAGTGTAATGGTGGTGCACTTTTGCATCTGCGATTAAGAGCTCGATCCGAATTGATGGAAAGTTTTGCATGATTGACTCAAACTCAGACTTAAATACACCCAAAAGCGACTCGTTAATCGATCCAGAAGTATCGATCGCAACGATGAGTGAAAGTGTATCACTTGCAAGTGAGGGCAAAGCTACACCGCGGTAAAGATGTTTTTTGTTTGGTGGCATAAAAGCGTAGTTATTTCTCATGTGACGGTTGATCGCATTGTAAAGCTCAAACCTCCAGTCTATGTCATTGGCAACCATTTTTTTTGCAAAACGATCAAAGCCTGAGGGAAGCAGTGACTTTTTTTGTGCAACTTCACTTGCCAGTGAATCGGCATAAGCCCACTCCTCTTCCTCTTTCTCACTTGGAGTTTGTTCTATCCGCTTGATGCGACTAAAAAAGGAGTACTCGTTTTTTCCACCTGTTACCTCATCGAGCACATCAAGATCATCGTACAAGTTCACACCCTCAGCTATAAGTTGCTTTTTTAGCTCATCGTAGATCTCTTCGGCATACATATTTTTAAACTCTTTGTTGTAGTTCACACCTTTGGGGAGTTTGAACTTATTTTTTACAAGCATATTGTTGATCGCATAATCGGTTGCCAGTTGCCAAAGTGCCCCGCGACGTGCAAGTTTTCTTTGTTTATGTGCTAGTACATGGTGCATTACTGCATTTGTAAGTATGAACTGCAACTCCTCGATCGAGCAATCTTCTATAAACTCAGAGTTATATAAAAAGCGAACTCCATTACTCGCATAGTGATTTACTTTTTCACTCTCCTCGTGTTTAAGACGTGAAGCTAACATACCAAAGTACGGGTGTTTATTTATGAGCTGACTTTTTGCTTTTGTTAGGAGTTCTTCGGCATTCATTATTTACATTACTTATGAAGAATTTTCGTAAAGTTTTTACTCCATAGAGGCCAGTTACCAAGATAATCTAGCTCTATGTTACGCCCACGCAAGTCTTGAACGATCATGATAGCAAACTCTGCTGGAAGGTTGAGCGTGTATGCAAGTAAATTGTTTAACTCTTGTGAACGTGTCTCATCATCTATACGCATAGTAAGTGCAGTTGAAAGGATGTGCAGAGCTGATGTTTCCTCAGGAACTTCTTTTGATTCACCTGCTAAAATAGCCTCTATGTCTGGTAGAGATTTCTCAACCGATAAAAACCCTAAAAACGAAGCTGCAAGTTCTTCGCCTATCGCACCGCTGAGCATCGCTAACAGCAAGTCATCTTCTGGCTCACTCTCTAGAATCTCATTCACATATTCCCAAGTTCTAGGAGTTGCGAACGCTTTTGCTTCTGCATTTATCCCAAAAGTAAAAAGTGCATCTGGTCTATACGAGATAAAAGCGATGATCGAGTGACGCAGGTTTGAGCTTTGCGCCCATGTTTTCCAGTCTTCTACGTTTGACTCCATATCTAGGTGTATAAAACGGTTTGCTAGGGGTGCCGCCATACGAAATACAACCCCGCGATCGCTCTCACGATTTCCCGCTGCTACTATCGCCCAACCATCAGGAAGTGTGTACTCTCCAACTTTACGATCTAGTATCAGCTGATACGCCGAAGCTTGTACCATAGGAGCTGCCGTGTTTAACTCATCTAAAAACAAAATACCCTCTGAGTTTTCATCTGTCGGTAAAAACGAGGCAGGTGCCCAAACAGCTTTGTCATTTTTTGCATCAAAAAACGGGATACCGCGCAAATCTGTCGGATCAAGCAGTGACAAACGAAGATCGATGTACTCCAACTCTTTTTCTTTTGCGATCTGCTTTACGATCGAAGACTTCCCGATCCCTGGAGGCCCCCATACAAACATAGGCACCTTTCTATCAACTAGATGGGCAATAGCTCTTTTAGCACTTTGTGGATTCATCATCACTCCTTTAATAATAGGAGTATTTACAAGTTTTGTACCGAAGGTAGAGTCTTATAATTTTTTAGTTTTATAATATTTAAATTAACTTCTAATTAGCTTACTAAACTTCACAAATTTTTTGTCCATTTAAGCAATTGTTCTACACAAACCTTCTCATCCATTTGATCAGTATGTAAAATAAAACTACCAGAGCGTTTTGCAAGTGCTTTATAAACACTCAAATAGTGTTGATGCCATGCAATTGGCTCTGCCGATTCATAAGTGCGCTTAGATAAACGAGAAAGTGTAGTATCTATATTTGCAAAACATAATGCTGTCGGAACCCATTGATGCCAATTTTCAAAAAAGAAATCAATTTCAGGAATCAAAGAAGCTACTGTCATCCATCCTCGATCAAGAATAATAGGATTATTCCCTTCAACGGATGCAATAGCTGTCTGTATAGCTTCTGTGCCAATTTTGAGAAGTTCTTCAAACTTTTGATTTTCTCCAGCTTTCATCAGCTTGGTTCCAATAGAACCTCCAAACGGTCGAATTGCAGTGCCTTCAAGTGCATTAGCAAGTTGTACACTTAAAGTTGTTTTTCCAGCACCATCATGACCGTCTAAAGCAATAATCAAGCGCTTTGTCATTCAAAAGGCTTTAATGTTACTGACAATCCATCCTGCAATTCAATCCAATAATGCTGGTTATTACTTTTAGTCGCAAGTATATCACGAGCATCTCCTCTTAATTGTAACTGCCCTTTAGGAGAAACTCTAAAGCCACCTGTTTTTTCTGTTGGGCTCATTTTAATTGAACCGTTTTCTATAGAAATTGTTACTCTTCCGCCTTCGCCTTTTTCCATTTGCAACGCTTTTCGTGCTGAAACAGGTAATGTAATCATTCCTCCTGGAGACATTTTAAGTCGACGATTTTTTACCATTGTTGGTTTAGATGTTTGATTCATAATTTTTTCCTTTTTAAAAAATTAATATGGCTTTTTGCCAAATACTAGCTCATAAAGCTTCATATAGTTAGCTAAAACCTCTTCAGGTTTGCCACCAGACCTCCATACGTCTTTATCCAAGGCTGCTGCGTTTGTAGATGTCCCATCTCTAATCCGCATACAGTCTGGACTTATCTCACCATAAAGGACTTGACCCGTACGGTCAATAAAAAAACATATATCAACTAAAAGTAAACCTGCTGCTGCAAACTTTTGTTCTAACCATAAGAATGTATCTCGTGCCAATTTTTTTGCTGCTTCGATGTTATCAAGCCATAATGCCGCATAATCATCTGGAAGTGGCTCATCAGCCAAACGTTTCCCATCTTCATCATGTAAAGGATGGCGCCAATCAAAACAAACAACTGGTTTTTCAAACTTACTCCAACGTTGTAGTGGTGGTCCATTTTCAGATGTTGAATGGTTGTCAATATATAAATAACGATGAAGTGGTGAACCTATATGAAAACGTTTAACTCGTACTTCAAGATTACATGTCTGTACTACCTGTTCTGCAAGAAGTACACCATCTTTTGTATCTATAAGTCCTAAAAATGCCGATGCTAAACGATATGGACCGGGTTCATCATTCATTTTACGAAAAATATCTGCAGAAAAACGAGCACGAACTTCATCTGTTCCAGGAGCCATACCATAGCGATTATATGTGTATGAATAAACACTTGGCACTAACCTTGCAAGAGCTATTTTTGGTGTTAAAAGACGAATCTCTTTACTATCCCCTTGTACAAAAAGCGGCAATGTTTCAAATTCAATATCGATCTGAGATAATACCTGTTCAATCAAACTTCTCTCAGTATTTGTAAAATCAACTGTTATTGATTCATTTTTTGGACCTAAAAGAACTATCTTATCTCCTTTAGTTTCATCTTTGTTCAGTTTAACATCAAGTTCAAGGTCTGAACATATATCAAGTAAATAATCACACTCTGTTTTCATTTAATAACCTCCTATTTTTAGTAGAATTTTCAACTATTTGAAACTTTTTATTTAATTGAGATAAAACTTTTCCTGTAGCTAAAGATGATGATGCCAATGCTTTAACAACATCACCTAAAAGTGCTTGTTTTTGCATTTTTGGAGTATCAAAACCAATAGAGGAAAAAAGCCAATCATGAATTTTTTCTTTTGATGGTTGATCACCAATAGCTCCAAAAGTACCTTTTGCAACATTTGCAGGAATCTTTACAAAATACTCATAAAGATTTTTTTTATCGTCTTCAGTAGATGCTTGTTCTTTTGTTGAGATTGCTCGGCTTAACATACCAAATTGTTGTCTTTGTCGAATTGTGCCAAAACTAAAATTGCGAACCATCAATTCTGAAAGAGGTTTACGAACAACATCAACTTCGCCCCAGATACATATGCCATAATTTGAAAGATTGTCGCCTGAAAAACGTTGCATTATTAAAAATTCAGATGGTGAATAAATCCCAAGATTTAACTCTTTACCTTGCCAAGTTGGTGATGTTCCTGCAAGTTTTAACAACACTGCTTCAGGATCATCTACAATGACTACAGCATCAATATCTGCAAACTGATTACCAGAAACACTTGATCCATAAACAATAACAGCCTGTAAAGCATCCCCTAACTGTTCTCGTAAGTTATGAATAAATTCAAATCTACCATCTGCAAAATATGTAGATTCTTTTCGTATTGTTTCTATCAATCCTGATGTAGGTGCAATTCGTTTTAAAGCTTCCATAAAAAGCTTTCGAATAGCTAAAAGTTTTTCAATATCATCACAGTTATCCTTATTTAAAGCATTAATTTGAAGATGTAGCTTTAAAGACTCTAGTTCAGGAGCTACTGCTGTAGTAGCTAATGTTCCTGCATCCCATAAACGATCGAATTTACTGCCTATAGTTCCAGATGAAAAACGATTTTGGATAATTGCAGCTGATAATGTTATTCCTGATAAAAAGAGTACAGACTGTAACCAATGACGCGAAAGTTCTTGAAAGTCTTCAGATATATTATTGTTAGTCCATGTTAAAGAAGGAATAGATAAAGGAAAACTTTGTTGAACTGATTTAAAAAAACGTGGATGGAACAAAGATGACCATTGAATAATACTTGGAGTAATGACTCTTGGATTTGGCATTTGATGATAATAAGCCCATTGTAATATACTAATTAATTCATTTGAATCTATCTCTCGATCAATTAAAATGTATGAGAGTGTATATGGCTTACTTCGCCAAGTAGCTGGACGTACTACCGAATGTATATTAAATTTTATATTTGGCGGTAAAGCGATAATACTAGAAAAAGATGAAGACATTTGATAATTCAATTTTTAACTCCTCTTAGTTTCTAAGAACTTCCATAGAGTAATCATATCTATATTAAACAAAATAAAACCACAAAGGTTATTATTTCATTTTTCATCTTAATCTTTATTTAACCCCTTTAAATAGAAAACTCAATTACCCGACCAAACTGCTCAAATTTTCTCATATTCTTTTTTTCATTAATTACAAAAAGTGTTTGGCACACTAGGTGTTCGCTAATCTCGAATTCTCCGTCACTTAAAACCAAGAGCAGATCATCTGATCGGATCTCGGTTGTTTTTAGGTAACGCAGCACGGCATCGAAGTTTGTCCCTCCGTCACTTTTTGGTATGTGAAAATCGATCGTATCAAGCGATGCAAAACTGTCAAAACTCACTATAAGCTCTTTTTTGACATCTACATCAAAAGGGAGTACTTCGATCTTGTACTCGTAAAAACCTGCACAAACTTCGGCGATTACACCAAGGAATTTTTTGTATTCCTCCATCGTTACACTTGAAGAGCTGTCAAGTGCTACAACCACTTCAAGTTGTTCTTGTTTTTTCTTTGTACCTGGCAGATACAATCCCATGTGTGCAAAGCGTTTATTTGGTTTTGAAAATGTTGTCTCTTTTTCAAATGCGGAAGTTACAAGGTACTCTTTGAGCACATCATAAAAGCTGATCTCAGGTTTTACAAGCGTGTCGATCTCAACCAACATCCCTGCATATTGGGTAGTATTTTTTTGTGCTATTGAAAGTGCTTGGATGATGATGCCGTTTAATTTTTCCTGCTCACCGCTTGAAGTTTTTTCATCAGCAACTTCTTGTATATCTTGCTTACTCTCATCGTAGATGTGCGCTTGAAGTTTCCCTTTTTCATCGGAAGTTACTTTTGCCTCATTGTCCTCTTTCTCTTCGCTGGAACCTTGGTTTTCTTCCTCTTGCTCTTTGAAAAGGATCTCGTACACCTCTTCGACACATTTGTCTTTTAGTGTTTCATCAAAAGTTTCATCTTCTGGCATTGCTCCAACATCGCTAAACGTTGCCATGATGTTGTTGATCACTATGTCACAGCTTTGATTCCACAGTTTTAACTCTCTTGTTTTTTGTCTGTAAGGGTGTTTTAAAACAATGTGCAAAAGTGCATGGGCATACAAATATGTCAATTCATCTTCACTGTAACGATCAAGCTTTTGCAGATCAACCTCTAAAGCACTTCCGTTTGTCTCAAAAGCACTCTTTGCGTTGGTTGTAAAAACGGTAGGGATTGAAAGCGCTAAAACAGATAAAAAGGGATGATGAAAAAGAAAGTGGATGCGAACTTTTTGAAAAAGTTCCTCATAAGATGAAGTTTTCATACTTCTCTAGCCACTCTTCAAAGCTCTCCAGTTCTGCTATGGACTCATCTTTAACTATAAGGTCTTTGATTAGCATTACGTTAAACTCAACTGGGAGTTTTTTTGCATAAGTAAATATATTTTCCCCATGTTCATCTTTTTTATACTTCTCAATGAGTGCTGCACAAAGTGCATACAGAGCACTTGGTTCTTCTGGTACTTGTTCACTTTGCCCCTCTAAAATAGCATCAATATTTGGCAAGGTTTTATACACTTGTACAAATGAGCTAAACTCGATCCCAGCACCATATCCAACAGTTCCGTAAATGATCGGAGCTATAGCACTAGCATCGTGAGAGATATCTAAAATATTTGAGAGCATATTCCATGCACGAGGTGTTGCAAAAGCAGGGTTTGCTTCTGTTGCACTTGGCATCTCACTACTTAAAAGGTCAGGTCTAAAACCTAAAAAACCTATAATATAAGAGTGGATATTGTTTTGAATAGCCCACACCTTAAAGTCATCATACTTTGCTTCTAAAACAATATGCACCATTCTGTTGATCAAAGGTGAAGGGAGTTTAAATACGATCCCTTTATCGTCTATCTTATTTCCCGCACAGATGATACGCCACCCTTTTGGTAAGCTATATTCTCCGATCTTGCGATCTAGTACGAGCTGGTAAATAGCAGCTTGAACAGAAAGTGGTGCTGAATTTAACTCATCTAAAAATAAAATCCCCTCAGAGTTTTCATCATCTGGTAAAAATACAGGCGGCATCCATTTTGTTTGTGAGTTCTCGATCGAGGGGATACCTCTTAGATCAACTGCATCAAGTTGTGAGAGACGAATATCGCGAATCTCAAAGTTGTGCTTTTGTGCGATGTCATTAACTATATAAGACTTCCCAATCCCAGGACTTCCGTGAATAAAAACAGGCGTATCGCTTTGGATCAAAAGTTCAAGATGTTTATAAAGTTCTTGTGTACCTATGGCTGGTGTTATCATGAGAGTTTTACTTTTTTTAGTACAAGATTTAAACCATCGTTCATAGTGTTAATCTTCTCGATCACAGCTTTACGATCTTCTTCGCTTAAAGCAAATCTACTCTCTATAAACTCATAAATAGCAATACTATCTGCATACACAGTTTGTAGTAAATCTTCCTTGATTTTATCTTCTATCATACCCATTTTATAAAACCTTTCTAAAAGCCACCATATCTGACTTTTTCATCCCAAATTTTTTGTACATTTTATGTGCTACTTTATTGTCACTATCTGTTAAAAGAGTAAGGCGTTTGAGCTTTTTCTTTTTCGCATAACTCATCACATGATCTAAAAGTGCGTTGCCAACACCTATACCTCGAAACTCGCGTAAAACGATCATATCTTCGATCGTCCCCACTTTTGCTCCGTAAGCTGTGGAGTAAGAGAAAAGCAAACTCACCATACCTACAATTTTGTCCTCAATTTTATAAACAAAAATGCGTCCGAGTTTTTTATCTTTGAGAATTTTTTTAAGCGCTTTAGCATGTAAGCCTTTTTGGTACTTGAACTCTTTTTCTTGCGTGAAAAGCTCTTTTAGCAGTAACTCTAAACTCTCTAAATCTTTTAGTTTGGCTTTATGCAGCATTTGCTTTTAGTGCCTTATAGATAGCTGGAGTAGCTGCAAGATCGATCGCTTTAAAATCGTCAAGATTTACCAGCTGTGTATCTGCACCAAACTCTAAAAGAAGTTTTACCATGTCAAGTTTTCCAGCACTCGCACTGTACATCAATGCTGTTACACCGTTGTCATTCATACTATCAAGTTTGATCCCAGCTTTTACAAGCAACTCTACACATTTGTAATCTTGCCCAAAACAAGCGTTCCAAAGTGCAGTGTTTCCATCTACATTTTTAATCTCTAAGTCAGCACCTGAGGCGATAAGCTCTGATGCAATCTCGCTTTTTGCTTCACGTACAGCTTTCATAAGTGCAGAGTTTCCGTGTTTACCAACTTTGTTTATGTCACTTGTATCGTAGTCGTTTTCTTCCATCCAAGTGATCGTAGTTTCGCTTAACATTACACACCCATCCAGTTTTCGTGCGTATGCCCTTGTTTTTTGAACTTGATCGCAGTATCTAACTCTTCGTCAAGTTTTGCAAGATCAAACTCACTTACTAGATCAGCTAAAAGCTCTTTGTACTCGATCTCACCATCTTTGTTAATGATAAAGATCGACTTTGCACATGCATTATCATCAATATTTACACCAAATTTTAAAGTAAAGTCTTTAAAGTCGTACGATGTCATTGCATCGTCATAATTTGTTTCAAGTTCACTTGAAGATACTACATAAATGTTCGCTTTTTCTTTATGTTTGTTGATAACATTTAAAAGTGCTTCATTGAGATCGTAAGAATTTGCAAGTGTGATCATACATTGAACTTTCTCTGCCATCATACCTATAACTTTTGTCTCACCGTTTAACATTTTTACTCTAGCTGAGGGTGCTTCACCCCCTACTTTACGCTCTTTCTTTCCTAAAGCCAGTTTTTTACCATCTACAAGAACTTCCAAGTTTTCTCCTCAATAATGTATTCATTAATATTATATATACAGATACCATACCTTTATATTTTCTTTGAATGGAACATTAACTGTATATACAAAACTATAATTTATTAAGGAGCTTATTATGGCAGTTATGATTACAGATGAATGTATCTCTTGTGACGCGTGTGCACCAGAGTGTCCAGTTGCAGCAATTTTAGATGAAAACAATGAAAAAAATCCAACAGGTTCTTACTTTTATGTAAAACCTGAGAGCTGTGTTGAGTGTGTAGGTCACGCTGATTCTCCACGTTGTGTTGAAGCTTGTCCAACTGAAGGTGCTTTAGTGTGGGATATGCCATACACTATGGAATTTAACGAGTACTATAAAGAAGGTAATGAATCTGGTACTTACAAAATCCGTGAGCACAAGAAAAAAGGTCTTATGCTTCCAGATCAAAAAGAGATGCCATTCATTTCTGATGTATCTATGGAAGATAGAGAGTCTCATGCAAATATAGGTCGTTGGGCATAAGATGTCAGTACGTATAACTGATCTGTGTATTAACTGTGATGCATGTATCGAAGAGTGTCCAGCAACTGCAATAGTGAGTGCCGATGAGTCTCCACTTGCAGATGGTGAGTACACTTATGTAAAACCTGAAAAATGTATAGAGTGTGTAGACTCAACTATACCAAAATGTGCGGATGTATGTCCAACAGAGGGATGTATAGTTTGGGATATGCCTTATACTGAAGAGTTTGATGAGTACTATGTTCAAGGTCATGAAAATGGAACATACCTCATTAGAACTCACAAGAAAAATGGTTTGCTTTCACCTGCAAATCAACCCCGTCCATTTCGTGAATCTATATCTATAGCGCAAAGAGAAGAGTCTATGGCTGTAGAGGTATAAATTAGGGCTTTTTACGCCCTTTTTATACTTTTTTTTCTAAAGTTTTTTTAAACAAAATTCCTGCTACAATTTTCCAAAATTAAAAAATAAGGTATACAAAAATGAAGATAGCTATCCCTGTAAAAGATGAATCATTAACGTTTTTTGGTAATGCTGGACACACTCCAAAATTTGCCATTTTTACTATGCAAGGTGGAGGAATGTTTCGCTCTTTCACTTTAGATGAGATCAAAAACAACCCTCGTACTGACATCGATCACGATCATGCTGATGAAGATCATGTATGTGATCATGACCATGATGATGCAGAGCACATTGCACAACATGACAAAATGGGTGTAGTGTTAGACAATTGTGACTATATTGTAGTAAATCGTGCTTGTAAAAATACAGCAAACGCTATGGCAAAACGTGGTGTTAAAATTGTAAAATATGCTGGAAGCGCGGTAAATGCGAACGATGTATTAAAAGAGAGCGCAATCAACTTCAAATAATCCCCAAAAGGAACACTTTGTGAATCCTATAGTCGTAAGAAACAAAACACGACAAAGGAGTTTTTTATGAGTTGTTCGACTGGAGGATGTGGTACACATAGCGATATGGGATTTGATCCAAACAATCCTGAAGCTATGGCCATCCAAGAAAAAATAAACAATCACCCATGTTATAGTGAAGGCGCTCACCAACACTATGCAAGGATTCACGTTGCAGTTGCTCCTGCATGTAATATTCAATGTAACTACTGTAATAGAAAATATGACTGTTCAAACGAGTCACGCCCAGGAGTTACAAGTTCAAAACTTTCTCCTGAAGAGGCAGTAAAAAAAGTACTCTATGTTGGTGGGGACATTCAACAGCTTTCTGTTGTTGGTGTAGCTGGTCCTGGTGATGCACTAGCTAACCCTAAAAAGACATTTGATACTTTTAGAATGTTACAAGAAAAAGCACCAGACCTTAAACTGTGTCTTTCAACAAACGGTCTTCGTTTACCTGACTACATCGAAGAGATCGTAAAATACAATGTAGACCACGTTACAGTTACTATCAATAGTGTTGATGCAACTGGTGAAGTTGGTTCTAAAATCTACCCATGGGTACACTGGGATCACAAAAAAATCTGGGGTAAAGAGGGTGCAAAACTTCTTTTAGAGCGTCAGCTTGAAGGTATTAAAATGCTTACTGATCGTGGTATTTTAGTAAAAGCTAACTCTGTTTTAATTCCAGGTGTTAACGATAAAGAACTTCCAAATGTTGCTAAAAAACTTAAAGAAATGAATGTATTTTTACATAACATCATGCCTTTACTTTCAGCTCCAGAATTTGGTACAAAATTTGGACTTGATGGAGTGCCTAGTGCAACTGACCAAGAAACAATGGCTGCACAAGAAGCGTGTGGTATGGATATGAAACTAATGAGCCACTGTCGTCAATGTCGCGCGGATGCTGTAGGTCTGATTGGTGAAGATAGAGGGGAAGAGTTTACAAAAGAAAGTTTTGTGAACATGACTTTTACTGCTCTTGAAGAGAAGTACAACATGGATGCTCGTATGAAAAAACACGAGATGATTGAGAGTTGGAGAAGTCACCTTGAAGAGGCTAACAAACGCATTAAAATTGAGCAAGCTGCTAAAGATCAACTAAGCTCAACTGGTGAGACTAAACTCATCGCTATTACAACTGCTGGTCAAGGTGTGATCAACCAACACTTTGGAAGTGCTAAAGAGTTCTTGATCTACGAAGCTGGAGATAAAGCGATCAAATTTGTAATGCACAGAAAAATCGAGAGTTCATACTCTGGTGCAGAAGTTGCAGAAGATTACAACCCAATTGACGAGATCAAAGTTACACTAAAAGACGTAGATGTTCTTTTAACTGCAAAAATCGGTGAGTGTCCAATGAACGACTTAAATGAGATAGGTCTTATCTGTGATGAGAGCTATGCAAATGAGCCGATCGAGATCTCAGTTCACGAAGCTGCAAAAAAATACTTTTTTAACGAGAAAGAGTTAGGGTAACCCCTACACTCTTTTTTACTTCACAATGAAAAAACAACCAAAAATTGTACTACTAAATGGATACGGTCCTATATCTATAAACAACGAACTTATGGAGCTATACCCAGTAACCACTTCACACGGAGCGATCGGATTTCCACTAAAATCTTTACGGGCTGAGAATGTAACCATAATCACAAACCTCATAAACTTTTGGAACATCTCAAAAAAAATAAAACCAGAAAATATGTGCTACCTCTACGCTTACGGCGGACTTGAAGATGAGGATATGGAGAGTATAAAAGCTCAGAATGTTTTTTATATGTAAAATATATTCTATGTAATATTACATCAGCATAAAATTTAAATTGTTATTAATTCAATTAAAATTCAAACTTCTTTTGCTTTGAAGTATTTTTCTTTGAAAAAATATCAATTTCAATTTGATAACTAGAATCAATTCTTTTTCCTGAGACTTTAATATCAAAATTTTGCTTATTTATAAACATTTCATTCATTGTTGTAGTCCAGTAAGCCGTAGTATATGGTATAGAAAATCGAATGATATTTTGTTCACTATTAGACAAATCTCTTTTATCTCGATACTGGCTAAACTCTTGTGATGGTATGTTTTCATATTTTCTCTTTGATGGAGAAATTTCATCTTCATTAAAAAGAGTTGGTTGAATATTTTCTGTGTGAGGTAGCAGTAAATTTTTTGTCTCTAATAATACCAAACCTTCTTTGAAACCTCCAACTTTCTCTCTTTTTTGTGCTTGTTTTTTTAAAACATCTTCTTTCTTTATGTTCAAATGATGTAATAGTCCATCCATTACTTCATACACATCTGCTAGCTCTCCTAGCAATTCTTCTTGTGTTGCATCAAACACTTCATACGACTCTTCAATTAATTTATCTTTTAAAGCTCTTATAATAGACTCTTGTTCTAGTTCTATAACATTAACAGATTCACCACCACTTTCAATATTTTCTGGAATTTTATCTCTAACTAATTTATTAAACTCTTGTGTATCTTCAAAATTTTCAAAACCATGATATGTTTCAACTATTGCTCCTGTTTGTTTTAATTGATAATAAGCATGTGATAATAAACTTCCTTCAAGTATTACAAAGGCATTAAGTTTTTTTGCATATAAACCAATTTTTTGCAAAGTATCTTTATCCCTTAACAAAGCATCATCCATTGGTTGTATATTTATTTTTTTAATAAATGAGTTTTCTTTATTAGTTTCTTTTTCTAATATTAATAGATCTTCGCTCGTCCTAATTGTTAATAATTCATCATGTGGCGTTTTAGTTCTATTTTTTTTATTTTTAGTCTTATTTTGTAAAGTAAACGTTTCATGATGCCAAGGAAAGATATATTCAGGACAAATATCTTGAGGGACATTTACAAACCACATTATACTTAAAGGTTTACCGACATTCTCAGCTATTTTTCTCGAATGCAAAGCAATCTTTTTGATCCAGTTATTATTTTGTATAGATTCTTTCCAATCATATGGCACAGCGACCTTTTCAGTACTCCATTTCCCTTTGGAGTTAGGAACTACAAAAAAATTTTTATAATATTCTTTAGATTTAACTTCAAAACTATCTAACGAAATTTTATCTATATTATTATTCTTCGTATCAATAACATGTTTATCATGAGCAAAGAAATATAAACCTTCAGGCAATCCCCATAATGATTCTACTTGTACATTTCTATCATTTGGTTTTGCATAAGCAAAGGCTGATGAAACAGCAGGAATAAAATTATGAAATATAAATGCTATATCTATATTATGAAGTTTTGAATCTGCTAATAATGTTTTGGAAGTTTCTTGCAACCATTTTACTGTACTATCTAAATCTCTCTTTTCATCTCTTGGTAACATCTGTCTTTTGGATTTATCAGCCGATGCTATATCTGTTCTAATAATTAAAGGCTCTTGAAGTAATTCTTCTAAATCTTTTTTAAGTTGCTCAGGTAATTCATCCTTGGAGAGCTTATTAATAATGGCTTGGTCTTCTAAAATATATAATGGCACACTTGGTAATTCAAGCTTTCTGTATATTAATACATTATCAATTTTTGGATATTTTATAGCATGCCTATCTTCAATTTGTTCAATCAAGTTTAGTTTTTGACTTTGCATACTTCTAAAATTTTGAAATTGTTTGGTAGGGTCTATACCATTGATATTTTTTTCTTGATCTGCTTGAACTATATATATATTATAATGATCCCATACCCATTCAAAATGTAATCTTTTATTAAATTCAAATCCCCATTTTGCAACTATTCTTAATACATTTTTTAAGCGATTTTCAAAAACACAATATAAAGGCTTATTAGTAAAAGCTACAATTGAAGTCTCATCTCTCCAATTTCTTATTGCTATTGAACTTATTGTGTCGTGTGAATTAAAATCTTCAATCTCTAACATCCAATCTCTAGGATCTTTTTTAACCCTTCTTTCGTTTGATAAATGCCCTTTTTCAGAATATATAGCTATATGTTTTTGAATTATTAATGGTATATTATTAGTATCAAGTTTTTTATCCTTATAAAATAATTCTAAAAGTGATAAAAAAACATTACTGATATATTCAAGCTTACCATCACTTGAATATAGCTGCCCTCTTTCCTCAAGTCCTTCTACACATCCTGAAGATCTTATAATAATATCATTTCCAGCAAAATGTACTTTTTCTAGAGCTATGATAATGTTTTCTATATCAAACTTTGTTAAAGTTTTACTTGAAACAAATTCTTTGGATAAAACGATAAAAGGTAGCGTCCAATTTTTTGGTATACAAGAAAGCCCATAAGCTTTTTCTCCAACTAAATCTATAGATATATCTTCTTTAGAAAGAATCTTAATGTTAGATTTAGTCACATAAACAATAGAATTTGATGGCTGAAAAGTTTTTTTACCTTCTATTATTTACCCTTTTTGCTCAACTTGTTTTTTTTGTATTGTTTGTACCAAAAATAACATTTGCAACTTCATACATTTTACCCACTGCTTCATCAGCAAAATATCCAGCTAAAAAACCTATTGCCACTATTGAAGCTGTTGAAAAGGAATTAGTTGAGTTAATTAATTGTGCTTCAATTAATGTACCTGTCATAAATGCTATTATAGTAGCAAGAAAAGGTGATGTTATCCTCCATACCCTTCGGTCTTGATGCCACCAACCTCTTGCTACAACTCTATAAAAATATTTTGTTCCAAAAGTAATTCCACCCAACATTCCACTAGCAGAATAATATAAGTATTTTTTAAAGATTTTTGCTTCTTCTGGTGTTAAAGAGAACCAACTCGATAAAACACCTTTCCAATTTAAAAAAATAAGTAAAATAGAAAGAATCATAATAAAAAATAGAAATATCGCCTCACACCATATTTCTATTCTTATTTTAAAAGGATACTGACTTTCATATTCGTATCTTGAACGATTATCAGTATTATCTACAACTGTATTATCAACAACTTGTGTAACACATTCTTTATCAACAGTTGCTTTTCCCATAATCATACCTCTATGCTATAAGACGACTTAATACTTTTGAAGTGCTTTCAGAATTTTCTAAAAAAGGATGGTCTTTATAATTCGCTTGACTAGATTTTCCAATAAGTCTTGCTAACAATTTTCTAAAATATTGAGAAATTGGTTTTTCTAAAATATGCAATAAACCATACTTAGATTCTATATCTTCATCATGTATATCCATATAAAAAAGATACTCTTTTCCTTGTGTCTTTTCTTGAATCTCTGATGCTAAACACTTTTCCCAAAAAAGTTCTGAGTCATTTAAAAAAGGTATTAAACTTGCTTTATAAGGCACGATATGAAAATGTGCGTGATCTGTTCCACAAGCCGTTATTGAACCTTCTTCATTTGAACCATGTTCAAATGCTACAAGGTTTCCATACTCTTTTTTCATCGTAGGTATAACTTTTGCAAGAATATTTTGAAAGTTTTGAGATGCATAACAATTTTGCATTGATAAAGTATGTTTTTTCGGGACGATCAAAGACCACCCTTTCACCATTGAACCAATTGAAGCTAATGCCATAAAGTCATCATTTTCATAAAATGGTTTATCAACTTCTGCATAAGTGTATTGTTTTTTTACAATATTGCAAAATCTACAACTCATAAATTACCTTATTAAATAATATATCTTTCTTCTTATTATATCTTAAATAGTTTAAATATAAAAAGTTATTTTTTATACATAATTTTAGATGTTTCTACAGAAGTAGAATAATAAAATTTCAAAGGATCCCATTCAGGAATTTTTGGTTGTAGTAATTCAGGACTAAAAAATAAAACTTCTTGTCCTTCTCTACTTTTATACGCAGTGTGTTTAAATGAATATTCCTTTTTTTCATAATTACAATAAAGTGTTTTAATTTCTTCAACATTATCATATGAAACAACCCACTTTATACTCTTTATTTGCTGAATTTTTTTACTTACCTTTTGATGGTCAGATTCTTTATAGTGATTCATATACAAAGTATTTGCTTTTAAAAAATATGGAGGATCAAAATAAAATATAACATTCGAACTTTGAGACTCTTTTTCTATCTTTTCGATTAGTTTAATAGCATCTTTTTTATAAAGCCTTATATCTTGTTTTCTTGTTGCAATTTTTTTTATCCGTTTAATAAGTTCTATTTTATTAAATCTACAATCCATCAAATATTGTCCATCTTGTTTAAGACCTCCAATAACTCCAGCATTTATAATGCCTGAACGATTTGTTCTATTTAAAAATAATGTTGAAAAACCAAGTTCAAGTAAATCTGCAGTTTTCTTTCTTTTTTGTATTTCTTTTTGTATTCTCCATTCTTCAACTGTTATATCAGTTTTTTCAATCAACTCACATAATTGGTTTGTTCTATTTAACACTGAATACCAAAAAGCATATATAGATCTATCTCTATCGTTAATGGTAATTTTATTTACAAAACCTTCCAATAATAAAAATAATGCCACTGATGCTCCACCAGAATAAGGCTCAACATAATGCCCATTTATATCATTATCAATACAAATCCTAGCAATGAAAGCAGATAATTTGTGTTTCCCACCAGGATATCTTAACGGTGAATAAAACATTACTACCTTTCCTACAACTTCTACAAAGCTTTACAATTTTTACATTATTATATCATTTTAACGATTACTTTACATTTTCTTCAATATATATCAAAAATGCAATAACGGAACACTTTCTGTATATATATACTCAATTACTATGCAAGGAGTTCTTATGGCGTTGATCAATGACACTACACTTCGTGATGGCGAGCAGGCTCCTTATGTTGCATTTAATACGCAAGAAAAACTTGAAATTGCTAGACTTTTATATGCCGCTGGAGCAGATGAACTAGAAGTTGGCATACCTGCTATGGGCTCAAAAGAGCAAGAAGATATAAAAGAGATTTTAGCTCTTAACCTTCCGCTTCGCATCATGACTTGGAACAGAGCTACACTTAGTGACTTGGAAGCCTCTTTAGAGTGCGGAGTAAAAGCAGTTGATCTTTCAGTTCCTGTTTCACAAACTCTGATCGATGTAAAACTAGGCGGTGATAAAGAGAGACTTTTTAGAAACCTTGAAGAGGTTGTAACACTCGCAAAAAAAGAGGGTCTTTTTGTGTGCATCGGTGGTGAAGATTCATCACGCGCAGATGAGAGTTTTTTAGCTGAGATCATGAACTTTGGAAGCTCTCTTGGAGCTGACAGATTTCGTTACTGTGACACAGTGGGAATTCTTACTCCACACACAACGTATGAGAAGATCAGCTACCTTACAACACACTCCGATCTTGATATTGAGATGCACATGCACAACGATTTTGGCATGGCTACTGCAAACTCTATAGTTGGATTTGAAGCTGGAGCTGTCAGTGCAAACACTACTGTTATTGGTCTTGGTGAGCGCGCTGGAAATGCATCGTTTGAACAGGTGCTTATGAGTTTAAAACACCAGTTTAAAGAGGAGCGTTATATAGATCCTTTGGTACTGCAAACTTTAGTACAAAGCGTAGCACATGCAGCAAATAGACAAATAGGTCATAACAGACCGATCGTTGGACGCGATATATTCTCACATGAGTCTGGCATCCACGTAAATGGGATGATAAAATCTCTTAACGCGTACGAAGCATTTGAGCCAGAGATGGTTGGACTTCACAGATTTTTCCCGATCGGAAAACACTCTGGTACATCTACGATCAACTATCACCTAAAAGCATTTGGGATCACACCAGTTGCATCTAAAGTGCAAAACCTTTTACCGAAAGTTCGTGAGATCGTAACTGGACGAAAAAGTGTTTTAGAACCAAGTGAATTAGTGGAGTTGTATTTATGTTCATAGGATGGATCAGAGCTAAGAGCTTCAGTGCAGATCTGGAAGCTTTTAGCAATGTAGTTACAATAGACAAATCTGTTGTACTTAAAACTTTTCATCAAGACCAGTCTTTATGTTTTGGGGCGTATGATGAAAAAACACTTGTTGCTTTTATATCGGCTTATGAGATGCAAAATACTATTTTGATTAACAATTTTCACTATATGCCAAACATCAAAGACGATATAAAAAAAAGACTTGTAAAGCTTTTACTCAACAACATAAACGATGAGAGTAAATCGATCTGTATTATGAGTAAAAAAGATGAAAAAACTATGCTTATGGCTTTTGGCTTTAAAGAGTATGCGAAGTTCAAAAAAGCAATCTATAGCGGTGGAGCACCTGCATTTAACTTCTCAAATGCAACAGCAAAAAGCATCGCTCAAGAGAACTATATGCCAACTGTGACAAAACTAGATAAACGTGCTTTTAATGAAGCGAGATCAGACTATATAAAAGATGTGCTTTTTAAACAGTCATCACTCGTTCTCTCAACAGAGTTTGGGTACCAACACTCTTATGCGATCGATAAAACGCTTATTAAAATCTCTCCATGGGTTATGGAAGATGCAGCGTATATAGATGCTGAAAAAATACTACGTGGTGTTATCTATCATAGAGGTCTTAAAAAGATCATGGCGTATGTGCCAAGCGATGTAAATGAGATCACAAATTTGTACAAGTCGTACAATTTTGACCTGAGTGAAGAGTATTCACTTTTATATACAAACAACAAACCCAACATCGATCTAGAGATGGTGTACGGATTTTAAATTTACAATTAAGGAGAACAAACAAATGTCATCAAATGAACAAGAAAAAGAGATCAAAAAAGAGTATGCTGGTTACAAAAGAAAAGTGGTAGAATTAGCTGGTGAAATTCATGATATAGTTGAAGATACAATCTGGACTGATTATGAAAGACTTTTAACACTCAGCGAATCAGTTCAAGTTGCAATGAAAGACGTTGTTGACTTTAAGGCGAAGCACGACTTTTTAAAATAGGGGTATAATATGTCCTTGGAAGAGATGAAAAGCAAAATTATTTGCGAGTGCGGTTCTAAAACTGTCATCGAAGCAGAGGAGATTTTGCGCGCTACTGATCTTCCCTATAAAAAAGCAAAAAAACTAGTAACTGGGTGTAATAAAACCTGTTGCAGACGTCCTCTCATGGCTCTATTTCAAATGATAGAGTTTGGAGAGATCGACTACGAAGAGATAGATTTTCTCATAGATCAAATGAATGCAAATTAGGAGAGATGATGGAAGATATACTCAAAGATTTTGCACGGTGGGTTAAAAGTAAAGGGCTTCAGTCCAAAGTTCCCACAGATATCGATACATTAGCAAATCTATCTATACTAGACCTTTCAAAATGTAAACTAAGAGAGCTTCCTCCAAGCATAGGCTTTTTACCAAATTTGATGGTTTTAAAACTCTCAAACAACAGGCTTTCTGAACTTCCAAAAAGCATAGGAAATTTAAAAAAACTAAAAAACTTACAGTGTGAAAACAATCTTCTCACTGCTTTACCAAACTCCATAGGTGGACTAGAATCACTCATGATCCTAAATCTTAATGGGAACAGATTAAAAAAGCTTCCTCAAGAGTTTTGTAAACTTACTTCAATCACTCGTCTTACAATGGCTGCAAATATGATCGAAGAGTTACCTTCTGAGATGAAAAAGCTCAAAAAATTGCTTTACTTCTCTCTAGATACAAACAATCTTGATTCGTTACCTGAAATATTTGGCGATATGCGTTCACTTTATTACCTTGATCTTTCATACAATAACTTTACAACGCTTCCTGCTTCTATAGGACAGATTGAAGAGCTGGAGACTTTACTGTTAGAGGGAAATGAGATCAACGATCTTCCATCGCTTGAAGCACATGATATGCTCATAAAACTCAACCTCAACGATAATAACATTTCAAAAATAAACTTTGATCTGGAGGCTTTAGAGGATTTACAAATCCTTACACTCGATAATAACGAGCTTGAATATTTACCAGATAATATCTGTAAACTCAAGAAACTCAATCACTTAAGTGTGAGTGCAAATCAACTCAAAGAGTTACCAAAGTGTATAGGGGAATTAGAAAACCTTTTGGAGTTGGATATTGAAGAAAATGAGATTAAAGAGTACCCAGACTCTTTTACAAAACTCACAAAACTAAAAAATCTCTATATCAATGACAACTCACTAGAGTGTCCTAATCTTCCAAATTTGGAATTTTGCGACTTAGCATAGAACTAGAGAAATCGAACTTGTAAATTTAGTTTTATATAAAACTCTCCATCTTTCTCAAAAATAGTTCCAAATCCATTTCTTGAACTACTCGGGGTTTCAAGCTTTGTATTGTTTAATAAATACTCCTGAAATTCATTACGATTATAGATATGATAACAAACAAGTTCGCCATCCTCTTTTACAATAATGTATCCGCCATTTGCATCATATTTTCCACTCCACTTTGTTCCTGGAGTCATTCCAAGTGCTGCATCTGTAAGATATGATTTTAGTTTGTATTCATAAAATGGATGCTGGGATGAAAGATCATAGTTACATGGGTTTATAGTGGTTACCGTATTTAAAAGATCTTTTACGGTTATTGCCTCAGCACTATAGTATATTTTCAATATTTCACCCATTATATTTGGAAACAAACTATCTATCATTGTAAGGTTTTGCTTGAAGTTATTATCATCCATATCGTTATAAACTAATTTACATCCAAATTTATAAAGCTCTTTTACTCTTGTTTTTATATCTGCTTTTTGACGTTTATTTACTAAAGCGTTAATTCTTTGTATCTCTGTTTGTATGAGATTTTCTGTATTTTCTATCTTGAAAAGGAAGTTTGTTTTTCCACTTGCATTTATGATCGTAGAGCTATTACCTAGATATGATTTTATACTAAAACCAAGCGTTGGATTAAGCCCTGTATTTATATCGTGAACAGTGAGTGTTATGTCTCTTTTTTCTTTTGACTTTGCTTTTAGTTTTGTTATTTTTATAGACTCTAAAAAATCAATAACTTCTGGAATATCAAAAGCACCATCTTTTGACTTGTTTGATCGAATCTGCTCCAATAAATATAATGATTGTTTTTGAAACTCCTCTATAGGCAGAGCTAAAATCTCTTCTTTGTTTTGGTTGTAAACTTTTATGACACTACCATAGTGAAATTCTAAGTTTTGAGATGGTTCTTCTTTTAAAATGTTGATGATAGGATAATAAATATCTTCTATTTTATTGAGATTTGCATCGGCAGCATAAAGTTTCCCATCTCCCAATAACTTCAAAAAGGTATAAATTTCACTCCATTCACCTTTATTTAATGCCATTACGCACCTATTGTCATTTGTTGGTTCACATGATGATGAAGGTTTATCTCTGGTAAATGATAGTTTAGATTTTCAAAATATCTAATGTCAAGTTGGTTAATTATCTCTTTAGCTATTGCATTAATGACTGGAACACTCACTGAGTTACCAAATTGTTTATACGCTTGTGCATCTGAAACAGGTATAGTAAATGTATCTGGGAAACCTTGCAATCTCGCCCACTCTCTTGGTGTCATTTTTCTTATGTACTCTCGATTTATTTCACCTTTAATATTTGTCTTTGGTGTAAAATCAGTTAATCTTTGATCAACAACAAGGTTTCTCTCTCTGCCCATACCACCTACAACTAAAGTGTTAGCTATATCGTTGTATTTTAAAACTTCATAACCAAAACCGTTACCTTTTTCTTGATGTCTTGCCTTATGAGCTCGTAATGTATTTAGATAAGTGTTGGAGAGATAATACTTACTACTAACTTCTTTTTTTTCTAAAATATCTTGTATATTTTTTTGGAGTATTTTTGTTTGTGGGAAAGAAAAAGAGATTTTCTCTTTAAAACCGACTATATAAATTCTATCTCTTTTTTGTGGTACATTAAAATCTTTAGCATTTAATACCTGTGTGTACACAGTATACCCAAGCTCATTTTTCAGTACATTTATAATTGTATTAAAAGTTTTCCCTTTATCATGGCTCATAAGCCCTTTTACATTTTCAAGCAAAAATGCTTTAGGTTGTTTCTGTTTTATAATACGTGCAACATCAAAAAAAAGTGTCCCTCGTGTATCTTCAAACCCACCTCTTTTTCCAGCAATAGAGAAAGCTTGACAAGGAAAACCAGCGAGTAAAATATCGAAGTTATCAATATTGTTTATTTTTTCTTCGTCCAAAGAGGTAACATCACAGTATGGATTTTCATGGAAATTTGCTTCATAAGTTTTACAAGCATAGGGATCAATTTCAGCAGAAAATACATTTTTAACTCTATTTGTCTGCTCAAAACCTAATCTGATCCCACCTATTCCTGCAAATAAATCTATGGTGTTGTATTTGTGCATTTAATTCCCTAGCTTTTCCATATAGATACAAATTCTATCTAAAAAATCATTTTAAAAAAATAATATGACAAATTGACAATTTTTTATAGAAATTTGCAAAATTACCGTTCATGCACTTGTTGCGAAATCAGATTACCCGCAGGATCAAATTTTCGATCAACAGAGATAAGCATTTTTCCTCTACTTTGTGCATCTTTTCTCAGCTGTGCATCAACTATGTAGTAATATAAAAATTTATCTTTGATTGGGTCTAGCAAATCTTTTAAACCTTTTCCTTCATTGTCAACGACATCTATATCTGCACCCTTTTTAATCAATGAATTTATCATATCAAAATTCTTGTACATCACTTCATAAAAAAGTGCTGTTCTGCCTAACTCATCTTTTTCATTAACATATGCACCTTTATGTATAGAGTTATCAAGCATACCCATGGAGAGTTTGTTCTCTTTTGCTTTTGTTACAAGCTCATAGCTTAGTGTTTGTGCTAATGCAGATTTTTGTTCTTGTGTTAAAGAGCTAAATTGTTTCTCATCGTTTTGGGCTTCAACATACTTAGTATATAAGTAATAAAATCCATATACAAAAAAAATAGCACTAGCTATCCACATTAAGTTCCTTACCATGTTTCCAAATCTAAAAATTTTACCCGCTATACCACCTAAACCTCTTTGAGTAGATGGGAAGCTTCTACATCCATCCCAAATGGGTACATGAAACATCTGGGCAATAGCATTGGCTTGTTTGAAAATAGCTTTTTTATTTCCATGATCGAGTACATTGACACGTTTACCATCATGCATGATAAGGTTAAGTTCATAGCTGTAAAAAGATTGTTTTCTAGAATCTCCATTAAATTCACCCTTTATAAACTCTTGAATAATTTGTATAGCGTGTAACTCTTTTAATGAAGTGTAATGAGATATACTCCCTTTATTTAGTATACTATCGGGGTCTACTTTACCGTGCCACATAGCCTTTAATCGACTATCAAATCTTATTTGTATACTCCCTTTATAAAGAAGAAATATACCAACACCTATAAAAAGCACACCCATACCTAAACCAAGGGCAGGATGATTTACTGTTCCATGCAAACCAAGTGCAGGACCAAATACTATACTAACTATTGCCACTACCCCAGCAAAGATAAAAATTGAGTAAGCGAAAATGGATGAAAGACTGATTTTAAAAGCGATACGTTCATCGCTTATTTTGACTATACGATGACTTTTATTTGATTGTCCACCACCAACTAGAGGTGTCCATTTTGTTTTATTGATAACCTCATCATTAGAGCCTAGATGCTCTTGCATATCATGGTTATTATTATGTGAAGTATTGTCTTGCTCAACGGAGTCTGCATAGATATTAATATTCATATATTTACCTCTGTAAAATTATACAGAAGAATATATAAATATCATTGTATAAATTAACAGCTTTTTGTCCTCGACGGTCCTTCAGACATCGTCTGCGGTTCCTAAGCTGCAAACGTAAAGAAATTTACGTTTGCTAACAGCTTATCACATCCCAAACAAGATTCTTATACGCTTTCATGATTGGTTTTTCCATATCTTTCATCATAGTTACACGAAGTTCTGTGATCATGTCCTTATACACAGGATCAGCTTTGATCGGATCTTTTGCACGTGCTAGGTCTATGATACTGTGTACACTGAGATTAAAAGGTGTATTTGCTTTATCTTTGATCCCATCATACACAGACATAAAAAGATTGTAGTTGTCATAATCCATTTGACACTCATCATCTAAAATTTTCAGTGCCAAAATTGTAGCGTAGTGGATCTCTTGCTCTGTAAAGTTATACGTTTTTGCCCATTCATAAACAGTTGATTGATCATCCATCTTAGTTTGCCTCCTTATCGGTCTTTTTACCTTTTTTCTCAAAACGAAGCTCTACATCTTTTTTGCCATCTATAAAATCTTTTGTGATTGTACACGCTTCAACACCCTCTTTTGCTGGGAGTTCGTATTGTAATGGCAACATGATTTTTTCTATGATTCCACGAAGACCACGAGCACCGACACCTTTATCATCTGCTTCATGTGCTATCTCTTCAAGTGCATCTTCACTAAACTCTAACTCAATTCCATCAAGTTCAAAAAGTGCTTGGTATTGTTTTATGATCGCATTTTTTGGCTCTTTGAGTACACGGATAAGATCATCAATTGAAAGCTGGTTAAGTGAAGCGATCACTGGTATACGCCCTATAAATTCTGGGATAAGTCCGAAGTTTATCAAATCTTTTGCTTCGATCTCTTTTTGTTTCACTTCATCGTCACTTGATTTTAAAAATCCCATCTTTTTAGGTGAGAATTTTTTCTTTTTTTCATCATCGCCGACAAGTCCAACAAAAGCACCACCACAAATGAAAAGTACGTGTGTAGTATCAAATAGAACTGTTTCAGCAGAAGAACTTTTACGACTCCCTTTAAGTGGTACATACACTTCCCCACCCTCTAAGATTTTAAGTAAACCTTGTTGTACACCTTCGCCACTTACATCACGTCCACTTGTTGCACTTTCACTTTGGTTTGCAATTTTGTCGATCTCATCGATGTAGATAATCCCTTTTTGTGCACGTTCGATGTCATAATCTGCCGAAGCAAGTAAACGTGAAAGGATAGACTCAACATCTTCTCCAACATATCCAGCTTCTGTAAGTGCTGTAGCATCAGCAACTGCAAATGGAACATCCATGATTTTTGCTAAAGATTTTGCAAGTAGTGTTTTACCACTACCAGTTGGTCCAACTAGCAAAATGTTACTTTTTTCGATCTCTACATTTTTGAAAGTTGGTTTATCTATACGTTTATAGTGGTTATACAGAGCAACTGAAAGCACTTTTTTTGCTTCATCTTGACCGATTACATAATTGTCAAGGTGCTCTTTAATTTGTGTCGGGATATTTAACCCTTTTTGAAACTGAGCACGCTCTTTTTTTAAGTGTTCTTTAGCAATGATATCTGAACAAGTTCCTATACATTCATTACAAATATGTGCATTTTCTGCACTAAAAATCTTCTCTACTTCTTTTACACTTTTTCCACAAAAGTCACAAACTAAATCACTCATTATAAAGCCTTTAAGAAAGCATCACTACTTTGTTGTAATACTTCGAGATTATGTGTAGAGACAAATTTGTTCTCTTTTTTTGTTAGTTCTTCTTTATCTAAAACTACTAGACCATTGTTAAGCCCAAGTGTTATCTCATGTGCAACCATTCTAAAAGTATCACGTGAAAAATCAACACCTAAAAATAGATATGACTTCTCTTTTTTATACTCTTTTAAAAATGGTGGAAGTGCATACCCACCCATAGCTTCTGTGAGCCAGTCAACAAAGTCTGCATCAGAGATGATAAAGTTCATCTCAGGGATCATACATCCCATAGGTTTAAAAAGGATTGGTAAAGAGTCGTTTAATTCCTCTTTTTCAATTCTTACATATTCTTTTGTTTGTGGGTTAAATTTATAGATGATAAATCTATCATAATCAGCAGTAATTCTTGAAACTCCAGTGATCATAAAATGCTCAACATCTTCATACACTTTACAACCACTATCGTCTACGTTTGTATCGATCATATATTTTGGTTTGATAGCTTTAAAATATTCGTATGCAAATGGTAAATCATACTCTTTAGAAGCGTAAATATGATTTGTCATTTGTATGATAAACTCACGCCCTTTTCTTTGCTCTAAACTCATTGCTGCACGGCTATACTCGTACATCAATCTAGCACTCATAGCACGACCATTGTTAAGTGCCAAAATCATACTGTCACTGTCAAACGGCAGCGTACTTCCATCTTTAGCTTTAGTGTTTTCAAAAACACCCATCCCAATAAATGGAACCAGCTCTCCGCTTTGTAATTTTTCTGTTATATTTTCCATAATCCATCCGATATGTTGGTCTATGTCTTAAACACTTACAGAAACTATTCCTTTGTAGTTCAAATGTGCTAAGGGTTTAAGTGATATGCTACAAAAAGTGCTGGTTGCCCGTATGTTGTTAATGGATCCCCACCAGCTAAAGAGATATAAAGTATATCTTCATCTTCATTGTAATGTGCAGCTGCTATTCTATGGGTATTGCCAATAGTATCAAACTCCCCATAATCGTATGGACGAACATCCCATGCTTCCATCTCACCATTGACAACCGAAATAAGATCATTCACATCATACAGCCAATAAAAGTTATACTGATCATCTGCTTCATATGAACATGGACCGCCACATAAATGACCATTATCCTGCGTGATTTTATATCCAATACTTGAGTAATGCCCCGATGAATGCCCTATAACCATATAAGTTGAAGTCCCAGGGATAATAAGCCCATAACCTGTTGTACTTGTTACAGTCCAAAGATGATTGTTGAATGTTTTATTATAAGAATCTGTTTCATTTGCATCAAAAATTTCAGTATCATAAAGCATGTGCCCTAAAGGGTAATCAAGTGCTTTAATAGTCTCTATTGCAGAGCCTTGAGTTGCAGAAGTTAATTCATCTTCGGGTGTCCATATAAATGCCGATGGTCCTAAAGAGAGTCTTCCATTAATTGATCCTTGACTCATTCCACTAATATGAGTACCGCCTAAACTCTCCTGCCAATAAAGTGGAATCGGTGTTATCCAACCAGCTGCATGAGTAGCACCACCCATTTGAAACGGACCGATAAGTTCAGAGTTGTTCAAGTCGGATGCATCTTTAAAAATCATTGTTGTGTCTCTCTCACTTCCTGCACCATCATACCAATTAAAATAATTTACAATCAGTTGATTATTCAGTAAATACATCCCTGTTACTCTAAAATTTGCATCTATTCCCGTAACATCGCGATCAGTCTGATAAACTGGAACTGATGATTGAATAAGAGTGTTTGATTGTACAAAATCAGCTGGATCTTCACTTAAAGTTAATTCTGGCAATCCAATTTCTGTAAAACCTTGTTCATACTCATGTGTCACTGTAAAGATAGAACCCGCATCTTCATCGATAGTAAAAACACCTGGTGAATATTTGAAATCAGAGTATGTACCACTCCCCACTTTTCCATCTTGAATACGAAAACCACCAGCATACTCTATTTGGCTCATTTGCCAACGAGCTAGACTTCCTTGTGAACTTGGATGAGCTATACATGATAAATATTTAAAACTACCACTCCATTCACTAAGAGTATTATCACTACATGTTCTAGCTTGTGTCTCTTGAACACACTGTTCAAGACTCTGGGCAGTTGGGCTTTGATATCGTGTTCTTTGTAACTCCTCACCTTCACAAGATGAAGATGCAATAGTTTTATCTTCTGAAGAGGAACCACAAGATGAGAAAATAAAAGCAAATACTAAAATAAGTAGATGAAAATACAAGTAAATCCTTTATATGATTTACCTGTTATTTTAATTAAATAAGACTTATAAACATATAATAACTATGTTTATCCGTGACACCCAACACCAGTGTAGCTAGTATAGGCTTTGTTTAGCTCTATTCTTAATCTCTCCAAATCAAATGGTTTTTCTAAATCACTTGGCATATCAAGATAAAAAACAGCACCATCTTTGCTTATGAGAAACAAAGATTTAGTGAGTTTGTTCTCTAGTGAACCACTTACAAGTTTTGTCCCGTACATATTTCCAAACTCATCTTCAGTGTCCAAAACTATCTCAAATTTTTTCATTCTATTTTTTATAACACTTTGTTTTTCAAAACCTGCATCAAAGATCATATAGCAGTGTATATCTACTTGTATATGATGTAAAAGTTCATCAATCTTTAATATCTCATCTGTAAAGTTTTCTTGATCGTGTGGAAAAGAAACTAACAGTGTCATCGACTTATCTGGATGACTTCTTCTGATCTCTTTTGATTCACCTTTTGAGTCTGTTACTTCTATATTTTCAGCCATATATCCGATATCTATAAAATCTTCACACAGCTCTAGAGACTCACCTTTGTATACAACATTAGATTCCATATTTTTTTACCTTGTATCCTATCTGTCTTTGTGTAATTCCAAGGTTTTTTGCAGCTTCTGCTTGATTTCCATTTGTTCGCTCTAACGCGCGGATAAGTGCATCTTTTTCGATATCTTCTAACGTCATATCTTCTGTAGAATAACTCTCATGTGCATTAGAAGTTTGCATCTCTTTTTCAAACAGTTCAGTATTTTTTAGTGCTGGAAGAAGTAAACTCATATCTTCAGCATTTATACCATCTTCATTACCCATTAGAACTATACGCTCAATAGTATTTTCTAATTCACGAACATTACCTGGCCATGGATAAGACATCAACTTAGCCATCGCTTCATCGGTAATGAGTACTCGCTTTTTGTGGTTTTGCATAGAGCGTTCCAAAAAGAAGTTTACAAGTAGTGCTATATCTTTTCCACGTTTTCTAAGTGGTGGTAGATCGATAGGGATTACATTTAAACGGTAGTAAAGATCTTCACGGAATTCGCCATCTTTTACCATCTGCTCTAGATCACGATTTGTTGCAGCTACAAGGCGAACATTTACATGGATCGTTTTACTACCACCAACACGTTCAAACTCACGTTCTTGAAGTACACGTAACAGTTTTACTTGTGCAGAAGCAGAGATATCCCCGATCTCATCTAAAAATAGTGTTCCACCATCTGCAAGTTCAAAACGACCTTTTCTTGTCTCTTTAGCATCGGTAAATGCACCCTTTTCATGCCCGAAAAGTTCACTCTCAAGTAGGGTATCTGTAATTGCCGCACAGTTAAGTTTGATAAACGGCTCATCTGCACGTTTACTTCTTTTATGAATAGCAGCAGCAACAAGCTCTTTACCTGTTCCTGTTTCACCACGAACAAGTACAGTTACATCACTTTGAGCAATTCTCTCCACAACTTTATAAACATTTTGCATTTGTTCACTATCACCAACAATGTCTCCGAAGTTGTGTACTTTTGAGTCCCACTCCATTTTATAATACTGTTTTAACTCTTGTAATCTTTGTTTTTCTTGCTCTATTACAGTATGTGAATTTATATACTGTGCAAATAATGAACTAATAATTGACAATATTCTTACTGTCTCTTCAAAATCTATCTGTGTGTCTTTTGTTATATTTGCGCCAATAACGCCAATAACATCATTTTCTGCTATCATCGGGACAGCAATATAGGAAATAGTATTTGTACTTTTATTGCCCGATTTATTTAAAAATAGTATGTCATTATGAACATTTTCAATAACTACCGGCTCGCCACTTTGCGCAGCTAATCCTGTAGCACCTTCACCTATCTTATACTCTGAATTTACTTTTTGAAACTTGCTAAACCCTAAAGAAGCGTATACCTTTAAGAGTTCATCTTCTATCTCGTAAATTACACAATTATCGAGATGAAGAGAATTCTTTAGTGCTTGTAAACTTTTCTCTAATGATTTTTGAATATCTCTTGAATCTGAAATAAGCGAAGCAATATCATATAAAACTTTTAATTCTTTGTGTGTTAAACACTGTTCACATTGTGTTAGCATATAACCTCATTTTTTAACCAATTATACAGTTAATACATTGAGTTCCTATGCAAAAAGTGACTAAGTTTTAATCAGTCTGCTATTTTTTTACAAACTTCCTCTTTTGGTAAGTTCTTTGGACCAGGTTGTATCCACCAAGTTTCACCATTACTTAGCTCAACTTCACCACCCCATTTTTCATCACTATCAAACTCTAAAGTCTCTATTGTTTCTTCCATATCTTTTTTTGCAATATAGAAAAAAATCTCTCCGTCACTTTCTCTTAACATAACTTTTGCCATTTATTTATCCTTTTATTAAATTTCGTATCCATTTGATGAGCCCTTTGTCCTCATAACGCACATCAAAATACCCTTTTTTAGGCTCACTTACCAAGATCGATTTTTGAAGACTAAAATCATCTTTAAGAAAATCATCTCGGTGGTGAGCACCGCGGCTCTCTTGTCTTAACATTGCTGCAAGGACTACTGCTTCTGCTACTTCTAGTGCATTTCTTAACTCCAAGATAGAGATTAACTCTACATTATTATGTCTAGTTTTGTCAATACAATGCAAAGTAATTGTTTCATTACGAAGATATTTTAAATAATCAAACGCTTTTTGCAAACTCGTTTCACTTCTGTGAATTCCAGCGTATTTAAACATAGATTCACCCATAGAGATTCTCATAGCATTGAAGTTTTTAGAGGTATCTTGATCAAAAATCCAATCAACCATTTTTTGATCTTTGACAACTTGGTTGTAGTCAATTGGTAAATACTCTCTGTTTTGAGAATACGCAAGAGCATTCTCTCCTGCTAATTCTCCAAAAACCACACCCTCTAAAAGTGAGTTTCCACCTAAACGATTTGCTCCGTGAATCCCCTCAGCGGCACATTCTCCACATACAAATAAGCCTTTAAGTGCAGTTTTTGTCATGTTTGATTCTATACCACCCATTGAGTAGTGTGCTACTGGACGAATTTCAAGTGGCTCTTGTGTAACATCAATTCCTGCTTGATTATATGCAGCTTTATATAAGCTTGGTAGTTTTGTTTCAATTACCTCTTTTGGTATGTGGCGTAGATCGATATAAACTTTATGTCCAGCTTCTATCTGTTTAGAGATCGCATAACTTACAACATTTCTACGCTCTAACTCATTGACAAATCGCTCACCCTTTTCATTGATAAGATAACCACCTTCACCACGAGCTGCTTCACTGACTAAATAAGAAGTTTTATGTAATCCTGTTGGATGAAACTGTACAAACTCCATATCTTTTAATGTAAGCCCCGCTCGAAGTGCTATAGCTGACATATCTCCAGAATAATCTTGTGCATTTGTAGTATGCCCTCTGTATATTCCAGCATATCCACCACCAGCAAGTACAACTGACTTTGCAGGATATACAACAACTGATGAATCAGATCGACGCAGTGCTACAACTCCACTTACACGGTTATTTAAACTTGTTAAGTTCATGATGAAATTATTTACTAAAAATGTAACCCCTACACTCTTTGCTTTTTTTATAAGCGCTTGTGTAATAGCCGCACCAGTTTTATCACCAACGTAACAAGTCCGTTGAGTCCGTCCACCACCAAAACTTCTTTGTGCAATATTACCGTTTTCATCTTTGTCAAACTCTACACCGTAATCAACAAGTTTTTGAATCAAGTGCGGAGCATGTTCACACATATAACGGATAGCTTTTCCATTTTCAAGTCCAAAACAACCACGAATCGTATCTACTACATGAAATCGTATCGCCTCTTTATCGTTTGGATCAAGAACAGCGTTTATACCACCACTTGCAATCGCAGAGTTTGATTTAAACAAGTTTCCCTTTGTAATGAGTGCAACTTTATTTGAACTAGTTTTTGCTTCTATTGCAGCCATAAGACCAGCCACACCACCACCAACGACTATAATGTCATAGATCATCTACTATAACCTATAAAGCAAATCATATTTGCTTCTTTTAACTGCTTTTACTTTTGAAATTTCACAATTTTCTCTCACATGTACAGGAACTTTCGAGCCAAATAATGAGCTTATAAGTCCTGGAGTTGATCGAACGAACTGTAGTGCTAATTGAATATCATTTTTCAGTGTCATACTATCATCTAAAATAACACCCGTCTCAGCCGTAAACGATTTTTTAAATAGATTCATCTGCAATAGTGCTGAAGAGCTAATTACACCTATTCCAAGATTGTGTGCAGCATTAATCACACTACATGGCATCCCATCCACTTTTTGCGTCTCATTTGTATATGCTGCAGTTTTCCCCATATTAAAAGGAAGTTGAATATATTTAAATCTATGGTTCATCCCTGCAACTTTGATAGCACACTCAACAAGTTTTTCTAAACTGATAAGCTCATTAGAGTTTTCTGATGTAAAACCGTTCCAAACAGCTACACCATAACTGTGAAATAAACCTTCATCAGCTAACTTTTCAAAACGAGTAAATATTTTTTCAATCTGTTTGTAAAAAGCTTTTTCACCTAAACGCATTAACTGCATCTCAGGGTTATGAAGATAATAAATATCTAAATTATCAACACCTAAATTTTCTATACTTCTTTTACAACTCCACTCTACAAAATCTGGAGTCATACAGTGCTGATCAAGTTCAATATCCTCTTTTGTTGCGAAACCTGTTTTTATTAGATTTTCTTCAATCCAAGTGTAAGGATTTTCTGGAAATGGGTAATCTAGTTGGATAAATCCACCTTTTGAACAGATAATAAGCTCTTCGCGTTTTGCTTCACCTGCTTCAAAAAGTTCTCCTAGGGCTTCACCAATCTCTTTTTCACTTTGTCCATAGCGGTAGTTACTTGCAGTGTCTATAAGATTTATACCTTGTCTAACTGCTTCTTTTACACCCTCGATATAATGAAAAACATAGTTTTCCTCTTTATATGGCTCTTTATTAAATGTACCAAGTCCAAGTTTTGAAAATATCAATCCGTTTGACTTAGTGTAAAAATCTTTATAATGAGAAAATTTCTTTGCAAAATTGTATGTATCTTCTAGTGTCGCATGACTCATTGTTGAGCCTTTGTAGACACTTTTTTTGCATATAATCCAATGCCAGTAACATACAGTAGCATCGTTAATCCTAAAATTACATATTCCATAAAAATAATCCCTAATCTCTTTGCTATTATATCTGCTATATACAAGAACTATTCCTTTGAAATATTTTTAAAAAACTATTTTGCGATCATCACATCCGTTGCTTTTATTATAGCACTTACATTTTTGTCTGTTTGAAGTTCTAAAAGCTCTACAGCATCTTGCGTTATAGTAGACACTATTTTTTCATTGTTTCCTATGTCAACGACAATCTGAGCAGTAACTTCAGCATGTTTAATCTTTTTTATGTTTCCTTGAAACTTATTTCGTGCACTAATTCCTAAAGATATATCTGTCATAATCAGTACACTGCTTGATTTAAAAAATACAATTACATCATCACCCATCTCAAGTTTTAGATCAGCTACAGCTTCATTTGTAATGATACTTACTAATGTATATCCACTTTGCAATCTAACATAAACCGAAGTATCTATCGTCCCCTCATCTAAAAAATGTACAACACCTTGGAGCTGATTTCTAGCACTTATTTTCATCAAAAATTCCTTATATCATATTTTACATAACGTTATGTTAAAAAAAAGCCAGAGAGGAAAACCTCTCTAGCGGGAGAATAAATGAATAAATATACTTATCTTACACAGTCAAAGAAATAGTCAGTTTTTGCTATATCTTTTGTTTCTTCATCAAGTTGATCAAGAACAGAATTTGTAATCCAAGTTAATAAGTTTAATGCACCTTTATATCCACTCATAGAGTATCTATGTAGGTGGTGTCTATCAAAGATAGGGAACCCAATTCTAATTAAAGGAGTACCAGTATCACGGTAAAGCTCTTTACCATATACGTTACCAATCATGAAATCAACTGGCTCAGTGAATAGTAATGAACGTAAGTGCCATAAGTCTTTACCAGGCCAAATTTGACATTCTTCAGCCCATTGAGATTTAGCAATGATAGCTTTCATATCATCTTCCCAACCTTTTCTTGGCGCATTGTGGCAAAGAACGTGAGTTGGAATACCACCCATCTCAACGATGAAAGATACAAGACCTAATAAGAAGTCAGGATCTCCATAGATTGCGAATTTTTTACCGTGCATATACGGATAAGAATCTTGCATAGCATCAACAAGTTGACCACGTTGTGCTTTTAATTCTTCTGGTACTTCTTTACCAGTAAGTTCAGCAAGTTTCATAACGAATGCATCAGTTCCAGCTAAACCGATTGGATTACAAGTTTCATAACCTTGTTTCCATTTATTTTTAATAGTCTTAGCAGTTTGCACTGTAGAATATTTTTGTAAAGAGATTGTCGCTTCTGCATTGATAGCAGTTTTAACGATATCTAATGGAGTACCACCAGCATATAGTGAATATGAACCAGCACCTGTATTCCATTGAGCTTCGTGATCACCGATCATATGGATTTTATCACTGAACATACCAGCGATCTCTTTAACCTCTGCTAAAGAACCTAAGTACGGTTCAAAACCAGGGATGATGTTGATACGACCCTCTTCAACAACTTTTTCGCTTCTTTCTGGGTTAAGTTGCTCTAAAGTCGATTTCATCATGTTGTCATAACCAGTAATGTGGCTACCAACGAATGATGGAGTGTGAGCATAAGTAATTGGTAAATCATCTAATTCACCCTCAGCTTCTTCTCTAGCACCAGTAATGAAAGCATTTAAGTCATCACCGATAACTTCAGCCATACAAGTAGTAGAAACTGAGATATGCTCTGGTTTATACATAGCGTTACAGTTACGTAAACCATCTTTCATATTTGAAAGACCACCAAATACCGCTGCAGATTCACTCATAGAGTCAGATACACATGGTGTTGGCTCTTTGAAGTGACGAGTAAAGTATGAACGGAAATACGCAACACAACCGTGTGAACCATGAACATATGGCATAGTATTTTCAATACCTAAACCAACCATGATAGCACCAAGTGGTTGACAAGCTTTTGCAGGGTTAACTGTAATAGCTTCACGAGCAAGGTTTTTCTCACGATAATCCCAAGTTTTTGTCCACTCAGCAATCTCTTCAACTTTCTCAGGAGCTACTGCACCAGCAGCACCTTCGAATTGTTTTTTGTTTGCGAGTACTTCTTGGTACTCAGGTTTTTGAAATAATTTTTGACCATTAACAATGTTTTCTACGTCTTGCATCTTAAGCTCCTACCTCTTCTGTTTCCCATGGTGCTTTAGTATGATTCCAAACTGGAGAGTTCATAGCTAAATCCATATCTTTTGCAAATACTGCGAATGCGTCATATCCATGGTAAGGACCAGAATAATCCCAAGAGTGCATTTGTCTAAATGGAAGACCCATTTTTTGGAATACATATTTCTCTTTTACACCAGCAGCTACTAAATCTGGTTTTCATTTTTTAACGAATTTTTCAAGCTCATACTCGTTAACATCATCATAGATAAGAGTTGAACGAGCGATATCTTCTTTAGTACGTTTATAGTCATCACCGTGAGCGAACTCATAACCAGTACCAACTACTTCCATACCCAAGTCTTCGTATGCACCGATAGTGTGACGAGGACGTAGGCCGCCGATGTAAAGCATAACTTTCTTGCCTTCTAGGCGAGGACGGTATTTCTCAATAACCGCTTTCGCTTCAGCGTTATACTTTTCGATAACTTTCTCAGCTTTAGCTTTGATAGTGTCATCGAAGAACTCAGCAATTTTACGGATAGATTCTTCAATCTTAGAAGGACCGAAGAAGTTATACTCCATCCAAGGAATACCGTACTTCTCTTCCATGTGGCGAGAGATGTAGTTCATAGAACGGTAGCAGTGAAGCAGGTTCAATTTAACCTTAGGAGTCAGTTCCATCTCGGCGATAGTACCGTCACCAGACCATTGAGCAACAACGCGCAGACCCATCTCTTCCAACAGAGTACGAGAAGCCCAAGCGTCACCACCGATGTTATAGTCACCGATGATAGATACATCGTAAGGAGTCGTTTCGAAGCTAGTATCTTCGTCACGAGCACCCAGAACGTGGTCACGTACTGCATCATTAGCGATGTGGT
>NZ_JBNKRX010000036.1:0-198311 GCF_050296975.1 Sulfurimonas sp.
AGATAGAAGCAACAGATGGTATAAGTCTTAAATGTGGATCAAACGTTTTAACAATAGACCCCTCAGGTATACACTTTAACACTGATAACTTTAAAGATAATAGTGGGTTGGATGGGGTTGTGGCTGATGCAGTTGAGAAAATTAAAATAGATATGAAACAAGATGCTATTGCATTAGATTTTTCACTATAAGGTAAAAATATGGCAGAAGAGAAAGTAAAGATACCAAACTTTAGTTATCCATTTAAAAACATAAAAGATATAGAAAAAGATTGCTACAAAAACCTAGAGAATAAACCAGTAGGGAATTATCTTTTTAGTGCTCAAGGGTTATGGCATGGAGGAATGCACTTTGATAAATCATTTGACAAAGAGATAAGAGCTATAGCAGATGGAGAACTAGTAGCATACAGACTCAATGAAAAATATTTGCAAGATGAGGGTGAAGCTAAAGTAGATGAAGGACTCTACTCCACAGGATTCTTTTTACTAAAACATACCCTAGCATACCCAAAAACAAATAAACTTACATTTTTTTCACTCTATATGCATACAGCTAAAAAAGATGAGTATAACCTAGATACACATAAAGTTATAGGTGAAGATGGTAAAAGAAACTTACGAAAAGGTGTGTCGTATGCAGAAGCAGATAAACTAGAAGAGTTAGCCCAGGGTACAAAAATAACAATCGACCCAAACCAAACAACAGAAGAGAAAGATAAACATAGATATAAAGTACTTTATGTAGGAGATACCAAACGTACAGATGGAGCAACCATCCACCAAAGTAATATACAAGCTTTGGATAATGTACATAAATTAAAAACTATTACTAAAGAAACAGAGGCAAAAGAAGCTGTACAATTCCCAACACAAAAAATAGAGATAAAAGCAGGAGAGGTAATAGGTCTAAAAGGTGTATACGCACCAGCAAAACAAAAAACGAATGAAATTGTTCATATAGAGGTATTTGCGGCAGATGTGCAAACATTTGCAGAAGCAGCACAAAAAGAGTATGAAAAAGATAAATCAAAAGATAGACCAAAACCAAAAACTGTAAAAGTCTTAGCAACTAAAAAACTATATAAAAAAATAGAGAAATGTAAACTTTCTCAAAACTCAAATATCCGAAAAGGGTTTAGTAACTCAAGTGAAAAATATAATAATGATAAAACCGATAAAGATACTACTTTAGAGATAGATAGTTCACAATCACAAAAAGTAGGAAAATATACAAGGGTAGTAGTTACAAAAATAGGTGAAGTAGATGTAAGTGCAGATAACTATACAGTTATAAATAGCGTGTTTAAAGATCAAGAGATAGTATTTGAAGAATTAGGAAAAGATAGTATAGAAAAAACATTTCAATATAAAGATGTAAAAAAAGAGAAAGATAGTTCAGATAACGAGTACCTTTTATATGATAAAGGTGAGAAACAATACTTGAAATATAGTGATTGTAAAGAACAACATCCCATAACATTTGAATGGGCAAAAATAATACAAATGCAATCAGATGACAATGTATCACTCTTTCAAAAACTTTCAAACTATCTAGTACCAAGCTTACAATCAGATGATTTAAAATACAATAGTTCTTATAGCGAACTCTTTAATATGATCGATAAAGATCATAACGGTATGCTAGAACCACAAGAACTTTCTAAAGCAGCAGCAAATAAAGAGATAAAAAAAACAACAGCAAATTACATAGTCCAACACTCTAGTGAATGGGATGCAACTGTAAATATGGCAGATGTAGTTTTAAAAATATACAAAGAACATAAAGATACAATAGAAAGTTACGATCAACTAGAACAACACTATAAAAACCAAAAAACAAGAATAACAAACCTAGCTTTCTTTGAAAAGTGTAAAGATATAGATGGCTTCCCTACAAGTGATATGGTTTATCATTTAAATCCTATTGGGTTGGTTAGTCGGTTTGGGAGTGAAAAACAAGAAACTTGGGATGTTCATACTAATAAAAAAATTAAAACCTTACATCCTAAAATACGTAATCTTGCTACAGAATTTATAAATAAGGTAGAAACACAAAAAAATATTAGATTAAGGGTTACACAAGCTTTACGAACTATTGATGAACAAAATCAATTATATGCGCAAGGAAGAACTACCTCAGGTAACAAAGTTACATGGGTAAAAGGTGGGTATAGTTTTCATAATTATGGATTAGCAATAGACGTTGTTAAAATTGAAAAGAATGGTACTATAAATTGGAATGACACAACATATTTTTCAGATATTGCGCAAATTGGTAAATCATTAGGTTTTGAATGGGGTGGAGACTGGACAAGTACACCAGATAAACCACATTTTCAATATACATTTGGATATACAACTGCTCAACTAAAAGTAAAATATGACAATGGAGATTTAGAAGATGGGTATGTTAAAATATAAATTAGTACTAATCTTATGTATAGTATTTACTAGTTATAGTTATGCAAAAGATATCGATACAATTAAGAAAATCAGAACAGAATATCAAAATATTGAAGCTAATATTTCAAAATATATTTCTATAGAAGAAAATGTTGATGATTTTTGTAAAAAAAATATCTTAGTTAATGAAACTGTACACCAACAACATAATTTTATGAAAACTTTTTATTCAAATGTGGCAGACATTAAAAAAATCATTTTAAACTGTGAAAATCAAGAACAAAAAAGTGTTTTATCTTTATATTTTAATAATAATCAGCTGTTCTTCATATATAGTCTTGAAAAATTTTCTTATGGAAATGATGAAAATCGATATTATTTTGACTCTCAAACTATGATTAAGTGGATTAATCATCAGACAGATATGAATCAAAAATATGAAATGGCAAATAATCATGAAAAATATCTTTTATCAGAAGAATATCATAATATAGAACAAGCAAATTTATCTTATGCGTCATATTTAAAGAAAAAAGCTTTTTTAAGTTTAGAAAAAAAGTGATACAAGATTGATTATGAGTAAGAAATTTTTATTAATATTATTTTTGTTATGGAATACACTTTTAGCCGATAGTTTAGTCCTAAATAATGTTCTTCCACAGAATAACTCTACAATTAAAGAAGAATTATATCCTGTTGGTTTAAATAATACCTATTTTTCATATATTACAAAAACATATATCATCACAGAAGTTATAAACCGCTACGCACCACTACTGGAATGTCCCCAAAAAAGTAGACAAAGATTTAATCAGTTAATTGGATAAAATAAGAAGTAGATTTTATAAGGAATGAAAAGGTTAAAAAAAGCTAGTATGTGCTTTTCAGTCCCAAATTTTAATTAAGTCAGAGTTGTTTATAAACAACTCTTTATAGTTTTTAAATCATTGAGTGTAATTTTCTTTGATTCTGGATTTCTTAGAAGATATTGAGGGTGATAGATTGGGATAAGTTTGTAACTTTTAAAATCTATCACGTGACCTCTTACATTTTCAAAGTTATTTGTATCACCTGTTAAATGTGTATAAGCACTCTTTCCTAATGTCACTATAACTTTTGGATTAACAAATTCAAGTTGAGAAAATAAATAATGTTTACAAGAACTCCATTCGGAATCTGAGGGTTGATTTGTTTGTAGTGGTTTACATTTGATAGCATGTGTCATATAAATTGTATGATGATCTAGTTCTAAAACGTTTTCTATCATCTTTTTCAATGTATCTCCACTTCTTCCTGCAAAATAGTTATTTGAAGAATCTTGAGAGTCTGACACAACATAGTCTAGCACAAACAGCGAAGCGTTTGGATCACCAAATCCACTCATACTTTGTCGTCGTGACTTGCTGAGATCACAAAGATAGCAAGAGCGAATGTTCGCCACAAGTTCTTCTAAGTTTTGTGCTTTTTCATAGCTTTTTTTTTCATTTAAATCAAAATGGTCAATATAATCAAAACCTATATGTTTTAATCTGTACAAGTTTTGTAATAAAACAAGATTTTGAAATGATTTCAACTTTTTCACCATAATTTAAAATAATTTATAGAGTATATAAAAAGTGCGATTAAAATATACTTTGAAATCCTGAGAAATATGTTATGATTATATACAAATAGGGGTTTATATGAGTAGAAAAGATTTAGAATTAGCACCAAGTCGGTTTAAATTAAAATCTTCCAGTGAAGTAAAAGATGTGGTTTCAGAGTTGACTAACCTTCAGCATCCTATCCCTTTATTTCATATCCTTTCATATATTCACAATACTGTTTTAGTTCAAAGTTTAGTACGTGAATTAGAAAAAAATTTTCCAGATGCAAAGATCGTTTTACTAAAACATGAAAATAAAAATGAAACTTATTTAAGCGTTTTTGATACACAGATAAAAGACGCAGAGCAAGTAAGTGATGAAGTTTTAGAAAAAATGTTTAAAAAGTATGAACGATCACATACAAATATTGAAGAGTATAGAAATCAACTTTTTTTAAGATATTTTACAGACCATCTTACAAACTTGCCTAATCTTTATCAGCTTCGAAAAGATTTGCAAATTGATGATGAAAATAACACCTTAGTTCTCATTAAAATAGACAATTTTCAAACTATAAATAATTTTTACGGCTTTGTTGTAGGTGATTACGTGATTGAATCTATAACAAATTTTTTTAAAGAGCTTTTTCATGAAAGTGGCATTTATAGACTTTCTGGAACAGAGTTCTCTGTGATTTTAGATGCTAGATACGATTTTTATAGACTAAAAGAGTATCTTAATGATTTGTTTAAATCCTTACAAAATTTGATGATTACCTATCAAAATATTCAAATATTTGTTAATTTTACTCTTGCATCTTGTGTCTCTCAAGATGATAGTAATCTATTTTCAAAAGTATCTATGGCACTCAAATATGCGCAAGAAAAATCATTACCATTTTGGATATATGAAGATACTATGAACTTCGAGAATGAATATGAAAAAAATCTAAAACTTTCTCAAATAGTTCGTGAAGCAGTAAATAATAATCGTGTCGTACCATATTATCAAGCAATTTATGATAATCATCAAGGTGTTGTAAACAGATATGAATGTTTAGCACGTTTAGTTGATAAAGAGGGTAATGTACTCCCTCCACAGGTGTTTATACCAATATCTAAGAGTTTAAAAATTTATAACAAAGTTACAAAGACAATTATAGATAAATCATTTGAAAAGTTTGAAAATAATGAGTTTGATTTTAGTATCAACCTCTCTATTGAAGATGTGATGAACAATGAGGTCTTTGCATATATTGTAGAGAAGTTAACAAATTTTAAAGACCCCTCACGTGTAACTTTCGAGCTTTTAGAGTCAGAGGCAATACTTGATTTTAGAAAAGTTGGTAGATTTATAGAAGAGATAAAAAGAAGAGGTGCAAAAATAGCGATAGATGACTTTGGAAGTGGGTATTCTAATTTTGCATATATAATCAACTTGCATGTTGATTATATTAAGATAGATGGTTCATTAATTGAAAAGATTACAACAGATAAAACCTCTTTTATCGCGGTAGAAACTATTGTAGCTCTTGCAAAAAAACTTGGTATTAAAACTGTTGCTGAGTATGTTTTCTCGAGCTCGATCTTTACACAAGTGCAAGGTTTAGGGGTAGATTATGCACAAGGTTTTTATATTGATAAACCATCATTAAGATTTGGAGACGGTTTACCTATTTAAATTTTATAAAAGTGTAACCTGATTTCTTCCGTTGCTTTTAGAAGTATATAGAGCCATATCTGCACGTTCTATTGCTTTTTCAATGGTTTCATTCTCTTTTAAAAGAGTAACACCAATACTACATGTAAAATGACCAACATGAGAAAAAGTATGATCCTCAACCAACTGACAGAGTTTATTGCATACTTTTTGAACTGAAGACTCTTCATTTAAAGGAAGAAATATAACAAACTCTTCTCCACCCCAACGGATAAAAATGTCACTTTGTCTTAGTGAATTTTGTATAAGTGTAACAAACTCTTTTAAAACTGTATCACCGATATGATGCCCATAGTTATCATTTATTTTTTTAAAATAGTCTATATCTAAAAAAGCAATAGCATTAGGTTTTGTAGTCATATTCTGCTCTAAAAAGGTACGATTATAAGCACCTGTTAGAGGATCGCGAGTTATTTGTTCCTCTAAGTGTTTTTGATTTTTGATAGATGCAGTTACATCTACAAAGTTGATAATTTGCATCGATGAAGTAGGTATAGTTTGTACAGAGACTTGAAACACTTTTTCCATTCCCTTTTTAGATTTAATGACAACATTGCGTTCATGTAAAGGGAGTTTTAAAATCTCATTTATCCAACTCAAATTGTCATTTTGATGATAAAAATATCCATCAGATTCTAAAAAAACATCGCAGATACAATTGAAGTTTTCCAAAAATTCACTATTGTTATTTAAAGTAAAAAAGTCTAAACCTGTTTTATTAATGAATTTGAGTTGGTTATTTTCACTTAAAATGACAATTGTAGATTGTAAATTGAGCATTGTTTCTAAAAGTTTTTGGAGTTGATGAACATGCAGATGTGTTTGGATCCTTGCTATTAGTTCTTTAGCGTTAAATGGTTTGACAATATAGTCATTGCCACCGATATCAAACCCTTCAACAATTGAATCTTCATTTCTTTGTGATGATAAAAAAATGATAGGAATATGGTCATATTTTTGTTTTTTTCGAATCTCTTTAGCTACTTCAAAACCGCTAAAATCTGGTATTTGTATATCAAGTAAAATGAGATCGATCTCTATTTTTTCAATGGCTGCAAGAGCTTTTTTCCCATTGTATGCTACTCGTAAATCATACTGATTATTTAAAATTTTAGAAACAATATCTATATTTGTCTGTTCATCATCAACTACCAATATTATAGGTTTATTGTTCATGGTTTAAACTTTCTTGTATATGTAGTAACATATCTTGAATTGTATCATCTTCTAGAGTGTCAAATAGATTTGAAAGTGTTAAAATATCTTCTCTTGGTATATATGTTTTGAGTACAGATAAAAGGGTGACTTTCTCTTTTTGATCGACATATTGCATATTTTCAAGTTTACGAATCATTGTATTGAGTAGCTCTAAAGACTCTTCTTTACTGAGGTTTGAAGAGTTTTCTGATGCAATTAATGGAAAAATTTTTGTTTTTATCTCAAATAATAAATCTTCAAAATATTTTTGAAATGCTATGACATCTTGAAGTAATATATTTGATTTTTCTATTTTTGTACATCTATCATAGATAGAATGAATTTGTAAATTTCCACTTGATCCTTTGAGTTTATGAATGAGTTTGTAAAATGCTTCAAGATCATTTGCAAAAAGCTTATCTAGTAAAGGGGCACTATTGATAAAACTATTATAAAAGTTTTTATAGAGTCTATAGGCATTTTCTTGGTCTACTTTTAAATCTTGCATCAATTTTTGAATATCAATCCCTTTAATCTCAATGATGGTAGATATCGATTCATTTTTGATGTTTAATTCATCTATTTGAAAATAGAGTTTGATAATGTTTTCAAGAGCATTTTTATCTATAGGTTTTGCTATATGGTGATCCATCCCAGCTTCAAAGGTAAGCTGTTTATCTCTTTGCATTACAGCTGCACTTAGAGCTATGATAGGGATGTGTTTATCATTTCTTCTAATAGCTTTTGTCGCTGAAAAACCATCCATTATAGGCATTTGAAGATCCATAAAAATGATATCGTAATGGTGTGCCTCTGCCATATCCACAGCTTCTAAGCCATTGTTGGCTATAGAGACATTAAATCCATAGTTTTGTAAAAGTATTGAAGTTACAAGCTGGTTGGTTAAGTTATCTTCAACCAAAAGTGCACTTTTTTGTTTTGAGAGTTGTAATTGTATATGTTTTGAGACACTTTGAGAAGTTAGTGGTAATAGCTCTTTATCTACATCTGTTTCAACATATTCTAAAGAGAGTCTCAGATGAAAATCTGAACCTACACCTTCTTTACTTTTGACCCAAATATCACCATCCATCATCTGTGTCAATTGTTTAGAGATCATAAGCCCAAGACCGCTCCCTCCAAATTTTCTTGTTGTAGAACTATCAGCTTGTTCAAATGCTTGAAAAAGCCTTTCTTGCTGTTCTGTAGAGATTCCAATGCCACTGTCTTGAACAATAAACTCTAACTCAACTTGGGAATTTGTTTGTGCTACATGTTGTATATCTACTTTTATAAAACCTTCTGAAGTAAATTTTATAGCGTTGCCTATAAGGTTATTTAAAATTTGTGTTAAACGTAACATATCTCCAGTAAGTAGATTTGGGATTTTTTCATCAAGAGTGACCTCAAAATGTAGCCCTTTGTCATGTATTTGAAAACTAAAAAGATCAACAAGAGTATTTAAAAGAGAGTTTAACTGAAATTCTGATTTTACAATCTCCATTTTTCCAGCTTCAATTTTTGAATAATCTAAAATATCGTTAATAACATGTAAAAGTGCATACGATGAAAGACGAACTTTGTTGAGATAATCTCTTTGAAGTTTGTTTAAATCAGTCTCTAAAACAATGTCTGTTAGCCCTATAATACCATGAAGAGGTGTACGTATTTCATGGGACATATTTGCTAAAAATTCGGATTTTGCTGCATTTGCTTTATCGGCTGCTTGTTTTGCTTTTGAGAGCTCTATCTCATTCTCTTTTTGCTCTGTTATATCTGTTATATAACCTATAAAGTGGGTAATGTTTCCATTGATATCTTTTTGCGTTACAGTATAGTCTAATACCCAGCGAATTGTATGTGATTTCGTGATAATTCTATATGGCTTGTGTCTAAAAAAGTCCAAGTTTTGCGTGAGTGCATCTGTAACTTCATCGAGTACTTGCCCTATATCATCTTTATGTATACACTCTGCATAAACCACTTTAGAGCTTAAAAATTCCTCTTTTGTATACCCCAAAATCTTTGTAACATTATCTGAGGCATATGCTATACTCCAGTTTGGATTATTTACCCATTTAAAGAGTACAGAATCACCTTTATCAAACAGTGATAGCAGAGAGTTTTGTTCTATTAAAAGAGAGTGTTGTTGCTCTTGCAACTCTTTTTCTTGTGTAATATCTCTTACAGAGGCATAAATGTAGTCTTTGTCATTGAGCCGAATTTTAACAGAAGTGATAGATGCCAAATAAGTGGTGCCATCTTTTTTTGTATGTGTTCTTTGAATAGTTTGAGGTGTGTCACCAAGTGAAGTTATTATCTGTTTATATACATCAAGAGTAGCATCTTTATCCCAATCTATGACATTTAGTTGACTCATCTCTTCATCGTTATAGCCAAGAAGTTTTTGCGTTTCTTCACTATATTGGAGAAGTTTTCCATTTTCAATATCCATAATAAAGATAGCATCTGACGCTAATCTCAAAAGGGTTTTATAACGGTTTTTTTCTTCATTTATGCTAGTTGTTAGTTGATGAATATTGGTGATATCATATACAGTACCTAATGATCGCATAGGGTTACCGTCTATATCATATTCGGTATCGCATTGTTCTTCGACATATTTTATAGAGCCATCATCTAGTAAAAGTCTATGTTCAATTTTATATCTTTGTTTCGTTTTTAAAGAGTTTGTATAAGCATCACTAACTTTTTCACGATCATCAGGGTGTACAGTATCTAAAAATGTTTTATAAGATGGGGAAAAGTTTTCTTTGTCGAGTTCAAAAATATCATAAATTTCATCAGACCATGAGAGTATATCTGTCTCAAGGTTATACTCCCATATACCTAGGTTTGCGATCTTTTGTGCTTGGGAGAGTTGATCTAAAACTTTATTGAGCTGTAACTCATTTTGTTTTTCTTTTGTAACATCAAAAATTACAGAAAATAAAAGTTGTCCCATATCTGTATCAACGACAGAAGAGTGTACTTCAACAGTATAGAACTCTCCAGATTTTGTTTTATGTTGGAAGATAAAAGAGTTTTTGTTATTTTTTAAAGCTTCTTGCTGATATTGTTTTAGCTCTTGTTTTGAGAGAGTATTTATCTCTTCAATGTTGAGACGTATTAACTCTTCATGGGAATACTCATAAAATTTTTCTGCACTTTTATTTGCATCTACGATAGAGCCATCTTTTGGATCAACTAAAAGCATAATAGCATTGTGATTTTGAAACATATTAGTAAATCGTGTGTTTAAACTTTCAACTTTTGCTTGTAGCTGTTTATTTTTATCGATATTGACATGTGTACCTATAACCAATGCTATAGAGTTGTCTTTGTCGTTATAAATCACTTGTCCACGATCTAAAAGCCATGTATATGTACCATCTTTCTTTTTAACACGAATCTCAAAACTATAATGTTGAGTCTCTCTTCGCAAGAGTTTTAAAAACTCATCTGTAGCATTTTTGAAATCATCAGGATGGACTATTTGTGACCATAAATCATAGTCTATAGTGATGTCATCTTTGTTGTACCCTAAAATAGTGTAAATTTGATCTGAGAGAAAGAGTTCATTTGTTTGTGGATTGAATTCCCAGTAGGAGTCTCCACTTGCTTGAAGAAATTGGATTAAATCTTTTTTATTTATCATTTTTGACTTTCGAAAACTGTTTGCGTAGCTTTTATTATACTCATTATAGTCAAAATGTTAATTATTGTTTTAAATTTGATAAAAGTTTGTTACAAAGTTTTTAAAATGTTGTTGCAAATATTCCCATATATGAATAAAAAGGGTTTATAATTGGATTTAAAAGAGGAGAAAGAGGTAGAGAACATTATCTCTACCTGATTAAAAAAGGAGTTTTGAACTATTCAGCTACAGCTACTTCAACCGGAGTTGATTCCCAAATACCGTGTTTAGTACAGTATGCTTGAGCAGTAAGATTAAGTTTTTTACCCATTGGACGAATGTTAAAAGTCACAGTAGTATGAGATTTTTCATTCCCTAAAGTACCAGCAACAAAATCAGCTCTTGCTAATAAAGTTTCACCATTATATAAAGCAATGTTAGCGATATAGTGATCGAAATCATCTGGGTGAGTATACTCTTCTCCCATTTTTACAGTTACAGCAAATATCTCACCTTTTTTAGCCTCAGCATCACAGTGAATGAATGGAGAGTGACGATCGATATAGTCTTTTTTAGCTTCTCTTTCTACAGTGTCGATATCAACGTATTTATTAATTGTTGGCATTTTGTGTCCTTTTGTTTTGTTTTATTCTAGTATTGTAACGATAAAATCTTTTAAGAAAACATAAATAAGAGTATATTTGTCTTATTTAAGATAGATTTTATTTTTTAAAGCTTGAATCTTCAATAATTACAGGGTAAAAATAACCATATCCAAAATCTTTATCTTTTTTAAGTATCCCTGTTGCACTGATGTTATCTCCAATTTCAGGAGTATTTCCAGTTGTTGTAAATACTAAGTCATCCATATTCTTAAATCTACTACCATCTTGGATATGCACCCAGTTTTTCCCCATGATTCCAGTAGAAACTTTGCTTACTTTCCCTCGAATAGTTATACTTTTCTCTACATATTTTTCTCTATTTTGAAAAATTTCAGCAATGGTAAGTGTATTTTTTGTTTGATATTTTGAAGTTAAAATATCTGGCTCATACTTGACCTGTTGTTGTGCATGTGGTGCTGAAATATCTCCAGCAAATAAGATATTTTCAAACGTACGATCAAGTGTTTTAGAGTGAAAGTTTTTCATCCAGCCTTGCTCGGTAAAGCTGATTGTATCGCCTGTTTTTACATCACGCTGTGTCATAGCGATCCAGTAGTTGTTATTCCCATCATCTACTTTCATGTATGTATATCCACCAGCATTCATACTCTCTAAAACTTTGGCACTATGAGATGTTCCAGCGTATAACGAAACCCCAAGAAGTAAAGCAAGTAGTGTTTTTTTCATATTTAACCCTTTTTAACCGTTTTATGGGAACATTTTAACAAGAGTTTAACCAACAAATAGATACAATCGCGATAATTTAATACAAGAGTACACAATATGTTAAAAACTTTACTAATAGAGATAGGTGTTGAAGAGTTACCGGCTGTTCCACTTTTAAAAGAGTTAAAAAATATAGAGAAAAAATATGCTGATATTTTAGAGCAATATAATCTTTTATGTGAGTTTGAATTTTATTACACGCCACGCCGTTTAGTGATTTGGCATAGAGAGTTTAAAGTATCTCAAGATGATTCTGTAGAAGAGTTCTTTGGTGCTCCACTAGCAGTGGCTTATAAAGATGGAGAGGCAACTCCAGCAGCAGAGGGATTTGCTAGAAAATGTGGTGTTTCATTAGAGCAATTAACTACAGCAGATAAAGATGGTAAAGTGGTACTTTATTATAAAAAAGATGTAGCTGGAAAGCCATCGTCTGAGTTACTTCCAGAGATCATTGAAACGTGGATTAAGTCACTTGATTTTGGGAAGTCTATGCGATGGGGATCGTTAGATGAGAGTTTTATCCGTCCTATCCGCTGGGTCAATATACTTTTAGGCGATGAACTTGTAGAGCTGGAGCTTTTTGGCGTACAATCATCTAAAACAACTTTCGTACACCGAATCGCAAACTTTGATGCTGTAGATGTTGCAGGTGCTAAAGAGTACTTTGAAAAACTACAAAATAACGGTGTACTACTTTACCAAGAGGAACGTGCGAAAAAGATCACAAAAGATATAGAAGCACTTGAAACTGCTAATGGAATAAAAGTTGAAATTGATGAGGAACTTTTTGCCGAAGTTGTGGCAATCAATGAACACCCTACAGCACTTTTAGGCTCTTTTGATGAAGAGTTTTTAGCATTGCCTCCAGAAGTTATCATTACTTCTATGAAAGAGCACCAAAGATATTTCCCAGTGTTTAAAGAAGGCAAACTGACTAACAAGTTTGTAGTGGTTGCAAATGCGTATACAGATGATTTTTCTGAAGTTATTGCTGGAAATGAAAGAGTTTTACGCCCAAGACTTGCAGATGGAATGTTCTTTTGGGAAAATGACCTTAAAAATGGTCTGAGCACTGCTGGACTTGAAAAGATTACATTTTTTAAAGGTCTTGGTTCTGTAGCGGACAAGATCCAAAGAGAGGCAAAAATAGCAAATCTTTTATTTGACAAGTTTGGTGTAAATGCTTCTAAAGAAGATCTTACAACTGCGGTGGAACTTGCAAAAGCCGATCTTATGAGTGAGATGGTGTATGAGTTTACTGAACTTCAGGGGCTTATGGGGTACTATTATGCACAAAAAGCTGGATATTCTGAAATCGTAGCAGTTGCTATAAAAGAGCAGTACTTGCCAGATGGTGAAGAGAGTGAGCTTCCATCAACACCACTAAGTGCGGTAGTAGCTCTTAGTTTAAAACTAGATACTCTTTTAGCTCTTTTTAGCATCAATCAAATTCCAACTGGTTCACGTGATCCTTTCGCGTTGCGTCGTGCGGTAAATGGAATCGCTAGAATTGTAAATGAGTTTGGTTTTAACTTTGACATTGTTGCAGATGTAAAAGAGCTTTCAGCAATCTATGAAAATCCGATCGACTTTGAAAAACTTGAAGCGTTTATTTTAGAGCGTATGAAGCGTTATTACAAAGTAAATCCTTCGATCATTGAGGCGGTTTTAGCATCTGGAGAGAGAGAACTTTTAGCACTTGGACAAAAGATAGATGCGCTTAATAATCTTGTAAACTCTGATGGATTTAGTGAAGTCAGCTCAACTTTTAAACGTGTTGCGAACATCACTAAAGATGTAGATATGAATGAAGAGTTTGCAGTAAATGAAACACTGTTTGAAGATGATAGTGAGCGAGAGTTATTAGCTCATTTTAATGAAGTGAGTGCAAAAGAGTATGAAAACTATGAGTATGAATTAGATGCACTTTTAGGACTCAAACCTGAACTTGATAAATTCTTTGATTCTGTTATGGTAAATGCCCAAGACGAAGCAGTAAAAAATAATCGTAAAGTGTTAGTTAGCTCGATTTACAAAGCTATTTTTAAAATAGCAGATATAAAAGAAGTAAGCATCTAATGTACGACGTTGCAGTTATTGGAGCTGGAATAAACGGCTGCACTACTGCATATCATCTTCATAAAGCTGGACAAAGAGTTGTTGTTTTTGACCAAGAAGGAGTAGCTTCTGGCGGTAGTGGTGCTGCTGGAGCTTTTCTTTCTCCAAAATTTGCAAAAGGCGGGGAGCTTAAAGAGCTTATAAACTCTGCACTTGATATTGCCCTTGATTTTTATACTACAAATTTTCCCGAGCATATAAATCGTTATAATCTTTTGCATATCGCTAAAGATGAAAAAGATACTATCAATCTCCAAGCATTTAAAAAAGATACCGACATTGAGATTTTAGCCAATTCTCCTTTTACTCCACAAGATGAATATATCTACACTTCAAAAAGTGCAATAGTAGATGCACAAAAGATGTGTGAAGCACTTCTAGCTAACATAGAGTTTTATAAACAAGAGATTGAGACTTTAGAGTATAAAGAGGGGTACTGGAGTTTAAACGGTAGTTTTAAAGCTAAAAAAGTAGTTTTAGCAACAGGTGCATATAAACATAACTTTTTCTCAGAACCCTACCAAATGCTTCGCGGAATTTGGGGGCATCGTATAGATATAAAAACAACTACGCAAAATAATACTTCAATACATCAGTTCGTCTCTATTTCACCAACACATAATGGAGTTTTATCTATAGGTGCTACACATAATGTACATTATCATCCACAAACTACAAAAGAGCCATATGATTTACAATCAGGCAGAGATGAACTGCTGTACAAAGCTTCACAAACACTAGAACTCCAAGATGTAAAAGTGATTAAAGATTATGTGGGGCTAAGAAGTGGGAGTTTTGATTATCTACCTATTGTTGGTGGTGTAGTTGATGTTGAAAAATCGTTGCAGATTTTACCAAAAAGTGATATTTATCAAAAAAAGCCTGATCTTTCAAAAGCGATAATGTTCCCAGAGTTGTATATGATTAATGCGAGTGCAGGGTACGGGTATGTTTTAGCACCATATTTAGCGCAAACACTCTCTAAACTGATAGTAGAAGGTCTTATTGTTCCAAAAAGTTTAAACCCTGCAAGATTTTTTTTCAGATGGGCAAAGAGTAGCTAAGAGAGTCTTACTATCTTTGGCGGTATCTGGGCAAACACCTCTTTAAACGCGTTTGCCATAATCTCTTTGTTTTTTCCACTCATAAGTGGTGACATAAAATAGGCAATTTTCATAGCCTCTGCTTCATCATAGTTTCTATCATGGATAAACACGATCTGCTTATCTAGTTTTTGAATGTGTTCTGTCAAAGAGATTGCATAGTACGGTACCATTTTATGTTCACGCTCATACTTGTGTCCCATTCCAAAAAAGACAAACTTACCACTGAGACGGATATTTGGTATATCAATGTAGTTAAGTTCACGGTCAAAATGTGTTAGTTGCATAGAGTTGAGTTTATCGAGATCCTTTTCAAACAGATCAATCGTTGTAGTATGTAAATCTTCACGATTATAATTAAATAAGTACTTAATCTCAACAAGTTTACCAGGGTAAACTTTTTTCATTCCAGCGTTAATTACGTGGCTCATCGCATTTTCAGAGAGTTCAATATATCGATCATACTCATCAAACCCTTCCTCTTGCAAAAATTTGCATATTTTCATCCCTTTTGGAGAAGTTTCTGGGTTTTGTAAAAAGATAGTGCCAACTACGTGCTTTCGCTTTTTTTTGAGCATATTTTCAAGTTCTTCTATTGTAATCTGCTCATCTGATTCATTAAAGTAAATATAATGCTCAACAAGGTAGTCCATATCGAAGTTTGTTTTGTATTTCCCAAAAATTTGCATTATATATCCCTTGTGTTATTCTAAAGCGAATTATACTAAAATAAGATTATGATTTATATAGCCTTTTTGCTCTTTACATTTTTTATACTATTTTTTGCTTTTTATCAGTGGCAATATTTTATGCTTTTTACTCCCACATATATACAACAAAGACGTTTATGTGATCAGTGTGAGATGTTGGAGATACTCACAGATGATGGTCTAGCTTTAGAAGGGGTAGTGTATGAACCTAAAGAGCCAATTGCTACATTGCTTTTTTTTGCTGGAAGAAGTCACGATAGTGTAGCGCTTATTCAAAAACTAAAAACCGCTTATCCACACTTAAGAATCATCACTTTCAATTACCGCTCTTATGGGAAAAATAAAGGGAAAATTAGTGAAAAAAATATGCTTGAAGATGCATTACATATTGGAAAAATAGTGCAAAAAAACTATGGAGATTTTTATCTTTTAGGCTTTTCTTTAGGTTCGTCTTTAGCAAGTTATGTGGCTTCAAATATAAAAGTTCAAGGGGTGTATTTAATCGCTGCTTTTGATTCGATCGCTTTAGTCGCAAGAAATAAGTTTGGTTTTTCATTGCCACAATGGCTAGTACGTTATAAGTTTCCAACGATTGAGTTTGTGCAAAATATAGACTCTGCAACTTACCTATATGTAAGTCAGGACGATGAGATGGCATACATTCAAAATGGTAGAAACTTATCAAAAAACATCAAAAACCTGAAGTTTTATAAAGAGTATAAAAACCTCTCCCACAAAGAGCTTTTATGGGATGAGGAGGTGATAAATAATATTAGAGCAGTTTTTTCATAAGTTCTATGTGGTACGACTCTTGATAGTTGATAAAGTCAAAAAATTTAGAAAGCTGTTCATCTTTAATAGCAGAGCTTAACTCCCTGCACATCTCTTTTGCAGCTTCTTCCTCTTTGATACCATCGTGTACAAATTTTTCTAAATCTTTTACAATATAGGTCATTTCGTGTAATTCTCTCGGCAAGGCTAAGATGCCAAGTTTTGCCATCATATTACCAAATGACTTTAAGTGAAAGTGTGACTCATCCACTAGGTCTTGAAAGACATCAAAATGGAGTTTATTTTGAGTACGAGCTTGCATATATGCATAAACTAAGATGAGTTCATACTCTTTGTATGATTCTTCAAATAAAAAGAGTGTAAGTGCATCGATACTAGCTTGATCGAGATTATTCCACTCTCTTTTTTTATTAAATGCAGTAACTATTTGATCGTTTTTTAGTTCATCTAAAAGTTGTTCAATATATTCTAAAAGATAAGTATCATCTGTTTTTAAACGCTCACCTAAGATAGAGGTAGGGTAATGTTGTTGTGTTTCTTTGATTTGTTCTTTTAAAGCCTCTAGTACTTCAAAAACAGATGAATGTTCTACAAGTTGTAAAGTTCGATCGTAGTTATAGTTATCACCAGTAAAGAGAATATCACTCCCGAGCCATTTCATATGACGAAAAGCGATTTGTGAGAAGTCATATAAACGTGACTTTATATTTTCATCATTAATTGCAAAAGAGGCAAAAAGTACCCCAAGCCAAAGTTCATGTTTTTTTTGATATGTTTTATTCATTATTTTCATCCTCTTTCACTTCACAGCTCTCTTTCATTTTTAAAACATGAAGTTCCTCTTTTTGACCATTTAAAATATTTTCATAGTTTTTGATAGAGGCTATAAAAGCAGTAAATACGATATCTGCACAAATCTTTTGTTGAGGGGTCATATCTCCCAGTTTTTCGTTCATCTTCTGTATAGCTTTATTTGCATACTCAAGATCATTAGTTTTTATCATATCTGTATACATTGAGCCAATAACTACAGTATCTTGACATCCATTTGTAGCAAAACGCACATCACTAATAGTTTGCTCATCTAGTTTTGTATAAAAGATCACATACTCTTTTGTTTTCTCATCTAGTGCAACTCCAACACCATCAGCATCATCAAGTTTGCCATAGTTTTTTGGATTCATTAGATGTTCTAGTGTTTGTGGATTCATCCCCTCTGGCATTTTTACATTTTCAAACATTTTTATTCCTTATACTTTACTTTGGCTAGATATAAACCATTCGCTGGAGCGGGGCGGAGCTTATGATTTTTAGTATTGTTAAGTTTTTCTTGAATTTGTTGGGCACTTAGATCGAGCAATGCGCCAACCATAAAACGGATTTGTGTACGTAAAAAACCATTTGCTTCAAAATTTAAAACTATATAATCTTTATGTTTATACGCAAATGCTTTATATATCTCTCTTACAGAGCTTTTTGTATCGCTTCCAGTTTTCATAAAGTTCATAAAGTCATGTTGTCCGAGGAAAAGCTTTATATTTTGTTTGAGGGTAGTAAAATTAACATCATCCATAAAAGTGACAAAATTAGCTTCAAAAGGGTTTGATGCACCCACTTTAATGATATATCTATAAACACGTGATTTTGCACTATATCGTGCATGAAAATCATTTGTAACTTTATATACTTTTTTTACCGCTATACTGCTTGGAAGCATCTCGTTTAAAACTTGTTTGAGTTTTGTTAAATCATCCCAAAAAGGTGGTAGGTCTACATGAACCACTTGATAAGAAGCGTGAACACCTTTATCTGTCCTTCCACTTGCAACTACTTTTTCTTTTATTCCAAGTTGATGGAGTACTTTTTCTAGTTGTCCTAGAACTGTATTTTTTGAGCTTTTTTGTGTTTGAGAACCTAAAAAATGTGTACCATTGTAAGCAAGAACTAAAACAACGCGCATTTTAAAATCTTTTTGCAATTGTTTTTCGATAGATAAAGTAAGTAGCGACAAACCATACTAAGGCGATGGCATAGATAGAATGAAAACCTATTGAGCGATATAAAGACATAGTGACACCATAATATAAAATGATGCCACTAAAGATAAAAAGATAAATTTTGGATTTTTGATGTCTTGCGTGTACAACACCAATAGAAACCACTAAAAAGAGTGAAAGCAGAGGAAATAAACTTATAAGTGTATTTGTAGTCAGAAGTCTATCTTTTTTACTTCTACTATCTTCTGATAACCAAAAAGCAAGGGGCATTTGATACTCTCTTTGTGAGGCTTTAAGCGTGTCAAATATAGTCATGTCATCAAAATTAAGTTGTGATAATTTTTCTTTTGAATAACTATACCCCTCACCATTAGAAAGTTCTAGTTGCAGGACACCACCACTATTTACAACATCAGCTTGTTTTGCTGAAATAAGGATTTCTTCATTATTTTCTTTGTTAAATAAAAAGACATCTTCATAACGTTTTTTCTTTTTATCTTCTTTTCCTATATACAAAAGCCAACTTCCAAAATTGTTTCCAAATTCACTTGCGGAGAGGTTGAATTTTGCTTCACTTTTTTTCTGATCTATAAAGTTTCTTGAAAGGTTGTTTGTATGTGGATAAAGCATAAAATAATCTAAAAAGAGTATGACTGAAAGTAAAAACGCTGGAGTTAAAAGAGTTTTTAGTAAAAAAGATGGTTTAATTCCAAGTGCAAATAAAACGATAATCTCATTGTCATTTGAGAGTTTAAATATTGAGAGCACTGCTGCAACAAAAAATGAGATTGGCAATGTATAAAAAAGGATATCTGGCAATACAAACATATAAAGTTTTGCCATATCAAGGAGTGAGAGTTTGATAACGGCAGTATACGTCGCTAGTTTGATTGAAAAAACCATTGAGGCAATTACAAACAAAGGCAAAAACATCGATAAAAATACTGATGAAAGATTAGAAAGTATATAACGTTTGAGTTTATTCATCTAAATTGTGCCTCAAGAAATGCGTAAATTTCTGAATCATAGACAAAAGTGATAAGAGTTGCTAATGCTAAAAAAGGAACAAATGGTACACGTTGCTCTTCAGCCGATCTTTTTAAAAGAAGCAACATCACTGGAAGTGCTAAAACAGCTGATAAAAAGATGGCAAAAAGACCTAGTTTTATACCAAGGATTGCCCCCATTGTTGCAGCTACCATAATGTCACCTTCCCCCATCGCTTCAATCATTGGTGTACGGTCGTAGTGTTTATTCCATGATGTTTTTGTCTTGAGTCCAGCTCTATAAACTGACGATGTGAGGTAATAGGAAAGTGCAAAACGAAGCAGAGTAAATCCACCTGCAAATAAAAGAGCATTTTGAGCATTTGTGCCTATAGATGATAAAGAAAAACCACCGAGTATGGCAAAGATAATCGCTAAAAGATTTAATGAATCTGGCACCATTTTGTACTTAAAATCAATCATAGAAAGTGCTAAAAGCATTAAAAAACTCATGGCTGTAAAAAAAGCTGCAAAAGTAAAGCCATATTTTGATGCAATAAGCAAAAATATAATTCCGCTAGAGAGTTCTATAAGTGGATACTGGATAGAGATTTTACTTTTGCAATATGCACATTTCCCACCAAGAAATATCCATGAAAAAAGGGGAATGTTATGCCAAGGTTTAAGTGGTGTATTGCATGAGGTACAGTGTGAAGCTGTAAAAACAACACTTTCACCCTCTGGAATGCGTAAAATCACTACATTTAAAAATGAACCAAACAATAACCCAAAGAGCAAAGCTAAAACCAATTCCATCATTTTAATCCCCCAAACCGTCGCTCAACTTTTTTAAATTTTTTTATTATTTTTTCTAACTCTTTTGCATTAAAATCTGGCCAGAGTGTATCTGTAAAAAAGAGCTCTGCATAGGCTACTTGCCAAAGCAAAAAGTTAGAAAGTCTTTGATCCCCACCTGTACGAATAAGCAAATCAACATCAGCTTTACAATCAAGTGCATTTTCAAGCATCTCTTTTGTGATATCACCTTCATTGTTTTTTAACAGGTTGACTGTACGAAGTATCTCATCGTGTGAGCCATAGTTAAGTGCTAGTGATTGTACCAACCCATCACAATGTGCAGTTTTCTCTTTTGCCATCTCAATCGTTTCTCTAAGTTGTTTAGAAAAAGCTCTTAAATCACCAATAGGCTCAAATCGGATATTGTGTTTTAGATAGTTTTCTAACTCTTGTTTGATATATTTATCAAGAAGCTTCATTAAAAACTCAACTTCTAAACGGGGGCGTTTCCAGTTCTCTGTTGAAAATGCATAGAGTGTTAAACGATGAATCTCCTCATGTGTTGCACAAAACTCTGTTATCTCACGTACAGTTTTTGCTCCCGCTTCATGTCCGCTTGAGCGTTTTTTATTACGAAGTTCTGCCCAGCGACCATTGCCATCCATGATGATTGCGATATGGGAGAGTTGATTCATTATTTTTCTAACTTTTTTGCGTTATTTAAAATTTCAAAAGATACATCGATTTTTTGTGCTTCTGGAATTGTTGTAGAGCCATCTTTTGTTAGAAACTCTATCTCATTTGTATCAGTTCCAAAACTTGTAGAGTTTTTGAGAACATTTAAACATACAGCATCAAGATTTTTATTTTCCAACATATTACTAGCATTTATCTTTGCACTTTGTGCATCCATCTCTGCTTTAAACCCAACAACTTTTAGACCCTCTTTGTCAATTGAGCTAAGAATATCACTATTTTTTTTCATAGAGAGTTCCCATTTTTCACCAAGAGATTCTTTTTTGAGTTTTCCTGTTTGTGTAAACTCTGGCATATAATCACTTACAGCTGCTGCCATAAAAAGATAAGGTGTTTTTTGTATATGGTGGATATGCTCATCTCTCATTAACGTAGGTTTTGAGAGTTTTCCTTTTTTTGCAATACGAATAGAGTCAACAAGATATTCCATCATTTCTGCACTATCTTCAACATCTATTTTGTGCATCTCTTTTGGTAAAACATCTGGAAATTTTGTAGCGATGAGATTAACATCTGCTCCACGAAGATAGAGTGAAAGTGCCAAAGCACTTGCCATTTTCCCACTTGAAAAGTTAGAGATATAACGTACATCATCTATCTTTTCTAATGTACCTCCACCAGTAACTATAACCATACGATCGTTCCAAAACTCCTCTTTTAAAAGCTCTCGTGCAGTAGCATAAAATATATCAATTGGCTCAGCCATAGCTCCATCGCCAGTTGTTTTACAAGCAAGTTCTTTTGTTTGAGTATCGATGAGTGTATAGTTTGCAATACCTAACATCTTTAAATTTGCTTGAGTTATAGGATTGTGTAGCATATTTGTATTTGCAGAGGGTGCTAATATTTTTGTATCAGGATAGGCTAGGGCAACTTGAAGCAGCATCGTATCAGCGATGCCGTTTGCAAGTTTTGCTATAGTATTTGCAGTTGCTGGAGCAATAACCAAGATATCTGCCCACTCTCCGATTTTTATATGATTATGATTGGTTGTCCAGTCCTCATTAAAATCATCAAGTACTTTGTTTGAAGTAATAGTTTCAAATGTTAAAGGTGTTACAAACTTTTTTGCTGCTTCACTCATAACTACTTTTACATTTGCTCCAGCTTTGACAAATAAACGTGCAAGTTCAGTAGATTTGTACACAGCTATAGAGCCTGTAAGTGCTAAAATGATATTTTTATCTTTGAGTAAAGTTGGCGAAATTTCCATCTATAAAATCTTTATATTTTTTTGTGTATTTTACCAAAAAATTTGTAGTAAAAATCTTTTACTAGTCTTATTTTTGTACGGCTAAGCACTAAGTTACCACTCTCAATCTCTCCACTCGTTACTGTAGTCCCAGCTGCAATCATTACATCATCAGCAATTGTTATAGGTGCTACAAGTTGTGAATCACTTCCAACAAAAACATTTTTTCCTATTTTTGTTTTATACTTTTTAACACCATCATAGTTACATGTGATAGTACCAGCTCCTATGTTTGTCCCCTCATCAATCTCAGAATCTCCAAGATAGCTTAAATGTCCAGCTTTTACACCTTTGAGTGTTGATTTTTTTACCTCTACAAAGTTTCCGATGTGGGTATCTGTTATCATTGAAGCAGGGCGAATATGTGCTAAAGGTCCTACATCAGAGTTTTTAAGTATGCTGTCTTCAACAACTGAATGCGCTTTTATCTCTGAATTAATAATCTGAGAATTTCCTGTAATTCTACACCCATTTTCAATGCGACATTCACCCTCAAACACAACATCATCTTCGATGTAGATAGTCTCTGGCAGTTGCATAATTACACCAGCTTCCATCCATTTTGTTTTAATTCTCTCTTGCATAATCATTTCTGATTCTGCCAAATCTTTTTTAGAATTAACCCCTTTAAAATGCTCTTCATCTACTAAAAGAGGTGCGATAGTGAGCGCATCTTTTTTTGCCATCGCAATTACATCTGTAAGGTAGTACTCTTGTTGTGCATTATCATTTGAGAGTTGTGGGATATATGTATTAAGAACAGATTTTTTAAATGCGTAAATTCCTGCATTTACAGTAGTTACATTAAGTTCTGCTTGGTTTGCATCTTTTTGTTCTACTATGTACTGTACTTCATTTTTATCTATAACAACACGTCCATAACCATTTGGATTTTCTAAATCAAAAATACTCATAATGATATCCGCATCATTATGTAAAAATCCTTGAAGAGATTCAGCGCTGATAAGAGGCATATCCCCGTTTAAAACAAGTACTTTTTCATTTTTTGGCGTTACATTTTTCATAGCTCCACCAGTACCAGGAAAATTGGTTGTATCTTGCTCTACAAAAGTGATATCATCAAAGTATTTTTGCATAGATTCTTGTACTTTTTCTTTTTGATGAGCTATAACTACTGAGACATCATTTGAGAGCTCTTTGGAAGCTTTTATTATATGGTAAAGCATAGGTTTTCCAGATATTTCATGTAAAACTTTTGCTTTGTTTGATTTCATACGGCTCCCTTTACCAGCAGCCAAAATTACTATACTTATATTGCTTAAATTCATTCTCTTACTTTTAATTTTTATAAAATTTTACCATAAAACTTGACTTTATTTAATTTGTGGTATTATTAGTGACAATAAAATATTCTAAGGTTTGTGGATGGATTTAGGTACGGTCATTGGTCTAGTGTTGATTTTAGCTCTATTATTTGGAGCTATGGCGATGGGTGTTGGTATCGGTGCCTACATAGATATTCCTTCTGTTTTAATCGTTATCGGTGGTTCGATTGGAGCCTTGATGGTTGCTTTCAAACCTTCTCAAATGAAAAAGTTTACAAAAGTTTTTATGATAGCTATTAAGCCAGGTGAAGAGGATGTTCTTGAGCTTATAAAAAAGTTAGTTGAGTTTGCGACAAAAGCTAGAAAAGAGGGGATTTTAGCTTTAGAAAATGATGTAAACAACGAAGAAAATGAGTTTCTTAAAAAAGGTCTATCAATGGCAATTGATGGAAGTGAGCCTGATACTATTCGTGATCTTTTAGAGATAGAGATGGATCAAACAAGTACTCGTCATAAAGCGCACGCTGCAATTTTTGCAACATGGGCAGGTCTAGCAGGGGCTATGGGTATGATTGGTACGCTTATTGGTCTTGTTGCGATGCTTTTAAATATGGCTGATCCTTCAGCAATTGGTCCATCGATGGCAGTTGCTTTATTAACGACTATGTACGGTGCTATGATTGGTAATATTTTTGGTGCGCCAATTGCTAGTGTACTTAACATTAGAAATGATGATGAAACAATTGTAAAACAGATTGTTTTAGAGGGAATTATGTCGATTCAAGCTGGAGATGCTCCAAGAGTTTTAGAGGCAAAATTACTTGCATATTTAGCACCAACTGAGCGTGTAAGTCAGTTTGATTAATGGATAACTGATGGCTAAAAAGAAAAAATGTCCTGATTGTGAAGAGTGTCTCCCTGCTTGGTTAGCAGCTTTTGGAGACTTAATGTCTTTACTTCTTTGTTTCTTTGTACTTCTTCTCTCAATGTCGAGTATGGATGCAAAAAAAGTCTCTGAAGCTATAGGATCACTGAGTGGTGCTATGAGTGTTTTAGAAGGTGGTACACAAACTGAAATTTCAAAAAAACGTATCCAAGAATCTACACCGATTAACTCTCAAGATGAGACAAGTGATACGGTAAATAGAATCCAACAAGCTGTTGCAGATGCAAATGAGATGCAACAAAAACAACAAGGTCCAGAGATTACACTCGATGAGGCTGAAGAGGGATTTATTATCAATATGCCAGCAGCTTTATTGTTTAAAGCAGGTAGTGCAGCAATTGATAATCAAGATGCAATATTATTTCTTAAAAGAATGGCACTTTTGATTGATGAGATGCCAAATGATGTAGAAGTAAGTATTCAAGGACATACTGATGATGGCGGTCCTGATCTAAATAGTCCATTTAAAGATAACTGGGAGCTTTCAACTGCAAGAGCTATAGCCGTTTTAAAAGAGTTGGAAATTGATGGAGTTGATCCAAAAAGGATGAATGCAACAGGATATGCACAGTATCATCCAGTAGCAACAAATGCTACAAAAGTTGGTAGGGAGAAAAACAGAAGGGTTGAGCTCCGTTTTATTGGCAAAAAAACACAATCTTCAAAAAATCAGACAACTTCTGTACTAGATCAAGCGAAGATGTAAGAAATGGTAAAGTTTTTTACACTATTTGTGCTATTGGCAGCTGTATTGTTTGGAGCTGAGAGTGTTACTGTTCCAACAGTAAATCTCTCTTTATCAGCTCCAGATACACCACAACAACTTGTTTCATCACTCAATGTATTGCTTGTTTTAACACTTTTGTTTTTAGCACCATCTTTAGTGATGGTTATGACAACTTTTACAAGGTTTGTAATTGTTTTTGGTTTTTTACGTCAAGCTTTAGGGACACAGCAAGTACCACCTACACAAGTTTTAGTACTCCTTGCAATGATTCTTACTTTTTTTGTAATGGAGCCTGTTGGAACAAAGGCATATGAGCAAGGTATCAAACCGTATGCTGAAAAAAAGATAGGTTATGAAGAGGCATTTGAAAAAACAACTTTGCCTTTTAAAAATTTTATGATTAGAAATACAAGAGAGAAAGATTTAGCACTTTTTTTGCGCATCAGAGAGATGGAAAATCCAAAATCAGTTGCAGACGTACCTCTTTCTATTGTTATTCCGTCATTTATCATTAGTGAATTAAAAACTGCTTTTGAGATAGGTTTTTTAATCTTCTTACCTTTTTTAGTGATCGATATGGTCGTAGCTTCTATCTTAATGTCTATGGGTATGATGATGCTCCCACCTGTAATGATATCCTTACCATTTAAAATACTTGTTTTTGTTCTTATAGATGGCTGGAATCTTCTCATTGGAAATTTAATAGCGAGTATTAAATGACGTGTAAACATTTCGGAAAATGTGGAGCTTGTCGTGTCTATGAAGATGGATATGAAGCCCAATTAGAACAAAAAGTAGGTCTTAATAAAGAAAGATTTTTACCATACTTTCAAGCAGAGATAGAGGTTTTTACCTCACCTACGCAAAATTATAGGGCTCGTAGTGAGTTTAAAATCTGGCATGTAGAAGATGATATCCATTATGCAATGAATCATAGTGAACATAAGGGTGTTGTTTTAATAGAAGAGTGTCCGCAAGTAAATATCTATATTAATGCCTTAATGCCTAAACTATTAGAGGAAATTACAAATCATGAACTAGGCTTTAAGCTCTTTGGAGCGGACTTTTTAAGTTCTAGTGAGGGAGAAATTGTTGTTTCACTGTTATATCATAGACAATTAGATCAAGAGTGGCAAGAAAAAGCATCTCTCATTGCAAAAGAGTTAGGTATAAATATCATCGGACGTGCCAGAAAACAAAAGTTAGTAGTTGGGCAAGATTATATTACAGAGTCTTTAAATCTAAAAGGGGATATGTACAAGTTTCACTATATAGAAAACTCTTTTACACAACCAAATCCAAGAGTCAATGAAAAAATGATTTCATGGGCTATGGATGCTTTTAGTGATGCAAAGGGTGATTTATTGGAGTTGTATTGTGGTGCTGGAAATTTTACAATCCCTTTTGCAAAAAAATTTGATAAAGTTCTAGCTACTGAGATATCTAAAAGCTCTATAAATGCAGCAAAAGCCAATATGGCTCTTAATAATGTAGAAAACATAGAGTTTATACGAATGGGTGTTGAAGAGTTTGTAGATGCTTTAAATGGTGTACGTGAGTTTAATAGAATGAAGCATGTAACTATGCAAGATTATAAGATTAATTCCATTTTTGTCGATCCTCCACGTTCAGGGATGGATCAGTTTACATGTAGATTTAGTGCACAATACGATAATATTGTCTATATCTCATGTAACCCAGAAACTCTTGTAAGAGATTTAGAGCTTTTAACACAAACACATGAGATAAAAAGTATGGCTTTGTTTGATCAGTTTCCATATACACATCATGCAGAGATGGGTGTAAAACTTGTAAAAAGAGGGGTAAAATGAAAAAAATAGTTTTTATGGTTTTTTTATTTGTATTGATTTTAAATGCAGATGATATGCAAAGACTTGATGAGATTGTCAAAGATATTGAAAATCTGAGAATCAGTTATGATAAATCCCAAGATAGTCTCAATAAATGTCAAATTCAACTACACGATCAACAAGAAAAAAATATGATTTTACAAAAAGAGTTGAAAAACGAAAGTACAGAAACTTATATGAAAAGTATTAATGTAAGTGATATAGAGAATTTGAAAAATCAAATAAAAAATTTAAAAAAACAAATAAAAAACAAAGATAATGAAATATTACTTTTAAAAAATAAAAATAATAAAATAATGGATAATCAAATAAAAAAAGAAAATACTTTGGAAAATGAAATAAATAATTTTCCAGAATTAAAAATGAGAAAACAGCCTAAACTTGTAGATAACACACCAACAACCTATAGACTTACTCAAGAGAGTATAATATACTCTGGCATTGATGGAGTAGAAGTTGATAAGTGGGAAAAGTCTACTTCATTTACTTCAAAACTCAAAACAGCTGGGTGGATTAAAATAAGTGGTTATTTTGTAGATAAAAAATGGCAAAAAGTACAAAAGGATATGTGGGTGAAAACCTCACAAGCATTTAAAAGAGATTAAATATGAAAAAAATATTGATTATTAGTGATGGTGTAATCGGACAACATTTTATTCAAAGGGTTACTGAGACATACACTACTGATAATATTTATTATATTGTTCAGATGAAAGCAAATACTTTTGAAGATGCTAATCCTGCAAGGTTTAAATTTTATGAATTTGACCCAACAAGCTTTTATAAGTTATCAAATCTGCTTAAAATGGAGTTTATTCAAGTTATTATAGCTATGGATAATCAAGCAGATGTAGAAAATACTATTAAAAATATTCGTACAATCAAAAAACAACTTCGTATCATTGTTTTAAATCAATGGAATATGCTAAATCACGATGCAAATATTGCACTTGTTAATTCAAATGAGATACTTGCTTCTCGTTTACTCGATTACCTTCCAAATGTTCCTGTAATTGCTCAAAATGTTGGTATTGGTGAGGGTGAGATTATGGAAGTTTTAGTTCCATTTGGAAGCTCTTTTGTATACCGTCATATGGGTGTGATTGAACAGAAAAACTGGCGTATAGTAGCTATCTATAGAAATAGAAAACTCATTATGCCATCACGTAGAAGGATGATTCAACCAAATGATCTTCTTTTGCTTGTTGGTGAACCAGCGGTACTAAAGTCTGTTTATCGTGCTATCAAGCAAGAACTAGGGCAATTCCCAGAGCCATTTGGATCAACAATTTTACTTTTTATAGATATGAATATAGTTCCAAAAGAAAATATAAAAACATTGGTAAGACGAGCCATTTATATACATACTCAGCTCAAACATAAATTAATCATCAAAATAGTGAATCCATCAAACATAGAGTTATTGCAATATGTAAAAGATTATAGAAGTATGGATGTTTCTATTGAGATAGATTATGAAAGTATCAATTTAAAAGAGAACTTTTTGAATGATATTAAAGCATATCATACAGGCTTGGTGATAGTTGATCGTGAAATGTTTGCAGATTATTATGTGCGAAAAGCCCTATATGAAGCGCATGTACCAGTACTTAAGCTTTCAAATCGTGATTTTAGTACACTTAAAGATGCTTCACTCATATTGTCTGACAATAGGGACCTTGAAAAGATTTCAGCAACTATATTTGATATCTCTGAGCAGATGGGCTTTAACCTAGAGCTTTATAACTATCTTCATGAACATCAAGAAGATAAAGAACAAGTTATAGAACACTATAACAATCTTGCAACAATTTTTTCAAAATCGATTAAAGTATTTAATGAAAATGAAAACCCTATAAAGATACTCAAACAAAAAGAAAATTTTATTCAAATTCTTCCATTTACCTCAAAATTAACTAAACGTAGAATAAGTTCAATCTTTTCAACAGATAGTGAAAGACTCTATTTTAAACTTGATGATTATCATCAAATTTTTATCCCAGTACAACTTTAATTTAGCCACTTTTTAGTAAAAGTTAAGTATTATCTATCATAATTAAATTATTTCGGACAGATGATGCAAGTAAATATACCACTCAAACAAACTATAGACAATTCATATACGATCACAATTGATCAATTACCGCAAATAGATTTAGATACAAAAGTAGCGGTTGTTACAAATCCAAATGTTGCTGGATTACATCTTTCGTATTTACTCTCAAAAATAAATGCTAAAGAGTTATATATTATTACAGTTCCTGATGGCGAAGAGTATAAAAATCAACAAAGTATCGACACAATTTTAGAATCTCTTTTTAATCACCGCTTTAACAGAAAATCGATGCTTATCGCTTTTGGTGGTGGTGTGATCGGAGATATGGTGGGATATGCTGCAAGTATCTACCAAAGAGGGATAGATTTTATCCAAATTCCTACAACACTTCTTTCACAAGTTGATGCAAGTGTTGGTGGAAAAACAGGGATGAATAACAAATATGGTAAAAATCTTGTTGGTGCATTTCATCAACCCAAAGCTGTTTATATCGATCCCTATTTTTTAAGTACACTTCATAGTCGTGAATTTGGTGCTGGTGTTGCTGAGATTGTTAAAATGGCAGTTACTTTTAATAAAGAGTTTTTTGAGTTTTTAGAGGAGGCTGATCTTAAAGACTCACAAGTTTTACGCGAAGTTATTAAAAAAGCAGTTGAAACAAAAGCTGCAGTCGTTGCTCAAGATGAAAAAGAGCATGGTCTAAGAGCTGCTCTAAACTATGGACATACTTTTGGACATGTGATTGAGAATGAGACAAAATACAAAACTTATCTACACGGTGAAGCAGTGGCAATTGGTATGGTGATGGCAAATAAACTTGCTTGTGAACTAGGTCTTATGAGTGAGTACGAGGCGCAGTGTATTAGTAATGTACTTAAAAAGTATGCCTTACCTACAAGTTACACTATTGCAAATACGCAAAGTTTTTATGAGGCATTTTTCTTGGATAAAAAAAGCTCAGATGCAAATATCACTTTTATCTTGCCTAACTCTATTGGTGATGTGAAGATGCTTGATGATATCCCTAAAGAGAGTGTTATAAAAGTTTTAGAGCAGTTTGGAGGGAATGCATGAAAAAAGGTTTGTTTTTTTCCCTAATCTTAACTTTACAAACCTTTCTTTTTGCAGCTGTAGATGAGATAAACACCTCTGCTGGTACAACACAAGTAGTCACTACACAAGAAGAGATAGCACAGTACGAGCAAAAGCTTTTTGAACTTGATGCAACAATCTCTGAGACAAATGTATGGATAAAAAGTTATGCTACATATCTCGCAGCACTGCGTGTTAAAGATGAGCTTGATAAAATCAAACAAAGAATCAAATGGCTCAATAAACATGCTAAAACACAAAGTGAACATGATGAGCTCAATAACCTTATCACTAAAGAGAGCATTTTAACAACGCAAATAGGGCAGTTAAAAGATGAGCACTATACGCCGTTTTCTGAATTAATTACACCCCCTAAAATTGAAGATACACCAGAGATTAAGAACCCTTTTGATATTTTTACAGGGCTTTCGTTAATCAAAACGTTTAATAATAATCTTGATGAATACAAAAAGAAAAAAGAGAACTTAGCAAATTTAATTGCCGTTTTAAAACAAGAACTTGAAATCCATCAAAAATTAGCTGAAGTTGGAAATAGTCAATACGAAGTGCAACTCCAAGATACACAACTAAAACTTTTAAGATTTGAGAGTGCTCTTGATACGATGAATGCAACGCTTGAAGTGTATCAAAAACGTTTAGATATTGCAGAAGTAAATGTAAATAAAAAGATAAAAACTCAAGTATATAGACTTATGAAAATCGGTATAGCTATTTTAGTTGTATTTTTTATATTTTTAGCTTTAAAACTTATTGTTAAGAGATATATCACGGATAATGAACGATTTTATATGGCAAATAAGATCATTACATTTACAAACTTTACACTTATCCTTTTAATAGTCTTTTTTAACTATATAGAAAATGCCGCTTATTTAGTGACAATTTTAGGTTTTGCATCTGCTGGTATCGCTATTGCGATGAAAGACTGGTTTATGAGTATCTTAGGTTGGCTTGTAATCGTTTTTGGTGGTAGTGTGCATGTAGGTGATCGTATACGTGTAGATATGGAAGGGATGAAGTATGTTGGAGATGTTTTAGATATTTCATTACTTCGTATTACAATCTTAGAAGATATTACTTTAACATCTATTAGACAAAACAGACGTGCAGGGCGTATCATTTTTATACCAAATAACTATGTTTTTACAAAGATGATTGCAAACTATACGCACAACTCTTTAAAGACTGTTTGGGATGGTATACAAATCACGATTACTTTCGATTCTAACCATAAAAAGGCGATGTACCTTGTAAAAGAAATTACAAAAAAATACTCAAAAGGGTACACTGATATTACGAGAAAACAGTTAAATAAACTGCGTCAACACTATAGTTTGAAAAACACAAACGTTGAACCAAGAATTTACTCTTTTATTGAGAGTAACGGTTTAGATATTGAGGCATGGTATTTAACAAATGCATATGCAACATTGACACTTAGAAGTGTAATCTCAACAGAGATTGTAGATGCTTTTAATGCTGAGGATGACATCACTATCGCATACCCAACACAAAAACTTCATCTCGATATGAAAAGTGAAGCACCTATCTCTTCTAGTGAGCCTGAGCTTATTTGATGAAAAAAGTTTATTTTAAAACTTTTGGATGTAGAACAAACCTTTACGACTCACAAGTGATGATGAGTGCTCTAAAAGAGTATGAGATCACAGAAAATGAAGCTGAAGCAGATATGATTGTAATCAACTCCTGCACAGTCACAAATGGTGCAGATACACATGTCCGCTCATACATCTCACAGGTTGAAAAAAGTGGTAGTGGAGCAAAGCTCTTCTTAACAGGTTGTGGTGCACATACAAAAGGGGAAAGCCTTTTAAAAGAAAATCGTATACATGGTGTTTTTGGACAGAGTGAAAAACAAAAGATCGACTTTTTACTTAATCAAAAACAACCTTTTTATGAAAAAGGTGATTTAAATCATATAGACGATGCTGTAGTTGGTGAATTTATAGGGAAAAGTAGGGCATTTATAAAAATCCAAGAGGGGTGTAATTTTCGATGTTCATACTGCATTATCCCATATGTTCGTGGGGATGCTAGAAGTATGGATGAAGAGCTCATCCTTGAACAGGTTAGTAAACTAGCCCTCAATGGTTTTGGAGAGTTTATTTTAACTGGTACAAATGTCGGCTCATACGGACAAGATACAAAAACTTCACTTGCAAAACTGATGAAACGTATGAGTATGGTTCGTGGTGTTCGACGCATTCGACTAGGAAGTGTTGAGCCTATTCAGATAACTGATGAGTTTAAAGAGATTTTAGATGAATCGTGGTTAGAAAAACATCTACATATTGCCCTACAACACACTTCGCCAAAGATGCTAAAGTTGATGAATAGACGAAATGTATATAAACAAGATAGAGCGTTATTCGAATATTTACAAAACAAAGGGTATGCTATAGGGACTGATTTTATCACTGGGCACCCTGGAGAGAGTGAAGAGTTGTGGAAAGAGGCTATGCAAAATGCACAAGAGTTACCACTCACTCATCTACATGCTTTTACGTACTCAAAACGTGATGGCACACCTTCAGCTACAATGAAGCCAGAGATAAATGGTAAAATAGCAAAAGATAGACTGCATGAGATCGAGTCTTTAGTAAAGCAAAAGAACTACGATTTTAGAAAAAATTTTCAAGGTGGTTTGGAAGTTTTGGTTGAGTCTTTTAAAGATGGATATTTTCATGGACTCGATCAACATTTCAATAAAATCGTAATAGAGTCAGAAGAAGATTTAGTAGGTAACTGGATAAGTATAGAGAAGTACGAAGTGAAAGAGGAGTTTAATTATGCTAGAGTCTAAGAAAAACCGTATAGCACTTATTGTTTCAGCAATTATTATTGTTGTTTTAGTTCTTTTTGCTGTTCTTCGTGATAATGCCAATAGTATAACTCTCTCACAAGCAACTACAATCTTAGAAAATAAAAGTGTTAAAAAAGTCATTGTTACAAAAGAGTATGTGTATTTAAAAACAGCGCAAGGCAACTTTAAAATTGCATCATCCCAAGTAACTCCTAAAATGTTTAGTGATTATAAAGTGGAGATAGGCAATGAATCAAACTTACTGGTATATATCTTTTTTGGTGTTTTAGTTTTGGGGCTTGGATCAATTTTACTGCGTTTTTTACAAAAAGGAGATGGTTTTCAGATCACTAAAACGGGAATTAGCAGAGATATGGCAACAAAACCTGAAATATCAGCCCCAATAGAAGCAATTCGTTCAGATGTGAGTTTTGATGATATTGGTGGGATAAGTGATGTAAAGATCGAACTTGAAGAGATTATAGACTTTATGCGTAATCCTAAACGCTACAAAAGCTTTGGTGCACGTTTACCACGTGGTGTTTTACTTGTAGGACCTCCAGGTGTTGGAAAAACGATGATTGCAAAAGCGGTAGCAAATGCTGCTGGAGTACCGTTTTATTATCAAAGTGGTGCTTCATTTGTACAGATTTATGTAGGGATGGGTGCAAAACGTGTTCATGAACTTTTTGCAGCTGCGAAGAAAAATGCTCCAAGTATCATCTTTATAGATGAGATCGATGCTGTTGGGAAAAAGCGTGATGGTCAGCGAAATGATGAACGTGAAGCTACACTCAATCAACTTTTAACAGAGATGGATGGTTTTGAAGCTTCAAGTAGTGTTATAGTTGTTGCGGCAACAAATAACATTGGTGTACTAGACCCTGCATTACTTCGTGCTGGACGTTTTGATAGAAGAATTTTTGTGGAACTTCCTACAAAACGTGAGCGTATCTCTATCTTAGAAAAATACCTTACAAAAGTACCAAACCAAGTTGAAACTTCCCAAGTTGCAGATATGACGGTAGGGTTTAACGGTGCAGCTTTAGCGGCACTTGTAAATGAAGCAGCACTTTTAGCACTTCGCCAAAACAGTTTTCAAGTCACTTTAGAGCATTTTTATCAAGTGAAAGACAAAGTGATGTTTGGGAAGAAAAAATTACAGATGTTAAATGACAAGCAAAAGTCGTATCTTGTAACGTATCAAGCTGGAAAAGCATTTATCGCTACTTATTTTGATCTTCCATTTGAGAAGTTAATGCTTTCAAATGAGAAACTTTTACCTGTAAGTAATGAAGCGTTTTTACAGCAAGATTTAGAAGCGCAAGTGAAGATGCATTTAGCAGGTAGTGTTACGTGTGATCTCAAATACCAACAACACTCTAGCAGTGCGAAACAGGACCTTGATGAAGCAAAAGAGATAACTCAAAAGATGTGTGAAGAGTATGGTATGAGCTCTTCAATCATGTGTAGTGAGAATGAACAGCAAAAGTTGTTAGACAAGTTATATGAAGATTGTAAAACTTTATTAGAGCTTCGTATGGAGAGTATAGCGCAAATAGAGGCTATTTTATATGAGAGAGAAAGTGTCACCAAAAATGAGATTAAGAAGCTTTTAGATTGATGCAGTTTTTTAGTGGTTTTTCTTTGAAAAATGAGGAGTATTTATTTACTCCATATATCAAGCGTAGTGATTTTACAGTATGTGGTTTTAGTTATGGTGCTATAAGGGCTTTAGAGTATGTACAAGAAGCTCTGAAGCAAAAAAAGAGAGTAGACACCTTACAACTCTTCTCACCAGCTTTTTTCCAAACAAAAGATGAAAAGTTTAAGCGTTTACAGTTGATGTCGTATAAAAAAAATAAAGAGTTATATTTAGAGAACTTTATCAACTTTTGTTTTGAACCGTATGAGAGAAAAATAGTGGAGTTTAATAGTAGTGACACTATTGATGAGCTTAAAAGATTATTAGAATATGAGTGGGATTTAGAAGCATTAAAAAAGATTATAGATGCTGGTGTTATAATAGAGGTCTATTTAGGATTTGAAGACAAGATTATAGATGCGGAGGGTGCATACAGTTTTTTCAAACAAGTTACAAATGTGACTTCTATAAAAAAGGCAAATCATTTTTTGCAATTAAGCTGAGTTACTTTAGTTGCTCGAGGACTTTCAGTTATAAAAATTCCGAGGACGAATCCTCCCTGCGGTCTGAGCCTCTACATTTTTATAACCGAAAGTCTTGAAAAATACAATAATAGATGATGAGAGGAAAAGAGTGTGAGTAAAATAAAGATCGGTGTGATAACAGCGAGTGATAGAGCAAGTAAAGGGATATATGAAGATATAAGCGGTGTAGCTATCCAAGATACTATGAAAGAGTATCTTAAAAATGAATTTGAGATTGTTTATAGATGTATACCAGATGAACAAGATCATATAGAAACGACAATGAAAGAGTTGTGTGATGAAGCTGGATGTTGTTTGGTTGTAACAACTGGTGGAACTGGTCCAGCACTTCGTGATGTTACACCTGAAGCGACTGAAAACGTGTGTGAAAAGATGATGCCAGGGTTTGGTGAGTTGATGCGTCAAGTGAGTTTACAGTATGTACCGACTGCTATCTTATCTCGTCAAACTGCAGGTATTCGCGGTAAGTCGTTAATCATAAACTTACCTGGAAAACCAAAGTCTATCCGTGAATGTTTAGATGCAGTTTTTCCAGCTGTTCCTTACTGTATAGACCTTATAGAAGGTCCATATTTAGAAACAAATGAAGATGTGATAAAAGCATTTAGACCAAAAGCAAAATAAAAAAAGGAAATTTTAATGGCATATATAGATTTACCAGAATTTGAGCAGATGAGTGAAAGTGTTCAAGAAAAAGCGCGTCCAATTTTAGAAAAAACAGGTAATTTAGGTGAGATTTTTAAACTTTTAGCAGTAGATGAAAAGATATATTTTGCAACTGATAAAATGGTACAGTCTTTTTTACTCGATCAAACATATCTAAGTTACGATATAAAAGAAGCGATCGCACTGCTAATCTCAAAAGAAAACAGTTGTAAAATGTGCGTAGGTGTACATAAAAATATCGCAAAGATGTTAGGACTTAGCGAAGAGAAAATCGAGTCTATTTTAAATGGTATAGATGCTATGGATGTGGAAGAAAAAGAAAAAGAGTTACTTCGTTTTTGTATAAGAGCTTCTCAAAAAGACAACTATAAGATGCAAAAAGAGGATATGGAACATCTTTTTGCACTAGGTTGGAGCAAACATGAAGTTTTAGAAGCTGTAGCAATCGTAGGGTATTTTAACTATATCAATACACTTTCAAACGTGTTTGGTTTAGGCGAATAAGCAGGAGAGAGATAATGATAAAAAATTTCATTATATTGATTTTACTGAGTGTTATCGCTTTAGCGCAAGATAGTATAGTGGTCGATAAAAAACAGACTTTAGAGTGGCAAGACAGTGATGAAAAGTTTATAGCAAAATGGAAACTTGCAAATGCTTACTGTGAGCAGCTAAAACTTGATGGTAAAGATGATTGGAGACTCCCAAGTAAAGAGGAACTTATAGCACTTGCAAAAGATAAAGAGTTAAAAAAAGAGTTTAAAAATATGACTGACAATATCTTTTGGAGCAATGAGAATGGTCCTTTTGATGCTACTACAGTTTTTAGTGGCAATGGTTTTAGCTCTTCAACAGATAACTGTGAAAAGTTTGCTACTATTTGTGTGCGTAGTGGAAGATAAAGGCTGCTCATTCGCTCCTATACATTGTATGCTAGGATAGCAAATGATAGCCCTAATAGTAAGCATAACGGTGAATAATATTTTGTATCATATATCGCAAACTCAGTGTCTTTTATTTTTTTAAAAAATCCAACAGTATTAAATTCTCCTATTGCTCTTATAGTAAAGATTATTGATAAAAATAATCCCCCGTACAAATAAAAACTTCTATTTGTATTGATTGTGAAATCATAAAATTGCAATCCATATGCAATATGTGCAAAAACAATTAAAATAATTCCGACAAAAAATGTTAAAGCTTTGCTCGGATTTAACAATAGCTCACCATCTTTTGTTGGTAAAGCCTTATCTGAACCAATTTTTCCACCATAAGCCCAGTAAAAATGAAACAATCCTATAACGATTAATACAAAAATTGTAATGATTGCTATAAAATCCATCTTGTTCCTTTGTGCGTACGTTTGAAGTGAAATACAAGATGGTAACACTTTATAAGTATTTGAACTCTTATGAAACTAAATTACAAAGTAAAAATTCAAATTATCCGCAATGTAATCTTGTTAGTTCCTCTGATTTGTTGTGTCTTTAAAGTTTAATTGTTTAAGCAGCCCACTTTTCAATACTCTTACTTATAAATAAACTCCATTCTTCTTCATCTTCACAAGTTTGATTATATTTACAAATATTTTCCATCCAGTTTTGTAGTTTTATTGAATCATTAAAATTATTATTTTTAGCAGTATGTAAAAATTCTATAAATTGGTCTATTGTTAGTGGTACTATTTTTGTTTGACCACCATATCTTTTAGTATTAAATCTATTTAGATTAAAATAATGTGCTAATGCTCCTTCACTAATTTTTGGAGCAATAAATAAACAATAAGTTTCTTTTCCAAGTGATTTTTTGAAATCTCCAAAGTGTCTAGGGACAGATTCACCTTCCATATTAAACTGTGTATTTCCACCTGACATTGTCACTTCTGTAATTAAACCAAAATTGTTATATTCTGCTTCTATATCAGGTTTTCCACCACCTGCTGTATTTAATGGTATACCCTCTAAATCCATAATAAAATTACCATCAACTCTCTTAGAATAGTTTATCATTACTAATGCTCTCCATACATTCCATTCTAAGAATAATGGAGCATCTGGTACATCTTTATTTTTTATTTGTTCAAATATATCTATAATATCATCAAAATCTTTGTATGTTTTTAACTCTTTTTTTGTATTTTCTATATTTGTTTTAAAAATCTGTTCTTCTAAAATATCTATTTTGTCTTTTAGTATATTAATTGAATATTCACCTATTTGAGTTTGTTCTCCTAATTCAGTTAATTTTTCAACAAGTTTACTTTCATCATCTGTAAACAATTGTAAGCTTGTTGATGAAAATAAATAGTCTTTAAAATCTTTTTCAGTTTTGAAATTATTTACATCTTTATTGATATTTTTCAATATAAAATCAACATCCTTTAGTTTTGATTGAGAGATAATAAGTCTTAATGTTCTTTTCTCAAATGATATAATTTGTGTTGCTCTAATATGTCGCATAAAAGCATCTCCATAATCTCTTATAAATCGCGGTTAAAAATGTCATAGGTTTATTTGTTAAAAAGATCATAACCTCAAACCTTAAAGTTAAAACCTCTTATTATAGGGCTTTAAGATACTATTTAACTTCACAATATACTATAAAAACTCTTAATCTTAAGTCAAAAACATAGCTAATCGCCTACTTATCGCGTAGCTAATCGCCTACTACTAACCCCTATAAATAGGATTATAAAAGTATTTTTATAGTACAATATATTTTTACTAATCTCCATTTATAGCTTAAACTTAAGAAAATAGATTAATTTTAGATAATTTTTAAATGGTGTTTAAATATGCTTTACAGTATATTTAAATCTTCTTTTTTCTATTATCTATATAGCAGTGTGAATCACTTGCTTTTTTAGATAAGAGAACTCTATCTTTTATCATCCTAGATACTTTTTTTAGAACCGAACCATGTGTACGACCTAGTGTCTTAGCGACTGTTGCAAGTGGTACACCTTCTACGCACATAGTTATCAGTAGTTCATACTCTTCATCACTATACTTTTTTTGTTGCCTTATAGGGTTAGAGAGTTCCTCTCTCATGGCAAATGTTAGCTTTGGTTTAACAACCTTGTTTTTAGCTTTTTGTAGGTCTTCTAAGAGCTTTATTTTTTCATCTTGTAGCTTGATGTACTTAGCCATTAAACTATCATTTTGATAAGATATAATCATTTCTCTCATCTGGTAAAATTCTTTTACAAGTGCTACTTTAAACTTACGAACTATTTCGCTATTTCTAAGATATGTAAAAAGTAGTGTTGTTTGTTGTTCATTTAAGTAGTAAGTTATCTCTGGTCTACCACCTGTAGAGCTTTTAAGAGGTTTTTCGGTTTCAAACCGAATAACCCCAAACTCTTCAAAGTCATTTTTATACTTATCTATTAACTCTTTTATATGTTGTGCTGTGTTGTCTGTTCCAAGTGCAATATCTCTGTGCGATGCAACTATCTCTTTATCTTTTATAGATATTAAATTATAATCCATTAAAATGACCTATCACTCTACCAAGTATTTTACAGTTATTAAAGTCATCTAGCTTTATAATTCTTGGTGGATATATAGTATTATCACTTATAAGTGTGATCTCTTTATTTATATTGTCTTTAGAGACCCTTTTTACAAGCACTGTATCTTCACACATGATGATATAGATGCCACCCTCTTTTATGTAACTGCTTTCGTTTTCAATAGGACTTATAAACAGTAGCTCTCCAGCTGATATGGTAGGTTCCATACTGTCGCCTGTTGAAGTGATTATATGAATGTTTTCAAATGTACTAAGACCTAGATGTGTTTTTAAAAAGTTTCTATCAAAAGCTACTAATGTTGGAGCTGAGTGTTGATGGTTATATGCTCCACCTCCAGCAGATGCAACTATGTCTTCATAGTATGTAATTTCTACTAGATTATCATTACTGATCTGTTGCTCTTGTAGTGGTTTATTATTGTCTTCAAGTAGCATTTCACCTTTGCCTGTTTGTATCCAATTTAAATTAATACTTTCATTTGCACAAATGAAAGATATTGTTTCATTTAGTGCCTTTTTCTTTTTCAATTGTCCTACAGATTGTTGAGTTATATTATACTTTTCTGCTACTTTTTTGTTATTAGTTTTACCAAATATATCTTCTAAAGCCTCACTAAAGCGTAGACCTACTGTATCAATACTCATAAAATACCTTTTTGAAATATTTTGTTTCAAATATATTGACAAATGAAACAAATTGTTTTATAATACTCTTATCGTTTACATCACTTTCACAAAATAATACTAAAAAGGATTGTTAGGAATGCAATATAGTTTTCTTCACTATCTTCAAACTCTTCAAACCATTTGGAATTTTTTTGACCTTTATCTGCATATTTACCTATTATTCTTCCTTTACCAAGTTTTAATTTATTATTCATACCTGAATATGCGGGGTCAGTAGCTATTACATCAATACTATTATCTGGTAATTTTTTTAAAAATGATATTACATCATCTTTATATATTTTAATATCTTTATTATTATAAGTGAAAGTATATTCTTCATTAATTATAGTTGTTTTCATAACTTGGGTCATGTGATGATTCTCATTTTATATTTTGTTCCTATTGTACAATAAGGAAGATTTGAAATAATTTAACTAAAGTTTATTTTGTATGCAGACACAACAATTTATTCAACAAACATTATATACAAAACAGCTCTATATATCCAAATTAAATGACACAAAAAATGTTTATTTAAATTGGGTTTTTATTGTAAAAGTAATATTTTTGTCATTTTTTTAGAAAAACTTCCAAAATTCAATGTACATTTAAAAATATAATAGCCGTTATTTGAACATTTTGTCGTTTAATTGTTAAAAAAAAGTGTTAAATGAACATTTTGCATGTTTAATTTTGAGAACGAAACATGAAACAGATGAGTGATTTACACTTATAAGATATGTATCTTCTTAAAGTTTTTATTTTAACTTAATAAGTTTTATTTTATTTTATAATATGTATAATTTTTTACTGTAGTTAAACAAAAATAATTTTTATTAGTTATTTATTATCTATATATATTGTAAAAAGCCAAAGATAAAAATGTTTAACAAGTTGCTGGTATTAAGGCTTTAGCATAAAACAAGAATAGAAAGGAAAACTAATGTCAGAATATTTAACAGAGTCAGTAAGTATCTCAAGACACCTCCGTCCTAATGAATCATTAGAAATTGAAGCAACAGTTCCAAATGCTGGAGCAATTGTTGCTATGACTTCGGCAAAATGGGATCGTATTTTTCCTCCTGATCCTACAAAAAGACTTTTGGAAATATATAAACCAAATACAACATCACCAATTGTTAGTCGTTTGGATGGAGGATTTGGTATCAAAACTTTTCTTCATTCTTCAGCCTCTGCTGGTGATACTGGAGTATGGAAAGCACGTGTGACAAATAAAGAAAATTCAACTGAGATTTTTAAACTCACACTTTCTTATCCTGGGACAACAGAGATAAAAACTATTCAAGTCCCTGTTTCTTTGATTGATGCATTTGTGCAACAAACATTAGAGCAGATAACTATCCATTTAACAAACGGAGATAACAATAGTTATATACGTTTTCCAGCATCTATGAATGTAGGAGATCAACATTTTACTATTCCAGGGTATAGTAAAAATATCAATATGCCTTGGCCAGTTCCCGATATAAAAATAAGGGAACACATATCAAATATTAATTCTAAATCAGTTGATGTGGCATTAGGAAATAGAAATAGTGACTTTTCTAATGGTTATATTGATATGAATGTAGTTTTTGAAACATCAGGACATGAAATAAAAGGTACACTTGATGCAAATATTGGACATATGGATTTAACAGTTAAGTTAGGCTTAACAGTTGAGAATAGACGTGTTACATATGAAGATGATAACATAGAAGTAGATTTTCCAATTACTATCGATCTTGTAAATGTTCCAGATTTCATTGAAGATGCTGTAAATGGATTGACTAGTTTTCGCAAAAAAATTCGTAATGCTGTTATAGCTAAAATCAAAAGTGTATTTGCTGCAAACTCTACTAGAGAAGCATTAAGTAATGCACTCAATAATCAGTTAAGAACATTACTTGGTGAAAATGCACAAATTGTTTTAGCAAAAGTGGAAAACAATACCCTTACAATTAAGTACTATAACTCTTAATGTAATGTTGAAATTGAGAAATATTTTAGCTGAGATATAAGGCTAAATATTTCTCTTTTGAGTGTTATTATATAGTTATTCGAATTCCATCTAGTTTCAAGCTATACAGGAGTTTGTAAGGTCTTTTTAGAGCTTAGTCCTTCAAAAGTCCTACCTCTTTTTAGTCCTTCTCATATATAAATTCATTGAAAAGATTATAGCAAAACTTGTTATATTTTTTGTTTTTAGTCCCTTTAAATCAGTAAGTCAAATCTCATCATATTAACACAATATATTGCTTTGTATATTAATTATTATATAATCAGTTAAAAACTTGAGGTCACAATTTGTGACCTTAAAAATATTAAACTAATAAGATGAAGAAAAAGTATGCAAGAACTTACAACTACGAATACAGATATTAAATCAAAAATCTATACTATTAGAGATAAACAAGTGATGTTAGATAGAGACTTAGCAGAGCTTTATGGTGTAGAACCAAAAAGATTAAACGAACAAGTAAAAAGAAACATTGAAAGATTTCCTGAAAATTTTAGATTTCAGTTAAATGAAGATGAAAAAAATGAACTGGTCGCAAATTGCGACCACTTAAATACACTCAAACATTCAACATCTCTTCCTTATGTTTTTACAGAACAAGGTGTATCAATGTTAAGTGCAGTTTTGAGAAGTAAAACAGCAATAGAAGTTAGTATTAAGATTATAGACAGCTTTGTGAATATGAGAAAGTTCATAGCTAGTAATGAATTTTATTTAACGCAATTAAAAAATATAGAAAAAAGACAATTAGCTTATGAGATTAAAAGTGATGAAAAGTTTGATAAAATCTTCAAAGCCCTTGAAAGTGGTGAACAGGTACAAACTCAAGGAATTTTCTTTAACGGGCAAATATTTGATGCTCATACTTTTGTATCTGATTTAATCAGGAAAGCAACAAAAAGCATCATCGTTATAGACAACTATGTAGATGACTCAACATTAACACTACTGAGTAAAAATCAAAATGTTGATATTACGCTTTACACTCACACAGTTACAAAAGCTTTAAAACAAGATATTGAAAAATACAACAAACAATACAGAAAACTTGATGTAAAAACAAATAAGAACTTTCATGATAGATTTTTAATCATTGATGAACAAGAGGTTTATCATATAGGTGCAAGTTTGAAAGACTTAGGGAAAAAAGTGTTTGGATTTTCAAAAATACAAGACTACACACATCTTCTAAAGCTTCTGTAAATCATCGTCTAAAACAAATACAAAATAATCTATGCTAAAAAAATAAACTCAAAAAAGCAAGGTAGTACAAGTCTCCACCTTGCTTTTTTGAGTAGTTATTTTTTTTCTTATCACATACTTTATTTTTTAATTTTTGTGATTATGAATGAAAATACTCTTATATCAGTAATATCTTCTATTACTAACTCTTGATACCTAGATGTTAAATTTCTAATAGATAGAGTAGAAGAACACTCTCTTGATATATCAGATATCATCGAAAATGTTGAATTCAACTTTTGAAAAGAGTTTAAATCTGATATTAACTATCTAATCAATGAAGCTTTAAATCAAATAGCTTGTAAATTCATCGAATCTCATGAAGAACTATTTGAAAATGAATCAGATGAATTTGAGATATATACAAACTATATGGATAGTCATATATATTTTACATCTGAAAAAGCTCAAGATGAGTTTGAGAAATTCTATTAGGATTTCTCTTTTTGTACTAAAAAATTAATGCTGTGTTAATATCTCATTCATATAATAAATTTTCATAAGTATTGACTATATGATTACAATTCTTTGTTCCAAAAAATTGACATTTCGTACCCTCTATTTTTAGCTAATTTAAGCCAAAAAGTAGGCTTATTTTTTTGTCAAAAATCCAAAAATGTGTTTTAATAAATTTAGTTGCGCAACTATTTTACATTTTAAATCAAAACAAATGAGTCTATTTGAAACCTTACTTGAAATAAAAACAGAGAAGAAAGATTTACTACTAAAAGCTGTATATGTTTCTGAGTGTAATAGCTTATGAGAAGATGAGAGTTATATCTATTATTATGACCTCTTAAATCATACTTTTTACATAAATGACATAGATTGATGAAGTTCTTGAAGAACTAGTGCTATCAATTGTATTGAAAGTATTATGAATAAAGCTTTCAAACAGGAGATGAATTCTTTTGTGGATATCCTCAAAAAAATTCAAATCACTAAAAAACCAAAAGTATTTTGTTTTTACAGGCAAAAAAATACTAAGTTGGTTGTTATAGATAAAATCTCTTTGAAAGTTAAAAGGGGAGTCCATGAAGAGATTTTATCTTTTCATTACCCTGAATGGAATCAAGGTAATATGAAATTAAAAATAATGAATTAATACTATCTTTTGTATAATCAAATCTATCAAGAAAAAGGTTTTTAAAATGGATGATGACTTTGAAGATTTTAGAAGATACGAAGAATATCAAAGACAAAAAGATGCTCAGTTTGCCAAAGGTGTTGGAAACTTTTTATTCTATTATATAGGCTATGCTTTTGTATGGTTGTTTACATCTGCATTTACTGCAACGGTTCTAGAAAATATGTTTGGAGTTGGAACTGGTACATCATTACTTGTTGGAGTAATATCAGGTTTTCTAATTTTCAAAGTACCATATGTCAAAGCCAATCCATTTAAAAGTTTTATTGTTATCTGTTTTATCTTCGGATTGTTCATCGTAGCATTTCAGAAGAATTCTTAAGAACAATATATAGCCTTGGAAAGGCTATAGCAAGTTTGCATATGCTCTTGAATTCTTGAGAATTCAATTTACAAATGCGAAACTTGTTCAGGGAAATTAGGACAAGTCCTATCCCTAAAAACCCTTAATCGTATAAATAAAGGAATAAAATTGATAAAGAATGATTTACAAAATTTTCTTAAAAAAAAGAGAATGATGAAAAAAGAAGTTTCCTCTATAGCAATTTCAACAGCAGTATCTATAGGAGTAGCATGTGTATCAGGTGCTTTTGTTCTAGGTAAATTTATAGCACAATATGAATATATGGAACAACAACAAGAGAAACAAAAAAAGAGTTTAATATCTAAAATAGTAGAAACAGAAATTTTATCTGAAGAGTTTTCTATTCCTGAATATAATAAAAAAGACAAAGAAATAAATAAAACTATTCAAAAGTATATTAGAGATAATCGAACTGAATCTGAAAATAAACTAGAAGATACAAATCAAAAATGTTATGAGGGTATTGATTATAAAGAACCGTATATATTTGAAGAGAAGCAAGTAAGAGCAAAAAATTCAGAAAAAATGGTAAATTTATGTCAAAAAGCAGTTTTATTAGACCCTTCTAATTCAAAAACCTTATTTTATTTAGCAGTTGCATATAACAAAAATAGAGATTATACAAGGGCAATTGAAAGTTTGGAAGAAAGTGCTAATTTGGAGAATAGAATAGCTCAAAGAAAGTTAGGTATTATGTATAGAACAGGTAGTCTAGTGGAAAAGAATACTGAAAAATATTCCCATTATTTTAGTTTAGCTTCTGCAAATGGTGATAAGGCTTCTAAAATTATTCAGTATCATAATTATTATTAAATATTTATCTCTCCCTACTAAAATCATCTCTCACAGCTTCTTGACCTCTCTCCATGAAGAAAAGAATAGTTGAAGAGAGAGTAGGTCTGTTTAGCATTTTTTGCATTTTCACTAAATAATCATACTCGTCTTGAGTTAGGGCTACAGTAATTCGTTTCTCCCTTTTTTGCTCATCATCAAGCTTTGGTCTACCAACACTTCTATTTTTTCTTTGGTCTTTTTCTTGTTCAGTCAAATTATATCCTTTGTAAAAAGTATATAGTATCACATATAAAGAATATATTAACATCACTAAACTATTTAAATCTACTCAAATATATTTATTGAGTAATAATATAATAAAATGATGCAATAAATTAATAAATACATAAGTTATTATACTTTATCATTCATTAAATCATTCAAGGAGTCCGAAATGAGTAGTGAAGAAAAAGTAATATTTGATACTTTATACACTAAGTATAAAAAGATGGCTATCTCTAAAAAAGAGATGTCTCGTGAAACAGGTATGAGTATATCTACACTTGATAGACTCAGACGTGCAGGACATGGATGTTCATATATTCAGCAAGGTGTTGGAGATGTGTCATATCCTTTAATTGAACTAGCAAAATATTTTGCTAATACTATAAAAACACTCTAAGTAAAAAAAACATGACAACTACAGAGTATCAAAAAGCTTACAAGAAAAGTTATAGTCAAAAAAATAAGATTGTAACTTTTCCGTTAAGCATTCCATTTTATGATGAACTAAAACGAAGAGCTATACTTTTTGATGTAAGTGTAAACACTTACGCAAAAAATATAGTTAATGGTTCACTCAACAGCTCTTCTGTAACAATTCTCACTCAAGAGAAACAAGAGATTATTAATGAATATATCCGTATATCAAGAGGGATTGCAAATAATATCAACCAAATAGCTCATCAAACTAATATAACTGAGCAAATTGATATAAGTATACTCATTAATGCGCTCAAAAACTACGAAGAAGAGTTCAAGAAATTAATCCAAAAAATCTAAATTATGATAATAAAATCTATGAGCAGAAAAAGTAAATCTTTTTCTCAACTCTATGACTATTTTTGTCGTGAAGAAGCTACATATAGATTTTCACGAAACACTTATTCTAACGCATATAACAGAGAAAAAACTCTCAAAGAGTTCTACAATAACGCAAGGTATTTAAAAGGTGCTAGAGGTAATTTATATCTTTATCATGAAGTAATATCTTTAGACAAAAATAATCTCTCATCCGAACAAGAACAAAAAATACTTTTAGATCTTGTTGATAAGTATATCAGCCTAAGAGCAATGTATCATTTAAGTTTTGGAGTAGTACATCAAGATAAAGATAATACTCATGTACATTTGATGATAAGTGCCAATGAAATAGGTGGTTTAAAACGTATTCGCTTATCAAAAAAAGAGTATGCCTATATTCAAAAAGAACTGGAAAATTATAAAAATCAAAGATACCCTGAGTTAAGAAAAACAGCCTTGTATCAAGGTAGTAAAAATCTATCTAAAGCTAAACAAAAAGAGCAAGAAATAACTATCAGAGGTGCTACAACTATTAAACAGGAGATATATAACAATCTTCAAAGTGTATTCAATAAAGCAAGTTCATTAACATATCTCAATAATCATTTAAAAAATCTTGGTTATAAAGTCTATAAAAGAGGTAAAACTATCAGTATTACTTACGAGGGTAAAAACTATAGATTAAAAACTCTTGGACTGGAACAACAATACAAAAACACTCTTTCAAAACTTGAAAGAATAAAAGAAAGAGAAATTAAACGGGATAAAACTAAAGAAGATAGAAATATAAATAGAGATAGATGATATTCAAGAAAAACAAGAACTAATAGAATTTAGCTAAAATATGCACTATGGAAATTTTAGCTCTTATATTTATAACTTTTATCGCTTTTATGGGTATGAACGGACTATTTAGAAAAATGGGTATTAAAGCACTCAATCCGTTAGGCTTGATAGTATCTTTTTTAACATCTCCACCACTTAAAAGTGATGGGATGATGAATAAACAAGAAGAGTTAAAAATATTTTCACGCTTTAATGACGGTCTTTTAATAGATGGAAAAAAGAAAAGACTCTCTTTAAAAGAGAGTTGTAACCACTTGGCACTTTTTAGCAGAACAGGTGGAGGAAAAACTACTAGCTATGTAATTCCAAATATCTTTAAATTAGCTTCTGAAAACTGCTCTATGGTAATTACTGACCTAAGTGGGGAGCTATATGAAAAAACAAGCGGATATTTAAATGCTCAAGGCTTTAAAGTATATGTACTTGACCCGAAAGATTTAGAGAGTTCTATACGATACAACCCTCTTGAATATGCTAAAAGTTCAATCTCAATTGATATGGTTAGTGAAATACTTATAGCTTCTTCAGGTCTGAAAGGTACAAGGGCAGAAGACAAAATATGGAGTGATGGAGCAAAGCATATAATCTCTATATTTATCAAGGTACTTAAAGAGACAAACGACAAACGATTTATCAATCTAGCAAATGTTAGATATATGCTAAACAATTTTGGAAGAAACGGACAGGCTCTTGATGAGTTCGTGAAGACGTATGCAGATGATAAAACCTTTGAAGAGTACAAAGGGTTTGTCAACGGTAATGAAAAAACTATTCAAAGTTTTATAGCTACTGCAAATGCTTCATTAAGTCCTATCGGGATTAATGATAATCTTGAAAAACTTACTTACTCTCACTCTATAGACTTTAAAAAATTTAGAGAAGAAAAATCAGTCGTATATATCCGTATTGAACAACAATATCAGGAACAATATAGCTTTTTACTCAATCTCTTTTATGCTCAACTCTTTAATGAGATGATGGATAGACTGCCTACACAAAAAGATTATCCACTTTACTGTTTATTAGATGAGTTTGGGAATATGCAGATACCTAGATTTTCTTCAATCATTACAACAATTAGAAAGTACAAAGTCTCTATCTCTATTATCTTACAAAATATCAATCAATTAGTAGCAAAATACTCTGAAAATGAAGCTAAGACTATACTTGATGGTGGTATTGCCTCAAAACTAATATATAGCGGTGCTGATTTAGATTTAGCAACACAACTTGAAAAGATGTTCGGTCATAAAGAGAGTCTAAAACAACAAGCTAATGGAACTCATCACTATGAAAAAGAGAGTGTTATGAGTGTAAGTGAAATAAGAACTATGAAAGATAATGAAGCTTTATTTGTGTATGCGAATAAAAAGCCTTTAAAGCTAGATGTAAAACCATATTTCAAAGATATGATGTACAACAGTTATTCAAGATTAGCACCTTATCAATCAATGCAAAATACCTATGCTGATAGGGTGGTTTATGTTGATTTAGAAAATGTGGAGTAATGAGTGGAAAATGTAGACTTACTTTTAGATACTGTTGGTATATACAATAAATGTGAAGTGATTGAAATATTTGGATATGACAACAAGAAAAAAAAAGCTTTCAATATTTATACATTAGTTATTTTTGAAAACACTAAACAGATAGAAATTGAAGGCTTATTAACTGATAAACTAAATATCTTTTCTTCTGTATCAAATATTAAATGGGGTATAAAAAGAAGAATAGTAAGAATAAGCAAAATAAAGAAGTTTTTTGAATTATTGAAAAATAAAAATATTTACAAAATAGATAAAGAATTATCTGTTGGACAATTAAAATATTTAGATATGCAATTTATACAAGCAAATGATTCTTTTATCAAGCCTCAGTTCAATCACATATTAAAAAACAACTTTTATAATGGTTCATATGTACTAGAGTTTTTTGATGAAGAAAAAAGTAATAATCAGTTTTTACTAGAGAATGCCGTATTGCTAAATGCTTTTAGTGAAACTATTGGAGAAATATTGCCAATTAAACTTGCTAATCTGTCTGATAGATTAGGAAATGTGGTTTTTCAATTTCCTATTAATATCTTCAAGCTTGAATATACTACAAATAGGTTGGGCAATCCACCACGATATTCTGGATTAAATATTGAGATTTCTCCAAAAATAAAGAAATATGACATTACTAATTTAGAGATTAGAGTGTATGAAAATAATGACAATATCATTGTTCGTCAATATTCAATAATGGTTCAAAATAACTTAACTGAAATCATGTTAGATGATTGTTTTGGAACTAGACTTGAAGTAATGGATAAAGATACATCATTGTTACTTTATAGAAATAAATTCTCTATTATGAAAGAATTTAATTTTCAGATGAATTTAATAAGTCCTCAAGATAGAGTTTTTAAGTTAAATGGTGATGTGCAAAAAATTCCAATAGAGCATAATTCAACTAACAGTATTGGAAAAGCAAATCAAAAAAAGAAAGAATTTAATGAGTGGATTCATGACAGAAAATATGAGCAAGAACTCAAATATTTAGAACAAACTAAGTCATTTATTCAATACTATGGTAAAAAAGATGAAAATATTAAGGCTTTAAATGACATAAGGTTTTTAATTAATCAATATGGCAATAATGGGGTCTATTTATGGGACCCGTATTTAAGTGCTACAGATATTAAAAATACATTGTATTTTAGTAAATTTTCATATGTTGAATTAAGAGCGATAACAGGTTTAAAACAAGATTCACAAAAATCACAAGTAATTTTTGATATGCAAAATGAATTTAATCAAGATGATAAACAGTTTTTATTTTTAAATTTAGAAGTGAGAGGAAAATATGGCACAAATGGTTATGAATTTCATGACAGATTTTTAATATTTCCTCTAGAAAAACCTAAAGTTTGGTCATTGGGTATTTCAGTTAATCAGCTAGGAAAAGCACATCATATTTTACAAGAAGTAAAAAATGCTCAACATATTTTAAATGCATTTAATCAATTATGGATAGGACTAGATAAAAGGGAATGTTTAGTATGGAAGAGCAATTGACGGAACTTTTAAAAAATTCATTAGAGTCTATAGGTAATATACAACCAAACATTCATATTCTAGATAAGTATTATGAACTATTTGATGAAAAAGACTATAAAAAGCTTTTTTTAGACAATAATATCAATGAAGTTTATAATGACATGCAAAAGTATTATTCTATAGATTTAAATTATTTGAACTATGGACATAATGAAATAGAAATGCAAAAGTTATATCAAGAATTGATATTTGCAGTGTTTAATACAGAAGATACTCATTCAAAAATAAAGTTAATACCACTAGTTGTCTTTTTAGATAAAGATTATATCTTATATGAGTTTTTATACGAAAAAGATTTTTTTACCAATATAAATGAGTTTAAGAGTTATTGTCTTGATATACTCCATGGATTTCAAGTAAATTTAGATTTAACTAATACTCCTATGAATCATTGGGAAAATGATATCGTTCATGCTTATACTAATGGTATTAAAACTTTAGATTTTAAAAATATTTATAAGTTTATCGATTCTTTGCAGAGAGGTATTGGAATAGTATATCATCCATATATAGATTTTTTATCTTATATCTCGAATAAACTTTTTTTTGAAGATTTATGTAATATATTAGAGAATCAAGAAACTCTAAAAATTAAATATTTAACACATGCATTGACGATAGAAGATAGATTGAGGTTAGCCAATAAATCAATCAGTGACTTGATGCTTTTTGAGACCATTAGAGAGACAGTATATTTTAAATCTAATAATCAATATAGTTTAAATTTGCTCAAGCCTGAGAGGGAATTACTTACAAATCTAATTGTTAAAATAGCGAATAATGAAGTGATATGGAGTCAATTTTTAGATTATTATTTAGAATATCCATCTAGAGCAACACAATTGTTCTCTCCATTAGGATTGGCATTAGAGCAAATAGATCAAAGTAAAGTACTAATAATAGGTGAAAAGATAAAAATTGACAAGTTCTTTGATAATGATAGTAAAGAAGCTTTAAATAGTTGCTTTGCATACCTGAAAGATGAAAAATTAAAAAAAAGACTAATTGAAAATATTTTCATTAGATGGATAGATTTTGTAGATAATTATGATGATACTCTTGTAAATATAATATTATCGGATGTGATTGATATTGTTTTGATGTACGTTAATGAATACATGGATAAAAAAGACATTATGAATAATATAAATCATACTATTTACGATATTGAAGAAATTAACAATAGATGGTTTATTGATGCAACAGACAAAGACAACTCTATGTTTAAATTGTTATCAAAACTTTTTGTTTATGGTTTTTTCATCAAGCAGTATGCTATGCCTGATATAGAAATAAAAATGAGAGAATTTGTAAACTCAAGAAAGTTTTTTGTTGAGAATGGTAATCAACATGAAATGAGTACAGCGGAATTGTTCTATCAAAATATTTTTAATAAAAATATGGATGAATTAAATGGGTGATATTAATTATATTCAACAGTTCATGAATGAACTTTCAAATATGGATGTAGCTAATTTCATATTTGTAGCACTTTTATTTTCTGTACCATTCTATTTTTCAAAAAAGTCAGAAAGCTTATTTTTCCATTCTTTTTATAGCCTCATGGGAATTTATATGCTTTTTACAATGGATGACCCTAGAGTGATTTATGATTTGAAAATGCTTGTAGGTTTAGGACTTGTAATACCACAGACTAGATTCATTATTCAGTTTACAAAAGACACAATATTTACTATCAAAATGATGACTGCAAATACCTACTATTTCTTTGTAACTTTATATTATAAAGTACTTAGATTTATAAATTGGATTCGTTCATTATATGTAATGATTCAGAGCTTTTTTAAAGGTTTTGAAGCAAAAAGTAGGGCAGATAGTAGAGATAAAAAAGAAGAATATCAAGAAAGCAATAATCAGCAAACTTACGAAGATTATAAACAAGAGCAGAAACAAAAAGATTCATCACAACAAAGAAGTTATGAAGAACCAAAACAAGAACAAAAGACATATACCCAACAAGATGATGAGTATGCGAGATTTTATAGTGAAAGTGTTTATACAGTTTTAGGAGTGAATGTAGATGATGATTATAACACTGTAAAAAAAGCATATAGAAAATTAGTTAGAGAATTTCATCCTGATTTACATCCTGAAAATATAGAAAAATTCACAGAAATTACACAAAATATCAATAATGCTTGGGAGAAAGTCTCAAGTTGGAAAAAATAGATTATTTCATAACTATTTACTATGAGAGAAAAACTAAAACAATTACTAGAAGAGAGTCATTGAAGTATAACTGAGGAAGTTATTAAGGAAGCTATGGATTATCATAGCCCAAAAGAGTTCTTTGAAGATTTGTTGCAATACGGTTGTGAGTCGTGAATGGTACCAAGTTTGATATATTATAAAGATACACATGAGTTTTATGATAAACACTATGAAGAGATAGAAGAGTTAAGGGCAGAATTAGAAGAGCAGGGTATAGAGATAAATATTCCAAGTCATAGTGATTTGAAAAACTTTTTTGCATGGCTTAGTTTTGAAGAGAGAGCTAGAGAATTGTATGATGATTTAGAGATGAGTAGATAAAAAAATTTGATTAAATTACATTTTAACATTATGATATATGCAAAATTACGAAGACTATAAAAAAGAATTTCAAAAATTATATCCTGATATTTCAGAAGATTTTTTGAAAGAATCATATGATTTAAGAATTGAATTTTGGAGATGATTAATAGAAAATTTTGATAATTTTTTTGATTTATAACTAAATAAATTATGAAGGCAATTATATATTATAGAAAGTCAACTGATAGAGATGATAAGCAAGCTAACTCACTTGAACATCAATTAGAAAATTGTAAAAGAGTCGCTTCAAATTATTCTTTAGATGTTGTAAAAGAGATTTGAGAGAGTAGAAGTGCAAAAACAGAATGAACTAGAGCTTGATTTAATGAAATGATACAACTATGTAAATCTAAAAAAATTGATTTTATAATAATAGATGAGCCAAAAAGACTATCAAGAAATAATCTTGATACATCAAGAGTTATAGACTTACTTGATAAAGAACAAATTAAATGAATATTATGAACTTCTAGGGAGTATAGAGCTGATAATTCAAGAGATAAGTTTTTGCTTCAATTAGATTTATCATTATCAAAAATGGATAATGAGGATAGAAGTAAAGATGTAAGAGATAAGATGAATACTTTTGTGAAAAATAAGAAAAGATTTCCTTGAAAAGCTCCTTTTTGATATAAGAATATAACGATAAAAAAGTGACATAAAGATATTGTTGTAGATAAAAAAGAAGCAAAAATAGTTAAAGAGATTTTTCAACTTAGATTAGAGGGAAAAGCCTATAATACAATTGCTTTGTATTTAAAAAAGAAATATAAAAAAACTATAGAACTGAACTATACAGCTCAAAGAATTCATAAAATAGTATGTAATAAGTTTTATTATTGAATTTTTCAATGGGCAGGGCAAGAAATAATATGAGGACATACTCAACTGGTATCAAAAGATATGTATGATAAAGCTAATTGACTTTGAAAAGGAGTGCATGAAAAAATCACTACTTTGAGAAAAAGGGAAGCTCAATCTTACTATTTGAAGTGACTTATACAAGATAGTTCATGAATGACATTAACTTCTTATGTAAAAAAAGGAAATATTTATTACATTACAAAATCAAGTAGTGAATTAACGATAAATATTAGTGAAAATTTATTATTTGAAAAGCTATGAGAAATAATAAAAAGTAGTGAAGCTTCTAAACTTTGTTTTGAACAAGTAGATAAACAAAATATTTTGAAAATCATTAAAGATGAAAAATTTGATGTATGAAACCAAATAATTGATATTGAAAATAAAATCCTAATTTTAGAGAATAGAAAAGATACTCTACTTGATTTTCAATTGGATGGAAAAATAGATTATGAAACATATCTATCAAAGAATAATAAATTAGTAGATGAAATTAAAGATTTACAAGAACAAAAAAAGCATTTAAAAAATGATGATTCTGAGCAAAAGTCCCAAATATTAATTGAACTCGCTTGAAGCCTTTATGGAAGCTATTTTAGAACAAATAATCAGTGAAAAGCATATATTATTAGAAAGCTGGCGATTGAACTTTTTGTAAACAACAAAAAAGAGCTTAAAATAGAGGATAGTCCTATATTTAAAAGCTCAAAAATGCTCAATTTCTCTTTTGGTACTTCCAAGGGGTTTGATATTAGAACTTATTTAAGAGAATTGTCAAAAATAGATTTAGAAGAATTAAAAGAGTTTTATGAATTTGTAAAGAGTTCGAGATTTTAAAAATAGCAAGAGGTCGGAAATGCGAGACTCGAACTCACAACCCCATGTTTCAAAAGAGTTGAAATATTCTTAAGAATAATAAAAACTAAAAGTCAATAGTTTATAAAGCTGTAGTTTATCCTTGTTTTATACAAATATGTCATAGTTTCGGGCTAGATATATGAAAACTTTTTGCAAAAAGTTTAGAGTATCTTAAGTATCTTATTGATTTGTAGACTTGCAATTTCTCAAAATATCATTATTTTTACATATAAGTATAATTGTTTTCATTTTATTTATTATTTTATTTGTATGTCTAAAAAGAATTTAGAAAAAATCAAGTATTTATTTAATGCAAGTTGAAGGATTGGGCAAGATTGATATTTAATTTATTATATGTCAGCTTTTGTAGTGAGTTATTCTTTATCAATAGTAATGTATCTATATTCTAGTACTTTACTTGCAATCTTTGTTTTAATTTTATGATTTATATGATTATACATTCATGTAAATATGTCTATAAAAAGATGTCATGACTTATGAAGAAGTTGATGGTTTATTTTGATTCCTATTTATAATCCTATAGCATTAATATTTTCAAAGTGAGATGCAGAAGATAACGAATATTGAAAGAAAATAAATAGAAAAACAAATATTATTTTAATGGTCTTATGAGTATTTATGTTTTTTCTACTATTCTCATTAAAGTGAACATTTGATGAACTTAAACAAACATATAATATAGAAAAATCTTATGATAATAATGAATATGCAAATAATATTTGTATATCTACATTTTGAATAAATTCAAGATATGCTTGAGAAATTGAAGATTGAGAATACATATGTGATTGTAAGGAATGATATGAATTCTGATGAGATAATTTGGATGAGTGTATATTGATTTCCGAAAGCTTTTCTAAAAATATATTTACTATAAGTAATTGATTCTATATAAATAATGCTAATGAATTGATTGATTCAGAGTATAATTTAGAGTATTTAAAAGAAATAAATGAAGAAGCTAAAAAATGATTTTTAACAAGTAAATGAAATTATACTTTATTTATGTCGGATGAATTAGATTTGCAAACCGCTACTATGTATGCAGATGAAAAAAAACTAGAGCAAAATCAAATAACTTTGAAATCATTTGTTTTGTGAATGGGATGAAAAAATATTATCAGCAATATCAACAAGGTATGATGAGTTAATTTTTTTACTTTCAATTATGAAGTTAATATTGATGGAGAAGATTATTATTATTACGCTGTATTCTGATTAATTAATGATACTTTTGAAAGTATATATATTTTTTGATTTGATAAGAGTTTTGTTGAAAAAGATTGAGTTTTTTTAATAAATAATTTAAAAATAAATAATTAATTACGTGATTGAATTAAAATAGCAGTACTTAGTAAGTAGTGCTATTCCTACTAAAAATTACAAATGGTCGGAAACGCGAGACTCGAACTCACAACCCCACGTTCCCAAAGAATATAAAATATCTTAAGAATTATTGAGAAAGAATGTCAATACCTTATAAAGCTGTTGTTTATCCTTGTTTTATGAAATATCTAAAAATTAAACACTTACTAAAATTAGTAAGTGTTTTTTTTATTTTGGTTTTAAGATTAGAACTTATATAACTGAATTATAAAAAATAGATTTGGAAGAATTAAAAGAGTTTTTATAATTTTATTAATAATTAAATTTTACTTTCAAGTAACTGTCTATTTAATATCAATATCTTCATTTTCTTTATGTATATTCATATTTAATGACTCTTGCATAAATTTCATCATTTGTTCTTCATTCCAATCTTTCATAGGATAACGCTCTTTATAGAATGTATCAAAGTTTTCATATTTTGCATTATTTTGTAAATAAAAATCAAATTCATCTATGGATAGGACTAAGTAATTAGAATGGTGAGCCAAAATTTCTGGAAATCGACTTACTATGAGATATTTAAATTTTTTTCTTATATTATATTTTTCATGATTTTCAAGAAGATGTTCATATCTTTGATTAACTTTCTGTTCCCATTCATTTTGCAATTGTTTTAATCTTTGATTTAATTGTTCAAAATTACCAAAATAAACATTAAGTGGTAATGAATGATTTTTAGCTTCAATAAGAATATCATAATCATCATTTTTAAGTATTAAATCTATATCTCCAAGTTTATTCTTTCTTTTATATAATTCAATCCCTGTAGCCGAATGACTAAAATTGTATTTTTTAGCTATTTGAATGATATCATCTACAAAAAAATCAGACATAATTTGTTTATGTTTTTCTTTATATTTTATGTTTTCAATGATTGAATAATGGAAGTTTGTGAACAAGCTATCTAGTAAAAGTTCAGGAACAATAATATATTTATTCTTGATTTTTAATAGTGGTCTTCTTTCAAGATAATGATAGTTTAATTCAAAAGATTTAAAATCAGATTTTTTGAATGTAAAATTGCGTATAAATGACATTCCTTTTTTTCCAAAGGTATGCAGGACATAGTTCTCATCAACTATGTAAGATTTTATAACTTGTCTGATAGTTTCAATAGATTGAACATCAAGGTTGCCATTATCAAAATAAGTCATATGTTGTTCATTATTTTTAATATTTACTAAATAATTGTTCAATAACTGTTTAATATTTACACTGATTTCTTGAATTGATAATCCAAAAATATCTTTAGATATTTTATTATAGTTTGTATATTTTTTTTTAAAGTTTTCTAATAGTTCATCAGGTTGTAAAGGAGTTTTATTTTGGCTAGCTGTAAACTCTTCCAAGCGTGAATCGTATTGAATAGCCTTTTGTTTATTTGGATTTTTAGTTAAAGATTTTGTAAAATCTATTCTAGCATATCTATTATTTTCCCCTTTCATCTCAAAATCATCAATTAAAGTAAAGAGTGATGAATACTCATGAAAATTATGAATACTATTCCCAATTTTTGTAAGAAATAAAACTTTATCTTTTTCTATCTCATAATCGTTTGTTGGTATAGATATATTTGAATATTTATAAATACATGAAATAATGTATTTATAAACATCGGTACCTCTATCAATACTCATATGAGTTAGGTCATTTAAATCGTTTATCTTTAGTGTTCTAATTGTATGAATATAATATAAAAAATAAGCAAGTTCCCCAAAAGTTGAATTTTTACAGAGTTCTTTAATAATAAAAAGTCTTTTATTAAGTTCTTCTTGAATTTTAAAAAGAGCAGTTTGTTCATTGTTCATAACTAGAATATCTCCTATTGATTGATATAAATGATTGTATTCAATTAAGGCAAACTGCTTATATTATTTGTGATAAAAATAATTAAAGGTATACTTATTTAAAAATAATATTTAAATTGGAAGAGTATGGCAGTTTTTGAAATAGATAATGAAGATATAAAAAGATTAGGGGAAGTAGAGTTACCAAAACTTGTGTATCAAATAATGTATTATGAGATAGCAAAGCTAAACTTATTAAATCAGGGATTACATATATCATTAAATACAAAAACCGGTGATGGTGGTTCAGATGGAGAATTTAATATTTTTAATAAACAGATACCTGCTAACCACCAATTTTTACCAAACAACAGTATTGTATTCCAATTTAAAGCAGCTGAAATAGGTGCGAAAGCTTGGTTTGAGAAAGAAATTATAGATGAGAAAACAAAAGATTTAAAACCAAAACTAAAAGAATATATCCAGCAAAACTATACATATATTTTAATTACCAATAGAACAGATTTACCAGCAAGTAACCTTGAGGCTAAAGAAAAAATTTTAAAAGATTTGTTTAATGATTATGGATATTCAAATGTGTCAGTTAAAATTATTGATTTAACAAAACTTGCAGAATGGGCAAATAGTATTCCTCAAATATATTTGACACAAAATCCTAATACAAGGTACTTTGAATTATTTGAAAGTTACGAAAATGAAATACGACAAAATAGTGAAGATGTTGAATATGTGAATGATGAAAAAAGAGAAAGTGATATATTACAAATTAGAGATAATATAAATAACACTCTTAGAACAGGAACATCTTCATTTATTAGAATAGAGGGATTCTCAGGAATTGGAAAAACAAGGTTTGTTTATGAAGCATTAAATAATGATGATTTTAAACAATTGGTTATCTATGTACAAATGTATAATGATGAACTTTTTGGAGATTTGTTATTATATTGTAAGAAACGTGCGGAAAACACTCAAGAATTAGTCATTTTTGTCATTGATGAGTGTTCTTATGAAGATCATATCCGTATATGTAGAGGACTAAAACAATATTCAAATTTAGTAATAATTACAATTAATCAACTTTTATCAGAGCAGGATAAAGTTAACTGTAAAGAAGAATATAGAATTACTTTAGAGGGTTTAAGTGAAGAGAAAAGTGTTGAATTGATTCAAAAAGTCAATCCAATTTTAGATAATGATATAGCTAAAAAAATTGCTTATTATACGGAAGGTTATCCAAGACTTGCATACTTTATGGCTAGTTCTTATGATGTTGAATCTGGAGATACACATAGTGCTGATGAAAAGTCACAATTATTAGATAAAACACTTTCTACGATTACAAATGATGCAGATGAAATTGTTATTTTACAAGCAATTTCAATTTTTAAGCTTTTTCCAGATAATGATGATGTGAAAATATATAAAAAAATTATTTTTGAACATTTTGATATTAATATAGCTAAAGCATCCGTCATAATTCAAAAGTTGATAAAAAAAGGCATTATTAGAAATGCTGGAAGATTTTTGTATATAAGTCCAAGACCTATTTCTATTCATCTATTTAATCAGTTTCTATCTACATATGATTATGAATTTATTGATGAATTATTTATAAAACTTGATAATCAAGGGTTAATGAATAGTTTCTTTGAAAAATTACAAGGTATTGAATTTGATTCAAGACAACACAAGGAGTTACTTTTTCGTATTCTATCGAAGCTCACATATGAACAAATAAATGATGAGTTAGGTTCAAAAATCTTCTATTCTCTTTGCTTAAAAGATAGAGAATATTCCATAGGTATGTTAACAAAATTATTTCATGATAAATCAACAGATGAGTTACTACAGTTTAATGAGGGGAGAAGGTATATAGTATTTGCTCTTGATAAACTTATCTCTTTTGAAAATACATTTAACGATAGTGCTAAAATTCTATTCAGACTAGCCATGGCTGAAAATGAATCTTGGGGCAACAATTCAAAAGGAATTTTTAAAGATTCTTTTACATGGATACTGAGTGGAACAGAAGTAAATATTGTTGATAGATTGAACTTTTTAAAGGAACTATATAAGGAGTATTCGGACAAAGAAAGTAGGATGTTTTTATTAGATAGTTTATCTAATGCATATCCAAAGCATAGTTATATTGGTAGTCACAAAAATAGTGAAAATTTTCCTGAAAATATCCCTGAACATTATCGTCCAAATACTCAAGATGAAATTGATGAATATTTTGTTAAGCTCAAAGAGTTAATAGCATTTTTGTATGAACATTCCTCTGTTTATTTGAAAGGTAAAATTTTAAGTGATTTAATTTCAACGCTAAGAACTCTAATAATATATAAGCAAATTGATACATGGATTCTTGATTTTATAGTGCATAACTTAGAGGATAATACCCATTTAAAAGGAAAGTTTTTAGAAGAAATCTCTTTTACGTTAAAGCATGATAAAGGCGATAAATCAGATGAAGTATTAAAATATCTACACACTCTTAATAATAAAGCTCTTAGTACTGAAAATATTGATGAAGTAAAAGAGATGTTTTATTCAACTGAACAATATAGATATCATGATGAAGATGTATTCAATCAGCACTGTAGATTATTAGCAGAAAATCTTTTTAAGACTAAAGATTTTGATATATTATTAAATAGTCATACTTCTAATACTTTTTTTATAGGTAAAGAACTTGCATTAATAGATAGTGAAAACACTCTATATGATGATATTTTAGCTCTTATGTCAAAACTAGATAAAAACTCTAATATGAGATTTATAACTGGGTATATATTTAACAATAAGATGAGTGATGAATCACAATTCAAGAAATTATTTGATGAAATATATAACAGGTTAAATGATAAGAGTTTAATGTTTGAATTTATTTATGCGTCTAATGGAAATAATGAAATTATTTTTGAATATTTGTTTTCACTTCTTGAAAAAAAAGAGATAGCTTCTGAAATGTTAGAACGCTTGATTTATGGTTTTTGGTTACGAGAAGTAAAAGTAGATGATTTTGAAAAGTTTATAGATAAAATTAATTCTATTATTGAAAATAAGTGTGATAGTTTTCCATTATGTAGACAGTATATACAACAAAATAAAAATAAACACTTGATAGAAAAATATTTACCTTACTATATAAGCAACGATATATTAAAATGTAAAAATGTAAGAATAGACCGTGATATAGTGAGCATGACTGAAAGTTACTTGTCTTATGGTTTAGAATTTTCAACAACCTTATTAGAAAAAGTTTGGGAATCAGTTCTAATAGAATTTAAGAATAATGGAAATTTTGAACGTAGTGAATTTGATAGTGTATATAAAATATTAGAGAAGTATCCTGATTTTTTTTGGAATAAATTAAAAGATAATTTAGATGAAGTACAACCTTCTAAATATCCAACTTATAGTACTTATCTTCATTTTACTCAAGGCGGATATTTAGCTAGACATTATTCAAATTCTATTTTTAGAAATATAGATACTAAAAAGATTGTGGAATGGTTAAAAACCACTCCATTTAAAGATGCAAAATACTTAATTGCTGATTCACTTAATATAGATTTTCAAAGCAATACTTTACCTGAAATAGTAATCAAGTTACTAGAAGAATATCCTAATGATATTGATTTGTACTATAGTATTACTGTTAAAAGTGAAGGGTGGACAGGGTCTTATGTACATGTGGCAAATGAAAAGATATCTAATGTTGATAAAATGCTTGAAGATAACAAAGATAATAAAAAAGTGATGGATTTTTTACTTTGGGCTAAAAAAAGTTTTGAATCTCGTAAAGAAAGAGCACAGAGAGAAGACGAAGAAAGAAATATATATTAATATAAATTTATTTAATAGTTTGAAGAATTAATTATATTGAATAATAGGAAAACTTTTAAAGTCTTCCTATTGTTTTTATCTAATATATAAACCGCAAGAAGAAACACTGTCTTTGTATTTTGTAAATTCAGAACCAAATATTTGCTCTAGTTCTTTATCTTCATTTCTAGCTCTCCTTAGATTGATTAATGCAATAATTAATGGGAATAATAAAAGTAGGTAGCTAGTACCAGCTATTGCTGTTCCAAAAGCAAGTAAAAATTGTGATACATATATTGGATGTCTAAGACGAGAATAGATACCATTAGTTTTTAACTTTTGGTTGTTTTTATCTGTATATATGACTATGTTAGGATTCCAATAGCCATTAATTACTGCTCTTGCTAATGCTGCCATTCTTAGACCATAAAACATGATAATTAATCCAATACTGGGTAGAAGATATGTAATTAGAAAGATATATTTATCTTCATATTTTTCTTGAACATTAGATGAAATATTATTAAGTATTGCTACATCATCAGATATTTTAGTGTTTATAATATCGTTAGGGTTGATATCGAACCATAATAAAAGTTGATTTAGAAGAACTATAGATACACCGACTAATTGAAAAGATATGTTGAAATTTATTTTTTCTTCTTTTTCTGCACTTATCAATTTTGAATTATATTCATCATGTTTACTTGCATACCAATATAAACTAATGAATACAAGCCATAAGAAGTAGGCAACTCTCAATGGAATAGGTATTCCATAATATAGATATTCTAAAGATTCTATTATTAGTTCTAAGATATTCACATATAATCCTTTTAAGAAAAAAATTAGGTAGAAAGAAATTCTACCTAATTAAAATATATATCCCCTAATATCATTGTTAATAACGATATAATAGCAAGTATATATATAAGTATTAGAGGATAATGTATCACTTTTTTTGTTTTCATCAATTTCTCCTTTTATCTAAATTGGAAAACAAATAAATTATATGCTTTATTTAATTTTGTAAAGTTATTCAACAATTAAACTTATACTTATAGAATTCTATAGGATTGAAAAATGCCAATTCCACCAATTCAAAAACAATTAGCAGAAAAATTAATGCATAGATATTGTGATAATAAGATTCCAAAAGAATTACAAGATCAAATAAATTTGAAGTATGTAATTAAAGGAAACAATATCACTTTAGTGGAATCTAGACCTTTTTGGAAAGATGAAAGTAAATGGATTGATACAAATATAGCTCAAATACGCTTCAATAATGCAGAGAAAACTTATACTCTATATTATGCAGATAGAAATGATAAATGGCATTTTTATGAATTTTTAGAACCATCTCAAAATTTAGAAGATTTATTAACTGAATTAGATAATGATTCTATAGGAATCTTTTTTGGCTGAATAACTTATTTTTTAGCCCTCAATCAAACTACTAATACTAATATTCAAAACTTTTGAAATCTTGTAAATATGCTCCAAATTAAAGTGTTTGTTGTATCTGACACTTTCACAGTTTGAATAAAATGCAACAGATTTTATACCTATTGCTAGGGCTAAATCAAGTTGTGATATATTTGCACTGATTCTAGCTTCTTTCACATTCTCACCAATCTTTTTATAAAAAGACATAACTTCTTTATTGCTTACATCACTTAACTGCTTTTCCATTTATTATCCTATAGGTAAAGTAAAAGTTAAGGATATGAAAGATATGATGCTTTAATCTATATCCTATAGGATAAATATTAAAGGGAAGTCATGAGTAATTATTGTAGTCATAATTGGGTTGTAGTTGGTCGTTGGTCTGACCAAACATTAAAAAAGTGTACAAAATGCGGTATGAGTAGAATGTTTGGAGTGAACAGATGAAACCAATATCATTTATAAGATTTTTTACTCAGATTGAAAGTTATACAAATAGTTCTTGCTCGATGTGTTCTTGTCAGCAGTTCATCATATCAAGCGACCCTCAATTCTGTGATAACTGCGGACATTCTCGGTCTTCTCATTATGGAAAGTAAACTATTTGTTGGAAATGTAATCATGCAAGATGTAGTAGCTGTCAAGATGGATGGTAATAGGAGGGTTTATGAACTGGTTAGAAGCACTTTGGGGTTGGTTAGGCTTTATATTTAAATGGGTAGTAATAATTTCATTTATCTCTTTAGTTATTAAAGCATCCTAAACATTTTTTTGACAAAAAATAAAAATCTTTACAATTAAACTACAAACCAAAAAAAGGATGGATGATGAAAAAGTTAATTTTTTTACTTTTTAGTACAATCCTTTTAGTTTCTCAAGCAAATGCTAAAGAGTATACTAAAGAGGAAGAAGAAGCGATGATTCAACAAATTATGCAAAATCATAAAGAAATGAAAGAATCATCTAAACGAGTTGCTGAAGCTAAAGCTGAAACTGAAAGTGCTAAAAGAGTTAATCAAAAACTTGACGAGATATTAGGTGTCTTGGAAAAAGACAAAAAATAATGAAAAGGCTATGAAAAAATAGCCTTTTTTTGCACTTCAAAATAAAGTATGATACACTTTATCTAACTCCTAAACAATTTTACAAAATTAATAATCAATCATATGTCATTAGAACAAGCAAGTTCACATCTTAATGAATGACCTAGTATTAAAGATACACCTGAGTATCAAGAACAATTAAATCATAGAGTTAAAAAAATTGAAGAGTGAGAAAAAAATTATAAACACCTAGTACAAGTAAATAATGTATTAAATGTACTTGATATACCTGATGAACAAGAACAAATATTCAGACAAACACTTGATAATTTAGATTCACAAGTTTTAAAAGACTTAACGACAAAAACTAGATGAGAAATATTAGTTATTTTAGCTAATACTACCACTGAAAATAAAAACCTACAAACAGAAGAAGACAATAATATTATTTCAAAAGAATCAGAAGCTCAAAATAAAGAATATCAAGAAACTGATGAAAAATACGAAAAAATTAAAAATATACTTCCTGATTGAATTTATAACTGAGATTCAAAATATCAAAAATTAGTACAAGCATTAAATAGCTTTGACAATTTACAAGCTTGAGAAAATTCAAACGAAAATAATGATAAAAAAATAGAAGCTTTAAAAGTTATTTTAGATGAATTAAAAAACTGAGATGTTTTAAATTCTATAGTAAAAGAACTAGGTTGAGCTAATCCAAACAATCCACAATATCAAGAATTCAAAAATACTTTAATAAATTTAGACCCAAGTTTTAAAGAGCTTTTAGCACCGTTGGAAAGAATAGAGCAGGGTATGAATCTAAATTCTAATGATGTTGTTAAATGAATTGAAAATGACTCATGAGGAATGGTAGATATAGATTTAAAATCTAATATCTCAAGACTACATCTTCCCGAAAGTGATTATAACTTTGAAAAAGAGTTCGATAAGCAAGAGCTTTGAAAACTTCAAACAAAATTTGATATTGAGATGAAAGAACTTAAGAGAAGTACAACTTCTCTTAAAGGCTTGTACAAGCCTTTTGCCTCTTTATTTAGTGAAGTAGCTAGTGTTAATGCAGAAAACAACTTTCAAGATACTCTAAAAAGCTCTGTATCAAAATTCCAAAGAGATGCTTTTAATGATATGGATGATGTTTATGAAAATATGGATATTGATTCAAGTATTCAAATTAATGAGGCAGACATCAATTCTCTAGCAAGTAGTAAAACTCCTGAAGAGTTCAATGAAAAAAGAGAAAAGATCTTAGATAAATTTAAAAAAATAGCTACTGTAATTGAAAACAAAAAAGAAACAATAGAGCAAAACTATAATGATGAAATTAAAGAGCTTACAACTGAAGATAGTGAAACGCAAGAAAAACAAGTTGAAGTTTTAAAATATCTAAAATCTAGTGGATTTGATTTAATTCCAAAAGAAATAACAGATAGACTTATAAACAGCATTCAAGCAGGATTACTGATAATCCCTTGACTTGATTTAAGTATTCAAAATATAGACCTTTCTAAGTGACATTTTTGAGAAAATTCAGCTTTTATAGATAAGAGTGCTTGAATCAACATAGGTGCTAAAACTAACCTTGTAAAGTTTATGAATAAACTGATTACTTGAGATATAAATGAGCCTTTATCTGTTGATGGAATATCAAATTGAGTGACGGTAGCTAATCCAGCTTTTCTACAAAACAAATTTTTAGAATCAAATATAGCTACAAGTATGAATTGGAATTATTGAAAAATGGTTGAGAATTTGAAAAAAGATGTAAGTTCCTAGAGTATTTTCTAGGAACTTTTTTTAATTTAGATTATTATTTGTACTAGAGTCAGGATTACTAACAGGTGTCTTCACACCATTAATATCTCTGACATGATAATTTGGATAGTTCCCAGATTCAATTTGTTTCACAAATTGAGACCTAGTCATATCATTTCCATTATAGTTATCATGAAACCTTTGGTTTCGACCAGTGTCACTTTCAGATGTAACAGATACGCGTTTTCTAGCCATCGTAATGACCTCCATTCTAAAGTTAAGGCATTAATGTAATTAATATCACTTTAACATTTTATATATATGTTCTTTTGATTTATAAAAATATGGCAAATTGCAAAAAATTATTATAATATAGCAAACAAAACTATAAAAAGAAAATATATGGATGATAATAAATATTTAAGACTTCCTAATGCAGATAGTACATTAATTAATGCACCTGATGGAAGTGATACAACAATTGAAGTAGGTCTTTTTAAAGACCATAGGTTTGCTTTTTATTTTTGGTTTAAATGGTGGAAGCAAACAACTAGAAAACTTAATGATGATACTCAAAAAGCACCATCACTTATATCTATAGATTGGCATCGAGATTTATGTGCTCCTTGTGATTCTGAAAAAACAGATTTGGAAAGTTTAAATTTAAATAGTTATAAAGAAGTTGCTTTATTTTCATGGGATAAGCTTAATCCCTTGAATGACGGACATATATTGTCAGCAGTATATTTAAATTTAATAGGTGATGTATATGTCTTGTGCAAACAAGATGAAGATTTAGAAGAGGAAAACTTTATTGACCGTTGGGGTTATGTACATAAAGTTAAATGTTTCTCAACTAAAGAAGAACTTTTAGCAGAAGTTAAAAAAGATCAAGTAGAAGATATATATTTTGATATTGACTTAGATTATTTTACAGAAAGTGATGAAGCATGTGGAGCTGGTGAAAATATGAATCTTAGAGATGATGAGGTAGTTTATATTTTAGATATTGAATCAGACTTTATGGATTGGATTTTTCAAAATATGAGAGGAATGACAATCGCTACAGAACCTGAATTTTGTGGAGGTATAAAAAACTCTAATAAGATTTATGATTTATTAGATAGTACATTGTTTTATAGTCAATTATTTAGCTATGAAGCTAAATGGAAACATTTACAGTAAATGCGTTGAAGATAAGTGTAGGGGGTGTAGTACTGATAGTTTAAAGAATTGATTTACTGCAAAAAATGAATATCATTTTTTGAAATACTTTTTAATTTATTTATATGACATATATTGAAAATAACTTATTACCGAATGAAGAAATAATTTATGAAGGTAAGATACATGGATTTTATATATTTTTATTAGTAATGTGATTAATCATTGGTATGATTTTCTTTCTAATATGATTACAAGTACCTCCCATGTGGTTACTTTGATTTTGAATGATAATCGGGTTTGGATACAACCTATTATTTTTCAAGTTAACTGAAATTGCTGTTACAAACAAAAGAGTAATTTTTAAAACATGAGTAATTGCTAGAAATGTATTTGAATTACAATTACAAAAAGTAGAAAGTGCAAGATTAGACCAATCGATAATTGAGAGAATTATCGGAGCTGGTACATTAGTTGTAAGTTGAACTTGAGGTCATAATAAACCTATGAACTATATAGCAAAACCTACAGAGATGAGAACAGTTATTTATGAAGAAATTGAAAAGCAAAAATCTAATTAATTTTTGAATGAAAAAGGGCTAAAAAGCCCTTTTTTATATACATAAATTCTTAACAGCTTCCATTCCTTGGTCTGGAGCTAATTTAGCATACCTCATAGTCATTTCTATGCTTTTATGGTTCATGAGCCTCTGAATAGTAAAAATAGGTGTACCCGCTATCGCTAATTGAGAAGCAAAGGTATGTCGTAGTGTGTGTGGGACAACACGATTTTTTCTATCAACTGGAGATATTTCCTGATTGAAGAGGGTATCCATAATAGAGCCTAGCTTATATGTTATGGAACTTCTCGCTAGTTTGATAATACAATCGGTAGGCTTTGAAAGTTCATCAATTCTTTCTAATAGCAATTCTTTTATCTCATCATTGTAAAAACCTGTATAGGTATCATTGTTTTTATGGTCTGATAAGATTAAAGAATTGTTGTTTGGTTTAATATCCATCGCTCTAATAGTTGCAATTGTACCAACTCTTCCACCTGTTGAGAGAGATAATTTCACAAAGAGATATATTTCATAATTTATGTTTTTACATACTTCTAAAAGCTTTTTGATTTCATCAAGAGTTAAGTATCTTTCTCTAATATTATTCAGTTGCTCATGTTTAATGTTAGCCGTAGGGATATGACCATCATATAGTTTTTTTGATACAACATATTTATACATTGCATTAAGAGTTACTATTAAGGTTCTAATGGTCGCAACAGATAAATCCTTTTTTAAGTCCTGTTGCAGTTTTAAAACATCATCTTCAGTAAAATTATGTAGCCGTATATGACCTATAGTCTTTTCAAAATGATTTGTGAATCTTCTACGTTCTTTTTCTACATCTTTAATTGTATTAGCTTTATAATCAAAATATAGTTCAGACATTTCAAGAATTGTCATAGTTTGTTTTTGTTTAGCTATTTTTGGAAGTTCTTCTCCCAATCTGATTTTAGTGAGAATCTCTTCACGTTTAGCTTTACAATATTTTTCTCGTATGCCACCAGAGTAGTTACCAATAGTTTTGAATCTATCTTTACCATTCTCATCAACCCATCTGATAATATATCTCTTATCAACTACTTTTCCATCGCTATTAAAAACTTCTTTGTAAAAAACTCCATCTATTCTAGTGGGAGTTCTTTTTGTTGAAACTGTTGTTTTCATAATTAGTCCTTGTAAAACGGACAGAAGGACTAAAAATATTTTTAGTCCTTGTTTAGTCCGTAAATGTTAGTTAAATATGAATTTATTTGAATTGTGCACAAAAAGAAGTATAACTTGAAAAAGTCCCTATTACAGGGACTACGGGGAGATTTAAAGAGATGTAAAAAAATTAGACGATATTTTTATATCGAGATTTTAATCCCAACAGGGCAGTGATCTGAGCCTTCTATGTAGTCTAGTATGAAAGCGTCCTCAAGGTTTTCGGCTAAATCTTCAGAGATAAAAAAGTAGTCTATTCTCCAGCCCACATTTTTTACCCTTGCACTAAAACGGTATGACCACCAACTATAACGATCGATCTCATCACCGTTAACGTATCTAAAAGTATCTATATAGCCGTTATCAAGCAGTTTGTCGATCCAAGCACGTTCTATGGGTAAGAAACCAGATGTTTTGGAGTTTGCTTTTGGATTTTTGAGGTCTATTTCTTTATGGGCTGTATTTACATCTCCACAGATTATGATGCTTTTCCCATCTTCACGTAAAGCCTCACAGTGGGCTAAAAAGCGATCGTAAAACTCCATTTTGTAGTTAAGGCGATCTTCATCTTTTTGCCCATTTGGAAAGTAGACATTAAAAAGCACTATATCATCAAAATGTGTTTCAACTATACGTCCTTCATTTAGTAGATCAATCTCAGGACAAGTTGAAGTTCTCCCAGTTGCCAAAGTGGTATAAGTTGCAGTTCCGCTATATCCTTTTTTATCAGCAGAATTAACATAACGCTCAAGGTATTTCTTGTCAAAAAGATTCTGAGGTATTTGATCTTCTAAGGCTTTGATCTCTTGAAGGCATAAGATGTCTGTATCTCGCTCATCTATCCATTTGAGTGCATCTTTATTTGCAACTGCTCGAATACCATTTACATTCCATGAGATTATTTCTATAGAGTCAGACATTTTAAACCTTTAACGAGAGTTTTGGGAAAGTATATTAAAAAAAGCGTCTAGACGCGTGAGCCATCCGCTGAGGAGAATGTAGAGTTATCGTAGCCTAAGGAATTATTTCCTTGGGCGTATAAAATTAGATAAAGTCTACTTTAGCAACATGATGTTTTAATCCAAGCTCATCTGATGAACAACCAAGAGCAAGACCTAACATTTGTTGCATGTGAAGCACTGGAAGTTTTACATCACGCCCAATAGCTTCTGAAGCATGATGTGTTTGTGTATCTAGTTTTAAGTGACAAAGTGGACATGGAGTTACCATCCAGTCAGCATCAGCGTCCATTGCCCCTGCGATTGCATTACCAGTGAGGATTGCAGCAGTTTTTGGCGCTTGAAGTTCAACGTGGAAACCACAACATTTGTTTTTCTCTTCATAGTCAACACTCTCACCACCACAAGCTACAATTAGATCATCTAACGAAGTAGGGCGATAAGCTGATTCTGGCGATTTATGAGTTTCATTTTGAAGCTCTGATGGACGAATGTTATGACATCCATAAAATGGTGCAATATTAAACTGGCTAAGTGGAGTTACAACTAGCTCTTTAATCGCATCTAAACCAAAGTCATCAATGATTGCATATAAAAAGTGAGTTACCTGTGAAGTACCTTTGTACTCTAATCCAACTTCTGCAAGTTTCTCATTTACTTTTGCTTTTAAAGCTTCATCATTATCTAGTTTATGTTTAGTCATTGCAGTGTTTAATTGACACGTATTACAGATAGTAACCATTGTAAGACCATGTTTTTCAGCGTACGCAATGTTTCTAGCATTTAAAACTAGTGATAAAAATTCATCATAATCTTGTAAGTGAGAAGCCCCACAACAAGAAGCTTCAGTAAGTTCAACTAGCTCGATGCCTAGTTTTTTTGCAACAGCTAAAGTTGACATCATTTGCTCTGGTGTACTTTGTTTAGCAGTACAACCAGTAAAAAGTGCATATTTTAATTTTTTCATTCTTTTGTCTCCTAAAACTTCGCTGTTGATGAAGATTTAACAAGTTTTTTAATCTCATCTAAATTATCTGATTTTGGTAGTTGCCAAGGCATAGGAATTTTTCCTTTTGTGAACATTTTAATTGCCACTGGAACGTGTTTAACAATCCCTGGCCCCTCAGAGTAGAGTACTAAACCACCTTCATCAAGTACACCACGTTTTGCGATCGAGTGTTTAAATCCAACTGCATGACGTGTCGCAACGTTAGATGGCGCTTTTCCTTCTTGGAAAAGTTTTTGGTGAAGTTTAGTGATTTTTGCGATCGGATTGATCTCTTTTGGACACACTTCAGCACATTCAAAACATTTAACACAGTCCCAAACTCCTTGTGCTTCAGCATTAACATCTTCAAGTCTGTTTGGAGATTCATCACGAACATCTGCTTCAAATCTATAAGCTGCTGCAAATGCTGCTGGTCCAAAGAAATCTTCATTTACTTCAACTGCTGGACAAGCATAGTGACATGCACCACATTGGATACAAAGATCAGCTTCATCTAAAGCATCTGCATCTTCAGGAGATACGAGGTTTTCAAGTGCTGGAGCTTCATCAACCTCTGTTACAACATACGGTGTAACTGCTGCGTGTTTATCCCAAAAATCAGCCTTGTCTATAATCATATCTTTAATAGCACGTTTTTTACTTAATGGCTCGATAACTAGCTCATTGCCAAAAAGTTCTACCATATCATCCATACTCTCTTTACAAGCAAGAGTAGAGCGACCATTTACTTTGATAGCACAAGCACCACAGATACCGTGACGGCAAGATCTTCTGTAAGAGAAACTTCCATCATGATCCCATTTAATTCTGTTGAGGATATCTAAAACAACCTCTTCAGAAGTTACTTCCATCTCATAATCATCATAGTATGGAAGGTAATCCTCCTGCGCATTGAAGCGGAATACTTTAAATTTTACTTTTTGTGTAGTAATTGTATGTTCCATAGATTAATCCTTAGTAGTTTCTTGCTTTGAGTTCATGTTTACCAAGAACAACATCCATATAATCCAATGAAATCTCTCCATTTTCATCCATGTATGCCATAGTGTGTTTTAACCAATCTTGGTCATCACGCTCTTGGAAATCTTCTCTATAGTGAGCACCGCGGCTCTCTTTACGTGGAAGGGCTGATTCTACAATAAATAAAGAGTAATCTAACATGTGACCAAGCTCTATAGCTTCTTGTAATTCAGTGTTAAATACTTTAGACTTGTCTTTTATACGAACATTTTTAAATCTTGCTCTAAGTTCTTTTACTTTTTCAATAGCAAGTTTGATAGTATCTTCAGTTCTAAATGCACCAGCATTCGCAGTCATAGCTTGTTGTAACTCTTCACGAAGATTTGTTACAGTCTCGTCACCATTGTTGTTAAGAATGAAATCAATCTCTGCCAATGCAGTTGCAGCGTCTTCTGGGGTAGCTTTATGAAGATGGATGCTATCGATCTCTTCAACCATTGTTTTACCAACATAACGACCAAATAAAAGTGCTTCAAGAACAGAGTTTGCACCAAGGCGATTTGCACCATGAACAGATACACAAGAACACTCACCCGCAGCATAAAAACCTTCGATAAATTCATCGTTGTTTTTACGAACATTTCCAGCAATATTTACAGGGATACCACCCATAGAATAGTGTGCAGTTGCAGAGATTAAGATCGGCTCTTTGATCATATCTAAACCTAAGAACGTGATAGCAAGTTCACGTAACTCAGGAAGTTTTTGCATAATTAGGTCTTTTCCTAAGTGTGTAACATCAAGATATACAGCATCTTTTCTAGGACCAACACCACGGCCTTCTCTAATCTCATTTAAAATAGCACGAGATACAACGTCACGAGAAGCAAGTTCAAGAGCATTTGGAGCATATTTCTCCATAAAACGCTCACCTTTAGAGTTAAACAGACGTCCACCTTCACCACGAGCAGCTTCAGAGATTAAAACACCGTTTCCTGAAAGCCCAGATGGGTGGAATTGTACAAACTCCATATCCTCTAAAGGGATACCGTGACGAGCTACGATAGAAAGACCATCACCAGTATTTGCATGTGCATTTGAGTTGATCTTATAACATCTAGCGTATCCGCCAGTTGCAAACATTACAGATTTTGCATTAAAGATAGCTATTTGCATATCACGGATATTAAACGCAACTACACCAGATACTTTTCCATTTTTATAAATGATATCTGCTGCATACCACTCGTCCCAAAACTGAACACCAGCACGGAAAGCTTGTTCATAAATAGTTTGTAATAATGTAAGACCAGTTCTGTCTTTTGCAAAACAAGCACGTGGTGAACTTTGCCCACCAAAAGGTCTTTGAGCAATTTTACCATTATCCCAGCGGCTAAATGCAGCTCCCATTCTCTCAGCCCAGCGAATAGTCTCTGGGGCATTTTTACACATAAACTCAACAGCATCTTGATCTGCTAAGTAATCGGCACCTTTTACCGTATCGAATTCATGAAGTTCAACACTATCCTCGTCACTAAAAGCGGCATTAACACCACCTTGAGCAGCACCTGAGTGGCTTCTCAGTGGATGAAGTTTTGTAATTACAGCAACTTTTTTGCCTGCATTTTGCAATTCTCTTGCTGCTGCACATCCTGCCAGACCTGCACCAACAACAACTGCGTCGTAAGTATAAATAGGAATACTCATTCAATTTCCCTTCGTATAAAGAACTAAAATAATGCTGATTATAGCTCAAAAAGACTTAGGGAAGATTAAATATTACTTATATAACGAAGAAGATAGAGTTTGTTACAATTTGAGACACACAGAGAAAAATATGTGTTACGATATTTCTCTAGTGCATATCTCTTTGTGCCATATCTCTTGTTTGGAAAATTTTGTTTTTTCCTGTAGTTATAGCGTAGTTTAAAATCTCTTTAGCTTGTTTAATAGCCTCTTCGAGATTTGTATTGTTTGGTTTGTTGACATGCCCACCAGTGACTGTGATACGTTCGGTACCAACATTTGGCACATTAAATTTCAGATCAGCAATACTTTCACGGATAAGCTCAACATCTTTAAAACACTGCTCTTTTGTTGAACGTGAGAGTATAATAGTGTACTGGTTATAATCCGTTCTTGCAATAACATCTACAGGTTGTTCATAAAGTGAAATAGTGTAAGCAACTTTTTTGAGTATAGACTGTGTAATATCTTGTGGATACGGTCTGTGTGTTTTTGAAAAGTTATCTATATTGATGACAGTCACTGATGTAAAGTTACTATCTTTTAAACCTTTTTTATGTGAGTATGAATTGAGCATACCTTTATAGTTATTGATACCTGTGACTTTGTCTAACATTGTTGGATTGTCATTAGTGATAACTTTTCTATTCATTCTTAGTGCAATAGCATCTGCTTCGATAGAAAAAATCTCATACCCTTTTTTATCTTTATCTACTTGGTATAAAAATTCAATATCTTTATAGATTTTATTGAGTCTATATCTGTACCAAAATGTAAAAAAGAGTACAATGATAAATGCCACTATAGAGATATCTTGGATAATAGAAAACTTTTGTTCGTCGTACTTGATATGTTTTAGAAGCATATTATTAATATGAGTGATTACAGCACTTAGTGAATCGTCAAGTGCTTTTTTTGCTTCTATCTCTTCATCAGTCTCTTTTAGGTTCTCTTTTTTGTTTTTGAGAATATCTTCATAATATACGTGAGCATCTTCATTGAATGTATCTGTTAGTTTTGATAATTGGTTTACATCTGCTCTGTATTCATTAGAATTGTCTAAAATATAATCTTCTGAAAAATTGTACTTGTAGTACATCATCAGTTTATCTATCTCTTGATGTAGTTGTGTACTTTTGCCATTAAATTGAATAAGGGCAAGTTCTATATCGTTTTTGTCAAGTTGCGAGAGTTTATGTACGATACTTTTTTGGTTTTCAAGGTTGTTTATCTTTTTGTATGACATTGTATGTTCAAAAACAAAAAACATCAAAATAGAGAAAACAAAAAATACAAAAATTAAGTATGTTTTCAATCCCTTAAAAATCTTCTTCATGGAACTTTTCATAGTTATGTCCTAAAAATGTTATAATATCATCACAAATATTCTATATCTATAGAAGTTAATATATCCTTAATATGAAGAAGTTTTTTTGAATTTAGAAAATTATTTTATATCACAATTTAACAATAAAAATATTGGTGACGATGGTGCTGTGATTGGAAAATATGTTTATTCTAAAGATGCTTTTTTTGAAAATATTCATTTTAAACGAGAGTGGTTAAGTTACTTTGATATCGCCAAACGTGCGATGTTAGTGAATATTTCAGATGCTATAGCCATGGGAGCCAAACCAAAATATGCACTACTGAGTGTTGCTATGCCAAAAGATATGAGTGCAAAAGATATGAAAGAGTTAGCAAGTGGTTTTCAAGAAATAGCAACAAAATATAACATAGATATTGTCGGTGGTGATACAATAAGTAACACAAAGTTAGATATAACTATAACAATCATTTCTCAGGTAAATAAAACTTTATATCGAAAAGGGATAAAACAAAACTATCTTTTGGCATATACTGGTGTTCTGGGTGAATCTGCAAAAAGTTTAAAAAAACTACAAAACCTTGGAAAAATCCACCAAAAATCTAAGTTTATCCATATACAATTACGTCAAACATTTTTGCAAAAAACAACGAATGTTCTCAAGGCTGGGATGGATATCTCAGATGGGTTATTTTGCGATACGCAAAAATTAGCTGATGCAAATGGTCTGGGAATTAAATTTTTCAACAAAATACCTAAACGTATAGGATGTAGTGGAGAAGAGTATGAGATGCTTGTTGCTTTTGCTCCTCGTGATAGAAAAAAGATGATAAGACTAGCAAAGCTTTCACGAACGAAACTTACAGTTTTTGCTAACGCAAAACGAGGTAAATATATAAACAGATGCAAAGCGCATCATTTTTAGGAACAATATGGACAGATTTTATTCTTTAGCACATGCAAGTATAGATTTTCACTTTAAGCAAAGTGCACGTGATTTTGTAGTTGATGAGATACCTTTATATGAGTTTAGTGGTGAAGGTGAGCATTTAGTTCTTCACGTGCGAAAAAAGAACCTCGCTACAAATGAGATGATAGGGATAATAGCACGCTATTTAGGGATCAAAAATAAAGATATAGGCTATGCAGGACTCAAAGATAAAAATGCGATGACAAAGCAGTATATCTCTTTGCATAAAAAGTATGAAGAAGCGTTGGAGAGTTTTGAACATGATTCGATCAAAATACTCTCAAAAACATACCATAACAATAAAATAAGAGTGGGGCATTTAAAGGGAAATAGATTTTTTATACGTTTAAAAAAGGTTAATCCTACTGATGCGTTAAAGATCGATGAGGCTTTAAAAAATATTGACAAACAAGGACTTCCTAACTTCTTTGGGTATCAACGTTTTGGAAATGATGGAGACAGTCACATTCTTGGGGAAAAATTGGCAAAAGGGGATGCAAGAGAACGCAATCCAAGAGTAAAAAAGCTTCTGATTAATGCGTATCAGTCGCATCTATTTAATTTATGGCTTTCTCGTCGTTTAGAGATCAACTCTTTAGTGAGTAGTTTTAAGGTGGATGAGTTGGTACCATTACTAAACTTACCAAAACATGAGTTAGAGAAGATGAAAGCACAAAAACATCCATTTAAACTGATGAGTGGTGATTTGATGGAGCATTATCCATTTGGGCGTGTTTTTGAGTTTAGTGGCGAAGCACATGATCTAGAGCGTTTTGATGTAAGAGACATTAGTGTGACTGGACTTTTATCTGGTAAGAGAGTAAAACGTGCATCTGATCTTGCGGGTGAGATAGAAAAAGATTTTGACGATGAGTTAAAAGAGGATGGAGCTCGTCGTTATGCGTGGGTATATCCAACAGAGATTGAGGGAAAATTCAACCCAATAGAAGCACAATATGAGATGAACTTTACACTTCCAAAAGGGTCATATGCAACAGTTTTAATTGAAGAGATAGCTAAGAGGAAAATAAACTAGTCTGTAACCGTACTTTATAACTATTTTTTTAAGGACAAATCCTCCCTTCGGTCTGAGCCTTAAAAAAACACTTATAAAGCACTATAGAGAATAATTTAAAAGGTAAACACACATAATGGAAAAACACATAACAAGCTTAATATCACAATCATTTGGAAAATTTGCAAATAAAGAGTTCCCACATTGGTTTCAAAAGATCATAAATAACTCATATGTCAAACTTATGGGTTTAGATATGAGTGAGTTTCATGAGCCAAACACTTATAAAAGTTTAAATAAACTTTTTACTAGAACTCTAAAAGAACCTCGTCACTACTCTTTGGATGCTAGTGATTTTATATCTCCTTGTGATTCTTGGATTTCAGAACTAGGGCGTGTTCAAGACAATTATGCACTGCAAATCAAAGGGATGCGCTATAAAGTGAATGAGCTTTTAGGGGAGAACTTTAGTGATGAAGAAAAAGCAGTAGTTGAAGGTGGAGAGTTTATAAACTTCTATCTCTCACCAAGTGATTACCATCGTTACCACATTCCAACAAATTTAAAAGTACTTAAAGCAGTGCATATCCCTGGAAAATTTTATCCTGTAAATGTACCTTCACTTCAAAAACGACTCAATCTTTTTATAGAGAATGAAAGAGTAGTAATTCTTTGTGAGACAACAGAAGGTAAAAAGTTTTACATGGTACTTGTAAGTGCACTTAATGTTGGTGTAATGCAGGTGAGTTTTGAACCTCGTATCCAAACAAATGCAGATGTTACAACTCCACAAGTATATGAGTTTGAAAACACTTACTTAAATAAAGGTGATGATTTTGGCTGTTTTGAGATGGGCTCAACCATCGTTATCGTATCCGAGAAAGATATGTTTAAAGAGATCAATATCAAAATGGATGATAAAGTAAAGTTTGGACAAACAATAGCAAAACTAAATAATTAGATACTCTTGTGAAGTTTCTTGAAGTTTTTTCTCACATCGCTTAATTGCACTGTTCATTGATTCGTTACTTTGTTTAATAGTTGTGATGATTTGAAGAGAGAAAACTTTATTTGTTTTTGAAGATTCTAAAATCTTTTTTGTAACAGCAAGTGCGTGATCTTCAGACCATATCAAACAAGTGAGTAAAAAGCTTGTATCACTCCAACGAGTAAGCATATCATCATCCCGAATCTGTCTTTTTATATCTTGAGCAACACTATAGATAGTATCTTTGTCTTTAGAGTTTACATTGATGATACAAAGAGCTATAAGCTTGTCATTAAAAGATGCGGCATCAACGTAACCAGATGATATATTCTCAAAGTAGTTTCTATTGTATGCACCACTACTTTCATCAAGGTTTGTATTGTTTTCAATCATGAGTGATTTTATAAGATCGGTTGTAATATCATGAAAAAATATCACTTCATATTGGTCTTGCAAGGTATCGACTATAACCGAAAAGGCATGAGGTTTAAAGTTGTGATTGAAGATGCTGACAATTCGCTTTGACTCTTCTAACTCCATGATAGCTTGTTGCCATGTTTGGTTGTCAGAAATTTTTTCAGCATGAAAATAAAAATTGTGTGGTACAAATCTATCTTCTAATCTAGCAAATTCTCTTGTGAAATGTGCTATATCATCAACATGAAAGAATTTTTGAGCAGCTTGGTTAAAAAGTACAAGTTGATTTTTGTAAAAAACAAACACCAAATCTTTATTTTTGTCTATAAGTGATTTGATAAGAGTTTGTGCACTCTCATCTAGTGGTAAATCTTTATTTATATCTGACATTTGAAACCTTGTATAAAAACGACCATTATACAAAATTTCATAATATCTTGTAAACTTTTTAAAAAAAAAGTGTAAAAGAGTTAACTTTTATACGTTAAATCTAAAGTGCATAACATCACCATCTTGAACAATGTACTCTTTTCCTTCTAAACGCATTTTTCCAGCTTCTTTTGATTTTGCTTCACCACCACAAGCGATATAATCTTCGTAGCTAATAACTTCTGCACGGATAAAACCTTTTTCAAAGTCGTTGTGAATAGCCGCTGCCGCACGTGGAGCTGTTGAGTTTTTACGGATTGTCCAACTTCTTACTTCTTTTACACCTGCAGTAAAGTAGCTCATAAGTCCAAGTTTATCAAAACCTTTATGGATGATCTGCTCTAGACCTGATTCTTCAACACCTAGCTCATCTAAGAACTCTTTAGCTTCTTCATCTTCAAGACCAATGAGTTCCTCTTCAACTTTTGCACACAGTTTTATAAGTTCACAGTTATTTTTAGCGGCATGTTCTTTAAGTGCCTTTACATACTCATTATCTTCTAAAAGACCATCTTCATCAGTATTTGCACCGTACATAATCTCTTTGTCCGTTAAAAAACGGAGTTCACGTGCAAGTTGTTTGTACTCATCACTATCTGCTTTTGGATAATTACGAGCTAGGTTACCTTCTCCTAAAAACTCTAAAAGTTCAGTTGCAACATCTACAAGCCCTTGTGCAGATTTATCAGCTTTTGCCTGTTTTTTAAGGCGTTCAATTCTGTTTGAAAGTACTTCGATATCGGCAAGGATAAGTTCACCTTCAATGATCTCAACATCACGAAGTGGATCGATGCTTCCTTCGTTATGAACAATATTTTCATCTTCAAAACATCTAACGATCTGTAAAATTACTTCTGTTTCACGGATGTTTGAGAGAAATTTATTTCCTAAACCTTCCCCTTGAGATGCGCCTTTTACAAGTCCAGCGATATCTACAAAATCAAGTGTTGAGTATTGGATACGTTCAGGATTAACGATTTTTGCTAACTCTCCAAGACGTTTGTCAGGTACTGGAACAACAGCTTTATTTGGCTCGATCGTACAGAAAGGGTAGTTTGCCGCTTCTGCGTTTTGTGCCTTTGTTAAAGCATTGAATGTTGTTGATTTACCTACGTTTGGAAGTCCTACTAAGCCTATTGCTAATCCCATATTTTACCTTTAAAAACTTTTTGCGCAATTATAGCTAAGAAAAACTAAAAAAACAGATGCTACAATTGCGAAAACACTTATAAGGTTTATTTTTTGATACTTAACGATAAAAAGCTCATAATATTTGATTTTGACGGTACATTGATAGATAGTGTTCCTGATCTTGCTAACTCTATAAACTTTATGCTCTCAAAACTTCGCAGATCAACTCATGATATTGATCTTATTCGTGCATGGGTAGGTAATGGTGCGACTACACTTGTAAAGCGTTCTTTGATGGGCAAAGGGGAGTTTATTGAAGATGAGATCAATAAAAACCTTTTTGAACAGGCATTACCAATCTTTTTGGAGCATTATGAGACAAACTCTTGTGTAGAAACATTTTTATATGAGGGTGTTCAAGATACGCTAGAAGTGCTTAAGGGTAGAGGCTTTACAATGGTTATAGTAACAAATAAGCCTTACAAGTTTATAGCACCTATTTTAAGCTCATTGGGGATTGAAGAATATTTTGATCTTTTGATTGGTGCTGATAGCTTAAAAGAGAAAAAACCATCAGCGGAACCACTCTTGCATGTCATGAAAGAACTCTCATTTACTAAAGAAGAGACCCTTATGGTTGGAGACTCTAAAAATGATATCATCGCTGCAAAAAATGCGCAGATTGATTCTGTAGCTGTTAGTTATGGCTATAACTATGGTCAAGATATTGGTTTATATGCTCCAACTATAGTAATTGAAAAGTTTTCAAACATTTTGGAGCATCTAAATTAAGATATGGATCAGAGAAAAAAGATAGCTATTGTTGGTGGTGGAATCGCTGGGAGTTCTGTTGCACTGTATTTAGCAAAAACAGGATTAGATATCACACTTTTTGAGAAAGAAAAAACACTTGTAAGTGGTCCTCCAATGTGTCATCTACATGCTGGTGGCAATCTCTATAGAGAGATCGATGACAAGCAGTGTAAAATGCTTTTAAAGCAATCGATCGAGCTTTTACGTTTTTACCCGTATGCTATCGATTTTCGTCCAACTGTAATAGCAACCCCAACTATTGATGAATCTTCTGCGAATGAACTATTGCCACGACTGCAAATGCTACAAACAGAGTATGACAAACTTATACAAGAGGATCAAAATAATAAAGTTTTGGGAGAAAGTTCAGAGTACTTCAAACTTTACTCAAAAGAGAATGTTTTAGTTCTGAGAGAAAAAGAGTGTGTAAAACAACCAAAAACTTTAGATGAGTGGATGATTCCCGTTTCAAAAAATATAGAACTAGATAAAATCAAGTACCCATTGATCATTGTTCAGGAGTATGGACTCAATGTTTTTAGAATATCTGCTAGTGTAACTTTAAGACTAAAAACACAGAGCAATGTAACACTCAAAAATGGAATAAAAGTTACTGATATTAAAAAATATGAAAACAGCTTTAAAGTCACTTGCGATGATAGTGATAACGAGACTATAGAAAATTTTGACTATTTAATTAACGCTGCTGGATTTCGAAGTGGTGAGATCGATGATATGCTTGGAATTAAACGAGATCGTCTTGTTGAATTTAAAGCAGCATATGTAACAAAATGTGAAAAATATGAGGGGCTTTGGCCGGAGGTTATTTTTCATGGAAAGCGTGGAACTCCACAAGGAATGGCACAATTTACTCCATATCCAGATGGGTATTTTCAGCTTCATGGAATGACAAAAGATGTAACGCTTTTTGATAAAGGACTTGTGCGTAGCAATGCATTAAGTGCACAACCAAAACTTGATGATATTTTCATTAAAAAGATCGATCAAGGATGGTCTTTTAGCGCGACACAAAGCCGCACACTTGCTGCGATTGAGCACATGGCACAGTATATTCCAGCATTTAAGAATGCAAAAGTTGCATCAAAACCTCTTTATGGTGCACAACAAATTCCTGGAGATGATGCAGAGCTGAGAGCTTCTGAGGTCTCATTTGAAGGTGAAAGATATGCACGTTGTGAGATTGTCAAAGCTTCTTCAATTTTAACGATGGCAGATGCAATTGTAAAAAGATTGATTCAATTAGATTTTATAGATGAAAAATATTATAAACAAAGAGATTTTTCTACCGCAAAACAATCAAAAAAAACGCAGATTGATCACTATGCAGAACAAATATGTAAAGCCAGAGAATATCCCATTTCATTAGCGTATGTAAATAACTCTTATTAGAAAAAAAATTCGATATAATAATTTTATGAAGAAGCTTATAGTATTTATATCATCTCTGCTTTACCTACTACAAGCACAGGAGTTAATCACACCTATACCAGATAAACTAGATGTTAATCGAGATAAAGTTACACTAGGCAAACAGCTTTATTTTGATACAAGACTTTCCAAAGACAATAGTTTAAATTGTGCATCATGTCATCAGCTAGAAAATGGCGGTGATGATAATATGAGAGTGTCTATTGGGATTGATGGACGAGAGGGGACTATCAATGCACCAACTGTTTATAATGCTACATTTAATTATTATCAATTTTGGAATGGAAGAGCAAAAACACTTCAAGAACAAGCTGCAGGACCCATAGAAAATCCTATAGAGATGGGGCATAAGTTTGAAATGCTTATTCCTCAACTAAACAAAACAGAGTATAAAGCAAAATTTGAAGCAATTTATCAAGATGGAATTACCAAAGAAAATATTACAGATGCTATAGCTGAATATGAAAAAACACTCATTACTCCAAATTCCCCTTTTGATCTTTATTTAAAAGGCAATACAAATGCTTTAACACAAGATGAATTAGATGGGTATGAACTTTTTAAAACAAAAGGCTGTATTGCATGCCATCATGGGGTAAATATAGGTGGAAATCTTTACAATAAATTTGGTATCTATCGTGATAGCAATAGCTTGGATTTGGGAAGGTACAGTGTTACACATAAGGAACGAGATAAATACTATTTTAAAGTTCCATCTTTAAGAAATGTGCAAAGAACAGCGCCATATTTTCATGATGGAAGAACTTCAAAGCTTGATGAAGCTGTACGTATCATGGCACAGTATCAATTAGGACGTAAAATAACTGATGAAGAGGTTAGAAAAATTGTTGCTTTTTTAAAGTCCCTAAACGGAGAACTCCCAAAAGGGATAGAACCATAAATGAAACGAATCGCTAGTATAAACCCAATTACAATCTTTTTAGTGTTATTTATTACACTGCTCATTTCTCTTTTTTATTATCTGTATCAAATTGAACAAAGTGTAGAAAAATATCATGAAAATCATGATAAGTTGATCGCTTTAAGATTTTTGGATAAAGGATTCAATGATTTTGCTTTAGCATCCAATGAGCTGAGTAATTACAACAATCTTAATCATGATATTGAAACTTTTCGCATTACATTAAGTGAACTATATGAAGCACTATTAATTGACTACAAAGATGTACCATCTTTAAAAAATGATTTGAACAATATTCATATAGTATTTAGTGCAAAAGTTGAAGAGTTAGAGTATTTTAAATCTTTAAATTCCACTTTGATAGGCGGCTCACACTTTCTTTTTGATCTGCAAAGAAGTATCTCAGAAGATAAAAATATCTCATCTGATATGAAGAGTTTAGTTAATGAAACACTTTTTTATCTCTTTCAATCAAGTCAAAGTGCATATATAGATAAATCTTTTATAGTACAAAAACTAGAAAAAATTAAAAAACTCAATCAAAAAAGACATACTGTTTTGATTGAGAATTTTTATGAACAATCAGAAATTTTGTTAGATACTTTGAGTGCATATCGAAATACTGCATCAACAGTTAGAAAAAGTTCTTTGGAAAAGAGATTAAGCCATTTACATGATAAATTGGATATTAGATTTCAAAAATATCTGTTAGAACAGCAGTTTATTGCAACTTTCTTTTTTGTTTCAACTATTTTTACTCTTATTATTTTTATGCTTCTTTATCTTAAAACACTAAAAAATCAAAAAGAGTTATTTGCTTTTAAATATGCAGTGCAACATGGTGATAACTCTATTGTGATTACTGATCCAGAAAAAAATATAATTTTTGTGAATGAAGTTTTTGAAAAAACCACAGGATATAGTAAGAGTGAAGCGCTTGGGAAAAATCCACGCATCTTAAAGTCAGACCTGCAAGAGCCTCAAACGTATGCAGAGATGCATGAGAGATTAGAACAGGGTAAAAGTTGGGAAGGGGAGTTAATAAACAAACGTAAAGATGGTTCACTATTTTACGAGAGAGCTTCTATAATCCCAATATTTTTAAATAAAAAACTTATAAACTATATTGCTATCAAGTTGGATATTACACAGTATATTGAACAAAATAAAGTTTTACGACAAGCTGCAAGTGTATATGATAATACAGAAGAAGCGATTATTATAGCTGATGTTGAAGGGAATGTAGTCTCAGTAAATAAAGCTTTTAGCGAGATATACGGTTATACAATAGATGATTTATTTGGTAAAAATTTAAGTACATTACACTCAGGAAAACAAGATCAAAATTTTTACAAACATATGTGGGATGAGATAATTCATAATGATGTCTATAAAGGAAAAATTACCAATAAAACTAAAGATGGACAAGAGATACCAGTATGGGTAACTATCAAAGCTGTAAAAGACAAAAACAATCAAGTTGTCAATTATACTGCTGTACAAACAGATTTACGAGCAATAGAGAAATCTGAAGCCAAGGCGGATTATCTTGCGTATCATGATCCATTGACTGGATTGTATAACCGTGTTAGTTTTGAAGAATTTTTAGCACACACTTTGTTGATTGCAAAGAGAGCTCAAAAACAGTTTGCAGTGCTTTTTATAGACCTTGATAGATTTAAAGTAATCAACGATACTTTAGGACATGATATAGGTGATAAGGTTCTTGTGAGTGTAACTGAGAGACTAAAAAATATTTTACGTGAGAGTGATTTTATCTCAAGATGGGGTGGGGATGAATTTGTTGTTATTTTAAATGATGTAATTTCTGAAAGTCTTGTTGCAACAGTTGCAAGAAAAATAATTGAAGGACTTAAAGAGCCTATTTATGTAGAACATCACCACTTTATTATCACAGCAAGTATTGGGATATCAATGTACCCAATAAATGGATCAGACACAAAAACTTTAATAAAATATGCAGATAGTGCAATGTATCAAGCAAAAGATAGAGGAAAAAATAACTTTTATTTTTATACACAACAGTTCTCTTTAGAAACTGAGGAAAAATTAAATCTTGATATAGCACTTCATAGTGCTTTAGAAAAAAACGAATTTTATATGGTGTTTCAACCGCAATATAGACTCGAAGATAAAAAAGTTGTATCTGTAGAAGCATTAGTGCGTTGGGAAAATGAAACTTTTGGTTTAGTCCCTCCAGATAAATTTATACCAATAGCCGAAGATAACGGTTATATCATTGACCTTGGGTATTTTATATTTGAGGAGTCTTGTAAAAAGTTTAAAGAGATGAAAGATGCAGGGATTGCGCTTCAATGGGTTGCTATTAATGTTTCAAGTATACAGTTTAAAGAGGTGAATCTTTTAGAAGCGTTAGTCTCGACTGTAAAACGCTATAATATGAAACCATCGGAAGTTGAAATAGAGATAACTGAACGTTTTTTAATGGATAATACTGAAGCAAATATCAGAAAATTACAGGAGTTTAGAGAGTATGGATTTAAAATATCAATTGATGATTTTGGAACAGGTTACTCTTCAATGTCATATCTAAAACAACTTCCAATAGACACAATTAAGATAGATAAATCTTTTATCGAAGATATCAACGATGGAAGTTCAGATAATGCTATTATTGAAGCTATTATCGCTCTTTCTAAAACATTAGGATATTCAATTGTTGCAGAGGGTATTGAAACAACAGATCAAGAATATTTTTTAAAACAACATAAATGTGATTTAGGGCAAGGGTATCTGTTTTCAAAACCAAAAATGTCTGATGAGATTATTCAGCAGTTTAGAAATGGAGTAGAATGAAAAATTTAGAAGAAGTATTTCATGCTAAACTTGTAAAGATTGCTTATGAACATTTAAAAGTTTCATCTATAGCTATTGCAGTGAATGCTGTATTGTTAGCATATATACTTTATCCATATGTTGATAATACTATTTTAGTGATATGGTTAGTTTTAACTGTATCTGTAACAATGTATAGATTTTTTCTTGCAAAAAGATATCATAAAGACCCAACTAAAATGACAGCACAACAGTGGGAATACAAGTTTTTAATAGCATTGTTTTTTTCCAGTGTATTGTGGACAACTATACCAATTTTCTTTTTTGTAGAAGGAAATTACATGGTTCAAGCAGCTGTTTTAATTGTATATGCAGGATTAGCAGCTGGTGCAGTAAGCTCTTTGGCATCGCTTAAAAAAGCTTTTAGAATGTTCTTACTTGTTCTAATGGTTCCAATAATTATCATTTTATTTCTACAAAATACACAAGTGCACTTTGCAATGGGACTTTTAGTTTCATTATACCTTGCACTTGTCTTAGTTGTTGGAGAGCGGTTTTATGGAAATTATAGAAGTATTTTAGAAAGTAAAATGATGTATGAGGAAGAAAAAGAAAAGTTTTCCGTTTCTAGAGAACGTTTTGAAATCTTATTTAAAAGTGCACCAGTTGGATTTTTCTTTTACGATCAAGATTTTATTATTAGAGAGGTAAATCAAAAATTTGTAGAGTTCCTTGAAGCACCAAAAGAGTTTTTAATAGGACTTAATTTAAAACAAATTCCAGATCAAAGAATTTTTCCAGCTTTACAATCAGCAATGGATAATATTAATGGTATGTATGAAGGGGAATATAAATCGCAGTATAAGAAAAAACAGATGTATGTTGATTTGCAAACTTCTCCTCTTCGCGATACTTCGGGAAAGGTTATAGGTGCGATAGGGATTGTAAATGACATTACAGAAAAAATGCATGCACTTAAACAGATTGAACATCAAGCGATGTATGATACTCTTACAAATATTCCAAATCGCTTGACACTTATTGAAAGGGTAGAGAGAGAACTTATACGTTTTAAACGCCATAATGTGATTTTTGCAGTACTTTTTTTAGATTTAGATCATTTTAAAAATATCAATGATTCACTTGGTCATGCAGTAGGTGATAGTCTTTTAAATGAAGTTGCAAGTAGACTTCAAAGCATTGTCCGTAGTGAAGATACAGTAGCTCGTATAGGTGGGGATGAGTTTGTTATATTACTACCAGATCTTTCTTATGATGAAAAAATGGCTGCAAATAAAGCGGAGCGTATTGCACTAAAAATATATACTGTTTTTGAAGAACCTTTTTCTATTTTAGACCATCAATTAAGTATCTCTACAAGTATAGGTATAGCATTAGCTAGTAATGAAGATGAAAATGCAGATGATATACTTAAACATGCAGATATCGCAATGTATCAAGCCAAAAAAGAGGGACGTGCAACAAGTAGATTTTATCAACAACAGATGGATATATGGATCAAACGAAGACTAGAGCTTGAAAATGGACTACGCAATAGTTTTTACAATAATGAACTACAAGTATATTACCAACCAATTGTAGAAGTTCAAAGTGGAAATATTATAGGTGCTGAAGCATTGCTTAGGTGGAACTCTAAAGAGTTTGGAAGTGTATCTCCTGTAGAGTTTATCCCTGTAGCAGAGGAGAGTGGGCTTATTATTCAAATTGGAGATTTTGTAATGAGAAAAGCATTTTCACAATTTGTCAAATGGAAACAAGAGTGTAAAGATACTCTAAAGTTAGAAAAAATCGCGATTAATATTAGTGTGCGTCAATTTAGTAGGGTAGATTTTATAGCAAATGTAAAAAATGCAATCAGTATGAGTAAAATTGAAGCGAACAATATTGAGATGGAGATAGTTGAATCGATCATTATAGATGATTTAGTAAAAGCAAAAGAAAAAATGCAAGAACTGCGTTCATTGGGCTTACACCTTTCTATAGATGACTTTGGTACTGGATACTCTTCACTCTCTTATCTAAAGCAGTTACCATTTACTACACTTAAAATCGATCGCTCATTTGTACAAGATATAGATGTTGATGAAGAAGATAAAGAACTCATTGAGACGATCTTAAATATTGCAAAAAGATTTAATTTGCAAGTAGTTGCTGAGGGGGTTGAAACATTGGAACAACTCCGTTTTCTTCAAGAAAAAGAGTGTAATCTGTATCAGGGGTTTTATTGCTCTCCAGCAGTAAGCGCTGAAGAGTTTATGCAGTTATTGGAAAAACAAAATCCTAATTGTTAGAACTATCTGATGGAGGTGTCCTTCCATTTTGTCCATCAGGACCACCACCAGGACCACCTTCAGGTTTTTCATACCCTTTTGCACTCATACACTCATCAACTGCTTTGTGATCAGGATGAGAATCTTTGGTAGCTCCAAGTGAATCAAAACACTCTTGAAGCGCAGTTTCTATCTCTTGACGAGAGGGTCTGTTATCTGTCTTTGAACTATTTGCTGCTTCTACGGTAGAGATGAGCAAAAATAATGAAAAAACTATGTGGAAAAACTTCATAAAAATATACCTTTCTTTGATTAAGATATACAATGATAAATGAAAATAAGTAATTTTTTAGTAACAAGGATTGAAGTTATTTCACTTCAAACCCTGAACGAATATAATTATTGATTATAGGAGATGTAAAAGCACTACGCCAGTTACTTTTAGACTGTTTTTTGAGCTCCACTACAAAACTTTCCATATCTGTGTTATACCCGAGTGAATCAAGGTAGGTTTCTATAGTGCGGTTAGCATCAACATAATTACGCGTCTGGGCAAGTGATGTTGTGTCATTTGTGTAAGTGCGATAATCTTCAAGACTCATATAGTTTTCCCCTTGACCACTAAACCATTTTGTTTGATCTGATACTTCAGAATATAAATAATTATCATAAAGATTACCTATCCCAGCATTAACACTGTAGCTTAAAAGACGACCAGGACGTAGGCTATACGGATCATCAACCCCATAAAGCTCATTATTAAAAAAACGAAATGAAGTTATAGTATCGTAACCATCAAACCGTATAAGTGTGCCACTACTGATAAGGTTATAAACAATGTTATCTGTTATATCTACATTACTCGTATCACCTATAACATCTATAGCATAGTTATTGAGTGCTCCATCTTCCCCCCATGAAGAAAATATATTGCCTTTGACTAAACCACCTTGCCAATCATTAATTCCAAGTCCCCAACCAAGGTCTCTTTGGGTATGGTGCATACGTCCTAGATGTTGCAGAACATTGTTTGTAACATAGATGTCTTTCCATCGTGGACCGTCATCTTGGTCTTTGTTTCCACCAAGACTAATACCTATTTCACCCTCTACATATAGATTGTTATCAACTAAAATATTCCATGCTCTGATCTGATTTGGTATATTTTCATCTACTGTTGTATTGGAAGTGAATTTATTTCCGATACTAGAAGGTCTTAAAAAGATATTGTTTCTAAATATAGTATTTCTACTTTCCGGAAAATAGGTATTGTGATTAAACATAGTTGCTTGACCTTCACTTTTATTGTTGTCTTTGCCTTGTTTATACCAGCCATTATGATCAAAAATATTCTCTTCAAGTAGCATCGAAGTCCATGATGAAAAAAGTCCTTGAGAATGTGCTGCAGTTGAATAGTTGTTGTTGATAATATTACGACGAATGATGATGTCTGGAACAGGAATAGGATCTCCTTCTCCATCGAAACTATATGTTTGCATAGAGTTACCACCAAACCATTCAAACCAACACCCTTCTATTAAAAAACCACCGTAAGCATTGTATAAAGTACCACCAATACCGTTTGGGTTTCCTATATTATCAAAGCCTAAAAAGTTTGTAGAATCAGGGTTTCTTTCATCAGCATTAGCATGGATGTCTAAAAGAGCTAAATAACCACTTTTATTGAGTACAAAACCTGCATTAAGAATTAAAGGACGTTCATCATTGACGTCACCATATGCACCAACAACAGCACGTTCATTGGCTGAACGACCATACGTTAGCCAGATACTTGTTGTAGGCTCCCAACTATCTCCACGTTTTAAAAGCATATAATCTGGATACCCTGTACGCATTTGCTCCTCTGCGGCTTCGATTGTAGCATAGGGATAGATTGTACCTGTTGGATGAAAAACATCACTACCAAGGTTAGAATCGTTTGCATCGTAAATAATTGCAGTAGTATCATTCCCATCATTAGCTACATAGAGGATGTGAGAATCAGCTGATGGCGTTAAAATTGACCAACCATTTGCATCTTGAGAGGGTATAGTAAAATTATTTTCCCAACTCACGACATAGTTTTCTTGGTTTTGTGCAACCACTGAGATATGTCGAACTAAAGTAACTTCATTTCCATTAGAATCAGTGACAGAATAAGTTATAATGTAGTTACCTATAGTACTTGTATCAAGTGTTGAGTTTGTTTGGATACTTGCTGTTATATTGCCATCTTGAGTGTCATAAGCACTTACTCCAGGATCACTGAAGGTATCTCCAACAGTAATTTGAATCTCACTAGCTCCACTTAAAGTAAGTGTTGGAGCTGTATTTGTAGCACTTTGGTTTTCAGAAGAACTAGAACCTCCGCCACCACATCCTAAAAGTAATAAAGTAAGTGACAGAGTTATTATTAGTTTTGTTTTCATTTGTATTTCCCTTTTTCTTTATAATTATTCAACACTATCCAGCCCAAAGCCAGTACGTATCCAGTTTACAACCGCTTTACCTGTGAAGCGTTCATCCCAAGGGTAATCACCAGTGAGACTTGGTTTACCACTACTTGGAATCACATCTGTTCCACCTTGGCGCATATGTGTTGCAACTGCCATAAATGTTTTTACCCCTGTAGGGTCATATATTTCACTTGCATGTGCTATTTTATCTGCATCGCTCAGATAAGGATCATCAGTCCAATCAAGCAAAGTTAATCCTAACTCCTCCGTCACATATCGCTTAAGTGTACGATCTGGATCACTCCACCCCTCGGTAGTAGCCGCATTTAAGGCACTTTGTGAAGTAGAGAGGGTATTTGATGTTGCAAAAGAGTTGCCTGTCGGTAGGGTTGTACTTGATAAGGATGAATAAAAGCGATTATTATTCACATTGATTTGAGTAGTGTTTGCAAGATCAGTAGTTTTATTTTCTATAGGGGTATCGCACACGAAGACATTATTATTAATATTTATTCCTTTTACCTCTGAAGCATTTTTATCTAAACTTAAACCTTTCCCCATTTTATAAACAATGTTATTGCTAATCGTATTGTTTTTTTGATAGTATGAAACAGTTTGATTTGTATCAGATTCTACGCCAAAAGAGATACTAAGACCCGCTTTACCTGTTGTAGTCCCTAAATCATCTTCTAACATTGCAGCAGAGATGATATTTCCATCAATAAGTGCTCCAAATGAGGCACCTTGAAGTGTGTAGCCAGTACTAGCTTGTGCACTTGTATCAGAATTTCCATTGGTATCGGGATCATTTGGAGTTGGGAATGCGTAGACAAGTTGTACATTATTGATAACTTTAGCAGATTGTCCACTTTGTGCACCATTGATAAGCCAGTCATTTTGATGCCCATTGCTTGAAGTTGAACTGTAAAAATACCCTTCTAAAATCAGACTGTTTTCGAGTGTCCCGCCAAGGCGCATCTGTGGACCACCTGAACCACCGTCTGCACTGATGATATTACTATAGGTATGTCCCATCTGTGCCCCGCCACCTTGATAAATATTACGTGAAAATTTATCGTAAGGGGGATCAACTTGTGTGAGTGTATCACCATGAAAACCGTTTTTATAAAAAATTACCTCTTCAAAAGTTGTTTGGGCATCACTCCCGCCAGTGAAATATCCTTGTACATGTACAGATGCATTACTCTCCCAGCGACCAGTTATAATAGTACGGTAGATAGTTGTTTTCATTGGAGGAAAGACAATTCCTCCACTCTCCATCGGTGGAAAATAACAATCCTCAAGTCTAGCAGTGACAGCCCCTCCGTCATTTGCTGAAAAAACAATATTGCTCTCAATGTAACCGTATGTGCTGTGAATTTCAAAGTTGGCAACGATATGATGCAACCATCTTGCTTTTGTAGAGCTCCCAGTTTTACCGTTTAACCCGCCTGAAGCATTTTCATCTGGGCTATAGATAACGCGACCATCGCTAAGTGGTCCATACCCTGCATATACAGCTGGTTCGGCTTCACTGCGTCCACCCGTAAAATAATGACTAAAAGAGCTCACAGTTGTACCACGGCGAAATAAGAACCAATCAGGGTACCCTCCAGCCATCTCATCAAAGTTTTCCATACCGTCTTGCGTAACAATTCGCTCATCTGAATCAGGAACATTGAGGTTTTTAAATGGCTTGATCGCAGATTCGTTTGGATGGAGTGGATCGGTTCCGTATGTCGTGTTGCTATCATTCATAGTGCTTCCGTTAGAATCAACTATGTTCTCTCCATCCCACCAATAAACATCAGCAGTATCATTGTCTCCATTGGTTGAATCAATAAAAACAATTTTGCTTCCTTGATCCCGTGTCGAGTTAAAGGAAGTGGAAGGGTCTCCCAAACTATAACTCCCATCACTTGCGACTAAAAATGAATTAAGATCAGTCCAACCATCTGTATCGAGTGAATAGGTATTAGTTTTAGTAGTTGATGTATCAGAGCTAGAGCCTCCGCCACCACAACTTAAAAAAAAGAGTGAAAATAATAGTATGACAGATACCAACCTAAGAGAAAACATCCAAAACCTTATAAATAATATAAATTTTGTTGATTATATCTAAACTATTACAAAATACTAAGAATAATAGTTTAAAATTACTAAAAACTGCTAAAGTTTCAAAAAGGAGTTTTATGAGTGTATTATTAGAGTTTGCGATGTTTCCAACAAGTGATAATTGTCGGGAGGGGGCATCTGTTTCAAAGCAAGTTGCGAAAATCTTAGATGCTATCGATAAGAGTGGTGTAGCTTATAAACTCACACCAATGGGAACTATTATAGAAACTGCAACTATGAAAGAAGCTCTAGAGATAATAGAGTTAGCGTATGAACAGGTAAAAGATTGTGAACGTGTATATAGCTCTTTAAAATTTGATATTCGACATAATAGTGCCAATAGATTAAGAACAAAGATAGAGTCTGTTGAAGCACATTTACAAAGAGAAGTTGAGAAATAATAACTTTTAATAATAAATACTATATAATTGCGCCAATTTCGTTAGGAGAATTATCTAGTGGCAAATCTTTTTGCACCCAAACTTTTCACGCTTATAAAACAAGGTATATCTAAAGAACAAGTTTTTACTGATGTTATGGCAGGTATTATTGTCGGGATTGTGGCTTTACCATTGGCAATTGCATTTGCAGTAGCTTCTGGAGTTTCCCCTGAAAAAGGGATAATTACTGCTGTTGTAGCAGGGTTTATTATATCATTTTTAGGTGGGAGTAAGGTACAAATTGGTGGACCCACTGGTGCATTTATTGTAATATTGTATGCTATTTTAGAGCAATACGGCATAGATGGACTCTTAATCTCAACCATTTTAGCTGGAGTTATTTTAGTCATTTTTGGATTGTTACAATTTGGTGGGCTTTTAAAGTACTTTCCACAACCACTTATCATTGGTTTTACAAGTGGTATAGCTGTAGTGATCTTTTCAACACAGATAAAAGATGCACTAGGACTTGATATTGCAGAAGTTCCATCCGATTTTTTTCTTAAGTGGAATCTTTATTTTACACATATTCATTCTATAAATTTCTACGCTATTACCATTACACTTATAACTATCCTTATCACTATCTTTTCAAAAAAAATAACGACAAAAATTCCAGGTTCTTTTCTTGCTATCATAGTGACAACACTTGGAGTTTGGTTTTTCGATTTTCCAGTTACTACGATTGAAACATTTTTTAGCAATATCTCAAATGAGATTGAATTGAAAGTGCCAAATTTTGAATTTAGTGATCTTACTACTTATATAGTTCCGGCATTTATCATCGCACTTTTAGGAGGGGTAGAGTCGCTTCTTTCAGCCGTTGTTGCAGATGGAATGATAGGAAGTAAACACCGCTCAAACACGGAACTTATAGCACAAGGTATAGCAAATATTGTCACTCCTTTTTTTGGAGGAATTGCAGCAACAGGAGCCATTGCACGGACTGCAACTAATGTAAAAAATGGTGCAAGAACTCCAATAGCAGGGATAACTCACTCTATTGTACTTCTTTTAATAATGCTCTTTTTTATAGACTTTGCAAAAATAATCCCAATGGCAACTTTGGCTGGGATTTTAATCGTAGTTTCATATGGTATGAGTGAGTGGCGGGCATTTTTATCTATCCTAAAAGGTTCCCCTTATGATTACATTATTTTACTTTGTACTTTTTTCTTAACAATTATCATTGATCTAACAGTTGCAATTCAAGTGGGTATAGTCCTCTCATCACTACTTTTAATGAAAAGAATGGCAAATGTTGATGGAAATTTACTTGTTAAAAGTGATGACCCAGATGACATTGATAATTATGAAAATCTTCCTACTGGTATAGCAGTATATGAGATTGGTGGACCTTTATTTTTTGCATCTGCAAAACAATACGCTGAACAGATTCACAACTGTGGAATAAGTGCAAAGGTACTTATCATCCGTATGCGTTATGTAAGTTTTATAGATGCAACTGCTTTGCATAATTTTAAAGAAGCACTTCAATTACTCAGAGAAAATCAGATACATATTTTAACCTCTGGAACAAATAACGAGGTATTTAAAGATTTACAAAAACATAAAGTTGTTGAGCTAATAGGACAGAGTAGTATGCATAAAACTTTTCCTCGTGCAGTTGAACATGCAAAAAGACTAGTAAGTGTGGTGGAAGAGTAACTTCCACCTTGAGTGTTAGCAAAGCTCGTTTTTCACGTTTTGCACAGCTTGTACCATGTTTTTGAGACTTGGTATAACTTCATCCCATTTTCTAGTTTTTAAACCACAATCTGGGTTGATCCAAAGTTGCTCTTTAGGTAAGACTTCTAAAAGTGCTCTTATTTGATCTTCCATCTCTTTTATACTTGGAACTCTTGGTGAGTGGATATCATAAATCCCTGGACCTATCTCTTGTTTGTAGCCTATCTCTTTAAATATTTTAAGCAGTTTATTCCCACTTCGAGCTGTTTCTATCGAGATAACATCAGCATCCATTGCTTCAATTGTTTTGATAATATCATTAAAATCACTATAACACATATGTGTATGAATCTGTGTTTGTTTATAAGCACTTGATACCGCTATTTTAAAGTCTCTTACAGCCCATGTTTCATATTCGGGAATATTCTCTTTTCTAAGGGGGTACCCCTCTTTAAAAGCCGCTTCATCAACTTGGATAATTTTTATCCCGCCATTTTGTAGATCATTTACCTCATCATTGATTGCTAGTGCAATTTGTTTTGAAACTTCACCTCTTGGTATATCATCACGTACAAAGGACCAGTTGAGAATCGTTACAGGTCCTGTGAGCATCCCTTTAACAATTTTTTGCGTTTTACTTTGTGCGTATTGTATCCATTGCAGAGTCATAGTCTTTGGACGATTGACATCCCCATAGATAAATGGAGGTTTTACACATCTACTTCCATAACTTTGTACCCAGCCATTTTGACTAAATGCAAATCCATCAAGTTGTTGTGCAAAATACTCAACCATATCGTTACGTTCAGGTTCTCCATGCACTAGAACATCTAAATTACACTCCTCTTGAACTTTGATACATTCATCTATATAGTTACATATCTCTTTCTCATATGCCTCTTTTGAGATTTGAGCTTGTTTGTATTGTTGTCTTGTTTCTCTAAGCTGTGGAGTTTGTGGGAATGAACCTATTGTTGTTGTCGCTAAATCCCCATAACCTAGAGTCTCTTTTTGTATCTTGATACGCTCTTGATACTCCCCATCTCTTTGAAACTTTGTAAGGGATGTGACTCTTGATTGTACATCTTTATTGTTGATACGTGTAGAGATTGTTTTTGAACCAATATCAAGCATATTGTTTTTGATAGTTATTTTGTTATCTACATCTAAAGGCTCATCAAAAAATATTTTTGCGATTAAGTTGATCTCTTCTAGTTTTTCCTGTGCATAACTCAGCCATGATTTGAGTTCTTTATCCATAGTTGTCTCATAACGAAGTGTAAAAGGTACATGCAACAATGAACATGAAGAAGAGACAATGATATTTTCTTGTGCAATATCTCTAGATATTGTTTTTAGAAGCTTCACACTCGAAACTAGATCATTTTTCCAAATATTTCGTCCATCAACAACACCTGCAATAAGTTTTTTTCCACTTTGTTTAATAGTATCTAAGGAGTGCAGATTTTTCTTTCCATGTATAAAATCAAGTCCTATTGCCCAAATTGGTGTTTGAACAAGGAGCTCTGTCGCTTCACATGAGTGTTCAAAATATGTCGTAACTGCAATTTTGATATTATTACTCACACTACAAAGTTGATTATAAGTTGGTTGTATAAGATCAGATACCTCTTGAGAGATATTTTTGACAAAAATCGGCTCATCAACTTGTACAACTATCTCATTGTCGAGTTTTGAAATTTCTGCAAATAACTCCTCATACACTACTAAAATTTTACCCCATAATTCATAGGGATTTCCACCATCAACACGTTTACTGAGTCCTAGATAAGTGAGTGGACCTATGATGTTTATTTTTGGTTGTATACCAGAGTTTTTAGCTTCTGTGTACTCAGAGATGATTTTTGTGGCATTTAATTTATAAATATCATCAATGCAAAGTTCAGGGACTATATAATGGTAGTTAGTGTTAAACCATTTTGTCATCTCCATTGCTACATTTTCTTTATCCCCTCGAGCCATTGCAAAATAACATGATTCATCTTTTAAGTGTTGAAAACGTTTAGGAATCGCACCTAAGAGAAAAGAGGTATCTAACATATTGTCATAGTATGAAAAATCATTACAGCTGATGTACTCAATTCCAGCATCTTTTTGGTATTGCCAATGTCTTTTTTTTAGCACTGTTGCTTCATTTTCTAGTGTTGAAAAGTCACTTTGTTGTGACCAAAAACTTTCTAACGCTTTTTTTAACTCTCTTTGTTCTCCAATACGAGGAAACCCTACTATATAACTTTTTGACATTACTGTATCCTTTAATAAATTATTTTTTGTTTTGTAAAGATAAATTAGAAAAGAAAAAGTAGTGGAGGGTGCACACCAGTTCGGCGAAATGCAAAATATTTTGTATAAAATGGGCAGCGTGGAATAAAATGGTTGAGTAAAAGGATCAGGCGTATACGTTTTTTAAATATACAATTACAGTGACACGCCTTGTTTTGTTGTAAAATTGAATTTGTAAGAAGTAGCTCTTCATTTGGAGGAGACTCTTCATCTTCAATCTCTGTAGAAATATAATAATATGTTAGAGAGCTAAAACAAGTAGTTTGTGCATGTAGACGTGGGCTCACGCTATAAGCAAGAATAGATGCTAAAGTAAAATATCTTTTTCCAAAACCACGAAGCATAAACTTTTTTCCTAATTATTTAAGATTTTTTATAAAACTACTCATGAGTCTAACACCAGCACCAGTTGCACCATAAACGTTACAATCCCAAGGTGCCTCAGTATAAGCACTTCCAGCTATATCAAAGTGAAGCCATTTATCTTTGTTTTCATCTTTGATAAATTTATCTAAAAACAGACCTGCTGTGATAGCACCACCGTAAGGTTTGCTAGAAACGTTTGAAGTATCCGCTATATCGCTTTTAAGAAGTTTTTTAAGATGGCGGTTAAATGGCAGTGTACCGATTAACTCTCCAGAATCATTTGCAGCATCAAAAAAAGCATGTTTAAGAGCATTTGAATGTCCCATTACTCCTGTTGTGTATTGACCAAGGGCCACCATACATGCACCAGTAAGTGTTGCAAAATCAAAGATATAATCAGCTTTTATTTTCTCTTGTGCATAATCTAGTACATCACAAAGAACAAGTCTCCCCTCGGCATCTGTATTTCTAACCTCTACAGTTTGTCCGCTACGAGTTGTTAGCACATCATCAGGTTTATATGCATCACCACCGATCATGTTCTCAACTGCACCAACAAACGCATGTACCTCAATGTCAAGTTTTAATTCACTTATAGCTTTTATGATCCCAAGTACTGCACAAGCACCAGCTTTATCCATTTTCATAGTTACCATTGATGTAGCAGGTTTTAAGCTAAGTCCACCACTATCGTATGTTAAACCTTTTCCAACAAGTGTAACCACTTTTTTCGCTTTTTTCTTTGGTTTGTAAGCAAGGTGGATAAGTTGAGATTCATGACGTGATGCACGACCAACTGCAAGCATAGAGAGACATTTCTCTTTTTTGAGTGCTTTTTCATCTAAAATATCACACTCTAAAGCATTCTCTTTTGCAAGGTTTTTAGCTAATTTTGCTAAAGTTTCTGGATGAATATCTTCAGGAATTGTATTTACAATATCACGTGTAAAACATGTTGCTTCTGCAACGATAACCGCCTCTTCAAAATCACTCATCAAAGTTTTGATGTTTCTACACTCTAAATCAATACGTTTGAGTGCAGGTTTTTTTGTCTCAGATTTGTATTTATTGAACTCATATCCACCTAAAATAAGTCCTTCAACTATAGGTTTGATAGAGTTTTTTGCTACATTAAAAGATGCAGATTTTGCATTTGAACTTTTGAGTGTTTGGATTGCAACAGTAGTTGCAGTTCTTAGAGAATCATCATTTTTCTCTTCAATTCCAACAAATAAAACATCTTGCTCATACAAAAAGCAGATGCTGTCTTGAGCAGCTTCAAAGTTTGCTTTTTCTAAAGTTGTTTTGTATTTGCTTTTTTTAATTTCATCTTTTGTTAAAAATAAAACACTTACATCACTTGTGGTATTGGTTACTAATTCAATTTTCATATTTTTCCCTAGTCAAAATGTAATATATCTTTTGCTTGTATCATATCTTTATCGCCACGTCCTGAGAGGTTCACGATAATGATTTTATCTTTAATATCTGGCAGTTTTTTTAGATATGCTACAGCGTGTGAAGATTCAAATGCAGGAATTATTCCCTCTTTACGACTTAACCATACAAATGCATCTAACGCCTCTTGATCTGTAATATAGTCATATTTTACACTTGCGTTATCGTTATGAAAAGCATGTTCAGGTCCAATTCCAGGATAATCAAGTCCAGCAGAGATAGAGTGAGCTTCAAGTATTTGTCCATCTTCATCTTGTAAAAGATATGACATTTGACCATGAAGGACTCCAGGGCGACCTTTTTTTAGTGAACATCCATTTTTATCTTCAATCCCAAGTCCACCAGCTTCGATCCCTATACACTCAACACCTTCATCTTCTAAAAAGTGTTGGAACATCCCAATAGCATTACTCCCACCACCGATACATGCGATTACATGATCTGGAAGACGATTCTCTTTTTCAAGTATTTGTGCACGAGCTTCCCAGCCAATAATAGCTTGAAAATCACGAACCATCAATGGATATGGATGTGGACCCGCAACAGTACCTATGATGTAAAAAGTATCTCTAGCATTTGTAACCCAGTGGCGAATGGCATCATTCATAGCATCTTTCAGTGTGCGGCTTCCACTCTCAACAGCATTTACTTTGGCCCCTAAAAGTTTCATACGAAAAACATTAAGCTCTTGACGTGCAACATCTTTTGCACCCATAAATATCTCACACTCTAAACCAAGTAGGGCAGCGATAGTTGCTGTTGCTACACCGTGTTGCCCAGCACCAGTTTCTGCAATAACTTTTTTGTATCCTAAACGTTTTGCCATAAGTCCTTGAGCGATCACATTGTTGACTTTATGTGCACCTGTATGGTTAAGGTCTTCACGTTTAAAGTAGACTTTTGCACCAAGCTCATTTGAGATATTATCAGCATAGTACAGTGGGCTAGGGCGACCAACATAATCTTTTAAATAGTAATCAACTTCAGCCCAAAAATCTTTATCAAAACGGATAGCATCGTACTCCTCTCGCAATTTGAGGAGTGCTGGCATCAATGTTTCAGGGACATAACGTCCTCCAAAAATACCAAAATGTCCATTATCGTCTGGATCAAACTTTGAAGCAGTTGGGATATACATAAAATTTTCTTCTTTCATTAAATTAAACTTCTATAACACTATAAACTTGGGTTTTTTGTTCTAGATTTTTTATACCATCTAAAAATGTAAGTCCTATAACAAAACAACACTCTACACAATTTGCACCTGTTTGGTTTACCAACGTTGCTGCTGCACCTGCTGTTCCACCAGTAGCTATAAGATCATCTATAACAAGTACTCTAGCACCTTTATCTTTGCCAAATGCATCTATATGTACTTCAATCTCATCTACACCATATTCAAGTGAGTATTTTTCAGAGATAGTTGTATATGGAAGTTTTCCTTTTTTTCTAATTGGAACAAAACCAACGCCTAACATTTGTGCAAGTGCTGCACCAAAAATAAAACCACGTGCATCAATACCTGCAACATAATCAAGCCCATACTCTTTGTAGCGTTGATATAAATGGTTCATTAAAACACCATATGCTTCTTTATCATTGAGTAAAGTTGTTATATCTTTAAAGATAATCCCAGGTTTTGGGAAATCTTTAATATCTCTAATCGAATTTTCTATTATATGTTTTTCTGTTTGACTAAGTTTTAACATTGTAAATCCTTACAGTAATGCGTCTATACGACCCTCTAGGGCTTTAATTTTTGAATTAAGGCGATCCACCTCTTGTCTATGTTTTGAGTTTCTTGATTTTAATACTTTTAGCTCATTTCTGAGTTTTGATAACTCTTCTGTTAAGATGTCTACATTCCCAAGTGCACGTTGTAGCTGAATTTGATACTTTCTAATGAGTATCTCTGCTTCTTGCAAAGTAAGTTTCATCAAATCATTACTACGTTGCTCTTTATTTGTGATGCTTTTAAAGTAAAACATTTTGACAAAAAGCCAAATTGAAACAATTGAAAGTATAGTTAAAAGTGACCATTCCCAAAACATAGCGGTGTCTTCCTTATAATTCTATTTTTTCTACACGTTGGCAGTGTCTGCCACCATCAAAACCACTTTCCAGCCATGAATTAATGATAGACTCTGCAACTCCTAGACCTACAATACGTTCCCCAAAACAAAGAATGTTCGCATCATTGTGTCCACGTGCAACCATTGCAGTATATGCATCGTGGCACAGTGCCGCACGGATTCCTTCATGGCGATTTGCAGCCATACTCATACCAATCCCACTACCGCAGATAAGAATCCCTTGGCTTCCAGTATCTTCTAAAACACTTGAAGCAACTTTGTGTGCATAATCAGGGTAGTCAACTCTATCTTTTGAAAAAGGTCCAATATCAATCACTTCATGACCTTTTTCTTTTAAAAATTCAACAGTCCAGTTTTTTAGGTCTAATCCTGCATGATCTGTTGCAATATAAAACTTCATATATTCTCCCTTTAAGATAATAATAAACCAATGATAGTTTGCACTGGCAAAAATATAAGATATTTACTCAATGGTGTCATTAAAATAATAAGTACTATAATTATGCCATATCTCTCATATTTATAGAAAAACTCAGCAATTTCCACTTTTCTAAATTTTAATGCCAAGTGTGCAATAAAATGTGCCCCATCAAATTGTGGAATAGGAAGCAGATTAAATACTCCTAAAACTACATTAATGATAAGTAGTTGTGTAGCCAAAAGATACACAAAGATGTAAACCATGCTATCATCTGTTGTTGGGGCGGCCATTGCACTAATCGCTACTGCTGCAAAAGCTGCGAGTGTAAAGTTATAGACTATTCCAGCTAAATCAACTTGCATAGCTGCATTGTAACCACCACGGTTTATCACTTTTAACATATTGACTGGTACTGGTTTCGCCCAGCCAAATAAAAACCCACTATCAGCACCCATAAGCATAGGTAAAAAGTACATCATTAGTGGTACTAAAATAGTCCCTACTAAATCTACATGAGAGATTGGATTGATTGTAAGTCGTCCAGCATTTTTTGCAGTTGAATCTCCATATATATTTGCAACCCAACCATGCATGATCTCATGCCCAATGATTGCAATAGCAAGTGCTATAACAGCTGTAGTTATTTTTAAAATATCAAGTAAGTCCATAATACTCTTTGTCTTGTTCTTCCCGCTCTTTGATTGCTCGATCAATATATGGAGATTGTTCTAAATCTTCAGGTGTTTTTCCCATTCTATCCCATCTGATTCGCCAGTTTTTGTCGATAGAGAAGTAGATAAACCAAGGAGTCCCTTCTAAATTTTCATACGGAACACTTCCCCAAAAACGGCTATCATTTGAATGATCGCGGTTATCACCCATCATAAAGTAATGATCTTCTTCTACTTGAATCACATCAGTGTTAAACACTGGTGGGATAAGTAAACGTGTTGGTGCCATTCTCTCATCGCTTTTGAGTTGGATTTTTTTTGCTTCTTCCAAAGAGATAGATTTTTTAATCTGCCCATTATTATCAACGATTGTGTATGAGTCAATTGCCATCTTATTGTCATGGTGTACACCCTTGTGATCGTGTAAATAAGGGTTTACAACCCATGTTTTTCCATATGCTTGAGCTAAAGTATACCCTTTATAATGCTCTTTAGTCCACTCATCACCCTCTTTAGGATGGATATACAAGTCTTTGTTTCTTACAAAAAGTTCATCACCTGGTAATGCTACACAACGTTTTACAAAGTGTGTTTTTATATTGTGTGGTGGACGAAAGATTACGATATCTCCACGTTTTGGTGTACTTCCATCCATAAGTTTAAGGCTATCGCTCCATGGCATTAAAGAGATTTCCAAAAATGGAATATGTGGCATTGGGATACCATATGAAAATTTTTTTCCAAAAAGATGATCCCCAATTAAAAGAGAGTCTTTCATACTTCCAGTTGGAATTCTAAATGCCTGTGCAACAAAAAAGATAACAAAAAGAACAATTACAAGTGTTCCAGTCCATGAATTAGAAAATTTATATGCTTTAAAAAGAAAGTGTTTCATCTATTTTACTTCTTGTGCGTTAAGTTTTGCAGCTTTAAGAGTATTACTCAGTAGCATTGCAATTGTCATAGGTCCAACTCCACCTGGAACTGGTGTGATGTATGAGCATTTTTTGCTTACATTTTCATAATCAACATCACCAACAAGTTTTCCATTTTCAGCACGGTTAATCCCAATATCTATGATGATAGCACCATCTTTAATCATATCTTCTTTGATAAGGTTAATTACACCAACACCCACTAAGATGATATCTGCTGCAAGTGTATGTTTTTTTAAGTCATCTGTAAAGATATGAGTGATCTCAACTGTAGCATCAGCATTTAAAAGTAGTGACGCCATAGGTTTACCAACAATATTTGAAGCACCTACAACACAACAATTCTTTCCTTTGACATCGATGTTATACTCTGCTAATAATTCCATAACACCAAGTGGTGTACATGGCACAAATCCATCAAGTTTTGTTACAAGTCGTCCAACATTGTAGGGATGAAAACCATCTACATCTTTAGCAGGATCAACAAGTTCTAAAATTTTTGTTGTATCTATTTGTGGAGGGAGTGGAAGTTGTACCAAAATACCATCTATATTTGGATTGTTATTCATCATTTTGATAGTGTTTTCTATCGCTTCTTGAGAGATGTCTGCTGGCATCTCATGAGTTACTGAGTAAAAACCAACTCTATCACACGCTTTTTTCTTCATACCAACATACGCAGCACTTGCTGGATCATTTCCAACCAAGATAACAGCAAGTCCTGGTGTCCTTCCTGTTGTTTTTTTCAGTTTTGTTACTTCAGATGCTACATTTTGTTCTATTTTTTGTGAGAGTGCTTTACCGTCAAGAATTTGCAATTTTTACCCCATAAAGAAACTTCTGGAAAGAAGTCTAATAAATTTTTTGATATTATACCTTTTTAAAATAATATTAGGCTAATAATGAAATATATACTCTTTTTAATTCTAACAAACTCCCTATTTTGTGAGAGTACATTTATAACTCCTATGGAGTACGCATCGTCGTTATATAAAAATCCAAGGGGGATAGGATGCAATAAATGTCATGGAGAAAACGGAGAGGGAACACTGATAGCAAATTATGTGCATAAAGGGAAAGAAAAGTCATTTAGTGCCCCTGCAATCAATACATTATCGTATCCAAAATTTTATAAAGCTTTGAATGTTAGAAAAAATGGAATGCCACGTTATTTTTTAGTTGATAGTGAGATAGAAGCACTCTACAAGTATCTGCATAGAAACGATAAAAAAGAGAAAAAAAATGATAAATGAGATAGTACAAGCCTATGAAAACAGAGATTTAAAAGCACTTGATGCTTTAGCTGTGCCAAAAGTTCGAGAGATAAATGCAAATAAAAAGTTTCGCTCCGCTTTGATGCTCTCATGCAATAACATTAAACATCTCTCAAAGATAGAATCACTCGAAGCTGATTGTATAATGCTTAATCTTGAAGATGGAGTGAGTAAAGAGGAAAAGCCTTTTGCATTAGCTTTGTGTGCTATCTTTCTATCACGTTTGCAAAAATGCGATAAAAAGTTAGTAGTGCGTGTCAATGCCTTAGATGAGGGTGGATATGATGAGATCACTTATCTTAATCAGTTTATGCCAGATGCTATTCGTGTACCAAAAATCAAAACACCTGCAGAGGTTAAAGCTGTACATGCACTATTAAAAGATGAAATAGAATTGCATCTCTCCATCGAAACAGCAGAAGCGTGGCATAACTTGGCAAATTTATCTATAAACAAAAGAGTTAATACATTTTATCTTGGTATACTTGATTTATTTGCAGATATGGGATTTTCCCAAGGTTTAATAGAGTTGGATAATCCTACTATGCACTATATGTTGAGCCACTTTTTAGTTACTTGTAGATCGATACGGGTTAAACCTGTAAGCTTTGTTTTTCAAGATTTTAGAGATTTAGAGATGTTTTCAAAATGGATAGAGTTTGAACACTCTATGGGATATGATGCAAAAGGGTGTATCTCCCCAAAACAAGTTGAACTTGCAAATAAAATATTTGTTGATAAAGAAGAAGAGATAAAACGAGCAAAAGTGATTATAAAACTTTTTGAGATGCACGAAGCAGAAGGGATAACTGGTTTTGTGGATGATGAGTATGGCTTTATAGATGAACCCATCTATAAAGGTGCATTAAAATTATTAGAGGAACATGTAGAATGAAGAAAATTTTTGTTATTTATATAATGGTTTGTAGCTCTGTATTTGCGAGTACTATGTTTACATTAAGTAATATTAAAAGTGTGTATCCCATTGTAGAGATTGGAGCAAAAGAGGTTCCAAAATCTTTCAAACAAACTGCTATGGCAGAGATAAACTCTATGTTAGATGAATTGAAAATTAAGCATGATGGATACGATCAAAGAGCTTTAGCATTGCTTATTAGTTCTAAACATATTGATGGGAATAAAGTACTTATAACTGTAAAACTTGATATTGGGGAGCAAGTGTATCGAATTGACTCAAAAGAAAAAACTTTTGCTATTACATACTCTTCCAAAGAAGTACTGCAACTTACAAAAGAGGATGAGGTTGTAGAGCAGCTTGAAGATGCTCTTGATGTACTTTTAGATAGATTTTCTGAACAATATTTGGAAGAGAATAAAAAGATTGAAAAAGTTGATCTTAAAAACGATGATTTTTCAAAACTTGGATATGAAACAAACTATGATATAGCTGTAAAAAAAGCTCAAAAACTTAAAAAGCCCATATTGCTTGTATTAGTTGCAAACTATTGCCCTTGGTGTAGAAAGTTTGAAGAGAATGTACTACGTAAAAAAGAGGTGAACACGATCATTCAAAACAACTACATTCCACTTATTATTAACAAAGAAAAAGGTGGTTTTCCAAAAGAGTTAGATATCGCTTTTACGCCAATCACTCACTTTATAAACTATAAAACGCTTAAAAGTGAAAAAATGATCGCAGGGTATAACAATAAAGATGAATTTATTTATACCCTAAAAAACTTTGTAAAATAGCTATTTCCCTATAGCATTGTCAAGTTTTGCTATAGCGATGTAGTAGTCATAAAAAGTATTGACAAGGTTTGCTTTAGCATCTATATAGTCTTGACGTGCTTGTTGTAGTTCTATAAAGTCCGCTAAGCCGTTTTCATAACGTTTTGAAGCTTGATCGAACTTTTCACTACTTACATCTACAAGAGATTTTGAGAGTATCACCTCGTCTTTTTTTTGTGCGAGGTTGATGTAGGCATGTGTTACAGATTGTTTGATGCGTAGTTGTGCAAAAACAAGTTTTGATTGTGCAATATCAGCATTGATAACTTTTTCCTCTTTTCTCGCATTTGTAGAGCCACCTTGATATAAGTTCCAGTCAAGATTTACACTTGTTTGCCATGTGTCTTGCGGCATATACTGTTTAAGTTTATCTATTTTTTGTTTTGTATAGTCACCATAAAGATAGATAGATGGGTAGTACTCTGCATTTATACTCTCTATTTGTGCTTTTGAAGCCTCTAGTTGATACTTATAACTCATCACTTCTGCTTTGTTGTTATAAGCATATTCAACACACTCTTTAAGTGAAAAATTGTACTGTTTTAAATACTCTTTTATTGCGTCTAAATCTATCTCTTTATAGTAAACTTCATAATCACGTGTTGTGTTTGTAAACCCAACAACTTTATCTAAATTCGCGTAAGTAGATTCAAGATTGTATGTAGCATTGTTAAGTGCAATTTTTGATTTTATAAGTGATACCTGTGCATCTGATACATCGATTTTTGTTCTAATCCCTGCATCAAAGTATTTTTGTGATCGATACACTTGTGCTTCATTGAGTTTGACATCTTCGTTACGAACATCTATGAGTGATTTTGCTTTTAAAACATCATAGTATGCAGTCTTAACATCTTTAATTTTATCAGATACTTGTTGTTTATTGTCCATATCGTATGATTTTACTTCAAAACTTCTTGTATCAACAGTGCCACCAGTTTTGTCAAAGTCATATACAAGTTGTGATGCAGAGAGTTTTCCAAGTAAAAGAGTATCATTTACAGGGCCATCTTGGATGATGCCACCATCTTGTGAGCGAACACCGCCAGAGAGTTTGAGATCAATTTTTGGAAGGTATGAGCTAAATGCTGCGTCATAACGCTTTTGCGATGCTTCATAACTAGCACGAGATATAGCGATATCTGGAGAGTTTTTGAGTGAAGTTGTGATGAGATCATCTACCGTATACTCTTGGGCACTCATTGTTGATGTTATTGAGCCTACAACTAAGAGACTTAGTAAAAGATTTTTTTTCATTATATAGACTCCCTTCTTGCAATCTCTTCTTCAACTGAGACAAATTTCTCACGCATACTTTCTAAAAGTACATAAAGTACCGGTACAAACAGTGTAGATATAAAAGTCGCAGCCACCATACCAAACATTAAAACAATACCGATCGATTGTTGTGTAACAGAACCAGCACCCGTTGCAAAAGCAAGAGGGAAGATACCAAATAAAAATGAAAGAATCGTCATCATAATAGCCCTAAAACGAAGCCGACCTGCATTGATGGCAGAATCGATGATGCTTTGACCACTCTCACGTTGTTCTTTTGCAAACTCAACGATGAGGATCGCATTTTTAGCAGCCAGAGCAACTAAGAGCACCAGCCCAACTTGTGCGAAGGTATTAAGTGGCATATGTGCCCAGATAAGTCCTGCAACCGCGCCACCTATAACCATAGGAACAGAAAGTAGAATCATAAGTGGTAGTATCCAAGATTCATACTGAGCTGAAAGCACTAAAAATACAACTAAAGTTACAAAGATCACTACATAAATTTGTGCATTTCCAGCAAGTTTTTCTTGATAACTCATCCCTGACCACTCATAACCATAATTACTTGGAAGAGTTTTCTTCGCTATCTCTTCCATAGCTTTCATAGCATCTCCAGAGCTGTACCCTTGCATATAGTTTGGAATACCGTTGATCTGAATACTTCTGTAAAGATTGTAGTGTGTCACGTTTTGAGGACCTATGATCTCTTTTACTTGAACTAGGGCACTAAGAGGCACCATTTTGCCTTGCGCATTTTTTACAAAGAGTTTGTTTATATCTTGTTTTTTACTTCTATACTCTTTATCTGCTTGAACAAATACACGAAATACTTTACCAAATTTTGTAAAGTCGTTTACATAAACACTTCCAAGATAGATTTGCATAGTGGTGAAAAGATCACTCATATTAACACCTAAAGCATTTGCTTTTTCTCTATCAATTTTAAGATCATACATCGGGTAATTACTTGAAAATGTTGTATATGCGTACATGATTCTAGGATCTTTCATAGCCTCTTGGATCAGCTGATTTGCATACCCTTCAAATGTTGCTAGATCACCTGAGAGATAATCTTGCACCCTAAAGTCAAACCCACCAACTGCACCAATTCCTGGTATTCCAGGGAGGTTGAATGCTGCGATTTTAGCATTGCTTATATTTGCAGTTAATGTTTGGATTTTTTTAATGATTCCATTTACATCTTGACCTTTGCCTGTTCTTTGTGACCAATCTTTGAACGACACGAACATAGCAGCAGCCGAGCTGTCAAAAGAGGATGTAACGATGTTATAACCATCGATCGAGACAATATTCTCGATCTCATCAATGCTATAAATAATATCTTCAACCTCTTTTCTCATTTTGGTAGTTTCAATAAGTGAAGTTCCGGGCTTTAGGTTGAGTGAGACCATACAGATACCCTTATCTTCCGATGGAACAAACCCTGTAGGGATTGCAGTAAATAAAAAGTATGTGATGTAAAAAATAACACCAATCCCTATAGCTACAAGGTAGCGCACTTTGATGAAGAATGTGATAGCTTTGGTATATAGCTCCGTGATCTTATCAAGCACTTGATCAAACTTTCTAAAAAATAGAAGTTTTTGCTCCCCCTCTTTTCTGCGCTTGATGATGATAGCACTAAGCGCTGGAGAGAGTGTAAGAGCATTGAGTGAAGATACCATTACCGCAAAGGAGATTGTTAATGCAAACTGCTGATAGAGTGAGCCTGTAATACCGGGAAGCATAGATACTGGTACAAACACTGCAACAAGTACAACCGTTGTGGAGATAATAGGCCCTATTAGCTCAATCATAGACTTTTTAACAACTTGCGGCATTGTGAGATCAGGCTCTTTTTCCATTAAAACTTCAACATTTTCAACAACCAAGATAACATCATCAACTACGATCCCAATTGCAAGGATCAGCCCAAAGAGAGTTAAGAAGTTTATAGAAAAGCCACCAGCTCCTTGCATAGCTGCAAATGCACCGATAAGCGAAACAGGAATAGCAACAGAAGCAATGACAGTCGGTCTCCAAGAACCTAAAAAGATAAGGATGATCAGAATTACAAGCGCAATTGCCATAAAAAGGTTTACAACAACGTTTTTGATCGCAACATTTACATACTTTGTTGTATCGTATGGAATACTCCAGGTTACACCATCAGGGAAACGACTCTCTAGTTTTTCCATCGCCTCTTGGATTTTTTCTCTGATCTCTAACGCATTGGCATCACCTAATTGATACACACCTATAAGACCTGTTGGTTTTTTAGCAGAGATCGAGTTCCAGTCATACGTTTCACTCCCCAAAACAATGCTAGAAACATCGCTAAGTCTTACAAGTGAGCCATCTTTTTTATACTTGATTACAATATCTTTAAACTCATCAACATTGCTGAGTCGTCCATCTGTTGTAAGGGTAAATACCTGCTTTTGATCATCAAAACTTGGATTGCCCCCAATTTTACCGATAGAAGCTTGTTTGTTTTGGCTTTTGATTGAATTTACAACATCCATAGGAGTTAAACCCATCTCTTTAATCTTGTCAGGATTTAACCATACACGTATAGAGTATTTTCGCTCCCCTAAGTTTTGTGCATCTCCAACACCTTTGATACGTTTGATCTCATCGAGGATGTTGATGTTTACAAAGTTAGATAAAAAAGCGGCATCGTAGCGCTCATCTCCAGTGATTGTGATCAAACATACAATACTTGGGGATTTTTTATTTACTATAACACCTTGTTGTGTAACTTCAGGCGGTAATGAAGATGAAGCGGTTGAGACTTTATTTTGCACATCAACTGCACCGATATCTATGTCATACCCAGGTTCAAAGTAAACGTTGATGCTACTGCTACCATTTGAAGTGGAAGAGGAATCCATATAGATAACCCCTTTAATTCCATTAAGTTTGTCTTCTAACACACGTGTAACTGTATTTTCAACAACATAGGCATTTGCACCAGTATATGTAGCACTCACATTAACAGAAGGTGGTGCTACATCTGGGTACTCAGAGATCGGTAAAACTGCTAGTGAAACTAAACCAGATACGATGATAATTAACGAGATAACTATTGCGAGAATAGGGCGTTTAATAAAGGTAACGGAAAACATTATTTTGTCTCTTTGATCGTCATATCATTTTTTTCTAAAATTGCTTTAACACCCTTTGTATCGCTTACATCAGTTGGATCGACTTTAAGATCAGGTTTTAACTTCATAAGTCCAGAGATAACAACCTTGTCCCCAAACTCTAAACCTTTTGAGACATTGACATAGTATTTTGTTGTATAGCTTGTTTCAATATCTGCACGTTTTAGAGTGTTGTTTTGATCAACTACATATACATATTTTCCAAGTTGATCGTTAAATATGATCTCTGGTGGAATGACTTTAAATGTATCTGTTTTGTTGATATAGATGTTTACATACACAAAGTTACCTGGAAGAATGTCTCCTTTTTTATTGTCAATTACTGCGCGCATATTTATAGTAGAAGTTTCAGGATCAACCATATTGTCAGAAAAGTCTACATAGCCATCTTCTCTAAAGTCTCCAATAGAGCTTTTTAGCTCAATAAATGCAAAAGCTTTGTCTTTATCTTTATACTTTTGAAATGTTAAATAGGCATCATTTGAAGGTGAAAAGTAAGCATAAAGTGGATCGATGCTTGTGATCGTAGTAAGTAGTGTAGATTCAGCACCTGAAACCAAGTTACCCACATCTACATATCTTGCACTAATTTTGCCTGAAATAGGTGCTTTTATTATAGTGTAGCTAAGGCTTAACTCTGCTTGTTTGATCTTTGCTGCATCACCTTCTATCGCAGCTTTTAAAGAATCTTGCTGTGATTCATACTGCTCTAACGTAGCTCTTGGAGCTAAACCTTCTTTTACTAAAGGCTCGTATCTTTTTACATCTGCGTTTGCAAGTTTGAGTGCTGCTTCATCTTGCGCTTTTTTAGCATTTGCGGCTTTTAGGTCTGCTTCGTATTGATCTTGTTCTATTTTGAAAAGTTTTTGCCCTTTTTTTACAAAATCTCCATCATTGAAGTAACGCTCTTGTAATATCCCAGAAACCCTTGCACGTATCTCTTGGTCACTACTTGCTTTTGTTTTTCCTGTGAAACTTGTCCAAATTGGAATCTCTTGTTGCTTAATTGTAATCGTTTCAACTTGTAAAGGTGGTGTTTGAACTTGTTGTTGTTCTTGTGAGTTGTCTTTTGAACAAGCATTCAAAAGTAAGCCTACACAGCCCAGGAAAAGGATGGATTTTGATAATGTCATAACAAATAGCCTATAGTGAATTTTGATAATTATATCAAAAAAATTAATAGTTGGCTAAGTGATAATATACATTGTAACGAATAAGTGTTTTTTCTTTTGGACGAGGATATTTGCTGTATGCGTACTCTATAGTTTCTTTAGTTGTATCATCAAGTACATAGATGCCACTTTTAGTCAAAAATTTAAAATCACTTATATCGCCATTTGGATGGAGATAGAATTCTACTACGTTATATTTATTTACTTGTAAGTCTCTTGGTAAGTTTACACGCGCTACACGATTAAGCACTTGCTGTGTTATTCGTCTCATAATCTCTTGGTTATCTAAGATATATTGTTGTTGTCCTGGGCTTAATTTCCCAAACTCCTCACCATACAGTTCTTGAATATTTTGTGATAGATTTCCACCATTTGCATATGTTTTTTTCTTTTGTTTAATTTCATTTGTGGACTTATCTTCATGCATCCAAGCAAGAGGGTCTTTTTGTGTCTCTTTTTTTATTTCTTTTGTTTTATTAACATCCTCTTTTGCTAAAAGTGGAATATAAGGTTTATTTGGTGGTATAGGCTCTGTTTTTGGTGTTTTTTTCTCCACTTTTTGTTCAACTTTTTTAGGTTGATTGAGGGTAGGGGTTTTCATTGGTTGTTGTGGATTGAGTTTAACTTGTTGTTGAACTATTTTTTCGAGTTGTGAGCCTTTTGGCATTGGTGGTGCCATTTTTGGCTCTGGAATTTTTTCTTTTGTTAAACCAGAATCTTTATATTTTTTCGGAAGCTCTTTGAGAGAGATTTTGATTTTTTTCTCTTGTGGATGTTTTGTTTGTTTTAGTTCAGGTGTATAGGTCGCAAGTAACCAGAAAAACATAAGTAAAACCAAATGTATTAGTAATGCAACAAAGAGGGCAAATGTTGATCTGTTCAAAAGAGTCCTGTAGTTATTGATTTATTGTAGGATTATAACAAATCAATGTTAATAAAAAGTCTTTTGTTTCAAATAGTAATTTATAATAAATAAGAATAAAATTCAGAGATTTTTCAAGATATTTCAGTTGTAGTTTTAGTATGATGTAAAAATTTGTTAAGGAAAACCTCCATGTATAAAATAGTTTTAATATTTTTTCTCTCGTATTCTTTGTCTGCTATGACTTTAGAAGAGTGGCGTGTTTATAAAAAAACAGATGCTTATAAACAAGAACAAGCGGAAATTGAAGCACGAAAAGCGAAATCTCGTCTCTTTTTTGAATCGAGAAAAGAATTTGAAAAACAAAAAATTACAAAAGATGCTTTTGAATATAAATATAAGATTAAACAACCTTTCATAGCATCGAAACGCTATGAGTTTTTTATAAATGGCATCAAAGCGTCCATACCCTATGAAACAAATTATCCTATTCATAAAACCAATCCTCATATAAAACGACTGATTATCGCTATACATAGTTCCAATCATGATGCAAAAATGTATTTTAATAATACATCTGCACTAACAAAGTCACTTCAAAAAACAGATGAAACTCTTATTGTAGCACCACAGTTTTTAATCACTTCACTTATACAAGAACCAACAGAAGCAGATTTTCTCTTTTGGAAGGTACCACCTTTTAGAGGAACTTCAAAAGCTTTATATAAAGGTAAAAAAGTCTCTCTAAGCGCTTATGAAATTTTAGATGAGATGATCAATGAGATTGTAAGCTCAAATAATTTTCCCAATTTTCGTAGTGTTGTTATTTTTGGTCATTCAGCGGGTGGACAAATGGTCAATAGATTTGCAGCGTATAGTCGTTTTGATAAAAATACTCTCGATGTAAGATATATAGTTATGGCTCCATCATCGTATGTCTATTTTAATAAAGAGCGTGTGCAAAAAGGGACTCTTAATCACTTTGAAGTCCCTCAAATGGATGAAAAATATTATAACTATTGGGGAAATGGTTTGAAAAAGCTTTATCAAGTACACAGACGAAATCGTGTAAGTCCAGATATAATGCGAAAACAATATAAAAATAGTAAGATTACTTACCTTGTAGGTAGTCGTGACAATGATCCAAGTAACAGTTCACTTGGAAAAAGTAAAAGCTCCATGATGCAGGGCTCTCATCGCGTTGAAAGGGCACAAGTTTATTATAATTATTTACAGCACTATTTTGGTAGAGGAATTGTAAACCGACAACATCTGTATGTTGTTCCAAATGTAGGACATAGTAGCAAAGGTTTGATGAATTCTGAAGTAGGGCAAAATGTTCTTTTTTTAAATTAATACTACTTCGATATAATTACACAAAAATAATACAAGGCAAACATTTATGGGTACACAAACATCTCAAAAAGCATTTGAAGAAGCACAAACACTCATCCCTGGTGGTGTAAATTCTCCTGTGCGTGCATTTAAAAGTGTAGGGGGGACTCCTATCTTCATTACAGAGGGTGAGGGTGCATATTTAAAAGATGTAGACGGAAACAAATATGTGGACTATGTACAAAGTTGGGGGCCGTTAATTTTTGGTCATAGAGATGAAAGCATTGAGAGTGCAGTTATAGAGGCTGTAAAACATGGACTTAGCTTTGGAGCTCCAACTGTGGCTGAGACTGAACTTGCTAAATTAGTAGTTGGTCTGTTTGATTCGATCGACAAAGTTCGTTTTGTAAGCAGTGGTACGGAAGCTGTGATGTCTGCTATTCGTTTAGCGCGTGGTTTTACAGGGCGTGATGACATTGTAAAATTTACTGGTTGTTACCATGGACATAGTGATTCACTTTTAGTTGAAGCGGGAAGCGGTGCTGCAACTTTTGGAAGCCCAAGTTCTCCAGGTGTTCCTGCTGACTTTACAAAACACACGCTTTTAGCAGAGTACAACAACATCGAGAGTGTAAAAAAATGTTTTGCAGACTCAAACAACATCGCTTGTGTTATCATAGAGCCGATTGCTGGAAATATGGGATTAGTTCCAGCTGATAAAGAGTTTTTACACAAATTAAGAGAGTTATGTGATGCTAACGGCACACTTCTGATCTTCGATGAAGTTATGTCAGGCTTTCGTGCAACATTACACGGTGCAGAGTCGATCACAGGTGTTAAACCAGACATCGTAACACTTGGAAAAGTGATCGGTGGTGGTATGCCTGTGGGTGCTTTTGGTGCAAGAGCTGAAATCATGGCAAAACTAAGCCCAGAAGGTCCTGTGTATCAAGCAGGAACACTAAGCGGAAATCCGGTTGCAATGGCAGCTGGATACGCAGCACTTACAAAACTCAAACAAAATGCAAGAGTGATCGAGGTGTTAAACGCTAGAGCTGTAAGACTTGTAGAAGGAATGAAAGATGCGGCAGCAGAGTGTGGCGTAAAAATGCAGATAGACACTCGCGGAAGTATGTTTGGCTTTTTCTTCAATGAAAACCCGGTAAAAAACTTTGCAGATGCTACTAAAACAGATGCAGAACTTTTCGCAAAATTTCATGCTGGAATGTTAGCAGAGGGTTACTACTTTGCTTGTTCTCTGTATGAAACAGGGTTTATATCAACTGCTGTCACAGATGAGATGATCGAAGATACGATCAAAGCAGCTTCTAAAGTACTAAAAGAGATTACAAATGGCTAATGATAATCAAACTCCAGAGGAAGAACCACGTTTTAAACCTCTCATAGAAGCAGCAGATCATCTCTCTTTAGGGATCTCGATTGTAGTTGCAGTGCTTATGGGTGTTGGAATAGGATGGTTGCTACAACGTTGGACAGGTGCAGGGTGGACAATGTTCATCGGTGTATTTATCGGTGTAGCAGCAGCAATACTGAACGTTTACAAAGTCTACTCAAAACAGTACCAAGAGTACCAAGAGTTAGCAAATGAGAGAAGTGAGCGTATGAAGCCTCATTTTGATAAAGACGATGACGATGAGGACTATGGTGAGAAAAACTATTAGTCTTTTTCTGATTGCTCAAGGGGTTATACTTCTAAGTTTTCTGATCTCAAAAGAGGCGTTTATAAACATAGAAGTAGCCTTTTTCAGCTCTTTTTTCATCATTCTCGGATCATCACTCGCGTATAGAAATATGGTTAATAAAGATATAGAGAGTGGAAAATACGAAGAGAAACGCGATCTACTTGATGAGATCGATGACAAGTATGAACTCTACGACGATGAACCGATCAATGAAGCCCCAGCAGAAGATCTTGATCTAAAAGCGATCGTAAAAGAGGAAAAATCAAAGATCAAAACATTTAGCCTAAGCTCCATGAAATACGGAACAAAAGGGGGATTTTCTCTTTTTAGACTAGTGCCATACATCTTCTTGATCTTAGGTTTTATAGCCCTAAAAAATAACGAGATACTCAATCTCGCTTTCTATCTTCCAGCACTTGCATTTGGGATAGTTATTGCTTCTTTAGTTTCTAAAGAGGTTATAGCTACTTAATTTTTAAGATTATTGACCAATTCATTTACTGAAGTATGGGTACTAAGCATTATATCATCCTTAATATAACTATAAGAAAAATAGGACTAAAATCTTCATATATTAACACAAGGAATTATAAATGAAAACAAGTGCACGTAATCAACTTCGAGGAACTGTTCAGACAATTATAGAAGGAAAAGTAAATGACGAAGTAGTGCTTGATGTGGCTGGAAATACATTAAAAGCAGTTATTACAAAAGAAGCAGTTGAAGATATGGGATTGAAAACAGGTTCTGAAGTATATGCTATTATTAAAGCATCATTTGTGATGGTTGCAAAAGATAAGCCAGGAAAAATTAGTACAAGAAATGTTTTTGAAACAACAGTAAATGATATTATTGAAGGTGTAGTAAATAGCGAACTTAAACTTTCAATGGGAAGTACAGTTATTACTGCTATTATTACAGAAGAAGCAGCTAAAGAGTTAGACCTTGTTAAAGATGATACCGTTTATGCACTGATTAAAGCAAGTTCAATTATTTTAGCCTTATAAAGAATTATTGATACTATTTGGTAAAAACTTATATCCTGCATCAACAAAAGAAACTTTCAAAAGTTAGTTTATTTAAGTTTTCTTATGTTATAAAAATATAGAATTTTTAAAAAAGGTATAGTATGAGTCCATTAATCTTACTTGTAATAGTTATCGCACTTGCATTATTTTTGATGCAGATTTTTAATCGTCTTGTTACATTGAAAAATCAGTATCTCAATTCATTTTCCCAAATTAAAGTGCAATTAAAACGACGTTATGATCTTATCCCTTCACTTGTTGAAGTTGCAAAAGGGTACTTAAAGCATGAGCATGAAACATTAGAATCAGTTGTTTATGCAAGAAATAATGCTGTACAAGCATTACAAAAAGTACAAAACAATTTAACAAGTGTAAGTGCTGTAGAAGAACTTGCACAAGCAAATCAGGAACTAACAAGCAGTCTTGGAAAACTAAATTTTGTAGTAGAAGCGTATCCAGAATTAAAAGCAAATGAAAATATGATTAGATTGCATGAAGAGATAGCTACAACTGAAAATAGAATTGCTTTTGCACGACAAGCATATAATGATGCAGTTATGGAATACAATATTTACAAACAGATGTTTCCTCAAAATTTTCTAGCTGCTAATTTTGGGCATGTAGAAAATGCTGTCTTATTAGAGTTTGAAGATGAGAATGTAATACAAGAAACTCCAAAATTTAACTTTTAACAAATGAATTTTTTTCACTCCCAGAAAAAGGCAAAACGCAATACATTTGTATTGGTTGCTTTGTTCTTATTAGCAGTACTTTCTCTTGTAGTTTTATTGAACTTTTTTTTGATGTATGTACGGTATAACTACAATACCCATATGCCATTTCCTAGTTTGAGTGAGTATGTCAACAGTTTTTCTTGGGAGAACTTTATTGAAGTCTTTATAGTAGTAGTTACTTTTGTTGCAATGATTAGTTTTTTTAAATTGAAAGAACTTTCAAAGGGTGGGTATATTATTGCTGAAGCTTTGGGTGGAAAAATTGTACTACCTTCGACATCCACTTTTGAAGAGAAGCAACTTTTAAATGTAGTAGAAGAGATGGCTATAGCTTCTGGGGTACCAGCACTTCCTGTGTATATTTTAGAGCAGAGTAGTATTAATGCGTTTTGTGCAGGTTCGACATATAATGATGCAGTTATCGGTATTACAAGTGGTGCATTACGAGTTTTAAATCGAGATGAATTACAAGGTGTTATAGCGCATGAGTTTAGTCATGTTTTTAATGGAGATATGCGTCTAAATATTCAAACAACAGGTCTTTTACATGGTATTGTAGTTATTAGTCATATTGGAGACAGTATGCTAGAGATGATGACAAGCGCACACAAGTATGTTATACGCCCTTACTCCCCAACATTTGTTATCTTTTTAGTGGCGTATGGTTTTTTATTTTTTGGTTCTATAGGAAAATTTTTCGGAAATCTAATAAAATCATTGATATCTAAACAAAGAGAGTATTTAGCGGATGCCTCAGCTATGCAGTATACGAGAACTGATGGACTTGTAAATGCTTTAAAAAAGATAGGTGGGCATAAAAAATATTCGTATATATTCAATAAAGAAGCACGAATTTATAGTCATATTTACTTTTCAAACGCTGTAAAGTCTTCTTTCTTTGAAACGCATCCAGCATTAGAAAAAAGGATAAAAAGGCTTGATCCACAATGGGATGGAGAATATATCACTACTAGTAAACCCATTACGCATAATAACTCATTTGATGTTGTAGCAGAAGAAGAGTATACACAATTTCAAAAGCAAAATATTTTTAAAAAAGAACTTCTTGAATCTTTAGCTGTTGTATCTGTTCTTGAGGAACTTGAGCATATTGGACAACCAAGTAATGTACATGTAAAAAAAGCTCATGAAGTTTTAAGTGCTATTCCTACAACACTTTTATCTATGACTAAAGAACCATTTAGTGCTCAAGCGATTATTTTAGCACTTATATCCAAACAGGTTAATGAAGTTCCAGCACAACGACATAGTGCATTAGAAAAAAGGCATGAAGCACTCTACCAAGAGGTACAAAAAGCACGTATAGAGCTAAATATTTTGCCTGAGGAATATTATCTACACCTTATTCAAATATGTTTACCAGTTTTAAAATCAATGTCAAAGTTACAATATACCTATTTTAAAGAACTATTTTTGGACTGGGTATATGCAAATGAAAAGCTTTCTTTATTTGAATGGAGTCTCAAACATCTTATTTTATATCCATTAGATATTGCTTTTGGCAATGATACAATCAAAAGAGAAAAGTACAGATCAATAGGTGCTGTAAAACAAGAACTAGAGGTATTTTTAAGTATATTAGCACTCTCGCATACAAAAGATAAAGAAAAAGCAAAAGAGTTGTTTGACAAAGCAAAACTCTCAGTGGATATCAATAATAACCTAAATTTTATCGTGCATCAGGACTTTTCCAAGTCACATTATGAGATTTTAGATCAAGTTATAGAAAAGATACAACAATCAAAAATTATGTTGCGTAAAAAGATTTTTATTATGGCAGTTATGTGTTTATCTGAAAGTGAAAAAATATCTCCGCAAAACACTAAAGTGTTGTATGCCATTGCTTCAACGTTTGGATTGCCTTTATTGTTGCGATTAGATGAGATATAAACCTATGAAGTAATCATAGGTATATTGATAGTTATTTTAGACTTATTTGGATCGAGGTAGTAGTTGTAGTGTTCTGCAAACACTTTGATCTCTCCCTCTTTATCTGCGTTTACTGTGTCGCCTGATATCTCTATAGAGAAGATAGAGTACTTTTTCCCATCAAACTTGATATGCTCACCAACTCTGTAAAATACTTTTGTATCTACACTTTCACTTTGTGCAAAATATGCGTATATTTTGTTGAGAAGTTTGATGATTGAGTTTGATTCTAGTATAACTTCTGGGATAGTAGGGTCATACGTTTTTGTAAAGTTAACACCACTGTTTATAGAATTAGATGATATACAAAGATCGATGATGGTATAGATGTTTGTAAGTTGTCCATCTGGTTTTTTTGCATCGAGTTTATATGATGGAGACTGATAGAGTTTTATCCCTATTTGTTCTTCATCTTCGTATCCAACAGTGATACCAAAAAACTTATATCTTCCATACTCTAGCTGTACAAAAGTAGTTTTAAATCCAAAACTGATACTTGCATATGTTTGTGCAAGATCAAAAAGCTCACTAGCGTTTGCAATACCTAGTAAAAACTGAGCTTCAGAATTCAAGGAAATGATTTTTCCACTTGAATTAAAAAGTATAAAAGGGTTGTAATCGTATTCGATCCAACTTTGCTCAAATGTCATGTATGCTTACTCTTCGATGTAATTTTTGAGTCTACGACCAACTTTAGGGTGTTTTAGTTTCTTGATGGCGCTTGATTCGATCTGACGAACACGCTCACGAGTAACGCTAAGCTCTTTTCCGATCTCTTCAAGAGTTCTATCACTCTCATCGTCCATAATTCCGAAACGAAGTTTAATAACCGCTTTTTCACGCTCATTAAGTTGCTCAAGAACTTGCTCGATCTGAATTTTAAGATCATCTTTGAGGATCGCTTCAGAAGGTGAAAGTGATGTTTTATCTTCGATGAAGTCACCAAAACGACCATCCTCTTCACTTCCTATTGGAGCTTCAAGAGATATAGGCTCTTTTGTGATCTTAATAACGTTTTTAACTTTTTCAACCGAAAGACCAACTTCTGCTGCGATTGTATCAACATCCGGTTCTTTCCCGTGTTCTTGAAGGTGTTTACGCATAATCTTGTTAATTCTGTTGATCGTTTCAATCATATGGATTGGAATACGAATAGTACGTGCTTGATCGGCAATCGCACGTGAAATTGCCTGACGGATCCACCAAGTTGCATAAGTAGAGAATTTATACCCTTTTTGATATTCAAACTTATCAACCGCTTTCATAAGACCAATGTTACCCTCTTGGATAAGGTCAAGGAATGGTAAACCTCTATTTGTATAACGTTTTGCAATTGAAACAACAAGACGTAAGTTAGACTTAGCCATTTTTGTTTTTGCAGTTTCAGAGATGTTTTTACCACGTTTGATCTGCTCTAAAATGTCCGAGAGTTTTTCTGGTTCCATATCGAAGCTGTTTTTACTTGCTTCTTTTGTCTGAACAAGTTTTTTGATCTCCATATATGTAGAAACCATTGTAGCTTCTGGAACCATATTTACGATATCTTCTTTATTTAAGTCTTGGATTTTATCTACAAGAACTTTGTGATTTGCACGAAGTGTTGCATTAAATAAAGGAAGTTTATACTCAAGACGTTTAAGCTCTTTGTCATACCCCTCATCAGATTTAAGTGCAGTTTCCATCGCTTTTACAAGTTCATTGATAAGCTTAGAAGTTGGTCCAAGGTCTAAAAGTTTTTCTTTTAGCACAGCTTTTTTGAAAGTTACTGAGAGTTGATACATTACGATATCTTCGTTGATATCTCCATCAAGGTCATCAGGTGTTTTTTCTGTAAGTTTTACCCACTCTTTTTTTGCTTTTTCAAGTGCTTTAAAGCTTGTTGTTACTTTATCTACACGAGTTTTATCTTTTGCAGAGAGTGTTTTTTCTGTTGAGTTTTCATCATCATTATCGTTGTCACTGTCGTTATCGTCATCATTGTCGTTATCGCTGTCATCATCATTATCGTCTTCAAAACTTTTAAATAGCTCTTTTACACGACGTTCACGATTTATGAGTGGCTCTTTATAGTCTAAAATAAACTCAATGAGGTATGGAACTGAACAGATAGCATCGATGATAATACTTTCACCTTTTTCTATCTGTTTAGAGATATCTATCTCTTCCTCTTTAGTAAGAAGTGGTATTTGCCCCATTTCACGTAAGTACATACGTACAGGTGAATCTGAACGAGACCATTCAAGAAGTTCATGTTCTTTTAAGATGTCAAACTCATCGCTTTCGCTCTCTTCGATCATCTTTCTTTGTGCTTCTCTACGAGCCTCTGCTTCTTTATCGTTTAGTCTTTTTGCGTGTTCACTTGAAGTATATATACATTTATTGTATTTTTGTAATAGTTTATAAATGTTTTTTACTTGTGCCGCTGTAGGTTGTTTATCGAAAAAGTTTATAATCGATTCATATGTTATACAATCTTTTGATTTATGCTCTTCGAAGAAGGTTGTTAGTGCTTGATTGAGTTCTTTTGCCGTCATATCGGAGTATTCTCCACATCTTAAGTTTAAGGATTTTAAAAGGTGGATTATACCGAAATTTTTTTAAAGTAAGCTTTTTTTATCATAAATTTTATGCTGTTTTTTAGGTGGAACACTCTTTGCTATGAAACAAAAAATACTCAATTATTTATGAGGAAAGCGTATGCAAACAGGGTATTATAGTTCTGCTGCTGGTATGGTTACACAGTTCAACAGACTCGATACAATCGCAAATAACTTAGCTAATGTAAACACTATAGGCTACAAAGAAGATAATGTTGTAGTTGGTGATTTCATGCGTATTTTTAAAGAAGCACGTGATGAATTACCAAATGCAAATCAAACAAAAGAGGGTGCGGCATTTTTAAATAGAACGCTGACAAAGTCACCGCAGGTAGTAGATAGTTTTACAGATTTTTCTGTAGGAGATTTACAAAAAACTTCTAATACTCTTGACTTTGCACTTTCAAAAGACAACCTTTTCTTTGCGGTACAAACACCGCAGGGGATTCGTTTTACTCGTGATGGCTCTTTTACATTAAATGAAGAGGGGAAACTTGTAAACAAACAAGGTTATGAAGTACTTGGCACAGACTATAAAACATCAAATAATGGCATAACACTTAACCAAGAGGATGTTGTTGTCAAAGTAGATAAAAATGGACAAATGTATACAAATGTTCCAGATAGCTTTACAATGGTTGAAAACTCTAAACTGTTAGTGATCCAACCAGAAAATTTAAGTGAGCTAAAAAAAGATAGTGATAACCTTTATAGTTTAGTCAATAGCGATGCATTTGACGTTGTAGAAGATAGTGGAGCTGTTAGTCAAGGCTTTATAGAAAAAAGCAATGTCAATGCTGTAAAAATGATGACACAACTTATAGAGACAAATAGACTTATCGGGATGTATCAAAAAGCGATGGATACACAAATGAACGATATGAACAAAGATGCAATTGAAAAAATTGCAAGTAAATCTTAATTTAGGATAAGGGGAAAACAACAATGATGCAATCATTACACACTGCTGCAACAGGGATGTTGGGGATGCAGTTACAGATCGATACTACAGCCAATAACATTGCCAATGTAAATACTATAGGGTTTAAAAAATCTCGTGCAGAATTTGCTGATCTTATGTACCATACGATGGAATATGCTGGAACTGCAACAAGTGATACTACACAAAGCCCAACAGGTATAGAAGTTGGTCTTGGTGTGCGTACAACAGCGGTAAATAAGATATTTACAGAAGGTTCACTCAAACAAACTGATAATCCGTTAGATATCTCTATCACTGGAAATGGTTTTTTTAAACTGCAACTTCCAGATGGTACAGAGGTTTATAGTAGAAATGGTGCATTTAAACGTGACCAAAATGGTACAGTTGTAAACTCTGATGGATACACACTTATCCCAGAGATCGTAATTCCTGAGGATGCGACAGATATCAGCATTGGTACAGATGGAACTGTAAGTGTTGTACAAGCTGGACAAACACAAGCAACAGTAATAGGGCAGATCAATACAACTGCGTTTATCAATCCTGCTGGACTTCACTCAGTTGGAGATAACCTTTATATGGAAACAGATGCTTCAGGTCAACCTGTAGATGGTACTCCTGGGCAAAATGGACTTGGTGTTATCCGTCAAGGTTTTGTGGAGTTAAGTAATGTTGAACTTGTTGTTGAACTCACGGACTTAATTACAGGGCAACGTGCATACGATGCAAACTCAAAAATCATCACAACAAGTGATGAGATGCTACAAACTGTAAATAACTTAAAACGTTAATAATCCCCTAAAATAGCTTTGATACTTTTTAATATTAAAGCTATTTCCTCTTAATAAATCCAAAAATTTAAAGAACTTTCAATTTCAATTTGGGTATAATCGCGAAATTATTTAATAAATAGACTGTATGTCTAAGAGTAGGAATGTATATGCAAAAAGCAAACATAAACGGAAAAGTTTGGAGATTTGGTAAAGATATCGATACTGACTTAATTATCGCAGCACGTTATCTTAATACTTCAGACCCAAAAGAACTTGCAAAACATGTTATGGAAGATGCAGACCCAGAATTTGTAAGCAAAATGAGTGTTGGTGATGTAATAGTTGCTGATGAAAATTTTGGTTGTGGAAGTTCTCGTGAACACGCTCCTATAGCACTTAAAGCTGCTGGTGTTGCCGCAGTTGTTGCTCCAACATTTGCAAGAATTTTTTATCGTAATGCTTTTAATATGGGTCTTCCTATATTTGAACTTCAAGAATCGAGTGAAATTAATGAAGGTGATAAAATCTCTATCGATATGGATAATGGAACTATCACAAACGAAACAACAAATAAAACATACAATTTCATTCCAATCCCACCATTTATGCAAGAGCTTATTGATGCTGGTGGACTTATGAGTTTTGCAAAAAAAGAGATTGAGGAAGGAAAATAATGAAATCTTACAAAATAGCACTAATTAAAGGTGATGGAATAGGACCAGAGATCGTAGATGAGGCTGTAAAAGTTTTAGACTCTGTAGCGTCTTGTTGCGGTTTTAGTTTCTCATATGATGAGCTTCTTATGGGAGGAGTTGCATATGATATTACTGGTGATCCACTTCCACAAGAAACAATCAATGGTGCATTAAACTCTGATGCTGTACTTTTTGGTGCAATTGGTGGGGAAAAATGGGACACATTACCTCGTGAAAAACGTCCAGAGAGCGGACTGTTACGTTTTAGAAAAGAGCTAGGCGTATATGCAAACTTACGTCCAGCAGTAGTATATGATGAACTTGCAAACGCTTCATCATTAAAGCCTGAAATCGTAAAAGGTGTTGATCTTATGGTTGTCCGTGAGTTAATTGGCGGTATCTATTTTGGTGAGCCTAAAGGGCGTGATGAAAACAAAGGCTGGAACACTATGGTGTATACAAAACCTGAGATTGTACGTATCGCTCATCAAGCATTTAAAATCGCAATGACTAGAAATAAAAGAGTGTGCTCAATTGACAAAGCAAATGTACTTGATGTTTCTCAACTTTGGCGTGAAACTGTAGAAGAAGTGGCAAAAGAGTATCCAGAGGTTGAACTTTCTCATATGTATGTTGATAATGCTGCTATGCAACTTATCCGTGATCCAAAACAATTTGATGTTATGCTTACTGGGAATATCTTTGGAGATATTTTAAGTGATGAGGCTTCTATGCTTTCTGGTTCTATTGGACTGTTACCATCAGCTTCTGTTGGTGCTAAAATCGGTGTATATGAACCTATTCACGGTTCAGCTCCAGATATTGCAGGACAAGGGATTGCAAATCCGATCGCTACTATCTCTTCAGCATCTATGATGTTAAGATATGCACTAAACGAGCACGAAGCCGCAGATAAAATTGATGCTGCAATCAAACGTGCGCTTAGTGAAGGGTATAGAACTGGCGATCTTGCTCAGTTTGATGCAAAAGAGGTTTGTTCAACTTCTGAGATGGGTTCAATTATCGCGAACTATATCGTAAAGTAAAAAAATGCAGACACTCACTTTAGCAAATATCTATGAATTACAGGGTTTAAAAGAGGAAGCTTTAGAGATATATAAAGATATACTCAAAAATGATCCTGCAAACTCTGAAGCGAAAATTGCTATAAGAAGATTGTCTGGAGTGAGAAAAAAATTTTTAAAAGTAAATTCTCAAATGAAAGAGTTTTTCATAAAAATGGATACTGACGTTGAGTTTAAAGAGTTTGAAAGGTGGTTGTTAAAAGCATGGAACTAAAAGATGTAATATTATCGACTTTAGCAGAGATGGAAGAGGAACTTCCACCTGTTGATACAAAACAAGAAGAAAAAGCACATACAACATTTAATGAACCTACAACATCTACTGTTGCTACTGCATCACATAATAATAGTGTAGATAATGAACTCTATTTTCTAAAATCAATTAGAGAAAGACTTTTAGTATTATTTGAAGGGTTTCAAGCGCCAAATAACTCAAATATTGAAGCAAAAATAGATATGACACTCAACTTTTTAGAATATACTCTAGCAACAATTGATGAGAGAGTAAAAGTGTTAGAGAAGGACAAAATATAAGATGAAATATCGTGTATTGATCGATGCTAATGATGAAAAAGGTTTAGTATATAAAGTTTCAAGCGTATTTGTAAATCACGGTCTTAATATGGTTTCAAATAGTGAATTTGTTGACAATGAAAGCAATAAATTTTTTATGCGTAGTATTGTAGACGGAGATGTTAACAAAGAGCAATTAGCTCAGGATGTATTAAATGTGCTTCCGAAAAATTCTAGTGTGAAGATATTAGAGCCTAAAAAGAAAAATATTATTATCATGGCAACAAAAGAACTCCATGCACTCGGTGATATCTTAATTCGTCACGAAGCAGGAGAGTTAGAGGCAAATATTTTAGCAGTAGTATCTAACTATGATACGTTAGAGCCTTTTGTATCTAAGTTTGATATTCCTTACATCACTATCTCTCACGAGGGATTAGAACGTGCTGAGCATGAAACAAAGGTTATAGAAGCGATCAATAGTTTTGAAGATGTTGATTATATTGTTCTTGCTAAATATATGAGAATTTTAACTCCTAGATTTGTTGAGGAGTTTAGTGACAAGATTATAAATATTCATCATTCATTCTTACCAGCATTTATTGGTGCAAATCCTTATAAACAAGCGTATGATCGTGGTGTGAAGATCATTGGTGCTACAGCTCACTTTGTAAATAACAATCTTGATGAAGGTCCAATCATCGCTCAAGATGTTATCCATGTTGATCATGCTTATAGCTGGAGAGATATGCAAAGAAGCGGTAGGGATGTGGAAAAAGTGGTACTTTCACGTGCATTAAAACTAGCACTTGAAGATCGCATTTTTGTGTATGCAAATCGCACAGTTATCTTTTAGAAGTATAAATGGCATTTCATTTAGTATTAGTACATCCCCAAATCCCAAACAATACAGGTGCAATAGGGCGTTTGTGTGTAAATGCTGGAGCTAGTTTACATCTCATCAAACCAATTGGTTTTGACATAGATGAAAAAGCAGTTCGACGTGCTGGACTTGATTATTGGGATAAACTTGATCTTCATGTATGGGAGAGTTTAGATGACTTTTTTGCAAATAACGAGATTGCTGACAATGCTCACTTTGCAACTACAAAAACAAATCGACCATATTTTGAAGCAACATTTAAAGATGGTGATTTTATATTTTTTGGAAGTGAAACAGCAGGTATTCCAGAAAATGTTTTAAATAGATACAAATCTCAATGTGTAACTATTCCAATGACAAAAGATGGAAGAAGTCTCAATCTTGCTATAAGTACAGGTATTGTGCTGTACGATGCAATAAGACAAACATACGAAACATTTCCAAAGGCATAATGATGAATATACTTGACACTATAATGCTTGTAGCATTTTTTCTTTTTATGGTATTTATTTTTGGTGGGTACCATAAAACAAAATTTGAACAAAGAGAAAAACAAGAAGAAAAAGAGAAAGAGAAAAATTCTTAAAAAATTTTTTCTGCCCATATCTCCATTTTACTTTCAAATCTCTCAAAAAAACTTTCTGCTCGTTTAATAATGATAGCCATTTTTGACTCCTTTTTATTTCTAAGTTGAAAAAATATTACAGTTTAAATAAATAAAATTTAAAAAATATGACAAACTGTCATAAAAATATTGATTTTTTTTCAAAATTCGATTATACTTTGGTAATTTAAGTCAAAAAGAGGACAAGATGAACAGTTTTAATGACATTGTTGAAGAGATTAAAAGTATATTATCTTCAGATTTCTCTCCAAAAAAAGTTTTTGATAAAGATGTTGCAGAATCGATCGGGATTTCACAGATGAATTTTGCAACTATGAAAAAAAGAAACAAGATACCGTTTAGTGAGCTTTTAGACTTTTGTGCACGTAAAAGTATCTCTATAAACTGGCTTTTATATGGACAATCACCAGAGAGCTTAGTCGGTCCTACAAATAACTACATGATCAGATATTTTACTGATATCAATGCTAGTGCAGGTGGTGGTAGTGATAATGAGTTTGAAGAGATTGAAGAGTTACAAATCCCTGAGCAGTTTGTATTTATGTTAGGTGGTGAGAGAGAGCTTAGAAACATAGAAGCAATTAATGTAAGTGGTGATTCTATGGAACCAACTTTTAGCTATAATGATATAGTATTTATCAATAGAGCCAAAACAGATATAAATCGTGGAGGAATTTTTACTATTCGTACAGAAGGTGGACTTTTTATAAAAAGAATCCAAAAACGTATAGACGGTAAAATAGATGTAATTTCAGATAATTCTGTGTATAGCACACAAACATTGGAACCTCATGAATTAGAAGTGATAGGGCGCGTAGTAAGCCGTTTTGGGGATGTTGATTAAGGAGTATAATTGAGATACTTTTATCTTTTAACTTTTCTTGTACTTTTAAGTGCTTGTTCGCAAAAGCAACAACAGATTTCAGAACAAACATCCAAAATGACAAAAAAACAGCCAGAAAATATAGAAGAGTTAAAAATAATTCCTCAAGAACCTAGCTTTTATGCAAAAAATCTTTCAGATGAATACATCAGTGATATAGAAACTTTTGTAGAACACTATTTTAAACCTTGGCAAATTGATACAATCTCAATAGATCAAGATAAAGCCACATGGGCATATACTTACGATAACAATACAAGCTATACATATACATTGCAACCCATAAAGCAAAATTTTTTTAAAGAGATAAAAGAAAATTCAAACATGGAGCAATTTGCAACCATCAATGAAAAAGCACTCACTTTAAAACTTCTCAATGTAAGGGCCATCCCAACAGATAAACCTATATTTTTAGACCCTTCAATCGCTGGAGAGGGATATCCCTTTGATTATCTACAAAACACAACATTAGCTCCAAATAAACCTATATTGATATCTCATTATTCAAAAGATAAAGAGTGGGTATTTATTGAGTGTAGTTTTGGTTTTGGCTGGGTAAAAACAAAAGATATAGTTTTTATCAAACCAGCATATACACAACTATGGCAAAAAGCACAGCAGGTATTTTTTCTCAAAGATGCACAGCCTATTTATGATGAAAATGGAAATTATTTATTTGATTCACGTTTGGGAATGGTATTACCATTAATTGATGAAGATGATGAGACATATACAGTTTTAAGTGTTTCAAAATCAAAAGAGAATACACCTCTGTATTTACGATCAAAAATCTCAAAAAATATAGCACATAAAGGGATTATACGATTTAATACAAAAAATGTAGTGCAGTTGATAGAAGAGTTAAAAAAAGGAAAATATGGTTGGGGTGGAATATATGGACAACGTGATTGTTCTTCAACACTTCGAGACTTTTATACACCTTTTGGTTTTTGGCTTCCACGTAACTCATCTGTTCAAAGTAGTGTAGGGGATGTTTTAATGTTAGAACAGTTTTCAAATGAACAAAAAATAGAGCAGATAAGAGAAAAAGCAACGCCATTTAAAACATTTGTATATAAAAAAGGGCATATAGCACTTTATGTTGGTAATTATAATAATCAACCAATTATCTTTCAAAATGTTTGGGGTGTTAAAACAAAAAAAGATGGTGTTGAAGGTAGATTTTTAATCGCACGACCAATTTTTAGCACTTTAGAGGTTGGAAAAAATTTAAAAGAGTTTGACCCTGATGCTTCAATGTTAAGTCAAATGAAGAGTATAAATACAATTGTAAAGTAGTTATGCTTTTATATCTAAAAGTGTCCCCATTACATCATCTTGAGTTTTAATAGCGACTACGTTTGCTTCAGTTGCACGTTGTGCCACGATCTCATTAGGGATCTCTTTTGAAAGGTCTGTTTGACTTTTCTGTGCGCCTGTATCTTCTGCTTTTCTTGTTTCAGCTGTAACAGTGTCACTCCCTTTATTTGTTGCTATCGTACTATCTGGTACAAAACCATCAGTATTTGCATTTGCAACATTATTTGCAGTTGTATTTAAGAGTGTTTGACTCGTTTGAATTGATGAGATGTTATTTGAGATATTCATAATACACTCCTTCTTAGTACTATTATAGTACCAAGAAGATAAAAGTAAAATTAGACGTAGGTATTAGTGTAGATCAGTGTTGAGTTTAATTTCTCTAGTTGAACGAGATGCAGTAACTTCACCAGTGAGAGAGTTTTGTCTAAAATGAAGACCATTTAAACCTGCTAATTGTTTTCCTTTAAACACTTCACCCTCAAGTGTAAGACCTGTATTTACTTCATTGATTTTTGCAAGTTGTTCAGGGTAGATACCAACTTTAGTACCCTCTAAAATAGCAATACCAGCATCGATGATACAAGCATCGCCAAGAGGGATACCACATACAGAGTTTGCACCTAAAAGACAGTTTTTACCAACACTAATTGGATTTCCATCAGTTCCACTTAACACTCCTAAAATAGAAGCACCACCACCAACATCTGAACCATCTCCAACGATAGCAGAAGAACTGATGCGTCCTTCAACCATAGATACACCAGTAGTTCCAGCATTGAAGTTGATGTATGAAGCACCTGGCATTACAGTAGTACCTGCTGCTAATTGTGCACCAAAACGTACTTTTGAAGTATCTAAGATACGAGTATTGTCGGCTGGAATGATATGTTGTAAAAATCTTGGGAATTTATCTACGAAATCGATATGCGGGTATTCTCCTGAGAGTTTTAATTCAATCTCAAACTCTCTAAGATAATCTAATTCGATTGGTTTCCCAGCAGACCATGCAACATTTGGAAGTGCACCAAATGCACCGTTTAAATTGATACCTCTTAAAGGAACTTTTGCTAAACTCATAGCGTAAAGTTTTAAATAACTTGCTTCAACACTTTGAAGTGCAGCATCTTCAAAGATGAAACATACTTTAAACTCACCATCTTTATATCCATCATTAATCATTTGGTTATAAAGTGCTGAAACTACTTGAATATTTTTATGAGCATCCCCAAAAGCTTCGTCACTATATGGTGTAAAAGCGTTTAAACAAGCTTGTAAAAAGTCTAAATTAATGTCAAAAACTTGCTCACTTTGAGAAAAATCTACGTTTAAACCTTGATCTGCAAGTGCTTGAATAAAAATAGCTGCACTCCCAAAATTCTCATCCCAGTTGATTATTGGATAAGTAGCTTGAAGAGATTTATCTGGATTTAACTGCCCTAAATCAACTCTAGCAATACCAAATGCTAAAGGATCTTTATACCCCTTTGTTCCTTTTTTAATGTTTTCTATTAATGCTTTAAAAGCATCTGTCGTTTCTATAACTTCCATATGAATTCCCGCTTAATTAATTTATTGGTGCAATTATAATTAAAAATTACTAATAAGATTTGATATATACTGTCATTATGAGTAATAAATGGCTAGAACTTTTAAATAATGATGACTATATTGGTATAAAAAAATATCTCAAAACTGATGGCGATATTTCTGAGGAAAACGATGCAGGGGAAGGTATACTTGCGTGTGCTATCCGTGCAAGATGTAGTTTTGATACTCTGATGTTATTAATAGAATCTGGAGTTGATATTTTTGATTTTGATAATGAGGGTGTGAGTGTTTTTGATATAGCAATTACCTATGATAATCGTGAGATGGTAAAGTACCTAATAGAACACGGTAGAGATGTTAATCAAACAAGCAGAAAAAGTGGTTTTACACCATTGATGGCCGCTGCATGTTATGGAAGAGCAGAGATTGCTAAAATACTAGTAGAAAATGGTGTAAATCAAAATGCCACAGATGCAAAAGGTTTTAGTGCAGCAGATTTCGCAAGAAAGATGAATAAAAAGTCTGTTTTAAAAGTTTTGAAATACGATGAAAATGCACCTAAAAATACTAGCTACGCAAGGTAGTTAGTCAAAAAACTTTCCTTGCTTTTCATTGTCTAAAGGTTTTCTACGCTCTTTGGTTAGCCACTCTTGGAGTAATGATTCGATCACTTTGCTAAGACTCATTTTATATCTTATACGAGAGTACTTCATAGCTTCCTCCCATGTGTCTTTGTCTATAAGTAAACTTCGAATTATTTCATCTTTTGGCTTCAACTAAACTCCTTTAGGCATTTTGTAATAGATTGATAAACTGTTTATAGCTATCTACTATTTTTTGGTTTTTTTGGTTTTGCATATAAAACTCTATAGCTTTTTTCCCAAGTCTAGGAATCTCATTTTTTACCGCCCAGCTTGAAACTGTTCCCTCTGGAACTTCGAGTACTTCAGCCAATTGTTTTTGCGTGATACCAAGCTCTTTACATACTTTTTTTACAACATTACTTTTTGATTTTGATTGTTTTTTTATTGTAGATGCAGGGGTAGATGGCGTTTCTCGAACAAATGATTGACAATTTGCTTCAATCCACTTTAAAACCTCAGAAGCACTGAGTATCCAATCTCTATTGTTCAGTGTCCTTACAATATCATTTGTAAATGATATAACACACTCTTTCGCAACCTCTTCATTAGAAAGTTGACAAAGAATTGAAAAAGCGAGTTGGTTTGCACCTTTTGAACTATTGCCCCATTCAAAGCCACTTTCGGAAGTTGGATAAAGGTCGTATCTTGTAGGAAGTTCAAGCTCACCATACGTGACAAACTTACTTCCAAGCAGTGTCCTATGCCCTTTAAAAACGTGATTGTTCATTACTATTGCCATATAATTCTCTAATATTTTAAAAGTGTAATTGTGCCCAGAGTCATTTTTAACTTCTACATCATCAGATAAAAAAACAACTCTGTAAACAATATATGCAAAAGCAAAAAGCAAAAAAAGTACCAATAACCAAACTAACATGATAAATTTCCTTGACTAATGATAATTTAATATCGGTAGTTTGTTGTTTTACATTACTTTGTATGTGATTTTTTGATTATTTAACTCTTCAATAAAGAGGGAGAAATAGTGGTGCACCTCATTTTTATCTTCTCCATACAATGAAAGTTCCACATTTGGTAAGTTGTCAACAAAAATAGGAAGAGAGGAAAGTTCTATATGTGAAGGGATTTGTTTCATTATAGATATCAGAGAATTTTCACTTGTGTGTGCATAAAGAGTTATTCGAAAGTTTTCTTTAGAGTGTGAAAAGTGTTCTTTTATGGCACTTCTTATCATAGGGTGAGCCATAGATGGAAAACCTGGGACGAAAAAGTAACGATTATCTAGTGAAAAGCCAGACATATTATTGACTGGGTTAAAAAGTAAGTCAGAATTAGGTGGAATCTCTGCCATATGGATTCGATATGGATATGCTTCATCTCCAAAACGCTCAATAATATCTTGGAAAAATTTTTCATCTCTTTGGGTAGATGCATTGCGAAATACTTTTGAGGCTATTTTACGTGTTAAATCATCTGGTGTTGAGCCTATCCCACCAAATGAAAACATAACACTTTGTGGATCAGCTTTTATCATTTCGTAAGTTGTTGTTATAAGTTTTTGATCGTCTTTTATAACAAAGGAGGCAAAAAGCTGATGCCCATATAAAGAGAGTTCATTTTTTAAAAACTCAAAATGTTTATCGACCCTTCTGCCATTTAAAATCTCTGTACCAATAATAACTGCATAAAAATTCATATTCAAATTAGCATTTATACTTTGAATTTTTGAATCTCTTCAGTTAAAGCATCAGCATCATTTGTAAGTATATTTGCAAGTTCTAAAAGTTCATCGATTGTTTTAGAACTTTCACCTGCTACACATTGTACATCAGTAGTATGTTTTAAAATATTATCTATATCTTTTGTAATATCATTATTTTTCTCAAAAAGTTTATCTGTAAGCTCTTTTGTCATATTTAGTTTTGACGTAACTTCTACAATCATAGATTTTACTTCATCACTACTGCTACCTAAATCTTCTAATGATTCAGATTGCTCTTTAATATTTTCAACTGTAGAGTTGAGATTTTCCTCTAAAAGTTTAAAGCTTGAATCACTCTCAATAACAGACTTTTGTGTGCGTTCTGCGAGTTTTCTTACCTCATCTGCAACAACAGCAAAACCACGTCCATGTTCACCTGCACGTGCAGCTTCAATAGCGGCGTTAAGTGCTAAAAGATTAGTTTGACTTGCAATTTCAGAGATTACGTTAAGTACTGACTGTACATCTAAAATACTTGCTTTTAATTGATCTATATCTAACACTGTTTGAGCTGATTTTTCAACATTGTGGTGGATAGATTCTAGCATTGTCGTTATTTGGTTTGCAGCATTGTCAAGAGCAGAATCTGCTTCAGAGATACAATCTACAGATTCTTGATTTATACTGTTTGAATCCTTCATGATAGTTGTAATTACATGGGTATTTTCCATCATAATGTTGAGCAGATCACAACCTTTTGTAATCTCCTCTTTTTGATCTATAGTCATAATATTTATCTTTTGTGCTACATCTTGATTATTCACAACAGCATGTTTTGTATCACGAATAAAGTTTGCAGAATCTGCTAAAAATTCATTTATATAGGTTGAAATTTTTCCAATCTCATCATCATATTTTACTGGTAAGCGTTTTGAAAAATCTCTTTTCATATTTGCTAACATATTTACAATAGTATCAACTTGGTTTCTTAGAAAAAATTTCATTAAAAAATAGATAATAAATTGCAATACAATTAAAAGTAAAATTGTACCTATCCACATAGTAATGGTTTCAGTTCTTATTTGTCCAAGTTCTTCAGAGATATCTATATATACTGTAGCTCCGCCTAAAACGGTTCCTTTTTCTACACTATGGCACATAAGACAATTTGTATCTTTATAATTTTCTTGGGCTATAAAGGGGAGGGTGACACGCAGATTTTTGCTATTGTCTTCATCAATATCAATAACAGCTTCTTTTGTATCTATACTTTTTTGATCTAATGCATCGCGTATATTTTCAGTTGTTAAAGTTGTTGGGTATTGCTCGTTGAGTGTATGTGTACGAAAAGCATAAAACTTTTTTACACCATCTTGTAAAGATGCTTTTTTATAATAAAGTGTTCTACTATCAGGATCAGAGATAGAGCCTGTAAGCATCATCATATTGAGTGAATCAATTGTACTTTTGGCAATTGTGATTCCCTCTTTTTCTATCATCTTCATAGCATTTTCTTTGTTATATGCTTGAAGCCATTGGATAGAGAGACCTAAAATGACTAGTAGGACGAAGAAAATAGGAATTTGTAATTTTGTACCAATATTGAGGTTATGAAAATAATTCATCATAAGAATTCCTAATTTTTAAAGTTGAAATATTGTAGCATTATTTTTAAAAAAATAAAATTTATCAGAAATAAATATCACTTTTTTTCCAATTGCATATTATGAACTTTTGATAAAAACAGAAGTGATACAATTCCGCCAAAGAGTGCAAAAGCCATATCTGATTGAGTATCCCAAACATATCCTTGAGTACCTAAGAAAGCTTCAGCATTTTCTCCTGTAGCTAAAGCTACCCACCACTCTACAAGTTCGTAAAAGGCACTAAAAGCTAGGACAATCGAGATAACGATGTAATGAAGCCACATATCATTTTTGAGCACATTTTTTCGCAGTAAAATTTCACGTGCTAAAATAGCTGGAACAAACCCTTGAAAAAAATGCCCAAGTTTATCATAATTGTTTCTATTGGAGCCAAAAAACTCACTGATGTGATCAAACAATGGTACTTCTGCATAAGTATAGTGCCCACCAATCATTAAAACGATACAGTGTAAAAGTATCAAGATGTATAAAAGTGACGTCAACCTAAAAGAGTTGTATGTGACTATAAGAATAATAGCAGCTATTAAAGCAGGTGTGACTTCAAGTATCCATGTAAACATATCTTTTGGTGCAATGAATGACCAGATAAGAACTGCACAATAAATAAAAATCCATATATATTTATTCATGGGAAAATTATATCGAACTTTCTAAGTAAGTTTCTAAGTAAAATAAAAGTATAATGCTCCAAAACTAAATAATACGAGGCAATCCATGTCATATGCACAGAAATTAGAAGAGTTACTGACAACAAGTGTTATACCAGATATAAATGAAAGATTAGATGAGATATTTGAAGAGATTGCAGATAGTAAAAATGCAAGTGATGATGCAAAAGAAGAGATAGAAGAGCTTCGTGAATTTAAAGCTGATCTTGAAGATGTTTTAGAAGAGATTAAATTAGGTGAAATTGATGAAGAGGAGTGTAAAGAGCTGATTGAAGATATTCAAGACGCGCAAACTTCTTACGACGATGATGATGAATAGACAACATAGCTTTTTTTAAACTCATTACTATATAATTTCACTTATAAAAAAATTAGGACGACAAATATGAGAATTATTCTACTTGGAGCTCCTGGTGCTGGTAAAGGTACACAGGCTCAATTTTTGACAAAAAAATTCAACATCCCACAAATCTCTACAGGAGATATGCTTCGAGCTGCTATAAAAGCAGGTACTGAGATGGGTAAACTAGCTAAAGAGGCTATGGATGCTGGGAAACTTGTAACTGATGAGATTATCATCAGTCTTGTAAAAGATCGTATCGCTGAAGATGATTGTAAAAATGGTTACCTTTTAGATGGTTTTCCACGTACACTTGCTCAAGCTGATGCAGTAACAAATGCCGGAATTTCAATAGATGCTGTAATTGAGATTGATGTAGCCGATGCAGAAATTGTTAAAAGAATGAGTGGTCGTCGTGCTCACCTTGCAAGTGGTCGAACATATCATGTTGTATTTAACCCACCAAAAGTGGAAGGCAAAGATGATGAAACTGGTGAAGAGTTAGTACAACGTGATGATGATAAAGAGGAAGTAGTTTTAGATCGTCTAAAAGTGTATCATGACCAAACAGAGCCACTAATTGGTTACTACAAAGATCAAGCTTCTAAAGACTCATCTATTAAGTATATCACAGTAGATGGAACTGCTGATATTATAGATGTTGAAAAAGCTATCGTTGCAGGTTTAGCAAACTAACTTATACTCATGAAAAAAGATATAGCACTTTATCTTGGAAGCGGTGGTGCACGTGGTTATGCACATATAGGTGTTATACGTGAGCTTGAAAAGCAAAATTATAATATAAAGTTTATATCTGGTTCATCTATGGGAGCGCTCATAGGTGGGCTTTATGCATCAGGTAAACTCGATCTTTATGAAGAGTGGGTATTAAACCTTGATCCACTAGATGTTCTTAAACTTATCGATTTTAGTTTTAAAAAGGGTGGGATTATAGAAGGTGAAAAGGTCTTCAATATTATGGCCGATATGATCGGCTCACTTAAGATTGAAGAGCTTTCTATCCCTTTTGTTGCGATAGCAACAGATATCAAATCAAAACAACCTTATCTTTTTAAAGAAGGCTCCCTCAGAGAAGCAATCCGTGCATCGATAGCTATACCGACACTTTTTACACCTGTACTTAAAGAAAATATGGTGCTTGTAGATGGTGGACTTTGTAACCCTCTTGGAATTGTGCAACCTTATGATGATTCTCTTTATTCTATTGCTGTAGATTTAAGTGGAAGAGAATCGATCAATGAAGCATTTAAACTCCCTATAAATCCAAAAAATCCATTATTAAAAAAAGTGAGTGATTTTTTCTATTCTAAAAAAGCGGAGAATGAAAAGTTAAATTCCATTGGGATCATTCAAGATTCTATTGAAACGATGCAAAAGATTATCACTGATGCTCACTTGGAAAAAGTAGAACCTGATTTAACCATCTCTATACCAAATGATTTATGTGAATTTTATGAGTTTCATAAAGCAGAAGAGATCATTTATTATGGAAATCAGTCTGCTAAGTTTTTGCTTTAGATTCTTGCTTTTATAAAGCTTTCCATTTCTGATACTATCTCGTCTATCGTCCCTTTACCAGAGATCACTTTTAAAAGGTCCTTTGAGTTATAAAAACTGCGTATCTCTTCAAGTGGTTCCATATATACTTTCATACGGTTATCAAAAACTTCGTTATTATCATCTTCACCACGCGCACGTCCAAGAACTCTATCACGTGCTGTTTCTTCGTCTACTTCAACTTCGATAACACTAGTAAGTTTTACATCAGAACTCTCTTGCAGGTATCTATCAAGTTCCATCATCTGTTCAATACTTCTAGGGTATCCATCGATGATAACAAGATTATTTTTTGATGCTTTAATAGCATTAACGATAGTCTCAATTACGATAGCAATTGGTACTATCTCACCTTTTGAAGTGTATTTATTAATCTCTTGCCCACGAGGAGTGTTGCGTGCAACTTCAGCACGTAGCATATCTCCAGTAGAGTAGTGTGATATATGTTCGTTATTTTTAGCGATGAGTTCAGCGTCTGTTGTTTTACCAGAGCCAGGTGCTCCGATAATTAAAAATAGCTTTTTCATTACGCTTTAACTTGCTCGCGGATTCTGATATGAAGATCACGCAGTTGATCGTTATCAACAGCAGATGGTGCTTCTGTTAATAAACAAGAAGCTTTTTGTGTTTTAGGGAATGCTATAACATCACGGATAGATGATTTTTTTGTTATTAACATCATAAGTCTATCAAAACCAATAGCAAAACCACCGTGTGGAGGTGCACCGAATTTTAATGCATCTAGTAAGAAACCAAATTTTTCTTGTGCTTCTTCTTCACTGATTCCAAGAAGTTTAAAGATCTCCTCTTGAACTTCTTCTTTGTGAATACGGATAGAACCACCTCCAAGCTCAACACCATTAAGTACGATGTCGTAAGCGATCGATTCGATCTCTTCAACATCGTCTTTGTCAGTGTCTTTTGGCATTGTAAATGGGTGATGAAGTGCTTTTACACGTCCATCTTCCACTTCAAACATAGGAAAATCTACTACCCATAAAAATTCAAACTTGCTAGGATCAACAAGATTCATTTTTTCATGCTCAGCAATGAAAATTCTTAGTCTTCCCATGTAATCCCAAACAGTTTTTTTCTCTCCAGCACCGAAAAATACTACATCGCCAACTTCCATACCAAGTCTTTGGATCAGGAGATCAATATCTTCATCACTAAAGAATTTAATAAGTGGACCTTTTAAACCATCCTCTTTCATTTGGAAGTACCCAAGACCTTGCGCACCAAACTTACGTACGAAATCTTCAAATGATTTCATTTCACGTTTAGAAAATACTAAGTCAGCACCAGGAACTTTTAAAGCTTTAATACGGTTTACATGTGGTTTTTTAGCAATATTTGTAAAGATTTCGTTGTCACATCTCTCAAAAATATCGATAACGTCAACCATCTCAAGACCATATCTCATATCTGGTTTGTCTGAACCGTATTTTTCCATAGCTTCGCTATAAGGCATACGATTAAATGGAGCTTTTACTTCGATGTCACATGCTTTAAACATCGCTTCGATCAACTCTTCAGCAACTTTAATAACATCTTCTTGATTACAGAAACTCATCTCAACGTCTATCTGAGTAAATTCCGGTTGACGATCAGCACGTAAATCTTCATCACGGAAACATTTTGCTATTTGGAAGTATCTATCAAATCCACCTACCATTAAAAGTTGTTTAAAGAGTTGTGGTGATTGTGGAAGTGCATAAAATTCACCATTATGTACACGTGAAGGTACTAAGTAATCTCTTGCACCTTCAGGAGTAGATTTTGTAAGAATAGGTGTTTCAACTTCTAAAAACCCATTAGCATCTAAGATGTTTCTAGCTGCAATCGCTGCTTTTGAGCGAAGACGGAACGCTTCATACATTGACTGATCGCGAAGTTCTAAGTAACGGTATTTTAGACGTGTCTCTTCACCAACTTTATGATCACCGATCACAAATGGAAGTGGAGCAGACTTGTTTTCGATAACAAGTTCACTCACAACGATTTCAATCGCACCAGTTTTTAGACGTGGATTTGTTAAACCTTCACCACGAAGACGCACTTTCCCTTTAGCAACAAGTACATACTCATCTCTTACGCTATCAGCAATCTTATGAGCTTCTGCACTATCTTCTGGATCACAAGTAAGTTGGATAAGACCAGTTTTGTCACGTAAATCTATAAATATAATACCACCATGGTCACGATAGCTGTTAGCCCAACCAACAACAGTTACTTCGTCACCGACATTTGTTTCGTTTAAATCTGTACAATAATGAGTTCTCAATATAGAGTCCTATTTAAAATATTTTCGCGATTATATCTAAATAGTGTATAATTTTCAAAGTAAACCAACAAAAAGAGCCATTTTGGAAACAAAAAAGATTCAAAAAGTCGGAGTAGTACTACGTCCATCTACACCAGAATTAAAAGATGATTTTTTCAAATTAAAGTCTATCCTTGAAGCACATAATATGGATGTATATATAGAAAGCGTAAGCGGTGGTATGATCGATGTTATGGGGATGGATTTTGATCTTTTATGTAAACAGTGTGATGTATTGGTAACTTTGGGAGGGGATGGGACACTTATCTCTGTGGTTCGTAGAAGTTTTGACCACGATATCCCTGTATTTGGCGTACATGCTGGAAATCTAGGATTTTTAGCCGACCTTGGGATGGATGAGCTTGATACATTTGTAGCAAATTTAGAGCAGGGTAAGTACCGCATAGATGAACGTGCCGTACTTGAAGCTACAGTTATCAAAAACGGTGAAGAGGTTACGATGTACGCATTTAATGATGTAGTACTTACTCGTCCCTCTATCTCAAATATGATCCATATAGAAACTTTAGTTGATGGAAACTCTTTTAACACTTACTACGGCGATGGTGTAATCGTTTCAACGCCTACAGGTTCTACTGCATACAATCTTTCTGCTGGTGGACCAGTATTGTTTCCATTAACGCAGGTATTTACACTTACACCTATTTGTCCACACTCTTTGACACAAACTCCAGTGGTATTACCGGGAAAATTTCAAATCGAGATGAAGTCAACTGATAAGAGGGCACTCATCATTATAGATGGGCAAGATATGCATGAACTAGAACAAAATGAAAGTTTACATATAAAACTAGCATCTAAAACTGCAAAACTGCTCCATAGAGAAGAGTTTAACTACTTTGATGTTCTCAAGCAAAAACTAGGCTGGGGTGACTAAATAAAATCTTTATTTAGGTTCTATATGTTTTTATTGACATAACGTTATATAAAAAGATATACTACGATTGAAAATTTTCTTGGATATAAAACTCTAAGGGAACTGATTTTGCATAAATACCGTTATGTCATTTAAAATATAAATAAAAAGGAATAACAATGAAAAAGTTAATGTTGATACTAGTTGCTGGTCTCTTATCTCTCAATGCAGAAAGTATAAATATCGCAGTTGCTGCAAATGTAAGCTATGCTATAGATGAACTTAAAGCTGAGTTTGCTAAAACACATCCAGATACAGATGTACAAGTAACACTTGGAAGTAGTGGAAAACTCACAGCACAGATCAAAAACGGTGCACCTTATGGGCTTTTTATGGCGGCAAATATGAAGTATCCAGAGGCACTTTATAGCGACAAAATTGCCACTACAAAACCTGTTGTATATGCACAGGGTGCTTTAGCCTACTTAAGTGTTAAAAACCAAGATTTTTCTAAAGGGATTAAACTTTTAGATACTAAAGCAATTAGTAAAATAGCTATCGCAAATCCTAAAACTGCCCCTTATGGTAAAGCTGCAATCGAAGCGATGAAAACAGCGGGAATCTACGAAAATGTAAAACAAAAGTTTGTATTTGCCGAGTCGATCTCTCAAACAGTTACATACTCAATTGCCGCAGCAGATATAGGAATCATCGCAAAGTCTTCACTTTATAGCGATAAAATGAAACAGTATAAAGAGGGGAAAAACTGGGAAGCAGTAAATCCAAAACTCTACACACCGATAAAACAAGGGATAGTTTTGCTACAATATGGGAAAAATAATGCCCAGTACAAAGCTTTTTATGACTTTATTTTAAGTGATAAAGCAAAAGAGATTTTTAAATCTTATGGCTACATAGTGGAGTAATAATGCGCTTAAGCGATCAAGAACTTTTAGAATATATACGTGAAGATATACCATACTTTGATCTTACAACTCATCTACTCGATGTAAAGGGTAAACAAGGTGTTTTAGAGATAAAAACACGTGAAGATATAGTAGTGGCTTGTGTAGAAGAAGCTGCAAGAATGGGTGAACTACTTGGATGTGAGGTAAATCAAAAACTCACATCTGGTACTCAACTAGAAGCTGGTGGAACTCTTTTAGAACTAAGAGGTGACACAGAGTTACTGCATCAAGCATGGAGAGTTTCACAAATACTTTTAGAATACTCTTGTGGTATGGCAACAGCTGCATATAAAATGGTGCAAGATGTTAAAAAACTAAACCCAAAATGTGAAGTTTTTGTAACACGTAAAAGCTTCCCATTTGCAAAACGTTTTGTGATGCGATCTTTGGTATGTGCTGGAGTGCTTCCTCACAGACTAGGACTTTCAGAATCAGTCCTGATCTTCGATAATCATAGAGCTTTGTATGATACTCCTGAAGAGTTTGAAGCTGCACTTCCAAGCATAAAAGAGCGTTGTGTAGAGAAAAAATTAGTTATAGAGGCTGATAGCCTTGAAGATGCAAAAAAAATGCTCTCACTTGGTGCAGATGTGATCCAGATGGATAAAACAACACCAGAGGTTTTACGAGAGCTAGTAGAGTATAAAAACCAAAACTACCCAAATACCAAAATCCTCGCTGCTGGTGGGATCAATAGAAAAAATGCAAAAGAGTTTGCAGCAACTGGTATAGATGCTGTTGTTACTAGCTCTTTATACTCAGCAGGACTTAGCGATCTTACTAGTTGTTTTAGGGTTGTGGATAGCGTTTGAAATGAGCCAATCAGTGGCCTGTGTGCGGGTAACTGATTGGCTCCTCTGATTTGTTATGTGCTCTTTTGGTAAAGTATCTTGTTATGCCTCGTATATGTAGTTAACAATTTTGCTTCCATATCCTGTGACTGAATGCCTAAGATCGGCGGCACCATGGCCTGTCATCATTGTCTTCAAACTTCTTTGATTTGTTATGCGCATATCATTTAGTTGTGCCACAATTTCTTCAATACGCTTTTCATCAAAGTCCGGCAATCTTTGTCTTAGAGTTTGAATCGGAGTACCCATCGACCCTGGATTAGGCTCAGGTTTTTGGGAAAAAGCTTTTAAAACTTGAATATGATCTGGCGATATTTGCTCAAAAGTACGGAGTAAGCGAAGTTGGTCATCGTATGGCTCACCAGGGGATTCTATGGAATCAGTTAAAAAAGCTTTATATAAATGCCTTTTCTCTTCGTTTCGTTCTTCTCCAACTCTCTTCAAGGTTTGCTCCAGCAAATCTTCGAACTCTTCCGTTTTTACATAGCTTTCTGATGCTTCTGACTTAAACTCTTTCAGGTCATTAGATAATGACTCTAAAACCTCGCGCACTCTCCCTAGTTTTCTTCCTAATGACATTCCACTCAGTACATTGCTCACGGGTCCGCCAATCCATGGGACAGCACTGCCAACAAACGAAACCACATCTAACGCTTTCTCTGTTCCTGTAGATGCTAAAATTAACTCATTTTTTTCATCAGACACTATATTTCTCTTTTTAAGACATAACTATTTATTAGTAGTACATTATATATAAGTTAGCTATAAAATTACTTAATATCTTATCATTTAAAGTGTAATACTATTAAAGTATGTTAAATAATCTAAGCAAGGACTTCCATATAAAAATATTACCATTTTCAATGATTTCTCTAAAACATTTTAAAAATTTTTGTATCGTTTTTTATGTATAACTATTAACGTATATCCGTAATATCTTATCAATTTGTAAAGATATCAAGCAAAAATCGTAATAGTTTAGCAATATGATAAGTATATTGAAAGTGGAAAATATGTCAATTTGTCATATTCTTTTCTTCTCCATAAAAAACAGGTTAATATTTTTCAAAAATAAGATGTGAGGGTGTTCGCATGATTGAAAGATTTTATTTAAAAGATTACTTGAGTTTTCAAGAAGCTGAGCTTAATTTACAGCACGGTTTGATTGTGTTTTCTGGCCCTAGTGGGAGTGGGAAGTCTATACTTATGGAGTCTATCCTTTCATCACTTGGGCTTAGTTCTTGTGATGCAAATATTTGTGAGAGTAGTGTTACTTGGGATATAGACGAGGAAGAAACAGGGCTTGAAAACGATGAAATCAATGTCTTTAAACACATAAAAAAAGAGAAGTCTCGCTACTTCATAAACAACCAAAGCATCTCTAAAAAATCTATCAATACACTTACTTGTAAATATCTAAAACACTTAAGCCTACGAGATTTTCGTGATTTTGAAAACGAAGGGCTATTGTCTATACTCGATCATAAGATAGGGAAAAATGCACTTGATCTAAAGTCACATTACCGAGAAACATTTAAAAATTATAATCAAGTCAAAAAAGAGTTAGAAATTATAGAAGATGAGGAAAGACGCATAATTGAACTCAAAGAGTTCGCAAAATTTGAGATCGATAAGATTAACTCTATTAGTCCTAAAGTAGGGGAAGATGAAGAGCTATTAGTGATCAAAAAAGAGCTTTCACGTAAAGAAAAAGCACTAGAGATGATTGAGGGTGCAAATGAGATATTTAATTTTGAACATCATATCTCTTTAGCACTTGATACTTTAGATGTAGATAGTGCTTTTTTTGATGATACTATGAATGAACTGCGCTCCATTTTAGAGAGTGCGGAAGAGCGATTTAGCGCACTTGATGAAGTAGATGTAGAGGAGGTTTTAAACCGTATAGAGGAGTTAGGAGAACTTAAACGTAGATATGGGTCGATCGAGGAAGCCTTAGAGTATAAGGAGCAAAAACTACAAGAACTTGAAAAGTATGAAAATATAGAGGTACAAAAAGGGGATTTAGAGCAAAGATATCAAACACTTCACAAAGAGGTATATTCACTAGCTCGAAGCTTAACAGAGCTTCGCTCAAAAGCGGTTAAGAACTTTGAAAAAGAATTGAATGCTTATTTAAAACAACTCTATTTAAGAGATGCAAAAGTTTCACTTGCACAAGATAAACTTACACAATTTGGGCAAGATATACTAAGTATAGAGCTAAATGCAACGGAGCTTTCAAAAGTATCTACAGGGGAGTTTAACAGACTACGTCTAGCGGTCTTAGCTCTTAAATCTGAAAGTATGCAAAATATTGGTGGTGTGTTGATGCTAGATGAGATCGATGCAAACCTAAGTGGTGAGGAGTCTATGAGTGTTGCAAAAGTGCTTAAAAAACTTACTAAGAACTTCCAAATTTTTGTGATCTCTCATCAACCACAGCTTACTTCTATGGGGGATCAACACTTTTTAGTCTATAAAGATGGTACTATTTCAAAAACAAAAGAGCTTAATTTTGATGAAAAAATTGATGAGATAGCCAGAATCATAAGTGGCGATACTATCTCAGATGAAGCGAAAAAATTCGCTCGGGAGCTCTTAGAAGGCAATAGATGATCATAGATACTCATATACATTTAGATGACGATAGATACGATGAAGATTTAGACGCTGTACTTGATCGAGCACGTGAGGGTGGGGTAAAGCAGTTTATCATCCCTGGTGCTGATCCTGTAACGCTTGGTAAGGCTATAGATATAGCGCAGAAATATAATGATGTATATTTTGCTGTTGGTGTGCACCCTTATGATATGGAAAACTTTAGTGAAGATATTTTTCATACATATCTAAAACATGAAAAATGTGTAGCAGTTGGAGAGTGTGGGCTTGATTACTTTCGTTTGGAGGGGAGTGATGAGGAAAAAGAGCTTGAAAAACAAAAGCAAAAAGAGGTCTTTATGGCGCAAATAAAACTTGCTCGTGAATATAAAAAACCTTTGATTGTGCATATTCGCGATGCTTCAAATGACTCTAAAACTGTTCTTTTAGAAAACTCAGCCGCTGAAGTTGGAGGAGTGCTGCACTGTTTTAATGCAGATGAGCAACTTCTTTCTTTAGCTTATGAGGGATTTTATTTTGGGATAGGGGGTGTTTTGACATTTAAAAATGCAAAAAAACTTGTCAATGTTCTTCCTAAAATTCCAGAAGATAAACTAGTGATAGAAACAGATGGACCTTACCTTACTCCAACACCTCACAGAGGTGAGCGAAATGAGCCGCTTTACACTCAGTTTATAGCTCAAAAGATGGCAGAACTCTTAAAAAAAGAGCTTAGTGAAGTAGAGGATATCACTACAAAAAATGCCCAAAAACTCTTTAATATTTGATAATATTAAACTGAAATATTAGCCTGTTTTACGTATTTTTAACAACTTTTGGATAGAATAAGAAAAATTTAATCCCAAAAGTTGTTTATGATCAGATATTTTTTCTTACTTTTATTGCCATTATTTTTATATGCAAATTTAACGTATGACTCTAATTATGAAAAAGAGTTACGAGTGCTTACTTCTTTTGATATAGACCCTTCTTTTTTGTATGACCCCGTTTTAAACAATATGAAACAAAAAACTCTCTCCAAAGATAAACATTTTTTTAAAGCTATGGAGGATGCATATTTATTTATACCTGCTATAAAAAATGCTCTTTCAAAATATGATGTACCTCAGGAGTTTTTATATCTTGCTATGGCAGAGTCCAACTTTAGAACAAAAGCATATTCAAGTAAACGTGCAGCTGGACTGTGGCAATTTATGCCAAATACTGCTAAGCATTATCATTTGCATATTGATGAGTATACAGATGAAAGACGTGACCCTATCAAATCTACTGAGGCTGCTGCAAAGTACCTCTCTTCACTCCATGATCGTTTTGGAAAATGGTACTTAGCTGCGATCGCGTACAACTGTGGCGGTGGAAGATTGAGCCGTGCTATAAAAGAAGCAGGAACAGATGATATAGCTATTTTACTAGATGAAGATAAAAAGTATATCCCCCAAGAGAGTAGAAATTATATAAGAAAAATCGTAGCATTTTCACTTATAGGGAGCGATGAGAGATATCTTTTAAGAAGTGAGTATGAGTACCTTTTAAATCGTGCAAATGCTTACTCTTTAGCGACTATTAAGCTTTCAGGTGGTGAGTCTTTACAAAGAATTTCAAAACTTATAGGTATTCCGCTAAAAGATTTAAAAAAGCTCAATCGTCATCTAAAATATGACTTTGTGCCACCGTATTCAAGCAACTATGATGTGTATATACCATATATAAAGCTTTCAGAGTTTAAACAAAAGTATAGTGTTGAACCTGTAAAAAATATCTATAAAATTCATGTAGTGACAAAAGGGGATAACCTTTCGTACATTGGTAAAAAATATGGAGTTTCTTATAAAGTAATCAAAGACTTTAATAATCTAAAAACGACAAAACTAAGTCTGAAACAAAAGCTTATTATTCCTATACCTAAAAAGAGCTCAAAGCAAAAAGTTGACTCGAAACATTACTATATAGTCAAAAAAGGGGATTCGTTAGAGTCGATCTCAAAGGCGCATAAAATTAGTATACAAAATATTCGTTCTCAAAACAATTTAGAAGGTTCATTGATTAGAATTGGTGATAGGTTAAAGTTGTATGAATAAACAGTATTTTTATCTTATTTTATCGATTGCCATTATATTTTCTGGATGTAGTACACGAGGTAAAGGTGTGTATAGAGCAAATAACTATACACCTGCAAATGATTACTCGTCTAGTAGCAGTTATAATCCTAGTCCTACTCAAAAAACATATTCGCATCCAACAATGCGTCCATATGTTGTTCGTGGTAAAAAGTACTATCCAACTGTTGTGAGTGTTGGGGATGATTTTAAAGGGACTGCGAGTTGGTATGGTCCAGATTTTCATGGGAAGCTCACTTCAAATGGTGAAAAATACAACATGTGGGATATGACAGCTGCTCATAAAACGCTTCCAATGAATACAATTGTAAAAGTGACAAATAGACGCAATGGAAAATCCGCTGTAGTAAGGGTAAATGACCGTGGACCTTTTGTAGATACTAGAATTATCGATCTTTCAAAAGCTGCTGCAAGTAAAATCGATATGATAGGAACGGGAACTGCTCCTGTGAAGCTTGAAGTTTTGGGTTTTGCAGGGAAAGGGACAAAGAAAACACCAGTCACAAAAAAAGAGTTAGACAAAGAGCTTGAAAACTCTCCAAAAACTGTAGATATGGATCAGTTTTTATTGCAGATCGGCTCTTTTTCAAAGATTGAGGGTGCTTTGACAACTCAAGAGAAGTATGACAATACAGATGGGTATCATACAATGATTAAAGATGTGCAAACACAACAAGGACGAATGTTCAAAGTAGTTTTAAGTGGCTTTAAAAGTGAGCAGGAAGCAAGAGATTATAAATCGCTTGGGAAATTTGAACACGCATTTATTTTACGGGAGGATTAGATGATTACAAAAACAAGAACAACAAAAGAGACAGATATTAGTGTATCTTTAGAGATCAATGGGAGTGGTAAAAGTAAGATTGCCACTGGTGTTGGATTTTTAGATCATATGCTTGAGAGTTTTTCAAAGCACTCTTTGATCGATTTAGAAGTAAGTTGTAAAGGTGATACTCACATCGATGACCATCATAGTGTTGAAGATGTAGGTATAGTTCTTGGAGATGCTCTAAGCACAGCTATCTATCCTGTAAAAAATATGGAGCGTTTTGGCAGTGCAAATATTGTTATGGATGAAGCGTGTGTATCGTGTGACTTGGATTTAAGCAACCGCCCATTTTTAGTTTATGAGCTTGATGTAGTTGGAAAAGTAGGGCAGTTTGACACTGAGCTAACAGAAGAATTTTTTAGAGCATTTATACTCAACTCTAAAATAAGTGCGCACATTGTACAACTTCGTGGTAAAAATAAGCACCACATTATCGAAGCCGCTTTTAAAGCAGTTGCAGTGGCAATAAGACGTGCAACTGCTACAAATGAGAGAGTCGGTATACCAAGTACAAAAGATGTATTATGATTAAACTGTTAGTATTAGATGTTGATGGTTGTTTAACTGATGGTAAGATTATCTATTCAAGTGATGGAGTTGAGAGCAAAAACTTTAATGTAAAAGATGGTTTGGCAATCAGCTCATGGATAAAAATGGGTGGAGAAGTTGCTATCATTACTGGAAGAAACTCTAGTATTGTTGAAAAAAGAGCACAAGAGTTAGGTGTGCAACACCTTTTTCAAGGAGTAAAAGATAAAGCTATACTGCTTCAAGAACTAGTAGTGAAAATAGGATTGAAGTTTTATGAAGTAGCAGCTATAGGTGATGATTTTAATGACTATGAGATGCTGAAATCTGTAGGCAGAAGTTTCACCCCTAATGATGCTACAAAAGATATGCATGATTTAGTAGATGTAGTGCTTTCACACAATGGTGGAGATGGAGCAGTACGAGAGATGATCGATATGATTATTGAGCAAAATGATCAAAAAGAGCAATTTTTATCTTTATGGATTAAAGGATAAATCATTAATATAAATCTGTTCTTTATATTTGTTATTACTGTTTTATTATCTATCTTTTTTCTTTTTCAGCCTCACAAAGTAGATCAGAAAATTTTGCAAGATATGCCATTATTGCATATAGAAAATTTTATTATGTATGAACTTGATCCTTTTGGTCTGAAAACATTAATGCTAGGAAGTGAAGCATTTCGTTATAAAGATAGATATACTGTTGATAATATTAACCATACAGATCATTCACAAGTTCATATATCAAATTTACGAGCAGATTACGGTATTTATAAAGATAATACGCTCGATTTAACAGGGGATGTTACGTTGGTGCGTGATGATGGTTTAAGTTATAAAACGCAAAAGGCATCTTTTTATAAAGATAAGGGTGTTTTTGTAACCGATACAAACTATACTTTATCTCAAGGAAATAATGTGATCCATGGAACTTACTTAGATCATAATAATTTTACAGGTAAAATACATTCTAAAAACATAAATGCAAAATATTATATAAACGAGGACAAATGAAAACAATCATATTTCTAATAGTTTTTTTACAAACATTTTTATTTGCTGATGAATTGCAAGTCAAAGCACAGAAGTTTTTTGCAGATGAGAAAGCTGGATTGTCTATTTTTGAAGGTGATGTAAAGATAAAGAAAGGGTATGATGAACTTAATGCTTCTAAAGTGACTGTGTATATCGATAAAGAAAAAACACCAACGAAGTTTGTAGCCGAAGGCAATGTGTCTTTTCAAGTGGAAACAAAAGATCAAGTCAAGTATCGAGGTGTAGCACAAAAAGCAATATATCTACCAATTACAAAAGAGTACAATTTCTATAAAGATGTACATTTAAAACAATTGGGTGATAAAAAAGAGATTCAAGGCGATGAAGTAACTCTAAAAATACTTGAAAACAAGGCATTTGCAAAGGGTGCTCAAAAAGAGCCTGTTATCATGATTTTTGAGTTTAAAGATAAAAGTGAAGAAGAGCAAAAATGATAGATATTGTAGATGCAAAGTTTGTTACATCAGCACCAACAGTGAAAGAAGTCCCAGACTCAGATGAGCAAAATGAAGTTGTTTTTATGGCGCGAAGTAATGTTGGGAAAAGTTCACTTCTAAATGCTTTGACAAATCATAAAGGGTTAGCCAAAGTCTCTGCAACACCGGGAAAAACAAAACTCATTAACTATTTTGATGTGACGTTTATGGATCGCGATACAAATGAAAAAATAGTAGCAAAGTTTGTTGATCTCCCTGGATTTGGTTATGCAAAAGTGGCAAAATCTATGAAGAGTGATTGGGAGAAAAATCTGACTGATTACATCTCAAAACGTAAAAATATCAAAGTTTTTATCCATCTTATTGATTCACGCCATCCAAATTTAGATATCGATGTGGATGTAAGTAACTTTTTGTTCTCAAACGTAAGTGAGGAACAGTATATCGTTCAAATTTTTACAAAAATAGATAAACTGAATCAAAAAGAGCAAAATGCTCTTCGACGTGAGTTTCCAAATGCATTGATGGTTTCAAGTTCAAAAAAACGTGGAATCAATAAAATAGTAGACTTAGTCTATAAAATTTTAAATGAGAGTTCAAATGACAATTGAGTTTAGAAAGGCAACATTAGGCGATATTGCTAAAATGAGAGAACTGGTAAAACCAGAGGTTGATAGTGGAATTATTTTAGAGCGTAGTGAAGATGAAATTGCGACAAATATCCGCTCGTATACACTTGCATTTGATGGATATGAATTAGTAGGGTTTTGTGCTCTTCATATCCATACTTCTTACCTTGCTGAGATTCGCTCACTTATTGTTAAAGATGGGTATAGAGGAAATAAAATAGGAGAAAACCTAATCAAAAAACTTTTAGATGAAGCAAAATCTTTAGGTTTGCAAAAAGTGTTAAGTCTTACGTATAAACAGTCATTTTTTGAGCGATTAGGCTTTGTAGAGATTCCAAAAGAGACCCTCCCAGAACATAAAATCTGGGCTGATTGTATTAAATGTAAACATTTTCCTATATGCAACGAAGTATCACTTATCAAAAACCTCTAACGACAGTTTTTTACCTTATGGGGTATATTGTGTATAGCTCTATCGCTACTATATACCCTTTCTTACCACCATTATTTGCTGTGTTGTTTGTTTTATTTTTACGAGCATTAGAGGAACAAAATTTTAAAAATTTAATTTTTGTAACGTTTTGTTTGCTTATATTTGAAGTCAATTATGGATATATCCTTTTTAGTTCAATTACATTTTTTTACATACTCTATAAACTTGTTATGCCAAAAATTTATCTCAATTTTTCATGCCATCAATGTGTCAATATATCTTACATATTTTTGTCATATATCGGATATTTTTTATTTTTATCTCTTTTAGGAAATATTTTTTTATTTCCTTTGCCAAATATAGATTACTATATAATATACTATATAATAGTTGAGTTTTTTATAGTGAGTGTATTGTGAAAGTAAAATTTATCATTTTTATGTTTGCAACGATTTGGTTGATGTTATTAACAAGAGTCTTTTTCCTTGCTATCCAATCAAATGACTATTATGCAACACTTTCACAAAACAATACAATAAAAATAGAAGAGATAGCACCAGTAAGAGGTGAAATTTTAGATATTCATAATAATCCAATTGCAATCAATAAACTCGGTTTTAAAATAGCACTTGCTCCACATCTACTATCGAAAAAAAAGAAAAAAATTTTTCAAAAAGAGATAGATCTTATTATGAAGTTATTTCCTGCACTTGATAGGGAAGATATTGAAAAAAACTACATCAAACAAGACTCTTATTATAATCATAATTTTATAGAAGTGGTTTCATTTATCCCTTATGAAGATATGATGCCCGTCTATTCTATTTTAAATTTACGAAAAAATATCAAAATTACTGCAGCTCCAAAAAGATTTTATCCATATAAAAATATCGCTGCGCATATGATAGGGTACGTTGCACGTGCTAATAAAAAAGATATTAAAGATAATCCTTTAGTGGATTTGATTGGTTACACTGGAAAAACTGGGATTGAAAAATTTTATAACCAATATCTTCAGGGAACTCCCGGTGAAAGAAAAATCAAAGTAAATGCAAACAATCAAGAGATAGAGGAACTCAGTTATACACCAGCAGATGAAAGTAGAAAACTAACTCTCAGTTTAGATATGGAGTTACAGCAATATATCTCAAAACTTTTTGATGGAAAAGTAGGGACTTTCGTTGTTATGAAAGTAGATGGTTCTATCCTTTCAGCGGGAAGTTTTCCAAACTATGATCTTAATATCTTTGTAAATGGTATGTCACATGAGATGTATGATGAACTCTCGTCGAGTTTAGACCATCCTTTTACAAATAAACTTGTTCACGGTCTTTATCCTCCTGGTTCTACTATTAAACCAGCTTTAGGATTGCTTTACATTACGACAGATTTAAATGAGTACTGGAGTGTTGATTGTAAATCAAAACTCCCTCTTAGTGGACGTATATTTAGATGTTGGAAACATGATGGACATGGGCGTACAGATATCGTTAAAGCGATTCGTGAGAGTTGTGATGATTATTTTTACAAGGGTAGTTTAGTACTAGGAAATCAAAAGATGAGCGATGGTCTTAAGCGCTATAACTTAGGCAATAAAACAGGAGTTGATCTGCCAAATGAGTTTATTGGGATTGTTCCATCACGTGAGTGGAAATACACAAAATATAAAAGAGTTTGGAACATTGGTGAAACTGTAAATATGTCTATCGGGCAGGGGGATTTTTTAGTAACACCTATTCAAATTGCTCAAATGACTGCTCTCATAGCTACAGGTAAGCTACCGACTCCACATTTTGCTAAATATATTGGTGGGGAAGAATATGTCGCTGAATATAAAGAGATTTTCAATGTAAAAGAGAAAGCAAAGCTCCCAATTATCCAAAGAGCAATGTATCAAGTATGCAACAACCCCCATGGAACTGCTACACAATATCTCCACTCAAAAGTAAAATTAGCTGGGAAAACAGGAACAGCACAAGTGATTGGAATCAAGCAAGATGTTAAAAGACGTAAATTAGAGCATGAACTTGCATACTATAATCGTTCTCATGCTTGGATTACTACGTATGGTCCTTTTAAAAATCCTCAGTATGTTGTGATGGTAATGATTGAACATGGTGGGCATGGTGGACTTGCAGCAGGGGGAATTGTGTCAGATATATACAACAAGCTCTTAGAGCTTGGGTATATAAAAAAATAGTTTTAAACTATGTAGTTTTGAATAAGTAATGCTAGGATAGTTAACAAAAAGATTCCCCCAGCTTTGTTATAAAGCTTATTTGCGATGATGAAGAGTAAAGTTAGTGAAGCAGATGTAAGAACAATAAGATCAAATGATGTTTTTGTCACATCTATTGCTAATGGGTGTACAAGTGCAGCTGAGCCTAAAACCATAGAAAAATTTGCTACATTTGAGCCTATGATATTTCCTATACTCATCTCAGCATTGCCTTTTTTAACAGCTACAATAGAGACGATAAGCTCAGGTAAAGATGTTCCAAAAGAGATCAAAAATAATCCTATTATCCACTCACTAACTCCTAGAACTCTGGCAATACTTGTCCCACTCTCAACAACAAAATGTGCACCACCAATAGTGAATGTAAAACCTATAACTAAAAGAGCAATTGATTTCAACCAAGCAAACTTCTCTTTTTCTAACTCTTCATCGATTTCATCTTCTAAATCCTCTTTAGAGCTTCTAAAAAGGAAGATAAGATAAGAAACCATCATAAGTACAAATAAAACTCCATCAAAACGTCCGATTATACCATCTTGTATCATTACAAGAAAGATAATCACCGGAATAATCACCCATGCACTATCCAACCCAAAAAGATCACGTTTTGGTTTCATAGCTTTTGCAATTAAAAATACAACTCCTAAAACGAGTGTGATGTTTAGTGTAACACTCCCTACAACATTGGCAACTGCCATATCTGTTTTTCCATAAAATGCTGCCATAACTGAAGCTGCCATTTCTGGTAATGATGTGCCAAAAGCAACAAGTGTTGCACCAATTACAAAGTGTGATATATTAAAGTGTAGAGCAATTCTTTCCGATTCTTTGATGATAAAATCTGCACCATATATCAAAGCTGCCATAGCTACTAAAAATATAATGTAGTCCATTAACCCTCCGTTCTAACGATAAGACTATCTGGTAAATTAAATTTTTTGATGAGTTGTTCTTCCATCTTTCTCATTTCACCATTATCAACTTCGTGATCGTATCCAAGAATATGTAAAAGCCCATGAATAAATAGAAGTGTAAACTCATCTTGTACACTATGTCCTAACTCAGAAGCTTTTTCTTCAACAAACTCTTTTGAGATTACAATGCTGCCAAGCGGAGAAAATGGCATCTCTTCATAAGGGAAACTCAGTACATCAGTAGGATAGTCTTTTCCTCTGTACTCTTTGTTGATTGTTCGGATATCTTGGTTGTCTGTAATAACAAGCTCAACCTCTTGTTGTGTCAAAGATTTTAAGATAGTTTCCAATTTAGAAGTATCTATCTTTAAATCTGTTTTGTTTTCTATATCTATCATAAGCGAAATTATAGCAAACTACGCTTTGATATCTATGTTATTTCCAATTCCTGCTATGGCAGATGAAGTTTGTTGTGTTTGTTGTGAAGCACTGTCTAAAACACTTAAAACATCTCTCGCGGCAACTTCTTGTGCTTTTTTCATGACATCAACTTGGATAGCTGCCATTGTAGAACCAGAACTTACAGATGAAGTACTCATAATATGGCTCCTTGTGTTTATATGTATAATAGTATAACAAATAATTTTAAAAGATATGCTAAAATCTCATTATGAAAGAAAATAGAAAAAAAGCAGTATGTATTATGAGTGGTGGGATGGATTCTACCCTTGCTGCATACATGATGAAAAATGATGGTTATGAGATTGTAGGTGTTCATTTTAATTATGATCAAAGAACACAGACAAAAGAACTAGAGTGTTTTGAAGCAATTTGCGAAAAATTAGACATAAAAGAAAAGTATGTATTGGATTTAGATTTTTTTGCTCGTCTTGGAGCTTCAGCACTTACAGATAAAAATATTGATGTCCCAACTTCTGGTATAGAAGAGGGTATACCAGTTACATATGTCCCTTTTAGAAATGGGATATTTCTCTCAATGGCTGCTGCAATTGCTGAAAAAGAGGGGGCAAGTGTTATAGCTATAGGTGTTGTTGAAGAAGATAGCAGTGGGTATCCTGATTGTAGAGAAAATTACATAGAAGCGATGCAAAACGCTATAAACCTTGGAACTAAAGATGAAACAAATATAGAGATTAAAATGCCATTGGTGCATCTGAAAAAATCTGAGATAGTTCAAGAAGCCCTTAAACTTGACGTTGCTTTAGAGCTTACTTGGAGTTGTTACAAAGATGAAAATGAGGCATGTGGTGTATGTGATAGTTGTAGATTACGCCTCAATGGTTTTAAACAAGCTGGAGCGATAGACCCCATAAAATATGCATAATACTAAACAATATGATTTGGAAATTATTGTAAACAAAAAACTCAAACATAGTTATATATCTATCTCTCCAGATAAAAAGGTTGTTGTAAAAACACCCTATAAATCGCAACATTTTGTAGATGAACTTTTAGACAATAAAGCGCAGTGGATTGCAAAAAAACTACTTCAAATTGATCAAAAACAATTACTACATCATACACAACTCCATACCTTAGAGTTCTTACAAAGCAGGGTAAAGTTTTATAGTAGTATGATGCGATTACCATACAAAGAGCTCAAGTTTAGAAAAATGAGAAGAAGATGGGGAAGTTGCAGCTCATCAGGCGTGATTACACTCAATAAAGAGATGTTAAGGCTTGAAGAACATCTTGTGGATTATATAGTTGTGCATGAACTAGCGCACTTAAAACATATGAATCATTCAAAAAAGTTTCATGCTTTAGTTGAACAGTATCTTTTAAACGCACAAACACTGCGTAAAGAGCTAAAAAACATCCAAATCATATCTACTTGATGGAGACCATAACATCCATCCACTTGTATTTGCATCCTCTGCTGCTTTTATCTGTTGTTTGATCTCATCTTTTTTATAATGCACATTTGCACTAGTGTAATCTTGAAAATATTGTAACCAAGGACGAACCCTAATAGGTTCTATTTTGTCGTTAATATTTATAATGCTTTTATATACAACCATATAAGGATATTTTGCCGGGGAATCTTTTCCAAAAGAACCACTTGCAAAACCTGAAGGGTAGAGCATAGGCGCTATATAATCAGCATGTTGTGCTAAAGAATTTATAGTTTGTCCTATACCATTATCATCTTTACTCCAGCAAACATTTCCATAGATATCTACCGAGATAAAAACACCATATTTTCTAAGTCTTTCTTGTGCAGTATCTAAAAATTTTCCAATTGCTTTGATTCTATTTTTTTGTGTATGTCTCTTTTGAAATGATAGGTTTGTTTTTGCAGGAAATCGAACATAGTCAAAGTTTATCTCATCAAAACCAACCTGAGCAGCTTCTTCGGCTATACGGATAGTATAATCGTGAGATTGTGTATCATATGGATCAACCCAAGCCAAATCATCGTGGTTTCTCCAGAGAGTTTTGTTTTCATCATTGTTTTTAATAGCATACTCGTAGTTGTTTGTAGCCTGTAACTCATCTTTAAAGGTTACTATTCTTGCAATTGTATAGATATTTTTCTCTTTTAAAGTCTGCATGAACTTTTCTATATTGCGGTTAGTTCTTTTAAGATAAGCACCGTATTTATTGGCTTGTTTGAACTTTGTCCAAAACATCGTAGAACCGTACTCATTTTTGATATCTACAACTACTGCATTTAACTCTGTTTTATCCATAAGTTCAAGTATTTTTTCTAATCTTGGAGAGTTGTTAGAAGCTCCCCAAAATGTTAGGTATAACGCTTTTATATGGATAGGTGATAATCTATAATACGAGATGTTTTGATCTGTTTGAATGCTCAAAGGTCTATACCCATAAGCTTTAATATGTAAAGTGTTTTCAAGAGTATCTATAGAGAAACGACCATACATATCACTTTTTACTGCATGGGTAGAATCACTGACAGTTGCATCTTTTATAACTTGAGCATTTGTACTGTCTAAAAGTATTCCATTCCAGCCATATAGAATTTGATTTAAAAAAAATAGGATAAAAATTTGTTTCATAGACTATCTTTGATTTAAAAAATACCCTAAGCTTACATCACTCCATTTTTTTGAAAGTTTTAGGTACTTATCAATGGAGTCATAGATTGTTTCAAAGTCTTTATTTTGTTCACTTTGTTCTTTTACAACCTCTACGATAGCTTTTTTTCCAGTATCCATAACATCTTTTGGAAATTGTGAAAGTGTAACACCTAGACCTTGAAGCTCTTGAAGTGCATGTATATTTTGTGCATGAAATTCTGAAGTCATATTGGCATTCATTTCACTTGATGCCACTTCTATCATTGCTTTGTGTTCATGTGCCAATTTTTCCCAAGAATGCTTGTTGAAAGTGAGTTCAAGTACGGAACCTGGTTCATGCCATCCAGAGTAGTAATAAGGGGCTACTTTATAAAATCCCATTTTGATATCAAGTGCAGGTCCAACCCATTCTGTTGCATCGATTACGCCACGTTCAAGTGATGTATATATCTCTCCAGCAGGTAAAAGTACAGGATTTACTCCTAGCTTGGCAAACACCTCTCCACCAAGACCAGGGATGCGCATCTTAAGACCTTGCATATCCTCTAGTGAGTTAATAGGTTTGCGATACCATCCACCCATCTGAATATTTGTATTGCCGCCAAGAAGTGGGTAGAGATTGTACTTTGCATAATACTCACGCCATAGATCAAGTCCACCACCATAAAGCATCCAAGAGTTTACCTCTTCTGCAGTAAAGCCAAAAGGGATTCCGCTAAAGAGTGAAAAAGCAGAGTTTTTCCCTTTCCAGTAGTATGGGCCTGAATGAAAAGCATCTATTTGTCCACTACTAGCAGCATCAAAAACTGCTAGGGCAGGGACAAGTGTATTTTTAGGATAAAGTTTGATCTCTAAAGTTCCACCACTAATCTCTTTAACACGTTCAACAAAACGCTCAACTCCCATTCCAATGATAGGAAAATGAGCAGGCCAAGAGGTTGCAAGTTTAATAACAGTTTTTTTAGCTCTATTGATATTTATATCTTTATCATGTACACTTTTTTTTGGATGTTTTGAGTAGTCAATTGCTTGGCGGTTGCTATCATTACAACCATTAAAAGCCATTGCAGCAGACGTTATGCTAGCAGTTGTTAAAAAATCTCTTCTATTCATATAGATACCCCAAATTATGCAAAATCAAAGAGTGTTGATTGTGCGTTTAGATTGATAGTTTGGGAAAGTATGGACTTTCCAGCACCAATGATAAGTGCAAAATGAAAATTGTGCTGTTTTAAGATATTGCGTATCTCATTTTTATTTTTGTATGTCACAATGTTATATGTTTCAATAAACTCTTGATTGAGCATTTGAAAATTTGATTCTGGCAAAATATAAAGAATTTTTGCCCAATATGCTTGTTTATGAAGATACTCAATTTCACTCTCGATAAAACTTTCACTTTTTTCAAAGATAAGCACTTTGTCACTTGTCCCAAACTCTTTGATTTCAAAATTTTTATTTGTAAATACCGCTTCAAAATGACCAATAGGTGTAAACTTTCTAAGTCTAAAGTTTATCTTTAAAGCTTTAAAAAGATGCAATAGTTGCTCTAAATATGGTATAAAAAAAGGTGAAATCAGTTGTCTTTCATAAAAGATATTATCATAGATAAATGAACTCTCAAAGAGAGTTTGCTCAATTACTTCTATAGGCTCTGTAATATTTGTTGGTAATGACTTGATCTTTGTAAATATATCTGCAGATGTTAGTTTTGGAGAAAAAAGTACAACACCACCATCTTGAATGTTTTCTAATAAACGATAAATAGACTTTATATCGCCATCAAGTGCCAAGAAATTTGTTTCAGTAACCACTTGTAAAGCAAGTTTTAAAACTATCTCATTACTCTCATAAACAGTTATATTTTTATCGATGAGTTTAAAACGTAGTAAACGTTTGAGCGCTTCATCTAAATCTTGGACTTTTATCCAAGCGATTTCGGTATCGCTTATTTGTGTTGGTTTATTGAAAATAATTCCATAAGCACCATTAAATACAGCTTCATCTATAGCATTTTCATCGTACGCTACAAAGAGATCACCTCTTTTTACAGCTCTAGCTTCAAAAACTATATTGTTAAAATTGCTGACATATGGAGAACTAATTAACTCTCCATGTGTAAGTGCTAGGATATTTTCAAGCCTCATCCAATAGGTGTACCTGCTTTTTTAGATTTTTCTGGTCTGATTAAACATAAACCATCTTCATCTTTAGCAGCAAGAAGCATTCCTTCACTTAAATTACCCATGAGTTTTGCAGGTTTGAGATTTGCAACTACACACACCTGTGTATTTACAAGATCAGTAGGGGAGTAAAACTCTTTGATTCCTGCAATAATTTGGCGATTTTTTCCTTCACCTAGGTCTACTTGAAGTTTTAAAAGTTTATTGCTGTTTGGAACCTCTTCGGCCTCTACAACAAGACCAACTTTGAGTTTTGTTTCAAAGAATTGTCCAATCTCTATGAGATTATCTTCCTCTTTTTCTGCTTTAGTTTCCTCTTTTTTAACCTCTTTTGGAGGGTTTGGCTCAGCTTTTGGAGCTTCAGGCATTAAAGGCTCTTCAACACGTGGGAAAAGCGGTGGAACTTTTTTGATAGTAAAAGGTTGTAAAAGTTTTTTATCAAGGATAAGGTCATTGTAGCTTGTATTGTCAATACTAAAGCCCAGTGCATCAGCAATTGTAGCAGTTGTTTTAGGCATAATAGGGTGTAACATCACAGCTGCTTTTGCAAGTACATTTGCTACAAGTGCCACAGTTGCAAGTGCTTGATCTTTTTGGTCGTTTTTCATCTTTACCCATGGCTCATGCTCTGCAATAGCACCATTTCCAATAGCAAAAAGTCTCCATAACTCTTCAAGGTATCTGTGTGGTTGGATATTTTGCATAAAAACATCAAGTGAAGCAACAATTTCATCTACCTGTGCCATCTCTTTAGCGTGGTATTTTGCAACATCAACGCTATCAATTGCAAAATCACTATATTTGCCACTCATACCGATAATACGATTTAAAAGGTTACCCAGATCATTACTAAGCTCAGAGTTTATACGATCTATAAATGCTCTTTGAGAAAAGTCACCATCTTGACCAAACGGAACTTCACGAAGCATAAAGTAGCGTAGGTTCTCAGCACCATATGCATCTGCAACCTCTTTAGGAGAAACGACGTTCCCTTTAGATTTGCTCATCTTTTCACCATCACGTGTCCACCAACCATGCGCACCGATATGCTTTGGAAGAGGGAGGTCTAAACTCATTAAAAAAGCAGGCCAATAGATCGCATGAAAACGTAAGATATCTTTTCCAACAAGGTGAATATCTGCTGGCCAAAAATCTTCCATTTTAGCGTTGTCATTACCGTATCCAAGAGCTGTAACGTAGTTGAGTAGGGCATCTAGCCATACATACATTACGTGTTTTTCATCATTTAACTCTTGTGGCATCTGTACACCCCATGTAAATGATGTACGAGTAACTGAAAGATCACGTAAACCGCTTTTAACAAAGTTAATAACTTCGTTTGCACGTGATTTAGGCATAATAAAATCAGGATTTGCTTCGTAGTGTTTTAAAAGAGCATCTTCATATTTTGAGAGTTTAAAGAAATAACTTTCCTCTTTTACGATGTTTGTACTTCTGCCGCAGTCTGGACAAAATTCACCATCGATAAGTTGTGTTTCTGGGAAAAAAGTTTCACAGCTAACACAATAATGACCTTCGTACTCACCTTTATAGATATCACCTTTGTCATACATCTTCATAAATGCGTGTTGTACACCTTTTTTATGCTCAGCATCTGTTGTGCGGATAAATTTATCATAAGAGATTTCAAACTCATCCCAAAGGTTTTTAAATGTAGCACTGATTTCATCTGCAAATTGTTGTGTAGGTTTATTGTTTTTTTGTGCAGATTCCTCTATCTTTTGACCATGTTCATCAGTTCCGGTCAAGAAAAAAGTATTTTCATTTGTTAGTTTATAGTAGCGTGCAAGTGAATCTGCTATAAATGTTGTATACGCATGTCCAATATGCGCTTCTCCGTTTACGTAATATATTGGTGTTGTTATATATTTACTCAATTTTTTATCCTACCTAAAATTATTGTTGTATTTTACCGAATTTGTCTTAATGACACTCTAAAATTCAAATCCACCAGTGTCACCCTTGCTCATAGAGTTATAAACTGCATTTACATACTCTTTACGAAGTTCACATTTTAAATATTGTTCACAAGAACTACAGCTCTCAATATTATGTTGTTCTTGACACTTTTGGAGTTTTTCTATCATCTCATCAAGATAGATTTCAAATCTATCTTTTTCTTGGTTATCCATTTTGAGAATATACCTCTTTTACACGGCTAATCTCGTACTTTGAACCAAAAAAACATGGAGAAGTATCGTGAAGATGTCTATAACCGAGTTCTAAAAGTCTCCCTTTACCATCAATAGCTTCACCACCAGCTTTTTCATATACAAATGCAAATGGAAATACTTCAAATAAACGACGAAGTTTTCCCTCAGGTTTATCGCTAGTTCCAGGGTAGCTAAATAATCCACCACCTTTTAAAAGGATTTGATGTAAGTCAGGTACCATTCCACCTGAATAACGAAGACGATACCCCTCAGCAAAGAAGCTATCTACCATCTCTTTGTGGTATGGTTCCCAGTTTTGCTGTGTACCACCAGGAGCGTTGAGTTTACCTTTTTCTGTGAGTCTGATCTCTTTTACATACTCAAAATCACCATCTTGCAGTAAGTAGAGTTTTACTTTGTTTTGTGCAAAAACCATCTCAACTCTTGGACCATATACAACATAGCAAGAAGCTACCATATTTTCAGACCCAAATCCACCTTGATAGATACCAAAAATAGAACCAACACTTAAATTTACATCCACTAATGAAGAACCATCAAGTGGGTCGTACGATATGAAGTACTCCCCATCTGGATGTAATTCCTCTGCATGTTCTTTCTCTTCTGATGAGATAGTATTTACTGAAGTAACACGTGAAAATTCTTCTTCAATAATCATGTCACATTGAATATCAAGTTGTAGTTGTGTTTCACCAGAGCTGTTCTCTTGTTGAGAATATCCAATATCTTTAATATCTATAGCATTTTTAATTCTTTTTGCACTCGCTTGTATCGCATCAAATATCGCTTCCATCTTTTTCCTTTTTAAACTTCTTTTGCATTTTTTAATATCCAAGATATTACTTGATCTGGATCATTCAAGTTTAACATCTCTACATCATTAGGTATTTTATAATCCACTATATTTATACTCTCGTCAATCGCTAATGCATTCATAAATGGGAAATAATCCTCATCTAAAACATTTCTAAATACACTTATCTTTGGAAGTGGTAAACCTTTAAGCCCTTCAACTAAAAGGATATCAAAACTATGAAACAATCGTATCATATCATCGAGTTCTGAGTGTCTATGAGAAAAGTATGTTGTCCTAGTAGGAGAGGTTACAATAACTTCAGCCCCTGTATCACTAAACTTGTAACTATCTTTTCCCTCAACATCAAATCTTGCCTTGTCTTTTGGATCGTGCTTGATAATTGCAACCTCTAAACCGTGTTCATGGATTAGTTTTCTTGCAACTTTAAGCATCAATGTTGTTTTTCCACTGTTAGAAGGTCCTGTAAAACCTACTGCTAATCTTTTTTTCATACGCAACTTTTTAAATTTTTAGTAATTATACAGAAAATGAGTTTAAGTAAGCTATAATTTCGAGATGAAAATAGTACTAACTCTCCTTATATTTATAACTTTTTTTACAGCTTGTGTTGATAAAAATGGGTTTGATAATTTCCATTTTAGCCTAGAACAAGAACAATGGGAAAATAATTTTATCAGCTCAAAAATTGAAGATAAGATAGGATTTCAAGGAACAATTAGTGCAGTTTATTTAAACAAAGTTTTTCCACAAAAATATAAAGAAAATGAGTACTTCTATATTGCTTTGTATTTAAAAGGGGGGAAACAACTTCTTTTATACACACTTAACTCTAACAACTCTTTATCAGTTCAAGAATTAACCAATAACAATGAATTTCAAAACTTTATGCACAGTTCAAACAAATGGAATAGATACTTTCTTGTAGAGTTTGCAGAACAAAAAGATATTGATGTTCTAAGTTTTGAAGCAAAAAATGAAACTCTCTCTTCAAGCACAATGATCTTCAAAAAAGATGAGTAATATCAAGAACTCTTAAGAGTTTGAATGATATCATTTAATATAACAAAAAAAATTATTTTTTATTAAAGGATTGGTAATGCCGGGAGCATATGCACATATTACTTTAGTAAATATCGCCAAAGAGATTGATAGATTAGAAAGCATAGATGGTTTTCCTATACAAGCTATCGCTTCTATATTAAGGTATTTTAAATATTGTGAACTAGGTTGTGTTAGCCCAGATTATCCCTATTTAAACATAGGGGATAGTGATGCTGCAAAATGGGCAGATATAATGCACTATGAACATACTGGTGAGATGATCCATAATGGGATAAAGTTCATTCATGAGCATCTTAAAGGAAATGAAAAAGATAAAGCATTAACTTGGCTCTTAGGATATAGTGCACATGTTATTACAGACGTAACTATTCATCCAATTGTAGAGTTAAAAGTTGGAGAATATGCTCAAAATAAAACTGCACATAGAAGATGCGAGATGAATCAAGATGCTTACATTTTTCAACGACTAAACCTTGGTGAGATAGGGGTATATGAACATCTTGATTCTGGGATTAAACAATGCTCAGATGGTGAGAACAGAAAAAAAATTGACCCTACTGTATTGAAAGTGTGGCAGTATATGCTCAAAAATACATATGAAAATGAATTTCAAAACAACCCTCCAAATATAGATAAATGGCATGAAAAGTTTTGTCATTTTGTAGATGACTTTGCAGAGGAGGGGAATCATCTTTTTCCACTTGCAAGGCATGTAGCTATCAATGCTGGACTGACATACCCCAAAGAAGATGAAATCGATAGACAATATATAGACAATCTGCAAACACCTCAAGGGTATAGCTCATACAATGATATTTTTAACCATGCTATAGAGAATGTGCTTAATATCTGGCGCATCATTGCACGTGGAGTATATGAAGAAGATACAACGTATGAACTTGCAATTGCAAATTGGAATTTAGATACTGGAAAAGACTCAAATAGTAACTATGGTATGTGGGAGGTTTAGAATGAAAAAAAGATATAGAGTTTTAATTATAAGTATCTTGTTTATAGTCACAGGATGTGCAGCTAAAAATAACTCGTATCAAGAAAAGATGTACACTCTATCATCTGCACTGACAAAACTCTCTAGTGCAGTGGAAGCGACAGTCCGGTATACCCAAGTGGATCAAAATATATCGGATGAAAAGCTCTTAGAATTGGCAACACAACATGATCCATCACTCAAAGAGCCATTTAATGAATATAGTGTAAAAATTTTGCAACAAAATAGACATGCTATCGTTTTAATATGTACAAAAGATGAAAAAGGGGCTCTTTTTGAAGATGCTGGGTGTAGTGCGCAAATGGATTATCATCGATGGTTGCCAAAAGAGCTACCACCGTGTGAGTTTACAATGACTAGTGAGGTATGTACTCACTATTAGATATGTCGTAGTACTGCATTTAGCACTACTATCACCACTTGTAAAGCGATAACAATAACAAGTGGTGCAAAGTCTAAACCATTAAGATTTGTGTTTATATAGCGTCTCACAAGTGCATACGCAGGGTTAGTCACTCTATGTAAAAACTGTACAATAGGGTTGTATGGATCAGGATTTACGAAACTAATGAGTGCTGCGATGATAATCACAATTATATATACATTGATAAGTCCAATGATAATTCCACCTAAACCTTGTATAATCTCTGCTATCATTTTGTAAACTCCCCTAGATAATTTTTAATATATTGGTAAATTTTAGCCAAATCTGGACCACTTTTGGCATTTGACAATAAAATTCTAAGTGTTTGAGAGATATTTTCCTTATCTAAACCCGTTTCACTGGCAATATAAGCTTTAAAATCATCATACTGATCAAAATAAGGTGCTTGTTTTGCGCAGTTTTTTATAGCATTATACTGCTCTTGTAACTCCTCTGGCACAACACGAGGCTCAAAAATAGGTGCTATTTTTGTTTTTAACTCTTTTGTTGTTTGCACTTGATCAACATATAAACGCGCTAACTCTCCGATCTCTGCATCTGCAAAACCAACATAACGAGAAAGCTCTTTTGCATCCATATTTTTAAAGCACTCTTTGTTTAGCTCTTTTAGATCATTTAGACTAAAACTTTTTGGGTTTACTAGAAGTGTTTTGATATCAAACTTCTCTAGTGCAACTTCTAGGTCCATCGATAGTAAATAGTTTACAATAGTTTCTGGCAAATAACCTTGTTCTAAAAGCGATCGAACACTTGGAGTTTCATCGTCTCCTATAGGTGCTAGATGGATATACTCAACTTGTTTGTTGTACTCTAGTTGATCTCTTAGGTAGACTTGTTTAGGAGTGCTCTCTACATCCTCTTGGCTTTTGATCACAAGAGATATATCATTTAACATATCATCGATCCCACTTGCAAAATCAGCCATAGGTGTTTTGTCTTGTTTGAGTATCATAAAACTATCGATAGTATCTGCTTTAAATGTCACATCTCCTTGAAGGTGATCTTTTATCGCGATGTCGTTTTGAGGTCTGTAGATACGCACTGTAAAAGGGTTTGTATTGTCGATCACAAGCTCAGCAGGAAGGTTTGCACATGCATCATCATAAAGATAAGGTTTTTTTGCAGCCTCAGTATCATTGATCTTACCTTGGATCCATTCAGGTGAACAAAAACAAGAAAACGCTTTTCCCTCATGCATAAGTTGCAATGCCATAGCAGAGTGGAAACGGAAGTTTTGGCTTTGGTAGATCGTTTGTGTGTATCTGATCCCAAAGAGATCAAGTAAGTCTAAACTCTCTTTGTCTTTACCCTCTATGACATTTCTTTTGCTTGTATCTTCAACTCTAACTATAAAGTCTTCACTTCGTTGCTTGGCAACTATAAAGTTCAAAAGTGCAAGTCGCAACTCATCGAGACTTAGATCATGAGTAGGGCTAAAAGCAAATCTTAACATCCATATTCCTGTTTTTATTTTTTTTGGAATTTTATCAGGTTTTAGCTAAGAGGCTGATAAATGAATGTTTTTTGTAATTTAAATCAACAAATTTTGTGTTATTTAATTTTGATATTTTGAGCTATTTTGTATATAATGTTTATTGAATAAATAGTTAATATAAGGAAGAAAGAATGGTAAAGTTTCTAACATTATTAGTATTGCTAAGTTTAATCGAACTATCTGGATTTGAAGTAAAGTTCCCAGATAAGCCTGGACATGCAGAAAAAAGAATTACTATAAAAGGGAAAGATGGTTGGGCTGTTTGTACAGCAAAAATTTCAGGACATACTCAAAATAAATTTGCAAAACTCAAAGGTCGAAAAGACAATGAAGGAAGAGAATATACTTTTAAGGACAACCAAAAGCAAGATGTACGTGCTGGAGATTATTATTTTATGGCAGGTGGTTCAGTATGTTGTAGTGATAAAATTATTGCAAAACTTTCATGTCATCCTTCAAAGTAATTATTTTTATAGACTATACAACAAAGGACCTTAGAAATAAAAATAAGACTTATACTGAACTTGTTCTCATCGTCTCCGATGGGGAAATACATATCTATAATTGAACTATGAAATACATACTCCAATACAAAGCATTGGAGCAAGTCAGTAAATTATTTGCATATTATAAGCTCACATTCGCTAAAATACCCCATTAAATAAACTATCATTTTTAAAAGGTTTAAACAACGATGAGTGAACACAAAGATTTTTTACGTACCATAGTTGAAGAGGATTTAAAATCTGGAAAATATAAAGAGATTGTAACAAGGTTTCCCCCTGAACCAAATGGTTTTCCACATATTGGACACGCTAAATCTATCGCTATAAATTTTGGTATTGCACGTGATTATGGTGGTCATTGTAATTTGAGAATGGATGACACAAATCCAACAACAGAAGATACAAAGTACGTAGAAGCTTTAAAAGATGCCGTAGAGTGGTTAGGTTTTGAGTGGGATAATAGTGTTCGTTATACATCTGATTATTTCGATAAACTCTATGAGTATGCGATCGAGCTTATAAAGATGGGTACAGCGTATGTTGATTCGCTCGATGAAGAGACTATGCGAGAGTATCGTGGAACTGTTATAGAGGCAGGTCGTCGCAGCAAGTTTGCTGATCGTTCAGTAGAGGAAAACCTTGATCTTTTTGAGCGTATGAAAAATGGTGAGTTTAAAGATGGTGAGCATGTATTACGTGCAAAGATCGATATGTCTGCAGCAAATATGAAAATGCGTGATCCTCTTTTATACCGCATACGTCATGCACATCACTTTAGAGCAGGGGACAAGTGGGCAGTATATCCTATGTATGACTTTGCTCATTGTTTATCTGATTATATAGAGGGTGTAACTCACTCTATCTGTACACTAGAGTTTGAAAATAACCGCGAGATTTATGACTGGGTACTAGACACTTTAGGGCTTAAAAAAAGACCTTACCAACATGAGTTTGCAAGACTTGGGATTAACTACACTGTTATGAGCAAAAGAAAGCTTTTAGAGCTTGTAAATGAAAAAAGAGTAAGCGGATGGGATGACCCACGTATGCCTACAATTGCAGGGTATAGAAGAAGAGGGTACACACCTGAGTCTATTTTAAACTTTTGTGACTCGATCGGGATTGCAAAAGCAAACTCAACAGTTGATGTTGCACAGTTAGAGTTTGCCATTCGTGATGATCTAAACAAAAAAGTACCACGTGTTATGGCAGTACTTGATCCACTCAAAGTGACAATAGCAAACTATGAGGGTAGTGAAGAGCTGGAAGCATCGTACTACCCTGAAGATGTACCAAAAGAGGGCTCAAGAGCTATACCTTTTTCTAAAACTATCTATATAGATCGTGAAGACTTTAGTGAAAATCCTCCAAAAGGGTACTTCCGTTTAACACTCCATCAGCCAGTGCGTCTAAAACATGCGTATATCATTACATGTAAAGAGATTATCAAAGATACTGATGGCAATATTACTGAGATCATCGTCGAGTACAACCCAGATTCAAAAAGTGGACAAGATACAAGCGGTATAAAGGTAAAAAGTGCGATCCAATGGGTAGATGCCACAACTGCTAAGAAGATTGAAGTACGCCTTTACGATAGACTTTTTAAAGATGAAGCACCAGAAGGCTTAGAAGATGTTAATCCAGATTCTTTAAAAATTGTGAAAAATGCTTTGATCGAGAGAGCTGTTATCACTCAAAAACCTGATGTTAGATTTCAGTTTGAGAGAGAAGGGTACTTTTACGCTGATCCGATCGACTATACAGATGAAAACCCTGTATTTAACAAGATCGTAGGGCTTAAAGAGTCTTGGGGTAAAAAAGAAGATACAAAAAGAGCTCCAAGAAGTGAACGTAAACCTCAAGAGAAAAAAGTACAGATTGATGGTGAAGTTGAACCTATGAATGAAACACAGCAAGTTTTGTTTGATAAATATACATCTAAATTTAAACTCAATAGTATGGTCGCAGATATTTTAGCACGTGATGAGCAATTATCCTCTTTTTACGAAGATGCGTTACATATAAACCACTCCCCTGTGACATTGGCAAATATTGTAGCAAATGAGGTCTCGCGTGAGCTTAAAGAGAAGCAGAGCAGTGATACACTGAAGTTTAGTGCTGCTCAAATTGCTGAGCTAGTTAGCATGATCGATGATGAAACTATCTCAAACAAGATTGCAAAAACAGTATTTGAAGAGATGGTTATAAGTGGACAAGCCCCAAAACAAATAGTTGAAGCTAAAGGATTGGTACAAATAAGCGATCCAGCTCTCATAGAGCCTATAATTGATGAGATAATGGCAAAAAATCCAGATAATGTAGAAAAATATAAAGCAGGGAACTCAAAACTATTTGGTTTTTTTGTAGGACAAGTACTAAAAGCTACAAATGGAAAAGCAAATCCAAAAGTAGTGAACGAACTCGTAACACAAAAATTACAGTAGACTAATCTTTACAGATTGGTTTGCTTACTAGCCCGTCCAAAAATAAAATATTATGAATATATATAATTGTTAAATGGATGTTTTAAAAAGGAGAATATTGGTGACCCCAAGGAGACTCGAACTCCTGTAACATGGATGAAAACCATGGATCCTAACCGCTAGACGATGGGGCCAAAAAATGCTCAACTGTTTTGTTGAGCCGAAATTATATAGATAGATTCCTTAATTTAATATAAAATCTATCTATATTTTGTATTGTTTCTAATTAAGCGTCGTAAAAACTTCTTAAAGCTCTAATAATTACGGCATTTTTAGAGATACTTTCAGCTTTTGCATTGTCGTTTACAATTTCGTAAAGGTCTAATGGAAGAGAGATAGAAAAAGTTTTTGTTTCAATTTTCTTTCTTTTTGCAACCATTGCAACAACACCACCAAGTAGCTCGATGATTTTTTTAGTATCTATAGGTTTTTGAATAAAACTATTTACACCAACTTCAATAGACTCTGATATCTTTTCCATATCATTACTAGCAGAGATAACAATAATGATTTGCTCTTTATTCATCTCTCTAATTTTACGAGAAAGCTCAATACCATCCATACCAGGCATGATAATATCAACAAATACAATATCTAGCTGTTTTTGTTCATATATTTTTAAAGCACTCTCACCATCAAAGCAAGACTCAACACCTGCAAAAAAGTTTTTAAAAGTTGAACTAAGTAACTCATTTGTTACCTTTTCATCTTCAACAACTAACGCAGTCAGCTTTTTTGTTTGTTCAGTCAATTTTATTAAATCCATATTCATGATTAATTCCTAACAAAAAATTTTCATCATTGTATCAAAAAATTGGTAAATGTGATTAACAAATTTACACAAGTATCTATTGCGTTTTAAATTGTTCCAGCCAAACAGTATCAATTTCTTTAGAATCTTCTTTTTGATCTAAAAGGGAATCGATGATACCTATAAGCGTTTTTTCATCCATAAACTCTAATAGAGAAGGGTTGATAGTTGTTGGTTTAACACCTTCATAGCTATTGAGTAAATTTTGTATATCTTCTATAAGCTTTTGTTTTCGTTCTGACATATTATTCCTTATTGATTAACATAATGTATATTCTCTTGAAAAATTATTTAATACTTTTTATAGGCTTTCCACCATCTTTATGCACCAAACCATCTATAATGATGTTTTTTTCACTCCACGTCGTTTTAATATAGCTTTTAGGATCATGTAGCTCTACGATATCATCACTTTGTAGTTTGTTTATATCCTTAATGCTTGTATTGTTTTTTATAGCTTTTATGATTGCATAAAAAAGTTTTTCATTTTTGCCATATAAGAGTTGTATTCTCTTTTTATTTTGACTTTGTGCAATCAAATAGAGTCTAGAACTATCTTTTTTGCTTTTGAGAGAAAAAAAGCTTACATTACTTTGTGCGAACTCTTTAGAGTATATATAATCACTAAATCCTATCCAGATTGTTTTTTTGATAGCTCCATCAAAACTATAGCTACTATCTGTATATAGTTGCTCAACCGTTAGAACAGAGTTATTATGCATAAGATATACGTTTTGTACGATGTTAATATTGCTTAATTTTAAATTATTTATATATTCTATATCTCCACTACCCTCGATAATAAGAGTATTTTCTTTAAATAATTGTATATGATCTTGTTTGAGGCTGAAATCAATTGAAGTACAGGAAGTAAATAAAAGTATAAAAGATATAAAAAAAGTTTTTATATACATATATTTCCTTTTAAAGCATAAGAATAAGCCGAGTTTTGTTGTGATAGCATTAATCTACTACACAATTTACATTGTGTCTCTAGCGAAGCAATAGCAATTGTAAGACGCTAACCATCTGCTTCTTGCTGCCATGTTGGGTTTACAAGCTCTCTATGTTGCCATAAAGACTGGTGGTCTCTTACACCACCTTTTCACCCTTACCTAATACAGGCGGTTTAGTTTCTGTTGCACTTTCCCTCGCATTGCTACGGCCATTCGTTAAATGGAACATTGTCTTACAGCAGCTCGGACTTTCCTCTTGAGCAAGATGCTCAAGTAACTATCTTCTTATGCTTTTAAAATACTACTCAAAAGAAGTTTTAAATGTGCTTATATTTACATATTAACAGTTGTTCATTTTATTCTTTTATTATATGAACAAGTGTTCTTTTTAACTAAGTGTAAATTAACAAATGTTCATATATACTTTTAAAGATATTAACAAATGTTCACATAGTCAAAGAAAGGGGTTAAAATGCCTGAAAATAGGGATATTCAAAAAAGAAGTGGTACAAAGGAAAAGATACTTAAAGTTGCAAGTACCCTCTTTTCAAACAATGGTTATAAGGCTACAAGTGTACGAAAAATTGCTTCAGAAGTGGGTATTAGAGAGAGTGCTTTGTATAATCACTTTCAAAATAAAGAGGCAATCTTTTTAGAGATAGCACAAAGTATATTTAGCTCCCCTTTTTCACTCTCAGGTGAAGAGATAAAAGAGCTATCAATTAGAGGAAAACCTTTTTTACAAAAATTTGCCATGCAGTATAAGATGCTTACATTTGATAAAAAAAGCGAAAGTATGTTCAAACTACTTATGATAGAGCTTTTACAAAATAGTGAGCTTAGAGAGCAGTTTATGACACAATTCCATCAAGAAAATATTAAAACGCTTTCTGAGGGCTTTTTTATAATGATGCAAAACAATCTCATAGCTTCTAATGATCCTATGATGGTTTCATATGAGTTTTTATCAACATTGTTTTATATACGTTTTCAGATCACTCTACTACGTTTTGATTCTAAATCTGTGGATAGTTTATCAACGCAGTTTGAAAGACATGTGGACTTTTTTTGGGAAAGTATCAAAATAAAAAGTTAGATATTATTTAGTATTAAATATTAATATAAAAAAAGCAGCTCTTCAAGAGCTGCTTTTATATAGTTTACTATATAGTAAATTATTTACCCATAGCTTCTAAAGCGTATTTTTTTCCAAGCTCATATGCTTTTTTATTTGCAGCATGAACTTTTTCTGGAACTTTTGAAAGCATAGTATCTATAAGAGATTGTTCTGGAAGAACTTCTGTCATAGTATTTGTAATTGCTAAAGCAACAACAGATTGAGTAATAACATTTCCAACCTCTTCTTTTGCAATAGTAATAATTGGAATCTCATGGATGGTCCATTTTTTTCTATCTTCATCAGTTGGATGAACAAGATTTGGATCAACTACAATGATTCCACCCTCTTTTACACCATTTTTAAATTGGTTGTAACTTACATTTGCAACTGAAAGCATGAAATCAATTTCACCCTCATTTGCATATGGATAACGAATTTCATTGTCATCAAGAGTGATATCAACAACAGTAGCACCACCACGAACTTGTGATGTATATGTAGCAGTTTTTAAACCGTTACCACCATTTTGAATTTTACAAGCAGCCATAATTTCACCAGCAAGTAAAACCCCTTGCCCACCAACACCAGTAAAGCGTAAAGTATTTCTCATCTATGACTCCTTATATTTTCTTAGCAAAATCATCTTGAGTGATTTTTCCACGTTTTTTCTGTGCAGCAGCTTGAATTTGGGCATACATTTCACAGTACTCTTCTTGTTCTGCCTCTTTTAAAACACCTGTTGGAAGTTTATTTTCTTTTTCTTCATCACTAAGAGCTTCCCATTTTTTAAGTGGCATAGAGATGCTATCGATCCAATCAAGGTTTTCCATAGCATTTTTCATCATATTTTTACGACCAAGGTTAATGTGACAGTTTGAAAGAACTTCTATGAAACTAAAACCTTTGTGTGAAAAACCTTTTACTAAAATTTTCTCTAGTTTTTTCGGATCAATCATACTTTCACGAGCAACAAAACTAGCCCCTGCCCCTATTGCTAGATTACAAGCATTAAAAGTTGGGTCGATATTTCCATTCTTTTGAGAAACAGTCCACATACCTCTTGGAGTTGTTGGAGAAGTTTGTGAGTTTGTTAAACCGTAAATAAAGTTATTGATAAGGATAAAGTTAAGGTCAATATTACGACGACAACCATGAATAGTATGATTCCCTCCAATTGCAAGACCATCACCATCACCTGCAACAACGATAACATTTGCATCTGGTCTAGCTAACTTAATACCAGTCGCATACGCTACAGTTCTACCATGTGTAGTGTGTACAGTGTTACAGTTGATATATGAACTAAAACGTCCAGAACAACCAATACCAGATACAATACAAACTTTGTCCATATCCCATCCCATTTTTTCAATTGCACGGATAGTAGCTTTTAAGATAACACCATCACCACAACCCCAACACCATAGTGTTGGCATCTTATTTACACGTAAATATTTATCATAATTAAATGCCATTACATCATCTCCTTAACTTTTGCTACCATCTCAGCAGGTGCGATTGGACGACCATTTGCTTTAAGTAAAGTTGTAAAATCATCTCTTTTAATGATTCTTTCAATCTCTTTTGAGTATTGACCCATGTTAAGTTCAGTGATAAAGATTTTATCCCCGAATTTTTCACCAATTTCAGCAATCTTTTTAGCAGGACTTGGCCATAACATAATTGGTCTAAACATACCAGCTTTGATACCTTCAGCACGAAGTTTTTCAACAGCTTCATATGCACCAAGACCGATAGAACCATATGCGATGACACAAACTTCTGCATCCTCCATTCTGTACTCTTCGTAATCTGGTAAATCATCTAAACCATCATTCTCTGCAGCTACAGTGTTCACCTTACCAACTAGTCTTTCAATGTTAAACTCACATTGAGCAGCATCTTCAGTTGGGAAACCTTCATCACCATGGTGAAGACCAGTAATGTGGTACTTATAACCTTCAAACATTGGGTTTAATACAGCTGGTTCATTCATTGGAACTTTATACGGCTTATACTCTGAAGGATCACCTTCAAATTTTGCACGTGTAACATTTGCAGCTTCAACATCTGCTAAATCTGGAAGAATAGCTTTACCATGCATATGTCCAATAGTCTCATCTAAAAGGATAAATACTGGTGTCATATATTTTTCAGCTAAGTTAAATGCACGAACTGTTTCAGTGTAACACTCAGAAAGTGAACCAGCACATAAAGTGATAGAAGCATAATCTCCATGAGTTGGGTATTGTGCCTGACCAATATCAGCTTGAGATACACGAGTTGGAAGACCAGTTGATGGACCACCACGCATAACATTAACAATAACTAAAGGAACTTCCGCTATAAAACCAAGACCAATTTGCTCAGCTTTAAGTGAAATACCAGGACCTGAAGTTGCAGTGAAAGATTTTGTACCAGTCATAGAAGCACCAAGTGCCGCCGAAATTCCACCAATTTCATCTTCCATTTGAATAGCAGTTCCACCAACTTTTGGTAAAAGGTCAGATGCAACATGCATTACTTCAGATGATGGAGTAATTGGATAACCACCAAAAAACTTTGCTCCGGCATCTATTGCAGCTTTTGCTGCTAACTCATTTCCTGTTGAAATAACTTCTCTTGCCATTACTTAACTCCTTCTTCACTAAGCGACATATAGTTGTTTGCAATAATTTTTTCTTGACGAGCTTTTGCTTCATCTGTAAGTTTTGCAAAACTAAGTCCAGCTTCTTTAAGCTCTTTTCTATCTGCTACATAGATAGCAAAGTCAGGACATGAAAGCTCACACTCACTACATCCGATACAAGATTCAGGATGATCGATTGAAATCATAGCACCAAGAGTAGAGTTAATATCGTATTTCATACCAAGTACTCCAGATGGACATACAGAAACACAAATATCACAAGCTTTACAGTTGTTCGTATTAACCCAAACAGGTTGGTTACCAGGGTTTTCAGTTTTAAAAGTTCCCATTTATTCTCCTAATTTTTAAGATACAAATATTTATTTGTATGTTACTTTCAATACAGAAAGAGTAGCTAAGTTTTAATAATTTCGCCATAAAATGTGCTGTTATCGCCTTAAAAGTGCACCTTTTGGTAACACTCTAGGCTCACACTGTTTCAGTTTGTTACTTTGATAAAACTTCTGCTACTGCTTTTCCAATCTCAGCTGGGCTTACAACAACTTTAACACCAGCAGCTTCTAAAGCTTCCATTTTCTCTTTCGCAGTACCTGCTGAGCCAGAAACAATAGCTCCTGCATGACCCATACGTTTCCCTTTAGGAGCTGTTTGACCCGCAATAAAAGCAACAACTGGTTTTGTGATGTTTTCTTTAATGAATTTAGCAGCTTGGATCTCTAAATCCCCACCGATTTCACCAATCATAACGATCGCTTCAGTTTCAGGATCTGCTTCAAACATTGGTAAAAGTTGTTTATACGAAAGACCAATAATTGGGTCCCCTCCAATACCAACTGCAGTAGTGATACCAAAACCTTGTTTTACAACTTGGTTTGCACCCTCATAAGTTAAAGTACCAGATTTAGAGATAAGACCAACGTTGCCTTTCTTGAAGATCATACCAGGCATAATTCCGATTTTACACTCTTCTGCCGTGATAATACCAGGACAGTTTGGTCCGATTGTCATCATTCCGTGTTTTGTGGCAAATGCTTTTGCAGCTTGCATATCACGTACTGGAGCACCTTCTGTAATAATTACAGCAAGTTCAATCCCAGCATCAGCAGCTTCCATAACAGCATCACTTACAAATGCAGGTGGAACAAAGATCATAGAAACAGTAGCACCAGTAGTTGCAACTGCATCTTTTACAGTATTGAAAACTGGCTTACCTAAATGCTCTTGACCACCTTTGTTTGGTGTAACACCACCAACAATGTTTGTACCGTATGCTATACATTGTTCAGCATGGAAAGTACCCTCTTTCCCTGTGAAACCTTGAACGATAACTTTTGTATCTTTATTTACTAAAATACTCATATAAATTATTCCCCTTTCGCTGCAGCTACTGCTTTTGCAGCACCATCTGCTAAATCTGTTGCTGCAATAACATTTGAAATACCAGCATTTTTAAGAGTTTCAGCTGCTTCTGGTGCGTTTGTACCATCAAGACGTACAATAACTGGAACGTGTACATCTACAAGTTTTGTTGCCTCTAAGATTCCGTTGGCAATACGATCACATCTAACAATTCCACCAAAAATATTTACAAAAATAGCTTTTACTTTAGGATTTTTAAGAATGATCTCAAAACCTTTTGCAACTGTTTCAGCATTTGCTTTTCCACCAACATCAAGGAAGTTTGCAGGAGTTCCACCCATATAGTTGATCGTATCCATAGTACCCATCGCTAATCCAGCTCCATTTACCATACAACCGATTTCACCATCTAAAGAGATATATGAAAGACCATAACGGCTCGCTTCTCTCTCATCAGCATCTTCTTCAGAGATATCACGCATATCTTCGATATCTGGATGACGTCCAAGAGCTGAATCATCAAATCCCATTTTACCATCTAGTGCCAGGAAGTCCCCTGCTCCAGTTTTGATCAAAGGATTAATCTCAATTAATTCTGCGTCATTTTCCATATACACTTTGTAAAGTTTTGAAGCAAATTGAATAAATTTCTTTTGCTCTGCTGGATCAGTAATACCAAGACCAAAAACTAATTCACGTCCATGAAAACCTTGAAAACCAACAGCTGGATCAACTGCAACTTTAATGATCTTCTCTGGAGTCTCTTCTGCTACTTTTTCGATCTCCATACCACCTTCAGTAGAAGCCATGATAACTGGCATCTCTTTAGCACGATCTAAAACAACACCAAGATATAACTCATCTTTAATGTCTGCACCCTCTTCGATGTAAACCTTTTGAACAAGTTTACCCTCAGGTCCTGTTTGGTGAGTTACTAATTGCATACCTAAAATTTCAGATGCAAGTTGTTTTACTTCATCATGTGACTTAGCAAGTTTTACACCACCGCCAAGACCACGTCCACCAGCATGGATTTGCGCTTTTACAACCCAAATATTTCCACCAAGCTCTTGTGCATTTAAAAAAGCTTGTTCTGGCGTGTTTGCCACAATACCTCTTGGTGTTGGTACACCATATTTAGCAAAAATTTGTTTTGCTTGATATTCATGTATATTCATTTATTCTCCTTGTTTTAAAGTGGAAGTTATTTTACTTCGTATTGTTCACGACCCATTTGATAAAGGTCTTGACCATAAGTATCATTGATAACTGTAACTGGAAACTCTTCAACTGTTAATTTTCTAACAGCTTCAGGACCAAGTTCTGGATATGCAATCACTTCTGCACTTTTAATCTGTTTTCCTAGTAGTGCACCAGCTCCACCAGTCGCTCCAAAATAGATACCACCATACTCTTTACAAGCATTAATTACATCTTGGTTTCTTTTACCTTTGCCTATCATCCCCTTTGAACCGTATTTAAGCATCGTTGGAGAATAGCTATCCATTCTATAACTAGTTGTTGGACCTGCACTTCCTATAGGATCACCTGGTTTTGGCGGTGTTGGACCAACGAAATAAATCACACTTCCTTCTAAATCAAATGGAAGTTGCTCTCCAGCTTCAATCAGATCAACAAGCTTCTTATGTGCAGCATCACGTGCAGTATAAATTACACCGCTTAGATAAACTATATCACCCGCTTTTAACTTTCTAGTTGTTTCTTCAGTTAATGGTGTTGTTAGATAGTATGTTTGACTCATTATTGCACCTTATATTGTGATATGTGTATGTCTTGAACTATGACATTGCACATTAACTGAAACTGGTAATGAAGCGATATGACATGGGTTTGCTTCGATATGTACAGCCAATGCTGTTTTAGTTCCACCCATACCCATAGCACCGATTCCAAGTTTATTGATCTCAGTTAAAATTCTCTCTTCTAATTCAGCCATCTCTGGGTCTTCATTTACACTCCCAATATTTCTAAAAAGTGCATGTTTACTTGATATTGCAGCTTTCTCAAACGTACCGCCAATACCAACACCTACTGTAATTGGGGGACAAGGGTTTGGTCCAGCATCACTGATACACTCTTTTACAAACGAAACAACACCATCTTTTCCAGCTGCTGGTGGAAAAACACGTGCACGAGATACGTTTTCACTTCCACCACCTTTTGCAGCATATTCGATATCAATTTTATCACCCTCTACAATATCAAAGTGGATAATTGCAGGAAGGTTGTAACCGATTTTATCTTTTAAGTTTGCACGAGAAAAAGGCTCACATGTTGAAGCTCTTAAATATCCCTCTTCATACCCTCTTGCAGTACCTTCATTTATAGCATCTTTTAAAAGTCCACCAACCACTTTTACATCAGCACCAACCTTTACAAAAAATACTGCAAGACCAGTATCTTGACATAAAGGTCTTGCTTCTTTACTAGCGATATCAGAGTTTTCAAGAAGTTGTTTTAAAACCTCTTTACTTACAGGACTTTTTTCATTTTCATATGCATCTTTTAAAGCATCTAATGCATCTTTTGGTAAGTTACATGCAGAATAAACGATAATATCTCTAACGTTTTTTACAATCTCTTCATATGCAATTTCACGCATAATTATTTTTCCTCAAAAAAATTATTTTTATTTAAAGTATCTATTAGTGTTTGAACAGAATCGCAAGATTTTTTGAACATTGCTTTTTCTTTATCATCTAAAGTTACTTCAATGATTTTTTCAGCACCTTTAGCCCCTAACATAACTGGAACCCCAGATACAACATCGCTGTAACCATATTCACCATCAAGGTAAACTGCACAAGGATGAATTTGTTTTGTATCTTTTAAAATAGCATCTACCATAATAGCTGTAGATTTTGCAGGAGCATAATAAGCAGAACCAGTTTTTAAATAACCTACGATCTCAGCACCACCATGACGTGTACGATCAACAATTTCACTAATCTCATCTGGAGTTAGAACATCTGAAAGAGGCACACCCGCAACAGTTGAATATCTTGGAAGTGGAACCATATCGTCTCCATGTCCGCCCATAACTGAAGCACGGATTTGCCCTCCACCATAACCAAGTTTTTCTTGAATAAATGCCGCCATACGTGAGCTGTCTAAAATACCAGCCATACCAATTACGCGACTTCTATCAAACCCGCTTTCTTTAAGTGCTACATATGTCATTGCATCTAATGGATTAGAAACCATAATAACTACAGCATTTGGAGAATATTTTGCAATCCCTTGAATTACATCTTTTGTAATGTTTGCATTAATCATAAGAAGATCATCTCTGCTCATTCCTGGAAGTCTCGGACTTCCTGCAGTTACTACAACAACATCACAATCAACTAAATCAGATATATCCTCAGCTACACTTACAACTGTATGACTTCTTACCGCTGAAGCTGCTTGAGACATATCTAGGGCTTTTCCTTTTGCTACATCAATTTTATTATCACGTAGGATAATCTCATGACAAGATCCGAGCATTGCTAGAGAGTAAGCTACAGTTGCTCCAACATTACCAGCACCTACAATCCCAACTCTTTTACCTTGATTCATTTATGCTCCTTAATATTATATACTATGACACACATTTAGATACACTTAAACAATATGTGCGAACACACAACATTTAAGAGTATACTATGTATCATATTAAGGTGAAGTTATTTTCACCTTTTATATAAAACCGTATCCAAATAGTTTCATAAAAAAAGTGAAAACCACATGCAAAAGCATGTGATTTTAGCTTATATAGCGTCTATAATAGCGTTTAATGTAGCAGATGGACGCATAGCAGCATTTGCTTTTGCATCATCTGGATGGTAGTAACCACCGATATCTTGTGTTTTACCCTCAACTGAAAGTAGTTCTTCCATGATTTTAGCTTCATTTTCTTCTAAAGCAGTGGCAACAGGAGCAAATTTAGCTGCTAAGTCTGCATTGTCAGATGTTGCTAATGCTTTTGCCCAGTACTGTGCAACAAAGAAATGAGATGCTTTATTATCTGGTTCACCAGCTTTTCTACTTGGAGCTTTATTGTTATCAAGGTAGCCTTGATTTGCAATATCTAGTGCAGCTGTTACAGTAGCAAGGTTTGCACTTGGGTGTTTTTGTTCAATATATCTTAAAGATTCAGCAAGTGCTAAAAACTCACCAAGTGAATCCCAGCGTAAATGCCCTTCTGCAAGGAATTGATCAACGTGTTTAGGAGCACTTCCACCAGCACCAGTCTCAAATAAACCACCACCAGCAAGTAAAGGAACGATTGAAAGCATTTTAGCTGAAGTTCCAAGTTCTAAAATCGGGTACATATCTGTTAGGTAGTCACGAAGAACGTTACCAGTTACAGAGATAGTGTCTTTACCTGCACGTACACGAGCATTGGTAAATTTAGTTGCAGATTCAATATCCATGATTGGAAGTTCTAAACCTGAAGTATCATGATCTTTAAGATATTCATTCACTTTTTTGATCATGTTCACATCGTGTGCACGATTTTCATCTAACCAAAATACAGCTGGATTACCAGTTAAACGAGCGCGTTCAACTGCAAGACGAACCCAATCTTTGATCGGGATATCTTTTGCACGGCTCATTCTGTAGATGTCACCTTTTTCAACATTGTGACTCATAAGAACATTACCAGATGCATCTTTAACTTCCATAACACCATCAGCAGGAACTTCGATAGTAGTTGGATGAGAACCATACTCTTCAGCTTTTTGTGCCATAAGACCAACATTTGCAACGTTACCCATTGTACTCACATCGTATTGACCGTTAGCAACACAATCTTCAACCATAGGGCGATAGAAGTTAGCGTATGATCTATCTGGAATTACAGATACACACTCTTGCACATTTCCATCTTTGTTCCACATCTTACCGCCATCACGAATAACAACAGGCATAGAAGCATCAATAATGATGTCATTTGAAGCGTGTAAGTTAGTGATACCATTGTCACTATCAACCATAGCAATATTAACATCACCGTTATTGATAATATCTTTAATAGCTGCAAGGATTTCATCTTTTTTATCAGAATTTTGAAGTTTTTTCTCTAAATCACCAAGACCAAGGTTTGCATTTACACCAAGTTTAGCGAATTCTTCAGCATATTTTTCAAATACATCTGCAAAAAATACTTCAACAGCATGACCAAACATAATAGGATCACTAACTTTCATCATTGTAGCTTTTAAGTGTAATGACCAAAGAACACCATTTGCTTTTGCATCTTCAATAGATTTTTTATAAAATGCTCTTAAAGCTTTTGCAGACATAAAAGTTGCATCTAAAATCTCTTTATCTTTAGCATCTACATTTCTTAACACTTCACCGTTAAGCTCAATTGTTACATTTTGCTCACCATCAACGATGATTGATTGTTCGTTTGCATAAAAATCATCACTATCCATAGATGCAACATATGCTTTTGAATTTTCTGCAAAAGGGCGTAGTTTATGTGGATTTTTTTGTGCAAAGTTTTTAACAGCTGCAGCTGCACGTCTATCTGAATTCCCTTCTCGTAATACAGGGTTAACTGCAGAACCAAGACAAGTAGCATATTGAGTTTGTAATGCTTTTTCATCATCAGTTTTAGGGTCTTCAGGATAATTTGGAATATCATAACCTTGAGATTGTAATTCAGCAATACACTCTTTTAATTGTGGAATTGAAGCTGAAATATTTGGTAATTTAATGATGTTACCTTCAGGTTGCAAAACTTCTTCACCTAGCTTTGCTAAGTTATCTTCTGCTTTACCCATTGCCGCAAGAACACGTCCAGCTAATGAAATATCACTTAACTCTACATCTACGCCACCAGCTGCACAAAATTTTTGTACTATTGGTAAGAACGAGTATGTAGCTAAAGCCGGAGCTTCGTCAATTTTTGACCAAATAATTTTTGACATGCTATGTCCTTAATATTTATTTTTTAACCCATTTAGATTACATGGATTTTACAAGTTTAATGATAGCACTAAGATAGGTAATATTTGTCAAGCTTTACAAAACAAGAACGTTTATTTTAAAAATGTTTCATTTCGTAGCATTATGTACATTTTGTATGTGTGTAGAATAGTTACATGTGAAGTTATGAGTACCCTTTTTGGACTTCATAAAGTAGAGATAATTGGTTTTAGCAGGAAATATTGCTGCTTGAATAGCTTCAAAGCTTACATTACAAATGGGAATTTTTGGAACACCTTTATAGATATATGTATTATAAGAAGACTTATCATTTTTTATTCTTTGTGGAGTGATTTTTATATGTGAGTATTTTCCATAGTTTAAACTCCCATCCATTTGTAGCTTCATCCCCTTTTTCAGTCTATTATAGATAACAGAACTCACTAGTGGCATCTCTTCATTATTTGCCGATTCTTTTTGAATAATTGATGCAATTGCTAGATAAGAAAACCATTTTGTTTCATTGTAGTTACCAAAGAGTTTATAGGAGAACTCTTGCATCTTACTTATAGATTGTTTGAGTAGGAGTGCAATTAAATCTTTTTCTGTAATTCCCATTGGAATTTTATAAGTATTAGGCACTAAAACCCCCTCTTCTATTGGTGAGTGTTGTATAAACTCATTTTGTAAAGTTTCAAAGTCAAGATTTAATTCTTGTGATAATTGCTGTAAAAAGATATATGTTGTTTCGCCAGGTATAAGTGTTACATTTTGTAGTGCAGCCTTTGCTTTTGTTAACTTATATAAAAAATCTGCTTTAATATTTGTAGTATTATCCATATCTATCCACCCACTTTGTGGAGATCCAAGCGCTCGTAAAAGGAGTGAATCCAATTTACAAACATCAAAATTATTTCGTTGCATTTGTGATATAATTTGATTTATAGAACCTTGAGGTATATAAAGAACTCTAGGTGTTTGAATAGGTTTATTTAGGTAATAGATGAAAGATACAATTATAATTAGCACTATATCTAAGATCCATTCTGCAATTATCAGCTTCTTATCTTTCATTTTTTTAACTCTTTTTTTAGGGTTTATAGTTCTTCAAAATGGTTTATATCTAGAAGATTTTTCAGTATCAAATATTAGTATAAAAAAGCTTTATCTAAAATGGGATCATAAATTAAATCTTTATGTAGAACATCTAGATATCTCTCCTACTTCATCAAGTGCACAAAACAGTATAGATAAGAAACATCTCCTGCATTATTCGAAAAGTTTTTATCATATAATGAACCTCTTTGATTCAATTGTAATAAGTGACTTTAAATACAAAAGTATAGAAGGAAAACTAAGCTATAAACCTCAAGAGGACTTGAAACTTTCTTTGCACTCTAAAGAGCTTCAACTTGCAACAGCTTTGGCAATCAATGAAAAACATCTTCTTATTCACATCAAGCAGTTTGAGTATGATAAAATATCAGTAAATGGGGATATTTATCTCAACCCTTTCAATTTGAATAGCTTTTCAAAAATTAATTTGAGTATCAATAACGATGCAAATTTAACACTCTATACAGCTGCAAATGATGAAAGAATTGACTATAAAGTACTCTCTCATAATAAAATTCAAGATATCAAAACCATTATGCACGATATCCCTTTTCCAAAAGAGATTCACTACTGGATATATGATGCTATAGAGTTGGAAAATTTAGATATTTATGCAATCAATGGCTTTTTAGATTTTAATAATTTATCTGAAGGATTTAAAAATATACATGTAGTAGCATCGGCAAATAAACTAGAGTATTTTTATAACCAAAAACTTGATGCTGTTCATACTGACCATACTGATCTTGAGTTTAAAGATGGTGTTTTATGTATACGCCCTCAAGAAGCTTTTTCATATGCTTTTGATTTAGAAAAAAGTTGGCTAAAAATTGATTTTACAAAAAAAGAGGAACTCCTTAGCCTTTTTTTAAACTTCTCACCAACACTTGATAAAAATATTCTTAATATTTTAAAAACATATAAAATCACTTTGCCTATAAAACAAAATAGTGGCACTGTAAAAACTGATCTTCAACTTGTCGTAAACCTACATACTATAGGTGTTGATGCAAATGGTACATTTGTAAGTGACAAAGGAAACTTTCACTATCTAGGGCAAGATTTTGATATAGAAAACTTAAAACTCCAACTTAACAACTACGACATCAATGTACAAAACATGAGCGCACACTATAAAGATATGATTGATGCAAAAGTGGATATAAAATATAATGCAAAAGAATCAAAAGGGGATGTGAAGTTTGAAATCACAAAATGTAAAATCAAAGATCAAATCCAACTTACTAAAAAACCTCTCAAAGCGACTTATTATATAGATAAAAAACAGGACATTCTTTCAGTAGATAGCTCACAGTGGACCTTAAAAACATTCCAACTTAATGTTGATAAAATTGATATGCCTTTAGATATCAACACTTATAAGATAAATATCCCAACAACATATTGTTCACTAAAAAATACGGCTGATGGATTTATATCTGGAAATATTGATCTTAAAAATCTTTTAGCAGATTTAAGTTTAGACCTTTTAAATTTTCAATATGCTGGGATTAAATCAACACGTTCCAATACACCTTTTAAACTTGAATACAAAGATAATGTTTTTTCAATTAAATCCCTCGATGACATCTATCTCAATATTATCAACAGTGACATTACCGTATCTAATTTAACTCTTGAGTTAAAAAACAATAATCTTTATATAAAAAATCCAACTATATCTTTTGGAAAGTTTACAAAAACACGTTTATATGCACGATATGATTTCCAAAAACAAAAGGCACATTTTAGCTTTAATGATCTAGTTATCAAAAATCCAAAAACACCTACAACTATATTTAAAAAGAAAAAAGTGTTACTCAGTGCGTCTATCAAGGATGATGGGTTAAAAATAGAATCTTTAGAGTCACGTTCAAGCTTTAGTGTTGATAATGAAAAGTGGTCGCTCAAACTGAGTGCTTTAGAAAATTTATCAAGATATTCTGATCTTATGAAAAAGTATCATATAGATAATGGTGAAATAGAGTTTTATAAAAAACTCGATGATAATACTACAAGATTTCAAGGTAAAATCAACTATCCATATAAAATTTTAATGCACGATAATCAACCTGTAAAAGAGTATAACATCTCTGGAAGAGTAACTAAAAAACAAAATGTTTATATCAAAGTAAATCAAAACGTCAATATTTCAGTTAAAGATGATGTTGCAATAACTTTACACAATAGTGCGGTTTCTCTCCCTGAAATCACTAAACTATTCTCCACTGTTGATAACAATGAATCAAATACCTCTGTTGATGTTACTCTTAAAGCTTTCAACTCTATGATCTACCTTGGAGATGGAAGAAATGCGCTTTACGATACTTTTATGGCGCAATACCATAACAATATTTTTACAGCACAACTACAACATCAAAATGGAAAAGCTGGTTTTAAACTCGAAGATCAAAACTTTCATCTCTATGGAGAAGGTTTTGGAGATCAGTTTATGGAGAAACTTTTTATATTTTCAAAATTTAAAAATGGAACTTTTGATTTTAATGTCGATGGTACCCTCAATAAATACTCAGGTGTATTTCTAATAGAAAAAAGTACTTTAATGGATTATAGGCTTTTAAATAATGTTTTAGCTTTTATCAATACCATCCCTTCACTTATCACTTTCTCTATACCAGGATATAGCAAAAACGGGCTCTTTATGAATCATGCATATCTTAAATTTGATTACGATCACGGGATTTATAATGTTAATGAGATGTATATGGATTCTAAAGAGTTAAAAATCTCTGCTACTGGGAAAGCTGATGTCAAAAATGATTCAGTAGATATGTCTATGACATTAAAAACGGATATAGGGAGTGATATGTCAAAAATCCCTTTAGTTGGCTATATTATTTTTGATGGTAAAGCGATCTCAACAAGTGTAAAAATCACAGGGAAGTTAAGTGATCCAAAAATCGAATCAGCTCTTGCAAAAGAGGTGATTGTAGCACCTCTAAATATTATAAAAAGAACGCTCAAGTTACCTTTAAAGCTTTTTGAATAGCTATACTAACTATTCGTTTCTTAAAACTGTTAAAATATCTACTTCACTTGCTTTTTTAGCTGGATAATATGAAGAAAGTACAACAATCACAAATGCACCAAAGACAATCATGAAAAAGTCATTCATACTCAAATCAAGTGGAAGTGTAGCTGTTGGATAAACATCTTTTGGAAGATCAATAATATCAAAAGTTCCAAGCACCCATATCCCACTAAGACCTAGAATAATTCCAGCAAGAATTCCACCAATTCCTATAACAATTCCAAGATACAAAAACACTTTTTTGATTTCAGTAGTTGTAGCACCTAAAGAGAGTAAAAGTGCTATCTCCCCTCTTCTATTCATTACAGTCATCAGAAGTGATGAGATGATGTTTATTGAAGCGATTAAAATGATAAGCATTAGAACGATAAATAAAGATGTCTTTTCCATCTCTAAAGCTGCAAAAAAGTTGACATTATCTTGCCACCAACCTTTTACAGCTACAGTTACAGGAAGCTCTTTAGCAATAAGTTTGATATCTTCTCTTGGATTATTTGAATAGATATGAATCCCATCATACATACCTGATGGCATTCTAAGAAGCGTTTGTAATGAACTTAAAGATGTATAGTGATATGCTTTATCATATGCAGATAATCCAGAATCAAACACAGATTTGACTTCAAAACGTTTAAGTTTAGGAGTAACACCAAATCCTCCTGGTTCAATATTTGTAAAAATATACATCAACTTATCATCTAATTCGAGTTGATACTCATCTTTAAGTGATTTTCCTACAATGACATCAAATTTATCAAATGTTTTTCCATCTATTGCACTTTTTAAAACGCTATTAACCCTAGCTTCCTCTTCAAAGTGAATACCAAAAATATAACCACCTTCGAGTTTTGAGCCACTTTTTGAGATTACTGCAGATTGTACATAAGGGCTAAAATGTAAGTTTGGAAATTTTGATTCTAAATCGATAATAAGATCTTGATTTACAGCACCATAAAATTTTGGAAGAACTGTTAAGGGGTAGTTCATAATAGTGAGCTTCTTTTTAAACTCATTATCAAAACCGTTCATAAGTGCCATAGCGATTAAAAGTACCATAACACCTAATGTAATACCTAAAAAAGCCAAAAGTGCCGAGATAAAGATAAAAGGTTGTTCTTTATCAAAGCGTAAAAACTTTTTAACTAAATAGGTAATCAAATTCTTTTTCAAGATGCAAATACACCTTTTTTAGGTCCACTTTTCCCACAGCATTGTTTATATTTTTTACCACTTCCGCATGGGCATGGTTCATTTCGTGCTGTTTTTTTGGCTAAAGAACCATCATCTTCATTTTCAGACAAATTAAATTGCATCATCTGCTCTTGTGCTTTTTGTCTTTGCGCTAATTCTTGGGCAAGTTTTTGCGCTTCCTCTTCGGCAGATTCTATTTTAAACTGAATAATCTGCAATGTTTTTACAACACCTAATTTTAAACTTTGAGTCAGCTCTGTAAAAAGATTATATGCTTCTTTTTTATACTCAACTAATGGATCTTTTTGGTTATATGCACGTAAACGGATACCTGTTTTCATCCCATCCATTGCATAAAGATGATCTCTCCAATCATTATCTAATTCTCTAAGATAAAGTTCTCGCTCAACTTCGTTACGCGTTTTTTCATCAAGTACAGACATTTTTTCTTCATATGATGCTGTTATACCATCTAAAAGATACTGATATAATTTTTCATACTCTAAAGATTGTAAAGAATTTACATCAACTTCAGTATTGATCTCTTCTTTTAGTAGCTCTGCTAATGTTTCTAAATTATAATCTTCCTCAGGTAACCCTTCATAAATCCCTGCACTTCCAAGAATATGTGTAATAAACTCTTCTCTTATCTCTTTGATTTTTGAAGAAACATCATACTCATCATCCAATAACTGATTTCTAAATTTATAGATGATTTTTCTTTGCTCATTTGCCACATCATCATACTCTAAGATGTGCTTACGCCCTTCATAGTGCATATTTTCAACTTTTTTCTGTGCTTTTTCAACTGCACGTGTAACCATCTTAGATTCGATATATTCACCATCTTCAACACCAAGTCGCTCCATAATTGACTTGATCTTATCTGATCCAAAAATACGAAGTAAATTATCTTCTAAAGAGAGATAGAACTGTGTTTTTCCCGGATCACCTTGACGACCAGAACGCCCACGAAGCTGATTGTCTATACGACGGTTTTCATGTCGCTCAGTACCTACAATATATAAACCACCTAAAGCACGAACTTCATCATTTACTTTAATATCAACACCACGTCCAGCCATATTTGTAGCGATCGTTACAGCACCTTTTTGACCAGCATCTTTAATGATCTCACCCTCTTGTGCATGGTTTTTTGCGTTTAGCACTGTATGAGTAATTTTTTCTTTTTGAAGCAGAGCATGTAAAACTTCAGACTTTTCAATCGACGCGGTACCAATAAGTACTGGCTGACCAGTTTTTTGTAACTCTTTAATTTTTGCAATTACAGCATCAAATTTTTCACCCTCTGTTTTATAAATGAGATCATTCAAATCTTCTCTTGCTATAGGGATATTTGTAGGGATAGAAACAACATCAAGACTATATATTTGTGCAAGTTCAGTTGCTTCTGTTTCAGCTGTACCTGTCATACCAGCTAATTTATCATACATTCTAAAATAGTTTTGGAAAGTGATATCTGCTAAAGTTTGTGTCTCTTCTTTAATTGTTACACCCTCTTTTGCTTCGAGTGCTTGGTGTAAACCTTCCGAGAAACGTCTCCCCTCACTTAAACGCCCTGTAAACTCATCAACAATAACGACTTCATTGTCTCTTACAACATAATCAACATCACACTCAAAAAGATAGTTTGATTTTAGTGCTTGATCTAGAATATGTGAGAGTGATGAGTTTTCAATACTATAAAGATTTTCTACCTCAAAAAGCTCCTCAGCTTTTGTAATACCCTCTTCTGTAAGTAAAACGATTCTATCTTTTTCATCTACAGTAAAGTGTGTGTCTTTTTCCATACCAAGAGCTACACTATTGGCACGGATATAATCTTGCATTTTATGATTTGTAGGACCTGAGATAATAAGTGGTGTTCTTGCTTCATCGATCAAAATAGAATCAACTTCATCAATAACAACAAAGTTATGCCCACGCTGTACTTGATTTTCCTGTGAGTAACTCATATTGTCTCGTAGATAATCAAAACCAAACTCATTGTTTGTACCATATGTGATATCAGCACCATATGCTGCACGTTTCTCTGAAGCATCATACATATTTTCTAAAATAGTACCAACACTGTAACCTAAAAATTCATACAGTGGTGCCATTTCAGTTGCATCACGTTTTGCAAGATAATCATTTACAGTAACTAAATGTACACCTTTGCCACTCATAGCATTTAAAACAATTGGAAGCGTTGCAACAAGTGTTTTCCCCTCACCTGTTTTCATCTCAGAGATTTTTCCATCATGTAACACCATACCACCAACAAGTTGTACATCGAAGTGTCGCATCCCTAAAATACGTTTAGAAGCCTCTCTTGTAATCGCAAATGAATCCTCTAAAACATCATTTAGTGATTTGTTCCCATTTACAACACTTTTTTTCAACTCATCAAATGCTGCTTGTAACTCCTCATCACTCAAAACTTCATACTGTTTTTCAAGAGCATTTATCTTTGTTACACGTTTAAAATATTTTTTTAATTCTCTATCGTTTGCTGTACCAATTATCTTACCTATTAATGCTTGTAGCATCTGCAACCTTATATAATCAACTATATAGTTTACTATATAGTAACTTGAAATTGCTATAATTTTATCACAGAAAAGTTTATAGAAAGTATAAATGACTTCTTTGATATAATCTTAATACAAAATATATTCTAGGAATCCTAAATGAAACACTTTTTTTTAACCTTACTATTTGGTTCAATTCTTTTTGCAAATATCATTGATTTAAATAATTTTCAAGCAGATTTTGAACAAAGTATAACTGATGAAAAAAATAAAAAAATAACCTATTTTGGAACTATACAAGCTTCAAAACCAAGCTATGCCCTTTGGAAATATACACAACCAATCGATAAAACTGTATATGTATTAAAAAATAAGGTGATTATGGTTGAACCAGAACTTGAACAAGCTATTATAAAAACGATTGATAGCAATTTTGATTTTTTTACACTTTTAAAAAGTGCTAAAGAGATTAAAAAAGATCTCTTTAGCGCTGTTTTTAATAATGTAAAGTACACTATATATACAAAAGGACTTAATGTGGAGTCTATTCATTACACAGATGAGTTTGAAAATAAAATAGAGATAATATTTAAAAATCAAAAAGTTAATGAATCAATAAAAATAGATATTTTCAATCCATATATTCCTCAAGGATTTGACGTTATTCGAGATTAAAACATCTCTAGAGTTCACAACCAATAAAAAATATTTTATGTTATAATAAGTTTAGATACACTCTCTTTAAAAGGCTTGATGTATGTTATCTAAACGTATTTTACTGCATTCATTAGATACTATTTCCGATCCTGTTTTTATTACAGATGAAACAAGCCATTTTATCTATGTCAATGAGGCAGCTTGTCAATCTTTAGGATATACGTCTAAAGAGTTGCTTACCATGCGTGCTTTTGATATAGACCCTCTTTTAACGCAAAAAAAACTAAAAGATTTAAAACAACAAATCAACAACCCTCAAAAAAAAATTTCATCAGTACAAACACAACATAAAAGAAAAAATGGTGATATTTTTTCTGTCGAATTAGATATATCTCATACAAACTATAATAATCAAGATTTTTTTTTCTCAATAGCTCATAATACAGAGAGAAGAAAACGTGAACAACAACTTCTTTCCATTTTACAAGTAGCAATCGATAACGCAAGTGATGCAGTATATATCATCAATCATTCAGAAGATGGAAAAATACTTTATACAAATAAAATGGCAACTGAAATGTTAGGATATACGCAAAATGAATTTTTGGATATGTATGTCAAAGATTTGGATGCACACTATTCTAAAAAAGAGCTTCAAAATTTAAGGGATTTAGATGAGTTTACTGTAAATTCTTCCCATCGAACTAAATATGGAGAAATTATAGATGTCAAAATCTCTGCTTCAACCTTTATGTACGATAACATTCGATTTCGAATCTCTTTAGTCAAAGATATACGTGAACAACAAAGGATGGAAACAGAACTTCTACAAAGTAAAGAGGAGTACTATTCCCTTGCGGAAAACATTCCGATGTATATAGTTCGATGGGATACGCAAGGCAGATATTTATATATAAATCAAACACTTCAAAAAGCACTTGGATTTAATCTCAATGATATTAAAGGAAAACATCTCAAAGATGTTTTAGGCACTCGATGTTTAGAAATTCAAAAAGCTTTTCAAGAGGTTATTAAAACACATAAAACAATTTATTTAGAAAGAGTCCCCATAGCTGTTGTTGGAAATAAAACTGAGATACATAGTTTAAATATAGTTCCCGAATTTGATGAAAATGGAGATCTCAAAAGTGTTTTAACTGCTGGATGGAATATGACAGATGTATACACCTTGCAAGATACCTTAGCAACAAAAGAGCAAGAGTTTCGTACCTTAGTTGAGACTGCTCCAGGGATGATTGGTAGTCTTTATATTCCAGCTGATGGTAGCAAGGCATTTATGCCTTATGTATCGCCAAATATTTATGAACTTTATGGGATCAACCCCCAAGATGTACAACAAAGCATTGAAACACTCTTAAATTTACATCATCCAAAAGATCAAAAACAAATCAAACTGGATATTGATAAATCTGTGTCTAATATGAGTATTTGGCATGCACAATACCGTACTATTCATCCCGTAACAAAAAACTTGCGATGGGTTCAATGTACCTTTAAACCAAATTTTCATCCTGATGGAGGAGTTATATTCCATGGTTTTGTAATAGATATTACTCAAGAAAAAGAGTCTGAAAAACAAAAAGAATTCCTTGCTTTTTATGATCCTTTAACAAAACTACCCAATCGCATTTTAACTAAAGATAGAATGGAAAGGGCTATAGCACATGCTAAAAGAGATCATCTAATTGTGGGGATCTTCTTTATCGATCTTGATAATTTTAAAACAATTAATGATTCACTTGGGCACAATATAGGGGATGAAGTGATTAAATCGGTTGCAAAACGATTAACAAAGAACCTTCGTCAAAATGACACTGTAAGTAGACACGGTGGTGATGAATTTCTTCTTATTGCAACAGATTTAGATTCAATTGCTAGTACGACACAAATAGCTCAAAAAATTATAGACCTTTTTCAAGAATCCTTTCATGCAAATGGCTATACATTCTCTCTTTCAGCCTCTATAGGTATCTCTTTGTACCCTGAAAATGGAAAAGATTATGATACTCTTTTAAAAGAAGCTGACTTAGCAATGTATAAAGCAAAAGAAAAAGGGAAAAATATTTATAGCTTTTCACAACAAGGAAGTAGCTCTCGACTTTTAAATCAACTAAAAATTCAAAATAAAATTCTTGAAGGGATTCAAAAAAATGAATTTGAACTTTATTACCAACCACAGATTGAACTCTCAAGTGGTAAAATTATAGGTGTTGAAGCACTTATTCGTTGGAACAGCAAGGATTTTGGATTTTTAGAACCAAGTAGCTTTATTACTATTGCTGAAACAAGTGGGCATATTGTAGAACTTGGTGATTGGATTATATTCGAAGCATGTAGACAAGGAGCATTATGGCAAAAAGAGGGAAAAAAATTAAACTTGGCTATCAATATATCTGCCATTCAGTTTCAAAGGGGTGATTTAATTCAAACCATCTCAAAATCTCTCTTAAATGCTCAATATGACCCAAAATATTTAGAACTAGAGATTACAGAGTCTGTAATGATGAATAACGCCAAAAATGCTCTTGCAAATATCTCTGTACTTAAAGGTCTTGGTATTCAACTCTCTATAGATGATTTTGGAACTGGATATTCATCTCTTTCTTATCTTAAACGTTTTGATGTTGATAAACTTAAAATTGATCGCTCTTTTATCATCAATATTCTTCATGATAATGATGATAGAGTTATTGTTAAAAGTATTATCAAAATGGCAAAAAGTTTGGGGTTAAAAACAATTGCTGAGGGTGTTGAAGATCAACAAACTGTAAAACTACTGGGTAAACTTGGATGCGATGAGATTCAAGGATATTATTACGCTAAACCAATGGATATAAAAAGTTTTGAGAAATACTATAAAAAAAATAATTTTTAAGAAAAATTGAAAGTTTTACATGCCGATTATGGCATGTAAAAAGCAAGATTATGCTAATTTGTAATCTTGAATAAGATTGAAGTTAAGATATTTATAGATATCTGCTTCTTTTCCTACTATTTTTTTAGTTAGGTCTAAATACTCTTGTTTTGTTGGAATTTTGCCAAGAAGTGAACAAACAGCTGCTAACTCTGCAGAACCAAGGTACACTTGAGCACCTTTACCTAAACGGTTATCAAAGTTACGAGTTGAAGTTGAGAATACTATTGCATTATCACCAACACGCGCTTGGTTACCCATACATAATGAACATCCTGGAATCTCAGTTCTAGCACCTGCAGCACCATAAAGAGCATAGTATCCCTCTTGTGTTAATTGTTTCTCATCCATTTTTGTTGGAGGACATACCCATAGACGAGTTGGAACTGCACCCTCACCTTTTAATACTTCACCAAGTGCACGGTAATGACCAATATTTGTCATACATGAGCCAACAAATACTTCATCAATATTTTTTGGTCTATCTGATGCTAAAACTTCACTTAGAGTTGCAACATCATCTGGATCATTTGGACATGCTAAGATTGGCTCAGTGATTTGATCTAGATCGATCTCAATTACTGCTGCGTATTCTGCATCTGCATCTGGTTCCATTAATTCTGGATTTGCTAACCATGCTTCCATTTTAGTGATACGACGAGCAAGAGTTCTGTGGTCTTCATAACCAGCATCGATCATAGATTGTAACAGAACAACATTAGATTTTAAATATTCAATTACAGGTTCTTTATCTAATCTTACAGTACAAGCAGCTGCACTTCTCTCAGCAGAAGCATCAGAAAGCTCAAACGCTTGTTCAACTTTTAATTGTGGAAGACCCTCGATCTCTAAAATACGACCAGCAAAGATATTCTTTTTACCTTTTTTCTCAACAGTTAAAAGTCCCTCTTTAATAGCTTGATGAGGAATAGCATTTACAAGATCACGTAATGTAATGCCCTCTTGTAATTCACCTTTAAATCTAACAAGTACAGACTCTGGCATAGTAAGTGGCATAGAGCCTGTTACACCAGCAAATGCAACGATACCTGAACCACCAGGGAAAGATATACCAATTGGGAAACGTGTATGAGAATCTCCACCAGTACCTACGGTATCTGGAAGAACCATTCTATTTAACCAAGAGTGGATAACCCCATCACCAGGACGAAGTGCTACACCACTTCTCATAGAGATAAAATCTGGTAAAGTGTTATGCATTGTAACATCTGATGGCTTTGGATACGCAGCAGTGTGACAGAAAGATTGCATTACAAGATCAGCATTAAATCCTAGAGCTGCTAGTTCTTTGATCTCATCACGAGTCATAGGACCTGTAGTATCTTGAGAACCAACAGTAGAAGTAACAGGCTCAACATACATACCTGGACGTACACCCTCCATGCCACAAGCCTTACCTACCATTTTTTGAGCTAGTGTGTAACCTTTGCCAGTATCAGCAGGCTGCTCAGCAGTCAAGAATGCATCACTTGCACCCATACTAAGTACACCGCGAGCTTTAGAAGTCAAACCGCGACCGATGATAAGAGGGATACGTCCACCAGCACGTACTTCATCAGTGATAGTGTTAGGGTTTAGTTTAAATGTAGCGATACACTCACCGTTTTTATGAGCTTCACCTTTATATGGATAGATAGTAACAACGTCACCAGTCTCCATTTGTGTAACATCTAGCTCTAACGGAAGAGCACCTGAATCTTCACAAGTAGCGAAGAAGATAGGAGCGATGATACCGCCAAGAACAACACCGCCAGTACGCTTGTTAGGTACACCTGCAATATCCTCACCCATGTGCCATTGAACAGAGTTTACACCTGATTTACGAGATGAACCGGTACCAACAACATCACCAACGTAAGCGATAGGGTTACCTTTTTCTTTTAAAGATTTGATCGTGTTGATCGGATCGTCCATCTTAGCTACCAGCATTGAGTTAGCGTGTAGAGGGATATCTGAACGAGTAAACGCTTCAGAAGCAGGAGAAAGGTCATCTGTATTAGTCTCACCCGGAACTTTAAATACAGTAACCGTGATCTCTTCAGCTAATTCTGGCTTAGATGTGAACCACTCAGCGTTAGCCCATGAAGTCATAACTTCAGTTGCTGCTGCGTTACCAGCTTTGTGTAACTCCTCTACATCGTTAAATGCATCATATACAAGTAAAGTGTGCTTTAGTGCTTCTTTAGCAGCTTCTACGACAGCAGAATTGCTTGAGCTTAAAGCATCTACAAGAGGCTTAACATTGTAACCACCAAGCATCATACCAAGGATCTCAACAGCTTTTTCAGGAGCGATAGCCGCAACGCTTACTTTCTCAGCAGCTACATCATTTAAAAATGCCGCTTTAACATATGCCGCGTCATCAACACCCGGAGATACACGATTTGTAAGAAGGTCTAACAACTCATCTGTACAATCACTCTTAATTAACTCTATTAGTTCTGCAGTTTGTTCAGCTGAAAGTGGAAGTGCCGGTACACCTAGTGCTTCTCTTTCAGTAACATGTGCTTTATAGTCTTCAATAAACGCCATAAACAGTTCCTGTAAATAAATTTGTAGGATTATATCAAAATAAAAATGGGGAAAATTGTATATGTTACTAAAGTAAACAATTTATAATGATTTTGTGCAAGCCATGTATATATTCGTAACATATGCTTTTTCGATTTTTACTCAACTATGCAGTAAAAACAGATTTATACATATTACAGGCTCTAAACTGTTAAATTTTGTATAGCTTACAGGCTCCTGCTTTTTAGCTCCATCTCGATCACCTGTGAGTCCTTACCTTTATAATTCGCCTTTAGCCACAACAGGTACGAGTCCGGAAGCTCGTTGTAACGCATCCCTTTGTATTGTCCGAAGTCTATCCTGACATCTGTTTTAAACGACAGGTTTTTCTCCTCGCAGTAAGCATCCAACCCTATATGTTCTAAAAGAGCTGCGAACTCACTGAAATCAAGTCTTTTTTGTATGGTAAACGAGTATGTCTCAAAATCGAACACACCCTTTCTCTGCTCTACAAATTTTTGTATATTTTGTATCTGCTCTACACTAAGCTCTTCAAGGTTCTCTATATTTACACTAAAGGAGTTTGTGTGTTTTGTGAAGATAAATTTTGGTTTAGTCATTGCAGTATTCATTAATAAACATCTTTCCTAAAACCTACTCTTAATACCAAAAGAATGATATCATCACCCTCTACTCTAAAAAGTACACGTATCTTTTTGGCAACGGTAAACCTGTACTGATCTTTGAACTCACTTTCTTTGAGCTCTCTTACCTTTTTTGACTCTTTTAAGATCTCCAAATTATCTGCAAGATAGTGAATCTTTTTTGCTATTAAGGTTCTGTCAGGTGGAGTGAAGCTTTTTAAGTCTTTTACAGATTTTTCTGAATACTTTATATTCAAATCTCTATGCCCAGCTCTTCATATACGTCACTGCTGTCATAGACTTTCATAGTTCCCTCTTTGATCTCTTTTGTAACACTATCAGCTACCACACCATCAGTATAATC
>NZ_JBNKRX010000037.1:0-46869 GCF_050296975.1 Sulfurimonas sp.
TAAATTATGATGTATATCTAAACTCCATCCACTTGCTAAAGAGGTGTCATCTAAATAAGCACTTTGGTAATGAAGTGCTATATCTGTTCCAACAAGTGCTATATCTTCATGAAATACTCCTGCTGTTGGGGAGACGTAAGAGCTAATATCCAATCTTCTAACTTTCTCACAACGATATGATTTCACACATCTATATTCTGTCTCACAGTTTACTCTTCTGCTTTGTACTGAACCTCCTAAATTGCTACATTCATTTGAGCGATCATTATCTGCTGTCCAACTAAATAGTTCTTTTTCATTCCCAGCCAACCATGGATAATTAGTACCTGTCTCTTGACAAGTGGTAGTTGAACTCTTATCATACCCATATAAATACCACTTACGCCCACTATTTTCACAATAATTTACCATACATTCTAAATCTGTAAAATTATCATTTAAAGAGATTTGTTCTTCACATTCATCAGGATTTTCATATATAAATATCAATGTTTTATTATCAGGTGCAGGCAAAACAGGGGTACAATTAAGATCTACAAACTCTCCATAACAAGTAGTATACTCATTAGTATATTCCATATGTGAATACTCAACTAGTTGAAATGTACCATATAATACTCCAGAAGAATTAGTAATACTACCATATATAAAATGAAAATACTCTTCAAATGCTTGACTACAAAATCTCTCAGATTCTGAAACAGTTGGTATTGTAGATGCGTACTTGTAATCCCAATTAGCATATTGACCTATCACACCAAAAAGCTGTATTTGAAACAATATTACACCAAATAATATACCCTTTAAAAACTTCATCAAAACTCCAATCAAAATAAACTAACTTGATAATATTAAAACATTGTTATGAGTTTTATATGAAATATATTTTTTCTTGTTTTTTATTGGTTGTAGTTACGATTATTCACACTTAATTAAAATAATTTATTATTGATTCACCAACTGATACACAAGTTTGATCTCAAACTCATGTGGCAAATCCAATAGAGTGTTTGAGACATCTACTGGAAAGCTATCTTTGATTGCTTTGAAAGTTGGTTTTTTAAAAATCTTTTTACCATCTAAAACTTTTATATCCCCTACTCCACCATCAGCCATAACAACAAACTTGACTGCAACATCACCCTCTATACCTCTTCGTCTTGCAGACATAGGGTAGCGTTTATTTTCATTGATTTTTTTGATGAGATGTATTGTAAAACGATCAAGCTCTTTTTCTTTTGCTATCTTCATCTGTTGCATTTTACGTTGTAGCTCTTGATTGTCTACAACCTCTTCATGTTCTACTACCTCTTCTACAACTTCCTCTTGAACTATCTCTTCAACAACTTCTTCTTTTGGTACCTCTTTTTTTACAACCTCTTTTACTACAGGTTTTGGTTTTGTTTTTTTCACAACTTTTTTAGGTTTTTGCTCTACCTTTTTTACCTCTTTTTTAGGTTGCACTTTTTTTGCATGACATTGTTGTTGAATGATGGCTATAGCAACTTTATTTACACATAAATTTTTCTCTACTATTTTTACATCATCTTCTGTTAAAGCCATCACAAAAGAAACTACAACAAAACAATAAACCAAAAAAGTTATCATAAAAGAAGATAGGTATCTACGCATTTTTTACTCCACTTACATAGTTATATAAGACTGGGACATAAAAAAGATTCAGTACAGTTCCCCATAAAAGTCCAAACCCTAAACTCACTGCCAAAGGTTGAAATGCTACTGCATCGGCAGTTGCAAAAAACATCAATGAAAACAACCCAACAATCGTTGTCACAGAAGTTAAAATAATTGGTCGTAAACGTCTTGAAGCAAGTCTAAATATATCTGCTTTTGTTTTTGCAACTCGAAGTGTTGCCATCATGATGATCCCATCATTTACGATAACACCTGCAAGTCCTAGTGCACCTATGAGTGATGGTAAAGAGGTATTTAATCCCATAATAAAATGACCAATATACACACCCAACAATGAAAATGGGATAACAGAAAGTACTATAAATGTTTCTCTAAATGAGTTAAACAAGTACAAAATAGCAGTAAATATCAATACTATTGCTACAACAGACGCAAGTATAAACTCTACTTGCATAGTTTTTTGTTGCTCCCTCTCCCCTTTAAAGCGTAGTTTTAATCCTGGTGTTTTTTTGATTTTATCTAGTGTTGGTTCTATCTTTTGAAGTACCTCTGAAGAGGTTATAACATTTGGATTTACATTTGCATAAACATAAAAATTTGTCTCTCCATCTTCTTTTACAAGCATCTCTAAAGATTCCACTTTTTCAAATGTACATAAATCACTAAGTTTTACATATTGATTTTTTACAAAAATTTCTATATTTTTAAATTTTTCTAAATCATTTTTATAATTCACTGACTTTACTTTGACGTCTAAAAGTTCTTTTCCATCAAAGATAGTTGCTATTTTTTTAGAAAGGTACAAGTTAGCTATAAAGTTACCAATATACTTTTTCGTTATCCCTAACTCTTGTGCGTAGCTATTGAGACTTATTTTGATCTCATCGATACCAACTTTGATATTATCTCCATAGTATTTAATCCCTTCAACCTTTGAAAAAGCATCTTCTATCTCTCTTACTGCTTGGAGTGCTTGTTGATGATCGTCACTCACTACACCTATGCGGATATCTGCTTTTGCATGACCCATTTTGTTTTCCACAACTTGAAGAGCACTTAGATGATACTTTTGTTGCAATCTCTCTTTTTTAAGCCACTTTCGTAAATCTCTTGAAATCTCTTGAGATGATTTATCACGGATACGGTCACTTTCATCATAATAAAAACTGAGATACGGTGTAATGTACTTATCCATAAAGTTCATAGGTTTGAGTCTATAAAGCTCCATGTTCAAATATCCAACATAAGGGTACATCTCACGATCTCCTGTAGCAGTCCTTCTGTACCCTGCCGTAGAGCTTACATGTTTGACAAAAAACTGCTCTTTTTGTTTGAGAATATCTTGCTCTAACTTTTGCACAATTGCCAATGACTCTTCAAGCGTTGTAGTTGGTTGTGCTTTAAAAGTGATGTTGATAGAAGAGGTATCAAAAGGTTGAAACATCTGAAATTTTGAGTACTTAGCCCCAGCGACAATGAGTAAAGGTACTACAATAACAAATACTGTAATAAAACTTTTTTGGTATCTTAAAAGCTTCTCTAAAGCAGTTGCATAGAGATTATTTATCTTTTCCCAAGAGAGTGTTTTTGAGTTTTTAGAGAGTGTATGTGAAGCATGGATAGGTAAAAATACAAACGATTCCACTAAAGATGCGATAACAAGTGCAGAAAATGCTATAGGGATAAGCTGGATAATCTCCCCTAATCTCCCACTAATCATCAAAAGAGGGATAAAAGAAAACAGAGTTGTAACAGATGCAATTGTGACAGGTTTAGCCATCTCTTTTGTCCCTAAAAGTGCTGCTTCTTTAGGTGAGTAGCCTTGCTCTATATACTGTTGAATATTTTCACTTACAACGATTGCATCATCAACAATAATACCAATGGCAATAAGCACCCCAATCAAAGAGTTTACATTGATACTATAAGGTGTAAAGTAAAAATATATCGCTCCTATTACAAACGATGTTGGAATACCTAAAGCAATGATAAAAGCCATACGAGGATTTATAAGTATGGAGATTAAAAATACAATAAGTAAGATTCCAAATAAAATGTTTGAGATAACAATGTTGAGGCTATCTTTAATAACTGAAGAGTTATCCATACGAATATCAACTATAGCACCTTTTATTTTTTCCTTTTCAACTAATGTTTTTACTTTATCCGAGATAATAATAGCATTGCCTATAGGATTTTGTGAGATAGATAAACTTATGGAGTTTTTTCCATCCATACTTGCTAATGTTGAGACGTCTTCATATCTCTTTGTGATTTTTGCAATGTCACTTATATTGAGCTGTTTATCGCCAACATTTATGACTGTTTCTTCTAACCTATGTGACTTTTCCTGTCCATTTTTTATTGAAAGGAAAAACTGCTCTTTTGCGTTATCGATTTTTCCAAGAGGGAAAATATATGAAAGCTCTGAAAAAACTTTCACAACATCATCTAAAGAGAGTCCATAAGCGCTTAACTTATCTTCATCGATAAGTATTTCATAATATAGATCAGAATCCCCAAAAATCGTAACATCTGAGATATTCTCAATTGACAATATTTTTGTTTTTAGCTTTTTTGCCAATGCTTGTAGATCACTACGAGAAAGCTCGGATGAGCGTATAGAGACCTGCATCAATCCTCTAGCATGGGCTACATTTCTTACATTTGGAATATCCATATCACTTGGTAAATCAGGTTTAACCAAGGCTATAGCATCTTCAACATCGCGTAATACCGTCTCCCTATCTGCCCCTTTTTCAAGTTCCATCGTAACAGAAAACTTCCCAGGTGTTATAACGGAAGAAACATTATCAACGCCTACAATATTTTGTACCTCTGCTTCAATTCCTACAACTGCCATAGTGTTTAAACTATCAACTGAAGCTCCACTGTAACTCCCTCTGATAGTAATCGAATCTGGTTCTATTGTAGGTGAAATCTCTTTTGGTATCTTTGTATAGGCGTAAATACCTATCGCAAAGATAAGAAAAAACAGAGTATAGTTCATTTTATAGTTCTCTATAAAGAACTTTAAAAAACGCTCAAACATTTATAATCTAATTCCTATGATTGATCTTTTTTTGTGATGATTCCCAAGTTTTTAAACTTGTTTGTTTCTAAAATATCCAGTATTTGTACAAACGTTTCAAACTCTGCTTTTTTATCACAATTTATAGCTATTACAGTATCTTTTTTATACATTAAGAGAGATTTTTCTATATCCTCTTTTGCAACAGTTTCTTTATCAAAAAGGATATCCCCATTTTTTTTGATAGTAATAATTAAGTTTTTCTTTTCATCTTGTTTTACAGCAGAAGATGCATCTGGAAGATCAACTGGGATAATCCCCTTGGCCACAAAAGATGCTGTTGTAAGGACAATAACTAAAAGCACAAGCATTATATCTATAAATGGTACAACATTTATAGAGTCAAATTTTTTAAGCTGCATTTTGTTTCTTTTGAGCTATATCCCATCTAGCAAGTAGCACTTCTATCTTTCTTGTTAAATGGTTATAAAAAATAATTGCTGGAATGGCTACAACAAGCCCCATCGCCGTTGCTTTAAGTGCTAATGCCAAAGAGGTCATAATCATCTTTGCATCCAAATCACCACTTTGCCCCATTGTATAAAATGTAACGATTATTCCAATTACAGTACCTAAAAGTCCAATATACGGAGCATTAGAACCAAACGTAGAGATAATGTTTATATTATTTGTCACAGCAATTTCAAGCTCTTCTTTGGTTTCAAACTTTTTTACATCTACCCCTTTGTAAAACAAAAGTCTTTCAACCCAAAACATCAAAGCTAAAAAGCTCATAAGCCCAAGCAATCCTATGATTCCATAATCAACAATATTCTTAACCAATTCTATATTCATCCCACTCTCTTTTTTTCTTAAGATATTTTTAAAAAATATTGTAAATATATCTTACAAGTGTTAATTTTGTGTTAATTTAGTTTTCAGAGATAGTTAAAACAGAGAGAAAATTCTCTGTTTTTTTGATTATTGAAGTACTTTTCTAGCGTATGTAGGTTGGATAGGTCGATTGTTTGGATGATGCATTATGTGGGCAAATTCATTCACTTCCCCAGCTGAGACTTCAGGGTTGTTTTTCATAACAAACCATCGTACACCTTCACTACATGGTGGAGTTGTTAATGAACCATCAAATCTATAGTATGTTTTATCCAAAGGAAGTATTTTATTAATCATTGCAGCACTTAATTTGAACTCGTTTTGTTTACCTGCTTTATGGGGCATTTTCTTCCAAACTTTGCTAATAATTGGATTTTCTACACCATCTTTAAAAAGCACTGCAACAACTGCTAATGAACCATCTTTTGCAACATGTACAAAATGTGCTTCAAGAGGAAAAGGTTTTCCATCTATATGGTTTTCACTTGGAGCATGGAAGTGGAACTGTTTGAGTTCAAAAGTTTTATCATCTATTGTGATTGTACTTCCATCTGCAATATTCACCTGAACAGTATGACCATTATTTACAATGGAAGTTGCTGCTGTTTTATAATCAAATTTAATTGCATCCAATCCAATAGTTTTAATCGTGTTTTGTGCATTGATATCGATTGGTGATTGTGAACCACCTAGTTTACACTCAGCATATTTTGGATCAATATTTCCCCAATGTTCAGGCCCTTCTTCACCACTATAGCCCCAATGTCCAGTATGAGTTCCTGCAAATAATGAAGAAGTTACTAATAATCCACTTATAATATATGATAATTTCATGTTTATCCTTTTTTTATTATTTTAATTGAAGGTTGTAGTCTATTCATATATATTTAATAAAAAGTAAATTTAGAGGCACTTTTTACCTAGAATATCGTTTAAAACGTACAGCATGGCTTCTAGGATTTGCTATCAACTCTTTTTGATACTCAATCATTTTAAAGAAAGGTTTGATGAAATTTTGCAATTGTTTCTCTTTAATCGCTTCAATTTTCCAGTTATTTAACGCTTCTAAAACCACCTGTGTTGACTCTATTGTTGAGAGGTATGCTTCATTTGGTTGTACTTTGATCTCATAGCATGAAGTTTTTGTTGTTGTGAAGCTCATATGTTTGAGTGTGTTTAGATTTTTGCTTAAAGTAAACATCTTTTTTGTACAAGCCCACGTGCTATCAATAATAAATATTGCCAAAGGTTTTGAGGATGTTTTTGGATTTGTTTTTGAGATATTTAACGCATCTACAGAAGGGAAAAGGATATAGCTCTCATGTGTAGCTATGATCTCATTTATACGTTGATTATTTGAAAAATCTATACCTACAAATAGCTCTGAATTTTTTAAACTCTGGTGAGTGAAATGCCCAGTATTGTTTTTGACTTTTTTAAACTCTTTTGGGTGCATGAGAACTACAAACTTTGTATCTGTCTGAATATCTTCACAATACTCACACATACACGAGCTCATAGGTCTATAACACTTGTAACATTTCTCTCGATCGCCGTAGTAGGTACATTTCATAAGTGCAATTATAGTAGAATAAGCTTATGAAAAATAGATACGATCTTATAGTTGTTGGAAGTGGTGCCGCAGGTTTGATAGCTTCTGTTGTCGCAGCACGGGAAGGCAAAAAAGTCCTACTTTTGGAAAAACTCTCTAAAATTGCCTCAAAACTAAAAGCAACGGGTGGTGGGCGCTGTAACCTTACAAATACACTTTCAAATGAAGAGTTTATGAGTCGTTTTGGTCGTGATGGTCGTTTTATGCAAGACGCCCTAAATGGTTTCGATCATAAAGAACTCATAAATTTTTTAAAGAGCATTAGAGTTGAAACACACGCACCTGATGGTTTTCGTATCTTTCCAACTTCACACTCATCCCAAACAATCATAGATGCTTTTTTAGATGAACTTACACGTTTAGGTGTAGAGCTAAAGTGTGAGCAAAAAGTTGAGAGCTTACTTGTTGAAGATGCGCACATTATTGGAGTACAAACACAAGACAACACTTATAAAGTAGACGCTGTGATCTTAGCAACTGGAGGGCTTGGTTATCCTACTCTTGGAGCTGAGGGAGATGGTTATGCTTTAGTTGAAGCATTAGGTCATAAAGTGACAGATCTCTCCCCTGCTATGATGCCTCTAAAAACAAAAGAGAGCTGGCAAGAGAGTTGTCGTGCAGATACGATCCCAAAAGTAGAACTGCGCGTTGATCTTAAAAAGTATAAAAAACTTCGTGCAAAAGGTGATCTTATCTTTACAAAAGATGGTATTCGTGGTCCTGTTGTGCTTGATTTTGCCAGAGAGGTGACACCTATTTTAAAAAAATATGATGAAGTTCCAATCTTACTTAATCTTACAAAAGGAAAAAATGAGGAGCAGATCAGAGAAGTTTTAAAATCTTCATCACAAAATAATCCCGACAAAACAATAGTAGAGCTTGTACACACTCTACTTCCTCTACCACTCTCTTATGAGTTGTGTAAATTAGCAGAAATTCAACCTGATATCACTTATAAAAACATAAATGGGCAAAAACGTGATAAACTTATACAGTTACTCGCATGGACACCATTAACTGTGATAGGACACGATGGCTTTAAAATGGCGATGATTACTAGAGGTGGTATAAGTCTTAAAGAGATCGATCCAAAAACGATGCAGAGTAAGCTTATAGATGGTCTTTACTTTTGTGGAGAGCTTATGGATTTAGATGGTCCTTGTGGTGGGTACAATCTACAATGGAGTTTTGCTAGTGGGCATTTAGCAGGGCAACTGAAAACTAAAAAGGAATAGATATGAGAAATTTAAATACTAAACTTGAAGAGTACGCTAAAAGGTGTGATGAAGTCTTTTTATCTGAGCATTTAAAAGCTGTTATAGAAGAAGCAAACACTCACGTTATCAATATAGATGTTGAGGAGTTGTATGATATAAGCAAAGATATCATCCTTATCGATGTTCGTGAGCCTGAAGAGTTTAGTTCTGGCTACATTAACGCTCATACAGTGCTCACAATTCCAAGAGGAAAGTTAGAGTTTATGGCTATAGAAAAAGTAGCAAAACAGTTTGGGCAAGATGCGCAAATCATCACTTATTGTCTGAAAGGTCCACGTGGTGCATTAGCAGCATACCAACTTCAAAAACTCGGCTTTACTAATGTAAAAAACCTAAATGGAGGGATATTAAACTGGCTCTCTAAAGGGAATACTATTCATAGCTATCTTGGAGAACTTTCTTTGGCTTAAAAAAAATAACGAATAGATGCAAAGCCATACGCTTTTGCATCGTCTACCTCTTTTATCTGCTCTTGGGTCACTATTCCACCTAAGGCAAACACTTTTATATTTACTTTTTCGATCAGATTTTTTAGGTCTTCTATCCCTTTTGGTTCACCTTTGTTTGGCGATGGGTAGATCGGGCTGTATGTAACATAATCAGCTTCTAAATTTTGTGCTTCTAAAACTTCAGCATGTGTATGTGTTGAGATGATCACTTCAACTCCAAACTCTTTTGCTTTTTGTATTTGATCGAATTGTTTAGATGTTAAATGTACACCTGTGCCTAACTCTCTTGCAAATGCTACATCTTGGTGTATAAATGGTTTAACTACTGGAAACTTTTGACACACTTCTACAAACTTTTGTGCTTCTTGCTTATAATGAGGTGTTTGTTTATCTCGATAAAGCACAAAATCAACTCTATGTTTTTGTAGCTGTTGTGCTAACTTATCAACCGAAGCAGTGATCAAGTAACTTTTCATCTATACCTTAGCCTTTCATTTTTCTAATTATAAAACAATATTCTTACAATTTTATTGATATAATGTGTAAAAAAAGGGATTTTATGTATTTGCACAAAAATATCAAAGATGTAGAAACAATGGCGCAAAGTGCCGGAAAAGGTGTTGGGATGAAGATGTTACTCTCACCAGATGAATCACCTAACTTTGCTATGAGAAACTTTACGATCGAAGCAGGTGGTTTTATGCCGCTACATACAAACTCTGTAGAGCATGAGCAGTTTGTGATCAGTGGAAAAGCACTTGTAACTATTGGCGATGAGAAGTTTGAAGCATCAAGTGGAGATGTTTTACTGATCCCTGCAGGTGTAGCACATGCGTACGAAACACTTGGAGATGAAACATATAGCTTTTTATGTTTAGTTCCAAAAGCAGAGGATACTATTACAGTTTTGAGCTGTTAATATGAAACTTTAGCTATGATAGAGTCAACATCGGCAAAACTTCAAAATATCTTTTTACCATCAACCAACAAAGCACTTGCTCGTGTGCTTCAAGATATTGCACCCGAGAAGTTTGCCCAGCTCTCTCAAGCTAAAGATCTCTCTTCGATTTTAACGAGTATTTTTAAAGACTCTGCAACCAATGAGTTGCAAAACCAAAAACTTTTAGAACTCCTGCAAAACAACCCTACTCTAAAGGAGCTCGGAAGCATAAAAACAAGCATGAAAGATTTTTTACTTCTTTTGCAAAATGAGAAACAAAATCTGCCTATAGAGAAAAACCTACAAGCTATGATGGGTGATATTAAAAACATAGATGACAAAGTGCTCAAAGCAAAACTCGAAAACTCGGGCATTTTTTTAGAGTCAAAACTCAAAAATCTCAATCCACAAGATGCTAAGATCCAAGAACTTTTATCGAACGATTTTAAAGCTGCACTTTTAAAAACAAAACAGGAGTTGCAAAACATTCCGTTTGAGAACAAAATACAACTGCTAAACATTGTAGACAAGCTCTCCTTACAGATCGATTACTATCAACTGCTCTCACATCTCTCAAACGGTTCAGCCATGTATATACCCTACCAGTTTGACGCGTTAGAAGATGGAAGTTTTAGCATAAAAAAAGATACAAATGATGCCTACTTCTGCGACATCGATCTTACCTTAAAAGAGTACGGCGATCTTCATATACGTCTTGGGCTTTTTGAGAAAAAGTACCTCAACGTAAACATCTCAACACCAAATAAAGAACTAAAACAACGTCTACAAAGTGCTCTTCAAGAGTTAAAAGAGCAACTAACTTCTACAGGATTATCTGTAAAAGATATTCGCTTTATCGATCCAATGCAGACAAAATATGCCTCAGAAGATGACGACATAAAACTAGGATTTGAGGTTAAGATATGAAGCCAAAAGCAGCCGCACTCAAATACGACGCAAGTAAAAACTCTGCACCTAAAGTCACTGCCAAAGGGGAAGGTAAAACTGCACAAAAAATCATAGAGATTGCAAAAGAAAACGGTGTCCCGATCAAAGAGGATCAAGACCTGATCGAGTTACTCTCAAAAGTTGAACTGGGTCACGAAGTACCACCTGCAATGTACAAAGCGATTGCAGAAGTTTTTAGTTTTATATATCGACAAACAAAGTAGACTCTATTTAGCGAATGCTGGAAGTACAACTTCAAAAACAGCACCTTTCCCCTCTTTATCGTTATTATGTACATCGATTGAACCATTATGATCTTCAACTATTTTTTTAGCGATATTGAGCCCTATACCTATACCTCCATACTCTTTATGCCCTACAAATGGATCAAAAAGCTTATCTAATATCTCTGCATCTATACCTTTACCACTATCTTCAAAACGGATAACTATAAAATCATCTTTATGCTCACATGTGATTCTTATAAAATTTTCATCATATTTTCCATGTTTGTCTAATTCATCAAGTGCATTATTTAAAAGTACTACCCAAATCTGTTCAAGTCTTTGTTTTTGCCCTAACACATAACAATCTATCTCATCTGTTTTCATTCCAAAAGTAAATGGTTTTCCTTGAACCTCAATAGTCGCTATTTGTTTTGAGCGATTATATCCTAATGTTATTGCCATCATAACTGTATCAAAAACATCTACTTTCTCTTTTGCTTCACCATTTTGTTGTGACATTTCACGCATAGAGGTAACTATCCCCTCTATACGTTTTAATCCCTCTGATATTTGTAAAAAATCGTTTTTAAAGTCAGTATTTTGCATTGATTCTAGTTTAATTTCTAAAATCTCTATATTTCCTTTAACATATGTTAATGGGGTATTTATTTCGTGTGTAATTCCAGCAGCAAGTTTTCCAATAACTGTAAATTTGGCATCATCCATACGCTCTTTATAATGTTTTCTTTGCATCTCCAAGTTTTTCATAACTTCTTGTTCCACACGCAAATTCAGATACAGCTCTTTTTCCTCTGTTTGCGTGATATCATTACAAAAACCGATATAACCTCTTAATGTATCGTTTAACATGATGGCATTTGTATAATACTTCAAAACCTTTGTCATGCCATCATCATTTTTTCTTAAAACATAATTTTGATGTAACTGCTCAATAAGTTCTTCATCTTTTTCTTGTATCTCTTGAGCAAATTCCAGGTCAAATATCTCACGATCTATTTTTCCAAAGACATCCTCTTTATTGAGTTTAAATAGTTGTAAAAATGCATCATTACACTCCTCATAACGAAAATTTTTATCTTTGATAAATATAGGAATTGGAGCAGTATTTATAAGTGTTTTTAAATAAGATAAATTTTCTTGAAGTTGTTCATTATATTGTTGGAGTAATTCAGCTGAATTCATCTCATCAGTCACGTCAATAATAGTCCAAAGAACTGTTTTTTCATTTTTTACACTACTATAAACAGGGATGCCAGAGATATCTATCCATATTTTTGAGCCATTGGCATGTAAAACAGGATATCTAATAACTATGACTTCATCTTGTTTCGCTTTTTTATATATATCTTGATTCCAACTTTCATAATGTGCTTTATCAAGATGAAATATAGCTGTACTTTTTCCAAGGAGATCTTCTTTAGCATAACCAAATATTTTACAAAGTTTAGGATTTACTTTTAAAATCTTTCTATTAAGATCAACAACTAAAAAACCAGCTGTAGCACTTTCAAAATAAAGTTGATTTTCTTCATTAAGTTCTTGTAACTCTTTTAAAGCATTTTGTTCGTTTCTTCTTACAGAGAAAAACCAAAATAAAACTGCTAAAAAAAGCACAAATGAAAGAAAACTCATCAAAACAAAAAAGCTGTGTAATAGCTTTATATTTGGGTAAAGTCTAGTCTCTTCTAAAAGATATACAAATCCAATAATACCGAAAAATAAAACAGCTAAAACACTTATAGAGAGCCAATAGGTAAACTTTGTTTTCATTTAAGATACTGTAGCTAAGCTCTCTATTTTTTCCTCTAAACCTTTTAAAGAGTCAAATGGTTTCATGATATAGTGAATAGCTCCACCTCGATGTGATTCTAAAACTTTATCTAACGTAGAATATGCAGTCATCATAATCACTTTAAGATCAGGATATTTTTGTTGCAACTTTGGCAACAACTCCAAACCATTCATTTGAGGCATCATAATATCTAGCAGTACTATATCTATTTTATGATCGATCTCTTCAAGAGCCGTTAAAGGATTTTGATACACTTTTACACTATACTTTAATGTATGGTGTAAAAACCCTTCTAACATATCCAATATTTGCTTCTCATCGTCCACAATTGCAACTTTTATCGTTCCCATAATCTTCCTCCTAACCACAAGAGTAACTATTATTTAGGTAACAAATTACCAACAACTAAAATAAACAGAAAAGGTTTATTTCTATATTATATAACTTATGCCTTAATTTAACTTTATTAGTGAGGATTAAGTTTCTTAAGTATTTTCGTTGTTTTCATTTTAAATTATGCTAAAATAATTACTAAACAATATGTACAAACTAAGATGAGATATGCAAACTTTTAATACCTACTACACATCAAAGTTCAAATTAGAACAGTTTGTTCAAAAGCACACCATAGAAGATTCTAAACATCTTTTAATACAAATATTTACTTCTTTAAATGATCTCAAATGTATACAAAGCATTTTAGATATTCTCTCAGAAAAATTTCCACAAGCATCTGTTATCGGTGCAACGACTGATGGTGAAATAAAAAATGGTAAAGTGACAACAGACACGACAGTGATAAGTTTTAGTATTTTTAAAAATGTTTCTCTACAAACGTATATCTCTGGAGATTTTTCTGATTATTTCCAAGCTGGACAACAACTTGCATCATCACTCATAGAAAATGATACACAAGTGATTATCTCCTTTATAGATGGTCTTGGAGCTAATGGGGAAGAGTATCTTAATGGAATCAACTCTATTGACAAAAATATACTCGTAGCAGGTGGTTTAGCTGGGGACAACGCAACTTTTCAAGGCACTTATGTCTTTGATAAAAAATCTATCTACTCTAAAGGAGTTGTAGGTGTTTCTTTAAGCTCTAAATCTTTAAAGGTTTTTACAGATTTTAGTTTTAGTTGGCAACCAATAGGAAAAACTTTAAAAATCACAAAAGCTGAAAAAAATCGAGTTTACACCATAGATGATAAAACAACAGTTGATACTTATCAATACTATCTAGGAAATGACATCAGTAAACAACTTCCTTTTATTGGTATAGAATTTCCACTTATCATCCAAAGAGATGGGTTAAATATTGCCAGAGCGCCTATATCTAAAGAAAATGATGGTTCATTGATTTTTGCGGGGAATCTCAAAAATGGAGATAAAGTAAGGTTTGGTTATGGTGAACTAGATGAAATTTTAAGTCAAACGCAACCTCATATCGATAAACTTTATGATAAAAGTATTGAAACAATTTTTATGTACTCATGCATGGCAAGACGAAGATTTATACCTGAAGATATCCAACATGAAACACTGGTATATAATCAAATAGCTCCAACTAGTGGCTTTTTTACATACGGTGAATTTTTTAGCACAAACAACAAAAAAGAGCTACTCAACCAAAGTTTAACAATCCTTGCGCTTAGTGAATCAAATGAATATAACAAACAAAAAATTATAGTCAATCCAACCGCAACAAACACAACAGCTATTCAAGCACTTTCTCATCTTATAAATGTTTCAACAAAAGAACTTGATGAAGCACATGCACAACTCAAACTTTTAGCTTCAACTGATCCACTTACAAAACTCTATAATAGAAGATATTTTACAGATATTTCTGAACAAATTTTTAAAATGTGTATGAGAAATTCTCAGCCATTAGCTACAGTTATGTTAGATATTGATAAGTTTAAAGATATTAACGATACATACGGACATGCTATAGGCGATCTTGTTTTAACCGAGTTATCAAATCTTTTAAAAAATTCTTGTAGAGATAATGATGTAGTGTGTAGATATGGTGGTGAAGAGTTTGTTCTATTACTGCCAAGAACAAATATAGATGGGGCAAATAAAGTCGCTCAAAATATTAAACAAAATGTTGAAAAACTTATCATTACAACTACAAAACATAAAACATTTAATTTCACTGTGAGTTTAGGTGTTTCAGAGATAAATTTTAGTGTTGAAAAAAGTATAGAAAAAAGTTTAAGTAGAGCAGATAAAGCACTCTATATTGCTAAAAATGAAGGACGAAATCAGGTTGTAGTAAAATAGCTTTTTATTGTAACATTGTTATATCACGTCCTGTTGCCATAGCACCTACAATAAGCCCGAAAACATCTTTTTCAGGGACAAAACGGATATGTCCTACCCTATGTTCTCCTGCCATATTTGTCCAGTGTAATTTCATCTCATCTTCTACGTCATCATTCATAACATGATGTAATTTATCGCTATACTCTTGCATCTGTTCACTACTTATATCTGAAAAAGGTTTTCCATTGATATCTTGATGCGTGAGACCAGTTTCTTTTAAAAACGTAGGATTAGCATATATCCTATTACCCTCTCTATCATATCTGACTATGGCATCTGGACTATTTTCAACTAAAGTTCTAAAAAGTTGCTCTTTTTCCATTAAAAAACGCTCTTTATGTTTGAGCTCTGTTAAATCTCTTCCAATAACCAAGAGACTTTTTACCTCTCCATGTTCATCTTTTTCTGGGATGATATGCTGCGACCCCCAACCAATCTTACCATTTGCACGAACAAATGCTTCTTTGATATCCATTGCTCGACCTGTTGCAATCACTTCACGCATTTTTTCTTCAAACTCTTGATTTGCCAACATCGCTGAGTATTCAGATGGTGTTTGACCAAGTAGCTGTTCTTTATCTCTCCCTAAAAGCTCTACACCTGCTTGATTTATGTATGTTCTACGACAATCAAGATCATATCGCACTATCATATCTTTTGTATTTTCTGCTAGATTTCTAAACATCTCTTTTTGTTTATATAATTCACACTCGTTATTTTTTCGTTGAGTAATGTCATATACAAATCCATACCAAATAAAATCATCAGAGTTGTAACGATATTTTGCATGGCTTTCCATCCACCTAACACCCTTAGTTGGATGGTTTATTCTAAACTCTTGATACCAGTCATTTTTTGCATATGTTGCTACAAATATACTTTTTTTTACTTTTTTTCTATCTTTAAGATGAACTGCTTTTAACAATAAAGAGGCATCTTTATAAATCTCTTCAGCCTCTATACCAAAAAGTTCAAAAATATTCTCAGAGATAAACCTAAATGAGCTCTTGCCATTCTTATCTATGTGAAAACTACTTATAGCACCTGGTGAGGCTTCAGCTATCATAGAAAACTCTTGCTCTTTTTCTTTTAGTTTTTTTTGTAAATTTGAGATATCTGTTATATCTTGAGCTATTGCTATACGAAAAGGAAAATTGTCATACTCAAAAACAGAACCAGATATATGTACTCCAACTAAATGCCCATCTTTTGCTTTATGTAATGTATTAAAAGTTATTTTTTCTTTCATTTTAGCTTGTTGAGCTATCTCTACATTAGAATATTTTGCTTCAATCTCTGAAACATTCATCTGTAAAAACTCTTCACGGCTATAACCCAACATATTGCATGCAGCATCATTTACATATAAAAATCTATAGTTGTTAAATTCATCGATGATATATACTGCTTCTTTTGCGTTATCTATAGCAGCTTCTAAGATATGTAGTTTTTTTTGAGTATCTTCATTTGTTAATGTTTTATCAAATTTTCTGTTAATACCAAACATACGGCCTCTTTTTGAATTCTATAAATAAAAACTATAAAAAATATTTTTAAACCTAATCACATAGTATAAAATTATCTCTTAAGTCTTACTTTAGTGAGACCAGTTTCTCATAGACCCACCGATTATCGGTAAGTCTATATATTTACATTTGTATAAATGTTTCTATTTGGTTAATATCTTTGATCTTATCTAACTCTTTAGCAGCAAGTTTTAGATAACTTTGTAATGCTTTTTTATCTAAAAGCACAATTTCATCATCTAAATGTAAATGTGCCCTTCTTATACCACCTTCAATCCCTTCAATAATTTTCCCTTTAGATGCTTTTACAGGTGCACTTTTTAAGACATAGCGAACTTGCCCTTTTGCTATCTCTCGTAATCTTTCTATTGGAAGAATGAACTGAGGTATAGGGAACACTCCTCTTATAATACGAGGGTCAATTGGTCTAATAGTTCTAAATAATGAAGGATCAACCTCAACTTTACTTATATCAATTTTTGTTAATTTTTTCGCCATCATTTGCTCCTTTTTTTGCTTATGAAACGATCCGCAAAATTCTTTGCAACTTAGATTGTGTTACCATTTTTTTTAAAATATCACACCTCCTATATATTGGATTTATCTCATTTAATTGGAATAGTTCAACATATGTTGTGCAAAAAGCTCATTATCTTGCAGAGATTCAAAAACATACTTTGCAGCTTTTATAGCATGTCTTTCACTATAACACATCATCGCACTTGCTTTACTTGCTGAACCTGTCATATGATAGTTTGTACATCCACACCAGTTCATACAGTACTTTTGTAACTCACACTCTTTACACTCTTCATTTTCATTAGCTTCTTTTCGCCCTATAACACAGCGATGTAGTAAGTTTACGCCTGTATGAACATTTCCCATGTTCATCTGCTCATCAGTATCATCACCAATGAGTCTCTCACATGGATATACATTTCCACTTGGTGCAAATCCAAACTCTGTTTCACCCATACCACACTTATCTCGCTCCTCATAACCACCTTTGAAAAAGAGAATTAGCTTACTATCAAGTAGGTTTATAGCTATCTCTTGACCTTGGTTAAACATCTCTATATAAGTATCTGCTATATTTTGATACCCATCTGCTATATCATCAAAGCTCTCTTCACCCCACTCTATCGATACATCAGGATTGAGATGGATGCGATAGAGCTCATTGTCAATCAAAAAGCGTACTGTTTCATCTAGTCTTTTTATAGTTAAAGGAGTAAACACAGAGTTCACTTGAAAATACTCTATATGATTAGCAAGATTTTTGATATTTTTACTAATGCGGTTAAAAGTTCCATTACCATATTTATCTTTTCGGAACTTATCATGGATATCTTGTGGACCATCAATGCTAACACTTATATTGATACCATGTTTTTTTATCAAATCTATTGCACTACTATTTAATAGTGTTCCATTGGTAGTGATACTAAAGGAGATGGGATGTGGAAGGTTTTTAGTATAAATGTATTCTATGATTTCATCTATAAGACCTAACTCCATTAAGGGTTCTCCACCAAAAAAACCTATGCTCAAGTCCTCTTTTGGCGGAGTGATTAATATGATAAAATCAATAATTTTCTTCGCTGTTTCTATATCCATAGTACAGCTACTCTTTTCTCCAGCATAACAATATTCACAGCGTAAATTACAATCATGCGTCACACTTAGTGATATCTTCATCTTATATCCTTTTAGTGTTATTTATTATTATTTATACATATAAAAAAACAATAGTTTTTTAATTCTACGCTTTTTTTTCTTAATTATAAATTATACTAAACTTGTTTTTTTATGTTTTATTGTAATCTATACATTAACGAATCATCTCTTCATAAATCCCTAAAATCTCATCACTGCTTATCTCACCGCCTCTTTTTTCAGAAATACTCTTTACTTCATCAGCAAGTTTTGCCTGTAACTCTTTGGGAACATTAATGTCATATATCTCTTTTAACACATACGCTACCCCACCTTTACCCGACTGAGAATTTATACGAATAGAGTTTTTATACTCTCGCCCTATATCTTCTGGATCGATTGGCAAATACGGTACCTCCCAAAAATTTCCCTCTTTTTGACGATGGATATCCATACCTTTTTTTATAGCATCTTGATGTGTGCCTGAAAAAGCAGTGTAAATCATATCTCCCACATAAGGGTGACGCTGGGGTACTTTGACACCTGTTATAGAGGTAATTTTCTCCAAAATAGCATCTACTTTTTCCACATCTAACTTCGGATCAATCCCTTGCGAATAGTAGTTAAACGCCAAAGTTACCAAGTCCACATTTCCAGCTCGCTCACCATTTCCAAGCATCGTTCCCTCTACCCTGCTCGCTCCTGCTAAAACTGCCAACTCCGCACTTGCAACTGCACATCCCCTATCGTTGTGAGGATGTACGCTTATAATGACACTCTCTTTATTTTGGATATGTTTAGCCATCCACTCTATACGATCAGCGTACACATTTGGTGTACATGCTTCTAAGGTATTTGGCAAATTCAAGATCATTGGTTTTGTTGGTGTTGGTTTATAGGCTTCAATCACCGCATTAGAGACTTCCAAAGCATACGCCAACTCCGTTTGCGAAAAACTTTCTGGTGAATACTCAAATACCACTTCCCCTACAAACTTTTCACTCTCTGATTTTATACACTTAACCCCTTGCAATGCTAAAGTGATGATCTCCTCTTTTGATCGTTTAAACACAACTTCTCTTTGGTTTGATGCAGTTGGATTGTATAAGTGCATAGTGATCCGTTTTGCACCTTGTAATGCTTCAAAACTTCGCTTTATATGTTTCTCGATCGATGGTGTTAAGATCCCTATAGTTACATCATCAGGTATCAAACCCTCCTCGATCAACTTGCGACAAAAATCAAACTCAGTTTGTGAAGCACTTGGGTATGCAACCTCTATCTCTTTAAAACCAAACGCAATAAGCGCTTTAAAATACGCTACTTTTTGCTCTATCCCCATAGGGTTTGCCAAAGCTTGATTACCATCGCGCAAGTCTGTACTTACCCATGTTGGGGCTTTTGAGGCAGTTTTATCTGCCCACTCTCTTTTTTCCAATGTAACCGTTTCATACGGTTTGTATTTTGTGTAATTACACATAGGTTTTTCCTTAAAAATTAACAATAAAAATAGGTGTATGCTTATGTGTAGACGTACTACGCCCTAAAAAGCAAAACTAAAAAAAATTACGAAATGAAAATATAAAGAAAAATTACAGCAGGTGCAGCAGAAGGAGAGAAGCTTTAGTTGCAGAACAACGTCCTGACATTGATGTTGAAATAGTAATGTATTGACTTTTCATAAATCTCTCCTTTATTTTTGAATTGTGTAATTATAGCACATTTAAAAATCTAAAGGGCTAATAACTTTTGACTTGTTCAACTTGTACTTTTAGCTCATCTTTGATCTTCAATGGAAGTGGCACCGTTCTGTCTTTTAATGATTTACTATCCCATATATAAACTTTATCAAAACCAAAATCTATATCTTTTATCCGAATATTTTGAACAGCCATCAGTGGTACCTTTGGTACAACACTTCAGGTTCCAAAGCTATAAATGACAAGCAGTTGTCATTTATTTTACGCTTTTCACATTCTAAGTCCACACCCGTACATAAGTTTGACCATAAGCTGATAGATACCGTTCATATTTAAAATGATGGTTTGCACTTCATCTTTTGTAAGCACTACGGGGATGTGCTTTCTTTGCTGTGCTCTTAAAGCTTGAACATTCCAAGTGCTGATGTCGATACCCAACACTTCTCTATATAAAAATAGCAAAGCGCTAAAAGCTTGGTTTTGAGTTGTCGGTGACACTTTTTTCTTTACTGCTAAAAAAGTTAAAAAATCTTCTATTTCCTTTTTGCCTAAATTTTCAGGATGTTGCTTATGATGAAAAAATATATAATGTTTTATCCAAAATATATATGTTTTTTCTGTTGAAATACTATAGTGCTTAAATCTGATCTTATCTCTAACGATGTCAAGTAACTTTTTTTTCATTTTAACTCCTCAAATTAAACATGCAAAATGTACATTTAACACTTTTTTTTAACGATTAAACGGCAAAATGCTCAAATAACGGCGATTATATTTTTAAATGTACATTGTAAATTTTGTCAATTCTAGTTCTTTTAACCAAAAAGAACTAAAATCATTGCAATTTGTCATATTTTTTCATTTAAACCGACATTTTTTATGTTCATTTATTTGGAAATACCGAGCAGTTTAATATATAATGTTCGTTGAATAAATAGATGCGACGTACCCGCTTCGCGTATACGTCGCATCGGTCGCGCTGAACACTGAACGTGCCACCTACCATTTGCTGATCTTCGCTACGTCCATCAAATGCCAGGAGTCACACACCAAGCCATCCTCCAGAAATCAGCAAGCTGATTTATGAAGTCTGACTTAGTGGTGCTCAGCGCGACCGTTATATTTAGAGGGAGAAACAATGCTATCAAAATTAAAAACTATTGAATCCCTCTTTTCAAAAGGAATTATAAAAGTAGAACTTGAATATCTGAAAGTAAATAAATTTAGACAATTTGAAGACAATTCACGTGTTGATTTCAATCATCCTTTAACTGTATTAGTTGGTAAAAATGGTTCAGGTAAATCTACACTTTTAAAACTTATAAAATCTATTTCAAAAGGTAGAAATGCAAATCACTATTTTTTTGAGACTGAATGGGATGAATTCAATGACAAAGGAATATCTGAATTTCAATATAAGATTTCAGAAAGAGAATTTAAAGAATCAAAAACAAAACACTTTGATTGGGTGTTCTCCCCAGTAAAAAGTGATTTGAGTAGTAACAAGTTAATTAAAAGTTACTTGGAAAATCCTGAAGTTAAAACATACACTAAGATCACAGATATTGAGTTCAAAAGTTTAATTGGATCATTTGAAAAGAATATATTTTTTGATAATCAAACAACCAAAACAGATCTTAAAAGTAAAGCGGATTATGCAAAAAGAGTTACAAAAAAAGTACAGCAGTCAATTGAAACTAAAACAAACTCTGGGGAAAAGGCTAGCATTTCATATATAAACAATCAAAACCTTAAGGCTATAAATAGAATTTTAGGTAAGGAATATGAAGAGGTAAAAATAATAAAGCATAGATTTTTTAATGGTACCTGGGGTACAAGTATAATTTTTAAGTCCGGCAATCAATATTCTGAAGCCAATTCAGGGAGTGGTGAGTTTATAGTTTCAAATGTTATTTATAAAATGTCATCGCTTCCCAAAAATTCAATCTTATTACTAGATGAACCTGAGCTATCTTTGCATCCAGGTGCTCAGAAAAGGTTACTTGAATTTGTTCTTGATTTAATAATAGAGAAAAAGATACAAGTAATATTATCTACACATTCTTCATCTTTTGTTGAGCTTCTACCTAATGACTGTATAAAGAATTTTGTTGTAAATACTAGTGGAAAAACAACTATCGAACAAAATGTTAACTATTTGAATGCTTTTAATAACTTGGAGATTTCTTATGATGTACCTAACATTATTGTAGAAGATTCGTTAGCAAAAAAATTAGTAGAAAAAATAATTGAAAATAAAGGCTTAAACAATCAGTTTAATGTTTGTTATTTTTCAGGTGGAGCTTCAAGTATTAAGACCTCACTAATCACAACATTTTCTAAAGTTAATGACAACAATTATTTTTTTATGCTAGATGGGGACATGTATAGGTGTAATGTTGTGGACTTATCAGAGATTCCAGAAGCAAAAAAGACAGAACAATACCTTGAAAACGAGATATACAACATTACAGGTGTAAATATTAAAAAATTTAATTTCAATGTTGATGGAGGAAAGGATGGTTCAAATAAGCAACAAAAACTGGATTTGTATACTAAATATATAAACTTTTATAGAGAAAAAGTATTCTTCTTGCCTCAGAAAACACCAGAAGATATTATATATGATGAAAGTTTTTTGCAGAGAATATTTCCATCAGTAAACTCCGAGTTGCTGAATCAAATTAACAACTCAAAGGGTAAATTTAAAAACATTTCTGATCAGCTGAACATTAATTTAGAGTCCCTATATGATGTTTTTGCAACGAACTTTATTACTAAAGAAGTTAATGAAAAATCATATCACTTAATAAGTGAACATTTAGAAAATATTTTGGCATTAAGTAAAAATATAACAAATCAGGGGAGCTAATAAATTACCCTGTGGGAAATTTATTAGCTCCCTTCAAACGTTATAGCTAGAAGGAGTAACTAGAAATGAAAAATACAAAATCCAATTTAAGGTTGAAATAATGGATATGAAAACAATTATGGCTAGAGTATTGGTAGGGGCGCTAGGAACATTTATCGCCCTACAAAGTCTCTCTTTCTTTGGGCACATGTTCAAAAACATTAACCTTTATACACAAGGATGGCATGGCGCTTTAATGAAAGGCATTGTCATGGGAGTTATCGGTCTATTGATTTTTTTAGTAGGTGCATGGATGGTGAAGGCTGCTATTATCCACAAAGAAAAAAAAGCTGATGACAGCGAGGAAGAAGTAAGTTCACAAACGGCTGAATAAAGTTGTGTTGCGTAACTGCTATAACAAGTCAGAGGAGACCAATCAAAAACCCGCAGGCGGCTTTTTGATTGCTCATTTTAAACGATGCGACGTACCCGCTTCGCGTATACGTCGCATCGGTCGCGCTGAACACTGAACGTGCCACCTACCATTTGCTGGTCTCCACTTCGCTACGTCCATCAAATGCCAGGAGTCACACACCAAGCCATCCTCCAGAAATCAGCAAGCTGATTTATGAAGTCTGACTTAGTGGTGCTCAGCGCGACCGTTAGCTATAGAGAGAGAAACAAGTAAGGTATATTAAAATATACTAAGGATAATTAAAGAAACTAAAAGATATGCTACTCTTATGATAAAATTCAATAGTAAACAATACAATTCTACATCAGAAATATTTTTCGATATATTTAACGATAAATCGAAACTTATGATTATTTGGTATTTAAAAAATAATCCTCTTAGATTTAAAGAGCTTTTTGAATACTTACAACCTATTACAAAAAAAACTTTATCTATAAAATTAAAAGAATTAGAACAACTTAATCTAATCCATAGAGAGGTATTTGCCCAAGTACCGCCAAAAGTAGAATATTCTTTAAATGAGTATGGCAATGATTTAAAACCTGTAATAGATGAAATACTCATTTGGTCACAAAAATATGCAAAAGCTTTTGCTCAAATAACAAATGAGAATCTAAAATGAAAATTTTAGCAATATCTGGTTCACTTAGATCAAAGTCATACAACAGTGCAATAGTTAGAGCACTAAAAGAGATAGACGAAAACGTAAATATTTACAAAGATTTGGGAAAACTCCCTTTTTTTAACCCTGATATTAATACTCATACATTAGAAGAAGATTTCTCACCAGCCTTAGTTCAAGAGTTTAGAAAAAGTATAGCTTCTTCAGATGCGATAATTATTAGCACACCAGAATATGCTTTTGAAATATCGGGAGTATTGAAAAATGCTCTTGATTGGTTGGTTTCAAGTGCTGAAATTGTAAATAAACCAGTAGCTATAATCAGTGCTTCAACATCTGGGATGGGAGGAGATAAAGCAAATATTGTTTTGATGAATTTGGTTAAAGTCTTAACAGGTAAAATCGAAAAAAACCTTACTTTAACAGTCTCTATGGTTAATAAAAAGATTAATGATAAGGGTAAAGTTATTGATAAAGTATTAATTGACGAACTGCACACTTTACTTTATAATCTAAAACAAGTAACCAAAAATGAAAACTATGTTTAACATTTCAAGTATATATACAAAAAAAGAAAACTATTATTTTGACTTTGATTATTATATAAATAATCATATGCCAAGGTCTATAGAGATTTTATCAAAAGCACAAGGTTTTATAAAAGTATCTGTTGAAAAAGGTATTGATATAAAAGAACAAAATATTGAGTCATCTTATATTGCAATGTGTCATTATTATTTTGATACACTTGAAAACTTTATGATAGCTTTTCTTCCTTATTCTGATGAGTTACAAAATGATATTAAAAACTATACAAATATTATACCTATTATTCAAATTAATGAAGTGAAACTTTCAAAGTAAGATTACTTAAATGGATATAATTAGCTAACAAATCAGTGGAGCCAATAAATTATCCTGTGGGCAATTTATTAGCTCATTTTAAACGTTAGGCTACAAAAGGAGCAAAAGTGAAAAAAGAAAAATCGGCTGCAAGTGTTGTCACACATCACATACTACACACAACAATTCTATTTCCATTCTTTGGATTACTGGCAGGGTACTTTGTACTCAAGTTTTTAGGCGATTCTCTTGACGCTACAACACTGAGAATTCTAAAAGATTTGGTCAGCATTGGTTTTGTCTTTCTTGGCGTGAAGTATTCACTTTCGTACATTGACAAAAAATACTCCGTTACAAATCCAGAAAAAAGCTCAAAAATCTCGATTATTGTTTTTGGCGTATTAGCTGCATGTGTGTGGGTGCTTAGTATTCTTAATGGTTTCAATATCATCGGTATTGTTTACAACACCGTATTTTTCGGAATTGTCTTTGCAATTTTCTTTGTAATGACAAAAAAGTATTTTTCGAGCTTGCAAGCTCCACAAACGACAGAAGCCTAACAAGGCTCTGCACACCAATATGAACCCCGCACGCGGGTTTCATATTGGTGAGTTTAAACGTTAGACCCAAAAAAGGAAACATACATATGCGATTTGCACATACAAATATAGCCGCAAGAGATTGGAAAAAATTATCAGATTTTTATATAAAAGTTTTTGAATGTAAAGTCAAACCTCCCCAAAGAGATTTAAAAGGCGAATGGCTTGATAAAGCGATTGGCATAAAAAATGCCAGACAGATGGGTGTACACTTGTCTCTTCCAGGGTATGAGAATCCACCAACATTAGAAATATTTAGTTACGAAAAATTTATAGATACAAATCCAATCATGGCTAATCAAATTGGTTTTACACATATCGCATTTGAAGTGGATGATGTAGACCAGGTACTCGCAAAAGCTATTGAACATGGAGCGACAACCTTAGGCGAAGTTATTGAAAATGAAGTTGAAGGTGTCGGCATGTTAAAGTTTACCTATTTGCGAGATATCGAAGGAAACATTATAGAGATTCAATCGTGGAGTTAAACTCCAACATCTCAAAAGAAAAGCTCATACTCCGTATTTACCCTTACTTGTAGTTCTAACTCATCATTTTTTATAAAACCTTGTTTAGTTTTGAGTGCAGTTTTTACTAGCTCTTTGTTGTAGGGGAGTACATCTTCACGCTCTAGGTACTCGTCTACATCTATCCATTTTGCATCTTCGATCTCATCTGTATCTTGGATAGTTATCTCCCAAGAAAGTGGTTTTGCTAAACACACCACATAAAGATTTGACTCGCCAAATTGTGCCGGAGTGAAGTGCCCAAGAGAAATGATGGAGTCAAACTCCACCTTTATGCCAGTTTCTTCAAACACTTCTCGTTTTGCAGCTTTAGAGATGTTTTCTCTATCGTCTATATAGCCCCCTGGCAGTTTATATGTTTGATATACTCTGTCTTTAATGGTTAAAAGTTTCTTCCCATCCAAGACCACTACACCAACACCAAGTGTATGGTTTTTTGCCGTGGGCATTGTAGGTTCTGTAATCAGTTTTTTTACTAGCATCAAAGAGTTTTCATCACAATGATGAAAAACAAACCCTTGCTTTGTAAGAAGTGGAATAAACTCTGCATTTTCTATAGAGAGTTTAATCCAAAGAAGTTTTTTATTTTCTACATTTTCAAGCAGTGCGACTAAAGCCTCTTCAAACTCTAAAGGTGAGTGCTCAATCGAACTGTTTTGTATCGTTATGCCACTGTATCTATCTTCTATAATTTCAAATGCTTTTTTCATGTTCATATTATAACACTTGTACTTGATTCCGTCCATTTGCCTTAGCTTCGTAAAGTGCTTTATCAACTCGTTTAAAAAGAGTATCTTTGGTATCTTGTTTTTTCCATTCGCTCACACCTATACTAACTGTTACAGTTTTTGAGATATTGAAAGGGTAAGCCGCTATAGTATTTTTGATATTTTGTGCCAACTCAATCGCTCCAGCAAGTGGTGTTTCAGTCGCTAAAATGATAAACTCTTCACCACCTAAACGACATAACAAGTCACTTTTTCTAATTCTTTCATTGATAACTTGACACAATTCAACAAGGATTTCATCCCCTTTATCATGTCCATATTCATCATTTATTGATTTGAAAAAATCAATATCTAAAAGTAAAACTGAAAAACCATAACCATAACGTCCACTTCTAATGATCTCAGCATATATCTCTTCATTATAAACATTTCTATTATATGCACCTGTTAATGGATCAATCCGTGAATGAATTTCTAGGTTATGACGTACCAAAAGATTTATAAGCCATATAATCCCAATAATAAGTAAAAAATCTATAAAAAATACAACAAACATAAGTTGAAATGTGGAGAGTTTATTTTCTGAAAGTGCTTGGGCTAAATACACAGTATGATTTGCATGTTCCCAAAAATGCTCACTCTCTGTCACAATTTTCTCTTTATTTTCTTGAGTTCTCTCATCTCTATATCTATAAATGAGTTCTTTTAAACTTATCCATTCAGCTTTTAAAGATTGGAGTTGTTGCAAAAATGCATTCATATTTCTATTGAGTAGTACTTCACCTTCTAAATCAATCATGATATGAAACATAGTATCTACTTGTTTTATATCTGCATCACTATTGATTTGATTTGTTTCTAATTTACAAACTTTTTGCACACCACCACGAATTACACCACTTTCATTTATTATCTGCGCATCAAGTTTCATTTGATTTACACCATAGTATGTGATATATCCATTCACACCTATGATAATAATATGTAGTGAAACAATAAAAATTAGCCGCATACTATAGCTAATTTTATGTCCTAATTTGTCTAATAAATATCCAACATTTTTCATGTGTATCCAATGTGATAAAATCAAGTATCTATCATTGTAACTAACACAGTAAGGATATTAGGGAATTAAAAGCTTATATTTTTCTAAAGTGTTTCATTTAGTAAAAATATTTAATATTATAAATTATTTACTAATATTAAAACACTATTTTACAATCAGTCCATCTTTCTCATCTAAACTTTTACGCATCGTTTCTCGAACATAATCCATCCCATTATAAAACTCTCGCATCATAACTGACATCAAATAACTTCCTTTTTGAGAAACATTCCCCTCTGTATCGTATACACCCAAACGTTTAAGTAAAAACTGCTCAATTTTTGGATGTTTGGAAGATGCGTGAAGTCCAAAAAGTTCAGTCACCATTCTATACTCTGCAATTGCACGTTTAGGAAAACTCACTGCATGAGTTATTGGAAGTTTTTCTTGCTTTAATAACTCAGCATATTTTGGAAGTGAAAAAGTATTTGCATATAAAGTATCTCCTATAAAACTAAAAGCACCACTCCCAACACCTACATATTCACTTCGCTCTATCACGTATTCATCGATGATATCATCCCCCTCTAACGACCATGCCCATGAGGAACGTTGTGTATATGCTTTACCCATACGCTTTTGAATGATCTCATACAATTTTTGCTCTTTTTTATCGTTAAGTTCACCCCACTCTTTACTCAAATGTTCTTGAATATTTGGTGCATACATCAGTGGATAAAAGGTAACTTGTTTTGGGCGTAGTTTTAAAATCTGATCTATCTCTTCATGTATCTGCGCCTCACTCTGGCTTGGATAGTTATAGATGATATCTACATTTACAATAGCAAAATCCTCTAAAATAGCTTTTACTTTTTCAAACTGCTCTTGTGCTGAGCCAAATTTATGATGCCTCCCCATCTGTATAAGATACTCATTATTAAAGCTTTGAATCCCTATCGAGAGTCGATCTATCTCTTTGTGAAACTCTGGAATGTTTATATCGGCTATATGCAAAGGATCGCTTTCACACGATATCTCTTTAATATCAAATAAAGACTTAGCGAGTTGGATTGTTTCTAAAAGTTTTTGGGGCAAAATCGTAGTTGTACCACCACCAAAATAGATAGAGTCAAATTTATATCCTAGTTGATGCACTAAACGTATCTCTTTATGGAGCAATTCAAAGTACTTTAAAGCACTTTGTTCATCAAAAGGAAATTTATGAAAAGAGCAGTAAGGACACAAAGTATGACAAAAAGGGATATGAATATAGAGTAATCTTGGCTTATCATCTGTAGCTTTTGGAAGTGAAAGTTTTGTTGGCTGTAAATGTAGAAAATGTTTTGTAGCATATCTCATCACTTGTGAAACTGCTTTTGCCGAAAAAGTACTACTAAGCATATTTAACTCTTTTTGATAGCATAGAAAAAATTATATTCTTTCCCACTTAAGTAAAACTTTTATACCCTTTTTTATTTAGTTTCATTTTATTTTAATTCAGATACAATGAGTAAATAAACTATTCTTATATATAAAGAGTGTCGTATGAGAAAAACACTAAACAAGAAGAGAATCTATACAACTTCTATCCTTCTCTCATTGGTGATAGTATTGTCATTTTTTTCTTTCCAAGTTATCTTTTTTATCGATAATTTCAAACTACAATATCTCTTTGTCCCTTCACTTTTAAGTATTGGTTTAGGAATTTTAGTTGGAAAAATTCAAATTCTTAGTAAGACACTACAAAGCCAAGAGAGAATTTTTCATACTATTGCTGATGAAGCAAAAGAGTTTTCTTACTTTAGAACAAATAATGGCGATTATGAATATATCTCTCCTGTAGTTGAAAAAATCACAGGCTACTCTCAAGAAGATTTTTACAAAGATAGAAACCTCTTTAATAATTTAATTAGCGAAAAAGATAAAGCCTTATGGTATGGACACCTTCACGATATAGAAACCCAAGAAGATGAATATCGTTCACTTGAACTTCGAATCACTCATAAAGATGGGCATGAAATATGGATTAATCATAGTTGTTCTGGAATTTATGAAAATGGACGTAAAATAGGTATACGTTCTGTAAATACAAATATCTCAAAGCGTAAACGTGATGAACAAGCTATCTACGAACTCAGTATCTATGATAATTTAACTACATTACCAAACAGACATAAAATCTTTGAAACACTTCATAGTTTCATAGACACACAGACACAATTTAGTGTGCTTTTACTTAATTTAAATCGCTTTAAAAAGATCAATGACAATCTTGGTCATAATGTGGGCGATCAAATTTTACAGCTAGTAGCTAACAATTTAAAAAAATGCTCTAAAAAAAATACATTTGTTGGTCGTCTTGGTGGGGATGAATTTTTAGTTGTATTAAAAAATAGAATAACCAAAGAGGAGATAACACCTTATCTTGACAGACTCTATGCTTTGATAGAAAAAGATTACCAAATAAACAACTTTACTTTTTTCATGGGTGTAAGTATTGGTGTAGCATCATATCCACAAGATTCAACCCATGTTGAAGATTTACTTGCATGTGCTGATAAAGCAATGTTTAAATCAAAATCTATATTATCGACACATACCATCTTTTATAATGAGATGGTTCAAGATTATAGTATGGATGATTTTATCATAGAAAAAGATTTAAGAGATGCCATTAAAAACAACGATCTCCTACTCTATCTACAACCAAAATACGATATGCAAACTAAAAAAATTGACTCATATGAAGCACTTATTCGGTGGGAAAAAGATGGGCAATATATCCCACCTGAAAAATTTATACCAATTGCTGAAGAAACAGGACTCATTAACGATATAACAAGCTTTGTTTTAGACGAAACTTTTCAACTTGCTAAAAAATGGTACGATAAAAAAAGGGAACCATATAAAATATCTATTAATGTAAGTGTAGTGGATTTTGTTTCTGATTATTTTCTCTCAAACATCCAAAAGAAACTTGAACATTATGCTGTAAAAGCTGAGTGGTTTGAACTTGAAATGACTGAAAGTATTTTTCTAGATAAAGATAAAAAGATAGAACAAAGAATCCAATCTTTAATTCAAATGGGCTTTAGTATCGCCTTGGATGACTTTGGTACTGGGTATTCATCTCTTGCATATCTCACACGTTTTCCAATAAACACTTTAAAAATTGACAAATCGTTTGTTGAAAATCTTACAACAGACTATACAAAATCATTTGCATTACTCAAATCAATTTTATCAATTGCAGATGCTTTAAAACTCAATATTGTTATTGAGGGTGTAGAAACTCAAGAACAACTCGATATCATACAGTCTTTAGGTTTGTATGTTATCCAAGGTTTTATATTTTACAAACCGATGTCTATTGATGCTATAGAACGCCTCGCTTCTTAAAAAGTAACTCTAAAGTAACAATAATTTTTTCCCTTTTAGTTACCCGAAAATTACCATTTCTTTTTTATACTGCCACTAAGCCAGTCTTTTTGTCTGGCAATCTTTACAAAAAAGGAGTCTGCTATGAATGTTAGTTCATCGTATAGTAACTATGCATCGTACAGTTCGATGCAAAGTACACAATCAGCTCCGCCACCGCCACCACCTGAGCAAAATATGGTTGAGGAACTTCTCAATGCTTATGATACAGATGGTGATGGTGCACTCAGTAGCGACGAATTTAGTGCTTACGCTGCTGAAAACGGTACAGATTCCTCGACTGCAGAAAGTCTATTTAACTCTTTAGATAGTAGTTCTGATGGATCTTTAAGTAGTGAGGAGTTGCTAAGTGCCCTTGAGCAATCTCGTCCAAAACCACCTGAGGGGATGCCACCTCCACCACCGCCACCTTCTGAAGAAGAGGGAGAAAGTCTTGAAGAGCTTTTTGCTTCTTTAGACACAGATGGTGATGGAAGTATCTCTTCAGATGAGTTTCTGACTGGTTTCTCACAAGAAACTGAGTCTACTAGTAGTACAACAGATGAAACACAAGAAGAAAGTATTTCAAATCTAGCTGCTACTCTACATAACCACATTTTTGAGAACTTATTGAATTACTTCAACACTTCATCAACCACATCTACTCTAAGTTCTTAAAATGAGTAACATGCCTTTTGCGCATGTTACTTCATTGTTACCGTTTTCAAACTATAATCTTTATATGATAAATATATTGATGATAGAAGATGATGTTGAACTTGGTGAACTCCTTTGTGATCAACTTATTAAAGAAAACATCTCAGTTACATTAGCAACAACACCCTTAAAAGGGCTAGAGCTTTTTAAACAAAACAGCTTTGATGCCTTAGTCCTTGATCTTTCTTTACCACAAATGGATGGGCAACAAATCTGTAGACTTATTAGAAAAGAGAGCGATATCCCTATACTTATCTCATCTGCTCGTGGTGATTTACACGATAAAAGTGAAGGATTTGCAGGTGGTGCTGATGACTTTCTCCCAAAACCATACGATCCACAAGAATTAGCATTTCGTTTAGAGGCTATTTTACGTAGAGTCAATCCTGGGCGCTTTTTAAGTGAACATCCTTTTATAATAGATGAAGTACGTCAAGAGATTACAAAAAATGGCTTACTACTTACACTCACCCCTGCTGAGTATGAAGTTTTAGCTTACTTTATAAAAAAAGATCGTCATGTCATAACAAGAGAAGAACTTTTACTCAATATCAACTCAATTCGCTATGAAAGTAGTTTAAAAAGTATAGATGTTTTAATGGGACGTATCCGTTCTAAAATCGGTGATAATCCAAAAAACCCAGAATACCTTTTAGCAATCCGTGGTCAAGGATATAAATTTGTCAATCAATAAAGACTCACTTATTACAAAACTAGCACTCTTTTTTATAGTGCTTTTTGTATCTATCAATTTTTTATTTTATTTAGATTATGATTATAGGAAATATAAAGAGCAAAATTCTTTGTATGAATATATGTCACAAATGGCGCATCTAATTAACGAAAGACGTGGTGACGTCAATCTTTCTGAGTTTCATATACTTATATCTTCTTTATCACGTGATACACTTAAATCTGAAGCAAAAGAGCTGCAAAATTCACCATTTGAAACTTTGTATCTATTCAAAAATAAACACTACTTTGTAGGTTGTAGACCACCAAAACCACCCCAAGATGATAAACATGATTTTGACTTTTTTGAAGATAAAAAGCCTCCAAAAGATTTTTTTGACCATGCAAATGAGTGTATAGTTTTAGAATCTTTACACGAGAATTCAAATCTTCAATTTTGGTTACTTATCGGGATGACAAATTTTGTTCTTATCCTCTTTTTTGCTTATTTCACAAAAAAACTACTTCGATTACATCAACTCGAAAGTGCTATTGCTCGACTTGATAATGATACGCAACCAATCCCTCTTCAAGTCGATACAAATGATGAAATAGGCAAAATTGCTCTTGAGTATAATAAAGTTCAAGAAAGACTTGCAACAATGAAAGAAGCAAGAACACTGTTTCTAAGAAATATTTTACATGAACTTAGAACCCCTTTTATGAAAGGAAGACTCTTAAATCAGTACATAGATGATATATCTTTAAAAAAAAGATTTGCACAACTGTTTGAGAGAATGGAATTTGTCTTAGGTGAACTAGGTAAAATTGAAAAATTAACAAGTGGAAATTTAGAATTAAATGCTCATCTTTACAGATTAGGTGATCTTTACGATCATGCGTATGATCTACTTTTACATGATGAGACACGTATAGTGCTTCAGGGGGATCGTTCTATTGAAATCAAAGCAGATTTTGAATATTTTGGTGTTGCATTAAAAAATTTAATCGATAATGCATTACGTTATTCAGATAATGAAGTACAAGTAGAACTTTTAGAAGATCGCATAGTAGTTTGTAGCAAAGGTGAAAAACTGAGTATAACTCAGGACTCTTTTTTACGCCCTTTTAATAGAGATTTTGAAGGTGGAGGATTGGGACTTGGGCTTTATATTACAAATACGATTTTAAAACATCACAATTTTGTTTTAATATACACAAATAAAAATAAGACCAATTATTTTAGTATTGTTTTTAAATAACAACAATATTTTTTAACATTTTGGTCCAATTTGCTTATTTATTTAAAAATTCTATGTTAAAATAGAGATATAAAAATAGTCATAAATGGATGTGTCGATGCCAATAGATCAAAAATCTTGTGGAAATTTGGAACTTATTAATGTTGATGAAGTGCCAATTTCAAAAGAGGAATATGATCAAATTATCAATATTCAAAGTGATATTCTTGGGATGATTGCTGATGGTGAAGATTCTGATCTCATCTTAGATACTTTATGTTTATTAGCAGAAAAACTTCTCCCTAACGCTGTTGCTTCAGTTATGTTTCTTGATCCAAAAACTGAACTCTTAAATGTACTTGCTGCTCCATCTGTACCAGAAGTTGGACATAAAGCATTAGAAGGTCTTCAACCTGGAACGGGTGGTGGTTCTTGTGGTAATGCAGTCTATAGAGATGAAGCTCAGTATGTAGTCAATACTTTTGAAGATGTCCGTTGGGAAGATTTAAGACAAGTGGCATATGATTTCAACTTATGCTCTTGCTGGTCTATGCCAATTCGTGACGAACATGCCAAACCTATTGGTTCATTTGCACTCTCATCATTTGAACATCGCTCACCTTCAAACTTTCATAAAAAGCTTTTAGAGACTGGTGCAAAAATAGTAAGTATAATTTTAAAAAATATTCAAAAAGAACAAACAATTAAGCTCTTTTCATTAGCGTCTCAAAATGCCCTAGAAGGGATTGTGGTTACAGATGAGCACAATAAAATTGTAGAAGTCAATCAAGCATTTAAAAATATATATAAATACACAGAAAAAGAGCTCATAGGTCAAGACCCAAAAATTTTAGCTTCACAAAAACAATCAAAAGAGTTTTACAAAAATATGTGGGAGAGTTTGGAGAAAAATTCTCAATGGGCTGGAGAAATTGTCAACCTTAATGCTTTAGGTGAAGAAGTTTTTCAGTGGTTGAGTATCAGTGTTTTAAAATCACCTCACAATAAAAACAATTACGTTGGAGTATTTACTGACCTGACAGAGCTCAAAAATGCTCAAAATAAAATAGAAAAGATGGCATATTATGATCCTTTAACATCTCTAAAAAATAAAACAAAACTCTCAAATATGCTTCATTCTCTCAAAAAAGAAGTTACACTTATCTTTTTGAATATAAATAATTTTTCATACATCAATACCTCTTATGGATACGATATAGGGGATCAGATTTTAAAAGAAGTTGCAGAGGTATTAAAACAAAACTTTGACCAGCATCATACTTTTAGAATTAATGCTGATGAGTTTGCTTTACTTTATGAGAAAAAAGTTGATATTAAAAAGGTGGTTTCAGAAGTTCAAGAATATTTTTATGGTTCAACTTTACTTGTAACTGATCTTACTTTTAATATCTCTTTTACATTTGGTGGAGTTTTTGGGAAACATCATCTCTTACGAAATGGAGCTTATGCTCTTAAACAAGCAAAAAATCGTGGAAAAAATTCTCTATTTATCTACAAGCACGATGATGATATTGCTTTAAATAAAAATCATACAAAAGCATTTATAGAATCAAATAGACTCTTACATTTAGCTTTGCTTGAAAATAGAGTTATCCCTTATTATCAAGGTATTCGAGATAATAAAACGAAAAAGATAACAAAATTTGAAGTACTCGCAAGAATCCAAGAACTTGATAAAGTACTGCCACCTATTGTGTTTTTAGAAGCTGCTAAACTCTCAGGACTTTTAATCGAGATTACAAAATCTATTGTCGATAAAAGTTTTCAAGAGATGGCAAAGAATAACTACGATTTTTCTATCAATATAACAGAAGAAGACCTTAACCAGTACTATCTTCAAGAGTTTCTTTTGAAAAAAACAAAAGAGTACTCTATCGATCCTTCGAGAGTTATCTTAGAGGTGTTAGAAGGTATAAGTGCTACAGGAAAAACAAACCATATCGATCAACTTATAAGTTTAAAAGAGTGTGGATTTAAAATAGCAATCGATGACTTTGGTTCTGAATATTCAAATTTTGAACGTATTTTAGATATGGATATAGATTTTCTAAAAATTGATGCACGTTATATAAAAAATATAGATCACGATCAAACAAGTTATGAGATTACTAAAGCGATTAACTTCTTTGCTAAAAATGCAAAAATCCCGACAATTGCCGAGTTTGTTCATTCTCAAGGCGTTCAAGATAAACTTGATGAACTCGGTATTGAGTTCTCTCAAGGGTATCTCTTTAGTGAACCTTCTCCTAAACCTATACCCTTATTTTAACTCGCTCCAGTTATCGCCTATGTTAAGCGATGCTTTTAGGGGGATATGAAGTGTAAAGATATCCTCCATAATAGATTGAAATTTTTTTCCAAGTTCATCTGCAACATCTGCATCCACTTCAAAGATCAATTCATCATGAATTTGTAAAAGAATCTTTGCTTTTAGACTCTCTTTGTGTATCGTTTTTTCAATCTTATTCATCGCAAGTTTGATGAGATCACTTGCACTTCCTTGAAATACACTATTGACACTCTCACGCTCATATGCTGCTTTAAACATAGGTGTTGCATTTTCATAGTCAAAATAGCGTCTTCGCTTAAGTAGTGTTTCTATATACCCATTTTGTTTAGAACTATCAACAATTGAGCGAAAATATGTTTTTACCGTTGGGAAAGATGCAAAGTATTTTTCTATGATATCTTTAGCTTCTTTGGTTGTGATACCTAATGTTTCAGAGAGTTTTTTCTGCCCCATTCCATATAAAAGTCCAAAGTTTACAGTTTTTGCAACATTTCTTTTTTGTGTAGCTTCACTTTCTCCAAAAAGTACCGTAGCAGTTTGTAAGTGAATATCTTTATCGTGTTTAAAAGCATCCACAAGTACTGGGTCTTGTGAGAAATGTGCAAGTAAACGCAACTCAATTTGTGAGTAGTCGATCCCTATAAGTTTTTTACCCTCTGATGCTATAAAAGCTTGGCGAATTTTTGCTCCAAGTGGTGTACGTGTTGGGATATTTTGCAAGTTTGGATTTTTTGAACTTAAACGTCCTGTTGCTGTTCCTGTTTGTACAAACGAAGTATGTACACGAGCATCTTCACTCTCACGAGAGAGTTTTAAAAGAGGCTCGATATATGTAGAGTAGAGTTTATAAACCTCTCGATACTCTAAAAGTTTTGGAATGATTTCATGTGCATCATACAAAGAATTTAAAACTTTTTCATCTGTTGAATATCCTGTTTTTGTCTTTTTCCCAACTGGAAGTCCTAAGGTTTCAAAAAGTATAACCCCCAATTGTTTTGTAGAGTTAATGTTAAACTCTCCACCAGCTAAGGTATAAATATCTTTTGTAAGTGAATTTAAACTCTCTTGCACCTCATCTAAAAACTTTTCTAAAAATGCACTATCAACCTTTATACCATTTTCTTCCGTAGTTAGGAGTGTTTGCATAAACGGTATCTCTATTTCACTTGCTTCATCTATAAGATGATCTGCATTTTGCAGTTCAAGTTTTTTCAGAAATAGATTATAAAGTCTCAGCGTGATATTGGCATCTTCAGCTGCATATTTACACGCCTCTTCTAGCTCAACTGAAGCAAAAGTTTCCCCTTTTTTCACTGTGTCTTTAAAAGAGAGCATTGTGTGATTGAGCAATTTTTCGCTGAGTTTATCAAGTGAAAGTGCTGCTTCTGAGTTGATAAGCCATGCTAAAAGCATACTATCACCATATACTTTTAACTTTTCACCTACAAATTTATTTAAAAAGTGAAGATCAAACTTAATGTTATGACCAACTATTAAAGAGTTAAAAATCTTTTTGATTGCTGTTTTTGCATCATCTTCACTGATTTGATCTCCCACTCCTAAATAAAAATGCCCAAATGGAACATAGTAAGCTTCTTCATCATCAAAACAAAAAGAAAAACCAACAAGTTTATCTGTTTTATAATCTAGCCCTGTTGTCTCGGTATCAAAAGCTACAACTGTAGAATTATCAAGCTTTTCAATTATACGATTAAGTATATTTATATCAGTTATGAGTGTTGTTTTAAACTCTATACCGCACGTTTCCTCTTTTATCTCTTCACTTACCCTTTTAACAGCTTCCTCTTGCTCCTCTTTACTCACCATATTTTTAGCATGAAGTGTTCGAAGTACTGCATTTTGTTCATATTTTACAAGCTCATCGTAGATATTTAAAAATGGGTGCTCGACATCCATTCTATACTCTTCAAAATCAAAGGTCTCCAGTGCATCATCTTTAAGAGTTACAAGCTGTTTTGACATGTATGCACTCTCACGTGATTCAATTAGTTTTTTTTGATTTGCACCTTTAATCTGTTCAACATTTGCATAGATATTATCCAAACTTCCATACTCTTTTAAAAGTTTTTCAGCTCCAACTTTTCCTATCCCTCTTACACCTGGAACATTATCAGCACTATCACCTAAAATAGACTGATAATCTATAAACTGTTTTGGTGTAACACCATACTTCTCATAACAAGCATCTTCATTTATACTTTTTCGTTTTATCGCATCTACAAGTACAACTTTATCATCATCTATAAGTTGATACAAATCTTTATCGTGTGATACTACACGAACAATATACCCCTGCTCTTTTGCATACTTTACAACAGTAGCGATCATATCATCCGCTTCAAAACCTACACGCCCTAAAGTTTTGTAGCCCATTTTATTGATCCACTCAATAGCAACTGGTAACTGCATTGTAAGTTCAGGTGGTGGTGCTTGACGATTTGCTTTGTAGTTTGGATCTATATCATTTCTAAAAGTGGGACCTTTGCTATCAACTGCAAAGATAAGATAATCACTATCATGTTCTTTTTGTAAGCTAGAGATGAAGTTTGTAAAACCTGTTAAAAGTCCTGTAGGAAAACCATCTTTTGTTTTTAAGTGTTGTGGAAGTGCATAAAAGCTTCTAAAGAAGAAGCCAAAAGTATCTATAACTGTAACTACTTTAGACATTAATCTTCTTCAATAACATCTAACATATCATCTATACAATCTTCTAGTACCTCATATTTATACCCAGCGTCTCTTGCTTTACGAAGTGCAAAGTTAATCGCTTGTTCAGAAAATGGTTTATTGATAGGTAGGGCAGTTTTTACAATATTGAGTGCTGTAGCATACTCTTTTACTTCATCTGGTGCTGCTGCTGGGTTGTCCGCATATTTAATCATTGCTACAAACTCTTCATCAAATCCCCAATGCTCAAATACCTCTGATGTAACTTCCGAGCTTGTAACACCTACATAAGTTTTTTCAACTTGTGCTAAATTATTTGACATCTCAATTTCAGATTGAAAACTTACATCTTCATCTTCATTGATAACATCACTTGCTATAAGAATTTTTCCTGTCTCTTGTAAAAAAGCTGCTAAATGAAGCTTCTCAGCTTTTGCTCTATCTATTCTTGAATACCATTTCTCCATCAAAGTTGCTTGCATAGAAGATATCTCAGCGAACTCTTCACTTGTGATACCATAAGGTTGCATATCTACATTGAGTAGTTTTCTCAGTGCATTTCCAAGTGCAATTGAGCGTGTCATACTCATACCAAAGAGTGACACAGCTTGTGCAACACTCGTGATCTCTTTTCCAAACCCATATAGAGGCGAATTTGCAGTTTTTAAAAGGTTTGCTACAATCATCGGATCATGTTCAATAACTTTAACAAGCTCTCCAATCCCTGCTTCTTCATCTTTATAAACTGTTTCTATATCTGCTATAGTTTTTGAAAGGGGTGGAAGTGATTTAATACTATCTATAATTGAGCTTTTCATAACTCTAAAACCTTTTTTTGATTTATTATATCCAATTCTAAATTATCTATACTTAATGGCATTGCTGCACAGTTCGTAAAGGGTTTGTCAAATAATCATAACCATTATACAATGTAAAACCACCATATAAAATAACAGCAACGCTTGATAAACTCATCATCATATTTCTAAAACTTGTTGCACTTGCCATAGAAGATAAAAATCCTAACCCAAACATCGCTGGGCTTGTACTCACGCCAAAAATAAACATCACAAGCGCACCATAAAATACACTTGCAGTTGCAGCAGCAGTGATAGCAAAAAAGTAAACAAATCCACAAGGAAGCAAACCATTTAACATCCCAAGCACAAAAAAACTATAATTCGACTTTGAATTGAGTATGCTTTTAAAAGCATTTTTATACGTTTGTGAAGATGAAAAAGTATGCTCAATAACTGTCAAAAACTTGATCTTTCCCATCAATGAAAGTCCGGCAAGTATCATCATGATTCCAGCAAAAATAAGTAATGCCCCATTTGCTGTATTTGAAAATGTCACAACACCACCAAGTGCTCCAAAAATAGCCCCTAAAATCGTATAAGTAAAAATACGCCCAAAACTATAAAGCAAATGTGCAATACTTTTTGAAACTTTAGAACTTTGTGGCTCAATCTTTATACTGGAATATGCCAGAACAATCCCACCACACATACCTATACAATGCCCAAATGAACCTAAAAATGCTATACTTATAATCGCTAAAATATTGACTGTATCCACTTACTTATCCGTTAACATTTTTTTAATTTTTGCATCTTGCATTGTCTCACCACGAAGTGTAAAAAGTTGCATCTCATCAAACCCTATAAGTCCATCTTTTTTCTTCTCATACGCACCAAAACCAAATCCCATAGGTGTAACTTCATCTCTTGAATAGTATGCCATTTTTCCATCAATCCATTGATGGGTATCTCGACTCATTACCCAAATTTTTGCATCATTTTTAAAAGGTTTATTTTCTAACCAAAGTACAAAATCTCCATGATCGTGAAAAAACCATGTTTTTCCATCTGGAGCAATTATTTGCGAAGCGTACTCAAGATCATCTATAACCATCCCACAATAACTGTCTTGATATTTATGCAGTTCGATCTTAAGTGGAATTTGTTTTAAATTTCCCTCTTTAATCACCACCATATGCTGTGTTTTTCCAAGTGAGAGGAAGATAAAAACTATAATAACTACAAACAATAAAATAATTAAAAGAGGTGCTATTTTTTTCATGGCTGTATTATATCAAAATAAGATGGTTAGGTAATGTGTCTTTATCCTCTTTTGTTTTTGGGAAAAGCTCTATAAGTAACTCACTTGTTTTTGCGATAGTTTCAAGATAACCTTGTGCAATCCTGCCCTCTTTTACATGTGCTATAAAACTTTCTACCATTTCACTCCAGAGTGCATTATCTACTTTTTGTAAAATCGTTGCATCTGTTAAAATTTGTACATATTTTTCTGCTTCACTTACATACAACATTACGAGTCCATTTTGTTGTGAATTTTGCCCCAATAGTTCGACAAATTTTGCGTTTGCTCTGTTTGCACTTCTTTTTCTTTTTATAGACGCTGGTACAAGTAACATTTTTATAGGTTTCAATCGCGTAATAATTGCCAAAATAAAAAATGAAAATAACTGCACAAGTGCAATCTCCTTTTGCGTTAAACTTCCAAAAAACAGGTAGATATATGGCAATGCAAATGCTATAACTCCAGCCCACAGTGTCGGAATGTAGAGATACTCATCGCTTTGTTTTGCAATCACTGTTACAATCTCGGCATCGCTTTTACTTTCAAATAGCTCTATGGCTGATCGAATCTCATTTTGTTCTACTTGTGTTACTAAATACTCCATTACCAACTCCCCGATGCTCCACCGCCGCCGAAGCTTCCGCCACCGCCGCTAAAACCGCCAAAACTGCCTCCACTACTAAAACCACCAGAAGAACTATATCCTCCTGAACCTGATTCACCAAACATCATCTGAAAAAATGATATTATCCAAACAACAATAGAAGCCATCAAACTCAAAAATAAAAAATACACTATTATTGCTAGAACTGTTGAAATAGTTACTGCTATTTTAAAACGAGTACTTTGACTTTTACCAGATAAGAACGCTTCAACTACAATAGAGAGGAAGATAATAGCTATAATGCCTACTGTTACTATACTTGAACCCTCTTCATTTTGCGTTTTATTACTCACTTTTGTTATTTCATACTCACCATCTAAAGCTTGTAAAATTGCACTCGTTCCGTTTTCTATTCCTTGCACATAATTTTCTCGTTTAAATGCTGGAAGAATCTTCTCTTGGATGATGTCGTGTGCTATTTTATCTGTAAGAGTACCTTCTAAACCATACCCAACTTCTATACGAACTTTTCGCTCATTTGGAGCAACAATAAGTAAAACACCATTATCTTTACCTTTTTGTCCAATACCCCAATAACGACCAAGTTGATACCCATACTCCTCAATCTCATACCCTTGGAGTGTTGCAAGTGTTACTATCACTACTTGATTAGAAGTTTTTTGCTCGTGTTGTGCTAAGATTTGTGTTAATCTTTCCTCTTTATTTGAAGTAAGAAGTGACGCATCATCGACAACACGACCTGTAAGTTTTGGAAAAGTTGGCTCAGCTATTATCAGTGAGCTAAAAAAACTTAATAGTAAAACTAGTTTTAGCAACACTCTCATAGATTAGAACTCAACTTTAGGTGTAGCTTGTTCTTGTGGTGTAGCTTTAAAACTCTCTTTGATCTCTGCTTCTGGATAAAAAATAGCAGCTACCCATCTACCTGGAACTGTTCGTAGTTCAATATTATATTTTTTCACTGCTGCAATATAATCTTTTCTTGCAACTGCTATACGATTTTCAGTCCCTTCAAGTTGCGACTGTAACGCTTGAAAGTTTTTATCTGCTTTAAGTTCCGGGTAGCGTTCAACTACAACCATTAAACGTGAAAGTGCTGAACTAAGTGCCCCTTGATTTGCTTCAAACTGCGCTAAAGTATTAGGATCGTTTAACATATCAGACGAGACATTCATCTGCCCTACTTTTGCTCTTGCTTCTGTAACCTCTGTAAGCACCTCTTTTTCGTGTGAAGCGTAACCTTTTACAGTTGCTACAAGGTTTGGTATCAAGTCTGCACGGCGTTTGTATTGGTTATCTACTTGTCCCCAAGCCGCTTTTACACCTTCATCAAGTTTTGGAACATTATTGATATGTGAAGCTATCATTATAACCACAAGTAAAACTACAACACCAATTGCACCTAAAATAATATTTTTCATATATATCTTCCTTAATTTTTAAGTTATTATAACTTATTTTTTACCTCGTTCAAAAAGACTCTTTAGCCATTGGATGACATACATCCACCGTATCTTTTAAATCTTGTTTTTGTATATGTGTGTATATCTGTGTTGTAAGTAAAGACGAGTGCCCCAAAAGCTCTTGTACAACTCTTATATCTGCGCCACCACGTATAAGTGAAGTTGCATAAGAGTGTCTTAAAACATGAGGAGATACACCCAAATATTTTTGTGAAATTTTAAATGCAGAGATTCGAGAGAGTTTAGTCCCTTTATAATTACACCACACAAACTCTTTATCAAAACTCAAAGCATCTAAGTACTCTTGTATAACATCACGTGCAACTTTTGCCAGAGGGACTATACGCTCTTTTTGCCCTTTTGCATGGCGGATGTGTAGCCACTCCCCTTCTATATCTCCTAAAGAAAGCTCTAAACACTCACTGATCCTCGCACCACTCGCAAATAAAAAAAGGATTAAAGCGTAGTCTCGCTTTCCAATCCAAGTTGATCTATCGATCAAAGAAAGACCACGTTGTATATCTTCATACGATAAAAATTTTGGAAGCAGTTTTGGAGTTTTTGCAGATTTTATTTTTGTAAACTCCTCAATAAACTCCTCTTTATAACAAAAGTCAAAAAAAGCATTGATCGAAGAGAGTTTACGATTGAGAGTTCGTTTGTTTTTATAATTACTTAAAAGGGTTAAAATTGTTGGGGTATCTAAATTTATAAGAGGTTTTTGAAACTTCTCTTCGAGTTGTAAAAGATCACTTTTATACGCTTCAACACTCTTTTTACTGAGTGTTTTAGTGACTATTATATACTCTAAAAAAGCTTCAAGTTCACGAGACATTACTCAACTGATATCTGCGTATCATCCACATAAAAAACTTTATCACCTACAAATACAAAACCATCATCAATATCGGCTTCATATATTTTATAGCTAAAAGTATCTTTTTGAATCTCTATGAGATATCCCTCTTTTTCAAGAAGGTAAAGTTTATCATCAGCACTAATCATCCCTAAGATATGTGCAAAAGGAAATTTAGCTTTCTTTACAACTTGAAGGTCAGGTGTTAAAGAGATAACATTACCTTGCTTTGTTGCAAGATAGATCAGTTTTCCATCGTCGATAATACTTCTTATCTCATACTTTCTTCGTGTCTCTTTTTGTGCGAGAGAGAGTATTTTTGTTCCAGTTGCTGCGATAATTTTATTATCAAGTATATTAAAATAGATTACGTTATTAAACTTGTCTGCTGATGAGATGATAGCTGTACGTAGACGTTTTTTTGTTGTTGTGTTAATGATTACAATTTTTCCATCAAGTGTTGAAAAAATCACAAGATCATTCATAAAATAAGGATTTACTATCTTCATATCAACAGCAAGTGCTTTCGTCCCTTGCTCTTTTAAAAGAAGTTCTTGTGTATTAAGATCATATAAAGCCATATCATTTGTTGCAAAAAGAACTGCTAAAATATTATCCTTTACACTTGCAGCTGCAACTGTATTTTTGAGGTCAAAATATTTTGTGACATTATGGTCATTTGTTGAGGTGAGACTCACATTTCCATCTATAGATGTTGAGATAATCCACCCATCACTTACAGAAAGTATTCTTTTATCTTCATCTATATTTATATCGTAGATACCATGTTTATCAAGAACTTTTCTATTGTCTAAAAGAGCTGCATTGTATGCTCGATCAACGATATCTGATCCTATAGTGCTCTTTTTACCCCAATCATTCTCAACAACCTGAGGCTCAAAAACTTCTTTTGTACTACAGCCACCCAACACTAATGTTGCAATTGCAACAATAAAAAATAAATAGTTTTTCAAACTATTTTACTCCATAGTGCATTAATGATTTTGCTACGTTTGCCATAGGTGATTGTTCAGAAATCATACTTAAATTTGCATGTGCTTCATCAATTCTGCCATCATTCATAGCGATAATTGCAACTTCTACAAGTGCTAAATCTTTATAGATTGCATCTTGTTTTTTTACATAACTTTGTAGCATCTTCTCATCATTGTTCAATTCAGCAGCTTCATACTGTGCCATATCACCAACAAGGAGTGCTTTTGAGTTAGAAAGCTTTTCAAGCTCTTGTGCATTTTTATTTGCTACGGCTTGAGAGTATAACCATACATCATGCAACTCTGGACTCAACGAATTTAATCTCTCCATAGCAACAGTATCTAAAGGGTTTGCCTCTAATTCTTTTAATGTTTGATTTGCTGTATCGATAGTGTTTTGTTTATTTATCCCATAACCAATATCTGCAGCTACAATTAAAACAATCGCTACTACAAGTCCTATAAGTGGCTTTTTATATTTTTTTATAAATTTTTCTGTAATAACAGCTTTTTCAAAAAACTTCTCCTCAGAGTTAAGTTCCTCTTTTACCATATCTATATTATCTTTTAAGCTCAAAATAATCCCTTACATTTATCAAAGTACAAAATATTATCGCATAGTTTGTTAAATGTTTATTATATGACCTATGATTTTTTATTGGCATAGATAATGTATGGTTTGTTTTAGGAAGAAAAATTATTGGAGAAAGTTTGCAAATCTAATAAGTTAAAGGAGATACAGATGAAAATCGGTATACCAAAAGAGATTAAAAAAGATGAATATAGAGTAAGTGTTACACCTGCGGGAGCTGCTGAGCTTGTTGCTCTTGGACATGATGTATATGTAGAATCAACTGCTGGTGAAGGGAGTGGTTTTAGCGATAAAGAGTACGCAGATGTAGGAGTATCTCTTTTACTTGAGGCTACTGAAGTGTATGAAGTTGCCCAGATGATTGTAAAAGTAAAAGAACCTATTGAACCTGAATATCATCTGTTTAAAGAGGGGCAAACACTTTTTACCTATCTACACCTTGCAGCAGATGAAAAACTAACTCACTTTTTGCTGAATAAAAAAATAAAAGCTTTTTCGTATGAGACATTAGTTGTTAATGGTAAACTTCCCCTACTAGAGCCTATGAGCGAAGTTGCGGGGAAAATGGCATCACTTATGGGTGCTGTGCATCTTGGAAAATATCAAGGTGGCTTAGGTTTACTAGCTGGTGGTGTCGTTGGTACCCAGCGTGCAAAAGTGATGATACTTGGTGGTGGAATCGCTGGAACATGTGCAGCTGAAATAGCGGCAGGTCTTGGTGCTGATGTGACAATATTTGACATCAATTTAGAGAGACTTCGATATCTGGATGCTACACTTCCTGCAAATGTAGCAACACTCTATAGTTCAAGCGAAAATATCCGCTCACTATTACCATCCATTGATATAGTAATAGGGACTGTTCTTATCCCTGGAGCAAAAGCACCAAAGCTCATAACCAAAGAGATGCTTAGTATTATGAAAAAAGGGAGTGTGCTTGTAGATGTTTCTATCGATCAAGGAGGATGTTTTGAAACTTCCCATCCAACAACACATACGGAGCCTACCTTTATAATAAATGGTGTTGTCCACTACTGTGTAGCAAATATGCCAGGTGCATATCCTCGAACTTCAACTTTTGCACTTACAAATGCAACTCTTCCATACATCAAAGCACTTGCAAAATATGGGGCGCAAAGTGTTTGTGAAGAGATGCCAGTTATGATAAGTTCATTAAATACTTATGATGGTGTTTTATACAATAAAGCAGTTGGTGAAGCACATGGCATTGCAAGTTCAAATAAATAAATTAAGTTTTCTATGATAGAATTTAACATAGACTTCTTGCAAAACTATACAAAGTATGAGCAAAAAGAGAAACAATTTAATCAAGGCAGATGTTCTTTAGCATAGTGAGCTATGCTGAAGGTTATCTAACGCAGAGTAAAGCAGTTTATCTTTTTGCCCTACGGGAAGCATAAAAAGAGGCAATCTTGCAT
>NZ_JBNKRX010000038.1:0-77655 GCF_050296975.1 Sulfurimonas sp.
TGATGAAAGTATAGACCAACCACTTAGTATCACAACCTATAACCAAGAGCATAAACAAACACAAGCGTATCAAGAGTTAAACCTAGATGGAAAATATCTCCTAGATACACATAACTCAAAAACATACTACTACCACAGAGATCACCAAGGAAGCATCATAGCCCTTACAAACCAAGAGGGGGAAATAGTAGAATCATTTATATATGATGAGAGTTACGGTACAATCTTACTGCACAACAAACTTGAACAAACCTATAACCCATACTGTTATACAGCAAGAGAGTTTGAGAGTGATGATCTTTACTATTACAGAGCGAGATACTACGACCCTACTATACAAAGGTTCCTATCAAAAGACCCTATTGAGTTTCTCTCTGGGGATTACAACTTTTATAGGTATGTTGGGAATGATCCGCTTAATTTTATTGATCCTAGTGGGATGAAGAAAGGATGTCTCCCTAAAGAGCTAAAAGATAAATTAAAAAAACCGATGAAGGCACTTGCCAACAAACTTTCAAAGTCACTCGTAAAACGACTAGGTGTTATGGTAGTTAGTGCAGCTACAGGGGTTGGTATAGTTGTAACTATAGGTGGTGCTATCTGGACTGCATATGATTTATGGTCTTCAAAAGATGATATATTTGAGTTATATGATCTCTTAACAAGTGATGAATTTGATTTAACTACAGATGATATGGTAGAGGCAGTAGGAGCTATAGCCACAGGTCAAGACCCTTTTCCTGACTGTGACGATAATGACAAAAAGCTTGCTACAACTAAAAAAGAGGGTGGTACTAAGATTACAGAGGATGGGAAAAGCACTTTCAAACCTAGAAAACCTCGTCAACCTGATAAAGATAAATGGAAAGAAAATGGTGGTACAGTTAAAGAACATCCTGATGGTTCTGTTACTTATACAAATAAAGATGGTGTTTCAGTTAAATACAATAAAGAAGGATATCCTGATTTTTCACCACATTCTCCCGAAGCTCCTACAAAAATAGAAGGTATGAAAGGAAATACGACAGACTATACTAAAGCAAATCTTGAATCACCTTTATCTAAAAGTCAAGGAGTTACGGGACAAAATGCACCAAAAGGTTATACATGGCATCATATGGAAGATGGAAAGCATATGCAACTTGTACCGAAAGATATTCACAGTGAATTTTCACATACAGGTGGAGCATCAATCGTAAAAAATGGAGTATAATATGAAGATAAAAAATACAAATGATTTGATTAAAGAATCAGATATTCAGGAATTTGAAAAAACTATAAATACAGCACTTCCACAAGAATATAGAAACTTTTTATTAGAATTTAATGGAGGACAACCAGTATTGTACATTTTCCCTGAAAGTGAGGTATTACATTCAATCCCAGTCAATACTTTATATGGGCTTAAAGTAAAAGAGTCATATAATGATTTAGAAAAAAATTATGCAATCTATGATGGAAGAATTATGAATAGTTTTATCGCCATTGGTAGTGACCCTAGTGGCAATCAATTTTGTTTAGGGATTACAGGAATATTTAAAGATAAAGTCTATATTTGGGATCATAATCAAGAAATAGATGAATGGGAGTTTATTGAGAATAAACTACCTGAAAATATGTATCTTTTATCAGATAGCTTTCACAATTTTATAAATCAATTAGAAGAGGACACAGAAGCATGACATATAAAGAATGGTTTGATGAATTGGGAGAGAAAACCGTTTCTATAGAGAAACAATGTTTTACAAATGAAAATTTTTCTTCTAATATTTTAGAGAAAACAATTTTGGTAAATAATAAGGTAATTGATGTTTTTTCCACTACACTTATGTACAATGATTTTACAATGATTTTAGCACTTAATAATGATATAGACTATTCTTTATTGACACGAGAGCGATATACTAAACATGAACTAATTCTTGAAAGATTAGCTTATTTCGAATATTATACAAGTACTTCAGATTGGAAACCAGACTATGGTCTTATGTTTGAAAGAATTTTAGATGGATACATTTTTAGGACAGATATAATCAATATCGCTTATTTACCATTAGAATCTTTTTTTCCAATACAAATTGGCAATAAAGAATTATTTAAAGTATTATTGTGTATTCCACTTTCAGACAATGAATGTGACTATTTAAGAAAATTTGGGCAAGAAAAGTTAATTCAAAAATTAAAAGAATGTAAAGCAGATATTTTTGATTTATTTAGAGATTCATGTATTTAAATTTGTAAACTAACTACTTACTGATCTGTCAACCCCACATCATATTAAGAATAAAAAACTCTAACTCAGCGGTTACGTTGGAGTATGATGCAATAGGACGCATCACAAAAACACAAACTCCTTATATAACAGAGACTTTTAGTTTCGATCCAGCACATAACTTACTCAATGAAGGGTGTGAAGGGGATAAAGTTCGAGGAAATCGTCTAAGCACTTACAAAGATAATAGTTACGAATACGATACTTTTGGAAATATGACACTAAAACAGATCGGCAACCATACTGTTATGAAGTTTGATTATGATGCAGAACATCAAATGCAAACCTCTACCATCTTAAAAAATGGTATAAAACAAACATATCACTATACATATGATCCATTTGGAAGAAGAGTAGGAAAATGGAATGACTTTGGAGTAACTCACTTTGTGTGGGATGGAAATAGACTCCTAAGTGAGATGCGTAATGCAAAATCAACTACATATGTTTATGAACCATACGGATTTATACCATCTGCCCAAATAGATCAAAATGACAATGTACAATACTACCACAGCGATCAACTAGGTACACCAAGAGAGTTAACCAATCAAGAGGGTAACATCACATGGGAAGCACAGTACCAAACATGGGGAAATACACTTAAAGTTGAATATAAACGAAGTGAAGATAAAATACATGACTCTGTACAACAACAACCCTTAAGGTTCCAAGGGCAGTACTACGATCATGAAACAGGTTTACACTACAATAGATTTAGATACTATGACCCAGATATAGGAAGGTTTGTAAGTCAAGACCCTATAGGGTTACTAGGTGGAAATAACCTTTATCAGTATGCTCCTAATCCTATAAGTTGGATTGATCCGTTGGGGTTGGCGAAAGTTCCTACAGTCACACAGGATTCATTGGGAAGAAATGAGAGATGGGATTTTAGAGTAGAACCGTCTGATTTGGGTACAGGAACTGCGACTACTCAAAAAACAAGAGATTATGCAAAAAGTTTTGGATGTGGTGATGATGCAGGACATATTAGAGGTAATAACTTAGGTGGTTCTGGTAGTGATACTAAGAATATAATTGGTCAAAATCCAAGTGTAAATCGTGGAGAATATAATAGATATGAAAAGAAAATTGCAGACAAAGTAGAATCAGATCAGACAGGGGCTGACTGTAGCATAACAGCAACTTATGGAGGAAACTCTGGTCGTCCTTCTTCACTAAAATATGATGTTACATTTGATGATGGGACAAAAATGTCAAAAGTATTCAATAATCCATGTTGAAAAGTATTAAATAGTTACCGACAAAATAGTATTGTTCATTTTGAAAAAGGAAATAAATCATGTATATAACACATTTGAGCACAACACAAAAGCAAGACAGAGGTGTCAATAGCTTCATAGGGGGTATTCCAAAACTGCCTAAAAACTTTGATCTACCGATTACAAAAGACACGGGGACACTCATGACATTCTTTTATCAGTATGAGTTCCCGCAAAATCATCCATATAGTGGATTTACTATATCTATTTTTGCAGCAACGGATTGTATGCATGAAAATTATACTATTCCTGAAATGTTGAAGACATTATACGGAGTAGATATTCCTAAGGGATTTTTAGATGAGTACCAAAAATATTTTAAGGTTTTTATATATAAGAATGGAGATTATCCGTTACGAGAAGAGTACACCCCTATTTTAGTATTTAAAACTCTTTATACTACACAAGAACTTGATAAGAGTAATTCTATTTTATTTGGTCATATAAGCAATATACCTAAATGGTATTTGAATGATGAATCACCTGCAACTTATAACACTTGTACCAGAATGGTCTTTCTTTTTCAAACACAAATAGACTATGTGTATGAGAAGTTACCAATAGCCCCAAGACAAAAAGTTTTATCTTTTTCTGGAGATAGTAAAACAGATGTTGAAGATGCTTATACAGATAAATATGAATTATTTAATGCAAATGAGATTTATTTTTTTGGTACTGATAATACTGAAAAGAAAATTTATATTATTACCCAATGCTAAAAATGACTTTTATAAAGCAATTAAAAGCTATTAACGGAGTAACGGATATTGAAATAGAAAGAGACAGAAGCTATTTTATTGAGTTTTATTTATCTCATCCCTCTTTAAAAGAAGAGATATGTTTTACTTTTGATGATTTTGATGCAAAGGATAAAAAAGATCAGGAAAAAATCTTAAAGTCAGTGCAATATCTTATAAGTAACTTTAGCAATATTATGGCTCAATCCAATGAAAAACTTGCTCTTTATATGACTAAAGAATATGAAGATAAAATAGATACTCCCCCTAATCTAATAATAGATAAATATGATACATACTCTACTGGGATATATTTTTCCCACAAATATGAATTTGGCACATGTTGTATCTCTTTTAACTCAGCTTTAGAAGAGGAACATGGGTTTGGGGTAGGATTAGTTGATTGGAAAGTTCATAAAATAGGTTTTGGAGATATCTGCTTTTCAAACTTTTATAAATGAGTTTTAAGAGAAAAAAATGAAAAAAGAGAATTATTATTTAATGATGGATGCATGGGGAAAGCGCCCTGGGTATCCTATATATTTTGATTATGACATTCCATGTGATAGATCAGGATGGGAAGATAGTTGTTTGGTGCAGTGTCCACAAGAGGAAATCGAGTTAAGAGTAAAAAACCCAAAAATAGAGTTTGACTTTTGTAATTCATCTGATAACTATTTTTTTTCAACACGATTGTGGGAGGTTATTTGTGAGTACAGAAGTTTAACTCCTAAACTAAAACCCATAAAGTTTTTTGGAAAAAACCGTAAAATACTTTCTAGTAAAGAGTATGTTGTTGTATGTTTTACAGATGAGAATGATGAAAAAAACAGATATATCGACAGAATGCAATCAGAATATGTTGTCCCGATACAAACATACTCGGCTCGTGCAGAGCTTGTAAACCCTGCGATTAGATATGAGCTTTTAAATCAGTTTGATATTACAACTTCCGATTTACAAGGTTATCGCAAAATGCTTGTTGTAAGTGAAACCTTTATGAAAGATGAAAGACTTAAAGAGATGAATTTAGAGTTTTTACCATTAGAAGAAGCCGCAAAAATTTTACTCTATAGTGATGAAAGTAGAAAAAAACAGTATGGATTACAAGATGTTTCAGAGTTTCAAAAGATGAAGAGTGTTAAAGGTAAAGAGCTTGATGGAAAAGAGTTAAATGGGATGCGAATACAGTTTGGGTAAATCAGAAAAAAAACTCTAAGCAAATATTTAAACTGATTTGCTTGTAAGTGTGTTATTATCTTTATACGAGTAAAATACGACATTGCTTTTACGAAAAGGGTCTAGCAGATGGAAGAGATATACGGGATAAAATACACAAAACCTGAGGTGGTACTCCTTCAAGATACTGGTATTGGGGTTGCAGAAGCAGCAGCTCGAACATGTTACGATAGCTTTGAAAATAGTGAAAACAATGTTATTAAATCTATCCGTAACACACTACCAGATGAGAGTATGAAAGAGGAGTTAAACTCTATAATGGAGTCTGATCTGCTTGATAACCTTGCGTGGACCTATTTTCACCACTCTATTTTAGAACATGCAAACCTCTCGTACCTGATTCGTGGGACAAGTCGCGGTGTTTTACAAGAACATGCAAGACACCGTATACAAGCGATAAGTGTGCGTAGTACCCGTTATACTATGAGCAGTATTATCAATGCTTTTGTAGCTTCGATCAATGGTGGCGATAAAGAGTTTTTTATACAAAAAGTGCTCTCTTACGATATGTTTGTAACTGCCGATGAAGAGTATAACCGCTTAGAGATAAGTGCGATGTATGATAAGTTAATGTTTCAATCACAAAGAGTGGAAGATTTTCTCTCTATAGCAGTGGCAAAAAGTTCTCTTGGATTTGTAGAAGAGTTTAACGGAGATGCACAAAAGTTATATGAAGCACTTGAAGCTGGAAAGAAAAAGCGTAATGTTGGGGATGCTTTTAAGCACATTATCTCAGATAATGTAAAAGTAGATATGGTAGTGACATTTAATCTTAGAAGTTTAAAAAACTATTTAACACTTCGTGATAGCGGAGCTGCATATTTTCAGATACGATGGCTTGCAGAAGCGATGAAAGCAGCTACTCCTAAAAAGTATCTTGATTTGATTGTAAAAGAGAAATAGGAAAAACTATGTATAAACTATTTATTGTATTGTTACTCGTTTTTAGCGGCTGTTCGCAAGTGCAAGTAACAGGGACTATGTGTGATAAGATCAACCAAGAGGGTGGTGAGCCTCCAGCGGAATGCCAAGCATACAGTGAAGAAAAAGCAGATAAAGCATTTAATAAAGTAAGTGAAGATAAAAAAGTATCAAATAAAGATATAGAATTTGACAAAGAAAAGGAATAAAATAGATGGCAAGAAGTGAAGTTTGTGAGTTATGTGGAAGCGCTGAAGGTGTTGAATTAATAGAGTTACCAGTAAGTGATGGAAGTGAAGAGCAAAGTGTATATGTATGTGCAACATGTAAGGCTCAAATTGAGAGCGGTGAGTTAGACGATAACCACTTTAATTGTTTAAATGACTCAATGTGGAGTGAAGTGAGTGCTGTAAAAGTATTAAGCTACATTTTACTAAACAAACTTGGACGTCAAGATATGGTTGATATGATGTATCTTGAAGAAGATGAACAAAAATTAGCAGATCAAGCGATTAGTGCAGAAGCGAATAAACTTGTTTATAAAGACTGTAACGGTGTTGAGCTTCAAGCAGGTGATAGCATAGTTATTATGAAAGACTTAGAGGTAAAAGGTGCTGGGTTTACTGCAAAACGTGGTACTACTGTGACAAAAATAGCACTTGCTCCAAATGATCCAACACACATCGAAGGGCGTGTAAATGGAACAAAAATCTTCTTAAAAACTGAATTTATCAAAAAAGCATAATGGAACTAACTGATAGATTTTATAAAATTGACAAAGATTTTAGAAATCCCTTTGCTAGAGATCGAGATAGAATCATCCACTCTGGTAGCTTTAGAAAGCTAGAGTACAAAACACAAGTATTTTTAAATCATGAGGGCGATTTTTTTCGCACTCGTTTGACTCACTCGATCGAAGTTTCTCAAATCGCTCGATCAATCACCTCCGAACTTGGACTGAACGAATCACTTGCAGAAGCTATAGCGTTAGCACATGATCTTGGACATACTCCGTTTGGACATGTTGGTGGCGATACTTTGGATGAATGTTTAAAAGCAGATGGGTTTAAAAACGGTTTTGAGCATAACTTTCAAAGTTTTCGTGTAGTTACAAAACTAGAAAAACGTTATAGAGGCTTTGATGGTTTAAATCTGACATTTGCTACTTTAGAGGGGATACTTAAACACTCTTATCCATATAAAAAATCATTTATTCCAGTAGAGGTAGATGAACATTTTGACCTAGAACGCCATCCAACATATGAAGCGATGATCGTAGATCGTGCAGATGAGATAGCGTATATTAGTCACGATATAGATGATGGTGTAAATTCAGGAATTATCTCTTTTGAAGATTTAAAAGAGAGTGAGCTTGTTCAAGAGGTTTTGGCAAAAGTAGAAGCTGAAGGAGTGGGAAGTGAAAATGATGAGATGTTTCGTTATAGATTTAGTTCTCACATGATAAACCATCTTGTGTACTCACTGCTAGAGTATTCAGAACAAAAAGTACAAGAAAAACAAGAGCTTCCAATTGGATATGATAAAGAGTTAGAAACAAAAATAAAAAAGCTTAAAAAACTCCTTGCAAATAAAATGTACCAGCACAAAGATATAGTGAGAAAAATGTATGCAGGTTCACAAGCAATTAAGGGTTTATATAAAGGTTTAATGCAAGAGCCAAAAATGCTTCCAGAGTTTTATTATAAACAACTTGATACGAGAAGAAAACATAGAGTGGTTGCTGATTATATAGCGAGTATGAGTGATCGATATGCACTTAATATGTATAATGAGATATATGGAAGAATGTAATTGAAGCATTTTTATTTTTTATTTTTTTGCATAATTTTTTTATATGCAGATGATACAAATACTACGGTTGATTTTCAAGAAAATAGTGTTAGTGGGCTCATAGAAGTAAAAGACAACTCTGGTGCTACACAAGAACAACTACAAGAAAAAGCGAACCAAATTGACAATAGCATTGAAAATATAAGTAAAGAAAAAACATGGGAAGATTTATCACCTAAAGCACAAAACTATGACTGGGTGCAAACAACGTCTAAAGAGTGGTTTAGGGGAGAAATCATTGCTCTTTATGATGGTGAACTTCAGTTTGATAGTAAAGAGATAGGCGGATATACTTTTGATATAGAAGATGTTGCACAAATTAAAAGCCATAATATTATAAGTGTCAATGTTGAAAACATCGCATCATTTAGTGGATTGTTACGCTATAAAGATAAAAAAGTAAAAGTTATCCAAGGTGAAAATGAGTATGAGTTTAACATAGAAGATGTAGTGTCTTTTGCTCCAGATGGAGAACAAGAGATAGATTATTGGTCTGGGAAAATTACTATATCACTTGATCTAAAATCTGGAAACGTAAATCAACTAGACTATACTGCAAAGGGTGAGGTTTATAGAAGAACATCTAGTTCTATACTCTCGTTTGATTACTTGGCAAGGTTGTCCTCTTTAGAAGGCACTGAAACAACTAACAATCAACGTCTCAATCAAAAATATGATCGCTATATAACAAGATATTTTTTCTGGACGCCATTAGTGAGTGAATATTATACAGATAGATTTAAAAATATCAATAAACAGATTACAGCTGGTATGGGAGCGGGTTATACCTTTTACAAAACACCATCAAGTGATTTGCGATGTACAGTTGCACCATCAGTGATATATACAAAGTATCAAAGTGTTGCGGATAATGAAGATATAGAACATTATTCCCCTGCGTTGGAGTTGAATGTAGATTTTGATTCGCAAATCAATAAGATTTCAGACTTAACATTTAACTATCAACTTACTTTTGGTGATACTGAGATAGGCAAGTTGAAACACCATATGGTAACTACTCTTGAAAATGAGTTATTATCATGGTTGGATTTGGATGTAAGTCTTGTATGGGATTATATTCATAAACCGCAAGAGCGTTCAGATGGAACTTTTCCAAAGAGAAATGATTATCAGTTATTAGTTGGTTTAGGAATTGAGTTTTAGAAGTTTAAAAAGATAAATACAGCCCAAAGGCTGCATCTATTATAGGCGTGATTCGTAACGTCTCATCATATAAAGACGTTTAAGCATTTTCTTACGAGATGCAATTTTGAATTTTTTACGCTTTTCAGTTTCAGTTTCGTGGAAACGACGAGCACGAGCTTCAGTAACGATTAGGTTACGGTCAGTCTGCTTTTTGAAACGTCTATACGCTGCATCAAAATTATCATCAGTACGTAGTACAATACCAGGCATATCACATCACCCACTTTCTTTAAAAATTTTGAACTCGAATTATAGCTAAATAATAAGTTCATTACAAGCTCCCTATTAAATTAAATTTTACTTAAAATATAAAATTAACATAAAATTAACACTTTTTTATTAAGATTGCTCTCTTTGAAATAAATGATAGGAGTTAATTTGGAGGTTATAAGAAAAAAGGGGATAGCTATCTTAGCTATATGTGCATTAGCACTAAATTTAGGGGCAACAGATTTAGGAAGTATCTCTGTTGAGTCTTCAACAATTAATTTCAGTGAGGCAGATCCCACTGAAGTATCAACTGTAAACTATATAGATAGTGAACGAATTGAAGAGGTTGCACCAAAGCAATTAAATGAGTTGTTAAACCAAATACCTGGTGTAACAGCAGATTTTCAAGAACATGAAGAGGTTGAAATCCATATCCGTGGTGTGGGGCAACAGGAGTTTATGTGGGAAGATACAGGTGTAGCACTAATCATTGACGGTGTACCTGTTTACACCAAAAGTGGTTCATACAGATTGAACTTAAGTGATATAAAAAGTATTAAAGTTATCAAGGGATCAGCATCGTATCTTTATGGTAATACGGCAACAGCAGGTGCTGTAGTTATCACAACATCAAGACCAAAAGGGGATAAAAACAAGATCACTGCATCAACAGAGTTTGGGAGTTATAACTATAGAGACTTTACTGGTGAGGCACAATATAGTACAGAAAACTATGCTGTAAATATTAATGCAAACCATAGAACAAATGACGGGTATTGGTTAGACTCTGAAGAGTGGTCAAAGTCCATAGGTGGAAAATTTTCATACTTTGTAACAGATAATATTGATGTTACTTTAGGGATTGATAAAACAAAAAAATATGAACAAGGAGGAGGTGTTAGTGTTAAAGGTGTTGATGAAGCCGAATTAAATCCTAGAGGGACTGCAGCATCTTCTTTTGTTCAAAATGAAGATAAAGATTTAGACAAATATTTTGTAAAATATAATCAGGATTTTGATTTTGGAGCCAACCTTGTTTCAACGGTTTATTACTATCTTGATAATTATGAGTATGATTCATCACCTCAAGATATCGATCTCAATGGGGACCCTATGGATACAGTTGCAACAAAGCATAGTATTACAAAAAAAGACCAAAGGGGTTTAAAGTTAGAGTACAAACAAGAGATCAATAACTTTGCTTATATGGTAGGATATGATTATAGAGATATTCTATATAAAGGTGGATCAGAAACTACAGCATCATATCTTGAAGTTGCTGATGATCCTGCAGATGACAATGTTTCTCATTATGCTGGTGAGACTTCATTTACTAACGATAAACAAAAGCTTCATGCATTTTACGGGGAAGTAAAGTATGCTTTTACTGATAAGTTCAATGCAACTTTCAATATGAGACGTGATATACAAAAAGAAAGTTATGATAGTGTCGAGACAAACTATGATGCTGGAACTGATAGCTGGGCAACTACGGCAAAATTGATTGAAAAAACATATAAGAATAACTCATATAGACTTGGTGGTGTGTACAATGTAAGTAAATCAAATGCCTTCTATGCAAATGTATCTACAGGGTATAGAACACCTCAAATGTACCTACTTTGGAAGTATGATTCAGTGGCAGACTTAAAAACTCAAACAACTCTTAGTTATGAAATAGGGAATAGAGGAAAGATGCTGGATCATGAGTATGAGATAGCCCTCTTTCAAATCGATACAAAAGATACTATAGGATTTGAAAATGGTACATATGCATTTGGTGGCACAATAAAAAATATTGGAGATGCAAGAAATAGAGGATTGGAGCTTAGTGTAAAAAGTGATTCAAAGGAGGTATTCTCTTATACTATAGCATACACTTATTTAGATTCAGAAGTCACAAATCATGATCCTTTAAAATATGGATATGGTTCAAATAAACGTACGTATGATATTGTAGGCAATGATCTGCCAAGGGTTCCTCACCACAAGTTAGACGTATATACAACATACAAACCGCTGCCGCAATGGAAAATTATTTCTGAATTATATACACAGTCAAGTTATTACGCAGATGAAGTAAACCTTATCAAAATGCGTGGGTACACTTATCTGAATTTACAAACAAGATACAACATGAAATTTGGCGAACAAAATTTGGAAGTTTTCGCAAAAATAAATAATTTTTTTGACAATCAGTACTATCGAACTGTTTATATGACACAGGATGGTGATGCTAGTGATGTTACAATCAGAGTTGATCCAGGTCGAATGTACTATGCAGGTTTAAAATACTCTTTTTAATATCTACAATATATCTAAGATTTGGACATAATGTCCAAGTCTAAATAAATTATTAAAATTTTCTTAAAATATGAATTAACACAAAATTAACACTTTTTTATTAAGATTTCTCTCTTTGAAATAAACGATAGGAGTTGATTTGGAAGTTATAGGGAAAAAGGGGATAGTTATTTCGGCTATATGTGCATTTGCATTAAATCTTGGCGCTACAGATTTGGGGACTGTACAGGTTGAATCATCAACAATTGATTTAAATACAGATGTTGCAACAGAAGTATCAAATGTAGATGTGATTGATGAAGAGATGGTGCAAACTGTTGGAGCAAAAAACTTAGTAGAGGTATTAAAAACAGTACCTGGTGTTACAGCAGTCGCTAGAGCTGGTGAGCAGATGCAGATACGCTTTAGGGGTGTAGGGCAACAGCAATTTATGGGGGAACAACCTGGTGTTGCTATCATTGTGGATGGTGTTCCTATCAAGTCAAAAGCTGGTGGTTTTAGAATCAATATGACAGATATTAAAAGCATTAAAGTGATTAAGGGTTCTGCTTCATATCTTTATGGAGATGGCGCATTATCTGGTACGTTAATTATAACTACAAAAAGACCTAAAGGGAAAAATGAAACTGTTGTAACAGCAGAAGTTGGAAGTTATAAATACCAAGAGTATACTATAGGAACTACACAAAGTACAGAAAACTTTGGTATTAACTTAAATGCAACATCACGAAGTACAGATGGGTATTGGACAGATTCAGAGCTTTGGACACGTTCTATCAATGGGAAAGCATCGTATTATATTGATGATACTAGTGATATTACATTCGCAGCTGATTTTTCAAAAAAGTTTGATGAAGCTGGTTCAAGATCAACTGTTGGCGGTGTAACAGCTGCTGAGGAAAACCCAAAAGGGACAGGGGATGATGGGTACACTAAAGATAGTGGTATTGATCTCGATAAGTTTTATTTAACATATACAAAAGATTTTGACAATATTCACTTTACTGTTACGGGGTATAACTATAAAGATTTATATGATGACACATCAAACCCTCAAAATACAGATGGTAATACGTCTACACCTAATGTGTACGTAAAACATTCAAATCAAGACCTTAAACAACAAGGGCTAAAATCAGAACTTTCGATTGACTCTGAAAGTTTTGGTGGGATGATTGGACTTGAGTATGGGAAAAGAGATGATATTACTGAAAGTGAAACATTGGCTGATTATAGTGCTTATAGTTGGACTACAAAAACGACAACGAACTATTATGCAGGGGAGACAAGTCATACCAATAGTAAAGATACTGTAAAAGCACTTTATGGAGAATTGAAATACAATTTTCTTCCAAATTTAACTACTACGGTAAATGCAAGATACAATGTACTTAAAAAAGAGTATGTGACTGAAAAACATGATTATAATGGTACTGTTTGGTCAGATACTGTCAGTACAGATAGCGCAACATTTAAAAATACAGCGTATAGAGTAGGTGCTACATATAATTTAAATAAAGCATTTGATCTTTTTGCAAGTGTTTCAACAGGTTTTCAAAATCCAGATGCAGAGGATCTAGCTGAAAGCCCAGACCTAAAAGAGCAAACAAGTATCAACTATGAGATAGGTTCACGAGGGGTGATTGACACACCAAATACATATTTAAAATACGAACTCTCTATTTACCAATTAGATAATAAAGATATACTAGGACCAGTAGGGGGAACTTATGCTTTTAGTGATCCACAAGACAATATTGGAGATTCAAGAAGTAGAGGTTTAGAACTTAGTTTAAGTAGTGATGAGACAAAACAGCTCTCTTTTATCTTGGCATATACATATCTCAATGCATTCTATACAGCGCATAATCCTCAAGATGTAATTATGTACAATAAATCAACTGTTACAATGGATGTTGTAGGCAATGATCTCCCAAGAACTTCAAAACATACAGTCGATCTCTTTTTAAACTATTATGCTACGGAAAAATTAAAATTCATTTCAGAAGTATATGCAAAAAGCAGTTATTATGCAGATGAAATGAATTTAGTGAAGTTTAAAGGTTATAGTATTTTAAACCTTCAAGCAAGATACTATGCAAAACTTTTCGGAAATAACCTTGAAATGTGGGCGAGAATAGATAACTTCTTTGACAATCAATACTTTAGATCAGCTTTATTACATAAAGATAGTAGAGGTATAGAAAATGAAATTGATCCAGAAGATGCAAGTATTACAGTTGACCCAGGTAGAGTGTTCTATGTTGGTCTAAAATATACATTCTAAGAGTGATATGCAGAGCATCACTCTTTTCTCTGTGTTTCTTTTAGGGCTCTCTTATGGGAGTACGGCATGTATGTTCTCATGCATGCCGTTTTTAACTCCGCTTTTGGTAAACAACTCCAATTCGATGAGACAATCGTTTGGAGTTGTTTTTCCATTTAGTATGGGGAGGGTTTTTACCTATACCCTGATCTCTGTGTTTGCATTTAGCAGTGCTGTTTTTGTAAAGGCATTGCTCAATGATAATGCAGTTTTTCAGATAAGTCTTGGAGTTTTTACTATTTTGATGGGCTCTTATATGCTTTATGGGCTTTTTTATAAAGAGAAAAATAGTTGCGCAAGTAGTGATGTAAAAAAAACACCCACAAGCATGTTAGGATTTTTTGGGATCGGTGCACTTGTATCTATAAGTCCATGTGTCCCACTGCTTACACTTATAACGATCAGTGCAAATGGTACTTCATATTTTGAGGCTGTAGGATTTGGGATCGCTTTTGGGCTTGGGGCTGTGTTGGTTCCTTTTGTTTTTTATGGATTTTTTCTCTCCAATATCTTTAAAGGGTTGCTTGTTGAGTTCAAATCATACGCAAAAAAGATACAAATTGTCGCTTCACTATTTTTGGTAATAGTGGGCATTTTAGTGATTACAAAACAGATCACATTATGAGATAGAGGTAGTAAATGGTAGAGTTTATAAAAAGGGATAAAAACGATATTTTTAACAAACCACTTTTAGGTTTTTTGTTTAAAAATAAAACGTTTCTTTTTGCACTAAGAGTAGTTGTAGCGGCACTCTTTTTTTATGCTGTGTATTATGGATTTGCGCACCCTGGTAAAGAAAATATTTTTACAGGGGGACTTTTTTGGGGAATATTTTGGGCGTTGTTTATGGTTGCAACGCTTCCAACTTTCGGGCGTATTTTTTGTGGTATTTGCCCTCATGGATTTTTAGGAAAGTACATCACAAAGTTTGGGCTTGGAAAAACTATGCCAAAATGGATGCAAAACAGATATATCGGTATAACACTTTTGGTTGTTGGTTGGTGGGGAGTTACATATACATTCCCTGGTTTCTGGAAGTCTCCACTCGCGACTGCTGCAATGTTTGGGGGCATGACTGTTATTGCTTTTATGCTCTATTTTCTTTTTAAAGATATGAGTTATTGTAAATACATTTGTCCGATTGGAACACTTACACGTGCGTACAATAAACTTGGTTTTACTAAGTTAGAGACTTATACACAAAGTTGTCAAGATTGTCGTACATTTGAGTGTGCAAGTGCATGTTCATACAATCTCAAACCATTTAGTTTTGCAAAGAAAAATCAGATGGATGACTGTACTTTGTGTATGGATTGTGCTGGAGCGTGTGAAGCGGTAAAATTTAGCTTCACAAAACCTTCTGAACAACTGTTCATAAAGTTTAAAGCCTTGAATGCTGAGGTTTGGACATATATACTTATACTAGCGAGTATCCCTATAACTATGAGTTTTGCACATGCACTTGGGCGTAGTAAGATAGCAGATCATATGATCTGGAATAAAACAGCAGCCTACTTTGGCATGAGTGAATACGCTGGTGGATTTGCATTTTTATACGCGCTTATTTTTACAATTTTTATCTCTATTTTAGGTCTGTTTTTAGCAGCAAAAGTGCTTAAAAAAGATTATGCAAGTACATTTTCTACACTTGGTTATGGATATGCACCGCTATTTATCCTTGGATCACTTGGACACACTTTGGAGAGTTTTTTCACACGTGGCTACCAAACAATTGTAACGGGATTTGCACAAGCATTTGGAGCGAGTGTTGAGGTGGCACCTTTGGCACAAAGAGGCGATGCATGGCTTGCATACTTTGGTTTGCTAAAATGGATAGGGGTTATTTGGACATTTATCTTAATAGCAAAACGTTTGAAGTTGATCGAAGCTACAAAAATGAGAAAATTTGTTGCGTATATCTTTGCATCGTTTTTAGTATTTTTCTTTATAGGGGTAAATCTTTATGCAGGGTATATCTTAAAAACATATGGTGCAAAACAAGGTCATGGTATGCAAAAAGAAAGAGGCATGGCACAGGGGGGTGGTATGCACTCAAAACATGGTAGTAAAAAAGGAGGTAGACCATCTGGACATATGGGAAGTTTTGGTGCAAAAACACCTCTGTACATCTCACTCACTGATCCAAGCAAAAGAGGCTTCTCGATGGGGATGCACGGTATGAGAGATAAAGATGCGATCCCTACAAAAGAATTCTGGCTAGTGTATGGGCGTAGTTTGGAGCATAAAGTAGCGATTCCAAAAACAGATGTAGAGTTTTTTGCGTATGATACAAATCAAAACCCTATAGAGGTGCAAACTAAAAATGAAAAAGGGAAAACTTCATATAAGTTTGAGATTCCACATAGTGGGTACTACAATGTTTTTGCGGTAAGTAAAACACAAGATATCTATAAAGTAGCAAAACTAGAGTACTTGTATGGGCAACACGGGGGAAGCGATGTTTATACGCCTGATGTGAAAAAAATACTTAAAACAGATAAAGTACCTCTTGATCTTATTCGCATAAAAAATGAAGATGAAGATAGATTTTTCTATCGACACGCTATGGGGGATGAGCTTACTTTCCAAGCACTTTTTGATGGCAAACCTTTAGCAAATGCAACACTAAGTATAGCGATGCAAAGTGGTTGGCAAAAAAGGATGCGAACTGATAAAGATGGAAAAGTGCAGTTTAATATCATTCGTGATTATTTTCCAAAAGACGGTGAGTTTGATAAGCGTTATAAAGCTGAAATGCTTTTAACATTGAACTACGAAGATGTAAATAAACAAAAATATATGCTGACCTATCCAGTATCGGTGTATCCAAATTCAGATGATTATATGTCGCAAAAGTTTGCACTTTTACTTATAACACTAACACTGTTAGTTACTGGAATTATCATCTACAGATTTAGAAAAAATAGAACAAAACCTTTTAGTGAGCTACGCTATGAAGAATAAACTCAAACGTATAGTGAACAATATGAACCTCTCTAAAGTGAGGTTTTGGATACAGCTTATTACTTTTGTGCTGTTTGTATATGGGGGATACTTGGCAGTTGATCTAGGATCGCGTTTGCCAATTTTTGCGTGTCCGTACAATGAAGGTGCACCTGGGGCGTGTTATATGATCCCACTCCAGCATCAACTTGGTATGAATACGCAGATGTTATTTGGTTTTGCAGCGATGAGTTTTCTTATTGGGTTTGCAACGTTTATACTCTGGTTTATATTTTTAAACAAAGCATGGTGTGGATACGCGTGTCCACTTGGAACCCTGCAAGATTGGCTCACAGCACTTAGAAAATCTTTTGGGATTCGCTACTCAACATATAAAAAAGAGCATCATGGAGCACTCTCGAAAATTAAATACATCTTTTTAGCGATCGTTGTTCTCATCCCTTTGTTTATAGGTGTAGGGTTAATTGGGCATGACTGGTCTGCGGCGTATTGCAAGATGTGTCCCGCTCGTGTGATACTCCCTATGTTTAGTGGAGACTTATCGCAGTGGAATATCGACTTTTCATCTCCAACATCTATGGTACTTACATCACTGGGGATGATTTTTGCGGGGCTTTTACTAGCTGGTAGTTTTGTAAAAAAAAGATTTTTTTGTTACTTCTGCCCTATGAGTGCGATGCACTATATCTTCTCACCACTCTCATTTATAAAGCTCAAAAAAGATGGTGCTAAATGTACAAAATGTGGAGATTGTTACAGCGTTTGTGATATGCAAATCAGAGATATTGCAGATGATGTCAAAAGTACAAATATCTTACGCGATGACTGTATATTGTGTTTGAAATGTGTAGCAGCGTGTCCCGAAGAGGATGCACTACACTTTGATATATTTAATATAAAAGCATTTAGCTCAACCAAAGAGGGGTTTGAGAAAAGGATGGGGATGGATGCCCACAAAGGAGAGAGCCATGACTAAGGCACAACATCATCATATAGAATCGCCAAAAGAGAAACAAAACAGACACAAGGCGATGGAAGCTATCAAAGTGCTCAACTCTTTGCGAGAGGATTTCAAATCTCCGCTAGAGTCTATGGAGTATTTTTACAAACTTTTTGAAGATGTGTATTGTGAACACAAATCACTCCATACCGATAAGGTAAAAGTGGGGACGATGTGTATTCAGATCCCATCAGAGATCATCTATGCACTTGATGGTGTGCCTATCCGTCTGTGTAACGGTTTTTATACCGATGATGAGATCGGAAGTGATTTACTACCTCAAAAATCTTGCCCACTTGTAAAGGCAAGTGTTGGACACCTCTCATCGCAAAACCTAACAGATAGACCAGATATGATCTACTCTCCAACTACATGTGATCAAAAAACAAAAGCGGGAAGTGCGATCGAGAGTTTTGGGTATGAGGTGGTTGATGTTGATTTTCCACGAACAAAAGAGAGTGAGATCGCACGGGAGTTTTTTAGAAGAAGCATTCGTGATTTTAGTGCTGATCTCTCTCAAAAAGTCGGCAAAAAACTCACACGTAAAAATCTCAAAGCTTCCATTGGAAAAATAGGTTACGCACAATCACTCTACCATAAACTCTCAGATATGAGAAAAAATAAAAATGTGCCAATCCTTGGGCTTGATATGTTCTTGGTAACAAACGCATTTTTCTTTGACAAGATAGATAACTGGATAGCTGGATGTGAAAAACTAGTAAAAGAGTTAGAACAGCGTGTGCAAGATGAGGTGCATGTAGCAGGAAAAATAAGCCCTCGTATTGTCTATACAGGCTCACCCCCAATCTTTCCAAACTATAAAATCCCGATGATTATCGAAGAATCGGACGCTATTATAGTTGCAGATGAGACTTGTAGCTCAAATAGAATGTTTAACGATAGAGTAGCGGTTGATGAGTGGTTTGTAAACGATATGGTGGACTCCTTGGCAGACAAATACTTAAAAGCGTGTACCTGCCCAGTATTTAGTAAAAATGATGATCGCATCCGCCGTATCATCGAACTTGTAAAATCACATAACGCTGATGGTGTCATCTATCAAGCGTTTGCAGGGTGTACAGTTTATGAGCTTGAACAACGCAGTGTATTAGAGGCGATGGAGAAAGAGGGTATCTCAATTCTTTACCTTGAGAGTGATTACAGCCCTTCGCAACACGGGCAGTTAAGCACACGTGTGGAAGCATTTGTAGAGTCGCTAAAAATCAAAAATAGAAACAAAGGGGTGTAGTGTGAATTATTTTGTTGGAATAGATATCGGCTCAACAGCGATCAAGATCACCATAGTAGATGAAGATAAAAACCTTGTAGGCTCACGCATTAGCGGGAGTGGGAGTATGTTTTACCAATATGCTCATCAAACTTTAGATGAGTTATTGCGTGAATTAAACCTTACTCGTGATGATATTACCTATGTTGTAGCAACTGGGTATGGAAGAAAGATTTTTAAAGAAGCAGATGAAAATATTAGTGAGATTACGGCAAATGCGATCGGTGCAGTTGCAGCTGCAAAAGAGTTTGGAGAGATCAAGACCATCATCAACATAGGCGGACAAGACTCTAAAGCGATCTCATTGGACGATCAAGGTAACGTTGTAAACTTTGCGATGAATGACAGATGTGCAGCAGGGACTGGAAAGTTTTTAGATGCGTGTGCGATGAACTTGGAGATTGGTGTGCATGAGTTAGGGGAGAAACATTTTGACTCCACGGGTGTGCCACTCTCGATCAACAGCACTTGTGCAGTTTTTGCAGAGTCTGAAATTATAGGACTTCTTGGAAACAGCCATAGTGTTGAAGATATAGTATGTGGTGTACACTACTCGATCGCAAAACGTATAGTGAAGTTAGTTAAACGTGTGGGGATCAAAGAGGGGATTTATTTTGATGGTGGACCAGCCCTTAACAGCGGACTTGTAAACGCCATAGAAAATGAGCTTGGAAAAGAGATATTTATCCCAGAGTTCCCACAAATCACAACCTCATTTGGTGCAGCGATTATGGGAGTTGATTCGTACAATTACGAAGCATCTTTGAAAGAGGCGTAAGTCTTTACAAACAAACCCTTACATAATTTATAATTATTTTATATAATATTGGGATATTTGTAAATTTGTGAGGATTTGGTTTGAGTAAGATTGTAAATGAAGGTTCTTTAAAAGATATACAGAACCTTCAAAATATCTATATTGATGCTGGTGTCAATACTGTTAGAGTTTTGGCATGTGATGAGTACAATAACAAACTTTTTTTTAGCACAATCCAAAGCAATGAAAACCTACAAAAGCAACTTGATACATTAGAGCTAAAAACACTTGGTGATAGTGCAGATATTTTTATCACGGGTAAACTCCAAAATACGCTTCATAAACAAATCCCCCGAGCAAAAACTATTTTACCATCAGCAGCTCTTTGGGCTATGGCTAACACTTTAGTCAAAGATAAAAGTGTAGCTATACTTGAGATATCAGCCTCAGGATATTTCGCAATTGGGGTGGACCCTCAAAAAGAGCTTCATAACGATATGTTGGTGATAAATCCTCGTTGTGGAGCTGGATCAGGGGTGAATCTTGACCGTGTACTGCAAAAGCTCAATATCAAACCTGATAAAGTTGATGATATACTTCACTCTTATATAGGCGAGAAAAATTTTCATAATCGCTCAGAGATCAATATACGAGCAGATAGATGTGGTGTATTTGCTTCTTCTGCGACTATATCAGATAAAAACCAAGGGATTCCTATAGATTATGCTTTAGCGACTACATTAAAGTCAGAAGTGCAAAAAGCGTGTCAAAAAATCCAAGAGCCGTTTGAGAGTGTATGGCTTTGTGGAGGTATATTTCGTTGGGAGTTTGCAAGAGATTGTGCAAAAGATTATCTTTTATCGATTGGTTGTAGCGAAGTTTTATATGATGAAGAGGAGATGTTTTCTTTAAAAGGTTTGTGTTATCTTCAAGAGCATATAGGGACACAAAACTTTTCACAACCAGATAAAAGAGTTGTACAAAGCTCAAAACTTAGCAAATACTCATCAATGCAAAGTCTAAAAAATTCAATGAGTGATGATTTTTTATATCGTCGTTTGCCAAATAACATTGCAACCTCTTTAGAGCCTTTGGATGAAACAAGTGTAAATATTGCTATGGATGTAGGCTCGACAATGGCAAAAGTAGTTATAGCTGATACCAAAACTTCCCAACTGCTTTATAAAGGGACATATTCAAATGCAGGGGATACCATTGAAACCCTCAAACAGGTGTTTTTAGATTTAAAATCACAAGGTGCTCAGTGTTTAAACATCTCTCAAATAGGCATCACTGGAAGTGCTAGATTTCAAGTAAAAAAAGCACTGGAGAACACCTATGTAGAACTCGCAGATCATATCACTTTACTTGTTGAAAATTATGCCCATGCAAGAGGTTCAATAGAGTATGCAAAAGAGCATATAGCATACTTAAAACAAAACGGTATAGAAGATGTGAATGAGGAGTTTTGTGTCTTGATAGATATTGGGGGTGAAGATACAAAAATCTCCTCTATCTCTCTTGAAAAAACAGAACTTTATGATAACGCGATGAATGTCAAATGTTCTGCTGGAACAGGAAGTTTGATGGATACTTTGACCTCTATGTTTCATCTGCAAGATATAGCGTATGGATGTGACTTGGCCTTCAATGCACAACAAGGGTATGCTATCAATGCGACATGTGCAGTATTTTTGATGGAAAATGCAAGAAAACTTCAAGCTGAGGGGTATAGCAATGCGGAGATTTTAGCATCTGCCAACTGGGCTATCGTTGAAAATATGGCACGTACTCTTTGGAATCAGATAGAGATTCCTGCAAATTGTGTCGCTTTATTACATGGGCAAACGATGTTGAGTGAGCCTCTGCCTGTTGCAGTTGCCCATAGACTCCAGACATTTACAAACAATAATATCTATGCGATAGTGCCACCAGACCCAGGGCATAGAGCGTGTGTAGGATTGATAAACTCTTTAGAAGAGCTACAAACATCAAGAAGTGTTGTTGTAGAACTCGATCAATTTATAGAAAAAGAGTATGTGAAAAAGATAGTGCAGTGTAAAGGTGCTGCATGTGGAGATGCACTCGCTAGATGTAACCGCTCCCATCTTACAAGTACAAATGCAGATAGCGATAAAAAGTATAGCTTCTCTTTGGGGGGATGTAGTGCTATCAATGAGTTACAAGCAAAAGGTTCACAGCGTACAAAAGGTGTGAAAGACACTTACAAACTTATTTGGGAGTTTATAGATAACCAACTGCCATCTTCACAAGATGCAAAACGCTTAGTAATCCCCCGAAGCTTTGCACTTTCAGAGTGGGCAATGTTTTTTAGCTCACTCTTTACACCACTTGGCATACCTGTAGATGTTGATAATATTCAAGATACAGACATTTTAAAAGCACAACCTCATTTTCACATAGATACTTGTGCACCACATATGGGTGTTGTGGGGCAGTTTTTGCGTATAGCTTCACAAGAGTATGGGATGATACTCGCTCCACAAATAGAGTTCTTACCAGTAAAAGGAGATAGTTCTTTAGGGCGAACATGTACCATAAATCAAGGTGGATTTGCAGTTGCAAAAAAAATAGTTGAAGATAAGTTTGATGATGCAAATATACATCTCTTTTTTGTTAATTTAAAAATGCAAGACCCACAACGATTAGCGTTAAAACTATATCCGCAAGTGAAAAAAGTTTTTGAGTTTTATGAAGTTGAAGTGAGTTATTCACAGTTTGTTACACTGGTGGCAAATGCAATCAAAGAGCAAAATCGTCTTAAAAAAGATGCAGGGGATTATGCTGCAACTTTAGCAGAGGAAGCGATGCAAGAGGGGCATGAAGTTGCAGTAGTTTTAGGGCGTGAATATATCTTAACCCCTGGGATTTACGATAGCCATGTAGGTAGATTGCTACGTGATAAAAATATGGTTGGGATTCCAAGTTATCTGCTTGATTCTGATTATAATCCAGAGTTTAAGCATCTATATTGGCGAAATCCTCATATGATAGCTACACTCGCAGCAGCTTCAGCAAAAAAGATGCTTTATAAATCTGTAGGACACTCACAACTTCGATCGGTTTTTCAAAAGGTAGAACAAGAACAAAACAAATTTTTGCCTATTATTCAAGTCTCAACTTTTTTATGTGGACCAGATAGTGTTTTAAAACCTTTAGTAGAGGAAGTAACAAAGCAACGACCCTACTTATTGATACAATCAGATGCTATCATAAAAGAGTTGGCACACTTAGAAAATAGGATGAACACCTATGTCAAACAACTCGATTCTGGACTATTTGAAGCATTAAATAGTGCAAAAGAGGAAGGTTTTGATGTAAAAGTGCTTAGTAGTTTGACAAGTAGCACACCTATAGATGCAAAACATGATGTGATCTATTTTCCAACTCTCTCAGATACGCGTCCACTTACAGCACTCATTAGAGGTGCTGGATTTAGTTGTGTTGACTTGTACCATGATGATTTTGATCTGCAAAACTCTATCAAAAGTGGAAGAGAATCTTCGGGTGATTTGGTATGTGCCCCACTTGCTGCTGTGTATGGAGATTTGCTTAGTGCTATGGAGGATTTTAAAAACAAAAAAGAGAATGACCCTGCTTTTAAAGATAAAAAACGTCTTCTCTTTTTCAATAACAAAGGTCTTGGACCGTGTCGCCAAGGGCAATATGTTGAGATGCATAAAATTTTACTCAATCAACATAAAGAACAAACATCAAGTAATGATGATGAGCTTTTTATGCAGTTTTTAGTTGGGCTTGAAAATGAAGGTTTTGGTGTTGGCTTACCAGATTGGGTCACTATTCGTGCTATCCAAGTTGCCATCTTGCAAGGGGTATTGCATCAGATTTTAGCTGAGGGTGCATCACAGTGTCAAGACTTTGAAGAGTATCAAAAGTTTATGGAGGCGTTTAAAAAGTTAAGAGAGCAAATGAATGATATACTGGAGTATAAAATAGCTCCAGGTAAATTTGCAGTTACACTAAGTCAAAAACTTAAAAAGTTAAAAGGGTTACATCTTCTAGCAAACTATTTTCTTTTTGGATTGCATTCAAATACACTCACAAAACCACTTAAAATGTTTACAAAACAATGGTTATCAAATCCATTGCCTCAAAATCGCATCCGTATCCACATAGACGGGGAAGCATATATGCGTGTAGCGCAATATGAGGATGTGCATAAGACACTTTTAGCAACGCTTGGATTTAGGGAGTTTGAACTAACGCATACACCTGTTTGGAGCTTTTTTGACTACAAACTTGCAGGGATGTTGATGCGTGCACAAGAGGCAGTCGATGAGAGTGCACAAGAGTTAAAAAATGATCTTAGTGTATCTGAGAGAAAGAGGATAAAAACGTATAAACGTAAAAAACAGTTGCGTCTTAAGGGTTTAAAGTTGATTCATTTTATTTTAAGAGAGATTCTTGCTAAACCACTTTATAGAGCGACAGGATTAGCTATACCAGAATCGGTACCAAAAATCCTCGATATTGCACAAGATGTTATAAGCACAAAACGACCTGGAGGGGAGTTAGTTCCATATGTAGGTGAAGCAGTGTTAAAACTTCGTAAAGGGTATGATCTTGTGCTCAATGTTGCCCCTGAGGGATGTATGGTTTCAAGTATGGGTGAGGCGATCACACCAGGGATAAATAATGCTGCAAAAAATGCAAGAGGAAAGGTGCAACATCTCTTTAGTCAGCAAGGTGATGTTGATGAGGAACTGATGCAATCAGCACTACTTAAAACTATAGGTCCTATACGTTTTTATACTGCAGCCAAATAGTTTAACACTCTAAAGTATAAAGTGAAAATACATAGGCTTGGTACACATCACTTAGTTTCATTAAGTCGTTGAGTGAGTACATATCTATGATGTAGCCTTTGATAGGCGTGTTTGTTACAGCAGTTGCAAGGGCTGGGGTTTGTGAGAGTGTTGAAGCGAGGTTGATGATGCACTGCTGTCCAGCTTCAAGTTTATAAATACTTTTAATCTCATCTTCATTGATCTGCTTTACTAGTTCAATCTCTCCCGAGGTTAAAAATAAAACACTATCGCAAATATCTTCTTGAAAAAAAAGTGTCGTGTCCTCGGGCACTTCTATGGGGTGTAGCCGCATTTTTAGGTAGTCTTTTGCTTTTGGTTCAAGATTGTTAAAAAACGAAAATTGTGATAAATCCATTAAGATAGCCTTTGTTAATTATAGTAAAAATGAAAATTAATATCATTTAAGGTAGTACAACCTAAAATTCAATTTTAACATAAACTTTTTAAGGGCTACACAATGGAGCTACTTTTACAATTTTTTAACACTTTATTTGAGCTAAGTAATGAGATGGCTCCCTACATCCTTTTTGGGCTTATATTTGCAGGGCTTTTACATGAACTCGTACCCGATACCATAGTAAAAAACCATTTGGGGCAAAACTCTCTGCTTTCAACTATAAAAGCTGCTGTTTTTGGCATCCCATTACCTGTGTGTTCTTGTGGTGTTATCCCACTTGCGGCAGGACTTAAAAAAAGCGGAGCAAGTAACGGCTCTGTGCTCTCGTTTTTGATCTCTACTCCTATAACTGGAGTTGATTCGATCTTGGCAACGTATGGGATGTTTGGCTGGGCTTTTACGATCTACAGAGTAGTTACCTCTCTCATCATCTCGATCATCGCTGGGATAATTGCAAACTTCTACACAAAAAAAGAGATCGCACAGAGTGTTGAAGAAGAACATACAAGTTGTTGTAGTGGTAGTAGCTGTTGTTCTAGCTCTTCGCATGAGAAAAAGTTTTCGATCAAGGGAGTGTTTAAGTATGCATTTGTCACGCTACTTGGTGATATAGCGTCTCCTTTATTTGTTGGGCTTTTACTCGGTGCTTTGATCACAGTAGCAATTCCGCAAAATTTGAGTGAAATACTCCTTGAATACTCTTGGCTCTCGTACATTATAGTTATTCTCATTGCAGTACCAATGTATGTGTGTGCAACTGCCTCACTCCCGATCGCGGCAGGGCTGATGTTAGCTGGAGTTTCTCCTGGAGCTGCGTTTGTATTTTTAAGTGCGGGACCTGCGACAAATACGGTAACGATCGGGGTTGTAAAAGAGATGCTTGGTAAAACGACTCTTTATATCTACCTTGGAACTATAGTAGTCGGTTCTGTACTTTTTGGATTTGTTTTGGACTATGTCATGAGCGGTGTAGATATAAAAGAGATGATCCATCTGCATGAAGAAGCAGGGATTGTAGCAATAGCTTCTAGTATTGTTTTGTGGGGGTTTGTTTTGTATTTTGTTTTTGGGAATATTAATAAGAAGTTTAAAGTGTTTTCTTGATATGTTTTTTGAAGTATATAAACCTAATTTATTTACAAGTAGATTGCAACTCTTTAGCTGTTTTTTCTCTTATAACTTGATGTGATTCCAAATTTTTGTCTTCATAATTAATGACTATGGATTCCTCCATTATATTGACATGAAAATATACTGATTGTTCAGTATTCTTATAAACGTTGTAAGGTACATATGATACAAGAGTATTTTGCCAACCAGTCTGATTTAATTTTAACCAACTTGTTAATTCTGAATAATCTTTATCTTTGGAATTGACAAGCTTATTGCAACGATACAACTCTGTAGGTAAAATATCTGAAAAGTTAATTGTTTGAGACCTATTCCAATATAAATATAAGAAGACTAGTAAAGAAATTACCAAAAAAAGAATTTTGATAAAATTTTTTAACATGCTAATACCTTGAAGTTATACAATTTATTTAACATACATTCTATCAAAATAAGTTTTTAAACCACATTTGACTATAATCATTGCATGATTTCCCAAGACTCTATAGAAGCCCTCAAGGCACGACTTGATGTTGTTGATGTTGTCGGTAGCTATGTAGAGCTGAAAAAAGCAGGGGCTAATTTTAAGGCACCTTGCCCGTTTCACGATGAAAAAACTGCCTCGTTTGTAGTAAGTCCATCGAAGCAGATCTACCACTGTTTTGGATGTGGAGCTGGTGGGGATAGCATCCGTTTTGTGATGGAGTATGAAAAACTCAATTATCCAGAAGCTATAGAAAAACTCGCATCGCAGTATAACTTTACCCTTACATACACAGACGCTAAAGATAACAAACCTCGTTCACAGTTGATGGATAAACTTAATGAGTGGTATCAAAATCTTCTTTCACACAATCAAACTGCCATGAGTTACATCCATGAACGTGGGATCTACGAGAGTAGCATAGAGAAGTTTGGAATCGGTTACGCTCCAAAATCACACGAGACGATCAACTATTTACAAGCGCAACAGTTTAATATTGCAGAAGCTATTGAGTTTGGAGTGGTTGGGCATGATCCAGAACGTGGTCAAACATTTGCACGTTTTATAGAGCGTATCACTTTTCCGATCCACTCGGCAAATGGAAGCATAGTTGGTTTTGGAGGTCGAACGATTACAGGACACAGTGCGAAATATGTGAACTCTCCAGAGACAAAATACTTTAACAAATCGCGCTTACTTTATGCGTACAACATTGCAAAACAGGCAATATTTAAAAAAGCGGAGATCATCATAACAGAGGGTTACTTAGATGTAATAATGCTACATCAAGCAGGGTTTGACAATGCCGTAGCGACTTTAGGAACAGCACTAACAAACGAACATTTACCCCTTTTACGTAAAGGAACACCACGTGTTATTATGGCGTATGACGGCGACAAAGCGGGACGTGCGGCGGCTTTAAAAGCGAGTAAACTTTTAAGTGCATCGGGATTTAACGGTGGGGTGGTTGTTTTTGAAGGTGGTTTAGATCCAGCAGATATGGTAAAAGATGGCAGGATAAATGAACTCTCAGATATTTTTCATAAACCAAAGCCATTTATTGAGTTTGTATTAGATGAGTTACTTTCACTCTATGATCTCAAAGATCCAAAAGCAAAAGAGAGTTGTATGGCTGAGGGTGTATCGTACTTAAAAACTCTAAGCCCTATTTTACAAGAGGAGTACAAAACGTACCTAGCTTCCCGTTTAGGTGGGCTTGGAGTTTCCCCATCGCTTGTAAAAATAACACCACAAACAAACAATATCCCTCGTGAGTTAGTGCAAAAAAATACCCATAAAGATATGTGGGAACTCTCTTTAATCAAAACCATTTTAGAAAAACCAGAGTTTTTAGATACTGTCCTTGATGTAATCGAACCAGCAATGTTGCAGTTTCATTCTCATGAATTTTCTCTTGCTTTAAGTGGAAAAACAGATGTTCAAGAGCTAATGGCAATACTGGTAGATGAGACGATTAAGGTACTAAAAAATAGTACCGAGCTTAACGCTGAACTTATCACGTTTCTTACAAGATACTATGAACGTGAACTCAAAAAGATCAATACCAATGCAAATATTTCGTTTGAACAAAAAGCTTTTTACATAAGAAAGTTTCGTGGAAAGATAGCTCAGCTTAAACAAGGTAACCTAGTTGGTTTTGAAGTATAATTAGTTTTACTTTATCTTAATATCTGTTGTTTCAGGAGTTTTGCCCAACTCAAAACTCATTGTATCTTTTCCCATTACATCTAAAAACTGTATATAAAATGCAAAACTAAATGTGCCTCGTTTTATTTTTCCTCTTAAGCTATCAATTGTGCTTTCATATCCTTTTGCCAAAAAGAGTTCATTGAGTTTATTTGCAGTTAATCCTTTTTTTGCCATTTCAGATTTAATATGTAAACTGATTGCTTTTTCTAAGTCTAAATCATCCATTGTAAAGCCTTTTTTCTTTTTTAAAAGATATTTTGTATTTTAACATAAAAAATGTAAATACAAGACAAATATGTTCTAAATTAGTCATATATGATAATAATTTATTAAATATGACTTGACATTGATATTTTTTTTATGCTAAGATGGTTCTGTTATATTAGATTTAAGGAGATATTATGAATGAGAGTATTACAAGAAGAGTTGCAAGACTCATATCTGGAAATATAAATGCACTTATTGAAGCTGCTGAAAATAGTTCACCTGAAATTGTGATGAAAGAGAGCATTAGAGAGATTCAAGATGCTATCTCTGAGATCAAAGATTCTTTGGGTAAAAGCATAGTTGAATCTAAAATGATTAGCGATAAAATCAAGCAATTGAAAGAGACACACTCTCAACTTCTAGAGCAATCAAAAATTGCATTAAAAGAAGATAGAGAAGATTTAGCAAAAGCAGCTATTGCAAAACAGATGGATATTGAAGCACAAAAACCTATCTTAGAAGAGAATTTAAAAGAGGTAAATGCTTCTATTAAAAAAGATGAAGAGTATATTGTTGCCTTACAGGGGAAAATTCGTGAGATGGAAGATGCCATAAAAGCGAAACAAGCTTACGAAAAAGAACAATCAAACAATACAACTGCTTCACAAAAAGCAGATAAGGCTGAACAAGCTTTTAATAGAGTTGCGGGACTTGGGAGTAATTTGGACCAAGTAGCTGTCGAAGAAGCATCTAAACTAGCTGAACTTGCAGATTTGCAAAGAAATACAAATATTGAAGATAGATTAGCTGCACTAAAAACTACACTCAATGACTGATCTGTTTGTAAGTGGCTTATTACCTTTTAGTGTCGCAATACTTTTGATGTTTAGTATTGCACTTTTAGAAGGTGTTGGGTTGTTGCTTGGTGCATCTATATCTTCCATGATCGATGCGATTATGCCAGATTTTGATGTAGATGTTGACGTTGAAGTTTCACAAAATGGACTCACAAAACTTCTTGGTTGGATGAATGTTGGGCGTGCGCCATTACTGGTTATTATTGTTGCATTTTTAACTGTATTTGGACTAGTGGGGTTTGTTTTACAAGTTTTTGTATATGGACTTATTGGTATGTATCTGAATGTTTTTATTGCAGTTGCAATTGCATTAGTTGTTTCGTTACCTTTTACAAAGTCTTTTACCAATGTTTTACAAAAAATTTTACCGCAAGATGAAACAAGTGCGATAAGTTCAAGTGATTTTATTGGTAAGGTTGTGACTATAACATTGGGAGAAGCTACATTGGGCAGCCCAGCAGAAGCAAAGTTTACAGATATACATGGTCAAACGCATTATTTGATGGTTGAACCAGAAGAAGATGGACTTGTATTTGAACAGGGGGAATCCATTATTCTTTCAAAAGAGAATAATTCTGGATTTTATGCAATAAAAAATGAAAATAAAATTTTAAATTAATTAGGAAAAAATATCTGGCTCGAATGAGCCAAGCTTTAGTGTCTTAGCGACTAGCGTAGCAAAATGGACTTGTTCATTTTGCGTTATAAAAATAATAAGAGGGAAAAAATATGTCAGAATTAGTATGGATTGTTCCAGGAGTTGCTGTTGTTGCTTTACTTACAATAGGTTTTATAGTAGCAAAACTATATAAGCGTTCAACAAAAGAGATGGCGTTTGTACGAACTGGATTTGGTGGAGAGAAAGTTATTTTAAATGGGGGAGCGATAGTTTTACCCGTATTTCATGAAGTTACAATTGTAAATATGCAAACATTGAGATTAAATGTTACTAGAAATAATTCTCAAGCACTTATCACTAAAGATAGAATGAGAATTGATGTACAGGCTGAGTTTTATGTGCGTGTAAAACCATTAAATGAGTCAGTTGCCCAAGCTGCCCAAGCTTTAGGTGATCGAACAATGAGACCTGATGTATTAAAAGATTTGGTTGAGGGTAAGTTTGTTGATGCACTTAGAGCAGTTGCTGCCGAGATGACAATGACGGAATTGCACGAACAAAGAGCACAATTTGTACAAAAAGTACAAACTTCAGTTTCGGAAGATTTACTCAAAAATGGACTTGAACTTGAAACTGTATCATTAACAGGACTAGATCAAACAAGTAAAGAGCATTTTAATCCTGATAATGCATTTGATGCAGAGGGGCTTTTAAAATTAACACAAGAGATTGAAGATAAAAGAAAAAAACGTAACGATATCGAGCAAGATACGAAAGTTGAGATAGAGAAGAAAAACCTTGATACAAAAAGACAGTCGTTAACAATAGAAAAAGATGAAGAGTATGCTGAGCTTGAACAAAAAAGGGAGATAGCGATAAGAAAAGCGGAACTTGATGCAGAAACGGCAGAAAAAGAAGCAGAACAGCTTAAAAATTCTGAAAATGCTAAGATTAAAGCTCGTGAAGAGACAAATAGAGAGCGTATTACAAATGAGCGCGAAACAGAAGAGACAAGAATCCAAAAAGAGCAAAAACTTGAAGAGGCACGTATTGCCAAAGATATTGCTATCTCAAATAAATCTGAAGAGGAATCAAAAGCAAAAGCAAAAGCAGATCAAGCAAGAGCGTTAGCAGTTAAAGAGGAAGAAGCAGTTGTAACGGCGAGAGAGGTAGCAGTCGCAGAAAGAGATAAACAAATCGAGATAGTAGAAGCCGAGAAAGAAGCACAAAGAGAAGCGGTAGCTATCACAGTTGGAGCTGAAGCAGAGAAAAAAGCGGCGCAAGATATTGCTGATTCTAAAAAGATTAAAGCACAAGGTGAGGCTGATGCGATTAAAATTGTAGCGGAAGCAGATGAAAAGCGATACGAAGTTGAGGCAAAAGGTAAAGAATCTATCAATGAAGCAGAAAATAGACTCTCAGCAGAACAAATAGCGTACCAAATCAAACTTAGACTTATCGCAGAATTGCCAAAAATTATTGAGCAAAGTGTTAAACCAATGGAGAAAATTGACAGTATTAAAATTTTACAAGCTGATGGACTCTTTGGTGGAACAGGAGGAGTTTCAAATGGCACATCGACTAGTTCTGAAGTAGGGAGTCTTCCAGATCAAATTTTAAACAATACACTCAAGTATAAAATGCAATCCCCATTAGTTGATAATCTTTTGGCTGAGTTAGGTATCACAGGTATAGGGGGAGATTCTATTCAAGATATGTTAGGTTTTGAAAAAGAGAAAAAAGAGGGAAAATCAAACACAAATTCTCCAAAACAAAAAGCTGTGAAAGAAAATAAACCAAAAAGAGTTCCTGTAGTGAACAAAGATATAGCCAAAGAGGATAATATATCAGAAGAAAGTTAGGGAGAAAATAATCTCCCTTAAATTTATAATAAAATTAATTTGGGCGTGGATTATTCAAGTGCTTGATAACATCAAACCAATAAGCCTTGTCCTGACTAAAATAGGTAAAATCAGTTTGAAGATCTTGGAGTATTTTAGGATTGATATGCCCTGTATCAAGATAGACAATAAGAGCTTTAGCACTTAACATTGTCCAGTTATTAGAATTTGGGTACTCAAGATAAGAAGAATAAATGAGTAATTCATTCTTTTTGATAGTTCTCCCATGAAGAAAGACATTGAGAATATCGTATTGAACTTTGTTTGTATATGTAGAATCTATTAAAGAGTCTTTTTCTAGTTGATCAAACGCTTCTTGATAATGCCTAGATTTAACTAAATCTTCAAAATCAACTTGTGAACAATGATAGTCTCCACTAGGAAAAACACTATAAAGACAACATCCTGAAAGTAAAAAAGTAGAAAGAAATATAAAAAGGAATGGAACATTATAGTATCGAGAGAAAAAATATTGATTACTGTTGTTCAAAACTTTTTCCTCTTGCGTCAGGCAGGTATAATTTTGAATTTTCAAACTGTTTGAGGTACGCTTTATAGCTTGTTCTCTCTTCTAAAATTAATGGCTCACTTGGACCAACCCATCCTGTTGGATGTTTTAAAACACGACTGTATTTTATACGAATAGTGTCTCCTTTTTGAAGATTGCTTTGTGAATGTTGTACTTTGAGTACAGTTGCATTAACATCCAAAACAATATTATTGGACAAAATAGATATTGATTGGTGAACATGATTGACCTCAATAATGAGATTTTCTTGTGAAGCATTTTGAAGATTTTTATAATAATATGGCGGAAGTTCTGCAAAAAGTAAAGTGCTTAAAAACGTTAGTACAAGAAGTATACGATTTTGCATAAAAACCCTTTTATGTGAGTATACGAGTATTGTAGCATTTCTTGCAATAAAATTTGTATTTAACTATAATCGTAAAAAGTTTTTAATAGGAAAGATGAATAAATTATATGAATGGAAGAGAAAAATTTCATGATAAAAATACAGCAAAAAGCTGATATCTATATTGATCTTGGAAAGTAGATGATTCTCAAAGCCATTTTTTCTATTTTAGATGTTTGGAAGAAAAAATACTCTGAAGTTGAAATAGATATGCAAGAAAAAGTACTGCAAGATTCCTTGCCAGTACGTGATGATATTTGTATAGATACGGTAGTCCCTTTTTATTTTAAAGGAAGCGAAAAAAATATAATCGTGAAACTCAATCAAGGGGAATACGATATTTTAAAAGAGGTTGTTTTCCCAGTCAATGAAACAAAAAAATCACATCAAGATGGACTTACATTTTTACAAAAACTTGATTTGGAGATTTTCAAAAAGCCAGAGTTTCTTTATGTTTTACGAGAAGTGATTTCTACAGGGTATGACACAATGCTATGTCCCCTTTACAGACGTTGTATAGAAACAGAAAAACGACAGTTTGATCACGATAGTTACGATTTTGTGTATAGATATGAGTATGTGATATTGTTAGTAGATAATACTTTGGCAATTGTACATCAAAAAGAGTATTCTCCTACTTATGAAAAAGGGGACAAACTTTGAGTGCTTTTGAGGGATTTGAAAAAGGGATTTCTACAGCTTTTACAATATTTTTAGACCCAGTTAATATTTCATTATTTATTGCAAATATCTTAATCTATGTATTTGCTTCTAGCATCATAAAAAAGTTATTTAATTCAGATACAGACAATAGTGTTACTAACTCAAAAGTAAGGGTATTTAAATTTTTTGCGATTGTGCTGTTTTTACTCCATTTTGCTGAGATACTGTTTGTTGCTTTTGGAGATAACTCTCATAATGGAGTATTTTTAAAAAGTGCATTTTCTATTGTTATAGCATATGTTTCTATCTTCGCATATCATATAGGTTCACATATCATTATCAAAGAGTTTGGAGACGATGAGGGTAAAGATGAGGATGGCAATGTTATCAAAACGACCTCATATAAATCAAGAATCTTCAATCTCATTTTAGGTATATCTATAGGCTTTTTTATCTTAGTCTCTATCGTGAATCTATGGCATGTAGAATCAGTTTTAGGCACAACAGGTGTTATAGGAATTTTTATAGGTTTTATGGCACTAACATCTGGAATATGGGGACAAGACTTATATAACGGTTTGATACTGTTACATAGTAAGTTAATTTCAGAAGGTTATATTATTCGGTTTGATAATGTTTTTTATCTCGTATATAAAACCACCCCTGTAGAGACAATTTTATTTGATATTTATAACAATACAAGAACGGTTATAAGAAACAAGGAACTAGGTAACAAAATCATAGAAAACATCACGCGTGTTTCTCATTTACAAGGATATAGAATAGCTATAGAGTATAAAGTTGGATATAACATAGATTATACTTTGGAGAGTGAAGCTAGATTAGAGCAGATGAAAGAAAACCATGCCAAAATACAATCAGCACTGGAAGATACTTATGAAGAGGCACTTGAATCAAAAGAGATAGCTATAAATGAAAAATACCCACCTGAGCTCTTTTTACATGAGACAGGCGATCATGCATTACATTATACAGTATCGTTTTATCTAGAGATGATCGATAAAACAAACTCCACTTTAGTTGCTAGAAGATACTTAAAATCAAAAGATCTTTTTAATGAACTATTCTTTAAAAATTCTATAAAATATGGTTTTGATTTATCAACGCCGATAACATATTTGAAAGTATAATTAGATTTTTTTATAAATATATAACTATTTTGTGATAAAATTTCAATCTAAAAAAATTCGAGGTAAACAGTATTTTAAAAAGTACCCAAGTGCCCGAGCAAGGAAATAAAATGAAAGCAATAGCCCTTTTTAGCGGTGGACTAGACTCTACGTTAGCTATGAAGTTGATTATCGATCAAGGGATCGATGTACTCGCAATAAATATATCAACAGGTTTTGGAAGTACAAAAGATAGACGTGCTCATATGGAAAATATGTGTGCGCAAGTTGGTGCGGAGTTTAAGATCGTAGATATCCAAGATGAGTACTTGCAAGATGTACTCTTCAGTCCAAAACACGGCTATGGGAAACATTTTAATCCTTGTATAGATTGTCATGCAAAGATGTTTGAAGTGGCAAAGAGAATTATGAAAGATGAGGGTGCATCTTTTTTAATTAGCGGTGAAGTTTTAGGGCAACGCCCAATGTCTCAAAATAAAGATGCTCTTCAAACTGTTTTAAATGAGTCAAATTGTGAAGGACTGCTTCTTCGTCCAATGTCTGCAAAACGTTTAGCTCCTACAACACCTGAGATCGAAGGCTGGGTTGATCGTGAAAAACTAGAAGATATCATGGGTAGAAGTCGTGATCGTCAGATGGAATTAGCTAAAGAGATAGGTTTAAGTGATTATGAATCGCCAGGTGGTGGATGCCTTTTAACAGATGAAAACTTTGGGAAAAAGATGTGGGATTTTATCAAGTTTGATACATTTGAAAAGCAAGATATCCCTGTTATGAAGCATGGTCGCCACTTTAGACTTGAGGGTGGTGCAAAACTTGTAATCGGGCGTGATAAAGATGAAAATGAGTATTTGCAAAATATTGAAAATGACAAGTTTTATCATATAAGAACTGTTGGACTCCCAGGACCACATGCCCTACTTAGTAAAAATGCAAGTAATGAAGATAAAGAGTTTGCAACTCGTGGAATTTTAACTTACTGTAAAACAAAACCTGAACAAATTTATACACTCTCATTCGATGGAGAAGAGGTAACTGCTTTACCTTTTGAATCTCGTGAAACGATGAAACCTTTTTCTATCATGTAGATTGTGATATACTAACTCTCAAAAAAGAGGAGTTGGTATATGGCAGGGATACATTTTTCATTTGATAATTTTGAGCAATTACTCAAACTAAACATCGGTATATCTGATAGGCTTGATGAAAATCGTGCTGAGAGTTTTACTATTTTGTATTGTGATTTTTCAGACATTGATGATGAGATTATTCGTACTTCTTTAGAAAATACCTTAAGAACTTCTGACTCAATTGTAAATGATGGTGATGACTACTTTTTTGTGTTGCCATATACAGATAAATATGGTGCTGAGATAGTCAAAAAAATGTTTGATGATTTTTTTGACAAGTTTTTACCAGCATTTCTTACAAGTTATCCAGCAGATGGTGAAACTCCTAAACTTTTACTAGAAAACATTCAGGATAGTGTGAGTGTATTGTTGAAAAAAGATATTCACTCTTTAGACAGATTTACGCGAGACTATTAAACTTCCAGTACCAAGAGATGTAGTCTTGGAACGTTAAATGCTAGATTTATCAAAATTCCAAAAAAATGGAGGGGAAGATGATAAGTTTAGATTTAAAGCTCGATACTAAAACTACATCAAAACTTGTACTGCCAAAAGACACACCAAAGTCTACCCTCTCTTTTGCTTCATTATTACACGGTGTACAAAATCAAAAAGGGGATTCAAAACTGATCCAAAATGGTGCACAGGTTCTTTCTTTAAAAGAGACTAGTGTAAATGATTTAAAAACTAAAGATACAAAAAGTACAACTCCAATTGCGTCTCTTTTACAATCAGATGAATTAAAAACTCTCAAAGAAGAGCTAAGTTCATTAGAGTTAAATCCTGAGGTAACAAAAGATAAAACTGTTGCTGAGTTAAAAGTAATTATCAAAGAAGCAAAACAGTATCTAAAAAACAAAATAACCTCTTTAGAAAGTTTTAAAAAGAGTGATGTTGTTGCTTTACCAAAAACGCTCAAAGGCTTAACACAAGTAGCAAAAAAACTTGGTATAGATGTTTCAAAAATTACTTTAGAAGAGGTAAAACAAAATGTCAATGTTACCAAAGAGTTACCTACTCAAAGAAGTGTTGTTAAAACTGATGCTAAACAAGTAGAATCAAATACAAAACTTGACAAAAATCCCGAGACTACGAAAGTTATAAAAGAGGCAAATACACAAGAGATTCAAAAGCCAGTACAAACGTCAAAACAAGTGAAAACACAACAAAGTGTGGCCGTAAAAACTGAAAAATCTGAAAAACAAACACAAATAAGTGAGCAGATTAAAACTGTGCAAACTGAACAAAAAGAGCAAGTACAACAAACAACTACTGTTAAACAAACTCCACTTTTCAAAGCACAATCAAAATCAACTGAGATAACGACACAAGAACTTGTTACAGCTAAGATGGAAACAAATGAAGTAAAAAAACCTCAAAAGCAAAAAGAGCAAAACACTTTAGAGTTGTTGTTACGTGGAAATAAAGCTCTAAAAGAAGACGTTGGTATGACACCTGATTTTTCTGTTGCTAGTGCAAAAGTGATTGCACCAAGTGTGACTAAAGAGCAAGAGCAGAGCTTAGAAAGTTTGCTTAATGGAGAAAATTTGGGTGAGACCTCACATGCTAAACCAGATGCAGTATCTGTAAATAAAGCAGATAGTTTTGAAGTGAAAATCAATGAAGCAAAACAGATGGTGAAATACCTCTCAAACGATATAAAACAAGCAATAGAGGATTATAAGGCACCGTTTACAAGAGTAAAAGTACAACTTAACCCACAAAAACTTGGAGAGATTGATCTAACAGTTGTTCAACGTGGAAAAAATCTTCACATTAATCTTAGTTCAAATAATGCTGCGATCAATACATTGGCTATGAATGCAAATGATCTTAAAGTGCAACTAACAAATAATGGAATACAAAATGCTTCCTTGAACTTTAGCAATATGTCGCAAGGTGACCAAAGCGGTACAAACTCACAAGCTCACCAGCAACAACAAAACCGTCAAAATGCTCAAGAAGAGTATGGTTATTTTCAAAATGAGGAAGCAACAGAAGAGGCAGTAAACTCTTTAGAGATAGTTGTTCCTCATTATGCGTAAAGGATAAATTATGGCTATCAATGCATATGGACAAAATGTCGCAACTTATGGAACAGTTTCAGAAACTACAACTACAACAGAAGATAAAACAGCACTTGGAAAAGATGATTTTATGACTCTTCTTTTGGTGCAATTGCAGTATCAAGACCCAACCGAACCTATGGATACAGAAAAAATTCTAACGCAAACCTCTCAACTTGCAGCTCTTGAAGCATCTGATAATACAAAAACAGCTTTAGAAGAACTAACGGCTTCACTTGGAAATACACAACAATTTTCTACTATTGCTGCTATTGGTAAAACAGCTGATCTTGGCAGTAATGCTATCAGTTTTGAAGAGGGGTCAACTTCAACATTTGAAATCTATTTTCCAAATGATATTCAACAAGGTACAGTTGAGATTACAGATGTTGAGGGAAATGTTATAGGTACCTTAGATGTAGGCACAAATGATGCGGGTGTATACTCTTTTGATTGGGATGGTACAACGACAGCTGGAGCTACCGCTTCTGATGGTATATACTATGCAAGTGCTAGTTATACAGATACAGATGGAACTAGTAGAACAACACGTGTTGGTGCATATCCTATAGAGTCTGTTAGATTTGATAGTGGAAGTACATACTTGAAACTTGGTTCTAGCTATGTTGCACTTGAAAATGTTGTGGAAGTATATTAGGGGGCGCAAATCCTATGATGACACAAGCTTTTTATACAGGGATTTCGGGGCTAAGAAATTATTCTTCTGGGATCGATGTAGTATCAAACAATATTGCCAATATCTCTACAGTTGGATATCGTGCATATAATGCAGAATATACATCTTTGTTTGAAGATACTCTTGCAGCAACTACAGCGACAATATCACTACAGAGTGTGGGTAGTGGTGTACGTATGCAAACAACTTCAATGTCAACAGAACAAGGCTCTTTAGCACTTTCAGACCGTAGTACTGATATCGCTATCTTAGGTGAGGGGTGGTTTGGTGTTCAAGGTGAAGATAATGTGATTTATACGAGAGATGGTGGTTTTAATATTGATGAAAATGCTGATCTTGTAACTACTGATGGTCTATATGTACTTGGGACTATGGGTGGTAATATTAGCAGTGATAATGTTTTAACACAGTCTTTAGCAGATGTACCACTTGGAGATATTGGCTCTGTAGAAACACTTCGTTTTCCAAAAACACTTACATATCCACCAGAGCCAACAACACAAGCATCGTTCATAGCAAATATTGGAACAGGATATGATCCTATAACTGTAGGAGCAAGTGTTATTGATCCAGAAAATAATCGTAACCATCTTCGTTTAGAGTTTACAAAAAAAGCGACCCAAACAACTCCTGGAAGTCAGTATGATGTTGTAGCAACAGTTGAAAGTTTAGATGGAGAAACTATCTATTCTACAGAGAGTGGAGAGGTGTTTTTTGATGATACAGGTGCATTAATATCTTCTACTTTATCAAGTATAGATAACAACGGGGCATCTGTAACAATCAATCTTGGAAGTGAATATAGCGGGGTTGTTTCTATAGATACAACAGTATCGGGATCAAGCACATCTGATGGAACTATAGGTGGAGACTTGCAAGGGTATTCTATTTCACAAGATGGAGAAGTGATAGCAACTTTTACAAATGGAAAACAAAGTAGTGTTGCACAAATTGCAGTTTTCCATTTTTCAAATGACCAAGGCTTAAATAGAATTAGTGGCACACGTTTTGAGGAGAGTGCAAATAGTGGAAGTGCTTTCTTTTTTCAAGATGCGGATGGAAATAATATCATCGGTACTGAGATACAAAACTATAGATTAGAGAGTTCTAACTATGAGATTGCAGGTGGTCTTACTGAACTTATTATTTTACAACGTGCATATGATGCAAATTCAAAATCAATCACAACAGCAGATCAAATGATGCAAAAAGCTCTTCAAATGGATGCATAAAAAACTGGAACACTTTGTGCTTTAAATCCTTTACTAAAAATCTATCTCTTTAAGATAGTTATAAAGGATTTGATATGTTAAAATCACTTTTCTCTGGCGTATCTGGACTTCAATCGCACCAAGTTGCGATGGATGTTGAGTCTAATAATATTGCCAATGTAAATACTGTAGGATTTAAATATTCTCGTGCAAACTTTTCTGACCTTTTAGCACAAACAAAAGCTATTGCAACAGCTCCCCAAGGTCAACTTGGTGGTAAAAACCCCGTGCAAGTAGGTCTTGGTTCAAGTGCAAGTTCACTAACACGTATTTTTGCCCAAGGTTCTGTACAAAACTCTGATAAAAATACAGACGTTGCTATCCAAGGGGATGGATTTTTTATCATCTCTCCAGATGGTGGTAATACTTATAAATATACTCGTTCAGGTGACTTTAAATTTGATGCAAACGGTAACTTTGTTGATAACAATGGTTTTATTGCTCAAGGTTGGTTACGTGATTCTGTAACGGGTGAGGTTGATTCAACTGCACCGATTGAAGATATCAATATCCCACCAGGTTTAACTACCCCTGCAAATCCAACACAAGAAGTTGTAATTAAAGCGAATCTTAACTCAGGTACATTAGTAGAGAGTTTTTCACCTGCATACTCTGTTGATAGTGGTTCAACAGGCTCAACACCAGCAGTTGATGATAATGGCTATGCAATTGCATCGGGCGATGTAGGTGTAATGTTTAATGAATCTGGTGAAGCATTCTCTTTACAAGACGGGCAAGGAGTATGGGCATCATTTTTAGCATCTACAATAACTGGAACAGCTGTAACTGGTGGTTTAGCGGCAGATAGCACTGAAAGTATTACATTTGATCTTGATGATGGAAGTACGCAAACTGTTAGCTTTACATTTTTAGCTGGAAATACAGCTGCGCAAAATGCTGCTATTGAAGCAAATGCTATTAATAGTTATGCATCAACATTAGGCATTACTGCAACTGTAAATGCATCGAATCAAGTTGTTTTAACAAATGATAATAGTGATGCATCTGCGGCACATAATATTAGTATTAATGCAGTAAGTAGTGCAGATACAGGTTTTGCAGCAGGTGATGCTGATCAAACTGCATATAGATATACTTATAATTCTGCAGGTGCTACAACAACAGCAGGTGCTGATAAAGAGTTTACATCAATTGCAACATTACGTGAAGCTTTAGAAAATCAAGCATTAGCAGAAACAGGTGCATCAGGTATCGAAATAAGTGTAAATGAACAAGGTAAATTAGAAGTAACAAATGCAGATTCTACGAGTTATGATATTAATCTTAAAATTACAGGTTTATCTGAAACAGGTGTTACAGAAAATGAGCGCTTTACAACAAATATGAAAGCTATGAATACAGTCCTAATTGCTGGAAGTACAGGAAAATCTTACTCTCAAGCATTTAATGTAGCTACACACTCAAGTTCAATTGATGTTTTTGACTCTCTTGGTTCTAAACATACCCTTAGAGTAGAGTTTAGAAAAGTGAGTGTAGATGCTGCAACAGGAAGTTCATGGGATATGACTATTACTGTTCCTCAACCAGCAACGATTGATACTGTAGCACCAACCTATGAGAAAAAAGGTTCTATCCGTTTTAACAGTGATGGATCACTTGCAACATATACACCACCAAATATCTCTTTTACAGGGAATAATGGTTCATCACCAGACCAGCAAATCAACCTATCACTTGGTACTGCAAATAAATTTGATGGGATGACATCTTTTGACAGTGTTTCTGCTACATCAGGAATTAGTCAAGATGGTTATACAGGTGGGGATTTAGTTGGTATTAGAATTGACCAATCTGGGACATTAATTGGGTCATTTTCAAATGGACGTTCTTTTGGTTTAGCACAAATTGCTATGGCAAAATTTACAAATAACGAAGGTCTTTCAGCTGAGGGTGGAAATGTATTTATCCAAACTGCCAACTCAGGAGATCCAATCATTGGTACTGCTGCAACTGCTGGACGTGGATATATTCAATCAGCTGCACTTGAAGCATCAAATGTTGACCTTTCACGTTCACTCACACAGCTCATCATTATCCAAAGAGGTTTCCAAGCAAATGGAAAAACGATCACAACATCAGATCAACTTCTTCAGACTCTTATAGGATTAAAACAATAGTTTAATCCTATTTTGATATAATCTCTTCAACAAAAAATGAAGAGGTTATGACAATGCAATTCTGCGCTCCACTTAAATCAAACTCAAAAAAAATCATGTTACTTGGTTCTGGTGAACTTGGTAAAGAAGTAGTTATTGAAGCTCAAAGATTAGGGCTTGAAACAATTGCTGTAGATAAGTACGCAAATGCTCCAGCACATCAAGTTGCTCACAGAAGTTATGTTGTAGATATGCAAAACAAAGATGCTCTTTTAGAGATCATCTACCGTGAAAAACCACACTATATTTTACCTGAGATCGAAGCTATCAGCATAGATGCACTTTTTGAAGCAGAAGACAAAGGGTATAACGTTATCCCAAATGCAAATGCTGTTTCAAAAACGATGAATAGAAAAAACATTAGAACATTTGCTGCTGAGGTACTAGGTATTAAAACTGGTCCTTATCAGTTTGTAACTACAGAAGAGGGCTTAATGGGTGCAGCAATGGAACTAGGTTTTCCATGTGTTATTAAACCTGTTATGAGTTCAAGCGGCCACGGTCAGTCTGTTGCACGTTCAGTTGAAGATATTCCAAAATCTTGGGAGATGGCAAAAGAAGCACGTGGAGATGCAAGTGAGCTTATTGTTGAAGCATTTATTGACTTTGATTATGAGATCACTATGTTAACAGCGCGTAATGGAAAAGAGACAGTATTCTGTGAGCCAATCGGACACGAACAACGTGATGGGGACTATGTGTTCTCTTGGCAACCGATGCACATGAGTGAAGTTGCAAAAGCAAGTGCGCAAAAAATTGCAAAAGAGATCACAGATGGTCTTGGTGGTCAAGGACTTTTTGGAGTTGAACTATTTGTTAAAGGGGATGAGGTATATTTCTCAGAAGTAAGTCCACGTCCACACGATACTGGTATGGTAACATTAATTACTCAAAGCCAGAGTGAGTTTGCTCTTCATTTACGTGCAGTTCTTGGTTTACCTCTTGGTTTTACTTTCTATGGTGATGGTGCAAGTGCTGCGTACAAAACAAATCTACACAACTATGCACCTGTAATCAATGTAGATGAATCGCTTTTTTCTGAAAACTCGTATGTGAGAGTATTTGGTAAACCTGAAGCGCATAAAGGACGTCGTTTGGCAGTGGCGTTAGTGTATGATGAGGTCGATGCTGCATTAGAAAAAGCAAGAGAACTTATAGAAAAAGTTAAAGACAATTAATGAAAATTGTTCTACTAGATGCGATCACATTTGGCGATACAAATTTAAGTGGATTGGATCGCTTCGGAGAAGTAAAAGTTTACGATAAAACTACAACTGATCAGACATTAGCAAGAATTCAAGATACAGATGTAGTTGTCACAAACAAAGTTGTGATCACAAAAGAGATGATGCAGAAGTGTAAAAATTTAAAACTTATCTGCATCGCCGCAACTGGGATGAACAATGTTGATCTTGAGAGTGCAAAAGAGCTTGGAATTGCCGTTAAGAACGTTTCAGGGTACTCAACTGATTCTGTAATTCAACACACTTTTTCTATGTTGTTTTACCTAATGGGTTCTTCACGTTACTATGACGAGTCTGTAAGAGATGGCACTTATTCACATAGTGGTGTTTTTACAGATGTAAGCCGTCCATTTTTTGAACTCAAAGGAAAAAAGTGGGGTATCATCGGGCTTGGAGAGATAGGTCGTGGTGTTGCCAAAGTAGCGAGTTGTTTTGGAAGTAATGTTTGCTACTATTCAACAAGTGGGAAAAATAATAACGCAGAGTATGAGAGTGTTACTTTAGAGTTACTTTTAAGTTCGTGTGACATCATCACTATCCATGCACCTTTAAATAATCAAACGAACAATCTTTTAGATTATAAACAACTCTCCCTATGCAAAGAGGGAGCGATCGTTTTAAATCTTGGGCGTGGCGGAATAATAAATGAAAATGCAGTTACAAAGTTAGTGGATGAAAAAAACATCTATTTTGGGTTAGATGTTTTTGCTAAAGAACCGCTACCTAGTGAGTCACCGCTTTTAGGTGTGAAAAATAAAGAACGCCTTTACATGACACCACACATCGCTTGGACATCCGTTGAAGCACGTGATGAGTTGATAGCGGGTGTTATAAAAAATATAGCAGAGAGTTTTTAGGTTTTTGTACTTCGCGTAGGTAGTTGGATATATTTATTTTAGAATACGAATCCTCCCTTCGGTCTGGCTTCTAAAATAAATATATCCAACTACTAGTATAGTAAAAACTTTATGTGTAGAAGTGAAAGAGAAAGCAGAATGTCTCGAGAGTTATGAAAAGAGAAAATTTTCAAAACCAGACCAACGGGAGGATTCGCGCTTGAAAACCTTCTCTTTTCATAACGTAATCAGATAGTATGGAGAGCATATGAAAACAGATGTTTTGATTATTGGTGCTGGTGGGGCTGGACTTATGGCTGCGATCGCTGCAAAAGAAGAGGGTGTGGATGTTTTGGTACTTACCAAGGAGTACCCAACCAGAAGCCAGACTTGTATGGCGCAAGGTGGGATGAATGCAGCACTTGGTAATGCTGGACAAGACAGTATAGAAGATCACATCCAAAACACTCTGAAATCAGCACACGGCGAAGCAGATGAAGAGGCTGTTCGTTTTATGTGCTGCGAAGCACCAAATGCGATCGAGTATCTTAATAACATTGGTGTGTGTTTTTCCCGTACGAAAGATGGAAAAATAGCACAACGCCGCTTAGGAGGGGCAAGTGCTCCTCGTGCTTGCTATGCGCAAGATTATACAGGTTTAAAAATTTTACATACACTTTATGATCGTTGTAATGAATTAGGTATAAAATTTGTGAACGATACTTTTTTACTAGAGCTTTTAAAAGATGAAAATGATAACGCTTGTGGTACTAAAGTTTTAGATATTCGCACAGGTGAAATTAAAACTTACATCGCAAAATCTGTAGTATTAGCAACGGGTGGTTATTCACGTATTTATGACAAATTCTCAACAAACTCAAAAGCTTCAAGTGGTGATGGAATAGCAGCAGCCCTTAGAATTGGTGCAGAGTTAAAACATATGGAGTTTGTGCAGTTTCACCCAACTGGACTTAAAAATTCTTCGATCTTAATAAGTGAATCGGCTCGTGGTGAGGGTGGTTATCTGCTTAACTCACAAGGGGAGCGTTTTACCAACGAGTTAGCACCTCGTGATGAAGTGAGTCGTGCTATTGATGCCGAGATAAAAAAAGGGGAAGATATCTTTTTAGATATTCGTCATTTAGGTGAGCAGTTTATTGATGAGGGGCTTCCACAAGAGCGTAAGCTTGCAAAACTTTATGAGAATGTCGATCCTGTATATGATCTTATTCCGATCAAACCAGTTGCACATTATACAATGGGCGGTGTGGCAGTTGATCATAACTCGCAAACAACTGTTAGCGGCTTGTTTGCATGTGGTGAGTGTGCAAATCATAATGTTCATGGAGGCAATCGTTTAGGAGGGAACTCCCTTTTAGAGATTGTAGTATTTGGCCGTGAAGCTGGTCGAAATGCTGCGAAACATTCTCAACAGATCGAGCATCTATCTGTTCCAGCGCATAGTGAATGTTTTTTAGATCAAGAGTTTAAAAATACGGTTAATTTTTATAAGTATAAAGAGAAGCTTGGCAATTTGCTTTACAATAAAGTGGGAATTGTACGAAAAACTTCCGAACTAAAAAGTGCTTTAGAGGAGATTGAGATGATCAAGTCGCTTTTACCAGATATGGGCTGGAGCGATACTTTAGAGATCTACAATACAAACAAACAAGAATTTTTAGAGTTTAGAAACATTTTACAAATAAGTGAAATTGTTGTAAAAAGTGCACTTGAACGAGCTGAGAGTTGTGGTGCACACTATATGGAGGCAGAATAATGAAAATAACTATAAAAAGAGATGATGCCTTTGAAATTTATGAACTCGAAGATGGAGCATATACACTTTTAGAAGCCTTAGAGAAGATCAAACACGAGATCGATAACACGCTCAGTTTTTCAAGTGGTTGTAGAAGTAGTGTATGTGGAAGTTGTGCAATGCGTGTGAATGAAAAAGAGGTGCTGGCATGTTCTTATAAAGTAGAAGATGGCGATACAGTTGAGCCACTTAACAATATGCCTATAATTCGCGATCTTGTTGTTGATATGGACAAATCTTATGAGATGAACGTTAAGGCAAAAGCGTGGTTAAACAAGTTAAATCATGAAGCAACCTTAGATCATGAGGCTGAAAAAATCAACGAAGTACAAAGTGATTGCATACTATGTGGATCGTGTTACTCATCTTGCCCTGTTTACGCAGTAAATGGAGAGTTTTTAGGGCCATTCTCATTTACCCGTGTTTGGAAATATGTAGGCGATAAACGTGAAGCCGATGCAAAAGAGAAGATAGATATTATTCAAACAAACGGTGTATGGGATTGTACTCTTTGTAATAACTGTACGGTTGTGTGTCCACAAAATATCTCTAGCAAAGCCGACATAGAAAAACTGAGAATTCGATCAAGTATGTTTGGTTATAGCGATCCGAACTTTGGAAACTTTGGTGGGGGATTTGACTCTGGATTTGGATTTGATGGAAGCCCCACTTTTTAGGGGCTAGTTATTCCTCATCATCAGGAGGGACTATAGTGTTAGTTGTTGGAGTATCAATAAGTGGATCGTCTCCAAAACGGTTTGAACCTTGATTACCAGGAAGAAGCATAAATATAAACACTATCAAACCACCTAAATAAGGGATGAGATAAAGAAGTTGCCACCAACCACTCATATTTATGTCGTGAAGTCTTCTTGCTGTTATAGCCCAAAAAGGGATCATAGAACCAAGTATAAATAAAACTATAACTCCTGCAAAAATATTTGATATGAGTTGATTTATTTCAGAAAAAAATCCTGCCATAAATGCCAATGCAAAAATAACAAGGGCATAATATAGATAAAACATCCAATACTCTTTTCTTCTTGCTCTACCAGTGAAGTCTGCATATTTATTTTGATATACGTTAGTAAAATACTCCATCTTTTTTCCTTGAGTGAAAATGTACTATATTATGATGAAAAATAACTTTGAGGAAACTTTTAAGGATGTTTTTTGAACAGTTTTAGTTCCCAAAAAGAGATTTGGGAACTAGGAGAAAATGAAATTAAGCTACTTTTTTAATAGCTTTCTTTGCAACTTTTTTTGCTTTTTTAGCAGTAGTTGGTTTCTTTTTAAGAACTCTTTTTGTAGCTTTTTTAGTTACTTCTTTTAGCTCTTTCTTTTTAACAGCTTTCTTTGCTGCAGATCTAACAAGCTTTTTTACTGCTTTTTTCTTAAGTGCTTTTGCCATCACTTATCCTTTAAATTGGATTACTTATTACTGGTATTTAGTAATAAATTATAGAGATTGTATAGTATTTAAGAAACAATGTCAAGAAAATATAGAGAAAGTTATGATATATTACCAATATTATTATTTTGAAGTAGAGCAACAAGATGACATTTATAGATTTTAAAAAACTGCTTTTAGATGCTGAAATAACTTTGCCAAAGTTTAGTAAGCTTATCAAAGTAAGTGAAAAAAACATTCAAGCATATAAGCAAAAGGGTGAAGTTCCAAATGCAATAGCAGCTGTTGCAAAATGTATAGCTGTTATGCATACTGCGGGGATAGACTATAAAACAGAGATAGAGTCTTTGGCTTTAGAGCCTAAAAGAAAAAAAGGGGTGGGTTTTGCTAAAAAAGAGAAACCCAATAAGAGCGAATAACAAACAAAACACTTATGTTATAATTAAACCAAAAAAAGGTTAGTGATGGCAAAAGAGCATTCATTTGATATAACTGCAAAAATAGATGTACAACTTTTTAAAAATGCAGTCAATTTAGTAGATCGAGAAGTTGCAAATAGATACGACTTCAAAGGCACACCTTATGAAGTAAACTACAAAGAGAAAGAAAAAGTATTAGTGTTAGTAGCATCCTCTGACAATAAACTAGATGCTCTTAAAGATATAGTGATCGACAAACTTTTAAAACAAGGTCTTAGTTCAAAAGTTTTAGAGGAGTTACGCGTAGAAGATGCAAGTGGTGGAACTCGTAAAGCTACATATAAAGTAGTGGATTATATAGAGTCAAAAGAGGCAAAAAAGATCACAGCTGATATCAAAAACATGAAGTTAAAAGTAAATGCTCAGATCGAGGGTGATAGTATCCGTGTAAAAGCAAAAAACATAGATGATTTGCAAAAAGTGATGAAGATGATCCGTGAGGGTGAATGGGAAGCTCCATTAAAATTTGAAAACATGAGATAAAGGGGAAGTGTTATGAAAAAGATGAGTGTAGAGGAAGCGGCAAGTTTTTTTGGGGTTTCAAAAGAGGCTATTCACAATCGTGTGAGACGCGGATCGATTAAAAGCGTTGTAGAAAAAGGGGTGAAACTGGTTGTGGTTGATGACGAAGTAAAGACACCAGCAAAACGTCCTGCTACTACAAAAACTGCACCAAACAGCAGACACTACAAGTATCTTGAAGAGCAAAATGCAAAACTGCAACAACGTGTTGAGACTTTAGAGAATGAAACAAGAACCCTGCGCGATCAAAAAGAGCAGATGCTTATAGATGAGCGAGAAAAACTAGAGAGAATCTATAAAGAAAAAGATGAGCAACTCAAAAACATCCTTCAAACACTTTCATCAAAATTGATGTTAAATGCTCCAGTAAATGAAACTTTTGAAGCGGAGATCGAAGAGGAAAATACTAGTGAGCTTATCTCACTTAAAAAGTATTTGAAAACGCTTGAATTATCTGAAAAGAAAACAGAAAAAATTTTGAAAAAATTTAGTAAAATTGATGATGAAAGAGTTGTGAGATTTGGGAAAAAAATCTACATCGACCCTACAAAATACGACTATAACGATCTCATAAAGAAGTAAATTTTACTTCTTAGAGATCATCTATCTTAAGCGTGATCCCTTTCATGTGAGAGATAGGGTAAGAAAACGCAAGACCCGCTCCGCTTCCTGTTATATCTAGCTCATCCATTATAGACTTGATGATTTTGTCCACTTTTTTTGTTGGTGTTAAAAACATAAGATTTGCGTCAGTATCATCACGTTGCAGTCTTGCATAAAAGTTATCCATTTTTTCTAGTCCTAGACCATGTGCACTCATAATAGTTACACCTCTAGCTCCGGCAGCTCTTGCAGCCTCAAGAGCTTGTTGTGTTTTATCTGTTGGCACTATAACATGTACAGCCGAGAAAGAAATTTTATCGGAGTGGCGTTTGTCTGTCCCTTGTACGTGGATAGTTGAAAGTCCCATATTGTTAGCATCTTCAAGAGCATTGCGCAACTCTTTGAGATGGAGTTGTTCCATTTCACGATCGCCTCGTATACCCATCTGTTGTGCTACAAATCCATAGAGCATTACTGTGATCATAGGAAAAAGTGAAGCAAATGCGATCAGACCAAAACCATCTATAAGCGGATCACGCCCTTGTATGTTTGTAGCAAGTCCGAGTCCAAGAGCCGCAACTAAAGGAACAGTTACAGTTGAAGTTGTAACCCCTCCACTATCGTATGCTACTGGAATGATGTATTTTGGTGCTAAAAATGTCAGGGCTATCACAAACATATACCCCACTATAATATAGTAGACAATTTCCCCTCCAACGACAATTCTATACGATCCAAGTGCTATACCGATAGCTACTCCAATGGCTACAAAAACACGTAAAGCATAGTCGTTGATCCTTCCATCACTGATCTCTTTTGCTTTTTTTGCAATGGCAGTGAGCGCTGGTTCAGCCATAGTTGTAGAAAAGCCAATGAGTGCTCCAAAGGTGTAGATGATGAAGTTATTATCATAACGTGTTAGCTCTAATGCCATGGTCTCACCAACAGAAAAAAGCCCCATCTCCAAACCAACTATAAAAGCATCAAGCCCTATGATTACAAGACCAAAACCGATAAGCACTTCTTTAAGGTTTTCAATAGGTTTTTTTAAGATCAGATACTGAAAAAAGAATATAACTGCTAAAATCGGAAACACATCAAGAACTACACCAAGTAAACCTTTTAAAATTTCCACAACACTAAAATCATAACCAGTTGCAACTGTAGTGGTAGCTTCAGTTAATGGTTCAATGATCGGGATAATAGCTGGAGTGTCGAACATCTGATATACAACAATTCCATAAAACTGCACAAAGATCATAGGTGTAAGTGATGCAAAAGCGATCAGTCCAAACCCATCAAGAACAGGGTTTCTCCCTTTGATACTAGATGCTAAACCGATCCCAAGTGCAGCAACCAGAGGAACTGTAACTGTTGAAGTAGTAACTCCTCCTAAATCGTAAGCAAGTCCTACGATCTCTGGCGGTGCAAATGCAGTAGCAGCGACTACTAAAATATACCCACTTATGATGTAATAGTGGATCGGATGCCCTTTTAAGATCCTCCAGACACCTAAAACTATAGCAAAGCCTACAGAAAATGCAACAACAGTTCTAAGTGTCGCTGCTTCAATACGACCATCACTAATAGAAGCTGCTTTTTGGGCAATAACGATGAGCGCTGGTTCTGCTATGGTAGTACCAAAACCGATCATAAATGCAAATAACACGATCCAAAACGTTGAGCGTTTGTTAGCAAATTCACTTGCTAACCCTTCACCAACAGGAAATATACCAACCTCAAGCCCTAGTAAAAAAACAGCAAGTCCAACACCAACGACAGCTAAACCAATGGTAGTGCTTAACCAGTTATGCAGAACACTTTGAATGATGGCAAGTTGAAAAAAGAGAATAACTAATATGATTGGAAGCAAATCACGAAAAGATTCTTTTAACAACTGAAAAAAGGTTGAAAAACTCAGCAAACACAAATCCTATATAACTTTTTATAATGATAGCCAAAATAGGTTTGAGAATAGTTAAATAAATCTAGTAACAAATTTAAAAAAAAGTAATATAATAAGTAAATTAAATGAATTTTATAAGGATATATGATGAGAAGTTTTAAAATGATTGTTGTTTTAATAGCATTTAGTTCAGTAAGTCTGTTTGCACAGAGTGCAGAGGAGTTATTTAATGAAAAGTGTGTTATTTGTCATACTGCAGTGAAACCAACAGCAGAGGCAAGAAGCAGTTTTATCGCACCACCAGTTATGGGTGTTATGTTTCATGTGAAAGAGGCTTTTGGAGGGGATAAACAAAAAGTGATAGCTTTTATAAAAGATTATGTCTTAGAACCTTCAGAAAAAAAAGCAAAATGTTTACCTAAATCAATAAAAAGATTTGGTTTAATGCCTTCACAAAAAGGAAATGTTACTGAAGAAGAGTTAGAGAAAATTGCTGAATATATGTATGAAAATTTTCCACAACGAGGATTTGAGCCAAAACAACAACGTTATTAAGATACTTTAAGAGGCTCTTTGGGAATTAGTTTGTATAATTCTCATCTTCTTATGATGGACAGTTGGCCGAGTGGTCGAAGGCGCTCGCCTGGAACGCGAGTATAGGGCAACCTATCGAGGGTTCGAATCCCTCATTGTCCACCAGTGTATAAATTTTGCTGTATTTCCACATAAAAAAACTACTATCTCTGCATAATCTTCCAAATATTTAAAAAATTTTTAACATTTTAAAGCTATAATTAGGACAAACTGAAAAAAAGGTTATAGAATGACAAAGTTAAGAATATTTTTAATTTCTTTGTTTATTGTCTTATTCTCCGCTTGTGGTGGAGATAACAGCTTGGGTGGATCTACTACAAGCAGTGAGACAAATAACACTGTTGTGATAGATGGAGAGTATACGTTAAACTTTTTGAATGGTGTCTCTACTCAAGAGTTAACGACAAATAGTGAAACAACTAATATTACTGTTCTTGCATTTGATTCTGACAATACACCGTTGCAAAGTGGAACTGTTAAAGTTGCATATCCTGCAAAGGCAACTTTAGGAGTTGATGTTGGAACTTTTGCTGCACTAAGTGTAGCAATAGCAGATGGAAAAGCAGTTTTTCAATACACTGCACCAGAAGATTTGCAAGCAAGAGTAGATGCTGGAGATACTAGCACTACATTTGGTTTTTATCTTTCAGATGATTCTAGTGTAAGTAATAGTTTTACAGTAACGTATTCACCTGAGACAAATCAAACAGTAATCAAAAGTTATGAACTTACACAAAGTTTATCAGTAAGTGAATATTCAATGCCATTAGAGAGTACAATTCAAACAGCATTTACTGTAAGAGATGATAATGGAGATGCAGTTGCTGATGCTGATGTAACAACAATGACTATTACTTTAAAGAATGCACTCTTAGCAGACTTAATAAGTAAAAGTAATGTAACAGGTGACACTTTAACTTTTAGTGGTAAAAATGGAGAAACTGTAAATTTAAAATCAAATACAAGATCAGGAATTGTTCCAATACAAGTAGATACAACTTTTATAGATTCAAATGGTGATGAGCAAAATTTATCAGAAATCTTTAACATGACTATTCTTTCAGGTCCACCGACAGCTATGAGTGTGTCCTATGTTGGTACAACACATGATTCAACTAACTCTAAATTTATTGATACAATGGTTATAAGCATCACAGATAAATATTTTAATCCAGTAAATACGCAACCAGCTGCAGCTGGATACTTAATTGCTGGATATACAAGGGAAACAGCAAGTGATATCACTACACGAATTCAATTTACTCCAAGTGATTCAGAAGCTGGGACACTTGATCCTGTGGCAAAAACATTTACACCTAATGGAGTTGATCTTTCAAATGTAAGTCCTGCAAATGATATACTTTTTACTTATGGAAATGGTTATGTCTATAATGTATCAGGTAAATGGGGAATTGACTCTGTTAATGTGGATGTATTAAACTTGGATGATGAAACAAATGCAAGTTCAAGTGTATCGGGTCTTGGATTTGCAATTGGACATAACTATCGAAATGATACCTGTCGAGACTATACTGGAGAGAGTGTAGGAAATATCGTTATGCTTAGCGATAAGTTTGATACAAGTGGAAATGTAAAAGCTGAAATATATTTTGATTATTATTTAGTTGGTAAGAGTGTGATGGTCGGAATTGATACGCTTGGATATACAGCTGAAAATAATTCAACTACAAAATTTGGTGAAGCAGTAAGACATACACTAAGATCAACAGGGTTAACTTCAAGTGTATGTACTGTTCCACCAAATACAACAACCCCAAAAACATGCACTGTTTTGGTACATATAGATGATACAGATCAGTATCTGCGTAATGCTTATTTTGGATATGATATTGTAACAACAGGAGAAGTCGCTGTTGGTAGTTATATAGCTAGCACAAATGATAATATACACGATTGTAGTGCACATAATGGTGTAGCATATGTTACATATTATGTTACGAATCCTGATCCAGATGCAGCAGGAACATTTTATATAGAGGATTTCTCTTATGGCGGCGAATTTTAATAAAAAAGGAAAAAAATGAAAAATAAATTATATACACTTTTACTTGTAGCATCATTAGGTGCTACAGCTAGTTTAGCAGATGAATCTTTAATAGGTATAGAAGGGGGAGGAAGTACTTTTAATGTTGATAAAAATACAGGTGCTTCAAAAGATTATACTTTAGCGAATGTTGGTTTAAAAATAGGGGCACAGTCTGATGATTATAGAGCATTTTTAAGTGTTCGTTACTATGACAACTCAACTTTTACAAGTATGGTGACATATGGTGGAGAGTTACAGTATCTTTTAAATGTAAGCTCAATGGCAAATTTCTTTTTAGGTGTGAATGCAGGTGTGGTAGACTTAAAAATGAAAGATGCTGATAGTATTGAGAGAAAAGTGTCACACGGTTATATAGGTGGAGATGCAGGTTTCAATGTACATGTAGGAGACAATTTAGATGTTGAGATTGGTGCAAGAATTATCAATGTAGATGCACAAAATGTTCAAACAAATGGAACATACCAGTACAATAACCTTATCACGGGATATGGAAGTTTAATTTATAAATTTCATATGAACTAAAACAAAATATGAGGCTACTCCTTTGGGAGTACTCTTAGTATCCTTCAAAACAAATGAATCAACTTTTTTTAATTTTATTTATAACACTTTTTTTTGATGCATGTTCCCTTCCTCCAGTTGAGCCTGTACAGGTTAATAAAGAGCAAAAAAATATTTCATTTTCCCAAAACGTAAAGCCTCTACTAGATAAACGTTGTGTGGTATGTCACTCTTGTTATAACTCCCCGTGTCAAGCAAAGTTAAGCTCTTATGAGGGGATTGATCGAGGTGCTTCTAAGATCGAGGTTTATAATGCAACAAGACTCTCAGCGCAAGAGCCTACAAGACTTTTTATAGATGCAAAAACAACACAAGAGTGGAGAGAAAAAGAGTTTTTTTCTTTAACGCAAAATCTAGAAGATGTAAATGGAACTTTTAATGACGCGATAATGTTACATCTTTTATATAATAAGCAAGTTCATCCTGACATTATAGGTGATTACGATCCAGAGCATGATAAACTAATTTGTCCACGTGACAAAGAGGAACTGAGTGAATATTTTGACAAAAAAACAAATCATGGGATGCCTTATGGTTTTCCAGCCTTAAAAGAAAAGGAGTATACGACACTTGCTTCATGGATATTTCAAGGTGCTAAAAATGACAAAACAACAACAGCATCAATCTCTTCAAAAGCACAAGCGCAGATAAATCAATGGGAAAACTTTCTTAATCGTGATGATGCAAAACATCAAGTAACTGCACGCTATTTGTATGAGCATCTTTATTTGGCACATATCTATTTTCCATCAGCTAAAGGTGAGTTTTTTGAGTTAGTTCGATCATATACTCCTTCTTTGCAACCTATAGATGTAATTCCAACACTTCGCCCATTTGATGATCCAAAAACAGATAAGTTTTACTATAGATTTCGTAAAATCACTTCAACGATTGTGCATAAAACACATATGGTCGTAAAATTTGATGAGAGTGTTCTTGCTAGATATAATGAACTTTTTATACAATCAAAATGGAGAGAAACACCACATGAGGTCTCTTACAATCCAAAAATAGCTACCAATCCATTTGTGGCATTTAAGCAGATTCCGACACGTTCAAGATACCAGTTTTTACTTGATAATTCACGATATATAGTGATGACTTTTATTCGTGGTCCTGTATGTCGTGGGCAGATGGCACTTAATGTTATACATGACCATTTTTGGGTGATGTTTCGTGATCCAGAGTATGATATAGCAGTGGTTGATCCTGCATTTATTGATACTCAAGTGGACAATCTCTCGTTGCCAATAGAAAAAGTTGATAATGATTTGCTAAAAACTTTTAGTGATGATTATAGACAGAAGTATGAAGCCTATTATAAAGCAAAAAAACAAAGAGGTGTAGAGCTTTTTAAAAATGGTTATCCGATTGAATCGATCTACAAAGGTATGAAAAGTTCAGATTCGCCAGTTTTAACTATCTACAGACATTTTGATTCTGCTTCTGTGAGTCGTGGAGTGTTAGGGGAAGAGCCTCGTACTATGTGGGTGATTGATTATGCACAGTTTGAGAGAATATACTACACCTTGGTTGCTGGGTATGACGTTTTTGGAAATGTATCGCACCAGACAAATATACGTCGTTATATGGACTTTTTACGCTTAGAAGGGGAGATCAACTTTTTAGAGTATATGCCAAAGGATGCTCGGTTAGATATGTTGAAATCATGGTATATAAACGACAATATAGTTGACGATGCAAAATATGAAGCGGTTGATAAAATAGCAACAAACATCTCTTACAAAACGGCTAATTATAAAGATGAATTTATACGAAAAATTATAAACGAGTATTTGCCAAAAGATTTAGGTTATTCGTTTGATCGAATGAATTATAAAACAAAACAAGACTTAGCAAATATAAAAATGAAAACAAAGTTGAAAACTGCTGAAGATTACATTCAAGCAGCAAGGTCAATCACTTTACCAGGAAGTGGATTTGTACGCTATATGACTGATCGTGGTGCAAATAATATGTTACTGCGTGTAGAGTTAGAAGATGGCAGATACATAACTAAAAATCTTGTCATAAACCGTTGGCATGACAATGTAAATTCTTTGTTTTTAGAAGAGATGACCTTAGATGCTACAAAAGATACGATGGATATTTTAGATAAGTTTGTAGGTTCATATCCAAATGTATTTATAGTTTTAAAATTTTCAGAATTGGAAAATTTCTTAAAATTGATGAAAAATACCACAGGAAGCGAAGCTGATAAGGAACAACTCAAACACTACTTTATCAGTAGATCAAATCCAAAATTTTGGGAATATTATGATTGGTTTCAAAAAGAGTTCGATCGACAACAAGGCGTTGAGGCTGGTTTATACGATCTAAATAGATACGCAAGAACCCCTTGGTAACTATTCTTGTGTTAAAAACTCCTCTATCTCATATGCAATTTCATCGATTGCAATAGTTGCTTTCTCATAAATCACTTTATCAAAAAAAGCATCGTTGATCGCATCACTTGGCTCTAAATTGTTTAAGATAGAACGATCCACAAAATGAGCTAAGGTATTTACACCCACTACCATTCCACTAGTTCCGATAACAATGAGTAAAGAGCAATCTTGAATCTCATGATCTAGCACACTGTATTTTGGTGCCATCTCTCCAAACATAACAATATAAGGACGAACAAGCTCATGTCCGCAAGATATACATTTTCCGCCGTTTACATCTTGAAGTTTGTTGTATCCAATCTCATATACTTCATGACATTTTTCACATTGAACTTTTAAAAGATAACCATGTAAGTGGACTACATCTTTATGCTCTAGTCCAGCTTTTTCAAAAAGATTATCCACATTTTGTGTAATGATAGCAATATCATCCTTGTATCTGTTTTTAAGTTCTGCTAAAATTTTATGTGCGTGATTAGGCTCTTTATCTTCTAATTCCGTGCGCCTCATATCGTAAAAATCAATAGTCTCATCACGGTTTGTTATAAGACAACCAGCACTACAAACATCATCGACTGAATAATTTGCCCAAAGTCCATCGCTTTCTCTAAAAGTAGATAATCCACTCTCAGCACTTATACCCGCTCCACTTAAGATCACAACTTTAGCCATGATATGTCCTTTTAATATTCAAACTATTATAATACTTGTAAGTTTAAATAAGGTTAAGGTAAAAGTGGATCTGATTTTTATTATTAAAGTATTGGTTGGGCTTATTTTTTTACTGGGAATTCTCGTTTCATTACTGTTGTATAAACCACATAAACAACAAAAAGAACAAGAGATAAAGGTTGAAAAAAAAGATAGTGACTACACTTTTGAGGAGTTAATTCGCTTCATTAGAAACAGAGAAACTTCTACAGAGAAACTACAATGGGCACTTGATGTGATTGTAAAATATCATGGAATGATAGAGCCTAAAAAAAATGGACATGTTAGTGATAATTTTTACCACTATTCTGAAATCATTGTACGGATATGTCGCCATCCAAACACAACAAAATCACTCATCGTTCGTTTTGAAAAATCGATGAGAGATATGAACCCTTCATATGCAAAAGAACTAGGTGATTCTCTTACAAAAGGGCTTAATTCTAGAACTGCTTAGAGCGCTTCTGTTATAGGCCCTTGCACAGTTCTAATCTGTATCTCTTGTAGTTTTTTAAGTTGCTCAGTAGTTTTTACAGTTGTTGCTATAAGATCAATATCTAATGAACTTGCTATAGTATGTAAAGAGTTTATAGATTCTGGTGTGAGATCGAGTAAGAATGAGATATCTGCTTTTAACATTTTTGGATTGAGTGTTTTTAGATACGTTAAATCACTAAACTCACTAGTATACGAGTTTATACAAAGTTCAAAACCGTAATTTCTAAAAAGTGTAGTATAGCCATTTGCAATGAGTGTATGGTTTGCACAAAAAGAGTTTGAAATCTCGAAAATAAGTTTAGATTTTGATTTTTTAGCATACTTTTTAAAGAGATTTTCCATATATATAAATGATGAGGCATCTTTTAAAAATTCATTTGAAAGTCTGATCGAGTAGGTATATGGCATATGGTCTTGGTCATCATTTGTAAAAAGTGTCTCTAAAATATGCATATATATTTTTGTTGAAAATCCTAAATCAATTGCAGGTGCGATGAAATCTCCATAAAAACATTTTTCATTCTCATTTTCAATCATAAAGGTCATAACTTTATGGTTTATCTGTTTTGTATCTAAGTCGATACAATCCCAAGCTTTGAGTTTAAAATTAAAATTATCAAGTGCTTCTTGTAAGATAGAACGCCATTCATTTTTTGTTTTAGTCTCTTGTAGATTTTCTTGACTGACATATACTTGTATTTGTTCATTTGCTTTTGCTTGTGAAAGGGCTTGATCTGTTCGACTAAGAAGTTCAGAGATACCTATATTTTGTTTATAGCGATATATACCGATATTGATATTTACATTTTGAGGTTTCAAAGCGTATGTATCTAAAAGAGTGACAAAATCTTTGTAGATATTTTGTGCTATAAGTGCCGCTTCATTTGCATCAATGGTAGGCAATGTGATACTAAACTCTGTTCCGCTCATACGTGTGGTAATGCTTTCATCACAAAATGAAGCGTTTTGTTTTAACATCTCAGCCATTTTCAAAAAGAACTTATCAGCAATCTCACGTCCTAGTTTTTGGTTGAGTACTTCAGCATCAGTGAGAGCGATAAGCATAAAAGAGCCGCCATCTGTTTTAGATTCAATTTGTAGTGTTTCTGGAAGTTTTAAAAGCAGATAACGTTTGTTAGTAAGTTTAGTTATAGGATCTTGATACATAAGTTTATGGTTTCGTTTTGCAGCTTCGTTAGCTTGGTTGAACATCTCTTCAACTTTTTTCACCATCGAGTTGATGACACCACTTACCTCTTTAAACTCTGTTGTAAAAGGGATACTTTTTTCTATGATAAACTCATTTCTCATAATAGCTTCTGCTTGATGTTGAATCTTTTTAAGTGGTTTGAGGATAAAATGAAGCATGATATAAAGTACAACTAAAGCAATAGTAACAAACAAAATAAATAACATAACTAACTTTGTAAATATTTTATAAAGTGATTGATAAATAGTTGCATTATCCCCTGTAACTTGAACCTCCCCTAAGATACTCCATCCAGTAGTCACTTCTGATTTTACACTTTGTACCTCTAAATTTGTAAAATCGATAAACCATTGTGGCACACCCTCTATTTTTTCTTGATATTGTTGTGTATATTTAAAATCGGAATTGTATGATTTGTAAGATATTTGTTGGTAATAGCCACTACTAAACTCCGCATCAATTATGGAAGTGATAAGTGTTTTATCATCGTTTGCATTTGAAAGTTGTTGAGAGAGTGTAGATATATTGTTTACAGTTGTTTCATACATACTCTCCACCATTTGAACTTTAGAAGATTGGTAATTTATAGCAAGGACACTGCCAAGTATAATAACAATAATCAATGCAATTGCAAGTGCGAGTTGTTTAAAGAGGGTCATAGTTTTTTCCTTTTCATATCAAGTTCGAGTTTTTTCCATTTTTTAGATTTTGGACCAGTATCACCATTAATCATTTTGATGATTTTAATAAGATCAGGTCGCTTAGAAGCTGGAAGAACAAGTCGATTATTATTGTCAAGAATGAGAATATCATCTTTTGTTTTTGGTTGAGGAACTTTTAGGTAAGCCAAAACCATATGAGGAGTCTTTTTGCCTGTTCTACTTTGGTAAATAACATAGACAAACTTCATTTTTTGCGGACTTACACCTAACTCTTTTAAGATGTAGTATTTTGCAATGGTATAATCTTCACAATCTCCGCCATTTTTGCCAACAAACTCATAAAGGGTTGCCCAGTAGTCGCTTACACCGTAGAGTTTTTGATCGCTTTGGTATTTGATATAGTTTACCCATGTGTTGACAAAGTTGAGTTTTGCAAGATCACTTCTATCTTTAAGTTCTTCTAGCAGCTCCTCTTTGATACTAACAAATCTGTTTTTTGCAAAAGCACCATATTTGTTATCAGCTTTTTCAATAATATCATTGTCAATAAGCTCTGCATTAAGAGTAACAGTGAAAACTAGTAAAATTAATACCATGTATCTCATCATAGGAGATATTATACTTAAATTTTAAATTATTGCTGTCTTTTATTAAAGCCTGATGTACCTGCTTTTGCATCAATAGTAAAGTTTTTGCTGTAAACTTTAAGATAGTTTGGAATAGCTCTGCCTTTTAGTTTCATAATATCTCTGAGCATTGCATCTGCTACACTTTGAGGTTCGAGTTTTTTCTCTTGAATGAGGTAGTTAAAAAGAAGTTTTCCTTGTCGCTCTAGTGAGATTTTGTAAGTTGCATCAGTTTGTATATATATCCATAAACTAAAAATAGAAAAATTTTCAAATACACTTTCATTTTTCCAAAGAAGTTCTACAGAGTGTTTAAAGTTACCACTATTGTAAAAGATATCCCAAAATCTAGCAAAACGTTTCATATTCTGTAGCTCTTTAAAAGAGAGTTCACTGTTTTTGAGAACATCATATGGAGGGATGTCACTATATACCATTTCAAATGCATTATCATGTCTGTCAATGTAAGTGCCTGAAAGCTTTTTGAGTATACCGATTTGAATCTCGCAAGAACTCATTTGTATCAATTCATCAAGATTTTTACCAAAACTTTGCAAGTTTTCCCCTGGAAGTCCAACAATAAGATCAAGATGGATATGTGCAGAGGTTTCATTTTCTAAAAACTCTATATTTTCTTTGATTTTATCAAGTTTGAGTTGGCGGGAGATGTTGTTTGCAATCTCGGTACTTAGTGTTTGGATTCCGATTTCAAGTTGCAGTGCCCCATGAGGAAATGATTTTATTTTGTCTCTAAGTGATGCTGGAAAATGATCGGGAATAACTTCAAAATGGGCAAAATAGGGTGGCTCTTTTGCTAAAAAGAAATCAAGCACCATATTTGCAGCTTTCATATTGAGGTTAAATGTTCGATCGACAAACTTAAAGTTACGCGCACCTCGTTGCCAAAGTTTTTCAAACTCTTCTAGTACTTTTTCAAGATTAAATGTACGCACTTTTTCATCCATGGAGGAGAGGCAAAATTCACACTCAAACGGACAGCCTCGTGAAATCTCTACATAAATATATCTATTGTGTATATCTTCATCACTATAGTACTGATATGGTAGTTGTAGCTCTTTTAGATTTGGGTACGAGTGAGGGATGATTCTTTGAACAGCTTTGTTTTGTGAAATATTTTTACAAAGTTCATAAAAAGCGATATCTCCTTCCCCTTGGATAATAAAATCAGCTTCGCTAAAATCAACACGAAAGGGCTCGTAACTCACTTCAGGCCCACCAAGAATCACTTTTGTTTTTGGAGATACTTTTTTTATAATATGGAGCAACTCTTGAATTTGTAAAGCATTCCAAATATAAACACCAAGCCCTAAAATATCGGGAGATTCATCGAGAATCTTCTCAGCTACACTTTGCATAGCATCATTGATCGAAAACTCCATAATTTGCGTATTTTGTTGTAGCTCTTGCATATTGGCATAGAGATAACGTAGTGCCAGAGATGTATGAGTATATCTTGAATTTAGGGTTGCAAGGATGATTTTCATAAAGGAAGTCTAGCATAAAAAAACCAGCCAAGAGGTAAAAAAGGGAAAAACTCGGCTGGTTTAGGAATAGTTTATAGGAGTATATAATTTTTTCTCGCATATGAAAGGGGGAAACATATTTGAGATAAAAAATTATATTAATTATAAGTAAATACTAAGTAAATGTAACTCTATTTTTGATACTCTACATATTCATCAAGCATACGATCTAATTGATTAAAGAGGTCGTGCGATGAGTTTTCCATAATTTCAAAATTTTCAACGATTTTTTTCGCATTTCCATCTTTAAATAAAGAGTCGTTATAGATATACTGCATATTCGCAGCTGCCATATCGTGTACTTTTTTATGGTCACCATCCATGTTTTTGAAAGCTTTTGTATGCCCAAAACGTTCTTTTCCAATTCCAAAATACCATTGCCCCATACGACAACTTTTATGATCAGAGAAAGTTGCAGTTTTATCATCGTTAAGAATGGATGAGTACGTTTTTGATTTAAAGATGATATGATCAACTTTTACTAAAGTAGTAAATAAACGGTTTTGGATATTTACAGCAGTGGTTGAAGAGTTTATAGCCATTTCATTAAGATCTTTGAAAGTCCCTTCAAAATTATGAATAACATCATTTGATTCTTGAGCAATAGAGCTAATCTCATCAGAGTTAGTTCTCATATCATTTGCTTCTTGTTGTAGTGTTGAGATATTGATCTCTATCTCATTAGTTGCTTTTTGTGTACGCTCTGCTAGTTTTCTAACCTCATCAGCAACTACGGCAAATCCACGTCCATGTTCACCTGCACGAGCTGCTTCGATTGCAGCATTGAGCGCTAAAAGATTTGTTTGATCTGCAATATCTTTGATAAGTCCTAAAACTTCAGAAATTTCTTTGGTTCTTCCCTCTAATGATACAATCCCCTCATGTGATGATGAGATAAGTTCAATAAGAGTATTTAAACGCTCACCAATCTCAAGCACACTATTTAAACTATTTTGAGATTGTTCAGCTGTATCTTGAGCAACTGTTACAATGTCTTTTGCATTTTCTGATGTTACATTTAAATCTTTTTGTATCACAGCAAGACCTGCTTCAATACCCCCACCAATTTTAGAAAAACTGCTTGTCATATCGTTTAAAATTCTTTTTTCATACCCATCTGAAACGGATGCAATAGCATCGTTGAGTTTTTCTTCAGTGATTTTAAAAACCCCATGAAATCCATAAGGAAAAGTTCTTCTATATGTTTTTCCAATAGCAGCATTTTCTACCGTTGAAGCAGCATCTCTCATAAAGGCTTCAACTTGATCTAAAACACTGTTAAGTGCCCAGGCAAAGTCTGATTCTAAAGAACCATCATTTGGTATGTTTGTTACACGTTTCTCCAGTTTTCCATCAGCTGCATCCATAAGTGCACTGTGGATATTTTTTATTAGTTCATTGTCAAAACGGTTTGAACCATTTGATGTAATGAATAAAGAGAGTATAAATGCTAAAATAGCTATAGTAACAAGGATATAATTACCAATAACGGCTGAATAAATAGCGATTATAAAAAGTGCACTAACTAAAATAGCACTTTGCTTATTGTTGAATAGAGATGACAAACTCATCATATGAGACTCCTTTTTCATTTAACGTATCCAAAAGTATTTTTGTTCCTGCTGCTATGCCACTTGTTTTTTCTGCATTTAACATTGCTTGGTAAAGAGGTTTGATGATTTTGAGTGCGTCGTCTGCTGGTTTTCTTCTTACTGAAAGATATCCTATAATCTTACCATTATTATCAAGTGATGGAGTCACATTTGCAAAAACCCAGTAACTATTACTATTTTTTGTTTTATTTTCAACAAATGCAAAAATCTCCTCTTTATTTTGAATCTTATCCCACAAAAGTTGAAATACTGCCTTTGGCATATTTGGATGACGCACTATATTATGTGGTTTCCCTAATAGCTCTGTTTCAGTATATTCAGCCATTTCCATAAATATTTGATTAACGTAAGTTATATAACCTTTTAGGTCTGTTTTAGAAACTATAAAATCGTTCTCTTTTAGCTGTTTTTCCATATTAGCTTTCCTTATAGTAATAAACGAATGAAAGTATATATTAAAATATATTATAAATATATTATAACAAACAACAAAAGTTGTTTCTTAAAATCTCTGATATACTTCCATTATGACAATATTACTTAGTTTATTTTATTATTTTTATTTTTCTATCATTGGAGTATATGTAATTTTTATTCCAAAAGTATTATATAGTTTTGACTATAGTGCAAGTGAGATAGGGATACTTTTAGGTGCTGCACCTTTAGTACGGTTCATACTTCCATTTTTATTTATCAAAGGATTAAAGCTTAATCAAAAAGTGTTTCAAACTTCTTTAATTATCTTTGTAGCTTCTGCAATAGCATTTTACAATAGTATTGAGTATTTTTATCTTCTTTTAGTATCAAATATTTTTTTGGGAGTTGGATTGAGTCTTATACTCCCTTATATTGAAGTGATCTCTTTAGAGAGTATTGGTAAAGAACGTTATGGAAAAGTGCGACTTTTTGGCTCAATAGGTTTTATAGTGATAGCACTTATATTAGTAAAATATTTAACCTCTTCTACTATTGCATTAGATTTTTTACTTTTTTTAGTAATAACAACAAGTTTTATTGCATTTTTAATTAGCACAAAAGAGCATAAAGAACAAAAACAAGAAACTTTACGAGAGTTTCAAAAGTTTTCCATAGTTAGAGACTTTTCTCTTTGGGCAGGGCTCATTTTAATGCAGATTAGTTTTGGGTCATTTTATAATTTTTTTACAATTTATGAAACAGATCGAGGAATTAGTTTAGATATGACTGTATATCTGTGGAGTTTTGGTGTGCTTATTGAGATTGTAATGTTATTTGCTCAAGGGAGATTACTTCAAAATCATAAACTCTTAAATCTTATACGCTTTAGTGTAGTAGCATCTGTGCTTCGATGGTTCTTAGTATTTGCGTATCCAACTGATTTAAGTATTTTATTTTTTTCACAATCATTACATGCACTCTCTTTTGCCCTTTTTCATTCTGCTACTATTAGTTATTTGTACCAGATTTATCAAGATAAAAAACTTTCTCAACAATTTTTTATGGGATTAACATATGGTTTAGGCGGACTTAGTGGTGCAGTAATCTCTGGATATATTTATGAATATTATCCAAACTATTTGTTTTTGAGTTCTAGCTTTTTTGCGTTTGTGAGTTTTTTGTTTTTGATGTTTTACAAGCATAGACAAGAGGTCTAATGCTTGTAATGTTTTAGTAGTCTAAGATAAGATTAACAGCAAAGGTAGTGTCTGTTTTTTCTTTACCTGCAGCTGGAACATTTACATAATCAACTTTGTAACTAATACCTGCTGAGAATATATCGTTAATCTTGTTATGCAATGCTGTTTCAGAGTAGATGAAATATTTGTCGCCATCTTCAAAAGAACCTCTTAAACTCAATTCTTGTTTAAATTTTAAACTCTCCAATATTTGCCAGTCGTACACACCTTTGAGTCTATATCCAGCATAATCATCTGTATATGCTTCAAGTGGTGGAATTGCTTCATATCTATCAACAGAGTATAAGATGTTTGCTTCAGTACTTAGTTGGTGTTTTTCCATATCAATTGCTTTATATTTCATACCAGGACCAGTGTAAAACTGATACTCAAAACCAGAAAACTCATCATCTTTATAACCAATGAGATAATCAAAAGATAAACGCTCTGAAAATTTATATCCATAGTTAAATTCTATAGTGTATTTATTTTTTGTTTTTTCCCCTTGATCACTTGCATACTGTCCATCAGCACTTAGAGTAACAATACTTTTTGTCCACTCTTTTGTGAGATCAATATCAAGATTCAATGCCTTTGTTTCAGTATTTCCATTAGTTTGGATATATCCAAGTTCACCATGTGTTTTTAAAGGTTTTTCTGTAGGTGCATCCTCTGCAAACATAAGTGAGCTTAACGCAACTAAACTAAGTACTATTTTTTTCATCAGTTTCCTTTTTCTAATTTTCCTCTTTTTGTATATGTATATCCATTTGTGGATAAGGGATAGAGATACCTTTTTCATCAAATGTAAGTTTTACTTTTTCAATTGTATCAAAATATACATCCCAATAATCAGCTGACTTTACCCAAGCACGTGTTACAAAGTTTACGCTGCTATCACCTAGTTCACTTACAGCTACAAATGGTTCGGGATCATGTAAAACTCTCTCATCAGCATTTAAAAGATCGATAAGTGTTTGTTTTGCAAGACGAAGATCATCGTCATATCCTATACCAAAAGTAAGGTCAACTCTCCTGTTTTCTTTTTGTGAGAAGTTTACAATGTTCCCGCCAATGATTGCTGAGTTTGGAACGATAATAGTTCTATTATCTAAAGGGGAGATTATAGTTGAAAATAGTGTAATATCTTCAACAGTACCAAGCGCACCACCAGCTTCAACAAAATCACCAAGTTTAAAAGGTCTAAAAATGATAATGAGTACACCTGCACCAACATTTGCTAAAGAACCTTGGAGTGCTAAACCAATAGCAAGTGAAGCTGCACCAAATACAGCGATAAATGATGTTGTATTGATTCCAAGTGCATTTAACGATGCAAGAATAACCATTGCTAGTAATGCAAAGTACACTATACTTTCTGTAAATTCTGAAAGTGTGTGATCAACTTTTGCTTTTAACATCATCGCTTTAGTAAGAATAGAGAGCTTTTTGGCAATCCATTTACCAATAACAAATATGATAATTGCTGCAACTATTTTGAGTCCATATTCACTAGCATACATTACTGCTAGGTCAGTGTATTTGTTTACGTCCATAAAGAACCTCCGTGAGTTTATAAAATTATATACTATTTATATAACAATTGAGTGTCAAAGTAGTGTCGTTTTGTCTCAAGATAACGTGCAAGTTGAAAGTAAGAATTTTTATATTGCGATGATATTTTGTAAAGGTTTTGTCTATATTTTAAATAGGTCGCCCATACTTTTTTACTTTGAGTAACTCTTCCACGTTTCATGAGTTCAAAACTCACAGCCGCATTAATAAAACCTTTTAGAAGTTGCACTTCAATGCAGTTTTCAAAACGTCTTGGAAACCATATCTCCTCAAGTATTTCATGTGCTTCATAAAAATGGGAATGTTCGATGCAGTTTATGAAGTCTTGAATTTTTTTATTTATCATCTTCATCCAATAGTTGCATATTTACACGCCAGTATCCACGCCCACCTTTGAGTGAGACACAGTTATACTCTGGAAACTTTTCTTTATATTCTGGAAGTCGCTCTTTTGTAGCTTTACCAGTATCGCAGTAAAAAACAAACACACTCCCTTTAGGGTATTTTTTCATCTCATAAGGGTTATATGTAAGCGTATTTGCTTTTTCAATTGGAGAGAGTATAGTGTCGATAAGGACAACATCTACACCCTCTTTTGCTAAGGCTTTTTTATTTTTTAAGAACTCCTCTTGAGTCCATTCATCTTTTATTTCCATGGTAGGATTATAAAAAGATATTACTTAATTTTTAAGTATAATGACAAAAAGATACTATATATTCAAATGAAATTAAACTAAAGACCTAGGCCAATGGCAAAAAGAAATAAAAAAAATAGCAAAATAAATCAAAGAATTAAAAAATACTTTGATGAAGATCCCTTTGATGTAGGGATTGAACGGGTTGAATCTAAAACTTTAAGTGAACTTTTTAGTGCTATAGGCATTTACGATATTGAACACAATCGTGATCTCATGATAAAAACGCTTCGTATGATCTGGTCTGAAGCAGATAGCGCTATTCGCAGTGATATCTTACAGTTTTTTGAAAATGAAGCAAAAGTTTATAAAGGGGATAAACTTCAAGAGTATCATCATTATGATCGCGAGGCAAAGATAGAATCTCTTTTAAGCGAGTTAGAAGTTACACCGCTTGAAGCTACTAGGCTTCGTGAAGCATTTTCAACTATTAGAAGTAAAAAGATTACCATTGAGAAGATGGAGTCAAAACTTCGACATATCCGTTTTGAGATGAAAAAAGAGGCGTTAGAGAAAGAGCTTGAAGGATTTTTCGATATAGATGATAGTTTTGAGTTTAACGCTTCGCTCAAATACAATCTTTACGATCAACAATTTCATAAAATTTTAACACTCAATACAAAACCTTACTCTTATGAGTTTATAGAGCAACAAGACTTTGAAGCAATTGTAAAAAAAATTGGTTCTGATAAACTTGAAATTGTAAAAACAAAACAGGAGAGTATTGATAACTTTATTGCTTCAATTAAAGAGCCACATCAATATCTAAGCCATGAAGAGATAATTAACTCATTACGTGCATCTCCTCCGAAAACACCACTAAGCTATCCTTTAATCACTCCAAAAGTATTGCGCAATATTATCTCCAAAAAGATTAGTGCTACAGAGATACAGATACATGATGAAGAGCTGTTGATAAGTGTCATTCAAGAGTTGCAGTTACCATATTCTGATGGAGTTATTTCATACAATTTAGAGTTACATGTAGAGTTAGATGGTGTGTTGGAAGAGATATGGAAGGCACAGGGGTTTAATTTTGATCATCTTTTGGTAGATTTGAAAAAAGAGCATGAAAATACATTTTTAGAAGAGTTGCAAGGGCTTGTAAAAGAGTGTGAAAGTTATGCACATCTGCTTCATTATGAAAAAGAAGAACTTTATATAAAAGTGTATGGTTTTTTACTCGATCAGCTAGGGGTCAATTTAACTATTACACCAAAAGTTTATAGAAAAACTATACGAAGATTTCTTTACTCTATTCAAGATGAACTTGTAAAAAAACAGCGCCAAGAGTTGTTAGCACGTACTATTCGTGATTTTAAAAATCTTTTCCCTATCGCTCGTGATATGCAAAGAAAACTTACTTTACACATAGGACCTACAAATAGCGGAAAAACATATACTGCAATGCAAAAACTTAAAAATGCAGATACGGGGTATTATCTAGCACCACTTAGACTTTTGGCTTTAGAGGGGTATGAAAATCTAAATGCTATGGGAGTTGATTGTTCTTTGATAACAGGAGAGGAGCAGCTCATCAACGATGAAGCGACACATATAAGCTCCACCATTGAAATGCTAAACTTTGATGTAGATGTTGATGTGTGCGTGATCGATGAGGTGCAGATGATTGATGATCGTGATCGTGGTTGGGCATGGGCAAATGCTATCATTGGTGCTCCTGCAAAAGAGATTATAATGACAGGTTCACCTAATGCAAAAGAGGCTGTGATTGCTCTAGCAGAGTATCTTGGTGAAGAGTTAGAGATCATAGAATTTGAGCGAAAAAATCCACTGGAGGTTTTAACATATCCTATTTCTATAGAAGATATTGAACCATCAACGGCAGTAGTGGCTTTTAGTAGAAAAGATGTACTTAAACTCAAACAAAGACTCTCGAAAAACTTTAGTGTGAGTGTTGTGTATGGCAATCTTTCCCCTGAAGTAAGACGTGAAGAAGCACGAAGATTTCGTGAAGGGGAGACGCAAGTGCTTGTAGCAACAGATGCAATCGCAATGGGGATGAACTTGCCAATTAAAACTATACTTTTTTCTAAAGCAGATAAGTTTGATGGGATAATTCAGCGCGATCTTTTCCCCTCAGAGATACATCAAATCTCTGGACGTGCAGGAAGATATGGCTTGGAAGAAAAAGGTTATGTTGGTGCGTTAAGTAGGGAAGTTTTAAAAGTTATTAAACGCAATTTCGATAAAGAAGCAAAAAAAATTGCAACCCCTTTTAAAGTGATGGCAAACTTAGAGCATATAAAACTTGTTGGTGCTATACTAGAAGAGAACTCTTTAGAGGAGATATTGAACTTTTTTATTCAAAATATGCAGTTTAATGGACCTTTTTATGCAGCAAGTTTGGATGATATGCTAGAGGCTTCAAAGATAGTAGACAGTTATAACTTAGATATAGCGACAAAGTATCATCTTGCATGTGCTCCACTTACACTCAAATCTCCTTATATTATTAGTGCGTATGAGACTTATATCCACGCATTAGAAAAAGGCGATAGTGTTGTTTATCAAAGACCACGTCTAAATGGTGAATATGCACAAACTTCCCAAGAGCTACTTATGGCAGAGGATATGGTAAAAGAGATATCTTTGTATCTGTGGTTAAGTTATAGATTTAGTGAATACTTTGTTGATATAGATAAAGCTATTGAATCAAGAGCTATTTTAAATCAATATATAGAAAAGACATTACAAAAAACTGAACTCTCTCAAAGTTGTAAACTTTGTGGTGCAGTACTGCCTACCAATACAAAGTATACAATTTGTGAAGCATGTTTTAGAAAAAATTATGTAAAAAAAGGGTTTAGACGAGCACCTAGAAGTTGATTAACTTCTAAACTCGTCAATTGTTGTTTGGAGTCTTGTTGCCACTGCTACAAGCTCTTTAAGGTCTTTTTCTATATGAAGTACGCTTGTATTGTTTTGTGAAGAAAGACTTTCAATTTGGTTGATATTTTCTAAAATCTCTTTTACATTTTGAGAGATTGCAAGACTATCCTCTTTTGATTTATTTGCGACTTTTGTTGAAGTATCCATTGCTTTTGAAGTGATATTGATTTTATCTTCAACATCATTTGATATTTCTGCAAGAGATTCTATCTGTTTTGCATTTTTTGCCATTTTATCAGTTGCATCATTGATAGACTGAACAATTGTGCTAACGTTAATGTCGATCTCAGTTAAACTTCTTTGTGTGCGCTCTGCAAGTTTTCTAACCTCATCAGCAACTACGGCAAATCCACGTCCATGTTCACCTGCACGTGCAGCCTCAATCGCAGCATTAAGTGCAAGGAGGTTTGTTTGATCTGCAATATCGCCAATAACACTAAGTATATCTTTTACTTTATCGGCATCATCTTTGAGTGCTGAGAGCTCTTGAAGTAGTTCCTCTTCACTTTGAACAAAGAGTTCAACTTCGCTGCTAAGTGTTGCTAAAGATACTTTGGCATTTGTAAGTCCAGTATCGGCTTCTTCAATAGTTGCTTGTGTACTTGCTGCTGTTTGTAGAGTCTCTTCTAGTACATTTTGGATATCAATCCCTTTTTGTCCAGTTTGATCCACAAGTGCTTTTTCTTGTTGTGTAGCTTCTCGAATCACATGTGATGCGTGTTCAATCTCAGAAGCAATTTTAATATTTTGTTTCCCTTGAGATTTTACTTCATTGATTGTTGCTTGGATCATCTCGATAAAGTTATTTACCTCTTTTGCAGCATCACCAAATTCATTACCCTCTTTGACTTCTAATCTTTTTGTTAAGTCTTTATCTCCACTAATAAGATCAGAAATTTTTGCTTTAAGAGTTTTGAGAGGGTTTATAATCTCACGCATAAAAAATAAAGATGAGATAAACATAAATACAATTGCAAGGATGATGAGTGTAATTACTAAAGTAGTATTTGTTTTCGTGATTTCTGCATCATTTTTATCCATTGAAAGAACCAAGTCCATAGCTCCAAGAACATCACCAACTTTTGAATTATAATGGCATTGTAAACATCTCTCTTCTGCCATCATAGGTTTGATAAGTCGAATCATATGATGAGAATCTTCTGAAGTTTCTAAAACTTTTGTCGTTTTGTTGTTAATAACATCTACAATAAGTGGATCAGTAGTAAACTTTTCCTCTGGTGCATATACTTCAATCACTGCTTTAGATTTTGCAATGTCTAGGTCTTGAATCCCATCGATTTTTTTTGCATTTTCGTATGTTTGTTGTACGATAGCTGGGTCACCCATCATCATACTTGTAGTCATAGTCTGAAAAATTGATTCGCTGAGCATCTTTAATGATTGCTTAGCAGTATTGTTTGAGAGCTCATTAAGGGTAGATGATAAATAGTATGTTATAGAAACTAAACCAACAACTGAAAGTGATAAAATTGACGCAAAAACTTTTGATTTAACTGACTTAAACATGGGTTTCCTACATAATAATTTGATTTTAAATAATTATAGCATAATCAAAAGAGGAAGATTATCAATTTTTAAAAGTAATAATTTAGCATTAGTTTGAAGTTATCTTCTTGGTTTTTATTTTCTAAAAGATATTTTTGTTTGTATTCATATTTTGCTTTCAGTTGAAAATTTTGAGAGAGATTGATATTTTGGGTGGCATTGATGAGTAATTGTTCATGACCAGTTGTATAGTATCTCTGTGTGATTTCAAAGTTTGTTTTTAAAAATTTGTATTGGTCTATATCAAAACCAAAACTCGCACCTATACCTCCAACATGTTTTTTTGTCGCATAGTAAAGTGGATCAACCATTATATAAAGGTAGCCTAGTTTATTCCCCCAACTCATCCCTGCACCTACACTCGCACAGAAATTTGCTTTTGTATCAGTATAGTCTTTATCCCAGCCAAATTTTGTTCGCCAAGAAAAAGGTGAGAAAAACTTTGTTCTCTGTGCTATAGATTTGATAGAAAGTACAGTTAACTCTTCTAATTTTATGGCATCTTTTGTAACACCAAGTTCCAAATTTCCAAACTCGATTTGTGTTCCACGAAGATAACCATATTGGGGGTCTTCTAAAGTATGGTAAGCTGGACGAATACCAAGGATTGTGTAATAATCATTGTCTCTCAAAGCTCCACCAATAGATGTTTTAATTGCTCTATGCGACTTTAGAGGGTCTTGAGGATTATCAAAATGAAGTTCTTTCCCTTTTTTCAGCTTTGCTCTTGAAGAGGATAGTTTATAAAACTTATCAAGATATTGTGTTTTTTTGACCTCATTTCTTGAGTATGAATATTCGAGATATTCAATGGCAGCTTCATAGATATATTGTTTTTGTTCCAAAGTGACAGAATCATCTTCTAAGAGAGTCTTATAAAGTGTCTTGTTACTTTGTAAATCTGTAACATAGTTAATGTATCGATCCTCTATAAGGTCTTCATATTTTAAGAGAATAGTTCGTTTTGAAGGTCTGTAAAACTCTTTAGCAATAAGATTCTCTTCATTTGCTGCGTGGACACTTTCCAAAGGGATTACTTGATAAATGAAATGCTCTCTTAAATGAACACTCGGTCGTGCAATTTCCATAAGCCAAAGCATATTGTAAGAGCAGTTTTCTGTAAAAAAATAGTAGAAAGACTTTGTCCCATTCAACTCCCAAATATGGCGCACCATTCGCATCACTTCTTCTTGTGTTAGGTTAAGATCATATTCCCAGATATCACGTCTTTCTGTATCGCGGTATTCTTTTAGTTTTTCATAATAAGGTAAAAGTGAATATTTTCCAAAATAACCACCAAGTAAGCCTTTGATAGCAAAAGTAAAACCGTTTTCTTTGTTCTGATCGGCATCTGCTGCATAGTTAATTGCATATGCTAAGAGTTTAGAATCGTATTGTGAGTTAATACGCAAAAATGTGTGCCCAAACATTGAAGCAGGTGAGTTGATATGTGCTGCTGGAAAAACTAAAGTGGCTGAAGTTGGTGACATCAGTTTAAGTGTTTTGTCGTACTCTTTACATTGAACTTCTGGGAAATCTGTTATATTTAACTCTGATTGTAGCCAAGCTTTTCTTGCAGGAAACAAACAAGCTGATGCATTGTCATCAAATCTTGTTTCATTAAAAAATGCATCGAGTGTAGCATTTAGCTCCGCTTCGCTATTTTCTTTGCCATCTTTTGCAAAGAAAAACGTAGGATCATCGATCTCACTTACACCACCTTTCATATGTAATAAAAGATGCCAGTACCGTTTATCAGATAGATGTAACTCTTTTGCTTTTGTCTTATATACATCTACATTAGCATACACAATAGATGCAAATAAAATAAAAAATAAAAATGATTTTTTTAAAATGGGAAGTTCCTAGAATAAGACAAGCTAAAGCCTGTCTTATGAGTTATTACATTGAAGTTTCAGAAATGTTGTCTAATACTTCGTTCATCTCTACATTTTTAGAAGTGTAGATTTTGTTGTAGTTAGTTTGTAGTGCAGATGCGAAAGCGTCTTTGTCTTGTACATCTAAAAGCTCAGCTAAAGTATCAACAGATTCACCATGTCCTGCTGCGATCTCTTTTGCTAAAGTATCCATGTTAGATGCAACGAACTCTTCAGCTCTATCATTCATAACGAACTTAGTTTTTTTACAACCTGAAGTTCCTGAAGTGATACCAAATGTTTGGTTCCCTGATGTACCATTTGTTGTAGCTTGTAAAGCTAATAAAACTGCTGAAGAATTATCTTGGATAATTACTGAACCAAGTCCACAACCTGTTTGGCTATTTACACCCGCGAAAGCTGTTGTTGCAATAGCAACTGCTGCTACTGTACTTACTAAAATTTTTTTCATAACTGTAACTCCTTAAGTTTTGATACGACGTCATTTTAGATTAAGTCAACTTAAATTAAACATAAATCGTTACTATAAAACATTAAAACGTGTTATTCTGTTTTTACATTTGCGTGACATTAAGTAAAATGTTATCTTTTTTGGTACAAAATCGACAATTTCATTGATCGTAAATGTGATTTTTGAAAAATCTTCATAACACCCAGTTTTGTTTTTGAGTACTAGATCCATTGAACGGATTGTTTTATATAAGATGATTCCAGCTATCCCAAAGAGAAGGATATAAAGAAGAGGGGCTACTAGATTTTCTTTTAATTTTACTGTGTATTCTTTAAAAGTAGTGATGGTCTCTTGTTCACAAAGAAATACTCGTAATCCAACATGAGAGAAAAAAACTGAAGCGACGAAAGAGCTCACAAAGATATAAACATAAGTGTTAAAATAACTTAGATAAAGAGTAAGAACAATACTTATAAAACTCATGATTCCAAGAACAATCACAACAAATAAGCCACCAGCTTGTACAGAGTTTTTATAAAGTTTTTTTTCAACAAAGTTTATAAGATCGTTTATCATAATCATCGGACTTTTTACAAAAGTAAATTCACCAAGTGTTTTATTGATAAAATAGGCGATAAAAGCAACAATAACATTACTCATAAAGCTCATTAATAATCCTTTCCATCTCTATATGGTACTTTACATGTTGTGCAAAATTTTTTATTGCTTTTTGTTTAAAATCTTCGAAATTATAACCGCGATATAAAGGATTAATTTGTGTAAAAATCATTTCGCGAAAATTGTCGTTATCAAAAATTCCATGTAAAAATGTACCGTAGAGGTTTTTTTTCTTTTTTGCATTTTTTTTGGTAATGCCATTATGAATTTCATATCCATTTCCCATTACGCCAAAGAGATTATAACACCCATTTTTAACAATTTTACACTTTTTGAATACAACTTCCCCTTTAAATCTTCCAAAGCCTTCCACATGTGTAATTTTGGATTCTACCTGCAGTGGGTCTTTGATAGTTTCAAACATCATCTCATATCCACCACAAATAGCTATGATTTTACGTTGTTCATCTTTTAAGATATTTTCAAAACCATGTTGTTTGAGCCAAAGCAGGTCATCCACAACACATTTTGATCCAGGGAGAATGAGCAGATCGTAGTTATCAACTTGAGCTGGATTTGTTATAAAGTTTACCTCAATTTCTGGGTCAATTACAAGTGGTTCAAAGTCGGTAAAATTGCTGATATGTGGGAGATGAATAACGGCTACTTTGATGATAGCGTACTGAGTTGATTGTTTATAGTTTAAAAGTGAAGCAGCATCTTCAAAACCTAGATTAAAAGGTTTGTAAGGGATGACTCCAAGAACTGGGAGATTAAATTGTTCTTGTATGATTGAAACCCCTTTATCAAAAAGGGTTAGATCACCTCGAAATTTATTTATGATTACACCAATCACATTTTTTTGAAGTTTTTTTGGCAGGAGATTATATACTCCATAGATAGAAGCAAAAACACCTCCACGCTCTATATCTGCAACAAGAATTATTTTTGTATCAAACTCTTTAGCTATGTAGATGTTACTGAGGTCTTTATCCATCAAGTTTAACTCAACTGGACTTCCAGCACCCTCAGCGACTATACACTCATACTCTTTTTTAAGCTTTTTGAATGCTTTTTTGACAATCGGTTTGAGTGTATCAAGGTTTTGATAGTACTCTTTTACATCAGTATTTGAAACACTTTGCCCGTTGATAATCATATGTGCTTTATTATTCCCACCTGATTTTAAAAGGATAGGATTCATGGCTGGAGAGGTCTTAAGTCCTATCGCTTTTGCTGCAAAAGCTTGAGGAGTCGCAATTTCACCACTATCTATATCGGTTACTACAGAGTTGTTAGAGACATTTTGTGCTTTAAAAGGGGCTACGTTTATGCCGTATTGGCGAAGTAAATAAGTGAGTGCAAAACTCAGTGTAGATTTTCCAGCATCACTGCTGGTACCAAAGATACTAAGCGAGTGCATAATGTTTTAGAGTCGAACTCATAGATCAACTCCATCCCAAAACTCATCAAAATCAAGGTTAGTCATGCCGTTGTCATCTTCGAGATTTTTTTCAACAAGCTTTTTGTGTTGATACTCAAAATAGCTTTGCAGTGCCTCATTGATCATCTCTGATGGCTCTTTTTTGAGTAGCTGTGCAAAGTTGTCAAGATTTTCGTAGTTATCTTCAGTTAGTTTTATTTCCATGAAAATATTTTATCTAAAAGAGGGAAATATTTCTATTAGATTCCGCCTCTATATTTCAACTTTTCTGGAATTATTTTTGATTTTAGTTGTGCTTCGTAGCCTTGTTTTATGGTTTCGTCTGAGAGATTCCATTTAGTTTTTAGATAAGTAATAACTTTCTTTTTTGGGTATTTATTATCTATAAGAGCTATAAAATATGTGGCTGATTTTACATCATCGTGAAGTTTGTAATGGTATAGGCGTCCTAAGTTTTTTATGGCATCTAAACTTTTTCCTTTTAAAGCTTTTATATACCATTCTTTAGCATTTTTTGTATCGTTTAAAATTGTATCGTATAAATATCCTAAATTATTTGCAGCATCTATTTTACCTGTATCAAATGCTTTTTTGTAATACTTGATGGCAAGTTTTGGATTATTGGGTTCTATTTTTATTCGCTGTTGATATAAGTCTTCAGCTTTTTTAGGTTTATCTAAATGTTTATGATATATAAACCCCAAATTTACAAGAGCTTTTAGATTTTTAGGGTTAACATTTAAAGCCTGTTTATACCAAAGTTCAGCAAGTTTATAGTCTTTGATTTTTAAGTCATAAAGAAGACCGATGTTAAAAGCAGAAGCACTATCATTATCAGCATGATTCCACCATTCTAAAGAGCCTTGCTCTATACTTAGTCTTGGATCAAAGTCTGGTTTGTGAAATATCTCTGCAAAGAGCGTTGTTCCAAGTAGCAAAGTGATTAAAAGTAATTTTATTAGT
>NZ_JBNKRX010000039.1:0-87420 GCF_050296975.1 Sulfurimonas sp.
TAAATTATGATGTATATCTAAACTCCATCCACTTGCTAAAGAGGTGTCATCTAAATAAGCACTTTGGTAATGAAGTGCTATATCTGTTCCAACAAGTGCTATATCTTCATGAAATACTCCTGCTGTTGGGGAGACGTAAGAAGCTACGGGTTGTTTTCGACATTTGTCTTTATCTTCTGGTGTTGCTTTTACACATCTGTACTCTTGTTCACAGCTTACTTGTCTGGTTTGTACAGTACCGTCTAAAGCACTACACTCCTCTGAGCGGTTATTATCATCGCTCCAGCTAAATAGTTCTTGTTCGTTTGTTGCTAGGTTTGGGTAGGTGGTGTCTGGGGTTTGGCAAATCTTCTTATTGCCATACAAATAAAAAGTTCTAGGTTCTACTGCACAATTATCAGACCAACACTGTAAATCGGTATAACTAGATTGAAAAGCAATCAATTGTGTATCACATTCAGATTGACTACCAAAATCGCCTAATAATTGTTTATTTAAAGGTTGTTCAGGATCGGTTACACAAGGCTCCACACAAGATTGAGAACCCTCATCCCATACATAACCATCATTACAATCTACCGCGCAACTGAAGGTAGCAAATAGGGACTCGTAAGCATCACCGTGATTGTTTGCAGCTAAAGTACAAGTATATACAAGAGAACGATGCATTGTACTCTCCTCGGGAACATAAGAACCATTCAATACAGAACCAAAAGTCTGAGCACAATAATAATAAGGAGTAACATCAATTTCTGAAGAATGATATGATGTACAATGGTTTGGGTCATAAATATAAGTAGGCTCTTGAAGAGTTGCAGTAAGAGTTTTTAAACCGTCATAAGAAAATAATAAATTTGAAGTTAAAACTATAAATACAAAACCAAATAATACACCCCTAAAAAACCTCATCAAAACTCCAATCACAATAAATTAAGTTGATAATATTAAAACATTGTTATGAGTTTTATATGAAATATATTTTTTCTTGTTTTTTATTGGTTGTAGTTACGATTATTCACACTATTTTATTTTAAGAGGTACGCAGAAGCATTAAACGGCGGATAAATAAGATAAACAGTGCTACAGCCAAGATTTTAAAATCTATCTCACTTGCTATGTGGATATTGTCAAATGTATCGCTTTGAGTAGCTTCTGTGCCTAGTTTTTGCATCTCTAAAATCTTTGGTGTGTATACAGCAGCAAACAAGAGAGAAGTGAACATTGTGATAAATCCACTTACTATTGCTATGTTATCTCTTTGACCTTTTTTGTACATCATCGCTTCATACACAAAGACATATGCAGTTACAAAATATATCCAAAATGAAAATCTTCTAAATATCTCACCCATAATGATGCCAGAGTTATAATGGTCAAGTAACATTCCAACGAGTAAATTGTCATTATGAAAAACAACAGGTGCGACGAGTGCACCTAAAACTAAAACAGCTCCTAATGTTGCAGCTATCACTAGTAAATAACTAAAATCTAAATATATATTTCTTTTTATCATTGTGTTGCCTTTAAAGTAAAACCTCTATCAAACTGACTGAGGTCTTTGTAAAAATCTAAACTCGCATACTCTTTGTTTTTCAAATAGTTCACTATTTTATCTTGTTGATCATAACCCATCTCACAACTAAAAAATTTAATTTTTCGTTTTAAGACTGCATCAAGAAGTTGTTTTATGATCTCATCTCCAATCTCTCCACCAAAAAGAGCATTTTGAGGCTCATACGAGAGATTACTCTCTAACTTTGCATCATTTGCAATGTATGGAGGGTTTGAGATTAAAAAATCTACTTCCTCATCAACAACATCTAAAAGTGAACCAAGACGTAACTCTATTTTTTCTTGTAGTTGAAATTTTTCAATATTTTTCTTTGCAACTTCAAGAGCTTTGAGTGATATATCTACAGCTATAAACTTTGCATTTGGCAGATGCAATGCAAGGACGATAGAGATAATGCCACTGCCCACACCTACTTCCACAAAAGTATCTGTTGTATCGTTTGGAACTCTTTTCAAAACTTCATCAATGAGAAGCTCCGTTTCAGGGCGTGGTATCAAAGCACCTTCGTCTATATAAAACTCTTTAGAGTAAAAACTTACTCTATTTGTTATGTATTCTAGTGGTTCATTTTTTGCACGTCTTTGAACTAGTGTGAAGAAATCATCATCAATTTCAACTTCACTATTTTGATTTGTAATAAGCCAAAGTTCATCTTTCTCTAAGTAATGAAGTAAAAGAAGTTGTGCCTCTCTTTGTGAACGCTCAATCTCTTTGAGTTGTTCACTAACAGTTTTTAGAAGCTCTTTGACTATATATTTGCTTCGCATTGACCCTCTAGTGCACTTTTATCAACACCTTTTATATCTACACCTAGAACTTTTAAACGCTCTATCACTGGTGGATGTGTATAGTGAAAAAAGATATAAATAGGATGTGAGAGTGGAAAACTTTTATTTTCTTCCACTAGTTTAGTCAAAGCATTTGCAAGTTCTATCTCGCCACCATTGCCACCAAGTTTACTTCCCATCTCATCAGCAGCGTACTCATTTTTTCTACTAACAAAGCCCATAATTGGCATCATGATAAATCCAAGTACTGGCATGAACAGCATAAAAAGTATCATAACCACATATGGTTCTTGTGAGAGTCCAAGTTGTAGATATAAACTCTCAGGGATATTGCCAAAAATAGCAAACATCACAAAAAGCATCCCGCCCATCATAGCGATGTTTTTGTAGATATCACCATGTGCAAAGTGTCCAAGTTCATGTCCTAAAACTGCTAAAAGCTCTTTTGATGAGAGTTTTTCTAAAAGTGTGTCAAACAACACTACACGCTTTGCTTTTCCAAAACCACCAAAGTATGCGTTGAGTCTTGCGTCACGCTTAGAAGCATCACTTATAAATACTCCACTACTCACAAAACCTGTTGCATCCATAAGACGTTTTATATCAGCATCTAAAACCTCATCTTCAAGTGGAGAGAGTTTGTCAAAAAACATCGCACGAAATGTTGGATAGAGCATATTGATTAAAACTATAATGGCAAATATAAAAGCAAAACTCCACAACCACCACAACTCAAAGTTTGCTAAGATCAGATACACTCCCCAGACTACAAGTGAGCCAAGTAATAGTGTCATTACAAATGAGATAAGTGTATCTTTTATCCATTGAGCCATTGTTGATTTGTTAAAACCAAACTCTTGATCGAGTACAAACTTTTCATAATATGTAAATGGTAAAGAGATGATCGAGTTAATCACAATAAATCCCATAACTATCACTATGTTTTTTACTGCTTCATCTTGAAGGAAATAAAACTGATTTGCAAGATACCCTATACCAAAACCTACCCAAGCTAAAAACAAAAGGTAGTCTGTAAAATTGTTGACAATAGAGAGTTTCTCTTTTGCTACACCATAGTTTCCAGCTTTTAAATATTCACTAGGAGATAATAACACTGCCTCTTTTTTTTTGGCTTGATTTATATAACCTATCTGCATAATACTTGTATAGATGGAGATAAGGAGATATAAACTATATATCCCAATGATAACGCTTAACATGAAACCTCTTTATTTTTTTTATTCAACTGGTATAGATTTTATAGACTTTTCAACAGGGATATTATCCCCCTCATTTGTAAAAATTTTTGAGGCAATTACATAGATACTACCTATAATAAGTCCAGAGATAATAACTGCCCAAACTATCTTTTTCTTTTCACCTTTTAAAGTGTCATAGTCACTCATACTTTCTAATGTTGGTTCATTTGACGGATTGTTCATTATATATCCTTTATTCGAATTTTTGACATACTATCACACTAACTTAAAGAAAGAATAAACGGTTTGAAACTAACTTGACGTTTTAAGTCTATTTTTTATTTTGTTTATCCGTCAAGATTTATTCAAGGATATAATCAACTACTTTTGACTCAACCGTAACCTCTTTTATAAGTGCAACCACGTTCAAATGCTCAGGGTGGATAGCATATGCTTGTAAATCCTCTTGCGACTCAAATGTTGAGTAAAGTGCCAAATCCATAGCCCTATCAGCCTCTGTAAAGTTGATACCAACTTCCATAGTTTTCAACTCATCAATCAACTCTTCAAGTTTTTCCAGTTTTGCTTGTACTTTTGCTAAATTTAAAGCTTTATTTTCCTCTTTAAATTTAAACATTACGATATGAACTACCATATTTTGAGTCCTTAAATATTTTTTCAAATCTTATCAGATTTTAGTTAAAAAACAGACCCTTCCAAAAAAATTCTGCAATCATCACTATAAAAAATATACCCAATAAATTTAGTACTAAACCAAAACGAAGCATATCTTTAACATGTACTACTCCACTACTCATCGCAATGGCATTTGGTGGGGTTGCAATAGGGAGCATAAAAGCGTATGATGCACATAAAGTTGCTACCATCATAAAAAGTGTAGTGTTTATCCCAGCTTGTTCAGTTACCGAGTAGATGACAGGAAGCATTATAGATGTTAAAGCAGTGTTTGAGGTGATCTCTGTTGAAAAAGTAACTAAAAAAGCGATACTAAAGAGTAAAAGCAGAGGTGATAACTGTGTCATATCGAGTAGATATGATGCAATCTGATCGGCTAAACCTGTAGCCATAAATGCTTTTGCTATTGAAAAACCTGCACCAAAAAGCATAATGATTGCATAAGGAATTTTGTTATGATCTTCTATCCAATTAAGTATACTAAAGGGTGGCATAAACAGTACTAGCCCAAATCCAAGCAAGATGCCACTCTCGTTTAATCCTAAACCATTCCAGTATGGTTTTATAGGTGCATTTACAACTAAAAGTAGTATCAATGCACCAAGAAGTAAACTCACTTTTTTCTGATTATTTGTCATTTTTGGAAGCTCAATATTGCGTGCAACTTGCACATCTTTTACACCTATACTTAACAGATAACTCATACTCACTATCATCATAAGTGAAAGTGGTGCTACCATCACCATCCATTGAAAAAATGGTATAGCTTCTAAACCATTATCTTCCATAATTCCAAGCAATATTAAGTTTGGTGGTGTTCCAATTGGTGTAAGTATCCCACCAATACTTGCACCATATGCTATGGCAAGTGCAAAACGGAGTTTAAGCTTTTCATTTTCAGTTATAAAAATAGCAATCGTAATGAGTAAAAGTGTTGTAGTTGTGTTTGAAAGAATTGCACTCAGTAATCCTGCTGTAATTGCTAATGAGAGGATCATTGCTCGAGGTGTATTTGGAAATATATTTAAAATCTTATCTGCTATGCGCACATGCAGTTTTGTTTTTTCAACTGCAATCGCAAGTAAAAAACCACCTAAAAACAAATAGATGATTGGATGTGCATAATTTACAGTGGTCTCTTTTGTGCTAAGAAATCCAAAAGCTGGGAACAAAATAATAGGAAGTAAGGAAACAACACCAAGTGGCAAAGCCTCATTTGTCCAAAGTGTTACTAATAAAGCAATAAGTGCAAGTAAAATACTTTGCTCTTGATTAAAAAATTGTAATCCTAAAAAAAAGACAACTATACCGATAAAAATGGCTATAACAATCTTTTTTACAACTACAAAATTTTCATTCAAAAACAATCCTTAAATTTTTTATGTACTAGAGAATATCTTCTTTTTCTTAATGTTAAGTTAGTTTTAGCTAGACTATTCAAATTTGTTTAAATATATAGCATCTTGTTTGGGAGATATAATGGTTCAAAATATACTAATTGTTGATGATGAAAAATCAAATATCGATATACTCCTCGGACTTTTTGACAAGATAAATGGAAAAAACAACTATAATGTAATCGCCGCTTTATCAGGGAAAAAAGCCTTAGAAGTTGTGCAAAAAAGAGAGATTCATCTTATCTTGCTAGATATTGTCATGCCAGAGATGGATGGGTATGAAGTGTGTAAAATTTTAAAATCAGATATAAAAACCAAAGATATCCCTATACTTTTTATCACTGCCAAAACTGATGATGAATCTATATCCAAGGCTTACAATATAGGTGCGGCTGATTATGTTACAAAACCATTTCGTCCTGTAGAGTTACTTGCTCGGGTATCTATCAACTTAAAACTTCAAAAAACTATTGCTAAACTTGAATATATGGCATATTATGACCCAATGACAAATATTTATAATAGAAGAAGATTTTTTGAAGTCGCTACTGAAAAATTTATAAAAGAAAACGAGAATCTTTATGCAGTTATGGTGGATATTGATAAATTTAAAGCTATTAATGACACCCACGGACATGCTGTTGGAGATAAAGTTATAAAAGTGATCGCAAAAACCCTCAAAGAACATCTTGTGAATGAAGCAGTATTTGGAAGAATCGGTGGTGAGGAGTTTTGTATCATATATAACTGTGATTCTGATAGTGAAATCGTGAAGCGTGTAAACACAATTATAAAAAATATTGAAGCATTAGATATTGAAATAGGTGACAACACATTTATAAAATCAACCATTAGTAGTGGTATAGCCAAGTTTGACCCTACTATGTCAACGATTGACCATCTTCTTCATAAAGCAGATGAAGCGCTTTATGAAGCCAAAGATACAGGTAGAAATAAATCAATTTTTAGATTATAACTCTTAGAGGACTATGTATGTTGCAGTCAAAAATTTTAAACAAAACCGCTATTATTTTTAGTATTTTAATAACATTATTAAGTATTTTAATTTATAACTTAACACTTTTAGGTCTTGAACAACCTTCAAAAAATTTAGAATCAAATCAAGCTATTTTAAAAAAAATTGCTACTCTTGTTGATGACTTTAATCTATCTCAACCTATCTCTCTTGAAGAAAAAAAAGAGCAATTAACCAGTCTCACTCAACCTACTTGGGAAATAATCCAAAAAAAATATGAACTATCAAAGCCTGAAAATATTGATCAAGTATTGGTACAACGAGCAAAACTATTTCAACATCGTTTAGAAAAACTTTATACTAAAAATAAAAATCAACTCTCAAAAAAACAACTAAAAGAAAAAATCGTCAACTATATAAGAACTCATAGATATGGAAAAGAGAGTGATGGTTACTATTTTGTATATGATTTTAATTCACGTTTAGTTTTACACCCTATCAAACCATCTATTGAGGGTATTAGCCTCAAAAAAGTCAAAGATGCTGATGGAGTTTACTACATCAATGAAATGGTTCAAGTTGCCAAAGAGGACGGAAGCGGCACAGTAAAATATAGATGGAAAAATCCAAGTTCAAATGAAGTTGAAACAAAATATGCATATGTATTTAAATTTAAACCTTACAACTGGGTTATCGGTACAGGAGAATACGCAAGTCAACTCAATGAAGAGCTTAAAGATGATGTTTTTGAAACAATAAAAACACTTCCTCATGACACTACCAACTTTTTTGTTATAGATTACAATAGCACTGTACTATCACATCCACTTATAGAAACTGGAAGTGATTTTTCCAATATTCAAGATTCACATATTGCATCTATGATCCAACAAGCAAAAACAGCTAAAGAAGGGACTTATCAAGATATTTGGGAAAAACCAAAACTCTCTTTTGTAAAAGATTTCCCTACTTGGAGTGTAGTTATTGGTGCAGATATTGATTTTCAAGATACAAAGAAAAATGATGCTATCACAAACCAGAAATTTATCTCTCAATTAAAATCGTTAACATCTGGGCTTACACAAGAGGATGTCACGCCAAAAACATCATCAAATGAAGTAACAACATCAACTCTTTTGATTGTGATATTAATTGTCTTTATTTTTACACTTCTTGCTATTTTCTTGCTAAAAAAACTTTTAGACCCTATAGTTTCCCTTTCAAAACAAGCATCTTTGCTAACTACTGGTGATTACAATGCACAATCAACCTATTATAGTAATGATGAAATAGGTCATTTATGCCACGAATTTAATATTATCGTGAGTATATTGAAAAAAAACATCTCACAATCAACACAAAAAGTTGAAAATGATAAAGTTGAAACACTTCAAGATAATAAAATTCCGCTGAAAGAACAACTTGGTTCCCTAAAAGGAAGTTCCATACTCTTAGTAGAAGACAATCAAATCAATCAAGGGATTGTCTCAGAGCTTTTAAAAGAGAGTGGTATAGTACTGGAGATTGCTAATAATGGGAAAGAAGCATTCGAGATGTTTGTCAAAAATTCAAGTTTTGAACTTATTTTGATGGATATACAAATGCCAATCATGGATGGTTATGAAGCAACGAAAGCGATTAGAAAAACGGATAAAGATATCCCTATCATCGCGCTTAGTGCAGATACAAAACCTCAAGACATTCAAAAAACAAAAGATGTAGGGATGAATGACTATTTAAACAAACCTATCGAAGTTGAACGTCTTTATAAAATAATTTTACAATATGTTTCAAAAAAAAGCACAATTTCTCTATCTCAAAATAATTCCACTGATGATTTATTTGAACTTCCATCTTTTAATAGCATAGATACGCAAGAAGGTTTAAGACATTTAGCGGGTAATAAAAGTATATATCTAAAACTTTTGAATAATTTTAAAAATGATTTTAAAGATATAGATTTACATTTACTCAATGATGAAGATTTAAAAATATTTTCCCATACATTAAAAGGTTTAAGCGGCAATATTGGTGCTACTAACTTACATCTTGTAACTCAAAAACTAGATGAGACCTTAGATAAAAACCTATTTGAAGAGTTTTACAAAGAGCTTAATATTGTTATAGATGAACTCAATGAAAAGTTAGAACTCCAAGAAGATGATTCAACTAGGAAAGAACCTATAACAGTACAAATCAAAGAGGAGTTATTTGCAAATCTAAAAGAGGCTATAGAGCTGATGGAACCCAAAAAATGTCGTCTCATTATTGAACAGATTGCAACATATCAACTTTCAAACAAAGATTACAAAACATTTATAAAAGTACAAAATCTGATTGAAGCGTATGAATTTGATGAAGCCTTAGAGATATTGTAAATAGAACAATATCTCAATATCCTATTTAGACAATAAGTCTTTTAAAGATGCCTGAGGACTTTTTCCCTCTAACATCTCATAAACTTCCTTTGCTATTGGAAGATAAAGATCATTTTTTGTAGCTATCTCATAGAGTGCATACGCAGTCCCTATCCCCTCAGCTACTTCACCTAACTCTTGAAGTATATCTTCTTGAGATTTTCCAGCAGCAATGCCAAGACCTACACGAAAGTTTCGACTCATTGTAGAAGATGCAGTTAAAAATAGATCCCCTGCTCCACTAAGTCCTAAAAAAGTCTCCTCTTTAGCACCATAACTTCTACCAAAACGCTCCATCTCAACTAAACCTCGAGATGTGAGTGCAGCGGCTGCATTTTTCCCTAACTTCAGCCCTTCACATATCCCAGCAGCAATTGCAATCACATTTTTATATGCCCCAGCTATCTCTGCACCTATAACATCGTCAGAACTATACCCCTTTATAAATTCAGGGAACATTGATGCAAACTCATCTGCAAGTTCTAAATTGGTTGAGTTCACTACTAAAGCAGTGGGAAGTGATTGTATAACCTCTACTGCAAATGATGGACCAGATAAAAATGCTATATTCTCTTGTGGAATGTAGTCGTTATATATCTCATTTAAAAACTTTCCTGTTTTTGCTTCAATCCCTTTAGAAGCAACTAAAACTTTTTGCCCAGTAAACTTGAAATTATATTGTAACCATGATGAAATTTGTTGTGCAGGAACTGTTATGATAATGTACTTACATGTTAGTGCATTTTCAAGCGAAACAAAGTTTTCTAACTCTCTTGGTGTTCTTGAAGTGATAACAACTTCATTATTTTGAGAAAATGCGTATGCAAGTGCACTCCCCCATTTTCCAGCACCAATAACTGCTATTTTACTCATTATTCCTCACCTATGTACTTTTTAAACTCTTGTATATCTGTTTCATACCCAACAACGATAAAGATATCTCCATTAGAAATAACATTATGTTTTGCTCTTGATGAGTATATAAACTCATGTGAGCCATCTTGATGTATAATAGATAAAACAAGTACACCGTGATCCCTGCTCCAGTTAATATCTGCTGGATATTCTCCACCAAAACGCTGGGCATTTTTCACTTCTACTTGTATAACTTTGAGTGGACTATCTTCATACAAAATGTCATGTAAAACTTCTGTCACTATCGGTTTTTTGAGCATATCTGTGATAATGTTTGCAGTGGTTTCCACTATAGGAATTACTTTCGTTGCTCCTGCCATATGAAGTTTATTTGAATCCTCATTATTTTTTGCAAGTGCTATAATAGTTACATCTTTAAACACAGAACGCAGTGAGATCGTTAAAAAGATATTTTGTGCTTCATCTTTGAGTGCACAAAATATGATAACTTTTTGCATATCATGCTTCTCATTGAGCTCATCCCAGTCATCACTTAGATCAAACTTTTCATAGTGAAAATCACTCAGTTGATCTTCTAAATCCCCTAAACTAAAAATCGTTACATTTGAGTACTTGTATTGAACATTTTTAGCAATCTCTACACCATATTCATTATTTCCAAAAACTAAAACGCTCATACTCATGATTCACCTCTTTTTGATGCTCTTGACATCAGGTGTTTTGTAAACTCTTTTATAAAGATATGGTTTCCAACAACAAATAAAACATCCCCAACTTCTAAAAGCGTTGCATCTATTGGGTTAAAGAAAAATCTATTAGTTGATTTTTTATGTATACCGAGCAATACAACTCTAAAGTTTATATTGCCTAGTTCTGAAACTTGTGAAATATTATCTACTATTCTTTGTGTTATAGTTATCTCATCAACTTTTATAGTTGAATCTTCTGCACGAATGGCATGGATCACTTCAAATGCTACAGGCTGTCCTACATACTCACGTGCAACAAGCCCTACAAACTCTTTATCATCAAGTATCTCATTAACCCCAGAAAAAATAAGTTTTTTTCTATTTGTACTGTTCATTAAAAGAGACATTATCTTTACATTTTTATCTATTGCACGGATTGTTAAAGCTGTATAAACATTTTGCACATCATTTTCATGTAAACAGAGTATCGCTTTTACTTGTGTTGCAAGATTTATATTGAGTTTTTCATAACTATCAACATTACCAGGATTATAGTTAAGCGCTTTTAAGCCGTCTTTTTTGGCCTCTTCTACACGTTCACGTGATTCATCTAAAATCACTACATGAAATTTTGATCTTTTTAATTTTTTTGCTACCTCTTTGGCAATACTTTCATACCCACAAATGATATAACTCTCTTTATGTTTTGAGACATCTTGAATAACTTTTGCCTCTTTAATATCCTCTAACTTTTCTGTAAATGCAGATACAAAGAGTGATGTAGTAAATGCTAAAACTGAGATACCAGAGAGGATAACTACTATAGCAACAAACTGCCCCTCAGGAGAAACAGCAACAACATCCCCATATCCAACTGTAGAGATTGTAACGATAGACCAATAAAATGCTTCATAAAGCGTATCTATTTTAGACTCTGGATCATTTGCTTCCATAACATAGATAAGTACTGAAGCAACAAAGATGACAATTGCTGCAAACATTGCTAATGTAAAAAATTCAAACTTTTTACTTGCAAGTACTGAAGCAAAAGTATTAAAACTTTTTGCATATCTAAATATTTTAAAAACTCTAAAGAGGATAAATACACGAAGAAGTCTTAACTCATGGAAGAAAGGCATAATAGCTAAAAGGTCAATAATAGCTTTTAGAGATAAAACATACTCCATTTTCTCTCTAAAAACTTTTCTAACAACATATCCAAGGCTAAAGTCTCTTCCTAAAAGATCACTATACTCATCTTGTTCAATAATAACTTTTGAGATACTGCTATGTATCCAAAGTCGAAGTATATACTCTACAAAAAAGATAAATGAGATCACGTAAGCATTGAAAATATTTAAAGCATCATGGATATCTCGCTTTACTTCGTAAATCAAAATACCAACACTTGCAAAAATAAGTACCATCATAAATAGGTCAAAATATTTTTTGTACCTATAATCATCATTTTCTAATAAATTATAAAAGAAACGTCTTTTTCTCTGATACGTATCAGAAGAGTTTAAATAGTATGCAAAGTTTACTAAAAGACGCTTCAGTGTTTTCATCAGCTCAGCTTTTGTTTGAGAATTACATTTACAGCTTGAGGATTTGCACTCCCTTTACTTGCTTTCATAACTTGCCCAACAAAGAAACCTAGAAGTTGCTCTTTACCAGCTCTATACTCCTCTGCTTTATCTTGATTTGCATTAATAATTTCATCACACATCGCTTCAATTGCACCAGTATCTGTAACTTGTTTTAATCCAAGTTTTTCAATAGTGGCATCAACTTCTGAGTCTTCATTTTCCATCATAAAATCAAGTACCTCTTTTGCAGCTTTTCCTGAGATAGTTTGGTCATCAATTCGTGCAGCGATAGTACCTAGTTTTTGTGCATCTACAGGTGAATTTGTGATATTAAACTCACCTTTTAGACGAGCCAGTAACTCTACTGTTAAAAGTGAGGTTGCAGTTTTAGCACTTACTCCATCAATCGCCATCATAGCTTCAAAAAAGTTTGCCATCTCTACTTCGGATGTAATGACAGATGCATTGTACTCACTCATTTTGTATTCATTGATAAAACGCTCTTTTTTTGCATCTGGAAGTTCTGGAATTTTTGTGAACTCTTCCATCATAGTGTCAGTCACTTCACATTTTAAAAGGTCTGGTTCAGGAAAATATCTATAATCAGCTGCTTCCTCTTTCCCACGCATAGAACGTGTTTCACTCTTAACCTGATCAAAAAGACGAGTCTCTTGAACTATCTCATCTTCATACACACCATCTTCCCAAGCCTCTATTTGACGAGCTACTTCAACCTCTATCGCTTTTTGGATAAATTTAAAAGAGTTGATGTTTTTAATCTCTACACGAGTATAAAGCTTTTCATCCCCTTTTGGACGGATAGAAACGTTTACATCACATCGAAATGAACCCTCTTGCATATTTGCATCTGAGATATCAATATAACGTAAAATAGAGTGTAGTTTTTTAAGATATAACACTGCTTCTTCAGCACTTCTCATATCTGGCTCACTTACAATCTCTAAAAGTGGTGTCCCTGCACGATTTAAGTCAACTTTTGAGATATCTCCATCATGAATGTTTTTTCCAGCATCTGCTTCAATATGCGCACGATTTATTCTCATAGTTTTACTTGAACCATCTTCAAAATCAATGGTTAGTTTTCCATTCTCTACAATCGGAGTATACAATTGAGTAATTTGATACGCTGATGGTGAATCTGGATAAAAGTAAGATTTTCTATCAAAATATGATGTTTTATTTATGGTTGCATCAATCGCCGTTCCAAGCATGATAGACTTATGTAAAACTTCTCTATTTAACACTGGTAATGCACCAGGAAGAGCTAAACATGTTGGACAAGTATTTGTATTTTGTTTATGATTAAAACTCGTAGGACACGAGCAAAAAAGCTTTGTTTTTGTGTTTAGTTGTACATGGACTTCTAGTCCTATAACGACTTCAAACATAATGTTCCTTGGGAATAAAAATAATTAGTTGATTTATAATAGCTAAATTATCTTTTAAATCTGCTAAAAAGGGGAATTAGGTATCTATGAATGCCCTATACCTTCTGCCAATAAGGTATAGAACTTTTATCTCTTGGAAAGGGAGGTAAATATCCTTGAATCTTAGGATAGCAAAATTATATCATCTCTATAATTAACAAAAGAAAAAAGTCTGATTAAATTTTATGCAATAAATGAAGATTATTTATTTTCTAATATTTTTTGAAGTAATTCAGTTTGTTTTTTAGCTTCTTTGAGTCTCTCTTTATTAACATGTAAAGCGTCTAAAACTAAAACTAAAAAAAGTGAAACGATGATATATAGGAATGTAAGTAAAAAAGCAATTGTAAAACCAAAGTGGAACAAGATAGCAAAAAGAGCAAGAGCACCAAAGAGAATAATCCCCCACGATGCTCCAAGCAAAAAGCTTATAACTCGATCAAAACTATCTTTTTGCATTATTTTGGAGTTTTTAGTGTTCCTCAGTAGCTACCGCACCACCAAGATAAACGTATGTAAGCATCATGAAAATAAATGCTTGTAAAAATGCCATAAATGTTAAAAGTGCATATGGGATCATAGGAAGTGCCCATGGTGCTAACATAAGGATTACCATCAAGAACATATCATCCCCTTTTACGTTACCAAAGAGACGAAATGAAAGTGAAACTAAACGTGAAAAATGAGACACGATTTCAATTGGGAACATCAACCAGTATAACCACCAAACAGGTCCTAAAAAGTGTTTGAAGTATTTTATAACACCTTGACGACGAATACCTTCAAAGTTATAGTAAACAAATACAACAAGTGCTAATGTTAAAGGCATCTCTAAAAATGCTGTTGGTGCTTCAAAACCAGGGATTACACCAATTAAGTTTGCAATACCTACAAATAAACCAATAGTCGCTACTAATGGTAGATAACGAGAAGCGTTCTCTTTACCCATAACATCTGTTCCCATTTTAAGAACACCACCAACATATGCTTCCATAATGTTTTGAGTACCTTTTGGTACAAGTTGTAAGTTAGACATTGCAACTTTTGCTAAGATAATAGCAATCCCTGCCGATAAAAGCATATGAGCTGTATATACTACCAATTTATAAGTCTCTGGGTCTGCGTGATGAGAAACACCAAAGATAGAACCTATGAACGTAAATAATTCAGGCATCGAAAACTCCAAAATTCAAAATAATGGTGCGATTTTACTCAAAGTTGGATTAAATTATTCTAAGTTTGGTACAATTTTTAGAATATTTTTTAATCAAAAGGAAAAAAATGATGAAATTTTTTAGTTCAATTACCTTAGTAACCCTCAGTTCTATAAGCCTTTTAGCTAATGATACAGCCAATTTAACAGATGTTATGCAAAAAGGGAGTGCGAGTACAAAACTTTTGATGCAAACACTCGGTAAAAATATGAAAATGCATATGAAACAAGGTGGTGCTATGGAAGCACTTGATTTTTGTTCACAAGAAGCATATAACCTCACTGAAGCTGTAAATAAAAAATTACCAGAGGGTGTAAGTGTCAAAAGAGTATCTCTTCTTACAAGAAATCCAGTTAATACCCCTAGTGAAGATGAAAAAAAAGTTTTACAACATTTACAAGAACTACAAGAAAATAACGAATCACTTCCAAAAAGAATCGTAGAAAAAATGGATGCACATACATATAAATTTTATAAACCTTTAGTGATTGATAACGAAGCTTGTTTAAAATGTCACGGGGATGTACAAAATGAAAAATTAAAAGCAGAAATTTTAAACAGATACCCAGAAGATAAAGCTATGGGCTATAAAATGGGCGATATAAGAGGTGCTGTTGTTACAACAGTTAAAAAATAGTTTTTAGAGTATGCTATTTTGCATACTCTATCGCCCTACTTTCACGAATAACATTCACTTTAATCTCTCCAGGATATTGCACTCTCTCTTCGATTTCAGTTGCTATTTCACGTGCCATTAAGATAGACTCATCATCATTTACTAAAGTAGCATTAACAATGACTCTCACCTCACGTCCAGCATTAATCGCATATGCTTGTTTTACACCTGTATGCGCTGAAGCAATATCTTCAATCTCAGTTACACGTTTTAAGAAACTTTCTAATACTTCACGACGTGCCCCTGGACGTGCAGCTGAAAGTGCATCGGCTGCACATACTGCACCACACTCAATCGATTTGATCTCTTCTTGATCGTGGTGTGCATAGATAGAATTAATCACAACTTCATCCTCGTTGTATCTTCGACAAATCTCAGCACCTAAATCAACATGATTTCCATCGTGTTCATGTGTTAAAGCTTTTCCAATGTCATGCAATAATCCAGCACGTTTAGCCATACGTGGATCACCACCCATCTCACCAGCCATAACTCCAGCTAAGTTTGCAACTTCAAGTGTATGTGCTAGTGCATTTTGTCCATAAGAAGCTCTATAGCGTAGACGCCCTATAAGTTTCATCAAATCAGGATTCATTACACCTATATCTAACTCAGCTACGATCTCTTCACCCTCAGCTAAAATTCTCTCTTCAAACTCATCTGAAACTTTTTCAAATATTTCTTCTATGCGTGCTGGTTGGATGCGTCCATCTTCTATGAGAAGTTGTAAAGTTTTTGTTGCAATCGCACGACGATATAGATTAAAACTACTCACTAAAATCGCATTTGGTGTATCATCTATAATAATGTCAACACCTAAAAGTGTTTCAAGGGCTTTAATATTTCGCCCCTCTTTTCCAATGATACGACCTTTTAGCTCATCACTTTCTAAATGGACTAAATTTGTTAAGCGTTCAGATGCAAACTCCCCTGCAAAACGGCTAGTTGCTTGTGCTAAGATATAGTTTGCTTTTCTTTTTGCCTCTTCTCTGGCTTTGTTTTCATATTTTCTAACTATGTGAGATATCTCTCCACGAGCTCTATCTTCTACATTTTCAAGTAATACTTTTTTTGCTTCTGCTTGTGTCATTCCAGCTGAATGTTCTATAACACGTACCGCTTCATCTATTTTTTCTTCATATTTCTTTTTTAATGAAATTAAAGATTTTTCATTTCTCTCTATATTTACTTTTTGTGCTTTTATATGTCTTGTTTCATTTTGAAGTTTTTGCTCTTCAAGCTTTTTATAGTGTTTAAAATCACCCTCTAATTTTCTTAGTTGCTCTTCTCTTTGAGAAAAATCTGCACGTGCTCTATCTTTTGCACTATCAAACTCTTTTTTTGCTTCGAGCTCTATCTCACGTGACTTTAATCTTGCACGCTCTAGTAGAGTTTGCGCTTCATTCTCAATAGCATTTGCTTTTGCTTGGGCTTGTTGTGTATAAACTTCAAAATTTGCACTAGTCAGTTTTTTAGAGATGAAAAAACCGATAACTCCACTAACGATGGCTGTCCCGCCACCAAGGATTATCTCATTTAACATCTAATGTCCCTTTTTAATTGCTACGCGTCTTTTGTGTATCTCTTTTTGTGGTGTTATCAACACATCTGCCTCAATGTCATGAACATCACATATATGCTGTTTTGTGTAACATAGTTCTGGTTGTATAAATATAGTAAATGGTTTTTTCTTTAGCTTTGCAAAGAAGCGATCATACATCCCTTTACCAAAACCAACCCTTTTTAAATTTCCATCCACACCTACACTAGGCACTATAGCAATATCTATTTTTTTTATATCTCTTAATGTGTTGCCAGCTTCAAAAATTCCAAACTTTTTTTTCTTAAGTGGCATTCTAAATGGTACCATCTTAAAACTTTCGCCTTCCATAAATGGTACATAAATCTCCAATTTTCTCCTCATCTTTTTTATACTTTTTGATATATCTGCTTCAAATGGTAACGAGTTATATACTAAAACTTTTTTATGTTTATATTTTTTTAAAACCTGTAAAAGCCTTTTTTGCACGAGTGCATTACGATGAAGTTTATTATGTGTATAAGCATTTTGTATTTTTTGTAATGATTTTTTTCTAAATATTTCTTTTGTAAGAGTCATATAAAATCTTTATGGTTATAATTTCGCTTATTTTACAAAATTGAGGCAAAAATTTATGTTAAAAAAATCTTTTATTTTATTATCCGTACTTGCTGGTCTATTTTTCAGTGCATGTTCAAACGATGAAAACGATGCCAATGCACTCCTTGCAACAAATGAATTTGTATTAAAAGAGTTATCAGGTCAAGAGTATGTGATTCAAAAAGCAAATGATGGTTTTGTTTTAAAAACCAAAGAAAATCAAGTAATTATTCTAGATATTTTTGCAACTTGGTGCCCACCTTGTCAAGCTGAAGCATCACATCTCACAAAACTTCAAGAAAGATACAAAGATAATTTAACAATTATTGGTATTACTGTCGAGGATGATTTAAACAATACAAAACTACAAGAGTTTAGATCAGAATATGATGCACAGTATCCACTCGCAAACTCAAGTGAAAATCGTCGTATTATAGATGCTGTAGCAAATCATTTAAATATTAGAAGAAATTTTGGTATTCCACTTATGGCTATGTATAAAGATGGAAAACTGGTAAATTATTATCAAGGTGCTACAGAAGAGGAATTTATTGAAAGCGATATTAAAAAAGCATTAGGACTGCAATAGATGTTTGGTTTTATAAAAAAATCTTTAGGTAAAACTGCAGAAGCAATTAAATCTGTTGCACCTAAAAAAAAGATATCATTTACAAAAGATGAGATCGAAGATATTCTACTTGAAGCTGATGTCGAGTACGAGCTTGTAGAAATTATAATAAATGAAATCTACCAAGATAAAGTAACTCGTGAAATTCTTCGCTCAAAACTTTTAGCAACCCTAGCGTATACAGAATACAAAGAGCCTGAATTTACACCACCATTTGTTGAACTTATCGTAGGTGTAAATGGTGCTGGGAAAACAACAACGATCTCAAAACTAGCACAACGCTATAAAAATGATGGCAAAAAAGTTATTTTAGGTGCTGGAGATACTTTCCGTGCAGCTGCAATCGAGCAGCTTACACTTTGGGCTAAAAAGCTAGATATTCCGATCATCTCATCTAATCAAGGGCATGACCCTTCCGCTGTTGCATTTGATACGATTGACTCTGCCAAAGCAAAAGGGTATGATAATGTTATCATCGATACAGCAGGTCGATTACATACACAAACAAATCTTGCAAATGAACTTAAAAAAATCAACCGCATTTGTGACAAAGCACATAGTGGAGCACCCCATAGAACAGTTCTTATCATTGATGGTACACAAGGAAACTCTGCAATCAGCCAAGCGAAAGCCTTTAATGAGATGATAGGGGTTGATGGTATCATCATTACAAAACTCGATGGTACGGCAAAAGGTGGTAGTGTTTTTTCTATCGCTTATGCACTTGAACTGCCAATTTTATATGTTGGAACTGGTGAGCAACCTGACGATCTTACACCATTTAACAAGTATGAATTTGTTGATTCTTTACTTGATGCAATCTTCACAGAAGAGGAATAATTAAAAGAATATGACATTTTGTCATATTTCCTCACTTCCCCTTTTTTTTCCTATACAATTTTCATAATTCAACTTAAGGCTTAAACTAATGGCAAAAGCGAAAATACTCTACGAGTGCCAACATTGTGGAATGACGACACCAAAATGGATGGGAAAATGTACGAATTGTGGAGCTTGGGATAGTTTTATAGAACTGAATCAACAGCAACAAGATATTATAAAGCAACTCAAATCTCCCTCTGCAAAAAATGCAAAAGCGATTAGTATAAATGATGTTGTAGAGGATGAAGTTACACGCTTTAGCTCACTCGATATTGAACTTGACAATGTATTAGGTGGAGGAATAGTTCCAGGGAGTTTAACGCTCATTGGTGGAAGTCCTGGTGTTGGAAAATCTACACTTTTACTAAAAGTAGCATCAAATCTTGCCTCCACTGGAAAAAATGTTTTGTATGTTTCAGGGGAAGAATCAGCTTCGCAAATTAAGATTAGAGCAAATCGCCTCAACTCTAACCATGATAGTCTATACCTTTTAAGTGAGATACGACTAGAGCAGATTTTAGTAGAACTTCAAGAAAGAAAATATGACTTTTTGATTATTGACTCTATCCAGACAATATACTCAGAAAATATCTCTTCAGCACCCGGAAGTGTGACACAAGTTCGCCAAATTACATTTGAGTTGATGCGCATTGCTAAAGAGCAAGATTTAGCAACTTTTATCATCGGTCACATCACTAAAGAAGGTTCAATCGCAGGGCCTAGAGTGTTAGAGCATATGGTTGATACTGTGCTATATTTTGAAGGGGACTCTTCACAAGAACTTCGCATTCTACGAGGATTTAAAAACCGTTTTGGAGCAACCAGTGAGATTGGTGTGTTTGAAATGAGGAATGATGGCTTAGTGAGTGCGACAGATATAGCTTCACGATTTTTCAATCGCAACTCACATCAAGCTGGTTCTGCACTAACCGTTATAATGGAGGGAAGTCGCCCTATTATTTTAGAGGTACAAGCACTTGTTTCTGAATCTCATACTCCAAATGCAAAGCGTCAAGCAACTGGTTTTGACAATAACCGCTTAAATATGCTCCTAGCTCTCTTGGAGCGAAAACTTGAAATCCCTCTCTCAGGATATGATGTATTTATAAATATTACAGGAGGAATCAAGATCACTGAAACTGCAGCTGATCTTGCAGTATTGGCTGCAATAATTAGTAGTTTTCGTGATCGAGCTATTTCAAAAGAGACTATTTTTATAGGGGAAGTTTCTCTTGTTGGGGATGTTAGAGAAGTTTATGGACTTGATAATAGACTTAAAGAAGCAAAAATGCAAAATATCACTAAAGCATTAGTCCCTAAAAAACCATTAGAAAAAACTCCAATAAAAACATATATAGTGGATGAAGTGACAAAATTATTGCAATGGTACTAGCTTTAATTTATACACAAGTAAAGATTCTGCATAATATATAAAAGTTTTATAAATCAATTTTTAAGGTACTAACAATGATAGATGCAGAAGTGAGAAGTGAAGAAAAATTTTCGAGATTGTCTTTAGCATATGAGTCTGAAGATGAAAAACAAAAAGTTACAGAATGTATAAATGAACATACTTCAAAACATTCAATGAAACCTGAGATGTATACAACAAAAGTTGCTAATGGGAAAGAGGTTTTAGTTGTAGAATATCACGAAGATAATAATCGTGAATCTGGCGATATCTTTGAAAGAATTTTATGTTCTTTAGATATCAAAGAGTGTAACTAAACTCTTCAAAGGTACTACTATGAACCTTGAGGATTATGCAGAGGGGAACAAACTATTTCGAACTTATTTTAAAAAAAATAAAGAGTCTTTAGAAAAACTTGTCAAAGGTCAAAAACCAAAAGCACTTTTTATTGGTTGTTCAGACTCTCGAGTTATTCCAGATTTGATGTTGCATACGAATCCTGGGGATTTGTTTGTTATAAGAAATGTAGGGAACTTTGTACCACCATTTAAAGCTGATGAAGATTTTCATGCTACTGCTTCTGGGATAGAGTATGCTGTAAGTGTTTTAAATGTTAAAGAGATTATTATTTGTGGGCATACCCACTGTGGAGCATGTAGATGTCTTTATGAGCCATTAACAGATACAAGTTTAGTACATACTCAAAAATGGCTAGAACTTGGTGAAAGTGCAAAAACATCAGCAATATTAAGTTTAGGTGCACATGCCCCACTTGATAAATTACTCAGACTTACTGAAAAACTTTCAGTTATGAAACAGATTGAAAATATCTTAACGTATCCAGCTGTAAATAAACGCTTTGAAGCTGGTGATTTACATATTCATGGATGGTGTTATGATATTGAAACTGGTTTGATAGAGTATTATAATGCGGATACATACGAATTTTTACCGTTGAATGAACTTTCATCGCATTAAAATTTTATTTTTTTTCATAAAATTCGATATACTAACAATAAATTTAAGATAGTTCAAGGACGAAGCATGGCTGAAGAAGAAGTAAAAGAAGAAGAATCGGCACCCCAAGAGAAAAAATCTAGCAAACTACTAATGATTATCATCATTGTGGTTTTAGTGCTTATCATTTTGCTTGGAGCTGTGGCATTTTTATTTATAGGTGGAGATGATGAGGCTGCAGTATCTTCTGCTCCTGTACAACAAGAAAAACCTAAAAAAACGATAAAAAAGAGCTCTAATTATGATGGTGATGAAGACTTACGTTCACTCAATGAAATAGGGATACTCTATCCACTTGATACTTTTACAGTCAATTTAAAAAGTGATTCAGGAAGAAGATTTCTAAAAACTACTATTTCGCTAGAACTTGAAGGCGAAGAGTTAAGTTTAGAACTTGATGCGAAAGCACCAGTTTTACGAGATAGAATCATTAGAATTTTAACTTCAAAAACACTTGAAGAGGTTTCTTCTAAAAAAGGAAAAAACAAACTCTCTCAACAAATTATGGATACTCTAAACTCTATGATATCTGATGGTAGAATCAAAGGTATCTATTTTACCGAATTTGTGATTCAGTAGGCTAATTTTCTCAAAAATCTTCAAATCCTCCCAAGCCCTTGAAAATAGGGCTTTTCTTACATTACACTATCATCAAATTAAATCGTAAAAAGTCATGTTTTTTCATAATATGCGGACTTTTTGCGGACTTAAAAGTGAGATATTATGAAAGTGTTAAGCCCAAAAATTACGACTTCTCAAGCAAGAGTTTTTTACAAAGAAGTTGTAAATGATGAAAATAAAGTAGTTGATAAAGTCTTTTTGATTAGATATAGAGATGAAATAGGTAGAGAAAAACAAAAGACAATAGGTAAATATTCTCAAGGTGTCAACGACGGAGTTAAAAAGAGAAAAGCGAATCACTCTTGCTTTAACTCAAGAAGAATATAACTACTTAGTTAAAATGAAAGAGACACTAAACCGCCCTACACTTGCTTCAACTATTCTTTTCTTTATGGAAAGAGGTAGAGAAGCTGTTAGAGAAGATTTTAGTAGGGAGAGATAGTTAAGAACTTAATCCACTTAAAATAATCTCTTCTAACTTCGTTGTATCTGCAAATTGAACACATTCAATTGAAGCTTCGATATATTTCTCATTATCAATCGAAGCAGTGTAATCAATTGGCTTGTAGCCATTAAATACAGCTAATAAATCACAAAATAGTCTTAAAACTCTTCCATTTAACTCATAAAATGGATGAAGAGCAATTAATTCACCTTGATAATAAGCTAGTCTTTTTGCAAAGTCTTCTTTATTATCAAAAATAGTTAAATACTTATCTTGTTGTAATTCAGAGAAAATTCGCTTTGATTCACTATCTAAATACTCAGCTAAACAAAATTGAGAGTCTCCCTTGCTCATATTTTCATTTCTATATTTTCCAGCAAAATCATAGAGAGATTCAAAAGTTTTTTTGTGAAGATTTATAAAATATTCTTCATCAAACTTTGTGTCATCATTTAGTTCACTTAAAAACTTTTCATAAGCTTCTATAAGTAAATCATTTTCAATTTCATGAATTACTTCTGCATCTGAAATGTCTAGCTTGTTTTTTGGAACATCCGAACCATTTAGATAAATAGGGCTGTCATCAAGCTGATACTTGGACATTGTATTTAGCCATAATTCTTTTTACTTTAGTAGATAAAGATTTTGAAGCAGGTTTATAACCTTCAATTTTTTGAGAGTTAGAAACAATTTTCACAATATCTTTTTTTGTTATTGAAGATGTTTTCATTCGTTTATTTTCCTCTCGCTCTTTTAATAAAGTAATTATAGCATAATAGGTAAATTGTATCTGACAATATCTTCTATACATTCATAGATTTTTTAAAGTCTCTGTAATCCACTAGACATTGATTAAATCTTTCAATATTGCTTTATTTGAATCTGGCACTAAATCAATAGGTGCTTTAAAAGTGTTTTGTAGCTCTTTTTTAATGTCATCTATACGAAGCAGTTTTGCAAAACCATCCCGATAGTTTGAAGAAAATTTATCATAATCTAATTTGTATGCTATATCAATATCACTAAACTTTGTTTGTGAATCTTTTGCATAGCTTCCAAATAATCCTAAAAGTATTAAACCCTCTTTTTCATATGCTGGTTTAAGCTCTTTTAGTTTTGATAAAATCTCATTTTTTGTCATCTTGTAGTGCCTTATCTATATGTGTATTACCTTGCAAATATGCAAGATTATAACATAAAATCTCCACTTTTTTTTAAAAGCTTGAGAGGTTTTAGGGATAGGTCTTGTCCTATTCTTTCTAAAGTTGTATTCAAATTTGTTATAATTCTTTTCCAATTCGGCTAACTTGAAATAGGGAGATTTAAACTCAATGAAATTTACATACACAAAATTCTATTCCAATCATCACTGTATTTTATGAAAAAATATCTTCTTTTCCTTTATACATTGGTGGGTTATCTACTCTCACTTGTCACATTAAGCTTTTTAATTTTATGGGTATATCCATGGGAATTTATGCCGTATACTATCGATAAATCTATAATTGTGTTAGAGTACAATCCACTTATCATAGATCTTTTACTCCTTGTATTATTTGGAGTGCAACACTCTGTTATGGCAAGAGCATTTTTTAAAAATAATCTTCTCTCTAAACTCTCTGATACTTTTAAAAGTGCTACTTACTGTATAGCATCTGCATTGTGTTTAGTAGCAATAGTCTATTTTTGGCAGCCTATAGATGGCTATCTATGGAAATTTGAAGATGGAGTTATGTTCTGGATTTTCACAACTCTATATGTTTTGGGTTGGTCTTTTGCATTTATCTCAACATTTTTGATCGATCATTTTGAACTCTTTGGTTTACATCAAGGCTACAGGGTATTAAAAAATCTTCCAGAACCTCCACTAAAATTTCAAGTACGTTACTTTTATAAATTTGTTCGACACCCTATCCAGTTAGGAACACTCATAGGTTTAGTAGCTACACCATCTATGAGTTATGGGCATCTATTGTTAAGTATTGGAATGCTAATATATGTCCTTATCGGGCTTTATTTTGAAGAGAAAGACTTACTCAAAACTTTTGGACAAGAGTATCTTGAGTATAAAAAAACTACACCTATGTTAATCCCATTTATACACTCTCGAAGGTAGTTGTTTTATTTATCAAAACAACTATAAACTTCTATCTCTTCACTTTTAGGCTGCATCACTACCCATTGAGCAGTTTCATAGTTTAGCACTGGTACCGTTTTATAAATATTGATCAATTTTGTTTTTATATCTACATCATTTTTTTCTTCAAGCATTTTTCTTATAATCTTTTCACGCTTTTGTGAGTTTTGCAGCAACTCTGAGCTGTACCACTCTTGCTCATTCATCTCTTGTGTATAAGGTTCTTGATTATGCTGTGTAAATGGGGAAGTAGTTAAATCATAATGATTTGTTTGGATGATAAAATCATCTTCGCCAATTTCTCTAAAATGAGTTTCACCACTTCCAAGTTCGACTACACACGCTTCCCCTTTATTCACACCACAAATGCTTATAAAACAAGGCGAACCCACCTCCCACTCTTTTACCTTTTCATGCGCTTGTGCATAGGTTGTAATACTTTCATCTTCAAGTAATTGACGGATTAAAAATGTAGGATCAGACTTAAATTTTGCAGAGCGTTTCCAAGGTGCATAATTTATTGCTACACTAAACCCTTTTTTAGCCCCAGTTAAAACTCCTGTCATTGCTGTAATTCCAGCAACTTTAGCTACCTCTTGATCATTATTATTGACAAATGAAAAAACTCTTGTAGCTTTTGCAATATCATCTGCACCTTTCCAATCCAGACTTCTAAAGCATATCATCTCTTGATTTACCTCATCCCATGCCATTACAACCGAGCATCCCATATGGGCTAGAGTGTATTGACGTTGTAAAAATGCTAACATTGAACGTGACATATTTGGACACTTAGTAGCCAAATAATCACTCTCGCTCGTATAATGCCCCCATCTTTTGTACACAAGATGATAAAGAATTTTCGCACTCAAATGTACTAAAAATTTTGGCACACCTATCTCATACACTAGATTACTCATAGCTACACACAGTTCTTTCATAGTTTCACTATCTTTGTCAATCACATCTTGCCAAGTTTTTTCAACCTCATTAGCCTCAAAATATACAACTCTTTTTTCTTGAACTTTTTTTATAGTTTTATAATTATTTTCAAACATCTTCTCTCCTACACATTTGACAATTCTTGTGCTAGTTTTTTAGCCCCAGCAAAATCACTTTTTCCAGTCCCTAATTTTGGAACAACCTCTACACTATAAATTTGGGCTGGTATCGTTAAAGGATTCATTCCAGACTCTACAAGTGCTTTTTTCAGACTCTCTACATCCTCATAACCACTTATAAGCAAGACTACTTTCTCCCCTTTTTTCTCATCGGGGAGATTTACTGCAATGAGTTCCACTTCAGAATTATTGATAAATTGATTGATTTCAGACTCAATGGAACCAAGTGAGACCATCTCACCACCTAGTTTTGCAAAACGGGAGTATCTATCTACGATGTAGAGGTACCCATCTTCATCCATATGCCCTTTATCTCCTGTTTTATACCACTGTATCCCATCTATCTCAGCCATTACCTCTTTAGTTTTAGCCTCATCTTTTAAGTAACCTTTCATCACTTGTGGTCCACCAATTAAAATAAGTCCATCCTCGTTTGCAGCCAACTCCTCTAATGTATTTGGATCAACAATTTTAAAAGCAGTTCCAGGGATTGGTAAGCCAATACTACCAGCTTTATTTCCAACTTGTACGCTAAACTCATTTGTTTCCAATACATCTGGTAAGTTTACACTAGCTACTGGTGCGGATTCAGTTACTCCATACCCCTCATAGATATTTTTTTGAAACTTCATTTTAAAAGCCTCTTTAACATCAGGGCTTAGTTTTTCTGCACCTGCAACGATGAGTCGTAGTGAGGAAAACATCAAAGGATGTACTTTTTTATTTCTTGCATAAAGTCTTAAAAATGTAGATGTTCCAAACATAACTGTTGCATTGTATTTTGCAACTGCTTTTGCAACACCAACTGCATCTGTTGGATCAGGATGACATACCATAGGGATACCCTCAATAAGAGGTAGCCAAGTAGTTGCAGTTAATCCAAAAGCATGAAATAGTGGTAGTGAAGCTAAAATCACATCTTCATCTTGCATATTTAAAATATCGGAAATTTGCTGTACATTTGCCATAAAGTTTTTGTGTGTGAGCATTACCCCTTTTGGTTCTCCTTCAGAACCTGAACTAAAAAGTATTGCCGCAATTGCATCGTTTGGAACTTTTTTTACAAATAAAAGTTTGATTAAAAATGCTGGTAAAAAACTGACATATAGAAGTGTAGATATTAACTGTACTTTAGAGATACGCTCTCTCATATCTTCCATATAAAAAACTTCACAATCTTTTAAAAGCTCATCAGTGTCAATCCCTTTAGCTTTGAGTTTTGTCACAAACTGTTTTGCAGTGTAGATTGTTTTTATTTCAGCTTTATTAATTGCAGATTTTAAAGAGTTTAGCGGTGCAGTGTAGTTGAGATTCACTACGGTTTTACCTGACATAAGTGTTGCCATATTTACTATAGCTCCTGCACTTGTTGTTGGCATTAGTATCCCTATATTTTGCTCGGAATGTTTTTTGATAAAGCTAGAAAATAAAAGTGTACTTATCAAAACTTTTGAGTACGACAAACTGCCACCTTTAGAATCACTCATACAAAATTCGTTAGATAATCTTTTTGCAGTATCAACCCACGCCTCTTGCATAGAGCTAAAACTTCTCGTATATTCTTCCCATGAACTTAAAGAGAGCTCAAAAACTTTTTGTTTGACTTGTGCAGCTGAACTTGAAATATTCATAGGTTGCGCAAAAGCAATAATAATATCGCGTCTTTTTGTTTTTCTTGCCTCTTTAAATTTTGATGAGGAACGTGATAGTTTACTTCCCCACATCCCACGAAGATAAAAAGGAACTATTACAGCATTACTCTCTTTTGCCATCAGTTCAAAACCACTTTTAAACTCTCCCAATTGCCCTGTTCTACTTATTGCACCCTCAGGGAAAAGACATACTACCTCTCCAGCATTAAGATACTCTTTTACAGTTTGAGCAGCTTCTTTTGCTCTACGGGGAGAAATTGGAATAACATTAAAAAAATCCAAAAAGAGTTTTAAGTACCATTTTTCATAAATCGTTCTATCCATTACAAAGCGGATACGTCTTGGCATTGCCATTTGGATGATTGCCCAATCGAGCCATGAGATGTGATTGCCTAACAGAAGTACACCACCAGTTTGGGGAATATTATTAAAACCTAAAACTTTAAGACGTATTTTCCATGAAACAAAAGAACCAATGATAAAAATTATCATCGTTTGCGGTATGTAACGCACTACATAGATTGAACCAAGAACTGTCACTATAAGCATAAAATAAAATAGACCAATACTATTGATTCCAAATAAAGCAAAAACAACTGTTAAAGATAAAAATCCGAGCATAGAGATATTTTGCAAAAAGTTATTTCCTGCAAGTATAGTCCCTAGTTCATGCTCTTTTGCGTTGATTTGGATCAGTGAATTTAAAGGGATGATAAATAAACCAGCAAAAAAACCAAAAATAAAAAAGTCTGCACCGATTAAAACTATCTCTTGAAGATTTGGTAAAAAGAAGAGTGCAATAGACATCCCAATAGCACCAACAGGTACACTCCCTGTTTCAACATAATTTTTTGAAATTTTTCCAGAGATTAATGATCCAAAAACTATACCTATTGCTGCTAATGCCATCATTCCTTGAACAATCACAGTATTGTTTATGTGAAGTATATCTTTTGCATACGATGGAAAACTTGCTAGTATTACTTGTGAAACAGACCAAAAAAGTGCAAGTCCTATAATTGAATTTAAAATGATTTTATTTTTTGAAACAATTTTTAAATTTTTAACCAAATAAGCACCGCTAGAGTACTTTTTCATACTAAAAGTAGCATCATTTTGTATCTTGGTATCTGGGATATTATATGCAGCTAACAGCTCAATAACTGTTCCAATTACTAGTGCCCAACCAACAGGTGCAATAAAATGTAAAATCTCACTACTTGTACTATATATTTTGCCATTTAACATTGATTCAAAAAAAATAGAGTATATAAATATCCCTCCCATTATTGACACAGTTGTAGTAGCTTGCACTAAGCCATTTCCCATAGTAAGGTGTTGATTTGAAACCAACTCTTTGATATAACCATATTTTGCTGGAGAGTAAATTGCTGATTGAATTGCAAGAATGATTGTTAGGAAAAATGCCAGTTCAAATTGCCCTAAATAGTACGTGAATGTTATCAGTAAAGTTATCAATAAACCAAACCAAGCTGATGCTCGAATAATGGTACGTTTTGTAAATTTATCCGATAAAAATCCAGCGGGAGAAAACAAGATAATAAAAGGGATTAAAATCAAAGCATTGACAATGGCTATTAAAATAATCTGCTCTTGCCCATCATATATTTTAAAAATAATATTTTGTATGATTATCTTGTGCCCCAAATCGGTAAAAGCATTTATAAATACTATCAATAAATAAAGAGAAAACCCTTGAATATTCCAGATACTAGATTCATTTTTATTCATTCGTTGCTCTCTTTTTATGCTCATTTTTTGTTTGTAGATTAAAGATATATGGTTTAAGTGTCAATATCAAATCTAAAAACAACTCTTGTGCATGATTTGTATTGTCTTGTTCTACAAGTTTTCGCCCTAAATCAAACTCTTTTACAGCCAACTCTTTCGCAGTTTTTACATATAACAAAAGTAATTCTTTTTCTTGTGTATATTTCTCTAAATCATTTAATATTTGTAGTACTTTCCAGCTACTATCGTTAAAGTATCCATTCTCTAATTCTAAAATATTTTCTTTGATGTAATACTCAATACTCTCTTTATCTAAATCATACACTTTAAGTGCATCATCCATAGTTTTGTACTGCCGCTCTGTCATACCTGAAAAAAGCTCTAATTTTTGCAAAACTCCCTCAACACCATTTTCAAAATCAAACCGATTATCATCAAACACTTGTTTAATCTGTTGTATGGAATAATGAAGCTGATTTTGAAGCATTTTTATAAGCCGTACCCGTTCAATTGAGTCATCATGATACAAATGCACATTTGGTTTTGGTTTTGTCGGTTCTTGTAATAACCCCTCTTTCACATAAAAAAGAAGTGTTGAACGGGTTTCGCCTGTTTCTTTCATCAGTTGTGCCATTTTAATTGACATAGTTTCCCTCCCCTTTGTTTTGCAGATACTCTTGATACATCTCTAAATTGATATTCATATAAGGAGACTTTACATAATTTGGTCTGATTTGTCCCATAAGTACTTCAATTTCATCTAAAGTGTACTTGTTATATAAAAGCCAAGCAGAAACTAAGAGTATACTTCTTGAAAGCCCCAAAGCACAATGGATCAATACCCCATCATTTTTACAAGATTCGATCAATTCAACTGCTTTATGCAACGACTGTGGACTTTGAATTGTCTGATCAAGATATGGAAATCTCATTTGTTCTATATTTAAGTGCTTTTTGTGCATCTGTTGCTCAGAAGCGAGGTTGATAATATTTGAAATATTTTTATCTTGAATTTCACTATATTCATTTTGTTTTGGGTATCGCCCAAGATATACATTATCTTTTACAGGGACAAATAAACTAATTTTCCTTTTATAATAATGCCAAGAAAAATAACTGCCTATAAAATAAGGGGCAAAAACAATCCATTGCCAAAAATTTGCCTGTGCATTTTTACCAACCAAAAGCTCATTTAATCCAAAAGCATACACAATACTTACATTCAACAACGAAAAACTCAAATATAACGATATAAAAGCAAGTACCCCTATATAAAAACTTGCAATCAGTAGTAAACATGCCCCTATGAGAAAATACAATCCCATTTTTAAACTTCTTGGTGTTGTAAATTGCGTTACAAAATAAGTATTTCTCTTTTTAGAAATCAAAGTTACCGCAACCATTCCCATCAAAAACCCTGTTGGTATATCTATAAAGTGATGTTGATACACAAAAAGGGTTGACAAAGCAATAAGATAAAACCATGTTGCTACTGCTATTCTTAGCACAATATTTGTTAGATGCTTTCGCATACTTGCCCATAAAACTATCGCAAAACTAATATGCAGTGATGGAAGCTGGTTATAAGGCAAATCTGCTTGTAGCATATTAAATAAGGTATGAAATGTTTGTATTTCAGGCTTCTCAAATGCAAATGACAATGGGAAAAGTACAAATATCAAACATGACAAAGTAACTATAAATAAAACCCTAGCTGAGAGTATACGTAACTCTAAGCGTGTATAAGGTAAAAAAAATGCCACCACAAACATCAAATCTGAAGACATATAAGGCACTATAAAATACTCAACAAAAGGGATATCTTTCTCCCACTGCATAAAAATAGAAGGATGAGGGGCACTTAATCCTGCGTATTGGTTACTTGATCCATACAACAAGAAAAAGGTTATCCCCATAAAAAGCATCCAAACAAAACGCTCTTTTAATGCAGTTTTAGCACTCAAAGCTGGATCAAACACATACATACGATTATTTTCCTACAAATTTTGCAGATGATACTGTAAAGATACCCCAGTTATCTATAAGCATCCACTCTTTTTCAAATCCACTCTCATTAAAAATTGAATCGAGTTCATATTGTGAGCGTCTTCTCATTATCCATTTTTCATCTTGATGGTTTCCTAACACATTAGCAATTTGCTCTAATTGGGGATGCCAAGGTTGCCCTGTATATACAAGATAACTACCATCACTCATAATGGAACTTACCCCATCAATCGCTTTTTGAATCAGAGCATTATCACTAAAAAGCTCAAACACTCCAGAGATAATTACAATATTTGGAGCGTACTCTTCTTTATCATAATTTGTTTTATCAAACGCATCACTTTGTTTGTATGTGATGTTCTCTAAATTACGATTCCGAGCTAATTCTTGCCCCTCTTCAACGTTTTGTGTTTGATAATCTCTTACTTGTATCTCTACATCTTTATACTCATCAGCAATCTCAATTAAATAACGTGCAGGACCACCAGCTATATCTAAAATCTTAACTTTTTCTCCTGCTTCTTGAAGTGCTGCTATTTTTTCTTTGATAGTTGTGATAATGTTGATTTTTCTCTGACGTATTCCTCTCCAACCAATGCTATTTAAGTAGTTTTTATCTGCAAACACCCCAAATGCATTTGATCCACTTGGCTCATTTTTATATACATAATCAAGTGTCACTCCAGAGTCAAAACCATATTTTAAACCTATCTTAACCCCATCACTCATATGACCAAAAGTTTGCATCATCTTTCTTTGCATATAATAGTTTACATTTTTACAAAATGGTAGTGAACCATATGCGATTTTGTCATGCTCTTTTTGAGTAAAAGTTATCATCTCATCTACAATGAGTTTATTTTTTGTTTTTGTACTTTTATACTCAAAACATTTTTTCATAAAGTCAGCTATCTCATCTACTGCTTTTTGGTGCTCCACTTCGTGAATAATCGCATGATAAAACTTCTCTAGTTTTACAAACTTTTTCAACGGTGAAGATAAATTTGCATAAAAATCCCCTTGTACACCAGAATCAACGACATAATCATCAGTAGCACTAAGCACTAATGTAGGAGTGGCGATTAAATCTGCATCATTGACTATTCTAATTCCTGTATCAAGTAAAGTCGTTAACTGTTTTGCAGGGATATTTGGAGTAATAAGCTCATCTGTATCATACAAAACTTGCTCATTTATATCGTGTGTTAAAAACTTAGATTTTACATACGATTTTATATTGAGCTCTGGTTTAAAATGGATTGCTACTTTTAAAAACTCTTTTGCAAAAGGAAAATAGAGTTTGATTTTAAATGCAGGAGCTACCAAAGCCATACCTTTGATATTTGGTGCATAATCATGCACCCATGTTGAAGCAACTACTCCAGCAACAGAGTTTGCAACGATAAAAATATCCTGCGGAGTTTTTTGCTCTTTTTCACACACAAAAGCTACAAAAGCATTGAGATCACGTACTAAATCCATAAATTCATATGCTGGTTTTACCTGTGTATACCCATGTCCTCTATTGTCATACGAGAAGATTTTATACCCTGCAAACTCCTCTTTTTGTGCAATTTTCTCCAATCTTTGTGAATGTTCATGTCCACGGTGTAATAAAAATAAAATTCTACCATTGCTTTTAACATCATGTTCCCACTCTCTATAAAAAAGCTTCTCTCCATCAAATGTTGTAAATTCGCCTGTTTGTGTTTTCATAATTCATTTCCTTTAAGTAATATCACTTTTTGTTCTAATTTTTTTGTAAACGCTTCATTTGTTTCATCTTCAAAATAGATTGCTTCTGAGAGTTTGACATCTATAATAAAAGGGACAAATAACGCTTCACCTTTTGGCAGACACTTTCCTGCACCATGAATATAAACTGGAATTACTGGCACGTTTGGAAATTTTTTGGCTAGATGTGCCACACCAGTTTTAAAAGAGGATAACTCCTCTGACTCTCCACGACTTCCCTCTGGAAAGATAATGACTATTTCATTATTGTCTAACGCTTGTATCACTTCTGCCAAAGGATGTCCTTGTGTTTTTGCAGCTTTTCGTGATAATGGAATAATCTCTATAATCTCTTTTGAAAACCATGCTATAAACCTGTTTTTTAAAAAATAATCTGCAGCCGCAACTGGTCGAACTCTTTTTATTTTAGATATTGGAAATAGACTTAGTAGTACCATTGTATCTATGTGACTATTGTGGTTTGCAGCAATGATGCAAGGACCCTCAAATGGTAAATTCTCTTTTCCTTGTAAATTTACCCCTGCAATGATGAGGATAATAGGACGAACAATAAAAAGAAAAAATATCTGCTTTAACATCTTGATTTCCTAATAATATAAATAATACACATAGTGAAAAAATAGTGGTGCTGTATAGATAAGACTATCTATTCTATCAAGTATTCCACCATGCCCTGGAAGCATATTGCCTGAGTCTTTTACGCCAATATCACGCTTTACCATAGAGATTACAACATCCCCAACGAAACCTGTACTACTAATGATAACTCCAGCTAAAAATGCTTGAAGATATGTAAAAGGGGTCAAAAATGAAAAAATAACTGCTAAAATACTGATGCTAAATAGCGCTCCTAAAAAACCCTCTACTGTTTTATTTGGGCTTACTTTTGGAACAATTTTGTGTTTTCCAAAAGATTTACCCCATACATACTGCAGTACATCATTGAGTTCAGTTAAAACGACAAGATATAAAACCAACTCTTTTCCGCCAACATCATTACCATGGACTGGGGAGAGTGTAATCATATATGCTAAATGGCTTAAACCAAATACAAACATCATCAATCCCCACTGAACCTTGCTTGTATTTTCTAAAAAACCCTCATTTTCCCCTATAAGTATCTGTCTAAATGGTAAAAGTAAAAATAAAAATACTGGTATCCAAATAATAAACATCCCATACCACTGGATATTTGCAAAGTAGTACTGAAAAATAATTGCTATATATGCATAAAAAATTACCCGTCTATCTGTTCGGCGTGTCGGGATAAGGGTAAAGTACTCTTTTAAAGCCAAATAACTTAAAAATCCAAAAAAGAACATCGCTAAAGTGGTATTTAACATTGCTCCAAGGATAAAAAAAGTGATGATAATCCACCAAGAGTATATACGATCGTTTAGCTCTTGAGAGTCTTTGTAAAAGAGTCTAATGATTAAAGTACTCCCTATTAAAATAGCAAGAATAATCTCTAAAATTATTCCACTTTTTCCACTAAAAAGTTCGCCAAACATCTCTATCATTGTAATGCTCCTTTACAACGATTGAGTACTGTAAGTACACCAAGTATTGTTGCGATACCCAAAAGTATATCTACCCACACTCCAGCCTCAATACCAAAACCTAGCACTAAACATACAAAACCAAATACAAAAGCTCTATCACTTTTTCCCATTGGTCCATCGTATCTTCGCTCACCACCGAGTGAAGCTGACAATACTCCAGCCATCTCAGTTAAAATACCTGTAATAACAAATAATATAATCACTACATCATTGATACCTGAGACAAAAATAAGTGGTAGATACAAAGCAGTATCTGCAATCACATCACTCATCTCATTTAAAATAGCACCCACTTTTGTCTGCATATTATGCTCTTTAGCTAACATCCCATCGATTGCGTTGAGTGCCATACGCACAAACATCACAACTGGTACAAAGAGTAAACTCCACATAGCACCATTTGTAAAAGCAATGAGTAAACCAAATGAAATTGATAGAATGAATGCCGCCCAAGTCACTTGATTTGGAGTAACATGTTTATGTGCTAAAAAATTTACAATCGGTCTTAACAAGTTTTGAAATTTAGGCTTTAAGTCATATATAGTAGCCATATTTATCCTTCAATGTTTTTCACAATATCTGCATTGTAACTAAAATTTGTAAAAAGTACCAAGTGCCACTTTACACTTTTTACAAAAAATAGAAAATAATGTTTATTATAGTTACAAAATGATTATAGAGAAATGAGTATATACTTTAATAAGTTCTTTGAAATAGGTGTCCACGGACAAGTTTGCCATAAACCACTTCAAAAATAATTGCGATTAAAACAAAACTTATGAAAATAATTATGGCTTTGAGATTTGTTTGATATGTGTAATATAACAAAACTCCTAAAGCAAAAAAACTAGATAGTGTTGAGAATACTACGACACTTTTTTTAGCTCCTATAACTTTATATAGTTTGAGCGCACTCAAATTGACGATAAAAAATATAAGCAAAAATCCAGCACTTCCTATGATAGCAATTTCATCTAAGTTAATTGTATTTGCTAAAATAAGACTCAGAAGTAAAGTCAGAACAATTCCCATAAAAGGTGTATCTCCTTTTTTATATTCTAGTATAGTTGGCAATTCACCATCAATTGCAATAATGTATCCTAAACGAGCATTTCCATAAATAGTTGCATTGATAGCAGAAAAAGTTGCTAAAAGTGCAGTTATGGAGACTAAAACAAAACCAAGTTCTCCTAAAGATGGTTTTGCCGCAATAGCAAGTGCATAATCTTTTGCTTCTAACAAAGCTTTTTCATCAACACTTCCTACTGTAATGATCGCTATAAGTATATATAAAACTATTACACTTCCAACAGATATATACAATGCTTGAGGTAGATTTTTTGATGGATTTTCTATATCTTCTGCCGCATTTGCTATAAGTTCAAATCCTTCATAAGCAACAAAGATAATCATCCCTGCAACAAAAATAGAGATAGGAGAAGTAAAATTTTTCGGATTAAAATGTGTCATATCTACATGTGATGATCCAAAAATAACAACAACTACAAGTAAAATAAGTTTTAAAGCAACTATAAAAGTTTCAGATTTTCCTACAAATGATGCACTTACAAGATTTATCATAGCTGGTAATATTATAGCAGTAGAGATTAATATATGATGTAACAATGGCGTAGTTGCTGTGAAAAAAGTTTGTGCATAAGAAGCGAATGCAACCGCATAAAGTGAGATAGTAACAAGATAGCTTAACCACAACATTAAATTGACTGACCCAGACAAAAGATTATGTCCAAAAGCATTATCTACAAATGTTACTGTTCCACCTCTGCTTTGATATTTGACAGAAAGTTTTGCGTAAGAATATGCAGTAAAAATTGCAACTAAACCAGCTATCAAAAAAGCAATAGCTGTTGCACCATGTGCAAGTGATACAGCTTCACCTAGAACTGCAAAGATACCACCACCAACCATACCACCGATACCAATTGACAAAGCTTCTACAAGATTAATCTTTTTTGAATCTGGCACGGACTATCCTTTTGATTAGAGGTGTTTAGAAGCATTAAACCAAAATAAGGATAAAATACACATAAATAAATTTTGAAAGCAAACTATGGTTGGTATAGATATTATTAAAACATCTCGTATGCAAGAAATGATTGAAAAATTTGGTCAAAAAGCACTGCAAAAGTTTTTGCACGATGATGAGATAGAACTTGCAAAAAACTATAAAACTGCTGCTGGATTTTGGGCAACCAAAGAAGCTGTGTCAAAAGCACTTGGTACTGGTATTGGAAGTGAGTGCTCTTTTTTTGATATAAAAATTTACAAAAATGAAAAAGGTGCTCCAAAACTCTCTTTTTCAAAAAAACTTATAGAAAACTTTCAACTTCTTGATGCATCTCTTTCAATTACTCATGATGGAGATTATGCCATTGCAGTTGTTACATTACAATCAAATATTTCTAAAAAACTTCTCTCTTTTTAAGCACAAAAAAATTTTATCACTAATTGCACATTAGTTTTCTCTAAGATTACAGAGTAAAGTCTTATCTGGGGATAAAAATGTCTAAAGAGATAGTATTGGATGAAATAAAAGCGATAGTTAGCACTACAGATTTAGCAGGGAATATCAAATACTGTAATAAATATTTTCAAGAAGTAAGTGGCTATGAGGAGATAGAGCTTATAGGTGAACCACATAATATTATACGTCATCCAGATATGCCAAAAGTGATTTTTAAACTAATGTGGGAGCGAATTGAACAAGATAAAGATATATTTGCTATCGTGAAAAACCAGACAAAAAATGGTGATTTTTATTGGGTAACTACACACTTTGAAACTAAATATCATTTTCTTTCAAAAAAACGTGATGGGTATTTTGCATTAACACGAGCAGCACCTAGACAGACTATCAATAGCATTATACCGTTATATGAAGAACTTTTAAAAATTGAATTCAATGAAGGTGTACAAGCTTCAGAAAACTATCTTATCGATTTTTTAGTTGCTCAAAATATGGACTACGATATGTATATTACATACATTATAAAAAATAAAAGCTTTCTTGATGGTTTTCCAAAAATATTTCATTAATATTAAGACTATTAAAACTTTTTATATATTTTGTGTTAATAATTGAATAATAAAGAATCACTATTTTAAATCAAAATGATATATAATAATGCCATTAATGATACTCAGGGGTAAAACATGAATCCAAATGATGCACAAGAAATTCAATTAAGCGATGTTAAACCTATAGTAAGCACCACAGATTTATGGGGTATTATAAAATATGCCAACAAATATTTTCAAAAAGTAAGTGGCTATACAGAAGAAGAACTCATAGGTTCACCTCATAATATCATACGCCATCCAGATATGCCAAAAGTGATCTTTAAACTGATGTGGGAACGTATCAAAAAAGATAAAAACATACTCGCTATTGTAAAAAATCGCACAAAATCTGGAGATTACTACTGGGTGACAACATTGTTTGAGACAAAATATCATCCTTTAACAAAAAACCGTGAGGGATATTTAGCAATTAGAAAAGCAGCCCCTCGACATGCTATTGAAAAAATAATTCCTTTATATCAAAAACTTTTAGAGATAGAAAGACATGAAGGTGTTGAAGCGTCAGAAGATTACCTTATCGATTTTTTAGTAGAACAAAATATGGATTATGACACTTATGTCAAAGACCTTGTAGACAATCAAGGTATTACGACAAAATTTTTTAACAGTATAAAAAAAATGTTTGGGTAGTGGCTTCAGCCACCACCAACAAAATCAAGAAGCTCTAACTTATCACCATCGTTAAGTCTACATTTATCCCAAGCATCCTGTTTGACAATCTCCATATTTACGGCAGCTGCCATCACTTTATCTTCTAAGGAAAGTACTTGTAAAACTGCTAAAAGTGTCATATCGTGAGCGAACTCTTTTTCGTTACCATTTATAATTAATTTCATCATTTTAAAGTTTTGATATGTGCTGTGCTAAAGCTTTGAGTTCATCTTCACTTAAAGATGAGATTTGTGATTTCATCACACCTTTCATACTACTACCATATGTACCGTCTTTATATCCATGTAAAGCAGTTAGAACTTTATCTGCACTCCAACCTTTAATAATTTGTGATTTATTCAGTGCTGATTTTTCACCATTTGCACCATGACATGCTACACATTTAGCAAATAGTTTTGCACCATCAATACTTGCTGTAACCTCTGCAACTTTTTGCTCTTGAGCAGCTGGAGCTTCAGGTGTTTTTGTTATTGCTTCTTCAACAGCTTTTTCCTCTTTTACAACTTCTTCTACTGCTTCTATAGTTTTTTCTTCAACTTTTACAGCTTCTTTTTTTACTTCCTCAACAACTGTTTGTGTTTGAGCCTCTTTTGCTGGAGCCTCATCTGTTTTTTTATTTTCATTACTACATGCTACTAAAAACATTGCTAAAATCACTGATAAAACAATTTTCATCTCTATATCCTTTTGATTTTTATTGATTGTAAGTATACATATTTTTCAATGTATCAAACTTTAACTCTTTTTTAAAAATAAATTTTAAACTTAGCACAATTAACCAGATGTAAACAAGGGGTAATATAATTGATTGCACTACAAAAATAGTAATCAATGTTACAATATTACCAAAGGCTTTATCTGTCTTTTGTTCAAGTGATTCTATCTGTTTTGATATATTTAAACTCTCTAACGAACTATCATAGCTCTTTTTTAAACTATCAAAAAAACTTTCATCTTGTTGCATTTTTTGAGTATTTTGATGTTGATATTCTTGAAGCTCTAATTTTGTACTTTCAACAACTTGCAACGATTGTTCATACTCATTTTGTAAAATAGTTGTATACGTAAATTGAGAAAAATAAATAAACATAACTGCACTAAAACGAAGAAAAAGCAGTAGTATAAATAGTTTCAAACTATAAGAAAAAAACTTACTTTGATGCAGCTTTTTATACCAAACTATACCTAATGTAACAGTACCACTTACAAAAAGCATTATTTGAACAAAAAGTTTTGCACTTACAATCAAAAGTAATTTTTGTATCCCTAACGATATAGTGGACAACAACATCACCCAAGAAAATCTCTCTACCATATCATTTAAAGGGTCTAATACCTCGCCAACACTAAGGGTTAGTCCCAATCCAACAGGAGTTATGGAGAGTTCAGTACCTTGTATCAAAGAGATAATAGCATTTAAACTTTTTGCAATACCAAAAGCGATCATTGAACGATCAAACGCTTCATTTTGAAGTTGCATAGCGTGAGAATCTATGGGGATAGCTACACTTATTAACAATAAAAAAATAATAATAAAAGATAAAAATATCTTCATAAATTTCCTTATCCATCTATTAATGCTTTTTAGATATAATTCCACTATGAATTTTGAACCATATCCATTTGAAAAACTTAATGATTTACTACAAAACATTATACCAAATCCAAATTATGAACCATCAGTTCTCACAATTGGTGAACCGCAATTTGACACACCATTGTTTATCCAAGAGTCTCTTGCAAAAAATACCAATCTGTTAAAAAAATATCCTAAAACAAGCGGAGAGGATATTTTAAGAGATGCTATACGTGGATTTATAAAATCAAGATTTGGTGTAGATGTAACTGATAGTGAGATGATTCCCACGTTTGGAACACGTGAGGTACTTTTTAATTTCCCTCAGTTTCTCCTAGGCGATAAAGATAATAGTGTGATGGCGTATACAAATCCGTTTTATCAGATTTATGAGGGTGCTGCAATTGCAACAAACTCAAAAGTTATCCACCTTAACCTAACAAAAGAAAATAATTTTAAGCCTCTCATAGATGAAGAAAAATTAAGCGATTGCGACTTGGTAATTTTAAACTTTCCGAACAATCCTACTAGTTCAGTACTCCCACTAGAAGAGTTAAGTGAGTGGGTAAACCTAGCACTAAAACACAACTTTGTACTTTTGAATGATGAGTGTTACTCTGAAATATATACAGATCAAAAAATACCTTCATTACTTGAAGCATCAATAGCAACTGGAAATAGTGAGTTTAAAAATGTTTTAGTGATAAACTCTATCTCTAAACGTTCATCTGCACCAGGACTTAGAAGTGGTTTTATCGCTGGTGATAAAGCAATTTTAAAAGAGTATATGAACTACCGTACTTACGTTGGTTGTGCTTCCCCTCTTCCACTTCAATACGCAGCATCTGAGGCTTGGAATGATGAAGAACATGTCACAAGTGCTAGAGAAATTTATAAAAACAATTTTCTCCTTGCTAAAGAGATACTGGGTCTAGAGATTCCAGAAGCTACATTTTACATCTGGTTACAAGTTGGAGATGCACTGAATTTTACAAAAAAATTGTATGAAAAATACAATGTTAAAGTACTCCCTGGAGAATATCTAGCACGTGAAGATGCCCAAGGTGAAAACCCAGGAATTGGTTTTATAAGAATTGCTCTTGTAGAGAATGAAAACAAAACAAAAGATGCGTTAATGAGAATAAAGGAGTGTATGAGTGAGTAAAATAGAAGAGTTAAAAGAAAAAGTTTTAAAAGCACAACAAGAGGGTGATATCGCTTCATTGTATGTACTTGAATCAGATGCTCATGAGTTTCTTGAAGATGAAGATTTAGAAGGGTTTTATGCAAATATTTTAGACTTAGCACTTGAAAAATTAACTTCTACACTTGAATCACACCGTCAAATGGATATGAACGAAGTACAAGATTTTGCAACACTTCGTGCACTCTATGAATATGCAATTGAACATTACCATGTAGGAAAATTACAAGATGCTTCAGCACTTTTTGAAGTTTTAAGTGGATTGAGTCAAGATGAGAAGTTTTCAAAAGCTATGAAACTCCATCAAATTGCAGCAACTGAAGGGTTAGATATCGATAATTTTTTAGATAAAATTGCCGATATAGAATCAACACAACGCTTAGGAACTTTTTATATTAGTGAGTTCTCAAAAGAGGCACAAAAATTGCTCGATAATGCCTAAAGAGTGGGAGTAAGATAGATGAAGATACATTTTATAGGTATAGGTGGCATAGGGATCTCTGGATTAGCACAATATATGCATTATAAAGGGCATGAGATTAGTGGTTCAGACATTAAAGACAGTGTAATTACCAAAAAACTTCGCGATATGGGGATCAAAGTCAGTGTCCCACACTCTGCCAAGGCCATAAGCGATCAAGATCTAGTCATTCATTCAGCTATTATTCGTCCTGACAATCCAGAAATTGTTGCAGCAAAAGCAAAAGGGATTGAAGTTTTAGCGCGTCGTGAAGCACTCCTAAAAATTCTCAACGATAAAAAAGTTTTCTCTGTTGCTGGTGCACATGGGAAAAGCACAACTACTGCAATTTTAACTGCAATTATGGAAGGCTCAGCAATCATAGGAGCAGAGTCAAAAGCATTTGGTTCAAACGTACGTTATGATGAAACAAACGACCTTATGATATTTGAGGCAGATGAGAGTGATGGGAGTTTTATCAATTCAAATCCACACTGCTGTATTGTAATCAATGCTGAACCTGAGCATATGGAGTACTACGATTATAATTATGATAGATTTTATGAATCATATAAAACTTTTATAAAAATTGCACCTTGCAAAGTTTTAAATGCAGAAGATCCATTTTTAGCTACATTAAAAGATGAGTTTACCGATGCACATTGGTTGTACCCAAGTGAAGATATAACAAATATAGAGTTTGTACTCATCAATGATGAGCCACATACTAGATTTACACTAAAAGATTTTGGAAGTTTTGATGTTTGGGGATTTGGAAAACACATTGCAATCGATGCCTCACTCGCAATTTTAGCTGCAAATGAATCGATGGATATTGAAACAATTAGAGAAAAACTTTTAAACTTTAAAGGGATCAAAAAACGCTTTGATATAGTTGGAAGCCAAAGTGATAGTGTTATTATCGATGATTATGGACACCACCCTACAGAGATTAGAGCAACTTTTCAATCTGTAAAAGAATACGCACAGCTTAAAGGGTTTGATAAAATTACAGCTATTTGGCAACCACATAAATATTCTCGAACAATTGATAATCTTGATGAGTTTATCAAATGTTTTGAAGGGGCCGAGGAGCTTATCATCCTTCCAGTGTGGGCAGCAGGTGAAACACCTCGTGATATAGACTTTGCAGAAAAATTTAAACATTACAATCTTACACTAGCAGACAAGCTTCAAAGAGCTGATAATAAAATAACAATTGTAAAAAATCAAGAGGAACTAAAAACTATAGATAGTGGGCTTATCATCGGTTTTGGTGCAGGTGACATTACATATCAGATAAGAGGGATAGCATAAGTGGCATATATATTTGGTTTTATAGTTGTTGGACTTATATTTTTGGCACTACACTATTTTACTGAACTCACACGTTCACAAAAACTTATAGTTGCTGGGGTCTTTACACTTTTTATCTCAAGTGCTATTATGTATAATCTCTTTGTATCTAAAGAGCAAGAAAAAGTATTAGCAGTTATTCAAAAATATAAACAGGGGCAAACGCTTCATTGTAAAGGCATCGATGTAAATGCATCAATGTTTGACCTGAGCAATACAAACACCTTTATAGGCAAGAAAAACACTCCTCACTATTTAGAGATCATTAGAGCGCAAGAGTGCAAATAGATAAACTTATCTCGGGGCTTGATCTTACCTCTTATATTGAGCAATTTCAAAGCTTCTTTTCAAGAGAAGAAAACCTCTATATCCAAGGGGATCAAGAACTTCATTATCGCTATATCAAAGCACTTGATAAATTAGAATTTAATACACCGCCAAAAGTGAGTGATTTTTTTACAATCAAAAACCATCTAAAAAAGCATGGTGTCTTACAATTTGAACAGATTTTTGAACTTGTTAAAGTTGTACGTTATTTTCGCTACTTTAAAAATAAAAATCTTGAATGTATCATTGGAGAGTGGGTTGAAAAGATTGAAATTCCTCAAAAATTTTTAGAAGTTGAAAAGTATTTTGATATACAAGGAAACTTTGAAGAGAATCTTGATGAAAATCTTTTTGGATTAGGACAAAAGATTAAAGAGCAGAAAAATGAGATTAGTTCCTCTTTAAAAAGACTTATGGGAAGCCAAAAACTCTCAGGTTATCTTATAGATACTCAAATTCACTTTATCAATAATGAAGAGTGTTTACTTGTACGTGGTGGCTTTAATCATGTGCTCAAAGGGGCAGTTGTTGGTCGCAGTACCGCTGGTTTTTTTTATGTAGCTCCAGATGTTATCTTAAAATCTAAAGAAAAAATTCGCTTTATTGAACAAGAGCGTCAAGCCATTTTTTATACCTATGCAAAAGACTTTTCTAAAATACTTGAAGAGCTTTTACCTTTTATCAATTTTATAGATAAAGAGTTCTCAAAATTTGACAACTACCAAGCAAGAGTTTTATTTGCACGAAGTAAAAACTTGCAAATCATAAAAAGTAAAAATCATAAAAACATTGTTTTAAAGGAGTTTATCCACCCTGCCCTACATCAAGCAAAACCAATTAGTGTTAACTTTGAAAAAAATATTTTGATGGTTACAGGGGTCAATGCTGGTGGAAAAACTATGTTGCTCAAATCAATTTTAGCAGCTGCATTTATGGCAAAATATATCATCCCAATGAAGCTCAATGATGTAAAGAGTGAGATTGGTACGTTTAAAGATATAGATGCAATTATTGACGATCCACAAAATGTAAAAAATGATATCTCTACTTTTGCTGGACGTATGCAACAATTTTCACAAATATTTTTGAAAAAACAAGCCCTCATTGGTGTCGATGAGATTGAATTAGGAACTGATAGTGATGAAGCGGCAGCGCTTTTTAAAGTGATTTTAGATGATCTTATCTCTCGGGGACAAAAAGTTGTCATTACAACACACCACAAACGCCTAGCTGCACTAATGGCTGATCGGGATGATGTTGAATTACTTGCTGCAATATATGATGAAAAGGATCGTCGTCCAACATATGAATTTATGCAAGGCATTATTGGAAAAAGTTACGCATTTGAAACTGCTAATAGATATGGGATAACCCATGCAATAGTTGATGAGGCAAAAAAAGTTTACGGTGACAACTCTGAAAAACTTTCTCTTTTAATTGAACGTGGTTCGCAGTTAGAGCGTGAACTCAAACATAAACACAAACAAGTAGATGAAAAACTTGAAGAACTCTCCAAAAAAGAGTTAGCTCTCAAAGATGAGCGTGAAGCACTCCATAAAGAACTTGAACGTGAAAAGCTAAAACTAAAAGCCTCTTATGAAGAAGCTATAAATGAAGCAAAAAAAGCAGCACGTGGTGGGGATATAAAAGAGATTCACCGCGCAATGAATAAAGCAAATCAAAAGCTCCCACAAGAGCAAAAAACAGAGCTTAAACGTCCATATGACTTCAAGGTTGGAGATGAAGTAAAATACCATTCACAAAGTGGTATAATAGTTTCCATGAAAGCTAAATCTGATGCTACAATTGATATCAATGGTATGAAAGTAAGAGTGAAAACAAAACATCTTACACCTACAAAAATTATCAAGCAAAAGCCTAAAACAGACATACGGGTGAATGTTGAGAAAAAAGCAGGGCTTACTTGTGACCTTCATGGAATGCGTGGTGATGAGGCATGTGAAGTACTCGATAAATTTCTTAATGACGCACTTATAAATGGTTGGGATGAAGTACTAATCTATCATGGCATAGGGACAGGAAAACTCTCACATGCAGTAAAAGAGTTTTTAAAAGTGCACCCTAAAGTAAAAAAATTTGAGGATGCTCCAGCACATATGGGTGGGTTTGGAGCAAAAGTTGTGTCTCTATAATGTTTCATAGTTTTTCAGTAAAATTTACATTTTTCTTTTGGCTGACATTTTTTAGTATCATTCTTCCACTTTATGTTATTGGAACCCATTACACAAAAAATGCCCTTATAGAAGTGGAACAAGAGAAGATAGAAATCTTAACAAAAACACTCAAACCGACCATCGCTTTAAGCCTCTCTTTTGATCAACCTATACAATTAAAAGCTATCCTTAACTCTATTTTGAAAAATGATCAAATTGAACAAATTAGTATTATAACAACTGCTGATAAGACGGTTTATAAAAAAGTAGATTCTACAATTGCTTTAAACTCTAAAGAATTATTTGTATACACAAGTCCTATCTTAGATCCTTTTACTCACCATGAAATTGCTTCAATGGAAGTCTTGTATATCAATAAACATCTACTGAATTTTAATGACTACTTATATAAAATTATTCTCATACTTTTTCTGTTTTTTTTAGGAACATTTGCCATCTTTTATCTTGTAATTCGTAATGATCTTTTTGCAATTCGAGAGATCGCTAGTTCTTTAGAAAAATATTCCCATTCCAAGCAAAACACCCCTATTGTGGTAAAATATGCAAGTTCTGAACTTACAACCATTGCCAATGTTGCTAATGATATGATTAAAAACATGTCCCAATACTTACAAAGGCTCAAAACCTTCAATGATGATCTAAAAAAACAAGTAGCCAGAAAAATACGCGAAAAACAAGAACAAGAAAAGCTTATGTTACACCAATCTCGTCAAGCGGCGATGGGTGAGATGCTAGAATCTATCGCGCATCAGTGGAGACAACCTTTAAACAATATTGGTCTAGCAGCTGCAAATCTTTCTATGCAACACTCACTTGGAACATATAATGAAAAAGATTTTGAAAAGCTTATAGACATTATCTCTACAAATATTAACTTTATGTCATCAACCATTGATGATTTTAGAAATTTCCTTGATCCAAATCAAAAAATGGACTATTTTCTTCCTTATAAACCTATTGAAGAAACACTACATATCTTAGATGCCCAACTTGAAAATAAACACATCTCCTACACTGTTCATTTCAAACAAGATGACATCAAATTTTATGGTTTAGAAAATGAGTTAAAACAGATACTGCTTGTTCTGCTCAACAACTCACAAGATGCACTTAGTGAAAAAGGAGGGGGACATATTGACATTTATCTTGCAAAACATAAAAATAATGTCTCGCTCACAGTATGTGACAATGGAGGTGGTATCGATAAATCTATTATAGACAAAGTTTTTGAGCCTTATTTCACAACAAAGTTTAAATCTCAAGGAACAGGTATTGGTTTATATATTGTAAAAAACATTATAGAGACTAAGATGAAAGGAACTATTACTGTTCAAAATACTAAAGAGGGGTGTTGTTTTACTATTGTGCTTCCTGCACAAACAAGAGAGGCAGAGCTATGATAAAAAAAGTTTTCTCTTTTATTGTATTTTCTATACAACTATTTGCTTACTCTTATGATAATGCTATCATAGAAATTGAGGCAAAACTTTTTCCAAAGATAGCTGTTTTAGAGAAAACTACACAAAAAGAAAAAACTGACACCCTACAAGTATATATAGTACATACTGAAGTGGATCATGATACTGCTCAAAAATTTAAAACAAGTATAGAAAAATTTTACTCTGAAAAGCTTATAAATAAAAAGATATCTGTTTCTATCATTATTCAAGAGCAACTTTCCCTTACACAAGAAGGGATGTTAATAGTGTTATATCATCCAACAAAAAATTTAAAAGAGATTGCACAATGGGCAAATGAACATCATAGAATTAGTTTTATATATGACTATTTAGAAATTGAATATGGTTTTTTAGGTTCTATCTATGCAGATCAAGAGATCAAACCTTATCTCAATAGACAAACAATTCAAAAATATAATTTTAACTTTGATACCTATTTGTTAGGACTCTCAAAATTTTATGAGTGATAGAAAAAAAATAGCAATTATTGGAGCTGGTGCTTCTGGACTTTTTTGTGCTATAAAGTGTGCAAAACATGGTCTAATAGTTGATCTTTATGAGCAAAACTCTAAACCTGCAAAAAAGATACTTGTTTCTGGAAATGGTCGTTGTAATATCTCAAACACCTCTTTAAATGTTAGTGACTTTTCTTCTGCTAACCCCACTTTTGTAGAATACGCGATCAAAAATTTTGACTTTTATGCTTTTGAAAAATACGTAAACTCCCTTGGTTTACTTCTAAATGTACTTGAAGATGGACGTGCCTATCCACTTAGCAATGAAGCAAAATCAGTTGCAAATACTTTTATACAACATGCACAAAATCTCGGTGTCAACATCATTACCGATACAAAAATCAACTCCATTATAGAATTAGAAAAAAAATATGATGCTATTGTAATTGCAACAGGAAGTGAGGCAGCTTCACATCTAGGTGGTTGTGATGATGGGTATAAATTTGCTCGTGAACTTGGACATGATCTCATACCAACCTACCCCTCTTTAGTGCAGCTAGAACTAAACTCTTTGATTGCAAAAAAAATGCAAGGGGCTAAAGTTGATGGGGAAGTAACACTCTATATAAATGGTGTGAAAGAAAATACTATCGCTGGAGATATTCTCTTTACAAACTATGGTGTTTCTGGTTTTGCAATTTTAGATATCTCGCAGATGGCAAGTGAAGCATTATTAAACTACCAAAATGTCGATATTGGGATAAATTTACTTCCTACGCTTAATGCACAAAAATTAAGTGCCTATATACTCAAAACTTCCCAAAACCATCCTGTATTTACTCTCTTTGATATATTGTTAGGGCTTTTACCAACTAAAATAGTAAATGGCATTTTAGAATCTCTACAACTCGATCCAAAAATACAACTGATCGACACAAAACTTACTAAAAAAATAGCAAATCAAATACTCAACTGGAAATTTGAAGTAAATGATACACACGGCTTTCGTCATGCAGAAGTAAGTGGTGGTGGTGTAGATACAACACAAATTGATCCTAAAACTTTTCAATCTAAAAAAAATGGTAAGTTTTATTTTATTGGTGAAGTTTTAGATGTAGTAGGACGACGTGGTGGTTACAATTTTGCATTTGCTTTTTCGAGTGCCTATTGTGCCGCAAAAAATATAGTATAATAATTTAAATCTTTCAAAGGAAACTTTATGTCAGTACTTCTCATTGTTGTAATTGTAATTGCAATCATTTTAGTTTTAATGTACAACTCGCTTGTTGCAAAGAAAAATCAAGTAGATAATATCTTCGCAGGTATCGATACACAACTCAAAAAACGTTATGATCTTATCCCTAACCTTGTGGCTACAGTTCAAAAATATATGGAACACGAAAAAGGGATACTTGAAGAGGTAACAAAACTTCGTGCAGAAGCGAATAAACCTAATATTTCTGATGAACAAAAAATGAAACTCGATGCAAAGGTAACATCTGCTCTTGGTTCTATCATGGTAGCAGTTGAAAACTACCCAGAATTAAAAGCAAATGAAAATGTGATGCATCTACAACGTAGTTTAAATGAAGTAGAAGAGCAAATCTCTGCAGCTCGTCGTGCATATAACCAAGCTGTAACTGACTACAACAATGCACTAGAGATGATCCCAACAAATTTTATGGCTTCAGCTATGGGTTACACACACAAAGAAGTATTTGAGATTCCAGATGAACAACGTCAAAACGTTAATGTAAAAGAGCTTTTTAATTCATAACATATGAAAAGTGTCAGTGAACTAACAGATTTTTATTATAAAACGCTTCATCCAGTTTTACAAGATTTAGAACGAGATCGAGAGCAGTTAAAAAAACGTGTAGTGAATGTTGGAATCATCTACACTATCATTGCTGCTTTAATATTTTTTGCCCTTTCTGGTTATATGAGTGGTGACTTCATTGTTGGTTATGGAATTTTTTACTTTATAGTAGGGAGTTTCATCTATAAATCTCTTATCTCTGATTATCGTGGTGATTTTAAAACAAAAGTGATGAAACCTCTTATTGAAGAGATCGATCATACATTTCGTTATATTCCTGAATTACATATTGGTATAGAACAATTTAACCGTTCAAACCTTTTTTCTCATCCTGATCGACACTCTGGTAATGATCTAGTGAAGGGGAAAATTGATGGTGTAAATCTTACCTTTTCAGATTTTCATGCCGAAAAAGAGCATCGTGATTCTAAAGGAAGACGCTCTTACTCCACCATCTTTCAAGGTTTATTTATAGTAAGTGATTTTCATAAACATTTTAAGGGGCAAACCCTTGTTTTACCAGACTTTGCACAAAGTACTTTTGGAGATATGATTGGCTCTTTTTTACAATCAAATAATTTTGGTGTGAAAGGTGAACTTGTTAAAATGGATTCACCAGAGTTTGAAAAGGAGTTTGTGGTCTATGGAAGTGACCAAGTTGAAGCTCGTTATATCTTAACACCAACACTCATGGAAAAGATTCTTCACTACAAAAAACACTCAGGTCATCCAGTTTATGTCTCTTTTAAAGGAAACAATATATTTATGGCGATCGAGTACAACAAAGACCTCTTTGAACCAGCAGTGTTTAGCTCACTTTTAGAGTATAAAGTTGCTATGGAGTATCTAAAAACACTCCATCTCTCTTTGGGAATTGTAGAAGAGTTAAAACTCAATCAGAAACTTTGGAGTAAAATATAACTATTTAATATAGATAATCCATAAAAATAAGATTATCTATATTAAATTATGCATTTTATGCTATACTCTTCTTTATGAAAACTATAGAGATTCAAAACAATTTATCGTTATCAATTTTTTCGCATGAGATGCTTTATGCTTTATTAGAAAAGTCAATTAGCAATGTTAATGATAAAATTTCAAATCTTGTAAAGAATGGTGAGCTTTTACGTCTAAAAAAAGGGTTTTACACCTTTTCTAAAACTTATCTTGAAAGGCCACTTGATCTAATTAATGTTGCTAATGCACTCTATGCTCCATCTTACGTTTCTTTTGATTATGCTCTTAGTTATTATGGTATGATTCCTGAACGAGTTAACGAGGTCACATCTGCTACAAGTAAAAACGAGAAACTATATGAAACTCCAGTGGGAAGATTTAGCTATAAAAAAGTTCCACTACAAGCTTACTCCTTAGGAGTTGACTGGATTTATGATGAAAAAGATGGTGGAAAATTTATAGCAACGCCTGAAAAAGCTTTATGTGACAAAATACGCTACGATAGAGGTATCGGTACACTTACTCAAAATTCGATGATACAATACCTCAAATATGATCTGCGACTTGATATTATAAATCCTTTAGATACTTCACTTATAGAGGAGATAGCAACGGCTTATAGATCAAAAAATCTAAAAACTCTCTCTCAAGTACTAAAGAAAGGAAAAATATGACACATCCAGCACTTATGAAGATGTTAGAACAATATGACCTTTCTAATTCTAATACTAGCTTTGATGCACTTAGAGAGATACTACAAGAGATCATACTTCTTGGACTTTATGATGCAGGTTTTTTCAAACACGCTGCTTTTTACGGTGGAACAGCTCTTAGAATACTACATAATCTTCCAAGATTTTCAGAAGATTTAGATTTCTCACTTCTTGAAAACAATCCAAAATTTAATCTCAAACCATACGAATAAGCGATCATCTTTACTTTAAAATCATTTGGTTTTGAGGTAACTATAGAGATAAAAGAGAAAAATAGCGCTACTACCATAGTTTCAGCTTTTGTAAAAGGCAACACGATCGAACACTTAATCAATATAAATGTTCCAAAAGATATAACCAATAAAATCCACAGAGACCAAGCTGTCAAAATAAAGTTAGAAGTAGATACAAACCCTTCATTGGATTTTGAGCTAGAGAATGTTATACGTTTAATTCCCCGAGCATTTTCAATAAACGCTTTTACTCTTGGCTCTTTATATGCTGGAAAAATGCACGCTATACTTTGTCGTGCATGGAGTAGCAGACCCAAAGGACGTGATTGGTATGATCTTGTCTGGTACATAGCAAACAATGTAGAACTTGATATAAAACATCTAAAAGCAAGACTCACGCAAAGCTGTAAATATTTAGAAGCTAATGGAATAAAGATACCAGATGAACTTACAAAACAAAATATTAAAGAACTACTTTTACAGAGGATAGAAAGCCTTGATGTAACAAAAGCAAAAAACGATGTACAACCGTTTATAAAAGACATAAAAGAGATAGAACTTTGGTCAAAAGAGTTTTTTATAGCAGTTGTTGAGAATATAAAAATTAAGGTTTAAAAAACACCCTATAGAGTACAGCATAAAACAATACTAATATTCCAAGAAAAAATATACTACCAAGTTTTTCACTTTTGTTCATTTTAGGATTGAACTTGGCTTGAGTAGTTTGTTGTAAAAATAGTAGTAAATCTTTTATATCTTTACTAGCAAACGTAAAATTATCCAACAAAATCACTTTTTCATCATTACGTACAGAGAGCATACCCAATCTGTACGTTATAGTATGCACCTCATCTAAATTAATACATATAGTTTTTTCACTAAAAAATGTAGATTTGTACATACAAACTTTTTGCTCATCTTAATTAATTGTTTTTTGTTCAAAAAGCTCATAAGCGATCATTATATTTGCTACTATTGATGATATGCCAAAATATTCAAAAGAAAATATATAATCTAAAAAGTCTATCTCAGTGGATAAATACATATACTTGATTGAGATGATGATGTAAAATGCACAATAGATTAAAAAAATACGTTTAAGCAAAATAGTTGTTTTTAATTTTGAAAATGTTTTCATTACTTTTTCCTTCTATTTCACCAAATCGTAAGTACTTACTAAAAATGCTATCATTCCAATAATCCCAATTATATACACTTGTAAAATATAACTATTCGACAATCCTTTTACAAGTATAGACTCCGAAGGATTTTTGGGATTATAGTATAACTGTAGTGTTTTAGTTTTTGGATTTTTCCTTACAAGCTCTTTTGCCAACTCTAAAAATGTTTCATGAAAATAATAATCTTTATTTACGATACTCAAAACATTAGAAAAATATTTTTCTCCTTCAACAGTATATGTATACTCACAATAAGTTTGTACTACTTTTGTGGAATTTCTACTAAAATTATTGATTTTAAATTTCTTAAACTGGTATGTACTATAATTTCCTTCTATAAGCACCCAATTTTTAGACTTGCTATCAAGATAAAAATAGTATGCAAATATATTTATATTCACTATCCCTACTACAAAGGCAACTAAGTAGGACTCTGGTATTATGACACTACAAGCGACTAAAATGCTTGAAAAGAAAATCCAAAAACTTTTTTTATCATAAACTATTTCTAACTTGTCATCTTCGTATATCATTTAAATTAAAACTCCTATTATATTGCTCTTTTTCTTGATTATCCATTTTAAATTACCTTTATAACTACTTGAATAATACTAATGATGATAGTAATGATTGCCAAAACAACTCCACCTTTATAGATGGGAGCACTTTTAAATGCCATGTCTCTAAAAACTACAGACTCTTCTGGGTTATCTGGATTTACATAAATTCCTTTGTTTATTGTATATTTTATATTTTGTGTAAATTGATAACTTTCAAAAAGATCTTGTGTCATCGAATCTCTTGGATAAAAAGAGATATTTTGCCCTATATATTTTTGAGAATTATAAGTATATGTATAAAGACAATCTGGTACATATATATAACTCTCAGGTGAATAATTATAAATCTTTTTCAATGTATTCCATTTGATAAGCTTAGCGTCACATTTAACCCAGTTTTTCATACTATCAAACTTTTTGATCTTTATATAACAATACCAAAAAACTGCTCCAGCAAAAAATATAGATAAAAGAGGTAGTTGTAAAAATAAACTTACCACACTTGCCGCATACACTAACCCTAAGAAAAAAAATTCTTTATCTGAAATTGATTCTAGTTTTTCTTGCATTATTTTCCTAAAATACTATTTGTTTAGCAGTAAGGACAAAACGAATAATTGAAAATGCAAAATAAAAACTTCCTATATACACACTCATTTTAATACTCTTTTTAAAGACTTTTTGTAGAATAAAAAAAATAATGATTGGTACTAAAAAAAGATTTATCCACATGAAAAGACCTACTAATATTTGTGTTGAAAAAAATATTGTAGAGATATACCCACTCATTACTCCAAATCCTATATATACAGAAAAAACGATATAGTGATTTTGTTCAGATTCATTTTCTAGAATATCTCCCATGCTATTGATCCCTATCCAAACAACCAACGCTAAAACTGCAATAGCTATTGATAAAAAAGTTGCTTCCAAAAAATTTCCTTTATATTATCTTACTTATCAACCATGAGATGCTTATTCCATAAATTATAACTACCAATTTACACTGTGTATCGTACCAATATAATCTCCAAAAAGTTCTTTTTTTGAGAGGTGAACGCAAACGTTGACATTTATTCCATATTGGTATTGACAGTAAAGATGCCAACATTATCAATACTACAGCTTGAATCGACATAGTAAAAAGTTGTAAGATTATAAATACAGCAATTATAAAAAGCACTATTCCAATGATTATGATGTCAAGCATACAATTTACTCACCTTTATGATTTCTTTTTGAAGAACATATTGAAAAAGTAACATAAAACAAATGATGATTTAGCATAAAAGTTCCTATAAATACCATTGCTACACACATAAAACAAACAAAGAATGTTTCCATCATAGTAGTATCTATCCAAATAAATTCAAAAATATTGCCAATTATTGCAACTATAAAATAACTTCCAATGATCCAAAAATGCATACGCATTAGTTTTGATATCATATTATCTGTAGCGATATTTATACTCTTCTTTTTACAAATTTCTTGCTTAACTTTTTTAGAACGAAACATATACGCTAGACCAATTAAATATGGCAATATAAAAAAATTAAAACTATTACTAACTACCATAAGAAGAGGTGATAATCTTTGATCAAAAAACCCATAAACAATTATTGCAAAAAAAATACTCCAAAAGAATATCACATATAAAATCTCAATTTCTTGAACAAGCTTCGTTGTTTTTCTTTTTTTAGATTTCATTCATAACCTTCTAATTTTTCATACCCTTTATAGTTCAAACATATTTTTGAAATTGTCACATACACATTAACAATTGCTCCAACTTTGATATTTTGAGTAGTTTTTTTAGATAAAGGTATATCCAATTTATCTAAAAAATCATTCTCTTGTAAATCAAAAACTATATGAGGATTATCAGCGTGTTTAATGTAATATATATCTTGAATAGTAGCTTTAATGCTAATTGATTTTTTATCTGTTATTGAGGGTAGAAGAAAATCTATAGTTGCTGGAAAAAAATAAAATGAAAACACAGGTATAGAATAAAGAAAGAATAAATAAAAATACCATCCTTGTTTTTTTTTAGTTTTTTGTATCTCTGTTCTATAGATATTGAGAAATAAAATACCAAACAAAATAGTTGTCATCATAGAAGATACAACCCAATAATTTTTTATAAAAAAATGACATGTTGCTTTATATAAAAATAAAAAAAACAAACTAGCAAGCACTGCGCTCAAAATTGTATTGAAAAACTCTCTATCATTTTCAAAGTCTTGATTTTCATAAGGATTCATATATATTTCTTTAATATATTATATTTATTACTTTTGTATCTATGTGATTGTTCCATCTTCATCCTCTATATTATGATATTTTAGATTTCTGACATTTCAATGGAATAAATAAATACACAACATAAAAACTTAATACCAAAAGCATAAATAAACTAGCGATATATTCTGCAACATATTCATAGTTAAAAAAATATTCATAAGCTAAATCATAAAAATAAAATAGAGGGATTAGTGCTATGATATATTTGTTGTTATTTGTAGCAGATAAAATCGAACTTTTACATTTTAGACATATTTTATCAGGCTCATCTTCATTAAACTTTTTTACTTTAAAATTTAAAACCTGCCCTAAATAATCTCTCAAAGAAAATGTTTCATTACAACAAGGACACTTTCTATTGTACATTATTAACTACCTACTTCCTTCATATAGATTTTATAAATATGTTATTTTTAGTTTAAACATACTTTACCTAAGAATTATTTAAACAGCCATTAATACACGCTTTTGTTATAATACACCATTCAAACTATAAAATATTCCTCGGAGAAACCATGAATAACGAAAACAATATCTTAGCACTGAGTATAAAAGACCTTTTTACATCTAAAATGATTAAGTACTCAATACTTCCATTTGTACTTTCTATGTTAATTTTATACATTTTATTTTTTGTTGCAGCTGGGATTGGCTTAGAACAATTAGATTCAAGTATGCATGTTGAATCAACGCAAACAACTCTAGAAAATGGCATCCCTCATACAGAAAGTTTTTCAGCGGTTTTAAAAAATACTGCGATCATAAAGTTTTTAATGAGTAGTGCCGTTACTTCTTGGATAGCAACATTTTTAGTTTATACGATCGGCTCTGTTTTGATGCTGTATTTTTCTATATTTGTAGCACTTTTAGTGATCGGTTTTATGACACATATGATCTTACAAGAGTTACGTCAAAGGCATTACCCAGATGTTGAACTCATTGGACATTCAAACTTTTTAGAGGGGATACTTTTAACATTAAAATGGGTACTTATTATGTTTGTGCTTTTTATGGTATTTATCCCGCTTTATTTTATACCAGTGCTAAACATCGTAGCTTTTAATTTTCCACTCTATTACTTTTTCCACAAAATGATGATTTATGATGTATCATCAACTATTTGTACAAAAGAGGAAGCTTTTAGGATCAAAGCACAATATGGGAATACTTTGCGTCTTAAAACACTTATTTTGTATCTTATTTCGCTCATACCATTTGTGATCTTTTTTGCGACCGTATTTTACGTGATCTATTTAGGGCACAGTTACTTTTTAGAGGTGAGAAGTATGAGGGCTATAAAACACTAGTCCTCTTCTTTTTTCTCCTCTTTCATAACCATCTCACGATATCCTTCATCTTTAGGGACAAGTCCAGCTTCATATACAAACTGTGAAGGTAAAAAGTTCTGTTTTTTGATCTTGTCATACTTTGCAAAACTAAGGTAGAGTATATCTTTTGCACGTGTTACCGCTACGTAAAAAAGCCGTCGTTCTTCATCAAGGCTTCCACCACGAACCATCAGTTTACGGTTTGGAAAACGTCCATCCATCAGATCAACTACATATACCTCTTTGTACTCTAAACCTTTAGAAGCGTGTACACTTAACAAGTTTACACCCTCACCTTGGCTTAGATCAGATGAGCCAAGTATCATCGCATTTAAAAAACGTTCATGTTCATTGTATGGTTGCGATAATTCCTCAAGCAGTTTCATTTTACGCTCAATTCTAATGAGCGATTCATTTTTTTGGTTTTCATCAACACTGCCATCTTTAAGTGTCGCTCTTTTTGTTGAAAGTAGGTCTGCAATGTATTTGAAAAAATCTGATGCTGCTATTTTTCGCACGATTGTTTTTGGTTGTTTTATCCCTTTTAGATCGCGAAATAAAACATAAAAATTATGTAAAAATGTAGCTGATTCTTTTGTGAGTTTTGGGTGTTTTAGCACTGGATTTTTCATAAATTTTGGCTCAAACCCTAGTTTTGCATATTTTCCTACAGCACCAAGTTCTAAAAAGTCATCAAAGAGTCCAAGTTGATGGTTAAGTTTCCGTTTTTCAAAAGGATTACTCATCGATTCATCAGGTGCATAGAGCCCATAAAACATACTCCCCTGCCCTAAATTTTTCAGTGCTGTATAGATCTCTTTTGCCATGGCACTTCCAATTCCTCTAGCAAACTCAAATATATGAATAAATGCCATCATATCCGCTTCATTAACAAGTAAAGTGTAGAGATCAAGTACCGCCTTTACCTCTTGGGAGTCGAAAAAACTGGTACCCCCTTTACGTTTACAGGAGATATCTAACTCTCGAAGTGCTACTTCGATCCCATCGGCCGATGAGTTATTTCTAAAAATAACTGCTATATCAGTTCGTGGTGTAGTTGTTTTAGAGATCATATCTGCTACACCGTGATACTGGTCAAACAACTCATCATACGCTAAAAGTTTTGGAGGGATGTTTATGTCTGTTCTAGTTACTTCCAACTTTTTAGGATAAATTCTCTCATTGTGCTCGATCACCTTATTTGCCAAAGACAAAATTGGCACTGAGGAGCGGTAGTTTTTGTTGAGTGTATGCACAATTGCATCGGGGTATTTTTTTGTAAATGAACCAATGATCGTAATATCCGCACCGTTAAAAGCATAGATACTTTGATCATAATCCCCTACACAAAAAAGTGAAGGCGGGTTCATAGCATCGATCAGAGTTCCTTGCAGAGCATTTGTATCTTGGTACTCATCGACAAGCACTTCCTTGTAGCCTAAGTGATGTTCTTTACACATTGCACGAAATTGTAAGAGAAGATCATTAAAATTTAAAAAGCCGTACTCTCTTTTTAATTTCTCAAATTCATCAACAATATCTGCATAGATCATTGCATAGAGTTCATGCTCGGGATAGTTGTTTTTGATCCAGGTTTCAAAATCTTCGTTAAGCTCCGTATTTTGGTAAAAAGAGTATAGATCATACAAATAGTTTCCCCCATACACTTGCGCTTCAGCATCAATATGTCCAAAAGATCGTTTCTCAAACACTGATCGAAAAAGTGTTTTTAACTCACGCTGCTGTTTTAAAACAACACGTTTATCTTTTTTCTTAAGCCATCGGTAACTTACCGCATGAAAAGTTCCAGCGTCTATTTTTGAAGCAACATTTTTACCAAAAAACTCTGCTACACGACCAACCATCTCAGCGGCAGCTTTGTTTGTAAAAGTAAGTAGTAGTATCTCATTTGGTTGTACTCCACTATTTAAAAGATAGGCTATTCTTCCAACAATCGTAGAAGTTTTTCCAGTCCCTGCTGAAGCGATAATAAGGTTTTTTGATTCAGTGGAGGTTGCAGCTTTATACTGCTCTTCATTTAAACGCGAAAGTGCCAAAGAGTTCCTTGAATTTTTTCGCAATTATACTTCTATCTCAATGATATTCTTCTTATGTAGATTTGAAAATTAAATCTTCATGAACTCTTCATCTTGCTATAATATAATCAATCATTATTATTTAGGAGAAAATATGTCACTTGTGACAGTGTTAAAAGCTATAAAGTCAAATAAGATAAAAACTTCACTTATTTATTTGAGTCTTGTAGTGACTATTATCTCCATATTTCTCATCACATCTATCTCTCATGGCATCATCTCTATGTATTCAAATATGCTAAAAAGTGATGGAGATATTATTGTCACACAAGCGAAAATATCAGATACTTTTTTTAGTAATGTTAACAAAAACCTCATCCCAAAAATCAGTGCTATCAAAGATGTAAAACAAGTATCTGCACTGATCGTTGGAGCTAGTCCAGTTGACAAGCTTCCTATTGTAGCTATTTATGGGGCTTCAAAGAATATGTTTGATCGATACAAACTGCTTCAAGGTAATTATCCACAAGAAAACCAAGTTATTATAGGTAACTCTATTTACGAGCAATTATCAAACAAAAATGAGATAAATATTGCCAATAAAACTTTTGTAATCAGTGGAGTTTTTAGTAGCGATATAGGATTTGAAAATGGTGGTGTTGTGATGAACTTGGATGATGCAGGGGAGATTTTTAATAAATCTGCTTCTATGCTTTTGATAGATACCGATCTCTCAAAAGATATCCAGCCTATTATCTCCAAGATTAAAGCTCTTAGTCAAAATATTGACGCAAAATCGACACAAAACTTTGTAGATAATTACAACCAGTTTAAAATCATCAATAAATCTTCACTGATCATCTCTCTTGTTGCTTTTATCATGGGGCTTATTGCTATTGCTTCAATTATGAGTGTAACCGTAATGCAACGACGTGACGAGTTTGGGATCATGAAAGCACTTGGAATATCATCGAAAAAAATTGTTTTTTCAATCATTTTAGAGGGTGTCATCATCGCTTTAGCTGCATTTTTTACAGCATATATCGTCTCAAACCTTGTTTTATATTTTATTCGTCATATCGATGCACTTCAAGGATATGTCAATGGTGAGATAACATTCACTCTTGCTTTATATGTGTTTTTAACTACTATTATTATGAGTATTTTAGGCTCACTTATACCTGTGTATACTGCACTTAAAGTTGATCCTGTGACACTTATTCAAAGAGGGAACTCATGATATTAGAAGCGAAAAATATTACCCATTTTTATGGCAATGAAAAAGCTCTTGATGATGTAAGTATCTTTATAAAAACTGGAGAGTTTGTCGCTATTGTTGGCAAAAGTGGTAGTGGAAAGTCTACTCTCATCTCGATACTTGCAACCCTTTTGAAACCTACAAATGCTAACATGACACTTTTAAATCATAAGAGTGAAGATATAAAAGATATTGACACATTTAGAAAAGAAAATATAGGGTTTATTTTTCAGTTTCACTATCTTATCAACTATTTAACTGTGTATGAAAACATTACACTAGCAGTAGACAAGATAGATAAAAATGAGGTCACAGAGCTTTTAAAATATCTTGAGATTTATGAGTTAAAAGACAAATACCCTTATGAGATTTCTGGAGGACAAAGACAAAGAGTTGCCATTGCAAGAGCACTTGTAAACAAACCAAAAATTATCTTTGCAGATGAACCAACAGGAAATTTAGACTCACAAAATTCAGACAATGTTTTTAAACTTTTGCAAAAAATTGCGCGTGAGAATGGTGTAAGCATAGTAGTAACTACCCACGACTTAGATTTAGCAAAAAAAGCAGATACTATATATGAGATGAGCGATGGACATATTTCAAACTACAATTAAAAAACACTTTTATATCTCTATGATATTTTTTGTCATAGGGCTTAGTTTTGGATTTTATTATTCTATAAATCTTTTAGGGATTGTAATTAACTCGCAGATGCTAAACCCTGCAAATGTACGCTCAGTTCATATCTCACTTATGTTGTATGGATTTATCCCTTTAATGCTATCGTATCTCCCTTTTTTACTTTTATATAAAGATTTGGGTATCAATACAAAAGCCTTACGATATTTAGAGATATACTCCATTTTTTGGTATACATTTTTAAGTGTGATGAGTATCTCATTGCTTATGGGAGTTACGCGTGGACTTGCCTTTTATGACTTTCACTATTCTCTCAATGGCATCTTGGCATTTGCAGGTCTGTTTTACATACTTGCACTCTATGAGTACATCAAAGAGTATACACAAAAACCTTTATGGGTAAAAGTGAGTTTATGGATAGTAGTTGCTGCACCATTTGTACTACTTTTTTTAATGAACCCTGTTGTTGGTCAAGTAGAGTCAACCGTATCTGGTCCACATGGAGATAACACCTTAGGGATGAGTTTTGCACTTATCCCAATCTACTACCTTATCTTTAAACTTCTCTCCACAAATGAGTTTAAAGCAAGATGGCATATACTTTGGATTATTCCTGGAGCTTTTTATGTACTTTCTGTTATGTATAGGATGTTTATAGGGCATCTGACTTACGATCAGGAGTGGTTTTTTCAGTGGCTTACTTTTTTATATGTACCGTTACTCATTCGATGGTACAAGGATGCACAAATTCCAAAAACTTCTAAAACACTATTGCTTATCTCAATAGTTGGGTTTTTATTTGTAGATATAGAGGGCAATATCCTCTTCATTGAATCTATCCGCTGGGTATTTCACAGAAATGATCTTGTAGTTGCCCATGCACATATAGCTATGGGTGTAGGAGTGTTGTTGATGACACTGAGTATGTACGCAAATATCATAGAAAAACTCCAAAAACCTTTTTTTGTACGCCATTATCTTTATGGAATGTTTGGCATTTTTATCGCACTTTCACTAAACGGATTTGTTGAGGCTGGATACTTTCACTTTGATAGTACAATTTTATGGAGTATACGAAGTATTTCTGGAATCTTCATAATATCTTCATTTTTCTATTTTATAGTTATACATACTCAGTTATCTAAGTTGCAACTCTACAATGTCATAGGGCTACTTAGTGATGGCTTTGGCGGTATTTTACTTATCTTGGTCGCTAATTGGCTCTATCCACTCCTTGGTTTTTCATTTAGTGGGACATATGAGTATATTGTTTTTGGATTTGTTACAACAACAGGGTTATTGCACTATTTTGCTCTAAAAAAGGAAAACTCTGAACAATTTACACTTGCAACTGCGATTATTAGATTTTTTGTAAGTGGTATATTTTTAGCACTTTTTTTAGCTGGTAAACTTGGTTTGATAGCTTTAGGAATTTTTGGTTTTGATTTTATATATGCTTCAATATTTTTTATTTGGTTTTATCAGCCAAAATATATGTTAAAGGAAAAAAATGTTTAATATTTCTCTCATCCTTTTTATATTTGCAGAACTAAGTTTTTATCTTTTAATCGCTCAAACAGGGATAGTAGAAGTTTTTCATTCAGATATACAAACAATTATCTATCTCCCTATTGGTGGAGTTTTAGGCACTTTTTTCATCTCTTATATCAAATTCAAAAAAGAGTATATAACATTTGCTCTACTCGCTTTACAACTGGCAATTACACTTTTTTATCCGCATCTATCATCAGTTATGCTGTTTTTATTAGGCTTAGCAGTTGGAGGTATCTCTCCTATCGTTATTGATACACTCAAAAAAGCCACTCTTGTAGATTTGTTGTTTTCATTAGCTGCTTCATATACACTTGGAACTTTTTTATTTACATCTGATCCATCACATAGAATGCTCCTTGGAATTATCTTAACCTCTTTAGCAATTGTTAGTTACGTTTTTCAAATGAATACACAAGTAAAAATATACAAAAGTTTTTACTCTTACCCACTCTATATGATGGTTTTATGGGTGTTTTTAGACTCTTCATTATTTGAATCACTTTCAAGAGACAGTGTGACTTCTATTTGGAGAGATGGGTATACTATTGAGATTATTTTATTTCACATTTTAGGGGTACTTGCAGCACTTTTTATACAACTGGAATATTATAAAAAGTCATTGCTCATTACCATTCTTTTCTCGTTTTCATATCTTTTTTATTTTACTAACGAATCACTCATTTTAAGCATAGTTTATCCTTTTGTTATTTCGTATTACAACATAGTGATTTTACAAAGTTTAGTTAAAATAAAAAGTTTTAAAACCATAAGTTTGTTTATGGTGTTTATAGGTTGGGGAGCATCGGGAGCTGGGCTTATGGTGGCAACACAGCATCTAGTCTCTTATGTGCCAATAATTCTGAGTCTCTTACTCATACGTGATATTTTAAGAGAAGTTTATCTTACAAAAGGAGCACTATCATGGCAAAAAGATTAATGTTTCTAATGGTTCTTCCATTGGTTTTATTTGGAGGAAATTTAACTCTAAAAGATGGAACTATAAAAGCACATACAGAAGTCTTTGGAGATTCTGAAATTGAACCTGCTGTTACAAAGATAACAGCCAATTTAAGTATGGATGAAAATAATTTAGAATCTATCTCTGGAGATATCTCTTTTAACATTATCGATTTTATCTCTTCAAGTAGTGGACGTGATGAGCATATGCAAGAGATGTTTGAAATGGAAAAATATCCAGCCATTTCACTATCAATTGTAAAAATTGTAAAAGAAAAAGACAACTATGTTATATACGGAACTATGCATGTGCACGGTATAAGCAATTCACTTCAAATTCCAGTTACTATCGCTGAAAACAATCAAACAATTTCAATGCATTCAGATTTTCAAGTCAAAGTTACAGATTACGGTATGGAACCACCATCATTACTCTTTATGGATGTAAGAAATGAGGTCGATATCAACGCAACTTTAAACTTTAATGTAACAAACTAAGCAAGGATACTTACCTTATCATCTCCAACAATGCAGTTTCGACCCTGAGCTTTTGCTTCGTATAGGGCTTGATCTGCAATTTTATAAACTTTATCAAAATCTTCTACTGAAAACTCATTAATAATTGCTACTCCAAAAGACGCTGTTAAAACTTTATTTATCCCTTTTGGATGTTCAAGCCCAAGGTCTTCTATGGATTGTTTTGCATTTTGAAGACTTTGTTGTATTTTTGTCAAATCATTTGCAATAATTAAACCACAAAACTCTTCTCCACCAAGTCTAAAAACATGATCAACCTCGCGTTTAAAAATATTGTGCGTCAAAGTCCATGCAATTTTTTTAAGTACAGTATCTCCTGCAATATGTCCATATGTATCGTTATACTGTTTGAAAAAATCAAGATCAAAAACATAAAAAGCAAAATAACTATTATGTTTTTTTGCTTTTTCAAACAAAACACTAAACTGCTTTGTTAAGTATCTTCGATTATATAATTTTGTAAGTGGATCAGTGATAGAAAATGTCTCTAATTGTTCTATATACTGTTGCTCTTTTTCGCGATTTTTTGCTAATTGTTCAGATGCTTTTTCAAAGCTTACTTCAAAAAAATACAAAATAATAGTAATCCCTATACTAGCTATAAACAATCTCCAAAAACTTGCATTGTTCCATAACCCATCTTGCCAAATTCCAATCCCTTGATAAGAGATAAGAAAAACAACTAAATAAAAAATTGCAGAAACGTATATCCCTTTTTTACTTCCATTGATAAAAATTGCAAATACAGGAAAAAAAACAGACCATATAAGTGTAAAATTTTTGCCTTGACCAAAATAAACGATACCTACCATAAAAACAAAAACTAAAGCGGTTGTCGCGAATGCTGCACGATTTATATTTTGTGAAATCCGTAGATCAAAATAACCTATCACTATCATTACAAATCCAACAAGATCTATAAAACCTAAAAGTATATTATTTAGAGCAAAGTTGTATATTGAAAATATAAGTGAAATTATCCCTGTAATAATCAATAAAATATTTATCATTACAACTTTTCTCAGTTCAGAAGAGTACTCTGAAAACTGCATATTTGAAAAAAACAATGTCTCATACAATTTTGTTTTTTCTAAATCCATAAATTACCTCTTAATGAAACTATTATAGCACAAACTTGTTGACTCTTTGTACCTTTTTATAATCCTTCCCTCTCTAAGCAAATCCTCACCTATATTTAGATATAATCGCGAAATTATTTTACAGAGTGTAAGAGGCTAGAAGAATGTCAGAAAACAAATACAACCCCCAAGAAACAGAAAACAAATACTATAAAATTTGGGAAGAGCGTGGATACTTTGAGGTAGATGGAAACAAAGATATCCAAGAAAAAGATAAAAATTTTGCAATCATGATGCCACCACCAAATGTCACAGGGCGCTTACACATTGGTCACGCACTTACATTTACACTTCAAGATATCATCACGCGTTACAAAAGAATGGATGGGTTTAAAACATTATGGCAACCAGGAACAGATCACGCTGGTATTGCCACTCAAAACGTAGTAGAGAAACAACTTTTAGCCGAAGGTACTACTAAAGAAGCCATTGGTCGTGAAGCATTTTTGGAACGTGCTTGGAAATGGAAAGAAGAATCTGCGGGAATTATGACTACTCAACTTCGTAAAATGGGAGTAAGTCCAGCTTGGGAACGTGAGCGTTTTACGATGGATGAGGGTCTACAAAAATCTGTAAAAGAGGCTTTCGTACACCTTTACAATAAAGGCTTAATTGTTCGTGGAAACTATATGGTTAACTGGTGTACACACGATGGTGCACTCTCAGATATCGAAGTTGAATACGAAGATCATGATGGTAAGTTTTACCATATCAAGTACCCGTTTGCAGATGGCAGCGGATTTGTTGAAGTTGCGACTACTCGTCCAGAGACATATTTTGGCGATACTGCAGTAATGGTGCACCCTGAAGATGAGCGTTATAAAAACCTCATCGGAAAAAAAGTAAAACTTCCTTTAATGGACCGCGAAGTAGCAATTATTGCTGATGAACATGTTGATATGGAGTTTGGAACGGGCGTTGTAAAAGTAACACCTGCTCACGATCAGAATGACTATGAAGTTGGAAAACGTCACGATCTAGAATTTATCACTGTATTTGATGAAAAAGGTATTTTAAACGAATATGCAGGAGAGTTCCAAGGACTAGAACGTTTAGAGTCTCGTGATGTGATTGTAAAACGTCTTGAAGAGGAAGGGTTTATGATCAAAATCGAAGATCATAAACATCAAGTTGGTCATTGTTACAGATGTAAAAATGTAGTTGAGCCATATATCTCAAAACAATGGTTTGTAAGAAGTGAAGTAGCGGACAAATCGATCGAGAAAACAAACAACGGCGAAGCAAAATTCTTCCCTCCACACTGGATCAATTCCTATAACTCTTGGATGGGTGATTTAAGAGATTGGTGTATCTCACGTCAGCTTTGGTGGGGGCACCAAATTCCTGTATTTTACTGCGATGAGTGTGATCATGAGTTTGCTTCACAAGAGGATCAACCAACAGCTTGTCCAAAATGTGCATCTAAAAATATCACACAAGATCCAGATGTTTTAGATACTTGGTTTAGTTCAGCCCTTTGGCCTTTTTCAACTTTAGGCTGGGGAAATGGCGATGCTGAGATGGATAAACTATTTCAATCAGATGACTTAAAAGAGTTCTATCCAAATACACTTCTTATCACTGGTTTTGACATCCTTTTCTTCTGGGTAGCAAGAATGATGATGATGGGTGAGAGTTTTATGGGTGAGCTTCCATTTAACCACATCTATCTTCATGCACTTGTTCGTGATGAGCATGGACAAAAGATGTCAAAATCAAAAGGAAATGTAATTGATCCTCTTGATATGGTTAATGAGTTCTCAGCTGATATTTTACGTTTTACGTTAGCAATTTCTGCTGCGCAAGGGCGTGACATTAGAATGAGTACACAAAAGTTAGAGATCAATCGTAACTTTACGAACAAACTTTACAATGCAGCGAAATTTTTACAGATGAATGTAGATACTTTCCCTGATCTCGGAGGCTTTTGCCTAAATACTCCACTTGGAAAATATATGGCTTCACGCCTTAATGTTGCAACAAAAGAGGTGCGCTCGGCTATGGATGAGTATAAGTTTAATGACGCGGCAACAGTTCTTTATAGATTTATTTGGAATGAGTTTTGTGACTGGGGAATTGAGCTAAGTAAAGCAGACAAAACTTCGATCGTAGAACTCGGTGCGATCTTTAAAGAGGCTATGAAACTGCTTCATCCGTTTATGCCGTTCATTACAGAACACCTTTACCACCAACTAAGCGGAACTACACTTGAAGAATCTGACTCGATTATGATCAAAAAGTATCCGTTTAAAATAAAACAGCGCAAAGAGGAAGAGACATTTAACATCATTATGGATGCGATCGTATCTATCCGTCGTGCTAAAGTTTTAGTTGATATGGCAAACCAGAAGATCGAAAAAGCTTTTGTTAAAGTTGATGGACTAAGTGAAGAAGACAAAACAATGATGCTGCCGTTCATTGCAAAACTTGCAAAAGTTGAGAGTGTTGCATTTACAGATTCAAAAATCGAAAATGGTGTAAGTGATATCTCTGATAAATGTGAAACATTTATTCCAACTGATAGCATTGATCTAACACCAATTATAAACAAACTTACAAAGCAAAGTGAAAAGCTTGATAAAGAGATCGCTAAACTTTCAGGTATGTTAAATAATGAGCGTTTTGTAGCAAATGCACCTGAAGATGTTTTAGCTAAAAATCGTGAAGCACTTGCAGAAGCTGAAGATAAAAAAACAAAGGTTGTAGAGCAGTTAAACGCTTTAAATAACTAAAAATTATAACTGGGATTTTCTGTGCATTTATGCTATAATCCTAGCTATGCATTTTAACATTAAGATTTTTAAGTCTAAAATTTTTCTTATCTTTTTAGTACCAACCATCTCTATTGTCTATTTTACATTTTATTTTGTAAAACTTACAAATGCCAATATAGAAGCTATATCTACACAAAAGTATAATATTGAGCTAGTAGAAAAAATTGTCGATGTTATTCATGCTTTACAAATAGAACGAATCAATACATTAAAGTATTTAGCAACTCCTAGAGATAAAATCTTAAAAAAGAGGCTTCTTACATCCTCTGAACAAACAGATAACTATATAACTGCTATGGAGCTGTTTGAACATAACAAAGATTTAGAATTGCGGAACGTTTCAACTCTACGAGAAAATGTTTTAAAGCATCACCTCTCTTTTGAAAAAGCAACAACCTCTTATACTCGTTTCAATACAAACCTAATCAATAAAATAAAATACCTTCTTCCAAAACTTGATCAAGCACGTTATGATGCCCTATTTTTAATAAATTTAGAACTTTTCAAAGAAAATGCTGAACTTGAACGCTCTTGTATATACTATGAACTTCTTACTAATATGTCTAGTGGCATGTGTAAAGAAAAATTAGGTTATTATCAAAATGAGCAAAAGAAAAAACAAGAAGATCTTTTAGTTTATTCCTCTGATCTTTCCCTTAATGCTTATTCAAAATCTTTTGATATAGAGGAAGAACAAGAGGTAGAAAAACTTCGAAAACTTTATAAAAAAGGGCAACTCACCAAAAAAGATGCTCAACAATGGCTTGATGCAACAACAAATAGAATCGATATCTATCAAACAAGTGCACATAAAGTTTTAGATAATTTTATAAAGCTTTTAAATACAAACTACACTAACACTGACAATTCACTCTATCTTGCAACGATATTTTGGGTAACTACTATCATAGCATCTATCTATTTTATTTATCTTATAGAGATACTTTTTAAAGACTATGAAAAACATGCAGAAGATTTAAAACTCTCATCCCATACACTCAATTCCCACGAGGGAGTTTTTATAACCGATAAAGATACTAATATCATTAAAGTGAACAATGGTTTTGAGCGAATTACAGGCTATTCAAGTAAAGAAGTTATAGGGCAAAAAGTTAATATTTTAAAATCAAGTACTCACTCTGAAGCTTTTTATCAAACTCTATGGAACTCTTTAAATTCAACTGGAACATGGAGTGGTGAAATTTTCAATAAAAGAAAAGATGGAGAGATTTATGCACAACGACTTTCTATCTCTAGTATCAAAGATAAAAAAGGGGAGATCAAAAATTATGTTGGTCATATCTTTGATATTTCAGAACTAAAAAAGGCACAAGAAGAAGCACTCTATCAAGCTACGCATGATTTCCTTACAGACTTAACAAATAGAAACTTCTTACTCACAAGAATGAAAGAAGAATTAGGAAGATCAAGACGTCATGATCTCAAAAATGCCTTTATGTTCATCGATCTTGATCATTTTAAAAGTATTAACGATACTTATGGGCATCATATTGGTGATAAACTCCTACAACATGTTGCTGATATTATCAAAAATTCAGTAAGAGAGTGTGATATAGTAGCTCGTATTAGTGGTGATGAATTTGCGGTAGTACTACTAGATATAGACTTAAATTCTCAAAAATCGGATGAAACTATTTCACTTATAGCAGATAAAATTTTAACACGATTAAATAATGAAATTATTATTGAAAACAACAAACTCAAAATAGGATCAAGCATAGGTATTCGAATATTTCCTTTGAATGATGTTGATAATGAAGACCAAATCATTAAAGACGCTGATCATGCAATGTATTTGGCAAAAAACAATGGTAGGAACCGCTTCGTAATCTTTACTCAAAGTTAACTTCGATATAATTCCAAACATAAAATATGTAGGGAAACTCTTGTTTGATATAAAAAAATACACTTCACACAATATAAAAAATGACATCTTATCTGGCTTAGTTGTAGCTGTAGCTTTAGTACCTGAAGCGATAGCTTTTAGTTTTATAGCCGAAGTTAGCCCAATCGTTGGTTTATATACAGCCTTTATCCTTGGATTTATCACTGCTATTATAGGTGGAAAGCCTGGGATGATCAGTGGTGCTACTGGAAGTGTTGCAGTTGTTATCATAGGTTTGGTTTTAGAAGTGGATGCGATGCTTGAAGCTCTTGAAATTGGTGGAGATGCTCTGTACTTTCAAGTACTGAATTACGTTCTTTTAGCTACTATCCTTGCAGGTATTATCCAAGTTGTAGTGGGTGTTTTTAAACTTGGAAAATTTATTCGTTTGGTTCCTCAACCTGCACTTTATGGTTTTGTAAATGGTTTAGCAATTGTTATTGCGATGGCTCAATTTAAATTCTTTGACAATCAAGGCATTGCAATGTATGTCATCGTTTTTATAACTATGCTCATTATGTACATTTTACCGAAGTATACAAAAGCTATCCCATCAGGTTTGATTGCTATAGTACTTCTTACAGTTATAGTTTATTTTGCACATATCAATACACTTACAGTTGGAAACTTAGCAAATCTTTCAGAGTTTAAAGGGCAATTACCACATCTTATAATTCCAGAAACTCTTTTTAGCCTCGATGCCATTATTTTAGTACTTCCTTATGCAGTTATCATGGCTTTAGTTGGTCTCATTGAATCACTTTTAACATTAGCAGTTTTAGATGAGATGAGTGGTGAGCGTGGAAGTGGGAACCAAGAGTGTATAGCTTTAGGGGCTGGAAATGTAGCATGTGGATTTTTTGGAGGTATGGCTGGGTGTGCTATGATCGGTCAATCAATCATCAACTACACTTCAGGAGGACTCGGACGTCTTTCATCATTTACTGCTGCAGTTGGTCTTTTAATCCTTGTTATCTCTTTGACAGATGTGCTAAATATCATCCCTGTAGGTGTGCTTGTTGGAATTATGTTTATGGTAAGTATCGGTACATTTGAATGGTCGAGTTTTTCTCATTTTAAACATATGCCTCGTTCTGATCTTTTTGTGATGCTTGCAGTTACAATCATCACTGTATTTGAAGATTTAGCTGTTGCAGTAATTGCAGGTGTAATTATCTCTGCACTTGTTTTTGCTTGGAAACATGCTCGTATCTGGGCGAATACACATACTGAAGCAGATGGAACAAAAGTATATTTGTTAGAGGGTCCTTTGTTTTTTGGAAGTGCTACAACTTTTTCAGATAACTTCACAATTGATCAAGACCCACCAAAAGTTGTCATAGACTTTAAAAATGCGAAAGTGCTGGATTTTTCTGGTGTTGAGGCTATTGATAGTTTAGTAAAAAAATATGAAGATTCAGGACGAAACTTACTACTTCGCCACCTTAGTGCAGATTGTAAAAAGATTTTGAAAAAAGCTGGTCCACATTGTACCTATGAAGAGGATGACCCAACTTATAAAGTAGCTATCAACTACTAAAAAACTTTTCTAAAGAGCTTTCAATAAGCTCTTGTTGTGGTTCACCTATAAAATATCCTTGTGAACATTTTATCCCATACTCTCTAACCTTTTTAAAGACTGCTTCATTATGAACATATTCAGCTACAATATCAATATCACACAAAACACAAAAATCTACAATAGACTGCACAACCACTTGACTTTTCCAATTTTGATCTAAATCTCTAATAAATAAGCCATCAATCTTTACATAATCGGGTTTAAAATCTACTAAACGAGCAAAATTGGAGTTTTCCACACCAAAATCATCCAATGCCACTTGGAAACCTTTTTGTCTTAATGAGTTTATCTGAGAAAGCATATGTGGTTCTGTTAATGTTGTAATATCCTCTAATATCTCTAAAATCACTCTTGAAGGGGCAATATTATGTTTTTTGCATCGCTCAAGTAAAAGATTTTCCAAATACCCTAAATTGATATCATCTGAGGTGATATTAATTGAAAAAGAATACTCGGTATTTTCAAACTTAGCAAAAGCTGTAGTGATAACAAAACGTGTAATAAGCTCTAATATCCCTGTTACTTTACACGCGTACATAAAATTGTCTGGTGTGATGTATGAGGAGCCATATGCAATTCTAATTAAACACTCATATTTCGTAATTTTGTCCATTTTATTATTAAATATTGGCTGGTAAAAAAGGACAAATTTTTCCTCTTCTATATACCTACGTACATTAGATATCCAGTCATTGTTTTTTAACTGTGTTTTTATATATGTTGAATCTATATCAAAAAGTTTAAAAGAGTTTCTTTTGTATCTTCGCGCTTCTTTAAGTGCTAAATATGCATAATTAATGAGATTATATCCACTACCAGTATAAACACCTATACTAAAAAAAGTTTTTATAGCTGTCTCTTCATTATGAAAAATCTCTATATCATTAAAAAAAGAGATCACTATCTGGCACAACTCCTCTTTTTCAATTTTTAAGAGTGTGTAATCAGTTAAAAAAGCAAATTTATCACCATCAAAGCGAAATATTTCACCATGTGAAGGTTTAAGTTTTTGAAGATACTGTGTAATGTTTTTTAGAATTTGATCGCCAACTAAATAACCATAAATATTATTTATATTTGAAAAATGATCAATATCCAAAACAAACAAGGTATATTCATTATTTGTCTTAATATATTCTAATAACGCGTTCCTATTTTTTAGACCTGTAAGCTCATCTAAATAGTAGTCACATTCTTTTTTTGGTAGTTCAATTTTCATGGTGTCATAATAGCAAAAAAATATTTAAATTTTATGAATTGGTAACTTTCTATAAGAACAACTGCTGTGCTTCATATTATTTAAGTTTGAAAAAAGATTCCGGTTGAATATTTTTATATTTTGGCATATTTATTCCAACATTTGCATTTATGTATGTTGGATCGGCTATAACATATTTTCTTGAGCCTAGTTTTACATTATCTCCTTTTATTGGAACATATAAAGCTGTACTCATATGATCTTTATATTTCACCCCTACAACACCATAGTTAAAAAGTTTTTTGATCAATTTTGCGAAAAGTATAGCCCTATCCTCACAATCAGAATGATCGTAAAACAGAGTTTCTTCAGCAAACATCACTTTATCTTTTCCAAACTGATCATCATCTCGTTCATAGAGAAAAGATTTTTGAACAAAATGTAAAATAAAATTGATCCCGTTAGAAGCTTTTTTCCCATTAAGTTGTACGCGTAAAAAGTTTGCAAGTTGATCGTATACATAACTATCAAATGCGGCATTAAAATAAACATCATAATCCACTTGCGGGTATGTTTTCATAAAATCGATAAGGTTCTTATTGATATTGAAATCAACTTCATAATTGCCATCTACTGATGAAAACTTTAACTTTTTCAAAACAAGTTCTTGTGCAAAATTCGGGGCAGTTTCAAGTGAAAAATCAAGCTTTTTATTTGCCTCTGGATATTTTTTTTCATACGTGTAAAGTCTTCCTAAAGAGCTTGTACTACTTTGGTATGCAACAGCATAATAGTATTGCCCATCGATCTTATACCTTGGTGTAGCAAAAATAGTCTGCTTTGAATTATGCAGAAGTACTATATGATTTTTAACAAGTCCTATTTTTACATCATAGCCTAATTTTGAGAGAATAAACCAACGAAAAAGTTGCTCTTCATCAGGTTGTGTATAGATACTTTTTGAAAGCATTGCTACAAGCTGATACACACCCCAATCATTGAGTACCATCTGATCTGCTGTCTTTTTGATATCATACACAATGTGTTCATAATCACTTGAAGCCATCACACCAAAAAAAATGATAATTCCATTTTGATTTTTGGGATAAAACCGTACATTTTTGATCTTAGTATCAACATTAAAACCTATTGGTGTGCCAAAAAAATTAAGAGTTATATCTTTTTTAACTTGCTCTTGCTCTTTTTTTTGTGGTATCTCTGGGATAGTTATAGGTGATATATCTATCCTTGGACCTATATCTTTTGAAGGAGTTTCTTGTGTAGATTCGATATTTTTAGGTTTTGGCTTTTCAAAGAACTTAGGAGTAGTATATGCTTCATACTCCTTCCATTGCTCTTTTAGATACTTATTAAATTCTTGATCTTTTTGATCTTGAAATTTCTCAAAAGAGCCAACTTGTGTACGTTTAAAATCTGTAAAACTTTGAGCAGATACACCTAAAGGAAGTATAAATACAAGTAGACTAAAAAGGCCAAATTGCTTGAACAATTTTTGAACCCCAACCTCTGTTTCCTGCACGATCAACATCTCCCTCTGTTTTATAAAGTATTTTAGCATCGCTCATTTGACTTGAACTTATAGTATTTGTTTGATCTATATCGTATGGACGAATTACACCGCTTATTTGAATGATCTGTTTTTGCTCATCAACTAAAATTTCACGTTTCCCATGAATATAGTAGTTACCATTACTAAGTACTTTTACAATTCTAGCAGAAACAGTTGTGGAAAAGCTAGCATCTTTTGTAGCACTTCCTGAACCTGCATATGAACTCGTCGATCCTCCACTAAAACCGATGTCACTGATCCCGCTTAATCTTCCAGCAACACTCGATACAGAGCCATTTACATTTGAACCATTAGCACCTGTTGTAAAAGCTCCACCACCAAGTGCTAAAGAATCTGTTTCACTAAGAGCTTTTGAGCCTGTATTTGTACTTTGTGCAGTCTCAGAGATCACAACTGTTACGATATCATTGACATGCATCGCTTTATGATCTGAAAAGAGTGGATTTTCCCCTTGTCCAAATATACTTCCAGTTGAAGCAAAATCTTGTTTGTCCTCTTTTGGTGGCATCTGTTCTACATATGCCGGTGGTTCAAAGTCGATCTCTGGTTCTGTTAAATTTGCTGTACATCCGCTAAACACCAGAGCAGAAGCAAATAGTATAGAAGAAGTTAGAGTCGTTAATTTCATAGAGATGTTCCAAACTTATTTTGATTTAGATATAATTCTAGCAATTACAGTTCCATAAGGTATAAATTATGTCATTAAGAGAAACAATAAACCAAGATTTAAAAGAGGCTATGAAAGCTAAAGATGTGAAAAAAAGAGACGCTCTTCGTCTTTTAACATCTGCATTTAAACAGATAGAAGTAGATGAGAGAAAAGAGCTAAGTGATGACGATGTAATCAAGATCATCCAAAAACAGATCAAAAGCCGTAACGACTCAGCTGCTCAGTACAAAGAAGCAGATCGTCTTGATCTAATGGAAAAAGAGCTTGAAGAGATCGCTTGTTATGAGCCGTACCTGCCAAAACAATTAAGTGACGATGAATTAAGTGATGCACTTAAAACTATTATCACTAACGTTGGTGCACAATCTGTGAAAGATATGGGAAAAGTTATGGGTGCTGCAAGTAAAGAACTTGCAGGTCGTGCAGACGGTAAAAGAATTAACGAGTGTGTTAAGACACTTCTTTCTTAATTCTCTTTCCCGCTAATCATAGTAGAAACCAGACCTCTTTCACCTCTGTTTTCTGCTACAAATACACCAATTATATGTAATGGAGTAAAGTAGACTAGTACATAAGCCAGAAGTTCATGTATCTCTTTTATATCGTGTGCGAACTCTTTGCTTATGCCAATGCTTTCATAAAAATGGATCGCCAAACCGCTTATACTCATGAAAAACAACGTTGTATATACCACGTAGTAAGATACTCTTACCATCTTATGATGGATATCTAAAGAGCTAAAACTCTCTTTTTTACTAGAATCAAAGAAAAACAAAACTATTCTATAGATCATTAAAAATGCTAACGCATATCCAAATATAATATGCCATTCCCACATCCCAGCACGTATAGCTTTTGCTATTACCGCTGCTTGTTGAGAAGTTATTTCAACACCTATATCTGCAAGTTTTGTAACAATTATTTCCGAGTTTGTTTTCCACGAAAGAAATGTTTTACGCAAAAAAAAGGTTGCCAGCAAACCTAAAACAACTAATGCGTTTAACCAATGCCAAATTCTAAACTGTAATGTATACTTCATTTTTTATCCTTACCAATCATCTAAAAGCACTTTTTTAGGTGCTGCCTCTTCCTCTTTTGGCTGCTCTTGGATCACATTTATCTCAGGTTCTTCAACCACTTCAATTTTTGGTTTTGAGAGTTGTTCTTCATAGCGAAGCTCTAAACCTTTTGAAGTCATTATAAACCCATCAACTTTTATCTTTCCATCGTGGATTTGATTGTGGTGTTCTTTACAAAGTGGGATAAGATTATGTTTGTGATCTTTGTGAAAATGCCCTATAAATCCAGCTTGATTAGCTAAAGATTTATGTGAGATGTGATGCACATCCTCTGCAACGGCACCGCAGATGACACATTTTGTGACGTAGAGGTCTTTATTGTACTTCGATTTTTTCTTTTTCACTAAAAGCTCTAACTCATCAAAGTCGTTTGCCAGACGCTTACGAATGTTGTTGGCTATATCTAAAAACTCTTTGTCCATATGGAGTGATTTTGCAAACTCCAGACCATAGATACTACTTCCGCTTCCAGCCTGAAGGACACGGTTAAAAAGCAGTTTATCACTCTCTTCGTCATACTCAACACTTAAATGCAAATCAACTACATTGTTGATGTTTGTAATCTCTGGCATAGTTGAGAGTTGGTGTAAATGGGTTGCAAAAACAAATATACACCTTGTATCAGCTAATTTTTTGATAGCACTTGCCACAATTGCTACCCCTGAGAGTGTCTCTGTTCCGTGGCTTATCTCATCACCAAGTACAATGGATTTTACACTTGCACGATTAAATATATTTTTTAACTCCAACATCTCAACTGCAAAAGTTGAAAGCCCTTTAGCAAGATTATCTTTTGAAACTATACGGGTAAATATAGAATCAAACAAAGAAAATTTCATCACAGACGCACTCACAAAAAATCCAGCTTGAGCCATCAAAATGGCGATCCCTACACTTTTCATCAAAGAACTTTTACCGCTTGAGTTAATCCCATAAAGTAAAACGCCATTGATCTCATGCCCATCATGCACACTCACATCAAGCATCACGGTCTCCGGATGTGGCAAATCCATATAGTCACGATTTCCCATAACAATGTCATTTGGTATGTACAATCCACCACGCTCTTGTATCTCGATAAGAGGATGGCGAAGCTGCATAATCTGCATAAAGTTTTCATCCTCTTTTACATCAACAATCATTGGACGTGAATGGTTATAATCCCCTGCTATTTTAGATGAACTTACACCAACATCAAGATCAGCTACATAAGTAATTACACGCTCAAATAAGAGTGCATAACGTCGCTCAAACACAGCTTGGAGTTGTATATATCTATCTTTTACAAGTGCTACAATTTTTCGACGGTTTTTCATAATGCGATCGGAGAGTTCATCTGTAAACTCTGAGGTAATTTTTACATTGTTTGTCAGTTTTTTTACATCAAATTTACTAAACTCTGGGTCTTTTCTAAACTCACTCTCAATTAATGAAAAACGATTTTTGCTCAAAGAGATGTAGTACCCCTCTTTCTCTAATAGTCCAAGTGTGACAAGTTTCGTTGATGAATTTGCATTGGCACTATCAAGTAACGCTTCAATCCTTTTCATGATATCATCAAAGGCAATCATCATCACAGAGTTCTCTTTTGTCAGAGTATCGATGCTCTCATCAACTCCTTCCATCAAAAAGTTTTCATCAACAGTGGTATTTGTAAAGCGGCGAGATACATCAAGATCGATTGTTTTTACAATGTCGCGTAAAAACTCATCTACCTCTATCTCATGAAAAGGAGTTTTTTGAATTTTGTGTTTTTTTACATACTGCATCAACTCTTTAACACTAAGCATTGAGTCATAAATATGGTTCATCTCAAAGGGATGTAAACGTCCAAGATTTAAACGACGTGCAAGACGTTCTAGGTCATAAATTCCACGCATCATCTCATCTAAAAATCGTGTGTGCGAAGAGAGTCTCTCTATAAGGTTATAACGACGTTCTAACTCTTCTTGATCGATGATAGGATTAAGTAATCTCTCTTTGAGTAAACGTCTCCCTATCGCAGTTGAACTCCGATCGAGCATCTTTAAAAGTGTAAACTCACGTTTATCTTTTGAGATAACGCCCATCTGCTCTAGTGCATTGTTTCCAAGGTACATAAAACGACGATTATCAATGATGCGAGGCATCGACATCTTTTGAACAATGTAGTAATCATGCTCAATTACAAAATCTATAAGAATTGCCAACGATTCTGTAATCATTGGATTACGTTCAAGATCAAGGTGTTCTATCGGAGAGAGTAATGATTGAATCTGATATACCTCTTGAAAAAGCTCATTTTGATACTCAACTTTAAGACGTTTGTTGTTTACTGAATAGTGATAATGATCGTGGATTTCAAGGTATTGCATCACATGTTTTTGATCTTCAATCCCCTCTAAAAATGTTACTACAACTTCACTGGTTCTATAAACATTTAAAAGATTAAACACCTCATCAAGTGCATAAAATGGATCTTCACTTGTTGAATGTGTCTCGTATAACCATGTTTTGCCAGTTGTGACATCTATAGCAGAGTATCCAACACTATAGATATCTTTGTATCTGTCAACGACTATAGAGACGATGTAATTATCATCATTATCTACGATATGATCAAAGTTTGTCCCTGGGGAGATTATTTGAGAGATATGACGAGTTATCTTTGGTGGCGTTCCTTTTTGTCGTACAACTATAATTGTATACTTTTGCTCTTGGATAAGACGGTTTAAATAACGCTCAAAACTCACCGCTGGGACACCTGCTAAAAGAGGATTTTTATCGGAATTTTCTACAATATTTTTATTTTTTTTGGTAAGTTGGATATTTAAAAGTTCAGCAATCTCTTTTGCTTTTCCAATCTGCATCTCATCATTGTTAACTTCATACACTTCAAAAAAAGTACCAATCTCTATAAAAACAACAGTGTCTATTCCATATTTTTTTTCAAAAAGTTCTTGAAGTTCAAAATAAGTTTGGGTTAAAAGTTTGTTTTTATCTTTTAGTATCTGATCGAAGTCTTCAGTGTGCATTTGTCTCTTTTTTATCAACAATTTTGGGAAATTATACCATATCTGCTATTTGTATTGATTTTGAAATAAAGTTCCGTTATAATCTACCAAATATATAATTTAAACTTAAAATTTCAAAGTAGTTTCTATGAAAAAATTGATTTTTTTACCCCTTGCAATTTCCAATCTGTTATACGCTCAAACACTGAAAGAGAGTGTTGGTGAGATACTTACAACCAATCCAATAATCCAAGAACGTCTCAAAAATTATGAAGCCAATAAAGAAGACGTTAACATAGCTCAAGCTGGATATTACCCAACACTTAATCTTAAACTTGGTGCTGGATATGAACAGACAAAACAAAAAAATGGTGCTGGAGCTACGATAATTCCTACAACAGGAAATGATGGGAAATTTTCAGTTTATGAGAACTCCCTTACTTTTACACAAAATATCTTTCAAGGGTTTAATACAATCAACTCAGTTGAAGAACAAAAGTATAAAGCAATCTCTGCAGCATACAGCTATATAGAAACAGCAAACTCTATCTCTTTTGAGATGACAAATGCGTATATCGAACTCATCAAAAATAAAGAGCTTCTTGTAACTGCAAAAAAAAATGTAGAGATTGATCAAGAGATTTTAAATAAAGTAAAAAAACTTTACGACTCTGGACTGACAACTCTCTCAGAAGTTCACAAAATTGAGTCATCTTTAGCACTTGCAAAATCAAATCAAGTTGTTCAAGAAAATACTTTACTCGATGCCACATACAATACACAAAAAGTATTAGGTAAAGAGTTAGAGATAGATAGTTTAGAAAAACCAGAGCTTATGTATCTATTTCCAGATACAAAAGAAGAAGCTATAGAGTTTGCTCTTAAAAACAACCCTTCTATTTTAGTTGGTGAGTTTAATGTTAAACAAGCTAAAGCTGCAAAACACTCTTCACAATCTTCGTACTACCCAAGTGTAGATATTGAAGTTTCTCAAAGTATGAACAAAAATCTTTCTGCAGTTGAAGGAACAGATGACCAATTTCGTGCTATGGCATACTTAAATTATAATATTTTTAATGGATTTTCAGATCAAGCATCTATCGCAAAAGCTCAAAAGCAAGTCTCTCAAGGTTTAAATACAAAAGAGAAACTCCAAAGAGAGATCATCCAAAACCTCAATCTTGCATGGACTTCTAAAGAGAAACTCGAAGAACAGCTAAAACATCTTTATGACTACAAAGATTTCTCTGAAAAAACACTCAAACTTTACGCAAAAGAGTATGATTTAGGGCGTCGTTCTTTACTTGATCTGCTCTCAGCACAAAATGACTTTATCCGTTCACAATCTCAAATCATCACTACAGAGTACAATATCTTACTTGCGAAATACCGCATTTTAAATGCGATGGGTATTTTAGTACCTGTTATTATTGATGAGCAAAACCTTATCTATACTAATGTTGATTTAGAGGCTAAATAATGTTTCTAACCAATGCTGACAACTTAAGAATGGATGCTTTACTAGATTGTTTAGTCCTTTTTACAAAACGCTATCATAAACCATTTACTGCAGCAGCTCTGACTGCAGGATTACCTATTGAACCAGGTATGGAAACACCAGAACTTTTTTCCATCAATAAATCAAAGGGTTTATTTTCTCGTGCAGCTTCTCGTGCTGGATTGCAATCATCGATAATTAGACGTCCATTATCACAAATTTCTAAATTACAACTACCTATGATTATTTTACTTTCCAATCAAGGTGCTTGTATCTTAGATAGTTTTAATGAAGATAAAACTCAAGCAAGAATTATTATGCCAGCTGAAGAGGCAATCGAGCAATGGGTTGATTTTGAAGATTTACAAGATGAATATATAGGTTTTGGTTTCGCACTGAAAAAAGCTTTTGAATACACAGAAGAAAATGAAAGAACTCTCCATTTAGAACAAAAGCATTGGTTTTGGAGTACATTAAAACTCTCACTTCCTATCTACAAAGATGTGCTTTATGCATCACTTTTAATCAATCTTTTTGTTTTAGCATCTCCATTATTTACAATGAACGTCTATGATAGAGTTGTTCCAAACAATGCTATAGAGACTCTTTGGGTATTTGCTATAGGGGTTGTTATCGTTTATGTACTCGATACTTTTGCAAAATTTGCCAGAACCTCCTTACTTGAAACTGCTGCTAAAAAAAGTGACATTATTATGTCTTCTATCATCTTTGAAAAAGTGTTATCACTTAAGATGTCTCAAATTCCTGTTTCAGTTGGTTCTTTTGCAAGTAATTTAAAAGATTTTGATGCAATTAGAGGCTTTTTGACAAATGCGACAATGGCTGCACTTATCGATCTTCCTTTTGCTGTTATCTTTTTAGCTGTTATTGCATATATTGGTGGGATGATTGTGCTCATTCCTATGGTTACTATGAGTTTAATTTTAGGTTACGCTTTTTTAATCAAAGGACCACTGCGTGAGAGTATTGAGAGTACACATGAAGCAAGTGCCAAGAAAAGCTCTATTTTAATCGAAGCACTCAATAATATCGAAACACTCAAAAGTTTAAATGCACTCAATCATATGCAATGGAAATGGGAAGAATCAACTGGAGAGATCGCATCTAAAGGTTTAAAATCAAAACTGATGTCAGCTACTATTCCTACAATTACACAACTTTTGATTCAACTCAACACTGTGATGATTATTGTTTTTGGTGTATATATGATTGCTGAGTTTAACCTCTCTATGGGGGGACTTATTGCTATAGTTATTTTAACTGGAAGAACATTAGCACCTATGGGGCAAGTAGCAGGTCTCATTACAAACTATGAAGATGCAAAAACCTCTTATGATACGATCAACGCTATAGTTGCAAAAGAGAGTGAGCGACCAGAGGGTAAAAAGTTTGTTGAAGCACCAAAGTTTGAAGGAAATATTGAGTTTATAGATGTTACTTTTACTTATCCAGAGGCAGATGTCCCAGCTTTAAAAAATGTATCATTTTCAGTTTCTCCACATGAAAAAATTGCGATTATTGGACGTATAGGTTCCGGAAAAAGTACGATTCAAAAACTGCTTCTTGGACTTTATGAACCGGATAGCGGACAAATTCTTATAGATGGTATCGACATCAAACAAATTGATCCAGCCGATTTAAGAAAACATATCAGTTATGTTTCACAAGATATTATGCTCTTTCGTGGAACAGTTAAAGACAATATCACCTTTAGAGCTTCCCATGCGACAGATGGTGCGATGGTAAGAGCTGCACAAATAAGTGGAGCAAGTGAGTTTATCAAAAAACATCCAAAAGGGTATGAAATGCCTGTTGGTGAACGGGGTATGGGGCTCTCTGGAGGGCAAAGACAAAGTATCGGTATTGCACGTTCACTTTTACTTGATACACCTATAGTTATGATGGATGAGCCAAGTAGTTCAATGGATCAAGTAAGTGAAGCAAAACTTCTAAAAAATCTTGAAAATGAATTTAAAGAAAAAACAGCAATCATTGTGACACAAAAGATGAATATTTTAAAAATTGTAAATAGAGTTATAGTGATTGACGAAGGTAAACTTATTATTGATGATCCTAAAGAAGTAGCTATTAAAAAACTCCAAGGTGGAGGAAGTAAATAATGAAAAAAGATCAAAATAATATGGAGCTAACTAAAAAAGATTATGAGTTTATGAACTCGCTTAGTGCTGCGATCTTAGAACATTCACCATCTCGAATGAGTAAAGTGATTAAACTATGGTTATTTACTATTTTGGCATTTATTATTTGGGCTTCTTTTGCTCAAATCGATGAAATCACTCGAGGTGATGGAAAAGTTATCCCTTATGGACAAAACCAAATCATCCAAAACTTAGAGGGTGGTATAGTTGAATCTATCTTAACTCATGAGGGTGAAAGTGTAAAAAAAGACCAAGTACTTTTAAAAATAAATAACTCGAAAACAATCTCTTCAAGTACATCAAATCAATTAACATATAATGAACTTATAGCAAAAAAAACGAGACTCTATGCAGAAGCAAATGATGTTTCATTTCAAGATATTCAAACGAATGATGAGGATCTCAAACAACAACTCAAACTTGCAAAAAAACTTTATGACTCACACAAACTTGAGCAAGATGCGAAAGATAATACTATAGTTGAGCAAATTGCGCAAAAAAAACAAGAGCTAAAAGAGGCACAAGCAAAAATAAAATCTTTAGAAAAATCTCGTGAATATGTTGTTGAAGAGATAGAAATGACAGCACCGATGGTAAAAGAAGGTGTCAAATCAAAAGTTGACTTTTTAAAACTAAAACGTGAAGCAAATGGCATTTTAAATGAGATTGAAGGTGCAAAACTCTCGCTTCCTAGACTTCGTTCTGTTATTGAAGAGTATAGAAACAAAAGAATTGAAGCAAAACAAGAGTTTATAAATAATGCAAAAAAAGAGTTAAATGAAGTAACAGCTGAACTCGCACGTACACAAACACAACAAGTCGCATTTAACGACCAAGTAGATCGAACAATGGTAAAATCACCTGTTGATGGTATCGTTCAAACCCTTTTTGTTCATACTGTAGGTGGGGTTGTAAAACCAGGGGCTGATTTAATTGAGATCGTTCCAACTGATGATAAACTTTATCTTGAGATAAAAATAAAACCAAGTGATATCGCTTTTATCCACCCTGGTGCAGAAGCACTTATAAAAATTTCAGCATATGATTTTGCTATTCATGGTGGACTTGCTGGAAAAGTGGTAAATATCTCTCCTGATACCATTACAGATAAACAGGAAAATACTTTTTATCTTATCCATGTTGAGACAGATAAAAACTATTTAGGAACAAAGGAACATCCTTTATCTATCATCCCAGGTATGACAGCAAGTGCTGACATTGTTACAGGTAAAAAGACAGTTATGCAGTATATTTTAAAACCTATTCTAAAATCAAAGCAGTATGTATTTTCAGAGAGATAAAGATGATTATTTACTTTAGCAAAGATATTAACCTTATTGACGAATGGAAACAAAGAGCCCCGCAAGATTGTTATGCTATTGATGAATTAGATGCTTTTACAGATTTAACACAACAACTTCATAAAGATTTTGTAATGATATGTGATTATGATAGTGTTGCCAATGATGTCAATAAACTTATAAGTTCCGATCAACTTTTTTCTAAAACAATAGTACTAGAAAAAGTTCCAGAAATTGCAACTGGAAAGATGTTAATATCGCACGGTGTAAAAGCATATGGAAACTCTAGAATGTTACAAATGCACTATAACCAAATGATTCACGCAGTTTCAAATGGAAAAATATGGACTTATCCAGAACTAACTTTAGCACTTGTAAAAAGTACAAATCTACAAACAATCAACCCTGAAGCAAGAGAACTTATTGAGCATCGCTTAACAGAAAAAGAAAAAGAGGTTGTTACCCTTGTAGTTCATGGTTTATCTAATGATGCTATTGCACATAAGCTTGGTATTACACCACGAACAGTTAAAGCACATATCACTTCTATTTTTGAGAAGTTACATGTAAGTGACAGAGTGTCACTTATCCTTTTACTAAAATAATTTTAGCTATGATCTACATGGATTTCAGTATTTATATCTACTAGTCCACTACTATCATCTGAACGACCATCTCTTTCATTATCACCTCTATTGCTATGTTCTGACTCGTACTCTTTTTCTGTTTTAAAATCACCTAATGACCATTCACTTGTATCACTATGTTCCCCTTCCTCTTCTGTGTGTTCGTCATGATTATCTTCTCTTGAATTTTCCTCTTGATCTATATGAGCAAAAATATCGTTATCTATATCTCTGCTATCTACAATTGATCCTAAATCAAATGAGTTCTCAGCATCTGAATCTGCACTAGAACGATCATCACTTCCTTCATCCATGCCATTTAATAAACTACTAAAATCTAAATGTTGATCATAATCTGCATCTAGATTTGTTAACATATCTTCATCATCAGTTTCTTCACTATCTTGTTCATTATTGGACTCATCTGTAGCCACATCATCTACACCATTTATAGTAGTTTGAGTTGTATTTGTATTTCCACTAGTAGTTTCTGTTGATGTAACAGATGCTTGAATAGTATTTAAACTTGCAGTATCGATTTCTATTTCACTAGAAAGAGTAACTGATGCTTCCCCATTTTCATCAATATCTACAGTATAACTTCCATCTTCATTTGGAGTAAGCCCTACTAAAGTAGCACCATCAGGTATATTGGATACTGTAATTGAGCTAAGTGTTTCACTTCCATCTGTATCTGCCAAACTTGCACTAAAAGTTATAGGATACTCATATGAAATATCTGAAGCTATCTGAGCATCTTCTCCACCAAAACGGATATTTTCTACATTGTCAACTTGTGTAATATCACCTGTTCCTTTATTTGTAACTATTGTATGTCCCCAACGCTCACCTACTTCCCAGTCACTAGCATCACCTTTAAATGTAACAGTATCTTCACCTGCTCCACCATTAATAGTAGTCCAACCACTATCTACAGTAATATTGTCATTTCCTTCTCCTGCAGAGATACTTGTCCAACCATCATCTGATTTGCCAACATTAAGTGTATCATCACCAGAACCTAACCAAACATTGTCAAATCCATCTCCTAAAGTTACATTATCATTCCCACTACCAGAGTCTACATATGCAAAACCATCTCCTGCATCTCCAGCAACTAATGTATCATCTCCACTACCTAATACACCATTAGTTAAACCATCTTGGAGTTCTACGTTGTCATCACCACTACCCATTAATACTTTATCCCAGTCATTACCTGCTGTAACAGTATTATTTCCATTTGTTCCAGTGATTGAAGCATAGCCTTCACCTGCATTACCAATGGTAGCAGTATCATTCCCAGTACCTAAATTTACATTCGTTGCACCATCACCTGCATTTAAGGTATCATCACCTGAACCTAATTTTATTTCGTTCCAATTATCTCCAACTGTAACATTATCATTATCTCCACCAGCATCTAATGTAGCAAAATCAGTGCTTGATGTATTCCCTGCAGAGATATTGTCTTCACCATAACCAGTACTGATATTTACACTATCTTCACCAACTGAGATATTGTCATCACCACTTCCAGTTGTAATACTTTCCCAATCATTACCTGCTGCAATAGTTTTATCCCCACTTGAAGCTGAAATTGTTGACCAACCTGAATCTCCATCTCCTATACTTAAGTTATCATTTCCACCATATAAAGAAACAGTATCATAATCATCCCCAGCGATAATCGTATCATCTCCTCTTGAACCATTTACACTATCCCATCTTGATGAACCATCATCTTGAATATCAGCACCCTCTAAATTTGGTGCTAATGGTTCTTGCGCATTTTCTTGATTTTCTACAATATTAACATCACCAATACTCATCTCTAATATAGGAGCTGAAGCTACAGAGTCAGAATCAATATTGCCAAGAATTTCAACTTGCTCAAAAGAGATTGAATTAATCATATAATCATGATTGCCACCATCTGGAGCTGAAAAAACAACTTGATCAAAACTTTCACCATTGTCTGGCTGCAATGTCACTGCTGCATCAATTCTATCAGTTCCTCCATGATTGATCGTACTACCAACTTCTACACCATCTTTAAAGAAAGTGATTTCAGCATCTTCTGAAGAGTTTTTCCAACCAAACGATACATCTACTGAAGATACATCATTATCAAAATCTACTACAAGTTTTTCAGAACCTACTCCATCTTTATAACCAAGTTCAGCATTTGCCCCAGAAGCATTTCCAGTTACACCAAAACCATATGAATTGCTACTAATAGACGCTTCATTTCCATAAGCATCAAAAGCAGAAATACTAAAACCACTCTCTGCATCATCTACGTTATCTTTATTTATTGTAATTGTTTGTGAAAGCTCACCACTACCTACATCGTATGTGCCATCAGCAAAACTAATTGTCTCAACATTTCGTAATTCACTAACATCACCAATAGCATCTCCATCACTATCTGTTGAAACATTTTCTGTTACTATAACAGTACCATCATCATTTTTTGTAATTGTATAATCACTACTATTGCCATCAAAGACTACTGTATCATTACCAGCACCACCATCAGCTACAAGTGTGTCATTTAGATCATTATCATCTATATGTAAAGTATCATCACCTGAACCCATCATAACAAAATCATCAGTATCATCAGTTGCAATGCCACTCCAAGATCCATGCCAGAAATGTGTAGAATCTACTTCACCAGTTTCATTCCCTGCAATATCTGTTTCTGTTACTTTAAAAAATTCATTATCATTTACAGGTGTAGCACTCAAATTGCTTATATCGGCATTCCAGTTTCCATCTTCATCTACTATTGCAGTTGCAACTGCATTATCACTTTCGTCATAAATTGTGATAGTATTACCTACTTCAGCACCTGTTCCACTCATAGTAATTGTTGAATAATCTCCTGAATTATCCGAAATATCTGTAATTGCTAAAGAAGATGTATCACTCAAGGTTGTGTCAATTGTAATATCTTGTGTTGTTGAAGCAGAGTTACCTAAACTATCTGTTACTGTTATAGTCAAATTATGCGAACCATCTGTAAGAGGATCTGTTGTAATTGAATAGTCACCATTTTCATCCGTAACAGCAGTTCCAATAACATCACCAAGCCCTGTAGTTATTACTACAACAGCACCAACTTCCGCATTTCCACTAATAGTTGGTGTATTATCATTAGTCACATTATCTTCACTGGAGATTCCTGTATCACTTGTATCATCAATATCAGCACTTATTACTGTATCCTCTATCTCAGCTGCCACTGCTGTATCGAGTGTAGTTTGAGCCGTCTCTACTGATCCAACGATTGTTGTATCTTCTACCTCTTCACCAGC